>CAYNSR010000034.1:0-3786 GCA_964400125.1 uncultured Micavibrio sp. | reverse complement strand
AGTTTTGTCGAAGGGCTCTGACAAGGTCCGCCCTTTGATCTGAGCGTCAGCCCGTCGGCCGATCTACAGGTGGTGAAGAGGTTGGCCCACGTTTTTCATGAGCCTCATAACCCTTTGCCAATCCGCATATGAACACATGATAATTTCCTTTTTGCCCCCTTCCTCAACCATTCGCAGAATACCCGTCGAAAGTTTCTTGACATTGTTCCTTCCTTGCTTAAGAACCCTCTGCGTTGAATTCGCCTTCCTTGTGTGCCTATGAAACTCCTGAATGAATAAGAGTGCCTTAATCCAGACTCAATAATTGCCAGACAAAAACGATACAGTTACCGCTTTATGAAAATGTGATAGCAAAGTGAATCAAGGGGGCATGGCACAAGACGGGAATCGTCACCGTCGCCACTGGCCAAATGAGTCTCAGACCCGCCACTCTGCCGCGGACTCTGTTGGCCAATATGGGCACGTGACCCGGCGGGCCAAATGGCGCACGTTAATTCGTACCTAATCTGATGGAGATATCACGATGATAAGTATCACTGCCACGGAAGCCCGAAAGCAGCTCTACGCGCTGCTTGACGATTTCGCAGAATCGCATGAGCCGATTCAAATTGCCGGTAAACGCCATTCCGCTGTCCTCGTGTCGGAAGAGGATTGGCGCGCCATCCAGGAAACGCTGTATCTCGCGTCGATCCCCGGCATGCGTGAATCGATAGGCAAGGGATTAAAGACGCCGGTTGACAAGTGTAAAACGGACCTTGATTGGTGAGTGGGACCCTTGTCTATACCAATCAGCCCAGGCGCGATGCGAAAAAGGTTTCGCGGTCGGGTCTTAAGCCTCAAGCACAAAAGCTCCTCGAGATTTTGTCCAAAGATCCCTACCAAACCCCACCGCCCTATGAAAAGCTCGTCGGGGAACTTGCGGGAGCGTGCTCCCGAAGAATCAATATTCAGCATCGTCTCGTCTACCAAGTTCTCGATGACATCAAAACTGTAAAAATCATCCGAATGTGGACACACAATGAATAAAACAGGAGAATCGCCGCTTGAAGCGGATGGTCGCCTAAGCGCCTCCCTTTGAACGAAGTCCCCGTCTGGAACCGCATTCCAGCTGCCTGCGGCTCATGGGAGAAATTTTTTCTGTTATAAAATCCAGTTCGGAATCTTCTCCAACGTGCGATTTGTTGCGGCGATAACAGGCATGTGCAAGCAGATCAGCTGCCTGGGGTGCTTCCACATCTTTCTTATCCTTAAAGGTGATTTCACCCAGGCGTCTTCTGAATTGTTCCGGTTTGGCTTTCTGACCGGCTCTGTTAATAAGTTCAACAGCATTCCCCTCATATGGTTCCAGCCGGTCAAAAACGAAATGTATCTTTAGCCCGGATCTGCGATGCAGTGCGTGGCCGCCGTAACGCAGTGCATTAATGCCAGGAAGTACGGTTTACCGGGAACTCCTGTTGAGATAAATCTTTGACGATTGTGTATATAAACAGCTCCGGTTAAATACCAGCGCTCATTTTCGGGAAATGCCATAAAGGCTTTAACATCCACTACCGCGCCCACGGGCGTTAACCGGCTGGAGATAATCGCTTCCACCAATCCGGTTAAATAGTCTTTTGCCTTTTGAGCGCTCCAGCCTTTATAGGTTTTTGTTCTTCCTCCATCGGGTTTTCTGCCAAAGAACTCATTGCCATGAAACACGACACCCTCGGAAGCTTTCTGCCATTTGGTCTCAAAATTATTCCATTCCCGATCGCTGCCCACGAACCCGGCCACGATGCAATGGCTGGAATCCCCATGAATGCCGCTTTCGTCAAAATATGCTGCCAGGGTCGAAAGTGTGCTCTTCATTCGCGGTGAAATAAAATTTCAGATTTTTTCCTCTACTTTTATCAGCGATGCCAGAAACTTCACAAACGGAGCAATATTTTGCTGGACGCTGGCGCTTTCAAGGGCGGCCATGTAGGCATCGCGTTTTTCAACCGGGATGACGGTCCACTTCCAGCCGCCCGCCGCCAGCATCGCGTTCATGAGGAAACGGCCGATGCGCCCGTTTCCGTCCATGTATGGATGGATATACACAAATACAAAATGCCCTAACACGGCCCGCACGGCGGGTTCGGTTTCGTTGCGCAGAAGGTCGAAAAAGACCGGCATGAGGTCGCGCACGGCTTCCCGGCTGGGCGGAACATGCATGGACCGGCGGATATAAACCTGCCCGTTGCGGTATCCGGCTAAATGGCTGGCGCGGAGCAGGCCTGCCGTCACGCCGGGCGCGAACATCTCCCGGTACCAGGTGCCGTGATCCTCGTCGGCCACATCGGCGGGGTTTTCCCCCTTGAGAACACGTTTCAGGCTTTCCTGAACGGCTTGAAAGGCCAGCCAATACCCGCGTGCGGCGAGCGCATCGCGCTGCTGGAGGTCTGCCGCATTCGTATCCGGGTTCCATGACCCTTGGCGAACCTTTTCGATCAAGTCGGGACTGACCCTGTAGCCTTCAATGGACAATGAATGATAGGCATCCATGACATACGCATCATTCACGGTTTGAAGATACGCTTTTGCATCGTTCGGCAGGCCGGGTGGGGGCGGAAAGCCTTCAATGACCGGCTCGCGCATTTCCTTCCACATCAGGCGCATGCGGTTGGAGTAAGGTGAGCGTCCTTTGTGTGTGAAGATGACCGGGCTTTCGGCTTCAAAGGGGTCGTTTTCCCGGACAACGTAGCCTGCCGCCCGCATGGTCTTGAGGATAGTATCCGCGATGCGGTCGCGGCCTATATTGCGGAAGGCTCCGGCCAGCCGCCCGGCCACTGTGCTGTGCCCGCCTTCGAGGAGGCGGTCGAGAACCTCGGACGCATCACGGATCATGGCCAGCACCGTGCGGGCATCGGTGGCATATTGCCGGTAAAAATTGGGTGAGCAGGCAACAAGGGCGGCGGGCAGAACGAACAGGCGCAGAGCTCCTTGGACCTCCGTATCCTTTTCGGCAGGCAAGTTGGCCCGTACTTCCAGCAAGGACGTGCCATGTAAAAGCTCTGTAACCTTGTTGCGGGATTGTGAGGCACGGACGAGCAACTGGTCCGGCACTCGCCGGTTGCCGGCATGCAGCAAAAGCGATTGCTCCGGTGACAGGCTCCATTTTTTGCCGAAGCGGCTGGTCAGATAAGCCGCACAAAAATCCCAGAACGAGGCATACCAGGCGGTGCTTTCTCCGGCGGGTTCGTCCGGGCGGGCAGGGATATACCAGCCTTTCATGACCGGTTGGAGGAATCCGTTCCTGACCAGCCGTTCCCGGTGGGTGCGCGTGATATCGCCGGAGGCGATAGCGATGATCCCCCGGTTCTGGAGGTCTTTCAGAACCTTCAGGGATTCGGCCAGTTTGTTTGATGGTTTGGGCATGGTCTTACCCGGATTATAGTAGCTTGTTATGTTGTGTAATTATTAGCTTATTGTGTTGTAACAATTTTAGCTTTTTTTGTCGAGTTAGAATTAGCTTTTCAGGTTCGTTCAGCGATCGGAAATCGACCAAGCCAGAAGGCTCACAACTGCCAGGCCAGCGCAAAGCACCGCCTGGAGAGAGGAGAACGCCGCCTGAAGGTCGATGTCGAACGTTCACACAACCACGATTGCGCCGAGTGCGCTCTCAAAATCATCGAGGCCGACATCGCGAAGGTGCAGGAACTGGCTCGACAGCTCCGGAGCGCATCATGAATGCCACATCACTGCACAACCCTTATGTTTTGGCAAAAGGACACAAAACCACTTCCACCCAGATCGGCCACATTCAAT
>CAYNSR010000033.1:0-4726 GCA_964400125.1 uncultured Micavibrio sp. | reverse complement strand
TCTTGCGTGAATCCGGAAAATTATGACGGCGCTAATTGATGACGCGCCCTAGACAGGCCATCCAAAATTAACCTTTCATCTGCTTTATAGAGCATATAAAGCCGCTTAAGGCGCTTTATAAAGCATTTCTCTCTTTATCACCACTCCTGTCAGTGCATTAAAAATACTCTGGAATTTATTCCTATTTGTTGTACAATGGGTTCATAAAGGCCACAGGTGCATCCGCACCGTGGCTTTTTTCTGTTTCAGCTTCAGGCGGGCCTTTGGCCCGCCTTTTATTTTATGGAGAATCTCTATGCCACGAAATGAAGACAAACAAAAGTTCCAGATAGAAGTCATCACGTCCGACATCACCTATATGAAGGAAACATACTGTGTCGCAGGCTGGAATCCGTCGGGCCGTCATATGAAACGTCTGCTCATCAATGGCAGGCATTGGGAAGATAGCGACCTGAAAAGAATCGGCAAATATGCATCGCTGCTGATCAATGTCATTCCGGCTGAACGCAGCCGTGATTTCCCTCATCAAACTGAGGACACATGGATTGATGAAGATTTCAAAGTGATCCGAACATACGACGATCCAAAAAAACTGGCGGAAGACCTGCGCTTATCTGCGTCGCCGACAATTCATAAGGCATTTGATAGCACTCTACAGGAAAATTCCTACGTTCCTGCAGATACAAAATGCCCATCTCTCGGAGCCGTTATCGTACCCACCCAGAACATCGTTTTCTTCAAGGACAGCGGAAAACTGAGAATTAAGATCATCGATAACGATAAAACAGAGTATGATCTGCGCGTTACCTGTAAATATCTGCGCGATCTCCTTGATAACATGGACAAGCTCGATGACTTTAACGCCGAAATGCAGGCTTCCGGCACCAAAGCCCACGTCCGGGTCGGTCTTGCCAAGCCCTACGCCTATAAAGACAATAATTGTTATCTGATGGGCAATGGCGTATTTTTCTACTGATGGAAAATAATAAACTCAGAATATTCACGATCGGTTTCACCGGCACAACAGCGGAGAACTTTTTCGACCGCCTGCGCCGGACCGGGGTGAAGAAAGTGATCGACACGCGCCTGTGGGCGGATACGCAGCTTTCCGGCTTCGCCAAGAAGCGGGATTTACCCTTTTTGCTGCAAAACTTATCCGGTGCCGCATATGAACACAAAATCGATCTGGCGCCGTCAGAAAATATCCTGAAAGATTTCAAAAACAAGAAAATCGACTGGCCCGAATATGAAAGCCGCTATCTTCAGCTTCTGCATGACCGGCATATCGCCGATACATTAACGTCAGATGATGTATCTGATGCCTGCCTTCTATGTGCAGAAAAAACACCCCACCATTGCCACCGGCGCCTGCTGGCGGAATATCTGCAAAAGGAATGGAACGCGGCGATGGAGATTATTCACCTATAATGCAGTTCAGTCTCCTTATTTCCGAAGACAATCTTGAGGAGCCCGATATTCCGGGGCTGACTTACATTCCCGGTTTCATCACGCAGGATGAGGAACACGCTCTTATTGCTGCCATCGACACGCAACCCTGGCTGAACGATCTCAAACGTCGGGTGCAGCATTACGGCTACAAATACGATTACAAGGCACGCTCCGTAACAAAAGATTCCTGGCTGGGGCCGCTGCCGGACTGGGTCCAGCCGCTGGCGCAAAAACTCCAAAGCGAGCATTTATTTCGGAGCCGGCCCGATCAGACCATTGTCAACGAATACCTCCCCGGCCAAGGTATTTCCGCTCACATCGATTGTGTGCCGTGTTTTGATGACGTGATCGCTTCCTTAAGTTTGGGAACGCCTGCCATCATGCAATTCAGCAAAGGAAGTGAAAAGCAGAAAATTTTCCTGAAACCACGCAGCCTGATCGTTCTTTCCGGCCCAGCGCGATACGAATGGCAGCATGCCATCCCGGCGCGGAAAACAGATGTCGCGAACGGCTTTAAAATCGAGCGCGGACGCCGACTCTCGCTGACCTTCCGCACCGTCATCCTTGAAAACCATGCTTGACTGACCTCTGTCCTGATGCCTTCAATATCAGGAAGGGGAAGCTTTTTGAAAATCATAACCTACAGCGACCTACATCTGGAATTCGGCTCCGGCTGGCTGCTGCCTCCCGATGTGGCCGGCGATCTCATGATCCTGGCGGGCGATATCATCACCCTGAAAAACTATGATCCGCTGGATCGGCTGCTGAGAGGCTGGGACCGGCCGGTTTTATACGTTACCGGCAATCATGAGTACTACACCCAGACTCCCATGAACGAAGAGAATGACAATTTCAAAATCTGGCTGGAGGTCAATCATCTCAACGTAACGCTGCTGCAGGATGAGGAGGTCAGCATCGATGGCGTGCATTTCTTCGGCGGCACGATGTGGACGGATTTCAACGGCGGCGATTTCCTGTCGATGGAACCGGCCCGCCAGCAAATGAACGATTTCCGGCTGATCCGTACCGCCGCTGGCGAACGGCTGACACCGGCGCATACGGTTGAATTGCACAGGCAGTTCGTTGACAGGCTGACGGCCTGGTTTGAAAAAGACATGACGGGGCAGCGCGTGGTGATTTCTCATCATGCGCCGGTCATCAATCCAAACACGCAGTACCGGGGCAGCCCGCTGATGCCCGCTTTCAATTCTCTGGATATGGTCAAGATCATTGAGAAATACCAGCCTGCTTTATGGGTGTATGGCCATACGCACGAATGTGATGACCAGATGATGGGCGAGACCCGCATCATATCGAACCAGCTGGGATACCCCAAGCGACCCAGCGGCTACGAGTGTGCAGGATTTGATCCAGAGGGCAAGCCTGTTGATGCATGATCAGGAAGTCACGGTTTTCGCCAGCGCCATGACGGCGTCCATTGCCGCATCGAAATCCGGAACGGAACCCTCCGGGGCATAGGATACGCCCTTTACGAACAAATCATATTCCTGCCGGTACTGTTCGTCCTTGTCGAAGACAGTGAACATTTGTAAAAATTTTTCTTCCACGGGAAGACCTGAAAACACCGCGTTGTTTTTCGAGCGGCGATCATCGTGCTGCATGGATGATATTACAAGCCCCTGGAATTGATCGCTTCCTGCGGCAACGTCCTTCAATATCGCCAGATCATGGATATGCCGCACAACGGCTGGATCATCATACTGGTCGCCCCGCACCCGGTCCGGGATGCGCCATGCAAGCGCGCTGAGTTTGTCCGCCGCGCTTTCCACGGGATCGATGCAGCCGATCCGGTCAACTTCCGGCGCTTGTTTGCTTAAATGGTTCACGAAAGAAGATACGGGCAGGTATATAGGCGGAAGCTGGGTGCCTCTGACGGTCAGTTCAATCTGGACATGCGGGCGGAGGGCGCTGGCCCGCGCGAACTGGCTCTCATAATCCAGATCGATGGCAAAGAAACGGTTTTCATCACGCGCCCTGACCTGTGCATCCTCTATTTTGAACCCCTGCTGCCGCAGAGCCTCGATAACAGCGTTTTTATAACCGGAAAGGGCCTTCCTGTTAGATAAGGCATCTCCCGCCAGAACCCTGAAATCAACATCCTCTGAAAATCTTTGCAGCAGACCATGGGCTTTTGAAAGCGCCGTGCCGCCGGAAAACACAACCCCGAAGCCGTCATGCCGAATGCCCGCTATAGCGCCGATGACCTGCGTAACGAACCAGTCCTTCTCGACGAACGACTCCGCGATCCCCGTTTCCAGAGAGATTTCCTGAATGATCGATTTATCCGGACGCGCGTTCATAGCTGACATAAGCGCCATCATATCCGATTCTCCGGCTGATACGACCGTTGACCGCGATCAGGCGGCCGGTTGGCACCTGTGTCGTTCGTCCGGCGTTGTAATCCCGCTCCAGACGGGAGGGATATGTTTGCAGTCCCAGCCGTTCAATCGCTTCCTTCGCCAGGGTGGGCAACGGAAGGACGGGAACGAGGGCTCCGGTCAGCGATGATCTCCTGGCCTTGGCATACAGGCCGTAGCCGATTTTGAGGATTTTCTCCTCACGCGCCAGCTGCCGCAGGGCGCGACCCACCTGATCATAACCGGCCAGATCTTCAAAATCCTCGCGCACGAAAACGCTCAGCTTACTGCGCGCAATGCGGTAAGCGACCTTGTCCTCCAGCGTTTTCAGGCGTTTTGCGGTCATGTCAATCCTACAAAAATACGACATCCTATATTACAAACATACGACATTTTTAGTGATTTGTCAAAGATATTATCATACTGAAATAAATGTATTATACCTATATAAAATCAATATAGAGAAAATGAAATTTAAGAGACAATGAGACAACATCATTTGTTTCGGAGGCAACCCAGCGTATCAACAGCACCCTCATCGGCCCAAATTAAGCCCGGAAGCCTGCTTCCAAAAACCTTAAGGTCGCTCGTCGGGCGGATAGCCCCGACGAAAAAGAGAAGGCCGCCCGAAGGCGGCCTGTATTCTTCTAAGCCCTTGAATTTCCTGACTTAAAGTTGGTTGCGGATGCGGGAATTGAACTAAAAGTTTAGACGTTCGCAGACACATAGAAACCTGATCGCCTTGAACCTACGTAGCTAACTAGACCTAGATTGATCAAGGTAGCTATATCACGCTTGGCAGTTGCCGACCCGACCTGCCATACCTCGGTGAGGTCTCGTGCAGTTACCACCCCTATCAAGCCTTGGGATTGAGAGTTTTGATTTCTGGTATTGGATTA
>CAYNSR010000032.1:0-5978 GCA_964400125.1 uncultured Micavibrio sp. | reverse complement strand
CGTTCCGATATTCACATGCGGCTTCGTCCGCTCGAATTTACCTTTTGCCATTTTTCTTCTTCCTTCTACCTGATAAAGCGTTTCAATGTATCTGTGTAGTTACGATGCCAGCTTGGCCTTCACCTCAGCAGCGACGTTAGCCGGCACCGGTGAATAGTGATCAAACTGCATCGTGTACTGCGCACGGCCCTGAGACATCGAGCGCAGGGTATTGATGTAACCGAACATCGCTGCCAGCGGCACCAGCGCGGCAATCACCTTGGCGTTACCGCGGTCGCTCATGCTGCTGATTTGGCCACGGCGGCTGTTCAGGTCGCCGATAATGTCACCCATATATTCTTCCGGTGTTACAACCTCGACATTCATCATCGGCTCAAGCAATTGCGGGCCAGCGGCCTGCATGGCTTCCTTGAAAGCCGCACGCGCAGCGATCTCGAAAGCCAGAGCGGAAGAGTCGACGTCGTGGAAAGCGCCGTCCACCAGACTGACTTTGAAGTCAACGACCGGGAACCCGGCCATAACACCGGTTTCTTTCGCGTTCAGCAGGCCCTTCTGGACACCGGGGATATATTCCTTGGGAATAGCACCGCCGACGATCTTGCTTTCAAACTGGTAGCCAGAACCACCTTCACCCGGCTCAAAATCCATGATGACGCGCGCGTACTGGCCCGAACCACCGGATTGTTTCTTGTGAGTGTAATCAACCTGGAATTTCTTTGTAATCGTCTCACGATAGGCAACCTGCGGTGCACCGATATTTGCTTCTACCTTGAACTCGCGCTTCATGCGGTCAACCAGAATATCGAGGTGAAGCTCGCCCATGCCCTTCATGATGGTCTGGCCGGATTCATGATCGACCGACACACGGAAAGACGGGTCTTCTGCCGCAAGGCGTTGCAGGGCGATGCCCATTTTTTCCTGATCTGCCTTGGTTTTCGGCTCGACCGCGATCTCGATAACAGGCTCTGGAAACTCCATGCGCTCCAGCACGATCGGCTTCGATGGATCGCACAGCGTATCCCCGGTCGTGGTATCTTTCAGACCGACGAGAGCAACGATGTCCCCGGCGGAAGCTTCCTTGATTTCTTCACGGTTGTTGGAATGCATCAGCAACATGCGGCCAATACGCTCCTTGTTTTCCTTGACCGAATTGAGGACATACGTTCCAGCTTCAAGTTTGCCGGAATAAATCCGGGCGAAAGTCAGGGAACCGACGAACGGATCGTTCATGATTTTGAACGCCAGCGCCGAGAACGGCGCTTCGTCGCTGCACGGACGGCTATCGTCACCCTCACCCTGATACTGCTTGCCCCTGACGGCACCGACATCAAGCGGTGAAGGCAGGTAATCGACAACCGCGTCCAGCATCGGCTGGACGCCCTTGTTCTTGAAGGACGATCCGCACATGACGGGCACGAATTTGTAGCCCAGCGTCCCGAGACGGATGCATTTTTTCAGCGTTGCCATATCCGGCTCTTTGCCTTCCAGATAGGCTTCCATAGCTGCATCATCCATCTCGACAGCGGTTTCAATCAGTTTGGCGCGGTATTCCTGCGCCTTTTCGACCAGATCAGCCGGGATATCTGTGACCTTGTAGGTCGCGCCCAGCGTATCCGAATCCCAGATGATAGCCTTCATCTGCACCAGATCGACAACACCGATGAAATCGCTCTCAATGCCGATCGGCAAAGTCAGAATGGCAGGGGTTACACCCAGACGCTTGATGATGGTATCGACGCACATATAGAAATCAGCGCCAATCTTGTCCATTTTATTGGCGAAAACGATGCGCGGCACTTTGTACTTGTCAGCCTGACGCCAGACGGTTTCAGTCTGCGGCTCGACACCCTGGTTCCCGTCCAGCAAACAAACAGCGCCATCAAGAACGCGCAAGGAACGCTCGACCTCAATGGTGAAATCAACGTGTCCGGGGGTATCGATAATGTTGATGCGGTATTTCTGGTCGGTGCCAGTATGGCTCCAGAAACAGGTGGTCGCAGCGGATGTGATGGTGATCCCGCGCTCTTGCTCCTGCTCCATCCAGTCCATGGTCGCAGCACCGTCATGCACCTCACCGATTTTGTGAGACTTGCCGGTGTAGTACAAAATCCGCTCTGTGGTCGTGGTTTTCCCGGCATCAATGTGAGCCATGATGCCGATATTGCGGTAATGTTCGAGCGCTGTTTCGCGGGCCATGTTAAACTCTATCCTCAGCTAAATCTGAAATGTGCGAATGCCTTGTTTGCATCGGCCATTTTATGGGTGTCTTCCATTTTCTTGTAGGCATTGCCGCGCTTTTCATGCGCATCCATCAGTTCGGCCGCCAGCTTGTCTTTCATCTCGCCTTTGCCGCGCTTACGCGCATAATCACGAAGCCAGCGCATGGCCAAAGCCATTTGCCGAAGCACAGGCACTTCCATCGGTACCTGATAGGTGGCACCGCCGACGCGCTTGGATTTTACTTCAAGCTGCGGCTTCACATTGTTCAGCGCTTCGTGGAAGAAGTTCAGCACTTCGTTGTCGTTAGCCAGCTTTTGCTTGACCCGAACAATCTCGAGGGCATCGTAAACAATCCGTTCTGCCACGGATTTCTTCCCCGCCAGCATCACGTTATTGATGAATTTGGATACAATCAGATCCCCGAATTTTGGGTCCGGAAGAATCTCACGCTTTTCTGCTCTATGACGACGAGACATCTGTTTTCTCTCTCCTAAAACCTATTTGGGACGCTTGGCGCCGTAATGGGAACGGCTCTGCTTGCGATCTTTCACGCCTTGCGTATCAAGGGAGCCGCGCAGGATGTGGTAACGCACACCCGGCAAATCCTTCACACGACCGCCACGCACCAGCACAACGGAGTGCTCCTGAAGGTTATGCCCTTCGCCAGGGATGTAGCAAATGACCTCCTGACCCGTGGTCAGGCGTACCTTTGCAACCTTCCGCAGGGCCGAGTTCGGCTTCTTTGGGGTCGTTGTGTAGACACGGGTGCAGACACCACGACGCTGGGGGTTGCCCTTAAGCGCCTTGTTCTTCTTGGCCTTCATGGCCTTTTTCCCGCCGCGCGGACGCGGATCGCGAATCAATTGCTGAATTGTTGGCATTTTTGCCCTTTTCCTAAAACAACCTGGTTTTCCAAAGGATGGGTGGTTTGCTTGCACTCTCTTTGCCTGAAACCCATATCTGCGTCACAGGGATGCGACGCTTTGCGGGTTTCGTTCAGTCGAGTGCGAACTTCTACCTTTGTTTTGGCCCGAATTGTGGACCAAAACACTGAGCCGCGTCTAAGTCATTGATTTTCTTCAGGTTTCCCTTGAAAAATGTGACCTACAGCCAGCCCATCCGTTCTCTAAACGCGCCGGAATGTACTGTTATCCCCAGACAGAGTCAAGAAAGTATTTTGAAAAAAGAATCAAAAATGACTCTTTTACAGAGACTTAAAGAAAAAGCCCCCGGTCCGGCCTCCGCCCGCGGGATTTACGCCCCGGCGTTTGCAGTCCCGATTGTTACATTTTGCAAGGCGGCCACAACCCCGGCAGGATGGAACAGGCCGTAAAGCCCCATGGCGATCGAACAGATCGTGTCCGGGTCCCCGCCGATTTCCAGCGCCTGCGTGACCAGCCGCTCCACCCCCACCTGAGGATCACCCAACGCCAGCGCGTCACGGACACATAATATAGCAGCCGGAACGACGAAGCGGGTTTCAATACCCTCCACAGCAATATCATGGATGGTCAGATAGGCATCTCCGGTTTTCAGAACTTTCTGAACATAGGGCATTAGGGGTGGATAATCCTGCACATCCCACCCCTGCCCGCGCTGGAAATTCTGGCACAGGCGGCGTCCGGACTGGGCTGCCAGAGCGGCGGTTTCCAGAGCCTTTTCAAAGCTCTGGCCCGATTTTGCTGCGCGCGCCAAACCCAGCACCGCGTATGCCCCTTCAATGGCCTCCAGATGGGCGTGTGTTATCAGGAAACAGGGCAGAATTGCTGCATCGTCCAACGCGTGTTCGGCCAAAATTGCTGCACGCATTGCTGCACCACAGGAGCCGTGTTTTTGCAAGATATCCGCGAATTGCAGAGTCGTTTTTGCAGCAAAAAGCGCCCCGAACCACGGCGAATAGGTCAGGGACACAGCCTCGAAATGGTCCTTGATAAAATCATGGAACACATCCCGGTATTCCATCAAAATCGGCAGATTGACCGCATCAGGGGAAGGTCGGTCCATAGCGTGCATGGCCAGACTTTCCATGAAATCGTCACTGAAATTCAACGACGCCCTGCCGCACGCCTCGGCAAAGCCGATGGGGGGCCCTTTGGCGTAATGTTCGCCGCTGGACCCGAGAATATCGCCGCAAAAGGTAAAAAACAGACCCCTAGGCAAGGTCTCCGGGTCATAACCCATCCCGCGTAAAACGGTATCATAATGCGCGCCCAGACGCACATGGCGGCCATGCTTCGGGACATTCAGAGGAAAAATTTCTTGAACATCGTTCATGCTGCCATCATCCCAAGACGCAAGAGATTTGGCAACTGGCAATCACATCGGTGCCGGGCCGCCCATGCCCGTGATAACGTCAAGTGTGCTTTGCAATCTCCGACGCCCCCATAAATAATCCGGCAAGCTGGAAACGGAATGTCCCCCGACAACGGCATAACCCGCCCCGGCCTGGCGCATTTCGGCAAGCCTGCGGTCAATTTCCGTATCTTTTAAGTACGGATCGAGATAACCGGCAACGGCCATCGGCTTCAAGACGACGCTTTCTTCAATCGCCTCGGGGCTGTCGGCAACGATGATGCTGTCTGCTGGGGCCGTTTTATTTTCCTTAAGCGCCTGAAGATATATCCCCTTTGACGTCAAATCGTCCCTCCGCGACTTCAGGGAATCGTAGCCATAAACGCGATCTTCAAAATAATCGAGTGCCCGCGCCCATTTCAGCGCCTGCTCCGCAACGGCGCTGGCCCCAGTAAAGACCGCTGCCAATCGGTGACCGCGGGATTTCAGCCCCGCCAGCATTTCTGCCGCATCACGGTACGCCTTGAAATTATTATCTTTTTGTAAATCCCGCGCAATGCGCCAGTGACGGCGACGTAAATAGTCGATCGCTCTCGGATCGGGACGGCCAGCTTCCGCCACGGGGGTCTGGTCGTGTTGCCGCGCCACGCGGTCGATAATCCGTTCCCCGGCCCCAAGGCTTGCAAGATTGAAAATGATAAAATGACCCGCCTTCTTTTCTTCCGCCAAGGCGTTGATTTTGCGGTTTGCGGCCGATACCTGACGGTCGATATTGAACCGTTGCCAGTCCAGATTGAAAACAATCAGCATGTCGTCTGCACCTCCCGGGCCAGTCTTTTTGGTTGATGAAGGCAACTATAACGAGAACGCTTTCACCCTGTCCATTAAAATGCGGGCCGCACAAATGCCGGATAAAAAAGAGCCCCTTTCAGGGCCCTTTTTGCATGCATGGTTTAAAAACCTTAACCCGCCGCGGCCTTGCCGATATCCGGACCGTGGCCCAGATCGTCGTCACTGGCGGACTGGGCCAGAGCATCGGCTTCCTGCTGCGCGGCCATGGCAAGCTGGTCACGACCAGCGGCCAGTTTACGGACCGAGTTGATATAGGCCCCCGTCCCGGCAGGAATCAGGCGTCCGACGATGACATTTTCTTTCAGGCCATACAGATTGTCCACCTTGCCCTGCGTCGCCGCTTCCGTCAGGACGCGGGTTGTTTCCTGGAAGGATGCCGCAGAAATGAAGGATTTGGTCTGCAGCGAGGCCTTGGTGATCCCTTGCAGGACTGGCTTGGCTTTCGCGGCGATTTTCCCCTCGGCAATGTATTTCTGGTTGGTGATTTCATATTCATCACGATCAACCTGCTCTCCGACCAGGAAAGTCGTGTCGCCCGGGTGCAGAACTTCAACCTTTTGCAGCATCTGGCGAACGATCACCTCGATGTGCTTGTCGTTGATCTTCACGCCCTG
>CAYNSR010000031.1:0-7391 GCA_964400125.1 uncultured Micavibrio sp. | reverse complement strand
TTCTTGCGTGAATCCGGAAAATTATGACGGCGCTAATTGATGACGCGCCCTAAAATAACATCATAATTTTTTGTGTTGTACTCAGAAAGGCGGTGAGAAAGATCGCCAAGATTCGATTGCAAAGAGAAACTTTCCATTATTTTGCTCCTTATCAGCTATTTTATGAACCTGATGCAACGTCAACCAGAAAGTATTTTTTTTCGTTGATAGAAAAACGAACATTCAAAAGTGTGTCCGAGCGCGACTTCATTCTTTTTTCTGTGTAAGTCTCCGGAAAATCGAGCGTCAAATCGTAGCCGTGTTCGTTCAGGAATGCCTTAACTTGCGAGCATAGGATGTTGACTATTTCGCAAGCGGCATCCTGATAAACTGCCGGATTCTCCAGAAATTTGGGAGAATAAATCTGCATCAGCAACGGTTTTAAAAGTTCCTGATCAAAGAAAAAGCGTAAGAATATACAAATATCCTTTTGATGCATCTTTCCGACGCAGATCATGCTGCCCTGCATATTCTGTTCTACGACATTTTCTGGAACAATCTGCACGTTAAAAAGGCTTGAAAAAATATTCTCTATGCCTTTGGAAATCACGGGTCTCAGTTTATTGCTCAGGCCCTCGATTATTTCTGACTTTTTGTTGTCTTCCTGCTTTTCTGCCGGGGGTTTTGCGATGCGCGAACCTTTTGCCTGAAGCCATTCCGAAATTTTTTCTATATTTTTCTTGAGTGATTCCATTGCGACAGGCTTGATAATGTAAGATGTCGCGCCGTTTTCTATCGCATGAAGGACATTCGTTTGTTCTTGTTCTGCGGTAATCATGATGATTGCCATGGAGTCGTATTTTTTATCGGCGCGGCAATTTTTTAAAACGCTGAGTCCGTCCATGACGGGCATGTGCCAATCAAGAAAAATAATATTGTACGGTATCCCGCTATCCTGTTTGGACTTTATCATTTCCCAGGCATCGCTACCGTTTTGTGCGCTATCGATGTTTTTGAAACCCAGCGTGCGCAAATGCTGATTGATGATGCTTCGCATCAGCATATGGTCGTCAACGACCAGCACACGTGCATTGGACAAAAAATCAGCATCTATTGCCATAGGACACCGGATGGGTTGGGTGTTGCGTTTGTTTAAATTAACTAAGCTGGTGAGGGCAGGCAGATACTCAGTGTAATGTACACAGTATGAGGGTAAGGCATTTTGGTTAAAATAAAATAAACCCGGTTGAATATTTCTCCGCCCCCATAGCGGGATTAAACATATAGAACCCTGTCTTTCATGATGGCGCGGGTATCATTTTTAATAATCAGCGGATTCCAGCCCCATATAGGCTTTTCGGATTGCCGGATCATCTGGTAATCTGGCCCTTATGAATGAAACCGAAATCATTGAACTGGCCCGTATGGCCATTATGCTGACCATCACGATCAGTCTTCCTGTCCTGATGGTGGGGCTGGTTGTCGGGGTGGCAATTGCCCTGATTCAGGCCTTGACGCAGATTCAGGAGATGACACTGGTCTTTGTTCCGAAAATTCTGGCGATTTTTCTGGCGTTGTTTCTGACGCTGCCGATGATGGCGACATCGCTGATTGAATTCATGGAGCTTTTAGCCGATAAAATAATCGGCCTGCAGTAGGCCGGTCATGGAAACGCTGGAACAGTTTTTAACCGCCGGAGTTTTTGCCTTCATTCTGACCTTTGTCCGGGTCGGGACGGCGATTACCATCATGCCCGGCGTCGGCGATTCCTTTACTCCGCAAACAATCCGCCTTTATATCGCGCTCGGGCTGTCGCTGGTTCTGGCACCGCTGATCCTGCCGATGATGCCGCAAACGATTCCGGCGGGACCGGCGCTGTTTCTCCTGATTATCATGGAATTTGTCGTCGGGTTGTTTATCGGCACGATGGCGCGGATTTTCATGATGGCGCTGGACACGGCGGGGATGATTATTTCGATGCAGTCCGGCCTTGGGAACGCCCAGTTGCTTAACCCCGCGTTTTCGACGCAGGGTTCCCTTATCGGGGCGTTTTTATCGGTGACGGGCGTAATCGTCCTGATGGCGACGAATATGCACTACATGCTGTTCTATGGGCTGGTGGAAAGCTACCGGATGTTCCCGGTCGGGACGTTTCCTGCGGCGGGCAGTATGGCCGAGATGATTTCCATGGCGGTCGCGGCCAGTTTTGCTATCGGCGTCCAGATCGCGGCGCCGTTTATCGTCGTGGGTATGCTGATCTATATAGGCATGGGCATTCTGTCGCGCCTGATGCCACAGGTGCAGGTTTTTATCCTTGCGGTCCCGTTGCAGATCCTTATTTCCATGCTGACGCTTTCGATCATCATTTCTGCGGGGATGCTGTTCTGGGTGGGACAGTTTGAAGAGGGCATGATGTATCTGATGCAGGCCGGTCAGGAGGGAACGCCATGAGCGATGGCGACAAGCCCGATGACGCCTCGAAAACCGAAGACCCGACGCCGAAACGCATTGAAGAGGCTCGACGAAAAGGGCAGGTGGCGCTCAGCCGGGAAATGAATAGCTGGCTGATGCTGCTGGTGGCAACGTTGCTGGTGATGGCCGTGTCTCCGCCGATGTTGTCCAATATGCGGGAATTTTTAAGGTTCTATCTCGAACAATCGCATGCCCTGCCGGGGGCGCCGGGGGGGATCGGCATCGTTTTAAGCGGCGCGTTCGTCGAGATGATGAAAATTCTCGCTTTGCCGCTGATTATCCTGATGCTGGCGGCGTTTCTCGGGCCTTTTTTGCAGGTTGGGCCGCTTTGGGCCCCGGAAATTCTCAAGCCGGATTTAAGCAAGCTGTCGCCGGTCAAGGGCTTCGAACGCCTGTTTTCCCGCCGCGCCGTGCTGGAATTCGTCAAGGGCATATTGAAACTGGCGATTGTGTCCGTTGTGGCGATTGTCTTGCTGCGGCCCTATTTCGGGACGGTCGACCATATGGTTGGATTGCCGCTTTTGCTTATGCTCGGTGAAATGAAATTTCTGGTGCTGCGTATGCTGGCCGGGACGCTGATTGCATTTTTGATTATCGCCGTCGCGGATCTGGTTTACCAGCGCATGGAGTTCATGAAAAAAATGCGCATGACCAAGCAGGAACTGAAGGATGAATACCGCCAGAGCGAAGGGGACCCCATGGTCAAGGGGCGTCTGCGGCAATTGCGCGCCGAGAAGGCCCGGCAGCGCATGATGTCCAATGTCCCGAAGGCTGATGTGGTGATTACCAACCCGACGCACTTCGCCGTGGCGCTGCGTTACGATCCCGATACCATGGAGGCGCCGATTTGTGTCGCCAAGGGGATGGACAATATCGCTCTGAAGATTCGCGAGATTGCCAAAGAACACAACGTCACGATCTACGAAAGCCCCCCATTGGCGCGGGTCCTTTTTGATTCTGTAGAAATCGACGAGGCCATTCCGACGGAACATTTCAGGGCTGTTGCGCAGGTTATTTCCTACGTCTTCCGTATGAAAGGCAAATTAAAATGATGCTACGTTATCTGGATGAACGCTGGATATGGGGTATGGTCGTTTTGCATGATGGCCCGGAATTTTTTTGCAGGAATATGATATTTACGAGCGTAAATAGATGATTCAAAACATCGTTTTTATGATAAAAGGGCGATTATGACCACAGACCACAGCGACTTTATCGCCCGCCATCATCGTCCCGATACGCCGCCTGCGGGAAATGACCGCAAGCGCGGTCGTGTGGCGCTGGTGTTTCTGGCTGTCGGCACCTATGTCGGGGCTTGCGTGGTGCTGGCCGTGGTGATGGGGGTAGAAAAGGAAATCGTGCTGGCGTCGGGGCTGGCTTTCGCGCTGGCGACCTTTGTCGCCTTTTTCATGCAAAGGGCGCTGCATCTCCATACCAGTCAGGAAAAAGAGCGCCTTTTGCTGCGCGAGGTGCTGGAGGGCAGCCGTGGTGCCAGATTGATTACCAACAGCGTCGATCATCCGGTCTATTACAATCATTTGTTTGAAAATCTCTGCGCGCCTTTTGGCAAGCCGTCCTTGCAATCGCTGACGCATCTGTTCACGGAGGATGCCGAAGCCCTGACACATTTTCGCCTGCTGGCGGATCAGGCCCAGCGCGGGTTGACCGATTCGCTGGAATTGCGCAGCGGCTCCGGCGGGGAAGGCGAAAACTGGTATATGGTGACTGCGCAGCCGGTATCGGGATGGGCGGGATATATCCACTGGCGCGTGGATGATATTACCGACAAGCGCATTTCCGATCGGGCCATTCGCGAGGAACGGGAAAAGCTGATTGATTTTACCGACAATGCGCCGGTCGGTTTTTTCTCCGTCGATCAGGACGGAAAATTCGTTTTCGTCAATGCCACACTCGCCCGCTGGCTGGGGGAGGATATCCAGAATTTGCTGAGTGGCGGGCGGCTTCATACCTATCTTGAATCCCCGCCCTACGAGGCGCAGCCCTTTGACATTCTGCCCGGCGGCGGGGCCAAACAGATGGCGGAACTGGTGATGAAGGGGCCGGGGGGCAGAATTTTTATGGCCTCGCTTTCGCAGGCCGTCGTTCATGAGGCGGATGGAAAGGTGCGCACCCGTGGCGTCGTGCACGACCTGACGGCGGAGCGGGCGATGCGTCAGGCATTGAAGGCGTCAGAAGACCGTTTTCAGAGATTTTTTGAAGAAGCGCCGCTGGGCGTGGCCATGCTGAACGCGGAAGGTGTTCTGGCGGATGTGAATTTGTCGCTGGCTGCCATGCTGGGGACGACGGTGGATGCGCTGGAGGGGCGGCATTTCGAAGCCCTGATCGAGGAGGCGGATCGTGCCTTGGCATTGCAGGCACTGGAGCGCATTCAAAAAGGCCAGCAGGCCCCCGCGCCGATGGAAGTGACCCTGATCGGCCATGACCGCAATATCGCCACGCAGATGTTCGCGCGGAAATTTCGCGGCGATGACGGAATCGTGCTGCATTTCAGCGATCTGACCCAGCAAAAGGCGCTGGAACAGCAATTCGTCCAGTCGCAAAAAATGCAGGCCATCGGGCAACTGGCTGGCGGAATCGCACATGACTTCAACAATTTGCTGACGGCGATGATCGGGTTTTGCGATTTGCTGATGTTGCGGCACAAGGCAGGCGATCCGTCCTTTGCCGATATCATGCAGATCAAACAAAACGCTAACCGTGCCGCCAATCTGGTGCGGCAATTGCTGGCCTTTTCACGGCAGCAGACATTGCGCCCGCGTGTACAGGATGTCGGCGATATTTTGACGGAAGTGTCCCACCTGTTGCGCCGCCTGATCGGTGCGAATATCGACCTTGAACTCGTCCACGGCAGTGACACAGGTCTGGTCAAGGTCGATGTCGGCCAGATGGAACAGGTTCTGATCAATCTGGCGGTAAATGCCCGCGATGCCATGGACGGGGGCGGACGCCTGACCATCAGCACCAGCGCGTATGAAAACACGGAGGCGGTGGAATGCACGGGTGACCGCATGCCCCCCGGACACTGGGTGCGGCTGGATGTCACCGATACGGGCAGCGGCATTCCGCAGGATATTCTCGACCGCATTTTCGAGCCGTTCTTCACCACAAAGGCTGTCGGGCAAGGGACCGGGTTGGGGCTGGCGACGGTTTACGGGATCATCCGCCAGACCGGCGGTTATTTGATCGTGAACAGCGTTGTCGGGCAGGGCACGACATTTTCTATTTTCCTGCCGCGCGCATCGGAAACGGATGTCGAGCAAGATGTCGTGCAGAGTGCCACCGACGAAACGCCGCGTGACCTGACTGGTACGGCGCGTATCCTTCTGGTCGAGGATGAGGATGCGGTGCGTACATTCTCCTCCCGCGCCCTGACCAACAAGGGGTATCAGGTTCTGGCGGCGGAGAGCGGCGAAGCGGCGTTGAACGTCATGGGTGCGCAGGAAAACAAACATATCGACCTGATGATTACCGATGTCATCATGCCCAATATGGACGGCCCCACATTGGCCCAGCGCATGCGGCAGGATAACCCGAAACTGAAGATCATTTTTATTTCCGGCTATACGGAAGAAAAATTAAAGGACCATATGGGCGAAAACATCTGGTTCCTGCCCAAGCCCTTCACGCTCAAGCAACTGGCGGAGAAGGTGAAGGAAGCGCTGGAGGGGTAGCTGATGAGCAGGTTTTTCGTGTAGAAAATTTCATAGAAAATAGAGGCCTACCAATCAGGCGGGATGCACGTTCAAGCGAGTTTTATCCAAGGATTTGTTTCCAGTCTCTATAATCCTCTTTGTTAAATTTTCTTGCATCTCTCGTAGATTTTGTAGTTCTGGAGAAGACTGAAAACTGAAGTGACGGAGGAAACCATCCTGTATTTCTGTAATTTTTTTATGAAATCCTATCGTATGTGTTTCTGTTTTCACAATATCGATGCCAGCAGCCCTGCATAAAGCGGCGGTGGCTGTGTTGCAATTTTTTAAGAGAAGATTGTAACGAATGTGATTGTTGTTAATATCCATCGCGCAGGATAATGCAGCATTCCAATGAGGAAGGACATCCTCCTCTTCGCCGTCATATAGCATCAGTGAAGCTGATACCTTATTCTCGGGTGTGCAATCCTCTCCGGCTTGGATATTGGCTACGAGCCGATACCATACGGACTGCTTTAGTCCAAGAGCATCCATAATCATGGGGATAGAATTATCGGACTCGGGGCTTTCCAGATCGCCATCTCTCATTCTTTGGGGGTCGCCATGAATTTCGTACTCAGGTTTCCCGTTTTTGGAAAGGCGCAAAAAACTGTGACTAGGAAGGTGTGGACGGATATAAGAGCATAATTTTGGCATCGGCACGTTCTCGCCAAAAATGCTTTCGCAGAAAGTTATTGTAAGTTGCGACATTCTTGATAAGCCACTATCTTCAAAATGTTATCAGAACTCGGACGAATTTTGCTCGTACATTGATACTATGTCAATAATAAAACTTAGCATATTGAAAAATGGTTTAAAATCAGGTCGATAGGTGCGTATTTTTCAATTGTCCTAAAAAGGAGCTGCAATGATTAAACTTGAAAAAAGCTGGCTCGACCATATCGGCAATGAGTTTGATCGGCCTTATATGGCGCAGTTGAAGGCGTTTTTAAAGGCAGAAAAAGCAGCCGGGCGCGTGATCTATCCGCAAGGGGCGGAAATCTTCAACGCCATGAATACAACGCCCTTTGACGCTGTGAAGGTCGTCATTATCGGGCAGGACCCGTATCATGGCCCCGGTCAGGCGCATGGGCTGGCGTTTTCGGTGCGCCGGGGTGTGCCTGTCCCACCCAGTCTGATGAATATCTATAAGGAAATCTCCGCCGAATACGGCACGAAAATGCCGCCGCATGGCGACCTGACCCGGTGGGCGGAGCAGGGGGTTTTGTT
>CAYNSR010000030.1:0-8957 GCA_964400125.1 uncultured Micavibrio sp. | reverse complement strand
ATAGTGAATCAGAAAACTACAATCTTGGGAATCATAATTGTCAACACGGCCTAGGGATGGATGAAGAAAAGCTTCAGGCTCATCAATAAGCAATATTTTCGGATCGCCTGCAATAATTTCCGTGATCATTCCTGTGAAAGCTTTAACGCCATCACTCGCTTCTTCTATGGGTAAGGCAGCATCATGAAATGCGATAGCCTTATCATCAAGGCTTCTTTCTTCTACGGGGGGGCGAGGCGGCTCTTTTGAAAGTTTTATTCTTAAATGCCCTTGGTGAGTTGGATCTATAACAAAATATGAACCAAATGCATCCTGTATAATACGACGGACCTCGGCACGTTTTTTATCGTCACGGAAGAGAACTTGAAAACTACTTTCGGGTGGGCGCAATAAATCCCCGCCGCCCTGCTGGTTTACGAGATTGATTCTGCCGCTTCCGTCGAGCTTTATAGTATTTGGTGACAAATACCAGGAGCAAAAATGCTTTTTACTTTCATTTGGTTTTTGAACGGCGCGAAATAAATGATCTTTATTCACATGATGTCTGGATCCGCGCTTTCCTACAAAAATCTCACCTTCTGCGAGAGTCTCGTTTTTATGAGGCTGCATCGTAACTGCATCGATATATTTTTGTGCAGTTTCAAGGTCGGAGTCGTTAAAATCAATGTCATTAATAATCAGGTTGTTTGGAATTTTCTGCCCTGATTTACAAAAATGATCAATTTCGGAGAGTATCCGGCTCTTTCCTGAATTATTGGGGCCAACAAATACGGTTACGGGTGTTGTTTCGATAGAGGCATGCTCAAGACCCGGGCCTCTGCCAAATTTTAAGGAAATATTTTTGATCATCAGGCAACGGCTTTCTTGCCGTTATGCTGCCCGTCAATCCACGCCGCGATTTCCTGCGCCTTGAAACGCCAGGCGCCGCCGACCTTGAAGCCGGGGATTTTCCCCTCCGACGCCAGCCGGTAAGCGGTTTTTTCCGTGATCTTTAAATAGGCGGCAACTTCCCTGACAGTCAGGATATCTGTGTTCATGCGAATCTCCGAAAAATCGTGATTTTTGAGAAAATAAAGGAAAGAAGGCGGGAGAACAAGAGGAGAACTATTGCCGTGGAAGTTATCCACAGTATGCCCAGGCCCGTCTATCCCGACACGCCAAAAAAACTGCCAATCAGCGCGGTGAACCCCATGGCGGCCGCGCCCCAGAACATAATGCGCAGGGCTGGTTTCAGGGGTGATGCGCCGCCGATGCGGGCGGCGACTGTCCCCAGCAGGCCCAGTAGGGCTATGCATAAGGCGGAGGCAACGGGAACGAATATTTCCTGCGGAAGAAACAGGACAAAAAACAGTGGGAAGGCTGCGCCGCCGGAAAATGCCGCCGCAGAGGCAAGCGCGGCTTGCAGCGGTTTTGCGGTCGTCAGTTCGGATATGCCCAGCTCTTCGCGCGCATGAACGCCGAGCGCGTCTTTTGCCATCATCTGCCGTGCGACCTCGCGGGCAAGATCCGTATCCACGCCGCGCCCTGTATAAATATCGGTCAGTTCCTGCAATTCGAATTCCGGTGTTTCGGCGAGTTCTTTTTTCTCGCGGGCCATATCAGCGTTCTCCAGATCGGATTGCGAACTGACGGACACATATTCGCCCGCCGCCATCGACATCGCGCCCGCAACCAGCCCGGCCACCCCCGTCACAAGCAGGCTTTGCGTATCCATTGACGCCGCGGCAACGCCGATCACGAGGCTGGAAACGGAAATTATCCCGTCATTCGCGCCCAGCACGGAGGCGCGCAGCCATCCGGTGCGGCTGACGTAATGGCGCTCATTATGTTTATAAACCAGGCGGTCTTTCATGCAAAAACCATAGCATTTTAAAGCCGTTAGACGATAACGAAATATTTTGCGGGGCTTCAGTCTCGCTTCAGTTTCACGGCGCACAATCAGGAAATGATCAGTTTGGCGTACAGCGAAGATGGATTTCAGACCGGACGACTTTCCTTCCGCAAGGATATGTTTTTGGGGCAGCTTAAGGTTCGTCCCTCCGTTGTCTCCATACTGCCGGCTTTTTCAAAAGACTGGAGCGTGGTCGAGGATTTTATCAAACATATTTTCGCGCGGGCTTACGGCGCGCGGATCGATGTGCATTATCCAATCCTGATGAGCGTGCGGGACGAGGATAACAGGATACTGGCCGCAACAGGATTTCGCCCCGCCACGGCGGAACCGCTGTTCCTTGAGCAATATCTGAGCGCCCCGGTCGAGGGCATCCTGCAAACGCCGCGCGGGCAAATCGTCGAAATCGGAAATCTGGCGTCGGAGGGCGGTGGCGCATCCCTGTACCTGTTCGCGGCGCTGGCCGCCTATCTGAATTACAAGGGCTTCACGCAGGCCGTCGTCACCAGCACCGATTTTCTGGAGCGCCGCTTCCGCCAGATGGGATTGCAGCCCAAACGTCATGCGAAAGCCGATCCAAAGTTTCTGCTGTCGGAGGGCGAAGATTGGGGCCGTTATTACGACACACAGCCGCATGTCATTTCCGGGTCGGTTGCTCAAGGTTACAAGCGCCTGCAGCGCCAGCTTGGCGCGGAATACAGGGATTGCCGTCCGCGCCTGTTGCCGCGCCTGCATTACAGGGAGGAGCAGAACTGATGCTGTTCGAGGCAATCAAAAATCACGATCCGGATAGAATTGCGCTGCGAGACGAAACGCGCGCCGTGACGTATGGCGACCTGGAAAGAGAGATACAAAGCCGTATAAACGCTCTGCGGGATGTTTCGGTTCTGGCGGTTGCCCTCGATAATGGCGTGGAGTGGGTATTGTGGGATCTGGCTTCCCTGAAGGCGGAAATTCCTTTCGTCCCTGTTCCCCCGTTTTTTACGCAGGATCAGGTTTCTCATCTCCTCCGCTCAGCCGGTGTTTCGCATGTCATTTCCCCTGAAGGATTGCGCGGTACAGGCATGGGGAGAGAGGGTGTATTGCCGATGGGAACGGCGAAAGTCACTTTTACGTCCGGCACAACCGGAACGCCAAAAGGCGTCTGCCTGCCAATGACGGCGATGGAGAATGTGGCCGGGAGCATCGTCGAGGTTCTGGGCGACGAGTTCGTCGGGGTTCATGCGTGCGTACTACCGCTGGCCGTGTTGCTGGAGAATGTTTCGGGTGTTTACGCAGGCCTGATGGCTGGATGCACGATTTATCTCCCTGGTCTTCAGGCTTTTGGCAAAAACTATGAAAATATCCGCGAAGTTCTGGAGAGCGCAGGGGCGAATTCCGTGATTTTGGTCCCGGAAATATTGCGCGCCCTGATGGTGCAGGTCGCCATAACAGGGCCATTACCAGCTTTAAAATTTGTTGCCGTGGGCGGATCGAAAATCGATCCAGCCCTGATCGCGCAGGCACGCATGATGGGTTTGCCGGTTTATGAAGGCTATGGCCTGAGCGAATGCGCTTCGGTCGTATCGCTCAACACACCCTGCCACGATAAACCCGGTACGGTGGGCAGGCTGCTGCCGCATGTGCGGGTCAGCATTGTGGATGACGAAATCCGTATCGAGAATCCCGGGTTTCTGGGCTATATCGGTGAAGAGGCACCGTATGTTTTCAGCACGGGCGATCTTGGCATGATCGATGACAATGGATTTCTATCCGTTACAGGCCGCAGGAAAAACGTCCTGATTACATCCTACGGCCGCAATATATCACCGGAATGGATAGAGAGCGTTCTGCTGGCGCAGCCTTCCATTGCACAAGCCGTTGTCCATGGTGACGGCAAGCCACATCTGAGCGCCCTGATCGTGTCCGCGTCACCCAACGCCGATATTCAGACCGCCATTGACAGGGCCAACTCAACATTACCGGATTATGCCTGTATTCAAGATTTTAAAATCGTTCCTCCGTTCACGGTTGCGGACGGCACTCTTACGGGGACGGGCCGTCCGCGCCGCGACAGAATTTTAACTCTATACAAAAAGGAGAATCCTCATGAGCTTTTACAATCGACTGGTTAAAGAAACAGAATCCACGCGCCAGGAATTGTATTCCGTGCCCCAACTGGTGGACGGGCTGCGGGGAGAGATCAGCCGCGAAATCTATATCGCCTATTTGACAGAGGCTTATCATCATGTATCGCACACTGTTCCGTTCCTGATGACCATGGGATCGAAATTGCCGTCACCCAAAAAATGGCTGCAAAAAGCGATCATCGAATATCAGGAAGAGGAAGTAGGTCATGAAGAATGGATCCTGAATGATATCGAGGCTGCTGGCGGAAACAAGGAAGCGGCGCGCAACGCGACACCGAACCTGGAAACACAGGTTCTGGTCGCCTATAATTACGATTACATTACCCGCAAGAACCCGGTCGGCTTTCTGGGCATGGTATTCATGCTGGAAAGCACCTCCGCGCAGATCGCCAATAAAGGCGCTGATGCCGTGAAAGACAGGCTGGGCCTGCCGAAAAAGGCGTTTTCTTATCTGTATTCACATGGCGAGTTGGACATCAGCCATATGAAATTCTTTGAGGAAACGGTCAACCGCGTGACAGATCCCGAGGATCAGGAAGCCATTATCGAGGTGGCGAGGAACACATTCCGTCTTTTCGCCAATGTCCTGCGCGCCATTCCGCACGAGGGAAAGGTGAAACATGCCGCTTAAGGGAAAAATTGTTTATATCACCGGCGGCACAGGCGGGATTGGAACCCCCCTTGTCCAGCTCTTGAAAGATTCTGGAGCCAACGTGATTGTCTATGACATAGCAAAAGATGGCGACTTGGTTGGCAATCTGGATCAGATCTGCGCGTATTTGAAATCAAACACGCCGGATATCCTGATTAACATGGCCGGATATAATGTCTTTGATTATTGCGAAGCGCAGGATCTGACAGCCATTATCGCCCTTAACATGATAGTTCCTGTCAGGCTTTCCCAAGCCGTGTTGCCCGGCATGAAAGCCCGGAACTCTGGACAGATTGTGAATATGGGCTCGATGACGGGATTGATCCCGTTACCGCACCTGACCGGCTATGTTACTGCCAAGGCGGGGCTGAAGGGCTTTTCGGATTGTCTGCGCCGTGAACTGGGCGGCACGAATATAACCGTCACGCATATTGTTCCCCGCGCCGTCCGCACTGCGATGAATACCGGTAAACGGGCGGAAATCAACGAAAGAACCGGCGTTCATCATGATGATCCCGCCGCTGTGGCCGCAAGGATATTCAAGGCTATTGTCAGGCGGGAACAAGAAGTGCGTTTCGGCTGGCCAGAGCGGTTCTTCGCTTTTCTCAATGCGAACTTCCCCCGTGTCATCGACCAGGGCTTGCAAAAGAACCGTAAAATTGGGGAAGAGATTCTGGATGCGGATAAGGCTAGAAAGCAGCCGCAAGCTAAAAAGGCATCAGCATGAAAACAGTATTGAAAATCATCACTGCTTTAGCCGGGTTGATCTGGCTGATATTTGGCCTGAACAATTTTCTGCATTTTTTTCCTATTCCTGAGCCATCACAGGCAGAAGCGGATTTCATGAGGGCTTTGGAGAATACAGGTTATGTTTTACCCTTTGTTTACGCCGTACAGATCGTTGCCGGGTTAATGCTTTTGGCCCGGCGGCTTGTGCCTCTGGCCTTGCTGCTGCTGGCACCGATTGTGGCGAATATCCTGCTGTATGACATTTTCATGAATCCGTCAGGTCTTGTGATCGGTGGCGTCATTGGCGCGCTCTATGTGGCTGTCTTGTTCGATCACGGGCAAAAATTTATCCCCTTGTTAAAACCCTAGAAGAGGAAACCATCCCATGAAAAAAACATTACTTTTATCAGCGGCGCTTCTGGCGCTTTCTTCGCCGTCCTGGGCGCAGGATTACGGTTACCAGACCACGGCGCAGCCGCAGGCGGCCCAAATGCAGCAAAAGGACGCGCAGCAGGATCCGGTCATGGAACAGGTCCGCTATCTGCAAACCGAATGGGCGAAGATAAAATACCAAATGCCCGATGAGGAAGCGCAGCTTAGCGCCATTCACAAACTCGAGGATCATGCGGCGAAGGTCACGGCTGTCTATCCCGACCGGGCGGAACCAAAAATCTGGGAAGGCATCATTCTTTCCACCGACGCAGGTATCGTCAAAGGCATGTCGGCACTGGGAAAGGTCAAAAAGGCCAAGGAGTTGTTTGAAATGGCCCTAAGCCAGAATGCCCGCGCGCTCGACGGTTCGGCTTATACATCCCTGGGCTCTCTTTACTATCAGGTGCCCGGCTGGCCGGTGGCATTCGGCGATGACGACGAGGCGGAAAAAAATCTGAAAACGGCGCTGCAGATGAATCCAAACGGCATCGATCCGAATTTCTTCTACGGTGACTTCTTGCTGCAGGATGGCCGTCCGGATGAGGCTAAAACCTATCTGGAGCGCGCGCTGATGGCGCCGGATCGCCCGGACAGGGCCTTGGCCGATGCCGGACGCAGGCAGGAAATCAAGGCGAAGCTTGCGGAAATCAGTCAAAAGAGCAAAGATGACAAAGGATCCAGGTATAACTAATGATTTGATTTTATGCGTTTATTGCTGGTCGAGGATGACAGGAACCTAGGCAGGGCCACGGCGGAGGGACTGAAAGAGCTCTATGCCGTTGACTGGGTATGTACATCCGAGGAGGCGCGGGACGCGCTGGCCACAACCGCATACGCGTTGATTGTTCTCGATATCAACCTACCCGGCGCGTCAGGTCTGGAGTTTCTGAGTGGGCTACGCAAGGGAAATGACCATATTCCAGTTCTGCTTCTGACTGCCCGTGATGCCATTCGTCACCGGGTGGAGGGCCTGAATACCGGAGCGGATGATTATCTTGTCAAGCCCTTTGATCTGGACGAATTGCTGGCCCGCTGTGCCGCCCTGATCCGCCGCAGCGCCGGACATGGCAGCCCGGTTATCATGCATAAAGATATGACCTACGAACCAGCCAGCGGCCATCTGGAAAAGGGCGGAAAGTCCGTCAGTTTATCGGCGCGCGAACGAGCCATTTTTGACTGTCTGATTCGCAATACGGGTCGTAGCGTGTCCAAGGAAAAGATCATGGAAAGCGTTTATGACTGGTCGTCGGAAGAGATAGAAAGCAACACGATTGAGGTGCATATCGCAAGTCTCCGCCGTAAGCTTGGCCGCGATTTGATCAAGACGCAGCGCGGCGTCGGGTATATGATCGAGCCATGAAAAGTTACTCCCTTCGTGGGCGTCTGCTCGCCTGGATCAGCATTCCAATCATTATCGCCACTCTTCTGGCGCTAGCTTCCAGCTATTATTTCGCGCGCCATGAAATCGAGGAAGTCTATGACGCGCAACTTGTCCATTCCGCCAAGGTGCTGTTGCAGCTGACCGAACACGAGATCATGGAGGATGAGGGGTTTCATCTTGGGATTGAGAATCCGGATCTTCAGCACCGTTATGAGCGCAAACTGGGTTTCCGGATATGGGTTGACGGCGTCATGATCACGCAATCCCCTAACACAGGAGGTTTTGGCGATTTCGAGGCAGTGCCGGGCTTTTCCAATCACATGATCGATACGCATGAATGGCGGTTTTTCGTGTTTCTTGATCCTGCCAACAAAATCAAGATCGAGGTTTCCGAGCGTTACGACATTCGTTATGAGCTGATTATTCAGCTTATGCTTTCTCTCATTATTCCGGCCCTTTTGTTCCTGCCGGCCATTTTGCTGATTATTTGGATCGGCGTTCGAAAGGTTTTGAAGCCGGTCATCAAGATTTCCGCCGATGTCGACATACGCGGCAGCGACGATCTCTCGCCTATCCAAAATGGGATGATGCCACGGGAAATCGCGCCCCTGGTAACGGCGCTTAATCGCCTTTTCAAAAGGCTGGAGGAAAGTTTCAGGCGCGAACGGGAGTTCACCGACCATGCGGCCCACGAACTTCGCACACCGCTTGCCGCCATGAAAACGCAGACGCAGGTGCTGATGAAAAAGGCGAAAAGCGTTCCCGAGTGTGAGGGTGGCCTTCAGAATCTGCAGTCATCCATCGACCGCGCCACGCATCTCGTGGGACAGCTGCTATCGCTTGCGCGGCTGCAGCATGAAAATCTGCCACAGGAGAAAACTGACCTGTCTGACCTTCTGGAGAATTGTCTCAAGGATATCGGACCACGCGCCCGTCAGAGAGACATCGCTTTGACCATGGACATAGCCGAAAAATGCTTTGTGCAGGCGCATGCAGGTTCCGTCAGCATATTGCTGGGTAATTTGCTCGATAACGCTGTAAAGTACACGCCGGCAGGCGGGACCGTCCGCGTTTCCCTCACGCGGGACGGCGTGCTTGAAATTACCGACAGCGGTCCCGGCCTTAGCGATGAAGACAAAGGCCGTGTGTTCGAGCGTTTTGTGCGCGCCGATAAATCAGGACAAACGGGGAGCGGCCTTGGACTGTCCATCGCGCAGTGGGTCGCGAGCGCTCACGGCGTCACGATTGAGCTGCTGGACAATGATTCCGGCGGCCTCAGGGTCCGCATGGAATGGAAGGTGCTGTCATGAACAGGCTTTTGGTATGTGGTGCCGCGCTGGGGCTTGTTTCCGTGATTATGGGCGCTCTCGGAGATCATGCCTTCACCCTTGCCCCGGAAAAGGCTGATAGTTTCGAAACGGCGGTCCGCTACAATATGCTCTATGCGGTTCTGATCGTGGTTCTGGCGATGGTGCCGGCGGAACGAAAACTTTACATTCCCGGCTTTATATTCGCGCTGGGAACTTTTCTGTTTTCCTTCAGCATCTATGCGGCGGACATGATCGGCCTTGAGTGGCTGACATATCTGACGCCGGTTGGCGGCCTAACGGTCATGGGAGGCTGGGCAGCTTTGATATTCCGTGCCGGACTGCCGCTTTCTGCTCGCGCGAGCGTACCGGAAAAAGCCGAACTAGGGCGTGTCATCAATTGAGCCAGATAACGGCAGCGGCGAGATAGATGCCG
>CAYNSR010000029.1:0-15105 GCA_964400125.1 uncultured Micavibrio sp. | reverse complement strand
ATAGTGAATCAGAAAACTACAATCTTGGGAATCATAATTGTCAACACGGCCTAGGCAGCAGGGAATTGTTGTACATTACATAGAAAAAAAGTGGAGAAAGTGCGCCCAGAGCGATGTCACGATGGGTTGCCTTGCATCCGACCACTATCGCGGGATAAAACGGTGTCATATCCTGTGCATATGTCATCGCTTTATACGCCGCGAAAGCGCAAGCAGGTTTGCTGTGATCCATCGCATGTTTGATCAAAACCGTTTCAAAAGGACTTTTATCTTCCACATGCTTTATGACGGAGAACGCCTGACTTACGACGCCAGGGTCAGGATGATCTGTCGCATCAATGATGGTTTGGCGGTCTGCGGGAGACAGAGGATTGCTACTAATAACACGTGCAAGAATCGGATGAATGGCGGCGTATGCCGCGGTGCTGCTCAGATTTTTCATGTTGCCACCTTGCCTTATTTTTTCTGCAATATAGCGAGGCGCTCAGATTATAGCAAATATTTTTGCGATGCCGAGGCCTTTTAAAGGCATAATGTTGCTGTCATCCTGAGCGTTTTCGAGGGATGACGAGAGTTGATGGTGGTGCTGAGTCCGGATACTATGTCGCCCGAAGTGTTTTACCATATATAGACGGAATGCATGATGATAGAGCTTGTTGAATACCGCATTGTTTACAAAAGACCGGAATTTACAAAAGAAGAAGGTAATGATGCCCTTGCGCTGAACGCCAAATGGAATGAGCGGCTGACCGAGGTTTGCGATTATGTTTTGGTGCAGGCTGCGCTGTTTGATGCGGCAGCCGCAAACGAGAATGAAAAAAGCCACTTGACCATCGACAAGGGCGCAAGCGGTGTTTTCTCCGTTCTGAACGTAAGGTCAAGTGCGGCGTTCAAGGATTTTTTGAAAGACCAGCAGCATGAATTGATCCCGGTCGTCGAAGCGTCGTCCGGGATGCAACTGATGGTGATGGCCGCTTTCGTTCCATGTCCGCACCAAAGCAATGTGGGCTGGGGGATAGGAAATACGCCTTTGCTTTCGGAACAATTCCACAAGGTCAGTTATGGTGTGCCCCCCGGCAAGGCGTTGACTCAGGTCGAGAGCGATGCGCGGATCGAGATGAATGACCGCTTGTTTGGAAAACTGACCCGGGCGCTGGAGGGCGTGAAACAGCGCCACGGAGATTACCTGATGGAAATTCGGGAAAAGCAGTTGGGATCGTTCTTTGTCTGCGTTACATCACAGGGTAATCAGGAAAATGGTGTATCGCGCCATGATGTTTGCGATGCATTGCGGCCCCTGACAGAGGATTCCGACGTTTCTGCCGTACTGGTCGGGCCGTATCTGTATCCGTCCGATGTGGCCAAGCGGGTGCAGGAAAACAAAGCCCAGCCGCGAAAGCCTAAAAATCTGGATATTTAGGCGCAGGCGCTAAAAGGGAAGTGCTCTAATCGGCGACAGGGATGCGTTGTATTTTCCGGGGCTTTTCTGCACCAGATCAAAAGCTGGGGCTATCCCCTGAAGGGTTTCCGCCAGAACGCGCTCCTTATCGTCTTCTGACAGGATGATTTCAACAATGCCCCTTTCAGGCAATGTCTTGCCGGGATCGTAGAAAACCTCTGCCGGAACTGGGGTGGATTTGGCAAATACACCCGTTAATCTAGCGACAGCATCGCTAATATGAAGCTGCTTTCCTGCGCCATTCGTCTCAATGTTAAAATCCAGACGTACACCCTTTATGACACTTGGTTTCTGGTTTTCTGTCGGTGCAGGGGGCGTATAGGAGGAAAACGCAATTCTACTGAGAATTCCATCAGCCATCGCCTTTAACGAGGGCCGAGTGGCAGACATTTTTTGCAATGCCGCCGCAAAGGGCGTTTTGTCTGGTATATACTCTATGCTGGCCAGTGTATCTGCCGCAACACGGTCATCAGGATGATCCATCGCATCAATGACAGCTTGATTCAAAGGAGATGGCAAGGAATTGTTGTCCACTGCACAGTCCATTGCGCAGATGAAAATAGGGTAAAGCGCACCTAGGGCTATTTCATGGTTCGCAGCCTTGCATCCAGCCTGTATTGCTGGATAAAACGGCGTCAGATCCTGTGCATGTGCCATCGCTTCATACGCCTGAGCAGCACAACCAGATTTGCTGTGATCCATTGCATGTTTGATCAAAACAGTTTCAAAAGGACTCTTATCCGATACATATTTTATGAGGCTAAGCCCAGACTCTACCACGCCATCGTCAGGATGATCCGTTGCGTCGATGAGGGTTTGGCGGTGTGCAGGAAACGAAGGATCAACAATTGCACCAAGGATGGCGTGCGCGACCGTGCTGCTCATATTTTTCATGTTGCGATCCCGTTTTGTTTTTCTCCCCTACAGTATAACCGGGCATTTGGATTATTGCAAATCATTTCTTGGTCCGGAGTCGGCGCGGTTGCTCTGGGTTATGGGGATTGGTGGGGGCGCGGCAGGAAAGCAAAGCCCTGCTGCGAAAGCTCAAAAATCTGGATATTTGCGTTTGGGCGGAGGAATAATCAGCTTCTCTCTTGAATTCTCTCTGAAATTCGTATTTATGGAGGGGGTCCTGCGGATGTGGCGGAACTGGTAGACGCACCAGATTTAGGTTCTGGCGCCGAGAGGCGTGGGGGTTCGAGTCCCTTCATCCGCACCAGCCTTCGCCCGTGGGGCTACGGCTCGGCAAGCCAGTCTAGCGGCTAAACGTGAGATATTTGGGTTTGTTTGTCAGGCTTGGGCGGAGGCTGCCGCGCCGTAGCGTAAGTGCAGGCGGGCGTTGAAGTGTAGAATTTTTATTTACTATCAACCTCTTGGAAAGAGATATTGAGATGCAGGTTAAAGAACTGAAGAATGATGGTCTGAATGTCGAGATGGAAGTCATTGTTATGGCTCAGGATATCGACAAGGAGATCGATGCGCGTCTGGTTGAGGTCGGCAAGACCGTGAAGATGCCGGGCTTTCGTCCGGGCAAAGTGCCGCTGAACATTCTCAAGCAAAAATACGGCAAGTCGGTGCTGGGCGAAGTGCTGGAAAAAATCGTCAATGACAACACCGCAAAAATGATTGAAGACAAGGGCTTGCGCCCGGCACTTCAGCCGAAGATTGAAGTAAAGGAATTTGACGAGGGCAAGGACCTGAAATACACGGTCGCGATTGAATTGCTGCCGGAATTCAAGGTGCTGGAGCTGAAGGACCTGACGCTGGACAAGCCAGTGGCAAAGGTGGAGAAGAAAGCCGTCGATGAGGCGCTGGAGCGGATCAGCAAGGCCAACAGCGAAACCGAGGCCGTCACCGAAAAACGCAAAACCAAAAAAGGCGACATTCTGGTCATGGATTTCCATGGTCGCACCGCCAGCGACAACAAGCCGCATCCCGGCATGCATGCCCATGATGCGCAACTGGAACTGGGCAGCGGGCAATTTATCCCCGGTTTTGAGGAGCAGTTGACGGGCAGGGATGTCGGCGAGAAGATCGAAGTGAAAGTGACCTTCCCCGAGGCCTATCATGCCGCCGAACTGGCCGGTCAGGATGCGATTTTCGATGTTGAAATCAAGGAAATCCGTCAGGCAAAGGCGGTCGCCATCGATGATGATTTTGCTAAAAAGCTCGGTCTTGAGAGCGAAGCCAAGCTGCGCGAGGTTGTCGAAAGCCAGATTCAGAACGAATATGACGGTTTAAGTCGCCAGAAGCTGAAGCGCACCTTGCTGGACATGCTGGATGAAGGGCATGAATTTGACCTGCCTGCGGGGATGGTCGAGATGGAATACCAGAATATCATGCAGCAATTGCGTATCGAGCGTCAGGCGCAGGTCAAGGACGGCAAGCTGGAGCTGGAGCTGGATAAGGATGAAGAGGTCGAGTTGAAGGCCATCGCCGAACGTCGCGTTCGTCTGGGGCTGGTGCTGTCGGAAATCGGTCGCGCCAACAATATCGCCATCAGCGATCAGGAAATGCAGCGCGCAGTCATCGCCGAGGCGCAGCGTTACCCGGGGCAGGAGCGGGAAGTCTTTGAATATTACCGCAAAAACCAGCAGGCGCTGGATGCCCTGCGCGCCCCGGTCTATGAGGACAAGGTCGTCGATTTCATCTTCGAACTGGCCACGGTGAACGAAAAACCGGTCACCCTCGAAGACCTGACCAAGGCGGATGAGGACGAACACTATGTCCGCAAGGCCAAGGGCGAAAAAGAGCCTAAGGCCAAGAAGAAAGCCTCTTGATGCATTCATGAAAAAACGGGCCTGCGGGTCCGTTTTTTTGCGGTGTTTCCCTCTGGACCCCCGGCCAAGCCGGGGAGGGCCGGAACGGGCACTCTAGGAAAGGCTATAATCACGGGGGACGATGTGCTTGCCCCCTTGATCTGGCCGGGTCCCCGCGATAGGTTTGGGGGTCTGTAAAGTTCACTGATTCACCAACCCTTCCAATGAAAAGATCCCGACATGTTTTTATCTGAACGCGACCCGATTGATGTTTACAACAACACGCTGGTTCCCATGGTTATCGAGCAGACCGCGCGCGGCGAACGGTCCTTTGATATCTATTCCCGCCTGCTGAAGGAGCGGATCATTTTCGTGGTCGGCGGCGTCAACGACTACATGTCGAGTCTGGTCTGTGCGCAGTTGCTGTTTTTGGAATCGGAAAACCCGACCAAGGATATTTCGATGTATGTGAATTCTCCGGGCGGCGTGGTGTCGTCCGGTCTGGCCATGTACGACACGATGCAATACATCAAATCGCCCGTATCGACCGTGTGTATCGGTCAGGCCTGTTCGATGGGGTCATTCCTGTTGATGGCGGGGGCGGCGGGCAAACGCTATGCGTTGCCGAATGCGCGGGTGATGATACACCAGCCTTCCGGCGGGGCGCAGGGGATGGCGTCGGATATCGAGATTCAGGCGCAGGAAATTTTGCGGCTTAAAAAACACATGATCGAGATCTACGTCAAGCATACCGGCCAGAAATTCAATGTGCTGGAAGAGGCGATGGATCGTGACCGCTGGCTGTCGGCGGATGAGGCCAAGGCTTTCGGTCTGATCGATCATGTCGTGACGGAACGTCCGGTAGTGCCGGATACGACCAAGCCCAACAAGGAATAATTCCTTTTTAAGTGCATAGCGTCGTTTGCCCTTCCCCGCCGGGGAGGGGTGGAGGAATGGTGGTATTCCGGAGAGAGTCCCTTGATTTTCAATTGGTTCCTGCCATTTCAGTACAGACAAGAATGGAAAAGGGCGGAAAGAACCTCTTAACCAAGGTGTATTAGAGTGGTTGAGGACAAGTTCGCCCGAATTTTTTACGGAAAGTAGGCATCATGATCGGTTTTTCCTCTCACAACAAAGAGACAATGCTCCCGGTTTTGCCGTTGCGGGATATTGTCGTGTTTCCGCATATGATCGTACCGCTTTTTGTCGGTCGCGAAAAATCGGTCAGGGCGCTGGAATATGTGATGAAGGAGGACAAGCAGATCGTTCTCGTCACCCAGAAATCACCGTCCGTGGATGACCCGGTTGCCGAGGATCTATATATGGTCGGCACGGCGGGGACGATCCTCCAGCTTTTGAAGCTTCCCGACGGGACCGTCAAGGTTCTGGTCGAGGGCAGCCGCCGCGTGAGGATTAAAAACTATTCGGGCAAGACGGAATTTCTGGAAGCCGGTGTCGATGACATCAAGGATGATGTGCCGCAGGGCGATGAAACCGAAGCGCTGTCCCGCGCCGTCATCAACCAGTTTGAACAATACGTCAAGCTGAACAAGAAGATCCCGCCGGAGGTGATTGTCTCCGTCAACCAGATCGAGGATGCGGTCAAGCTGGCCGATACGATTTCCGCGCATCTGACCCTGAAACTGGAAGAAAAACAGGACCTGCTGGAAACCGCCACCACCATTGAGCGGCTGGAGAAGATTTACGGCCATATGGAGGGTGAAATTGGCCTGTTGCAGGTGGAAAAACGCATCCGCAACCGTGTCAAGCGCCAGATGGAAAAAACCCAGCGCGAATATTACCTGAACGAACAGATGAAGGCGATCCAGAAGGAGCTCAACGACGGTGACGAAGCCACCGACGAACTGGGTGAACTGGAAAAGAAAATCGACGACCTGAAACTGACCAAGGAAGCCCATGACAAGGCCAAGGCGGAGATGAAAAAACTGCGCCAGATGTCGCCGATGTCGGCGGAGGCTACGGTGGTGCGCAATTATCTCGACTGGATCATTTCCGTGCCGTGGAGCAAGCGCACCCGCGTCAAAAAGGACATCAAGGAAGCCAAGCATATCCTCGACAAGGACCATTTCGGTCTGGAGAAGGTCAAGGAACGCATTCTCGAATATCTCGCCGTGCAGCAGCGCGCCAACAAGGTCAAGGGGCCGATTTTGTGCCTCGTCGGCCCCCCCGGTGTCGGGAAAACATCGCTCGGCCAGTCGATTGCCAGAGCCACGAACCGTAATTTCGTGCGTGTGTCGCTGGGTGGCGTGCGCGATGAAAGTGAAATTCGCGGCCACCGCCGCACCTATATCGGGGCCATGCCTGGCAAAATCATCCAGGGCATGAAAAAGGCGAAATCATCGAACCCGCTTTTCCTGCTGGACGAGATCGACAAGCTCGGTTCCGACTGGCGCGGCGACCCGTCTTCGGCGCTGCTGGAGGTGCTGGACCCGGAACAAAACGCCAAGTTCAACGACCATTACCTTGAGCTGGATTATGATTTGTCCGATGTGATGTTTATCTGCACGGCCAACAGCACGGCGACATTGCCGCGCCCGTTGCTGGACCGGATGGAAATCATCCGCGTCGGCGGTTACACGGAAGAAGAAAAACTCCAGATCATCAAGCAGCATTTGCTCAAAAAACAGATGAAGCAGACCGGGCTGAAGCAGGGTGAATTTTCGATCAACGACATGGCCCTGAAGGACCTGATCCGGTACTACACCCGCGAGGCCGGGGTGCGGAATCTGGAGCGTGAGCTGGCCAATCTGTGCCGCAAGGCGATCAAGGACATCCTGATGAAGGGACGGGGCAACGTTGTGGTTACGCCCAAGAACCTTGATAAATATGCCGGGGTACGCAAGTTCAGCTTCGGCGCGGTCGAGGAAAAGGATCGCATCGGCGTCGTCAATGGCCTTGCCTATACCGAAACCGGCGGCGACCTGCTCTCGATCGAGGCTGTGACCATGCCCGGCAAGGACGGCAAGGTGACGACCACGGGCAACTTGAAAGAGGTGATGAAGGAATCGATCACCGTCGCCGAGATGCTGATTAAATCGCGGGCCGAATCGCTCGGGATCAAATTCGACGAGTTGAACGCCAAATCCATCCATGTCCACGTTCCGGAAGGGGCAACGCCGAAAGACGGGCCTTCCGCCGGGGCGGCCATGGTCACGGCCATTGTTTCCGCGCTGACCGGCATTGATGTCCGTCGTGATATCGCCATGACGGGGGAGGTAAACCTGCGTGGTTACGTTACGGAAATTGGTGGATTGAAGGAAAAACTGCTGGCGGCGCACCGGGGCGGTATTCGTACCGCGTTGATTCCAAAGGAAAATGCCAAGGATTTGGCGGATATTCCGAACAACGTCAAAAAGGGTCTGACCATTATTCCCGTCGCCACGATTGACGAGGTTTTGCATCATGCGCTGGTCCGGCCACCCGTCCCGGTTTTGGAAAAGGGTGAAGACGGCGTTGCGCCAGTTACGGCAAAAACCGCAGAAAATAAGGATTCTGACGTCATTCGCCATTGAGTCTCGCTCAAAAACCGCGTAAAAGGGGGGAGTTCTTTTGAATGAAACTCATAACCCGAGGGGGCCTACCGTGAATAAACAAGATCTTATCGACCAGATTGCCGAAAAAGCCGATCTGCCCAAAGTCAAGGCGCAGGAAGTTTTTGAAACGATGCTCGATGTCATCAAAAGCAGCCTGACAAAGGGCGAAGACGTGAAACTGGTCGGTTTCGGCACATTCACCGTCTCCGAACGCGCCGCCACCACGGGCCGCAACCCGCGCACCGGTGAGGCGATCAAAATCGCGGCCAGCAAACAACCGAAATTCAAGGCCGGAAAAGAACTGAAAGACGCCGTGAACAAGTAAGCGGTTTTTCCTGCGATAATTTGAAAAACCCCGCGAAACCCGCGGGGTTTTTTGCCGTGTTTTTTCGTTGGATTCGAGCGGGGCGGGGTATAATATGTCTGCAGTTGGCCTTATCGGCACGGGAGGAAAGCATGCGCGACGAAACGGATACCTGCCATCGCCTACAAGAGATTGCGCAGAAGCATTTTTTGATCCTGAACGCACGGTTCGATAACTACGCCCGTGCGGCTCAAGACTGCGCCGAGAGCCAGACGACAGAAAGTCTGAACGTCTATGAAGTGGCAAGGGAAGCCTTGTCGGCGGCTGGCAAGGAGTTCGAGGCAGAATTCATCGCGGCGGGTGGCACCGCCCCTGATGGAAAAGCACGGCTAGCGACGCTGGATGCGGTGCGCGAGGCAAGACTCCGCCAAAACCCAATAATCCCCAGTATCTGACGGCACAGGCCCGGGGCGACGACGGCAGGAAAAAGAGACTCAACCCCGAGAATTGGCCCTTGATTTTCCGCCAAGGGGTCTTTAAAACCCCTCATGGATGCGCGGTTAGCTCAGCGGTAGAGCAACTCGTTTACACCGAGTGGGTCGGGGGTTCAATCCCCTCACCGCGCACCATCAAATCAAGCAGATCAGCAAAAGAAGAACACCTCCCCACCCATATTCACGCATGGGGGTATATCCTTATTGGATAACAAGGTTATATTAGTTGGCCGAAGATTCCTGAAAACCCTTGGAAAAACCATATCCCCGTGGCCACGAAACCCGCCTTTTTTAATAAACATCTGCAAGGCATCCTGTCGCATAGACCGATCATGGATCTGGGCATTATTGCCTTGGCCGTTTTTGTCGCGGGGATCACGCTGTTTAACATAGCGCAGTGGCTGGGGTATCCGGTCGCGCCTGCGGATGCGTCGGTTCAATATGATCTGGTGCTGTTCAATGTGGCGTTTTGTCTGGTCCTGTGTGCGGCTGGGCTTTTTTTATCGGTCTGGCCGGTGCGCTGGCCCGTTATAGCTATTGTTGTTGCACCAGCCTTTATCCTTTCGATGCTGACCCTGTATGAATATTTCTTTGGCGTCGATCTGGGCGTGGACGGCATATTCAGCCGTTTTAGCAAGATTGAGCCAAGCGGTTTGCCGCCGGGGCGGATGTCCCCGAATACGGCGCTCGCCATTATGCTGGCCGCTGCGGCGATTTTTTGTTTTCCGCTGATGCGAGTTGCACATATATCGAACCCCTTGATTCCGGCAACGCTGGGCAGCATTTCCCTGTCGCTCGGGACTGTGACCCTGTTCAGCTACGCATCGGGTGTGGATACAACGCCCTTTTGGGGCAGTTTCAAACAGATGCAACTGACCACGGCGATCTGTATCGTCTTGCTCGCGGTCGGGATCATCATGCGGACATGGCGGAATTCCAGCGGTTTGCCGCTATGGCTTCCGGCACCGCTTTTTTGCTGCCTGACGGTGATTACGCTCTGCCTGTGGCAGGTGGCGAGGGACAACGACAGCAAGACTATCCACCTCACCGTCAGGGCGGAGGCTGAAATGGTGGAAAAGCTTGTCAACCAGCATCTCGTCAATGTTTACAACGCTCTGGAACGCATGCGCGACCGCTGGCAACGGCTGGGCGGGATGGGGCTGGAAGAGTGGGAAAGGGATGCCAGGACCTACACATCCGATTTTAAAACCCTCACTGCGCTTCTGGTGACGGACCGGGATGCTGTGATTTCGCGGATCGTACCGCTGGAGGGGAAGGAATCCGTTCTGGATACCAGTCTGGCAATCGACCCACGGCGCGCGGCGGCAATTGAAGAAGCGGTGCGCACCGGAAAATCGCAAACAACGGCGGCGATCGATCTGCGCATGCAAAAGGAAAGCGGATATCTTTATATCATGCCGCTTTTCGTTGGCGACCGTTATGACGGCCTGCTGGTGGGGGTTTTCAATACGCCCCTGTTGATGAAGCATGTTCTGGGCAATATCCTCAAAAACTACTCCCTTGTCATCCATGAAGACGGAACGCCGGACCCTGTGTTTTCATCAGGGCCGCCGCCGTCACCGCAGGCGCTGGTGTATAAAAAATCGGGAAAGATCACGGCTCTTGGAAAAACATGGTCGTTCTGGCTTGCTCCGCACCCCGATCTGATTCATGAAAAAACGTCGTCCCTGCCGATGGTGCTTCTGGTTTCGGGGATGGCGCTGACGACGATGCTGACGATCACCGCATTTTTGCTGCTGCGGGCGCGTCAATATGTCCGGTTTATCCAGTTGTCGCGCTCGCAGCTCCAGTTATTCGTCAAACACGCGCCCGTGGCGCTGGCGATGTATGACCGCAATCTCAATTTCGTCGCGGTCAGCGATAAATGGCTGAGTGAAAACAATCTCCACCATGCCAATGTGTTAGGAAAAAATCACTACGATGTCCTGCCGCGGGTGCCGAAAGCATGGCGGGAGGTTTTCAGGCGCTGTCTTGACGGCATGACGGAGCGTTCCGACGAGGAGCGTTTTGTCCGTCATGACGGTTCGGTCCTGTGGTTCCGGTGGGAAGCGCGGCCATGGTACGATAACGCAGGCAATATCGGCGGTATCATCGTTTTTTCCGAGATCATCACAGAACGCAAGGAAGCGGAAGAAAAAATCCGTGAATCTCAACGCAAGGCGGAAGAGGCCACCCAGCTTAAATCCAGTTTCCTTGCGAATATGAGCCATGAAATCCGCACCCCGATGAACGGCATCATCGGCATGGCAAAGCTGATGCTGGATACCAGACTCGATAGCCGCCAGAAGCACTATGCCGAAACCATCTGCAATTCCGCCGATGCACTGATGCATATCCTCAACGATATTCTCGATATTTCCAAGATCGAGGCAGGGAAGATGGAGGTGGAATACATCCCCTTCAATTTTCAGTCTCTGTGCGAGGAAATGGCCGAGTTGCTGGCCGTCAAGGCACGGGAAAAGAATATCGAGATTTTGCTGCGCTATGCCCCCGGCGCGCCGGATATGTTTATCGGCGATCCGGGGCGCATCCGACAGGCGCTATTCAACCTCGCCGGGAATGCCGTTAAATTCACGAACAGGGGGCATGTACTGATCGATGTCGCCCTTGATGACATGACGGACGAGGCGGCAACATTTACGGTCAGTGTCAACGATACCGGGATCGGCATCCCGGATGATAAAAAACACCGCATTTTCGGTATGTTCGACCAGATCGATACATCGACGACGCGCCGTTACGGCGGTACGGGGCTGGGCCTTGCGATTACGAAACAACTGATTTCGCTGATGAGCGGGGAAGTCGGTTTTTCCAGCAAGGAAGGGCAGGGATCGACATTCTGGTTTCGCCTGTCGCTCCGGCGCACCAGTGTTCCTTCCGGCGAGCTCGACCAGATTGCCCCTGAGCCCGTGACACTGACGGGAGTGAAGGCGCTTGTTATTGATGATAATGATATATCCCGCGACATTGTCATCGAACAACTGCAATCCGTCGGCATGCGGGTGGATGAAATCAGCGAGTCGACGGGGGCGATCAAGACTCTGAACGCCGCTCTTGTCGCGGGCGACCCTTATGCCTTTATCATTTCCGACTACCAGATGCCGGACCTGAACGGGATCGACATGATGAAGGAAATTCGCAAAGACCATTCCTTTGACGATATCACAGCTATATTGGTGACGTCACAGCCCTTTCGTGGTGATTCCGAAAAGGTGCATGAAGCCGGGTTTAACGGATATATGACGAAACCCATTCATCCGTCGGAACTGGTCTCGATTATCTCCGTACTGCACGAAGCGAAGAAGAAAACGAAAGACCCGGGGCTGGTGACGCGCTACAGCCTGCGTGAATCCGTTGTCTCGCGGGAGCAGCAGACGGCGCGCCCGGTCTTTTCCAGGGTATCGGTCTTGCTGGTCGAGGACAATGTGGTCAATCGCGAGATTATTGAATCCCTTCTTGAAAATTACGGCTTGTCCCCGCTTATGGCGGAAAATGGCGCCGAAGCGGTGGCCATGGCCACGAACCGCAAATTCGACCTGATTTTCATGGACTGCCAGATGCCGGAAATGGACGGATTCGAGGCTACATCCATCATCCGCCAGCATTACAAGGACACGGAAGAAAAAATCCAGCCCGTCATTATTGCCATGACCGCCAATGTCATGAAGGGTGACAGGGAAAAATGCCTTGCCGCAGGGATGGATGATTATCTTGGCAAGCCATTGAAGGAGCATGAACTGGAAACAATATTGCTGCGGTGGATATCGAAGGACCGGATCAGTCGTGATCCTGTCCGGAACCCTCGGCGGGAGAATATTCCCGTTCTGGACAAGGACATCCTTGAGGGGTTGCGGGCGGCGACAAAAGACAAATTTCTGAACATCGTCCAGCTTTTTATTACCAACGGCACGACATTGATGGAAACATTAAAGACCGCTGTCAGTGAAGGAAACACGGCAGAAATAAAACGCGCGGCCCACGCCCTGAAATCAACCACAGGCCAGATGGGCGCGGCACGCCTTGAGGCTCTGGTCATAGAAATCGAGGCTCAGGCGGGGCAGGACAATGCCCCCGTCGCGGAAAACATCGCCCGCGCGGCAGAGGAATGGGGCAAAGTCGTCGATGCTTTCAAGGAAATTTAGAGCATTGTCTGATGAGATTGGTTCAAAAATTGTCTCCGTCATTCCCCGGATTTGCGAAGCAAATCCTAGGGGAATCCATGGATCGCCTTAGAATTTTCTTCGAAAATTCAGGCGATGACGGTGGTTGAATTTGATCCAACCTTATCGAGAAAGGCTCTAGCCCGCCATGAATCCAACGAAAGGTATTTTTCGAACGTGTTTTTTGTTTTGTCAAAAATTCTGTGGCCTTTGCTCTGCCCGGCGAGTCTGGCGTTTTTGTCTCTTGCTGCCGGGCTGCTGGTGGTGCGTCGCTGGCGCGGGTTCGGTATGGCGCTGATCGCTTTCGCGGGGCTTGTCCTGTTTGTGTTTGGTGTTTCGCCTGTCGGGCATAACCTGATGCACCATCTTGAACAATCCTCCGCAAGGCCGGGCCCGATGCCGGAAAAAATATCCGGTATTCTTGTCCTCGGCGGGGCGGTGGAAACGAAGGCTTCGCAAAAAAGCGGCCAGCCGGAGGTCAATGACGGGGCAGACCGTATTCTTGCCGGTTTAACCCTCGCGCAACGCTACCCCGAAGCCAGACTTGTGTTTAGTGGTGGTTCCGGGTTGCTGCGCGATCAGGAATTGCAAGAATCCGGTGTCATCCGGCAATTGCTGGAAAATATCGGTTTCCCGGCGGAACGGGTCGTCTATGAAGATAAATCGCGCAACACTTTTGAAAATCTGCGCAATACCAAAGACATGTTTTCTCCGGGGCCGGAAGAACGGTGGATTTTGGTAACATCCGCTTACCATATGAAGCGCGCCATGGCGATTTCCCGTTATCTGGGCTGGGATTTGCTGCCATATCCTGTGGACTACCAGACTTCAGGTGATTATGTTTTATGGCCGGAAAGCTATGATGTTCTCCGGTCCCTTTACCTGTCGGAATTTGCCTTGCGCGAATGGGCTGGCTTTTTCGCATATCGTATGACCGGAAAACTGTAAAAAATGAAATTCAAGGAACTGGGAAACACGATCATGAACTGGACACGCCGGAAGGCCGGGGCGGCTTTGCTTGTTCTCCCCCTGCTGTTCAGCGCCGCAGCCGCCGATCCGGCGGGCGCTCAGGCGGAATCCGCCTTTCATCAAATTGTCGATGACATTCGCCGCGAAGCCGCGCAAAAGGGCGTTTCGCAAACAACGCTTGCCCGGGCCTTCCGCGATATCCAGCCCGTGGACAGCTTAAAGCGGCTTGAGAATTTCCAGCCAGAAACCGTGCAAAGTTTTGTCGATTATTACCGTGGTCGCGTCACGCCCGCCCGGATCGAACGCGGACAGCGCCTGTTGCGCGAACATGCCACACTGCTTGCCCGGGCGGAGCGCGATTACGGCATTCCGGCGCAATACATCGTCGCCATCTGGGGGATGGAAAGCGATTATGGCGACGCTATCAAACCTGATGCGCGCGGGCTTCATCACATTATCCCGGCGCTGGTGACCCTGTCCCGCGATGGCAGAAATGAAAAGCGCCGTTCCTATTTCCGCGACGAAGCCATTAACGCGCTGAAAATCCTCGATCAGGGTTACGATCAGATCCTGACGCGGAAAGGGTCGTGGGCGGGCGCGTTCGGGCATACACAGTTTATGCCCGACAGTTTCCTGCGCCTTGCCGTGGATGGTGACGGCGACGGGGTTAAGGACGTATGGGACAACCTTGCCGATGTTTTTGCCTCCACCGGGAATTATCTTGCCCGCAACGGCTGGAATTCCGGGGAACGTTGGGGCAGGGAGGTTAAATTGCCGAAGAATTTCAGCGGTTCCCTGCTGACGGACAGGCTGGCCAACCAGATCAACAAAACGCCCGATCAATGGGCTGCGATGGGTGTGACCTTGAAAAACGGCAGCCCGCTTCCCGCAGACAACACCATGCGCGCCATGATAATCGCGCCGGACGGGCTGAACGGGCCAACCTTTATGGTCTATAACAATTTCCGTACGATCATGCGTTACAACAGCTCTTATAAATACGCGCTGGCCGTGGCCGGTCTGGCAGATGCGATTGCCGCCGGACGGCCCGAAAACGCGCCGGTTCTCAACCGCTAATAAATGATAGGCAAAGGAATGATCTTTATGAAATGGCGTCGCGCCCTTCTTTTCCTGATTGTTCTGGCCTTGCCGGGATGCGCCGAGGTTGAACTGGCATCCCATGTGACCAAAAGCGCGATGGGAACGACGGTAACGCAGCCGCCGACATCGTCGTCCAGTGCGGCAACGGGGAATTTCAAGGTTGGAAAACCCTATACGGTCATGGGTCAGACCTATCACCCGCAGGAAACCTATAGCCATACCGAAACAGGTATTGCGTCATGGTATGGCCCCGGTTTTCAGGGCAAAAAAACCGCCAGCGGCGA
>CAYNSR010000028.1:0-15764 GCA_964400125.1 uncultured Micavibrio sp. | reverse complement strand
GAGCTTAAACAATGGGTTAGGAACTATATGGGCTAGTTATCTAGGACAGCCCCTTCAATATTGAACAAGAAAAACACATGCAAAGTGTAGCATTCTTCATTGCACCATCAACTGCAAACTCATGCAACCCTGCGCACGGGACTCCGCTCCCACCGGTTGTCATTTGCAACCCGGATATCCGGTGTCCATTCATGCGTGACGGGGTTGCCCGCAATGTTGTAGCTGACCTCCGTTGCGCCGAGAGCGATGGAGACGATGCCCCATTCGCTCAAGGTCTGGAGTTCGGCATCGCACATGCAGATCGATACACGCCAGTCTGTTTGATTACGGAAAATGCTGGAGCGGGCAACGGGTCTCGAACCCGCGACCTGCAGCTTGGGAAGCTGCCGCTCTACCAACTGAGCTATGCCCGCACCGCTATCAGCGGCCTTACAGGTAATCCAAAATCGCTTGCGCGGCAAGCCCCCGAAAAAACCTGTTGCAAGGGGCAAATAACCTGAAAGGAGGTCTTTACTTTCCAATATAGTTGTCTATAAATCAGGCGTCGCGCAAGCGCTATGCGCTTCGAAAACAACAGGTTTTTCTAAGGAGATAAAAGATTATGAAGCTGCGCGGATTTATTCTGACCGGCCTGACACTGGCCCTCGCCGCCTGTTCCGGTTTTGGCACCCATAGCGAGATTGAAGCCCTGAATGAAGTGCAGCCAGTCGGCAGCCCGTTCACCCAGCACCTCGCCGCCGAATATCGCGACTATGCAAACCGCGAAAACAAGGAAATGTTCGATTACCCCGATGCGATTCATTTCGCGCGCAAGGGCCTCGCCGCCGCAGCCGGTGACGTCGTCATGCCGGAACCGATCAGCGACTGGAACCTGACCCCGGCCCATATGGAAGAACTGGGCACGGCGCGCGGACGTCTGATTGTCGCATTCGACCTCGGCGCACGCGACATTGCACCACAACTCTCCGCCGTTGCGCAGGCCCGCTTTGACTGCTGGATCGAACAGCAGGAAGAAAACTGGCAGGAATCCGATATCATCGCCTGCAAGAACCAGTTTCTTGAAGCCATGAACCAACTGGAAGGCATGCTGCAGAAACCAGCACCTGTTCCGGCTGATGATGTGATGGCCCCGGTCAGTGCAATTGATGCCGGTGCATCCGGACCGATGGCGGCGCAGGACTCCATGTATCTGGTGTTCTTTGACTTCGACAAGGCGGCGATTACCGCCGGTGCCGAAAGCGTTCTCGACGCCGTTGCCGCCGAGGCCGTCAAGCGTGGCGCAACCATGGTCGAGATTGTCGGCCACACCGACAGCTCCGGTTCCCAGTCCTACAATGAAAGACTGGCAATCCGTCGCGGAAATGCGGTGCGTGACGCGCTGGCAAAACGCGGCCTGGATGTTGCCGTCATGAATGTTGACGGTCGCGGTGAACGTGAACTGCTGGTTAAAACTGCGGACAATGTTCGTGAACCGGCAAACCGCCGCGCACAGATCAGCTTCAAATAAGCTGAAAAACAATTCATAAAAAGGGGGCGGGGTTATTTTCCTCCGCCCCCTTTTTCTTTGGAGCCGCTTTTTTTAATGGTATAGTGGCGACAGATTTTCACTGGAGATTCCGTTTGGACTTTCGCCCCATCCTGTTTATCACTGGTGCCCTGCTCACCACCCTTGCCATCGGCATGACAATTCCGATGTTCGTGGATATGGCCTATGGTCATGACGACTGGAAAATTTTCTTTATCTGCATGACGACCACGGCCTTTTTCGGCGGGTGTCTGGTTCTGACCAATGCAGGCAGCACGGGGCTGGAGCTGAACGTGCGGCAGGCTTTCGTGCTGACGACGTTAAGCTGGCTGGCGATGGCAATATTCGGGGCCTTGCCGATCTGGCTTTCGCATGAATCCGTCAGCGCCACGGATGCTTTTTTTGAATCCATGTCCGCCATCACGACCACGGGCTCCACTGTCTTGACGAATCTCGACACGATGCCACCGGGAATGCTGTTGTGGCGGTCGCTGCTGCAATGGCTGGGGGGACTCGGGTTTATCATGATGGCCATTTTGATCCTGCCGTTTCTCAAGGTCGGCGGCATGCAGTTGTTCCGGACGGAATCATCGGATAAATACGACAAGGCCCTGCCCCGGCTCCAGCATCTGGGGGTGATGACGGGTCTGGCCTATCTGATCCTCACGGGGTCATGCGGGCTGCTCTACTGGCTGGCCGGGATGTCGGGATTCGATGCCGTCAACCATGCCATGACAACCGTGGCCACATCCGGCTTTTCTACCCATGACGCATCAATGGGATTTTTTGAAAATCCGGCCATTCACTGGATCGCCATATTTTTCATGATCGCCGGGGCCTTGCCCTTTATCCTTTATGTCAGGGCGCTTGGCGGCAACGTTCTGGCGATATTCCGCAATACTCAGGTGCAGACATTTTTGTTTATCCTTCTGTGTGCGATTGTCGTTATGACGCTGTGGCTCGTCTACAATCACGCGCTGTCTTTTGCTGATGCGCTGCGGCATGTTTCCTTTAATATTGTATCCGTTGTAACAACGACCGGCTATGCCTCCGCCGATTACAATCAATGGGGTACATTTCCGGTAGCCCTGTTTTTTATTCTGATGTTTATAGGCGGATGCACAGGATCGACATCGGGCGGGATCAAGATCATGCGTTTTCAGGTGATGGGTCAGATTTTGAATCGTCACCTGAAAAAACTCCAGCAACCCACCGCCGTCTGGACCCTGCGCTATGAGGGGCGCACGATTGGCGATGATATTGCGTATTCCGTCATGGTGTTTATCTTCACGCTGTTGCTCTGCCTTGCGGGGCTGACGGCGGCGCTGGGCATGTGCGGGCTTGATCTGGTCACCAGCCTTACCGCCGCAGCCACGGCCCTAACGAATGTCGGCCCCGGCCTTGGCGATATTATCGGCCCCGCCGGGAATTTCTCCACGCTGCCCGACAACGCCAAATGGCTAATTTCATTCGGCATGCTGCTCGGGCGTCTTGAGATATTCACCGTTCTCGTTTTGCTGACGCCGTATTTCTGGCGGCGCTGACAATGGGCCAAAAAATCAGCGCGTTACGCCGTATGGCGTAATTTCCACCGGCTCCACCGGCCACGGTCCCGGCGATGGCGCGATATCCCCGGCGCTTAATTTCAACGTATTGGCTAGGGTTTCCGTCACTGCGCGATCCAGATCGGCCAGCATGCGAACGACAAGATCGTTCAGGGCGGCATCACGCTCCGCCAGAGAGGAGCTCCCCGCGATCGTCAGGGTCCGTTCCAGCCGCAATTTCGACCCCATCGCCCCCGGCGCAGTTGCGGGAACGCCATCGCGCAGCAAGGTAATGCTGATCGCGGCTGTATAACGGTCCTTGTCGTCGAGTTTCAGCCAGCGCGCTGTCGCGTTGGGGGAAGGTTTCTGCTCCTGGAAAACGGAGGCGTCCTCAATAATAAATTTCAATACCCCGGTCCCGCCAGCCGGTTTCAGCCGCGTTTCGGCGTAGCGTTTCAAGGCCAGATCCGGCGGGGTTGGGAAAGTGCTGGAGACATCCCGGGCATTTGCCAGCGGGTCATATCTGGTTTCGACACGAACATCCGAGGCGTTGACGTAAAAAGGCTGTGCGTAGGGTGCCGTCAATGACGCCAGCGGTTTCCGCGCCGGTTCTGCCGTCATCGTGCAGGCCGAGAGCGGCAGGGCCGTCAATGCAACGGCCAGCAAAAACTTTGTAAAACGGATCATCTTGTCTTTCCCTTTTTATTGTCCAAATGTGTCGGCATTGAAATCATATGTCCGGCTGCAAAATTCGCAAGCCACAACAAATTTTCCCTCCACGCTCAGGCTTTCCCGTTCCTCCGGCGCAATCATGCCCAGAATATTTTCCGCCCGTTCCCGCGAACAACGGCAAACATCCCTGACCGGAACGGGATCGTAAACGCGAATCCCTTCTTCATGAAATAGCCTGAAAAGAAGGTCGTTTTGTGACAGATTCGGGTCCAGCAATTCCTCGTCCCGACAGCTTTGCAGCAAAACCATGGCGCGACGCCAGTCATCCTCCCGCGCCTCGCCCAGGCTCTGCCCCGGCTGGGGAAGGTGCTGCAACAAAATACCCCCGGCGCGCCAGATTCCGCCGGAATCCCGCCCCAGAGCAAAGCGTATTCCTGTAGCGATCTGTTCCGACTGGGTAAAATAATGCTGGATGCTTTCCTGTAAATTCCCGCCGCTCAGGGCAACAATGCCCTGATACCGTTCCGTATCTTCGCCCTGATCGACGGTGAAGGCGAGATAACCCTTCCCGAGCAGCGCCATCGGGGCGGCATCGTCTGCGATAACGGCTCCCTTGCGGCACTGGGCGCAAACGCGCAAATCGCCGTCATGGGATATATCGGCCACCACCATAGCAACAGCGCCGTCGCCCTGCATTTGCAGAGTAAATATACCTTCGTATTTCAACATCGACGAAAGCAATATCCCCATTCCCGCAGCCTCCCCGGTCAGGCGGGTCACCGGCGCGGGGTATGCGTGACGTTGCAGGATATCATCTAAAACCCCACCCAGACGCACAATGCGCCCGCGCAAATTGGACGTTTCCAGATGAAATGTCTGAACCAGATTATCGGAAATCATCGCAAATCAATTTCTGGTCTTGTAGCCGGTAAGGATCATTGCGTAGGCAAAAATCAGCAGGCCGAAATTATACATGATTACCATGCCCAGACCCATCCATAAATGTCCTTCAAAGTGCCCGGTCACACCATAGCGGAACCCATCGATCATGTGAAAAAACGGGTTCATCTGCGCCACGGCCTGCCAGTCCGGGGGGAGACTGTGCAGGCTGTAGAACGTGCCAGACAGGAAGCTCAGGGGCACGACGATAAAATTGGTAATGGCGGCAAGCTGCTCGAATTTTTCCGACCACAGCCCCGCAGCAACCCCCAGTGTCGACATAAACAATGTTCCCAAGAACGCATAGAAAAATATAAAAGAAAAAGAATGCGGCATGACAGGCCGAAACAGCAGCACAACGGCAAGAGACGCAACCCCGACAACCATTCCCCGTACCACACCGGCGACGACATAGCCCATCAGGATTTCGAACGGGGAAAGCGGCGGCATCAGGATATCGACGATATTCCCCTGAACCTTGGAGATCATCAGCGACGACGATGTATTGGCAAAAGCATTTTGCAGCATCGACATCATGACCAGACCGGGGACAAGAAAGGTCAGGTAGGGAATATCCCCGATCATCCGCGCCTCGTCACCGAAGGCAACGGCAAAAACCGTGTAAAACAGCAAGGTCATAATCATCGGCGCAAGGATCGTCTGAATATAGACATTGGCGAACCTGCCGATTTCCTTGCGGACCAAGGTCAGCAGGCCGATAAAATTCATCCGCCCCAGCCGACGCGGATTTAGGTCTTGAAAGCTGTTTTGCTGCTCTGTCATGATACCCTTATGGACACACACCCGAAAAACATACCCGCCGCACCCCCCGGCCCCGAGAGTATCGGGGCTGAGACCGCATCAGGTCAAGCGTCCGGGCAAAAACGCCCGAAAAAGGCCCTCAAAAAAATTACGGAAACTTACTTGTCCAACGCAGGGGCCTATTACCTGCAACGCCATGCCGCCAGCAGCGCGCGATTCCGGACCATCATGTCGCGCAAGATCGACCAGTCCTGCCGTCATCATCCCGAACAGAACCGGGATGAGTGCTATCGCCTGCTGGACCGGATCGTGGCGCGGTTTCAGGAACTGGGGTATCTGAACGACAACAGCTACGCCCGCATGAAGGTTCAGGCATTGTTCGCACGCGGGGTTTCACGGCGGATGGTGGCGATGAAGTTGCAACATGCCGGAATCCCGGAACACCAGATCGCCACCGCGCTGGAAGACCATGCCCGCGATACCGGAAACACCGCCGAAGAAACGGAAATGAACGCCGCATTGAAACTGGCCCGAAAAAAACACGTCGGGCCGTATGCCGGAGAAATCCCCTATGACCGTAACAAAGCGATAGCCGCATTCGCCCGTGCGGGATTTTCATTCGACATTATCCGAAAAGTGCTGAATCTGTCGCCGGAGGATATTGCGCAGGATTTTTAGCCTGCACCGCCCGGACTCGCCTGATCGCGCACGACACGCCGGGCCGGAAACACGAGCGTCACCGTCGTCCCGATGCCTTTTTGTGAAAACACTTCCAGTTTTCCTTCATGAAGGGTTATCAGAGCCTGCACCAGAGTCAGCCCCAGCCCGGAACCAGATGTTGTCCGATTCAACGCCGAGTCGATTTGCCCGAACGGGGACAGGGCTTTTTCGATTTCTTCTTCCGTCAGACCAACCCCTGTATCCGTTACGGAAAGACGCAAATCGCCTTCCGCGTCGATTTCACTGGCAATCGTGATACGCCCGCCGACAGGGGTAAATTTCACGGCATTGGATAAAATATTCGTCAGCATCTGCTTGATGGCAATTTCTTCACCGATAATCGCGGGCATATCTGCGGTCAAAAGATTGGTGACGATCATATTGCCGGATTCGGCGCGTGGCGAAACCAGATCGAGACAATTTTCAGCAACCCTGTCAAGCCGAACGACAGCCTCGTTCAATTGCCTTTCACCGGCATCGATCCGCGCCACATCTAAAATATCATTGATAATTTTCAGCAAATGCCGACCACTCGAAAAAATATCGTTCGCGTATTCCCAGTACTGGCGCTGGCCGACGGGTCCAAAGACTTCATCCTTGATGATCTCGGAAAAACCGATAATGGCGTTCAGCGGCGTTCTTAGCTCATGGCTCATATTGGCAAGGAATTCCGATTTTGCCCGACTAGCAAGGTCGGATTGCATTTTAGCCCCCCGGAGAAGGATTTCGGATTCTTTTCGCTGGGTGATATCCTCTATACTACCTTCGAAATAAAGGATATTTCCATCGTCGTCCCTGACAGCCCGCGCGTTTTCGTTCACCCAGATGACATCCCCGCCTTTGCGCCTGACCTGGACCTCGACATTTTTTATCAGTCCGTCCGAGCGTAATTCATTCAGGCATTCTGAACGGGCGCGCTGATCGACGTAGATTTGCTGGTGCGCGTTTTGAATATCTTTTAAAATATCGTGGGCGCTGCCGTAACCAAGAATGCGCGCCATTGCCGGATTTGCACTGAGATACCGGCCCTCCGGCGTCAATTGATAAATTCCGCCCGCAGCGTTTTCAACGATGGTCCTGTATTTTTTTTCCGCTTCAGTCAGGGCCTTTTCGGCGCGGCGGCGTTCTTCTACGTCCGTGATCGTACCGACAGCACGCATGTTTTTGTTTCCATCCATCCTGAGCATGGAAAACGCGAGCTCAACCGACCGGAACGATCCATCTCCGGAGCGCAATCGCGTAAAACTGCGGTAAGCGGGTTTGTGCCCGCCAACCATATCCCTGAACAGCGCCTTCTGTTCCTCCTGATCCTGCGGATGAAGCATCTCGAACAGATTGCAGTTCAGACTCCGCCTGACATCAAACCCGGTCACTTTCGACCATGTTTCATTGAGGAAAAGGATTTCCCCGTCATCAGACATTTCAAAAATAATATCGCTGACCGCGTTTATAATGGCACGATGTTCGCGCTCTGATTTACGCAAAATCTGGTTCAGCCTTTCGCGCTCCGCCGCCTCGCTGTTCATTTCAAAATTCTTTTGCGCCAGAGCCTTGTTCATCATAGCCATTTTATAGGCCTGCTTCTGGTTGCCGCGCACATACAGCGTCCCGATCATGGTCAGAACCAGCCCGAAACCGAGCATCAGCAACGGAGAGCGCTTCAACATCGTTTCCTGAGCACCAGACCCTGCATGAATAACAACCTCAAGGGATTTTCCGCCGATCGAGACGGAATGACTGGCGCTGTTCATGCCTTCATCAAGCATGCCGGATAAAGGATTCCAGTCGATCAGGAACATTCTGGCCCCGGAACCGATATCCCGGATTGAAAGCCGCGCAATATCGGGACTTTCCTTTTTCCATTCCGGACTAATAAGCACCGAAAATCGTGAAATTCCAACGATAATTCCGGTATCGCCCGGTATCTGCTTCACAAGCGCAAACGGACGGCTTTTTATCAGAGGCGAATGATCTTCCTCCACATAGTCCATTCCCGTCAATGCTGGAATCAGAACGATGTCCTTGCCCTGATCCCGTGCAGCATTCACGACATCGGCCAGAATATTGTTTGCAAAATTGTTCATGAACCTGTCTTGCGTATTTTCCTGCGGCCCCTTGTAACGCAGATCGCGCACGACCCAGCTTTCACCCTGCCTGCGCAACAAAATCAGGTGATCGAAATTTTGTAAATTCGGCACGGTTTCTTCCGCAATCAAAAGAAAATCTTCCGCTGCACTGACTGCATCCAGCGCAAAGACCGTTGCCATGGTCCGGATCGAACCGGACAGCGCCTTCAGGTTCTGCGTAATCACCTGTTCCGCTGCGGACAATTTCCGGACATGCTCCTGCCGGATCATGTCATTGATGTAGATAGAAAGAATGGCGCACGCCGCGAAAGTGAGAACAAGACCATTCACAAGCACCATAAACTGGGCAAGATTCCGCCTGAAGAAGCGGCGGTTCTGCTCCCGCAGCCCATCTTCCTTTTCCGTCTCCGTATCCGCTCCGACGATAATCATGGCGGGTGCCATAAAAGGTGAAAGGTTGACGCCCCCGCGCACTCCGCAAGGGCTGTGTTTTCCCCTTTACTGTGCGTGTTTTCGGTTAACCATTTGCTAATGCTGGGAAAATGGCTGTTTTCTGCCATTTGCCGTATTCCGCAACGCACAAAAAACTTGACGTCCCCTGCAAAATGCCCGATTCTTACCCCGCCTTCAAAGATTTCGTTCATTATTTGCAAACCAAGGGAGAATCCAAATGGGCCAATATGAATCCTATACGAACAAATTTTTTAGCACCGACTTCATGAAGGGAATGCTTCCGTCCGGCGGCCTCTTCCCGTTTGATTTTGGTACCCTTCTGGATGTACCGCGCAAGAACATGCAAGCGATGACTGAAATCCAGAAAATTGCTATTGAAAATTTTCAAGTGATTGCACAGCGTCAATCTGAAATTTTGTCGCAACTGGTGCAAAACAACACCAATATAGCGCAACAGATCATGGCCGAGGGAACCCCGGAAGAAAAGATCGCGCTCCAAACCGATATGGTGCGCAAGGCCTATGAGGATTCCATTACCAACCTGACAGAAATTTCCGATCTGGTCGCCAAATCCGGCAAGGAAACAGGCAACATCATCAACAATCGTGTCACCGCCAGCCTGACGGAATTCAAATCGTCGGTTGAAAAAACAAAGCCGAAAGCCAGCAAGGCCGCGTAATTTTTCTCATTCCCCGAAGGGCCGCCTTTTGCAGGAAAAGGGCGGCCTTTTGTTTTTTTTTAAAGAAGGAAAAAATCGTGATTGCCTTTGACGATTTTACAAAAGTTGATATCCGCGTCGGCACCATTGTCACAGCGCAACCCTTCCCCGAAGCGCAGAAACCGGCCTTCAAGCTTTTTATCGATTTCGGCCCGGAACTGGGGGTGCGGAAAACATCGGCGCAAATTACCGCCCATTACACGCCGGAATCCCTGATCGGTCGCCAGATTGTCGCCGTCGTCAATTTTCACTCCCGCCAGATCGGGAAATTCATGTCGGAAGTGCTGGTACTGGGGCTTCCCGATGAAAACGGCGCGGTGGTGTTGATCCGCCCGGATATGAACGTACCAAATGGCGGAAAGCTTTTCTAAACCGGCAGCCTGATCCCTACCCTCAAGCCCCCTTGCGGGCTTTCGTCCAGCCATATCTGGCCGCCGTGGGAATGGACGATATCCTGCGCGATGGACAGGCCCAGCCCGACACCGCCTGTCGCCGGATTGCGGGATTTTTCAACGCGGAAAAACGGTTTAAAAACATCCTCATGCTGGTCCTTGGGGATACCGGGGCCGTCATCATCGACGACGATCAGGATATGTTCGCCATCTTCGCGTAAAACGCCGACCTTAATATTTTTCGCGTATTTTCGCGCATTGCCGACCAGATTATTGAGGCAGCGTTCAAATGCCATCGGGCGCAGGGACATCAGCAAGTCGCCGGAACAGGATACATCCATCACCCCGCCGGAACGCCGTACATTGGCGGCAATGCGTTCGACGACGTCCTTCAAATCGGTGCGCACCGCCGTTTCGCCGCCTTCACCCCGGACAAAATCAAGATAGGCTTTGAGCATCCGCTCCATATCGTCGATGTCTTGCTTCATGGCGTCCGTATCCGGCCCCGGCCCCATCATCGCCGCCTGTAATTTCAGCCGCGTCAGCGGCGTACGCAGATCATGCGACACCCCGGCCAACATGGCTGTGCGCTGCGCCAGTTGCCGTTTGATCCGTTCATGCATATCGATAAAGGCCTGCGAAGCCTGCCGCACTTCGCGCGCGCCTTCGGGTTTGAACTGCGCCGGGAGATCGCGCCCCTTGCCGATGCGTTCCGCCGCCACCGCCAGACGGCGAATGGGGCGCAACTGGTTGCGCATGAAAACAATCGCAATCGCCATCAGGATAATAGAGCTGGAAATCATCCAGAGCAGAAAAATATGCCCCGTAGAAGAAAACATCCGCCGTTGCGGCGATGAAACGTTCAGCACGCCGCCCTTCAGGTTAATGCGTATTTCAATCCATTTTTCTTCCCTGTCGACCGTAAGACGATAAGGCCGTCGCACCTGCGACTCCAGCGCGGCGGCCAGCTTCCGGGTAACGATGGAATTGCTGTTATGGCCAAGCTCATCCGCGCTCAGGACACGCCCCGGTTCATAACTGATAAGGAGGCCGAGATATTGCGCGGCGGCGGAGGATATCTGGCGAATATAGTCATGATCCGGATTTTCCTCGACCCGGCTGGCGACAATGGCCACCTCGCCCGACAGCGCATAGGCAAGGCGTTCGGTGATCTTGCTCCAGTGGCGGTCGTAAAAAATATAGACGGAAATGATCTGCAATAATATGACCGGAGTGACCATAATCAACATCGATCGGCCAAACAGCGTACGCGGCAATATGCTTTTGAGAGTGAACGCCATCAATCATCCACCCGCAGCAAATAACCCTTCCCGCGAACGGTTTGAAGGTAGCGCGGCATTTTCGCATCATCGCCCAGTTTTCGGCGCAGGCGCGTCACCTGCACGTCGATGGTGCGTTCGCCGATATCTTCCATCTCGCATTCCTTGACGAGATCTTCGCGGCTGATAGCCTGTCCGGCGTGGCGGATCAGTGCCCTGATTAGCATCGCCTCCGCCGCCGTCAGACGGTGAGTATCGCTGCCGTTATCCAGCATGTTTTCATCGGGATCAAAAATCCACTCCCCGATCCTGACCGGGATATCGACGGCATGCAGGCGGGGTTTGCGCCGCAGGATCGCTTGCAGCCGTAAAACCAGTTCGCGCGGTTCGAACGGCTTGGGCAAATAATCATCTGCCCCGGTTTCAAAACCACTGATGCGGTCATCCACCTCGGTCAGGGCCGTCAGCAATAAAACAGGGATGTCGGAACGGGTACGGAGATCCCGGGTCAATTCCAGCCCCGTTTCCCCCGGCATCATCACATCGACCACCAGCGCATCGAAACTGAAAACCGCGACGGCCTCCCGCGCCTCGGCGGCATTGGCGGTGGTGGCAACAACAAACCCGCTTTCTGTCAAATAACGCGCAACCAGATCCCTGATCCGGTCATCGTCATCAACGACCAGAATATGGGGCCTGTCGGCCAGACGTTCCGAAAGCTTTGTATTTTGCGGCAGCATCTGATAATTCATAAAGGAATTTGGACGATTTTAACAGAGGTTCACCATGGCTACCGCCCCCCTTCTCCCCTATGACGACCGCGACGGATTTATCTGGATCGATGGCCAGATGAAACCGTGGCGCGAAGCCCGCATCCACGTTATGTCACATGGTCTGCATTACGGCGGCAGCGTCTTTGAAGGCGAGCGCGTCTATGACGGGCAGATTTTCAAACTCAAGGAACATTCCGCCCGCTTGCTGACATCGGGCCAGTTTCTCGATATGCCCCTGCCCTATACGGCGGAACAAATCATGGAGATTTCGCGCGAAGTCGTCGCCGCCAACGGGATTACCAACGGCTATGTCCGCCCCCTTGCCTGGCGCGGTCCGGAGATGATGGGGATTGCCGCGCAGGCCTGTAAAATCCATGTCGCCGTTGCCTGCTGGGAATGGCCAAAATATTTCTTCCCGAAATCCGGTGAAAATTCCGGCCTTGCCCTGAAAACATCCCAATGGCGGCGCTGTGATCCGCGCACCATGCCGGTCCAATCGAAATGCGCAGGAATTTACGCGATCAGCACCATGGCCAAGCACGAGGCCGACCGCGCGGGGTTCGACGATGCGCTGATTCTGGATGTCCATGGCCGCGTCGCGGAATCTTCGGGGGCCAATCTCTTCACCGTGAAAGACGGCATCATCCGCACCCCCGTGCCTGAATGTTTCCTCAACGGCATCACCCGCCAGACCGTCATGACGCTGGCGCGCGATCTGGGCTATACGGTCGAAGAAACGCATATCATGCCGGATGACCTGAGGGACGTTCAGGAAATCTTCCTGACCGGAACGGCGGCGGAAATCGCGCCTGTGTCAAAAATCGACGATATGGTGAACATCCCCGTCGGCCCGGTAACAGAATGCCTGAAGGCGGCCTATGCCGACCTCGTGCGTATGAAAACGCCGCAGACGGCGGTGGCGTGAAGGGTTAAGGCACCATCCCCGGCCCCCGCGTCCGGGCCGGGTTAAAAAAACGCGCTTCATAATCCACGATTTTTTGGTTCAACCTTGCCTTCACCGCATCTCCGGCGAAGCAGCCTTCGACGGCATTCTTCGTCATCTGCAACAATTGCGGCAGAGTCAGACCGAACTGGTCGTGCGCAACCTGATATTCTCCGCCGATGGAATTGCCGAATAGCCCCGGGTCATCTGAATTCAGACACATTTTCACCCCCGCCCTTAATAAAACAGGCAAGGGATGATCGGCATAGGACCCGTATATATTGGCCAGAACATTACTGGTCGGACAAACTTCGAGCATGATACCGCTCGCGGCAAGTTCCGTCAGCAACAACGGGTCTTCCACACTCCGTACACCGTGACCAATGCGCGTTGGCTGAGGATTCAGGTCCAAAGCATTCCAGACATTCTCCGGCCCCGCCGCTTCACCAGCATGAAGACGCATCCCTAAAGGACGGTTAAAACGCTGAAAAATCATATCGAATAACGGCTGGTATTGCGGAATATCCCCTGCGCTTTCCCCGCCCGCGAGATCAAGCCCGACAATATAGGGATGGGGATAGGATGCAATCACGGCAGCTTCCCGCGATACCTTGTCAAAGGGTTGATGCCGCACCAAAGTCGTATTCAGCCGCGCAATAATCCCGGTATCCTTCTCCGCCCGGTCGATCCCTGCGACCATGCCGTCAACCATGTCCGGATAGGAAAGCCCCACCGCATCCCCCTGCGACGCCCAGCAGATAAGCTCCTCATAAATCGACCCTTCCGCCGCACAGCGGATCAGGTAATCATGCGTGATATCTTCATAATCCTTCTTTGTGCGAATGGCCTGCGCCATATTGTCGTAAACATCCGTGACCAGATGAAAAAAATTCTTCCACTGATACCCCGTGCCGTCGGCAGTAAAAATGGCAGGATCAAGCCTGACATTATTCTCCCGCGCCTTCTGCCGCGCCATATCCGGCGTGACTGTGCCTTCGATATGCACATGAAGTTCTGCCTTAGGGATGCGCAGAATATCCGGGCTAATCTGAAACACCATTTTTACATCTCCTGCCTTTGAAGGTTTAAACATTAAACCTAAACAACATAATATCCCCATCCTGCACCGGATATTCCTGATTTTATCCCAGCTTTGCGAATACTCCAGGTAACAGGCAGTCACGGCTCATGCCGGGCAAAACATCCGTCTCAGAAATTGTGATGATCTGTGTGGTTGCAGTGGAGAACTCTGTAATCAATTGACGGCATTTTCCGCAGCTTGTGCAATCGTCAGCGCCTTTTTCAAATCCCCCCTGCAGGTAAACGCGCTCCAACTTTGCTTTTGGCCCCAGATCAGTAATCATCGCGCCAATAGCGCAGCCCTCGCCATGCAGCCCGCTATTTCCGGAAAGCTCAACATTAATTCCGGCGAACATCGTGGTTTTCTGAAAAATTTCGTGCAGGATGACGGCCTTCTGCTCATTGGTCATGCCAATCTTGTTTAATGCGTCATGCATTTCCTGCCAATATTCCTGTGCTATCGGGGTGGAATCGGCCTCAATCACAACGCCGACGCGATAATTGGAATATGGCGCAAAGGCATGCAGCCGCGAACGGCGCAATCCGTGCCAGACCCGCATGTCGATTTCTTCGGGTTTATCCTGAGCGGTACGCAAAAACCGATTAAAGTCCCCGACTCCATTAAAATAGTCTTTCAATGGAGTCATACGGGGGCCATGCGGTAAAACTTCATGCAGGGTCTTCGATGCCAAGATGCCTCTTTCCGGGATGGCAAAATGTAGCACAGTATCAGGGCTACCAAATTTACGCAGCCAATCAAGACTGCGGCCATCGGGGACATAGCTGTCGGGATTGCCGGGATCGAAGTCTTCAAGGGCATAAATAATGTTGCTGATTTTTTCCGGTCTATTTTTATTATCAACCCAAGGTTGTTGCACAAACAGGCGCCCAATAGCGACTTCAATCGCAGTCAGACCGTCCCAATTAATAGTCTCAACATTGGTGCCGACACTGATGTCCCCGCGTTCCGTCCGAATCAAGACGCCTTCCTTGCGGCCTGAATAGGGGCTGTAACTATTTTTCATTGCTGTGCTGGCCCATACGACGAGGTTCTCGGGCATGACATGGGCATAATAAGTCAAAAACCCATCTTTGGCTTTGGGTCCGGAAAGGATGGGATTTCCGTTGTGACTCATTTCTGCACCTCATTTTTTGCATAGTTTATATTTTGCATAGTTTATATAAAGATGACACAATCGAGGCCATCAATAATAAAAAAAAATAAAATTATGCAATAAAAAATTTTATGTGCCGCCCCGAACTCGGGGGATGGGTCATAAATTTACATAAAAATTAAAGTGAATCGTCATGCCTTATGGACGACTGACTTAAAAACGTTCCGCTCTCTAACAAATACCCCCGTGTTTTGATGATGAGATAGAGGACGTAAAGCATAAAAACTGTACTTGCGCTCATAAGCAGAAAGAACAGGAGTGTCAATAAATTAGACAAGTCAAAGTCCGTGGAAATTATGGCGAGAGATCCCATCTGAACGTACACAAAAAAACCAGGCCAGAATTAATATCTTCCGGGGCCTAGATTCCTGCTTCACTGTATGAAGCTGCGCCCTTCTTCTAAAGTAAGAAACGAAGGCAACGTATGATAAAAAATAAACGTTTATAATAACGCCATAGCAGTACCCCAACTCTGTGAGAGTAATTATACCAATAGAGTTTAACAAACATGCAAAAGTAAAAGCCGTAACACTGCCAATAAGCAAGAACTTGTAGATGGAGACAAAAGGTCTTTTGATCTCATCATTCAGGACCAATGCTTCACCCGGATAACGCCAAGGATAAAAAACATCCTCACCCTTATCATTTTTAGGGCGCGTCATCAATTAGCGCCGTCATAATTTTCCGGATTCACGCAAGAA
>CAYNSR010000027.1:0-16411 GCA_964400125.1 uncultured Micavibrio sp. | reverse complement strand
CATACTATTAGTATGCATAATCCCAGCCTCGCGGCTAGTTATCTAGGACAGCCCCAAAATTTTTGTCGGGGTTTAATAGGCCCAACAATCGTGAAAGCGGGCAGGCCGCCGGAAATCTGCACCTGCACATCGACGCTTTGAACGTCGACGCCATGAAAGACGACGGTGTTAATGTGTGCGACGAAAACGCCCCGTTAACAGGATTTTCACGACATCGGCGCAAGATGAAAGGACGCTGTGGGGCTTTTTCGAAGGGATGGGGTGATACGGGATGCAACAACTGGTTTTGAGCGAACGGGAGCTGATTCGCCTGCATCATGATCTGGTCGCACCGGTGGCGGTGCACGAGATCGTTCACGGGCATGACGAACTCGACGAAACCGCCCGCTATACCCTTGATGTGATGATTGCCGAACTGCACCCGGATACGGCGCTGCTGTGCATTGCCCTGTGCGCCGCGCATGTGGCGGAAAGGCACGCGCAGGACCTGCCGATTGCGGGAAGTCTGGCGTTTGAAGCCAGCCGTATCGTGCATGAATACGGGCCCTTGTGGCTGGCCAATGCCGACCGCCGCCTGAACCATTCGCATGAACGGCAGGTGCTGGATTTGCTGGAACAGATGCCGGAAGATTTCGAGGCTTTGGCCGATTTGCTTGATGCGCTGCGCGCTCAGTTGATCGAGACGACCGATTCCGCCGTGCTTTGTGACATCCTGAGCCAGAACGCGCAGGCCTTTGTCGAAACGCTCGCCCTGCAGGCGGAGGACGGGGCGGCGCAGAACCGGGAACGGCACACGCCACATATCCGCGACGTGCAGGTCGGGGGCAATGTCATCGTCTTCCCCCTGACCCCGAAGCCGCATTAATCCGACAGCATCGGCCCCAGCGGCCGTCCGGCCAGAATATGCAGGTGGAAATGCGGGACTTCCTGCCCGCCATTGAGTCCGGCATTGGCGATGGTGCGGTAGCCCGCCTTGTCCAGCCCCAATTGCGTGACGATAACCCCGACGGCGCGGAAAAAAGCGGCCAGTTCCTCGGGCGAGGCCGATTGCGAAAAATCGGTCAGCGATTCAAACGGCCCCTTCGGCACGACCAGCACATGCACCGGGGCCCGGGGGTGGATGTCGTTAAACGCCAGCACATATTCGTCTTCATAGACCGGGGCGCACGGGATTTCCTTGCGCAGGATTTTCGCGAAAATATTATGCGGATCGTAGGTCATGTGCATTCCTCCTGACCGGAAAAGATGTATCACGAATCAGGAGGAATGCAACGCGCAGGCGGACCTTTGGCCTCAGACCCCGATGACCAGCAATTCCGCATCGCTGTCGGCGTGCAGGGTCAGGGCGCTTTCGTCTGTCACTTCCGCGCCGTCCCCGGCATGCAGGACGATGCCGTTGGCTGTAATGCGGCCTGCGGCCACCACGATATAGGCCGGGCGTTCGAGCGCATGGGTCAAGGTCGTTCCGGCGGTCATTTTGCCGCCATGGAGGGTGGCGTCCTGATGGATCAGCAAGGCTCCCTTGCCCGCGTCTTCCGCCCGGCCCGAGACCAGCAGGTTGAGGTTTTCGTTGACGGGGGCCTGCGGGAAGGCCTTCTGGTCCCAGCGCGGGGTCAAGCCGCGTTCACGCGGGTGAATCCAGATCTGAAACAAAACCGTGTCTTCCGCCGCGTCGCTGTGTTCGGCATGGCGGATGCCGCGCCCGGCGGACATGACCTGAACGTCCCCGGCCCCGGTGCGGCCCTCATGGCCGAGGCTGTCGCGGTGAATGATGGTGCCCTTGCGCACATAGGTGATGATTTCCATGTCGCGATGCGGGTGAAACCCGAAACCGCGCCCGGCCCGGACGGTGTCGTCGTTGACGACGCGCAGCGCCCCGAAACCCATGCGGTCCGGGTTATGATAGTCGGAAAAGCTGAAATGATAGCGTGTATCGAGCCAGTCGTTTTGAAAGTGGCCCAGATCGTTGAAGCGAAACGGCGTCAGCATGATGGAAACTCCTCCTCCCCCGCCCCTGTGAAGGCGGGAGGGTACTGCAAAAAGAACATATCCTGCTTGTACGGCGGCGGCGGGGTTCCGGATCACCTCACCCCAAGGCGGGGTCGATGACCTTGTAGTAATAGCGCCCGGAGATGATCTGCCCGTCGAGGCGGGCATAGACCGGGTTGGTGCCGAAATGGACATAGCCCAGACTTTCGTAAAGCCGGATGGCGGCCTGCTGGGTTTCGCGGACGTCGAGATTGATAACGCCGATGCCCTCTTCGCGGGCGGCCCGTTCGATGGTTTCCACCAGACGGCGCGACAGGCCCTGACCCCGCGCCCATGGCGCAATGAAAACCGTGGTCATGGTCGCGGCGAAGCTTTGCGCCTCGTTGTTGCGGGCGGGCAGAAGCAATTGCGCCGTGCCGCAGATGACGCCGTCAAGCCGGGCCACGAACAACATGCGCGAAGGCATGGCAACGACGCCGCGCCAGAAGCGTTCGAGCAGATCGCGCGAGGGCAGCTTCGACCAGCCGAAACCGCCGCCGCCTTCGATCGCGGCATCTGTGGCATCGCACAGGTCGTTCATATCGGCGGGGTCGAGTTCCGTCATGCGCTCGACCGTGGCGACCGGGGTGCTGTTCTTTGTCTGGATTTCGCTCATGGACCTTGCCCTCGTCCCTTTGTGTTGGCAGCTTTTTGCTGCGCTGTTCAAGATAGCGATGATGTTCTTTCATTCAACCAGAAAAGAATAAAAGAATCGAAAAGATGCAGGAACATTCTATTGTGCGCAGCAACACCCTTGGCGTAAACGCAAGGCGGGGTTATGCTTTTGCCCATGATGAAAAAACCATTTTTTATATTTTTTCTGTCGGGAACTTTGCTGCTGCTCGGCGGATGTTACGGCGTCCCGGTCGAACCGGTTGCCTATGGCGAAACCCTGCCGGTTCCGCCCGACGCGGAACCTTCCCCCATCGGTATCAAGGCGATTGTCCTTGCCATTCCACGCGGCGACACGATCGGGTCTTCCAGCCCCCGCGGACTGGGGATTTTATGCCGGGGGCCTTACGGCATGATAACGCGCTCCGCCATTGCCGCGCATCTGGAAAAACAGCAGATGCAGGACGCCTTTTACGACACGATGAAAAGTCAGGGCTATGACGTCACCGGATCGCCGAGCATCCTTTTCGATGCCGACGAAGACAGCGCCCGCACCCTTTACTGGGTCGGGGCGCGCATAACCGATATCAAAATGGATGTCTGCCAGCGCACGACGCTGCTTTTCGCCTATGATCTGGGCTATACCGGCGAAGGCAGCATGGAGGTGGAATGGACGGTTTACGACCGCTTGCGCCGCGAAACCGCCTACAAGACGCGCACGCGCGGTTACAGCCGCATGGACCTGCCCAATTATGAAGCGATCGGATTGATGCTCGACGATGCCTTTGCCGCCGCCGCGCATAATCTGGGCGCGGATGAAAAATTCCATCATCTGGTCGTGCGCGGCGTCAAGCCGCCCCGTCAGGCGGAAGACGGGAATGCTGCCGTGTTCGGCCCGGTCACGCGATTCGACCCGCGCGAGGCGGTAACGGTTGTGCAGCAACCTTTGCACAAGGACGCGCTGACGCCGGAGCGTCTTGATACCTTGCGCCGTGTGGCCGTGCAGGTAGCCTCGGGCAGCGGGCACGGCTCCGGTTTTTTCATCAGTGAGGAGGGGCATATCCTGACCAACAGCCATGTGGTGGGGAAGGCTGACCGGGTGCGGATCGTCACTGCCGACAAGGAATACAAGCTGACCGGAGAGGTGTTGCGCCGTGACCCGGGCCGTGATGTGGCGCTGGTCAAAATCGAGGAAATGCCCGCCGGGATGGTTCCAATGCTGCTGCCGCTGCGCCCCGCGCTGCCCGGTGTCGGGGAGGATATCTATGTCATCGGCTCCCCGGCGCGGGAGAAATTGCAAGATACAGTGACCCGGGGAATCGTCAGCGCCCTGCGCGAACCCACCCGCGCCGATCCGTACCCCTATATTCAAGGCGATGCGTTTGTCTACGGGGGCAATTCCGGCGGGCCGGTGCTGGACGGGCGGGGCAACATCATCGGCCTCTGCGTCGCCGGATATAACGGCAGCGCCGGGGAAGCCCTCGACCTCAACCTCTTTATCCCGATCGGCGATGCCTTGCGCAAGCTGGATATCGCTCATTGGTAAGGGGCCGGATCAACGGTTTCCCTTGCCTGAGCGGGACAAAAACCCTATTTATGGGCCATGCTTTCCGCTCCTCCCGAAATCCCGGCCCCGGAAAATCCCTGTCTCGCAGGGCTGAACGCCCCCCAGCGCGACGCGGTTGAGGCGCTGGACGGCCCCGTACTGGTACTGGCCGGGGCGGGGACGGGCAAAACGCGGGTGCTGACCGCGCGCCTTGCCCATATTTTGCAAAGCGGCAAGGCGCATCCTTGGCAAATTCTGGCGGTGACCTTTACCAACAAGGCCGCACAAGAGATAAAGCGCCGCGTGATAGACATGCTTTATCCTGTCGAAATACAATGGATGGGCACGTTCCACGCCCTGTCCGCCCGTATGCTGCGCCGTCATGCGGAACTTGTCGGGCTCACATCAAGCTTCACCATCATCGATACCGATGACCAGATCCGGCTGGTCAAACAGTTGATGGACGCCGCCGGGATCGATCCGAAGAAGTGGCCCCCGCGCAGCATTCTGGGCATGATCGAACGCTGGAAGGATCGCGGCCTCAACCCCGGCGACGTCCCGCCGCATGACGGTGGCGATTTTGCGGAAGGGCAGGCCCTGACGCTTTATCGGCAATACCAGCAACGGCTGAAGACAATCAATGCCTGCGATTTCGGCGACCTTTTGCTGCACATGGTCACGATTCTCAAAGACCCGATGCACAAAGACATTCTGGCTGATTACAACCGCCGTTTCCGCTATATCCTCGTCGATGAATATCAAGATACCAACGTGGCGCAATATCTGTGGTTGCGGCTGCTGGCGCAGGGACATGGCAATATTTGCTGCGTTGGCGACGACGACCAGTCGATCTATGGCTGGCGCGGGGCGGAGGTTGAAAATATCCTGCGCTTCGAACGGGATTTTCCGGGGGCGAAGATCGTCCGTCTCGAACAGAACTACCGCTCCACCGGGCATATTCTGGCCGCAGCCAGTGCCGTCATCGCCCATAATGAAGGCCGCCTTGGCAAGACCCTGTGGTGCGATGCCGATGACGGTGAAAAGGTCACCGTGCGCGGCCTGTGGGACGGCGAGGCCGAAGCCCGCTGGGTGGGGGAGGAAGTCGAACAATTGCAGCACAAGGGCTGGCCCCTGAACCAGATCGCGGTCCTGACGCGCACCGGGTTCCAGATGCGGGAATTCGAGGAACGCTTTATGCAACTCGGCCTGCCCTACCGTGTCATCGGCGGCCCGCGCTTCTACGAACGCGCCGAAATTCGCGACGCGCTGGCCTATTTACGGGTGATCGCCCAGCCCGATGACGATCTGGCGCTGGACCGGATTATCAATGTGCCCAAACGCGGCCTTGGCGACACCACGGTCCAATCCCTGCACCAGCACGCCCGCAGCAAAGGCGTCAGCCTCCACGCCGCCATAGCGGACCTGGTCGCGGCGGAAACCCTCAAACCCCGCCCGCGTGACACGCTGGCCGGATTGCTGCGGGATTTCAATCGCTGGCGCGACGCCGTGGCAAACACCCCACACCCGCAACTGGCGGCGCAGGTGCTGGAAGAATCCGGCTATATGGCGATGTGGCAGGCCGACAAATCCCCCGACGCACCGGGGCGGGTCGACAACCTCAAGGAACTGGTCACCGGCATGGCGGAATTTGAATCCCTGCCCGCCTTCCTCGAACATATCGCGCTGGTGATGGAAGCGCAGGATCAAGGGGCCGGGGACGACGCCGTCACGCTCATGACCCTGCACGGCGCCAAGGGGCTGGAATTCGACGCCGTTTTTCTGCCCGGCTGGGAAGAGGGTCTGTTCCCGTCCCAGCGCAGCATGGATGAAAACGGCCTCAAGGGGCTGGAGGAAGAACGCCGTCTGGCCTATGTCGGCATCACCCGCGCCCGCAAAAAATCCTTTATCTCCTACGCCGCCAATCGCCGCGTCTACGGCAACTGGATGGCCGCCCTCCCCTCGCGCTTTGTCGAGGAACTGCCCGAAGACCATATCGACGCCCATGCCGATACGGGCCTGTCGCAGGCGGGGCGTTCGAAACATTGGGATTCGTCAGGATTTGACGGATCGCGCCGCGCCGCCATGCCGCCGATGCAAAAAATCGTGACGGAACGGGTCTCCCACACCGGCTTCACCAGCGGCGACCGCGTCACCCACGCCACCTTCGGCCCCGGCACCGTGATCCATGTCGACGGCAACAAACTCGATATAAAATTCGACACGGCAGGGCAAAAACGCCTGATGGAAAGCTTTGTGCAAAGGGTCGAACCACAAGGGGCGTCATCCCGAGCGTAGCCGAGGGATCCAACCAAGCCGAAATCTCTCGGATCCCTCGGCTACGCTCGGGATGACACGGTATTGGAGTTGCGTTGTGTTCCTTTTGACTCAAACGCTCTGTTTCTGAATCAACGGACCCTGACCTGAATCATCACAAACACGCAAGGCCTATGGTCGGCGTGTGCTGACCGGTGGCTGGGGAACTCCCCTGTATGCGCCTGCCGCAGCCGGTGCGCTCAACGGGGCAGCAGCGGGGATCTCCGACAAGGCCGGAGCGGCAGCGGAGTCAAAAACAAAAACCAGCGCCGCAAGACCCGCAACACCCGTCAAAGCCCCGGCACCAACGGAGAGAGGATGATCACCACAACCAATAGAAACCCCAGTTACAATACCAATACAAGTAGCAACGGTTTTAACAACAGGGTCGAGAGCGCCATCAGTAGCAAAATTAACCGCGCCAGCAGCAGCAGCAAAAACGCCAATGCCAGCAGCCTTCCCAAGACCAGTCACGAACGGCGAAACGCGCTTTTCATCCGTCATATCAAAAATCCCTCTTTCGCTATGATTTCAATATTGTTGCGAAGATATAACACACCCCGCCTCTATTTTCCAGAAATATTTCCATTCGCGCTGACGCCGACGTTTTGTGGTATTTCCCCCATGGCGATAACTTCACCCCGCACGATTGCTGGAACCGGGCAGACGCGGTATATAAGGGGCCGGGGCACACGGTTTACGGAGTCTTTTGAATATGAAAATTGCAACGGTCTTTGGCGGCACTGGCTTTGTTGGCCGCTATATCGTCCGGGAACTGGCCCGGGCGGGCTACCGCGTCAAGATCGCAACCCGGGTGCCGGAACGGGCTTATTTCCTGCGGCCTTGCGGCCATGTCGGGCAGATCGTGCCCTTCGCCTGCAATTACCGCGATCCGGTCAGTATCACGGCCGTCATTCGCGACTCCGACATCGTCATCAACTGCGTCGGCATCCTGTATGAAAGGCGCCGGGGCGATTTCCAGCGCGCCCATGCCAATCTTCCGGGGCTGATCGCACAGGCCTGCACCGCCGCCGGGGTGGCGCGGCTGGTGCATCTTTCCGCCCTCGGCGTCGACCGCAGCCGCGCACGCTATGCCAAAACCAAGCTGGAGGGCGAACGCAACCTGCTCAACGCCTTTCCCAAGGCCACGATTTTGCGCCCAAGTGTTATTTTTGGTCCCGAAGACCAGTTTTTCAACCTGTTCGCGACCATGGCGCAATTTCTGCCCGCCCTGCCGCTGATTGGCGGCGGCAAGACCCGGTTTCAGCCCGTCTATGTCGAAAACGTCGCCCAGGCCGCCCTGGCGGCGGCCCTGTTACCGGGCATCGATGAAACAACCCCGCAAGGAAAAACCTTCGAATTAGGCGGGCCGGAGATTTTCACGCTGGAGGAAATCTACCGGATTGTTTTTCGCCAGACGGGACGATCGCGCCCTCTCATCCGCCTGCCTTTCGGGGTGGGCCGCATGCTGGCATCCCTATTGCAATTGTTGCCCCCGCGCCCGTTACTGACGCCGGATCAGGTCACCTTGCTGCGCACCGACAATATCGTTTCCGCGTCCGCGCCGGGGCTGGAGGATCTGGGCCTCCGCCCGACCGGGGTAGAACAGATCGTGCCGGTCTATCTCGAGCGTTTTCGTTCGGGGGGTCGTTTTTCGGACATAAAGACGGCCTGATTTTTGCCGCGTTCCATCGCGATAGTCGAAGAAGAGGAGTGAAAGAAATGCCGTATATGCTGCGCCTGTTTTGCGCTGTCGCGCTGTTGTTCATGGCCGCCCCTGCCCCCGCCAATGCCGCCGGGCAGGAAGGGATCGCGGCCATCGTCAACGCCGACGCCATTACGATTTCCAATGTCGAAGACCGCCTGAAGCTGATGATCGTCTCGTCCGGCATGCCCTATAACGACGATATCCGCAACCGCCTGCGCGGACAGGTTCTCAACATGCTGGTCGATGAAGCCCTGCAAATGCAGGAAGCCCGCGCCGCAGGAATCAGCGTCACGCCCGAAGAAATCGAAAACGGCTTCGCCACGATCTCGCGCAACAACAACATGGAAGCCGACCAGTTCAAAACCGCCCTCAGCCGCTCCGGCATAAGGCTCTCGACCCTGCGCGACCAGATCCGCGCCCAGATTGCATGGGGCAAGGTGGTGCAGAAAAAACTCCGCCCGCAAATCGATGTGACCGATCGCGACATCGACGAACGGCAGGAATACCTCCAGACCAGTCTCGGGAAATCACAATACCTGCTGGCGGAAATTTTCCTGCCCGTGGACGCGGCGGCGAACGAAGCCGAAGTGCAGGCGCTGGCGCAACGTCTGGTGCGTGAAATCATGGAAAACAAGGCCCCCTTCCCCAAGGTTGCCGCACAATTCTCGCAAGGGGCCTCCGCCGCGCGCGGCGGCGATCTCGGCTGGATCGAGGCCGGGGAATTGCCCGACCCGCTCAATGCGCTGGTGCCTGCGATGCAGGATGGCGATGTCAGCAAACCCGCCCGATCCCTGTCCGGATACCATATTTTGCTGTTGCGCGGGAAAAGGACGGTCACGCAGGAAAACCTGCCCACACGCGACCAGATCATGGGCGTGATCGGCAATGAACGTCTGGACCGCATGCAACGCCGCCATCTGATGGACCTGAAGGCGGAGGCGTTTGTCGAGCGTCGTGTCTGACCCGCTTGACTCCCAGCCGCCGCTGCGCGACGTCATCGCGCAGCATGGTTTGCGGGCGGAAAAGAAATTCGGCCAGAATTTTCTGCTCGACATGAATATCACCGATAAAATCGCACGCGGCGCGGGCGACCTGACGCAACATCACATCATCGAAATCGGCCCCGGTCCCGGCGGACTGACACGCAGCCTGCTGCGGGCCGGGGCCGCCCATGTCACCGCCATAGAATACGACCCGCGCGCCATCGCCGCCTTGCAAGACCTCGTGCAAGCGGCGCAGGGGCGACTCACCCTGATCGAAGGCGACGCCCTGAAAATCGACATCACCGCGCACAGTGCCGCACCGCGCATGGTTGTCGCCAACCTGCCCTACAATATCGCCACACCGCTTTTGACCGGGTGGTTGGCGCAATTGCGGCAACACCCGTCCTGCTTCGACAAACTGGTCCTGATGTTTCAAAAAGAAGTGGCGGAACGCATGGTCGCCGCACCGGGGTCCGGGGCCTATGGGCGGCTTTCGGTGCTGGTGCAATGGCTGTGTACGGCGGAACGCCTGTTCGACCTGCCGCCTGCGGCCTTTACCCCGCCGCCGAAAGTCACCTCCAGCATCGTCCGCCTGACGCCCAGGGCCCTGCCTGCGGATGCGCCGGGGCTAAGGGCACTGGAAACCGTGACCGCCGCCGCCTTCGGGCAGCGCCGCAAAATGCTCAAATCCGGCCTGAAAAACTATCCCGGCCTGCTCGACGCGGCAGAAATCGACGGCACCTTGCGGCCAGAACAACTCGACGTTGCCGCATTCATCCGGCTGGCAAAATGCCTTGAGCGCCAGCAAAAGCCCTGATAGAAAGAATCATGTCAGCACAGCCCTATTACAGAATCTCGGTCACAGGCGATCCCGGCAGCGGCAAAAGCACCTTTGCCCGCGCCGTCGCCACCCGCACCGGATTTCGTCTGATTACCACAGGCAATATTTTCCGCGAACTGGCGGCGCAGATGGGTATATCCCTGACGGATCTCAACGAACGCGCCGAACGTCAGGCGGAAATCGACGCCAAGGTCGATGATTTTCTCAAATCCCTGAATGATAGCCACGAAAACATGGTGCTCGATTCGCGCATGGCGTGGCATTTCGTCGGGGAAAGCCTGAAGATCCGGCTGGCCGTCGATCCGGAAATCGCCGCCGCGCGCATTTTTCAGGACGACGCCGCCCTGCGGGAAAAATTCACCTGCCTCGAACAGGCCCGCGACGAGGTCCATCGCCGTAAAATCAGTGAAATTTCACGCTACCGCGCCCTCTATGGCGTCGATATCAGCGATCAGAACAATTTCGATCTGGTCATCGACACCTCCCGCAAGGCCCCGCAGGATATTACGCAGGAATTTGAAAAAGCCTTTGATGCCTATAAAAAAAAACGCAACTGAACCACCCTCCCGGCCCCGCTCCATCCTGATTACAGGCGCGTCGAGCGGCATCGGTGAAGCGCTGGCGCTTTACTATGCGGCCCCCCATGTCACCTTGTTCCTGTCGGGCCGTGATCCTGGACGCCTGCAACATGTGGCGCAATCCTGTCGGCAGCGCGGCGCAACCGTCGACGCCCGGATCATCGATGTGCGCGATCAGGACGATATGGCCGCATGGATCGGGGACGCCGACCGCACGGCCCCGCTCGACCTGATCGTCGCCAATGCCGGGATTTCCGGCGGGACTGGCGATGCCGGGGAAAACGCTGCGCAAATCCGGGCGATTTTTGACGTCAACCTCACCGGCGTCCTGAATACGGTCTTGCCCGGCCTTGCCCTGATGACCGGGCGTGGCCGGGGCCAGATTGCCCTTATGGCATCGCTGGCCGCGTTCAGCGGCTGGCCCGGCGCCCCGGCCTATGGCGCATCCAAGGGGGCGGTACGCCTTTACGGCGAAGCCCTGCGCGGCGCGGTTGCCGCAACGGGCGTACATATCAATGTCATCTGCCCCGGTTTTGTCGAAAGCCGCATGACGGCGGTGAATACCTATGCCATGCCGTTTTTCATGACCGCAGACCGGGCCGCCCGCATCATCGCCGCAGGGTTGCGCAAAAACCGGGGCCGCATTGCCTTTCCGTGGCAAAGCTATGCCCTTGCGCTGCTCGTCTCGCTGCTCCCCCCGTGGCTGAACGACAGAATTCTGAAAAATCTCCCGCAAAAACCGTCTCTGGGGGCGAAAAACTAATTTTCATTTTCCGGCCCATTATATACCAAAGGATAATGCTTCTACTTAAAGGTTAGTGTATCATTCCGGTTGGGATCGGCGTAAAGTGACCTCGTTTGAAATGTTGTGTCCCATTCAGGACTGCTTTGGGAATGATATATAGCGGCAGTAGTCATTCTTTAATATAATTTGCAAAGTCCGCCTTGAAACTCGAGTTTTTTCTGAGTGCTCCCCGCCCTTGCGGCCCTGTGCCGCGGCCGGGAAGAAATAGCGAAAGAATGGCGAAGTACAGATGGATGTCAAAGAGGTTGAACGCAACATCGATGTTGCCGTCAATCTTCTGAAAGCCTTGTCGAATGAGCGCAGATTGAAAATCATATGCGCGTTATATCAGGGTGAGAAGAACGTTGGCGAACTGGAAGGGATCGTGGGGCTAAGCCAGTCGGCTTTGTCGCAACACCTTGCACGCTTGCGACGCGATGGCCTCGTCAATACCCGGCGCGATGCCCAGACGATTTTTTATTCCATGGACGACCGCGCAGCCAAGGCGGTCCTGAGTTGCCTGTACGACATCTACAGCCCCGCCGACGCGGCAGAAAATTCAGCCTGCGGCGCTGACGGCGCCCTTGTGGCGAAAATCCCGGGCTGACACCGTTTCGAAGACATTTTCCGATGACAACATGACAACGCGCACACGCGGCCCCATCGGCCTGTGCCGCACAGGGTCGCTGTGACTGGAAAACAGGACGAATGTCGGGCATCCCGTCGGGGCGATGACATGCATGGGGCCTGTGTCGTTGCCGATCGCCCCCGCCGCCTCGCGGGCGAGCAGGACCAGATCCGTCATGGCCGTCTGGCCGCACAGATTGACCGCCGCCGGGCATGCTTTTTTGATGATCTTCGCCAAAGGCTGCTCGGTCAGCGTTCCGACAATGACCGGAACATACCCCCACCCATAGACATGCCGCGCCAGATCGCCGAAAGATTCCGCAGGCCAGCGTTTTTCTGGGTGTTCCGGCGAACAGCCGGGAACAATCAGGATAAACGGATGCGGCAGGCCGAAATGGCTGGCATCCCCGCGCACCCAGCCCAGATCGTCGACCGCGACATCGTCAATCCCGGCGATTTTCAATGTCTGGACATGCCCGTCAAAGGCATGCCCGGCCACCCTGTCGGGGGACAGATTGGCGTGCGACGCGCCGCGCACCGCGCCTACCCATTCCGGCGGGGTCGTTCCGAACAGGCGGAAATAAAAGGCTGTCCGGTCGTTGTTTTGCAGGTCATAGACCCGTTTGAACTTACCCGCCCGCAATTCCCGCGCCAGACGGGCGATCTGCAAAAACTGATTCCACTTCGGACGCCGATCGACCCGAACCATGTCGAAATACCCGGATTGCCGCGCCAGCGTGACAAAGGGCGTCGTGGTCAGGAGCGTGATATGGGCATCGGGATGATGACGGCGTATCGCCGCCATCGGACCCATGGCCTGAATAAAATCGCCAAAAGCCCCCAGCTTGATGACAAGGATGTTTTCGTCCATCGACTATTCTGCCGCTTCCTGAATCGGCGATGACGCCGCCGGAGTGCGCGTCACTTCCGCCGCATGACGCGCCCCGCTATGCCGCGCCTCGAGCAATTCCGCATACACGTTCAGGGTTTCATACGCCATGCGTTCGCGCGTGAAATGCGCCACGACATGCGCCATGGACCGGGTTGCCAGAACGGCCCTTTGCGACGGTGTCAAGGACAAAGCCTCGCTGATCGCCGCCGCCAGCGCCTGCGGATCGCCCGGGGGGATCAGCCATCCGGTTTCACCCCGGCGAATCGTCTCCCGCGCCCCGCCATGGTCGGTGGCCACAATCGGCCTTCCCATGGCCTGCGCTTCGACCGGAATGCGGCCAAACCCTTCCGGGTCGGTTGATGCGGACACCACCACATTCGCCATCATATAGGCCGCTGGCATGTCGTTGCAGTGATCGACAATCCGCACCTGCCCCTCCAGCCCGCGCGCGCGGATGGCGTCTTCGAGCTCCTGCCGGTATTCGCTGCGGCCCTGATCGGACCCGATCAAAACGCAAAAAATATCCTGCCGATTCATCAGGGCAATCGCCTCGATCAGCACATGATGCCCCTTCCAGCGCGTCAGGCGGCCCGGCATCATGATAATGCTGGACCCGTCCGGCAAGCGCCATTCACGGCTGATTTTAATCATCCGCTCCGGCGTCACGGCTGTAGGATGGAATTTTTCCAGCGCAACGCCGCGATGGATGATGCGGATCGTGCGGTCGTCAAGGCCGAATTTGTCCCGCAGATATTGCGCAACATAACCGGAAATGGCAATAACGCGCTCCCCCTTCGCGATCGATGAATTATAGAATTTCTTGACGTTGTTGAGTGTGTTATACGGCGCGTGGCAGGTCGTCATAAACCGCGCTTCTGTCCCCTGACATGCCCGCCATGCGCTCCAGGCCGGGGCGCGGCTGCGGGCATGGACGATATCGACATCATGCATGCGGATCAGACGGCGCAGGCTGGTGATATTGCGCCACATGACCAGCGGGTTTTTGCTATGCACGGGCAGATTGATATGCACGGCGCCGCAACGCGCCAGTTCATGCACGCGCGCGCCGCCATGGGATACGATAATCGCTTTGGCCCCGGTTTCCGTCAGCGCGGCGGCAATATCGATGCAGCCCTGCTCCGCGCCGCCCGCGCCCAGTTCGGGGATAATCTGCATGACCACGGGATTTTTCCGGGCCGAAATTGCCGTTTTCCTGATGGCCATATTCAGGTCTGGCTCCAGTGTTTCTTTCAGCATGACGAATAAAAGACCTTGATGAACGCCTTTCTGTTTAGCACATTGACGGAAGACAAAGGAAACGAAAAACAATGGAAACACGCTTTTTACAGCGTCCCGGTCATCCCGATCTGGCCTGTAACCACACGCCTGGGCACAATCCCGCCCTCCCGCCCGTGCTGTTTCTCGGCGGGTTCCGTTCCGACCGCAACGGCACCAAGGCGCTGCATCTGGACCGTTTTTGTGCAGCAAGGGGGCAGGAATTCACGCGCTTCGACTATAGCGGCCACGGCGATTCCGGCGGCGCGTTCGAAGACGGCTCTCTCGAAATCTGGCGCGACGACGCCCGGGCGGTCCTCGACACCCTTGTGACGCGCCCGGCTATTCTGGTCGGCTCCTCCATGGGCGGGTGGATCGGTTTGCTGCTGGCGCTGGCCTGTCCGGACCGGGTCCGGGGGTTTGTCGGCATTGCCGCAGCACCGGATTTCACCGACATCATGACCGCCCGCTTCACCCCGGCCATGCGGCAGGCATATGAATCCTGCAACTTCGTGGATATTCCCAATGATTACAGCCCAGAACCCTACAAGATCACCCGCAAACTGATCGATTCAGGAACCCGCCTCCGCCTGCTCGACCGCCAGCATATGCTGCGCACCCCGATGGTGTTGCTGCAGGGAAAGAACGATACCGAGGTCGACTGGCACACCCCGGAACGGATTTGCGCCCGCTTCCCGGAAGCGCCCGCCACCATCCATCTGGTCGAAGACGGCGATCACAGCCTGTCGCGGCCGCAGGATCTGGCCCTGCTCGAAAAGGCGATTATTTCCGTTTGTACCTGAATTTGCCCTTGGATTTATCGCCGCCGGAAAAACTGAAAGCGCCCTTTTTACCGTATTTTCCGAATGTTTTGGTCCCGTCTGAAAACGGCGGCAGGTTGAACAGTTTCAAAAACAGCAAAAGAATATAGACCAGCACCGCCGGAGCAGCGGCAACGATCACCGTCGTTTGCTCCAGCAGCGGCGTTAGAAACCCGTCCCAGTATTCCTGGTCGATATTGTCCTGCGCCCATTTATACCCCTCCGGCCAGTACTCGACCCAGAGAAACCCGACATCGCTGAACATCATCGCCCGGGTGTAATCCTGATCCTGATAGGTGATATAAATATCATGCCCCAGCGCCGCCAGCGCCGGTAGGGCAAGCAAAAAACAAAGAATGGTCAGACCGCGCATAAAAAATCCCGTGCAAAAGACGAAACGACAAGGCCACGATCATAACATCGTGCGCCATCATCCCATAGCCCTCGCCTGCAAAAAAAAATCTCCCGCAAAAAATCTCTTGCGTGACGCCCCCGCACATGGGATATTATGACCAAAGCCTATTTTCAGGGAATAATCATGTCTGTCCTGTCTTCCATATGGGCGTCTTTGGGCCGCCCCGATCCTGAGCATAATCCGTTGCAATTGCGGGAAAAGAAGCGCGCCTATTTCTGCGTCGATGAAACCCATGCTGACGACGCCAAAACCTTGCGGGACTGGTATACTCGCCATTATACGGCGGAACGTGAAATCACAGACTATCTGCGCAAGGCAACCTCTATTCTCGGCGGGGAAGTGCCGCTTTATAAAATCAACGAACATGGCCGCGTCCACAGCATCAATTTCCAGTACGCCATCGGCTTTTTCCACGATGGCTGGACCGGTATTGAAAACACCAACTGGCTGGTGCCGGACTCGGACAAGGTCAAACAGGAATTGCAGCAATTACCGCCTTTACCCTCCCTAAGGGATGTCCACCGCATGATCGACTGGCCCGAACTCGACATCGACCCTTGTTCGCAAGAGGTTCATGTCCCCGGCCTGCGCCGATTTGCTGTCACCGCCAATCGCCAGACCCATGTGTCCATGTACCAAGGCGCGGTTTACATCAGCGTCCCCTACCCCGACACCTTCCGGGACCACCCCGCCTTGGCCGAAAAGGTTCAAGCCTGGATACCGCCCGCTTTCCTGCAACAAATCGCCCCGTCCGAAGGGCGGCAGGCCGAAAAAGCCTGCGATTTCTCCCGCAGCAAACTGGGGGAAACCCTCGCAAAAACACTGCGCTTTGGGCTATCCCTGCTCCCGGAACAACACCAAAACCCCCGGTAGATGTGGTGCGTGCTTGCGCCCATATCAAAGGCCAGACCCGCGCCTGCGCGGGGGTGACGGCTGTTGAGATGTCTGATTCTCACTTCAAAGACTATAAATCAAAGACTATAAACTA
>CAYNSR010000026.1:0-17478 GCA_964400125.1 uncultured Micavibrio sp. | reverse complement strand
CCCGCCGTTCATCATGCAGCACCGCCCCGGCGCGGTACGCGGCGGCGGCCACGGCAGAGTGGCCGTCAGCACGGGAAAACACCCGCAACGAACAATGATAAATCGCCAAGGTTTCCCCGAAACCTTTCTTTCCCTATGGGCGATTTATTGTTGTTCTTGTGTTGTCGATTCGCCCGGTTCCCAAATTGCCGGGCAGATCGACAACACAGGGCGGCTTAAAGCCGCCCCAAGGCCCGGCAGGGCCGCACCCCTTAAGCACTGCAAACGCAGTTTGCGTAAGTGCGCTATTAGCCCTTCTTTATTCAGGATAGCAGGGGAATGTTAATCTTTATTTACGGAAATACAGGCTGTGCCTAACCGCTTGTTTTTGGGACTATAAGCTGATTCTTGAGGTTGGCAATGGGCTAGAGTTGCATGAATTTTTAATGAAATTTCTTGCAAAACAGGCGGATTTTCGATAGTCTGGAAATAGAGGAAAACACCATGAACGCCGTTGAGCAATTCAAAGACCATTTTCAGCCGGGGGCGGTTTACCGTCGCGCCGATCTGGAACAATGGTCAAATGCCGTTGATCGCCATTTGCGCCAGCTACAGGAAAGCGGCGTTCTGGTGAAGCTGTCCGGCGGGCTGTATTACTGCCCCAAAATGACCGTCTTCGGCCCGGCCCCCGCCGATGATGAAACGCTAGTGCGGGCATTCCTGAAAGATGATCGTTTCCTGCTGACCTCCCCCAATCTGTATAATGCCTTGGGGCTGGGGACGACCCAGCTTTATAACGAAACGGTTGTTTATAACCACAAGCGGCATGGTCGCTTCAAGCTGGGGGGGCGGACATTCCGCTTTGCCATGAAGCCCTATTTTCCGCGCAAGCCCACCCCTGAATTTTTGCTGGTTGATGCGGTCAATAACCTCGACCAGCTTGCCGAGGACAGGGAACAAGTCTTGGAACAGGTCAAAAGCAAGGCGGATTCAATGGAAAAACGCGCCCTGACCGAAGCCGTGCGCGAATATGGCGGTGCAAGGGCCAGGAAGCTCTTTGCGGCGCTGCTGATGGACGATAGATTACAGTATGTCCACTGACGGATTCTTGCATAATCATTCTGATTTTCCCGCCCTCATTCGCATTGTGGCGGGTGAAATGGATATTGCCCCCGGCTTGGTTGAAAAAGACTACTGGATTATGCACTGTCTTTACGGGCTGCAAACGCTCGGCATGGCGTTTGAATTGAAGGGCGGAACGTCCCTGTCCAAGGGCTTCGGGCTGATACACCGTTTTTCTGAAGATATAGACATTCGGATTGAACCACCCGCCGGGATGGGTATAAAAACGGGCCGCAATCACGACAAGCCGGAACATTGTGAGGGCCGGAAAGATTTTTATGACTGGCTGGCCGCAACCATCAGGATTGACGGCATCCATGACGTTCAGCGCGATATCGCGTTTGACGATACAAAATATCGAAGCGGCGGCATTCGCCTCTACTATCAGAACATCGGGGAAAAGATTGACGGTCTGAAAGACGGTATTTTGCTGGAAGTGGGCTTTGATGACATTACGCCCAACTTCCCCAGAACCATCAGTTCATGGGCCTATGATTACGCGGTCGGCAAAGTGCCGATTACTGACAACCGCGCCGTGGATGTTTCCTGTTATCATCCCGGCTATACGCTGGTTGAAAAACTGCAAACCATATCCACCAAATACCGCCAGCAGCAGGAAACGCGGCAATTCCCCGTTAATTTCATGCGGCATTATTATGATGTTTATTGCCTGTTGCAGGATGCGGAAACGATAAAATTTATCGGTACGCCGGAATATCAGGCGCATAAAGAAAAGCGGTTTCGCAGCGCGGATAATCCGGTGATTGCAGAGAACGAAGCCTTTTTATTGCGGGACAGGGCAACGCGGGATTTGTATAAATCCGCCTATCAGTCCACCCGCACGCTGTATTATCAGTCGCAGCCGGATTTTGATGTGATTTTAAAGAAAATCAAAGAATATGCCGAAAGGCTATAGCTCCCTGTAACATTCAATCCATCACGCCTCCCACAGAGAAGAAACCGCTGACCTTTTCATTAAAAATTCCCTATTTTAGGTAGTATGGCTACCAACAATAGAGAAAAATTAAAGAAGCCGCTGGCGCGAGGGCGTTGTGACTTCCTTCATCCTCACACCACTGCAAGCCCCTCAGGCGAGGATAAAATTTACCCAGTGTTTTCTTATAGTTAAATAGGAATTGGCAAAATGTACCAATTTTTGGTACTATTAAGACAGGAGATATCAACATGGCTCGAAACACCTCAATTTCACTGGGCGATCACTTCGCCCATTTTATAGATTCCCAAGTTGAAGCAGGCCGCTACGGCTCGGCCAGCGATGTGATGCGGGCGGCCTTACGCCTGCTCGAAGAACATGAGGCCAAGGTCGCAGCCCTGCGCTCTGCCCTGATCGAGGGCGAGGAATCCGGCCCAGCGACCACGTTTGATTTTGATAGATTCATCGGGCGCAAACAGGCCGAGCGGAACGTATGAGCGGGAGTAAGGGCGGCTTTGTTCTTTCGCCCAAAGCACAGGACGATCTCGATCAGATATGGGATTACACCATGCAGAAATGGGGCGCGGATCAGGCGCAAACCTATATTGGTATCATCAGGGATGCCGTGCGCGGTCTTGCCGCAGGTACAAAGCCCAGCCAGCCGATTGACGACATACGCCCCGGCTACAGAAAAGCCCCGGCAGGATCGCATGTGCTGTTTTTCAAAATTGAGGATACAGGAACAATCAACATTATCCGTATCCTGCACAGCCGCATGGACACAGAACAGCATTTATAAAGAAAACAAAATCACACAGGCCAGATTTTTGTGCAGTCTTCATCGGCATTCAGAAATAGACTCTCAACCCTTTTACAAATAGCTTTACGGGCGTTGTATCCATCCACCTGTCGCAGCATTCCCAGATAGCTGTTCACGCTGTCTGCCATCCCCTGAAGCGTTTCGGGATCAACCGGGGAACCATCGCGTTCCCATGCCCTGATTTTCTGGTGGCAGCGGGTTAGGGATGTCTGGCGCAGATAGGTGCGCCCCGGCTTGATGATGCAGCCGATAAAATTAATCCCCGCATCGGCGCGGTTCAGCCATTTCTTATTTGGATGCAATCTGATTTCCAGTTTCTCTTTTAAAAAACCATCAATCTCGTCATACCATTCATTCAGAACATCTGCCCTTTTGTGAAACAAAATCATGTCGTCAACATAACGGCCATAATAATGCGCCTTCAAACCATGTTTCACAAACTGGTCAACCTCGTTCATATAGACATTGGCAAAAAACTGGCTGGTCAGGTTGCCGATGGGCAGCCCCTTTCCATCCGGGGCGTGAAGCAGGCTTTTGTGCCGGGGAACACGGCCAAACAAAGCGCGTGATGAGCGAAATTTCGCATTCATGCGCGGATCATGGAATAAAACCTGCCTTATCAACTGCTTTAGCCATTCCTCCGGCACATACCGCTCGATCAGGGGCAGCAGGCGGTTTTTATCAATGCTGTTGAAAAAATTGGCGACATCAATTTTCATGGCATAGGCGGGCTGCGTCCAGTTCCGGGTGATCGACCGCGCAAACCCGGATGTCCGGCGCATTCCATCATGCACGCCGCGTCCGGGAATACATCCGTATGTATCCCTTACAAACCTCTTATAAAACCTGTCACTGATCGCGTTATAAATCACATGATGAACAACCCGGTCACGAAAATCAGCCGCCCAGATTTCACGGATTTTCGGGTACGCCACGACAAAAGCCAGCGTGCGCCCTATTTTATAGTCGCCATTCTGCAACTCCCGGAAAAGAGTCACCAGATTGGTTTCAAGGTCAGCCTCAAAACGAAGCTGGTTGATTGAATTGCGCTTGTGCCGCCTGCAATCAAAATAGGCGTCAAAAACAGCATCAATCGTCAGCTCTGCCGGAGAGATGTTCGGGGAAGAAGACCCATCTCCGGGTACAGCGGGCCAGCAACCCATTGTTCTTATTGTTGTTGTTCTGGTTGCCGTCACTGAACCTCTGGTACCACGCATTGTTGTTATTGTTCTCTGAGGACGACCAGTAGCTACTACCGTTTCGATGGTGATCTTTTGGTCAGAACAGACGAGTTTTCATCCGTCATGCCTTCGGTTCCTTTTCTAGAACCTCTTCTCTGGTTATGCTTTCCTTCTTGGGAAAACCAACCGCCACCATCCGAGATAAATATGCACTCCGGGTCTAGGCTCCGCTATTCGCGGCAACCTGATCCCGTTCCGGCTTCCTCTTCCCCGAACTCTTTTGCCAGCCCTGCGCCTGCCGCGCAAGGCTATCGGTCATTTCTGCAATCGCCGCATAATGTTTACGGGTCAAAATCTTCATATCGTGTGACAGGCGCATCAAAAGCTGGATCACCTGCACCCGCTCCAAAATCATCGCAATATGCTGCTCTTTGTCCACGGCGCTGTTGGCCTTATATATCAAAACAACAAGTTCAATGATTTCATCCTTCATTTTCTGGCCCAGCGTATATTTGTATTCGCGCGGAAAATCCTTGGTCGCCGTCATAGTGCGAATCAGAAGGTCGTAGGTTAACTTGTATATCGGCAAATGTTCGTATTGAGCCATATCTAACCCTGAATTTTAAATTGACCGGGCTTCGCCCGGACAGGAAATAATTGAATGACGAAATAATTTATCTCCGGGTACAGCGGGCCAGCAACCCACCGTTCTTACTGGTGCCGTTCTGGAAGCCGTCACTGAACCTCTGGTACCACGCACTGTAGATATTGGTCTCTGAGGACGACCAGTACCTACTACCGCTAGTTTCAAAATACCCTATAACGGCCTTGTTACCGTAGATCACATTCAATTCGTCTTTGGCGGGCAAGTACCAGTCGGTTTGCCCGTCCTGCGATAGGCTGTTGCAATAAACTGCCGCGACGTGATCCTGAAACCCGCCTGTGTCGCTGTCAGAATCAAGCGAGGCAATCCCTGTTGTGTTGGCCTCGCCAGTGGTCGCGCTTGTATAGCTTGTCGTCACCCAGTCGTCTTCTCCGTTGTTCCACGACGGCGTTGACCGCGTACCCGTGCATGTTGTCCCGTTCCATGTCTGTCCGGCATCGCAGCGGGTGACATACATCTTGACGTTGCCATCCGGGGAGAGGCCCGCATAGACCGTGCCGTCCGGACAGACCGTGCCGGGGGCTGGCGAACCCGTGCAATCCCCTGTGGGCGTGGCATTCCACACATCCGCGCCAGTGCCAACGGAAACGGTGGCGCTGTAGGTATCCCCGCCTGCCGCGCTCGTGGTCAGACGCAGTTGCAGGTAGCTGTTGTTTGCGATGGTGCCTGTCGTCGCTGTCCAGTCGGTGAGGATACTAGAACAGCCTGAGTCGCTGCATGTGCGGTATTGTGGAGAGCCTTCGCCGGACACGGCGACGTTAACCACGCAGGCCAGCCCGGAGATTTGCAGGATGTTAGAGCTAACCAGAGTGGACGTGCTCTGGTTGACCAGATCGGTGAAATCAAACCCGTTCGGCGTCGCATCACCGCAGGCCGCAACCGACACACAGGCCCAGCTTGCGCCATCGCACAGTTCCAGACAATTGCTTGTTGTGTTGTAGCGCAGGCCACCTTCGCGGTTGGCATCACAGGCAAGACCCGTGCTGACACCGATAATCGCCTCCCCGCCCACATGCAGCGGTGCTTTCGGGGTGGCCTGACGGATGCCAAGATTGCCGGATGTGTCGCTTTCGGTGATGCGCACCCATACGCCGCCCTGACAAGTCATGGCGTAACCACGCCCGGAGGTTTCGGGGCCGCCGGAATGGCGCAGAATATTGGCGGTCGAACACGCATCGCCCGGCACAGCTTCCTGCGCCAAGGCCGGAGCGGACAGAAAGAGAAACAAAACAAGGCTGGCTGAGAAGAACGCGACAATAAAAGATTTATTTCGCATTTTTTTCTCCCTTCTCAGAGGGAATTTGATCGAGCCATGTGGCGGCTGTGTCTGTCAGGGTGCCTGTATATTCAACATTCCCCACAACATGCAGTCCGTCTTTATCAAAGCGGCCCACTTCCTTGCCTTCGATCATAATGCGGATGATATTGTGTTCGGTATCAACCGCCAGATGCGTATCGACATCGCCGATTTGGGCAACGGTTTCTTTATCGCTGGTGGCGGGTGGCTGTTTTGAATCCTCCGCGAGCGCGGGAGAGGTTGCGATGCAAAGGGCGAGAAATGTTTGAAGGGCGATATTTTTGGAAAAATAACAGACAGCAGAACAACCTGAAAAATCAGATTTGCTAGCCGGAGCAGGTTTTACCCCCCCCCCCCTCATATTCTGGAAATACTTCATGTCTTTATCCCTTTCCTGTCTGTTAATTGTAAACTTAATTGATTAACCAACCTTTTCCAAGGGCTTTAGGCTCTTGGTTTTCTGCGGTTTCTTGATCCTGATTTCTGATTTTTAGAGTTCAGTGCAGACTTTTTCCGCCACCGTCCGGGGTGTATCGAACTCGATTCCCCTTTGCTCCGGTCTTGCAGCGTGGGCCACCATTCCGATTTGAGTTACGCCAGCGGCGCATCGGATGGATGGCAGAAAGATAGGGGCATTCGGGACAGCGAGGCTCGCCGTCCTTCTTTCGTCTGCCCCTGATTGGCCGTTACCTTTTACCCTTTGGGATTCTTGCGCGGTCTGGGCGGCTCTGAACGGGCCGTTCCCGCCTTGCCGCTTTTGCTGGTTTCAGGGCTGCCCGGTTCATCGGGCTGTATAGGTTCCCAGCTTCCCATACCGTGCAACACCCGGTCGGCGTGTTTAACGGCATTTACATGGCCGTAATGTTCTTCAATCATTTTGACAGAGGTTCCCATCTGCTGCGCCAGAAAATAAACATCCACACCTTCGCTTAAGCGGAAGGTCGCATAGGTATGACGGAAAGAATATGTTGAGCGCGGAATCCCTGACGGGCCTTCGCGCAGTTTTGTTTCTGTCAGCAAGTCCCTGATGAGAGCCTTGTAAAGGGAATGGGCTGTTTCTCCTTCATAGGTGGTGAATACAGGGTCATCCGGTTCTGTCGCCTTTGAAATTGCCCGGATGCGTTCTAGATATTCCCCCACGCTCGGCGGGGCGACAAGCTGCCGCGCCTTGTCCTTGCCGCGCACGGACAAGATGACAAGTTCACGTCCGTCCTTGTCTTTCCCGTAGGAAACATCGCGCCAGCGCAAGTTTCTGGCTTCGGGAGGACGCATCCCCGTATTGCACATGATAAGCACAAAATTATAGGTCACAGCGCGATACCACTGACTTGCGGGTTTTTTATCCGCCGCTTTGACCCATGTGCGGCCCCGTGTGTGCAAGGCGCGGTATTCCTCAAGGGAGAACGCATCCCGCCGCATGGTCTTGAAATTTGGCCTTCCTTCAAATTTCTGGCTGGCCGGGATGTAGCGTTTCTTGAGGGCGAAAGTCATAATGGCCCCGAAAATCGACATCTCAAATTTGATGGTGGAATCACTGACCTGCTCACGGATTGATCCTTTGCCGTGTTCGCGCCGCCAAGTGGGATAATTGGCCCAGCGGTCTTGTCCTATAAGGCTGATTTGTGTGGTTCCCACATAGGGGTTGAGTTGAGCATTGATAACGGATGTTATCTTTTTAACCCGCTCATGGGTAATTTCTCCCATCTTGGCGCGGGATTTTTGGCTTTCGGTGTATTCTTTAGCAATATCGCTGAAAGGTTTGTTGAATATCGGGACTTCGTGCTTTATGCGGAATCTGACATCGGCATCAACGTCAAAGGCGCGGCTGCGCGCCTCGTGGAGGTCTGATGTTTTAAGGGAAACCGTCTTATAGCGGTCTGCCTTCGGCAGCTTTATCCTGCAATACCAGTTCTTATGCCCCACATCACCCCGGCGGAAGATGATAAGGCCGGGTTTGAGTTCTTCCTTGTCAATAACGAAGCTCATGGCTATCCTCACGATCTGTGCAGAATCCGTGCAGATTTTTGCGCTAAGTCATTGATCTGCCGTATCTGTGAATACTATGTGTAGATGAGTATAGCATAAAATAGTGAATAAAAACAATAATATAGGATGAATATCTCATCCCGGCGGCATGTTGGTGGCGAAACAATCATCGGCATCTCCACCGGCCTGCCCTGCGACACCGACCGCGCAGGCGGTCTGCGCTGGAGCAGTGCCGACCTGACCTTCGAGATGTGCGATGGGACGGACTGGCGCAAAATTGTCGCCGCCACCGGAACCGGCACACCCCCGGCATCATCCCCCAACCCCGGTTATTTTGTTCGGAGCTATGGCACGACAAACGGAAATATCGGGGGTCTCACTGGTAGCGACAGCTGGTGCCTGACGGATCTCACCAACAATGACTGGATGGGCAAGAGCGATGCGCAGGCACGCGGAATTCTGGTTGCAGCCAAGGTCAAGGCATGGCTTTGCAACCAGAGTGTGTGCAACAACCTGAATGCGACTCAGGATTATCTTTTTGCCGTTTCCGGCGATCCCGCGGCTGGCGGCGCGACGCTGACAATCGATTCAAGCGGTAGCGGCCCCGGCAACACCCAGAACTGGTCGGCTTACAATTACCTGGGCGGTGGCGGACAATACTGGACAGGTCGCGGCCTAGGTACGAGCACAGACTGGGGTAACGTGGATGGTGGAGGAATCAACTCAACTTGTGGAAGCTGGACAACTTCTGGAACCAATACCGCCCTTGCTGGGGTCAGTAATAACACTTCCACAGCCCGATGGAGAACCGGCACTGTTCTATGTTCAACCGCACTAAACCTCATTTGCATCGTTCATCCGTAAAATAAGACCTCCAGGCCAGACCCCCGCCCGAAGCAGGGGTGACGAACGCGATATTCCAGTGCTACACTTGCCAAAGAACTTTCTATAACCGTTCCCGCCTTGAAACCACACCTGTCTTTTTGCATCTTCGGCATTCTCCTGCTGTCCGCCCCCGCACGGGCGGCGGGCGGGGCGTCGCCTTACCTGCTGGGGCCACTTGGGCTCAATACCGTCCCGTCCGCCCGGATGGAACAGGCCGGGACGATTCGCGCCGGGGTTTCCACCCTTGATCCTTACGCGCACGCGACACTCGCGATACAGATGACCGATTCCTTCAATATCGCCCTGCGGCAAAGTGCTGCGATGTCTTCCCTTGGCGGCAGGGCTGAGCGGCTTTACCCCGGTGTCGACCTGAAATTGCGGCTTACACCGGAAACAAAATTCACCCCGGAAATTTCTCTCGGTGCTATCGGCGCGCTGGGGCATAAACGCATGGCCGGAGAATATATCGCGGCATCCAAACGCTACCACGATTTCGATTTTACCGCCGGAATTGGCTGGGGTCGGTTCGGTAGCGCGGGGACATTCAACAATCCGCTCGGCGTTCTGGGCAGCCATTTCGACAAGCGCCGCGCACCCGACGGCGATATGCCGAGCGGCCCGGAAGACTGGTTCACCGGGCGCGATATCGGTCTTTTTGGCGGGGTTGAATATTTTACGCCTCTGGACGGCCTCTCTCTCAAATTCGACTGGGGCGCGGACCGTTTTATCGCAGAAAAAACCGCCTTCGATTTTAACGCACCGGACCCGTGGAGCATCGGCATCAATTACGCCCCCGGCGACACAGTTAATTTTGGTGTTGCCGTGGCAGGGGGTGATAAAATTCTGGCCACCCTGTCCCTGAAAAGTCTGATCCCCGATTGGCCGGGGCGCAACCGCGCACCGGAACGGCAGACCACATTGCGCCCGCACCGCACCGATAGTGCAAACACGGCCCGCATGGCGCAAGATGCCGCGAAGCAAGGCAACATGATCCTTCATACCATCCGGCGCAATGCCGCCAGCCTCTGGGCGCGGCTCGACGCCGACCCGGATGAACCCATGCCGCGCCAGATCGGCGAAGCCGCCCGCCACATGGCCAATCACGCCGGACCCGATGCGGAAGAACTGCTTGTGACACCGGAAATCTACGGGCTGAACGGCCCGGCCCTGCGCCTGATGCGCCGCGATCTCGAACAGGCCGCCATCCACCGTCAGGGCAGTCCGCAGGAAATATGGCGCAACGCCGTACTGGCGGCCCCCGTGCCGGACGATTTGCAAAACGGCCCCGTTGAAAATCGTTTCGGGCGCAACGCCGCCGGGCACCCGGTGCCAAAATTCCGCTTTATTCTCGATACGCAAACCAGCCTGTCCGAAGAAGATCACGGCCTGCTTTACCGGACCTCCGGCATTGTCGAAATGGTCGAACGCCTCACCCATCCGGTCCTGATCGGACTCGGCATCCGTCTCAACGGTCCACATAATCTTGAAGAAATTTCCAGCCTCCGCCCCGTCCCCGCCCTGCCCGTGCGCAGCGACATCGACCGATTCGCCGGAAAAACCGTCACCCTCGACCGCATGTACGGCGCATGGACACGCAGCACCCACAACGGCGAATGGCACGTTATGGCCGCAGCCGGATATCTTGAGGAAATGTATGCCGGGTTCGGCGGTGAAATTCTCTACCGCCCCTACGGAAAAACCTACGCCTTCGGCGCGGAGTTGTGGGAGGCGCTGAAACGCGATCCGGGCTCCACATGGTCATTGCTGCCCAGTGGCGACCATGTGCTGAGCGGGCATCTCAAAGCATGGTACGAAATCCCGCAGACTGACCTGACGCTCGGACTGAAAGTCGGCCGCTATCTGGCGGAAGATATCGGCGGCACACTCAGCCTGAGCAAATTCATGGAAAACGGCGCTAGGATCGAGGCCTTTGCCACGGCCACAGACAATGCCGATGTCGATCTGTGGGGGGGAACCACGCATCTCTACAGCGGCATGCGCCTGACGCTGCCGCTCGGCAACCTCCCCCTCCTGCCCTCCGGCAGCCGCGCCAGAATTGGTATCATGCCTCTGGGCCGCGATCACGGCCAGAGTCTGGACAGCCCCTTGCCGCTATACGAAACGACCGAGCCGCTGTCCTTTCGCCACATGGCGCAGCACTGGACGAAGGTGACGGAATAAGCCCCCGAATATTTTGTCATCCCGAGCGTAGTCGAGGGATCTGCTATACATCACGCGGGTCAGATCCCTCGACTACGCTCGGGATGACAATGAGATAGGGTTTTTAGAGATGCCCTTATGTAGAAAAACTACCTACCCGGCCTTCTGGTTCTCCAGAAAAATCGACTGCGCCAGACGGTCTGCGGCGCGGCCTGTGGTAATACCCTGCGATTCCGCCAGCGCGAAAATTTTTTCAATCGTCTGACCGATGCGCCCGACATGTTCCATCATCGCCGGACGGGTCAGTTCATAATTGTAAAGCGACTGGTTGTTGCGGCGGCAATATTCGTAGGCAACGGCGATGACGCCCCCGGCATTGATGGCGTAATCCGGCACATACAAAATCCCCTTCCGCGCCAGGGCATCTTCATCCTGCGGCATGGCCAACTGGTTATTCGCGGCCCCGGCGATGATATCGAAAGTCATCTGCGGAATGGTGCTTTCATTCAACTGTGCACCCAGCGCACAGGGGGCAAATACATTTGCATCCGCACTGAAAATGAATTCCGGCTGCATGACATGGACACCCGGCATTTCTGCACGGATTTTTTCAATGACGGGCGTCCGCATGTCGGTGACAATCAATTCAGCATTTTCCTTGTAGAGATAGCGGCACAAATCATACCCGACCGCGCCCAGCCCCTGCACCGCCACCTTCAGGCCAGTCAGAGAATCACTGCCGTAACGGCGGCGCACGGCGGCACGCAAACCGTTGAACACACCCCAGGCCGTCACTGGCGAGGGGTTACCGCCCAGATCCCCTTCACTGTTCGGCAGACCGACGACATAGGGCGTTTCCCCGGCCATGGTCACCATATCCTGTTCGCCAGTGCCGCTGTCTTCGGCGGTGATGTAGTCGCCGCCGAGGCGATGCACGGCGCGCCCCATCGCAGCCATCAGCGCATCGGTTTTTTGTTTGAACGGATCGCCGATAATGACGCTTTTCCCGCCGCCGAGCGGCAGACCGGCCAGTGCGTTTTTATAGGTCATCCCCCGCGACAGGCGCAAAACATCACGTATGGCCGCATCTTCGTTTTCATAGGGCAACATCCTGCACCCGCCCAGCGCCGGGCCGAGATTGCGGTTATGCACGCCGATAAACGCCAGCAGCCCGGTTTCTGCATCATAGATCCTGCAAACCCGTTCATGCCGATCATAATCGGCAAAACGGTGAAGCACATCCGGGGCGAGGTCGTGAAAATCCATAGCGCAGTCCTTGGTCATTTGCACAAAAATACACTGAAAAATTGTAGCACGGCAGCGCCGCCCGGGCTGCGGAAATCTGTTTTGCTCTGCGATATTGGAAATAAGCTTTCGTTACGGGGACCATTTAAGAAAAAAAGAAACCGTCAGCTTTCACCGACGGTTTTTTCAAATCAAGTTGTCCAAGCCGGAAATATCAGGTCATCACTCAAGTCACATCCGCAGTCTTTACTTTTATGTCCCTCTTTAGCCGTCGTCCGTCAGCCGTTTTTCTCACTACATGTTCCGTACCTGCTCAGGCCCGCAAACTGTATATAACCATTTTATGTAAAATTTTATGTAAATACAACTTTTTTCGGCAGCATGATACCAAGCCATTGAAAAACAATGAATTTAATGTGATTCTAGAATCCCAGCCAGCGCCGCAAGATCCGGGGGCAAGGGGCTTTCAAAGGCCATTTCCTCATCGCGCAGGGGATGAATGAAGCGAATCGCGGCAGCATGCAGCGCCTGACGGGGGAAGGCCATGACGGTCCGGATGGCCTCCGGGCCGTAGCCGCCCTTTTTCAGCAGACTCATCCCCGCATTGGCCTGCAAACCGTAAAGCGGATCCCCCAGCAACGGATGACCGATTGCCTGCATATGCACACGGATCTGGTGTGTGCGGCCAGTCTCCAGATCACACGCCATCAGGGCTGCCGCATCGTGATAGACCGCCAGACGGCGATAGCGCGTCCGGGCCTCGCGGCCGCCATGCGCGGCGACGGTCATTTTCATACGGTTGTTTGCGCTGCGCGATATCGGCTTGTCGATCAATCCTTTGACCGGCGGAACCTTCCAGACCAGCGCCGTATAGGTGCGGCTCAGCGAACGGTTCTCTAACTGCGCGGCCAGACCGCGATGCGCCGCGTCCGATTTTGCAACCACCATCAAACCGCTGGTTTCCTTGTCCAGACGGTGGACAATGCCGGGCCGGACGACGCCGCCAATGCCCGACAGGGTATCGCCGCAATGATGGAGCAGCGCATTGACCAGCGTTCCGGTCCAGTTACCCGCGCCCGGATGCACCACCAGCCCCGCCTGCTTGTCGATGACCAGCAAATGATCGTCTTCATAGACGATATCCAGCGCGATATTTTCCGGCTGCGGCGTTGCCGCCACGGGTTCGGGCATCGTAAAGGAGATATGCTGCGCCTCCGAAACCTTGAACGATGCATCGTGGCAAACATTACCATCCAGCATAACGTCGCCGGAATCGATCAGTTGTTTGAGACGCGAGCGCGAATAATCCGGGCACAGAATCGCCAGCGCCTTGTCCAGCCGTACCCCGGCCAGAGCGGCGGTAACCGCCACGCTTTCTGCCACCGCATTTTCATCATCGTGATCGTCGGACATTTTTTGCCTGTATGCGCTAAACTCGTTTGAATATGAAACCGACCCTACTCCGCCGGCGAGGCCTCTTTCAGCAAGCAGGGGTCCGTGTACGGGTCCAGCGCCGTGGCCACGAATACCCATCCCTGATGATATATTTCCTCCGGCATGCTCTGGGCAATGATGGCGGCCTGTTCCGGTGTCGGCGCGGCGGGGCCGAAGACCTTGTCGTCCTGCGCCATGGCGCGCGCCTTTTCCTGACGGATCAGCGCATCGGTAATCAGTTCGACTTTTTTCTGGTCGTCGGTAATTTGGCCACCCTTTTCGATGAAGGCGGTGACGATCCGCTCGCCGTTCCACGGGTTTGTGTTGCCGACAATCATCTGGCTGCCGACGGTGCTGCGGCCTTCGAGATAGGATTCATCCTCCATCAACCCGCCGCGCGGCGACAGGGTGAAAAGCCGGACATGGGTTTGTTGCCCTTCCGAAATATCCACGGCCTTGGCATTGACCATCATGCTGATACGGCCATCGCCATAGGCCATAATGGAACGGCCATCGAGATCGTAACCGGTGGAGCGGAAATAACGCTGCCACAGGGGGACACCCATGGTATCAACCTCCATCACCCACGCCGCGCCCGGATCGCCGCCGATCGGCATGACCTGTCCGGTGACGACGTAATGATCCCCGGCCTGATCGCCCTGCTTGGTATAACCACCACGAAAAACCGCGAAGTTTCCACGCGGATAGGTGTTTTGCCAGACGATAGTGCCGTCATCGTTCAGCTTCATAAGCCAACCCGCCATGCGTCCGTCTTCATTCTTGATCCGTCCGCCCGCGATATAGTGGCGATCATCGGCGACATCGATGCCGTAAATCTGGTTGGGGATGCCGGGACGATAGGCGCGCTTCCACAACAGGCGGCCCGATTCATTGATCCTGAACAACATGCCGTGCTGGTCATTGGGGTCCTTGCGGCCCGTGGCGTAGACCAGCGCCACAAACCCCTTGTCATTCACAGCGCGGGCGATTCCTTGCGATTCGTAATCATAGACGGCATCCTTCAATATCATATCGCGCAGAAATTTGCGTTCGCCGTCATACCAAGAAAGCCTGACCCATTTTTCTCCGGTATTCTTGCCGCCGAAAAAACCGGAACTGATGACATAGCCTTTCGGCGTTTTAAGAATTCCAGTAGTCCGTTCTCCCGGTCTGGCCGGATGGCGCGTGTCGTTGACGGCGCGGGCGCGGCGATTCAGCTCGATCATGATCTGTTCGACCGGCTTGAAATCCTTGTCCAGCGTTTCCCCGGCAGCCAGCACGTTGCCGTTCTCCAGCCCCAGCGCCGCGGAAAACTGCACCGGATTGTCCTTGCCGCCAAAGGTGGCATCCCATATCGCGGGGGAACCGAAAAATGGCGGGCGCACGGTGACGATGGCCTCGCGCACAACGGCGCAACCCGGCGCATCCGGCCCGGTGCGGCCCTGCGCCTGCGCAGGAACCGTCGCCAGCAGCAGGAGACACAACGCCGTAAACCCGGTGAGATCGATCTTGATATTCATAAAGACCAAGTCTAGGGTCGAACGCAGCCAAAGTCCACGGAAGGTTCGACCAATTTATGCGCATTTTGATCGTCAGCGATGCCTGGAAGCCGCAGGTCAACGGGGTTGTGCGCACCTACGAAGATCTCAATCAATATCTGGAAAATGCCGGTCATGTCGTACGCGTCATCGGCCCGGTGGATTTTCCGCGCCGCCATGCCCTGCCCGGATACGCTGAAATCGAACTCGTCCTCAATCCCGCCCGGCATCTCCGCCAGATGATCGATGCGTTCGCGCCGGACAGCATCCATATCGCAACCGAAGGGCCGCTGGGCTGGGCGGCACGACGCCTGTGCCTGAAACGCGGCTGGCCCTTTACCACCGCCTTTCATACCCATTTCCCCGATTACGCGGCCCTGCGCGCGGCAAAATATCTGCCCTGTCTTTACAAACCGATGCGGGCGGCGGGCATTGCCATGATCCGGCATTTTCACCGCCCCTCCGCTGCCGTCATGACGACAACGCCCAGCGTCGAGGCCGAACTGCGTCGCTGGAAGGTCCGCGCCCCGCTGCATCGCCTGACCCGTGGGGTGAATACGGATATTTTTCATCCCGGCCCGAAAACGCTTTTCGCCGACCTGCCCCGTCCGGTGGCGCTGTTTGCCGGGCGGGTGGCGATTGAAAAAAACATTCGCGCCTTCCTCGATATGGAATGGGCGGGATCGAAGGTGGTGGTCGGGGGCGGGCCGAATCTGGCGGAATTTACCGCCGCCTATCCCGATGTGCATTTTGTCGGCATGCGGCAGATCCATGAGCTGGCCGATCATTACCGCGCGGCGGATGTCTTCGTCTTCCCGTCCCGCACCGAAACTTTCGGCATGGTCCTGATCGAGGCCATGGCCTGCGGGCTGCCCATTGCAGGCTACCCCGCGACCGGCCCGGTTGATGTCGTCACCGAACCCCTGCTTGGCTGCATTAACGACAATCTGGAAATCGCCGCCCGCACCGCCCTCAACGCCCCCGGCACGGCGGAACTGCGCTTTGCCCATTTACAGAAAAATTACACCTGGCCAGTGGCCATGGCACAATTCCTCGACGGGCAGAAAAAAGCCCTCATCCGGCCATAACCGGACTCATAGATATAAAAACAAATCGTTTCGTAATCAAAAAATTATCCACATACATACCGCCGTCACCTAGAGCATTTCTCGATGAGGTTGATTCAAAAATTGTCTCCGTCATTCCCCGGATTTGCGAAGCAAATCCTAGGGGAATCCATGGATCGCCTTAGAATTTTCTTCGAAAATTCAGGCGATGACGGGGGATATAAACATTGGTTTCCTGTTTCAAACGGCTATATAACCAAGCTCACAAATACCATAACACCTCAAATGCCCCCTATTCCCTTGACATCCCCCCGAAAAAGCACGACACAGGGGCATTACAAAGACGGGTAAAGAATGGCTAGAATCCTGATTGCCGAAGATGACTCCTCCATGCGCCAGTTTCTGGCCATGGCGCTACGCCGTGCCGGACACAATGTGGACATCCGCGACGACGGTCTGGCGGCGCTCGATGCCTTGCGTGAAGACGGGGCCGCCTATGACCTGCTGCTGGCCGATATCGTCATGCCCGGCATGGACGGAATCGAATTATCGCAAAAGGCTGCGCAAACCTACCCGTCCCTGAAAGTCATGTTCATCACCGGATTTGCCGGGGTGGCGCTGGCGCATCAGGATGATATCCGCCCCGATACGCAAATCCTGTCCAAGCCCTTCCACCTCAAGGACCTCGTCGATCAGGTCGAGCGCCTGCTGGCCGCGTAGGCGCTCCCGGTCAACACACCCGCCAACAAAAGAGTTGAAATCCCCGCCTGTTTCTGTTTTCTATGAGGGCCTTGGAAACCACCCATCCAAAAATGCGCGATTAGCTCAGCGGTAGAGCACTATGTTGACATCGTAGGGGTCACTGGTTCAATCCCAGTATCGCGCACCATTAAATTCCACTTTAAAATCAACAGGTGAGGTAAATTGCGGTAAAGGTTTTATCTTTTTCCCAGCGTTTATATCAGGAAGCCTAGTAGGTATTGGTTTTTTTGAGAACCATCAAATGGGTGAATATGTTCAAAAGTCTATCAAAAATAATCTCTGACGTTACTTCAAATATGTACTTAATTGGATTGCTCCAAGGCACATTCGGGGGGTACATCCTTCTTCTTTTAGGGCGTGTTGACAATTACAGCAACCACTGGACGGCAGCGGCGAGATAGATG
>CAYNSR010000025.1:0-22365 GCA_964400125.1 uncultured Micavibrio sp. | reverse complement strand
ATAGTGAATCAGAAAACTACAATCTTGGGAATCATAATTGTCAACACGGCCTAATACACCCGCATACGGATCAAACATGGGTAGAGGCAATAAAAGAATGGCAGACTATCATATCTGCGATATTAGCTTTGATGGCCGCATCGTGGACCGTAAAAACAATTGAAAAACAAATCCACGATGAGCGTGAACGACATAACGAGATTGTAGCTAGGAAAGCGTTATCAATGAGGGCAAAAATGCCCGACGCAATTAACGAAATAATTGATTATACAAAGCGCTGCTTTACTTATCTCCAAGATCAAAATGCCGCCTTGCCAACATTTTGCCCTGACGCAATCCAAGTTTTTAAAGACAGCATCGAGTTTATTGATTCTGAATCATCAGCCGCTATCTATGAAATGGTTTCTTTTTACCAAATACACAACGCAAGACTTGAGAACCCCATTTATGAGACTGAAAGTAGAATTCTCGATACTCTCAAATTGAGCCATTATGCATTAAGAAGTTTTGAATATGCACGAAATGAAGCGCAGAGTATATCTAATCATCAACCTAGCAGGAATGACATACTGACCGCATTAAAAACAGTGGTGGGTTATGAGGAATACCACATGAATCCAGAACGGTATCAAGAGATGCGTAGAATTGTGGAACAAAATTATCCAAGATCAGACTAAATTTACCATCAGACGTTTTATAACATCGACAAAACATCAACAAGTTAAGTTTTGCGTATCAAACACCGTACAATTCCCACATACCTTCAACATGATCTATTCACGCAAAAACCCCGGGCGGGGTTTTACCCCCGCCCGGTTGACTCACGCTCTTCCGTCAAACGCCCTGCGCTCAACGGGCCGTCGATGTGGTCGTCATCAGCTTGTCTGCGGCTTGAACCTGCAACCCAAGACGTTGCAACGTTTCAACATCCGGCGCGCCCGTTCCGAGCATACCTTTGTCAATCTGGTAGCTGCGCAGGGCGTTGACCGTGTACGGCGTCCAGATTCCGTTTACCGGTTCCTTCATAAAGTATCCGGAATCACGCAAGGCCTGCTGCAGGGCCTGAATCTCAGACGGACCCATCGGAGCAAAAACGGTGGTTGCGTAGAAAGGTCCCGACATGGTCCGCGTTGTCGGCGTTCCGGCTGCGGGTTCCAGATACAAATTCATATCCTCGGCGCTCCGGTCCGAAACCCTCGTTTCATAGCGGTCGGCATAGCCATAGCGCCCTTCACTGCGAATCGTCACGCCCATGTCATCGACCGTTGCCACATCCATGCGTCCCGTCGGGGGGATTCCGTTGGCAACCTGATAACTGCGCAGGGCCGCTGTCGTGCGCGGCCCCCAGATCCCGTCGATCCCGGCACGGTAGAACCCGGCCTCGGCCAGCGTTTGCTGGACCTTCATGACATCACTGCGCAGCATTGTCTCCCCGGCTGCCGACGCGGCCGCCGCCGGGACAAGCAGAGCCGATGCCAGCAACATCGTCATCAATTGTTTTCTCATAATAACCTCCATGATCCATGTCTGTTCCTGACGCATCCAACTATGAATATCCCTCACCAGTTCCTGAAGTTTTTTATTTTATGAAAATTATTGTGCCAAAGGAGGTGACAATCCGGCATGTTTCCGGTAGGATCGAAACATCCAGACGCGCTGTTCTGCGCCCTCCCTCTTGATCCGGATGTGCCCATCATGAAACTGTCTTTCCGTGCCGCGCTGCCGGTGTTTACGATTCTCCTGTCCGCATTGCTGGTTTTTGCGACGGCCAATGCGCAAGACGGCGCAACCGTCACTGAAACGGTGACCGTAACGGAAACGGGCGGTGTCACCGAAATCACCATCGAGGAAAAACCGGCGGCCTCAGGGTCCGGGAATTTTCAAGGTCTTATTCCCCCGGCCGGAAGCGCGCCGAAAATAAACTATGGCGGACCGCGTCACGACAGCAACGATACGCACCCGCCTTTGCGCCTGACGCCGGACAAATCCGAAATCGTCCGTCTGGAAGAGGACGCCGTGTCAATCATCGTCGGCAATCCCGACCATCTCGGCATCCTGATGGACGACAGCCGCCTCCTTATTCTGGTGCCGCGCCAGCCCGGCGCAACCTACCTGACCGTGCTGAATCAGGCCGGGCAGGTTATCATGCAACGCCATGTCATCGTATCCGTCGCCAACCAGAACTATATCCGTATCCGCCGCAGTTGCGGCAACGACAGCGCCTGCCAGCAAACGACGGTTTACTACTGCGATGGAATGTGCCATGAAACCGCGATCGTCAGGAATAACGGCTCCTCCGTCGTTCCCCCGCCTGTATCCTCACGCAGGGCGGCGGCAACGGGACCGGACGTAACCGTGGACAGCCCCGCCCCGGCCAACCCCGAACCGGTCGAAGTCGAGGAAGACGAACCCGTTGACGAACCGGATGAAGAAACAGATGAATGATCCGTATGTGCGAAAACCCGAATGTGAGAGAGATAAAGAAACGACTATGCTGACCTCCGCCATCCGCACCCGCCTGATGACTGTTATCCTGCTGGGTGTTTCTTCCCTGTCTCTTGCCGCCTGCCAGACCAGCGGAACGAACGCGCCCGTGACAACCGCAACGCAGATCGATGCGGCGCTTGAACGCGCGGCGAACAAGGCCGATGAATCGGGAAATGCAAAAGAATCGCTTCCCATCGTTGAAAAATTGTATCGGCGCAATCCCAACAACGCTGAGATTGCCGTGCGCTACGCGCGGGCGCTGCGTCAGGACGGGCGCACAAGCCGCGCCTCGATCGTCATCGCCCCCTTCGCCAAGAACGAACGCAAACCGAATGCCGCCGCCCGGACGGAATTTTCAGCCGTGCAGGCCTCCCTCGGCAATTATGCCGTAGCCGAAGAATTTGCCCGCAAGTCGCTCGCCATGGAGAAAAATTCCGCCGACTCCTGGCATATCCTCGGGATTGCGCTGGACGCGCAGGGAAAACACCCCGAAGCCGAGACCGCTTTTCGCAAGGCTCTCGAATTGTCGCAAGACGACCCCACGCCGATCCTGAACAATCTCGGGCTTAATCTCGCGGCACAAGGGTTCCTCGACGAAGCCGCCGAAATCCTGCGGAAGGCTCTGGCGACCTCCCCCAACCGGGAAGAAATCGAACGGAACCTGCGCATCGTCAGCGCCCTGCGCGAAAGCGGAGGACGCGCACCCAGCTACATGCAGGAAGCCCGCGATAAAAAGAACGCCGCCCGGAACGACAGCGCAGATACCACGGTAAAAACCGTAAAGGCCCCTGCCCCCGTCCCGGTTCCCGGCGTGAAACCGTCCGGGGTCAATAACTGAATCGCTCCGGCATTATTTCAGGGGAATTATTTCAGGTTATCCATCGCCTGTATCACGGTGGGGACCAAAATAATCACGAACAGGACCGGCAGGAAAAACAAAATCATCGGCACGGTCAGCTTCGGCGGCAATGACGCGGCCTTTTGTTCGGCGACAGACATGCGCTGGTCGCGTAATTCATCCGACATCACACGCATGGCCTGCGACACGGATGTTCCGTATTGCTCCGCCTGAATCAACGCCGTGGCGAATGATTTTGCGGCGCCGCTGCCGACCCGTCTGGAAAAATCCTGCAAGGCCTTGCGCCGATCGTTCAGCATCGCCATTTCCGCACTCAGGATGCCCAGCTCCTGCGCCAGAATGGGCGCATGTTCCGCCATTTCTTCGGCAATCCTGTTGACTGTTTGCTCCAGACCGATCCCCCCCTGCACGCAGATCAGCATCATGTCCAGCGCATCCGGAAACGCCAGATTGATTTCCTGCGCACGCTTGATAATCATGTTTTTCAGGATCAGTTTTGGCAAAAACGCCCCCGCCGCCACGGCGATCAGAATGGCGCAAAAAGATACGCCTCTGGAAACATCCTTGTCGCTGGCACCGATCATGACCATGACCCATATCGCAAACAGGAACGGCAAAACCATGCGCAGGATAATATATTTGATCGGCGCGGAAGGGTTGCGAATTCCGGCCTGAAGCATCTGGTCGCGAACCTTTTCGCCCATATCGCCCAGCAATTGGCGGGCCTTGAACGTCGCTGCAACCGACTCGCTGGCGGACAGAATTTTGTCGTCCTGTTTCTTTCCGCCGCGCAAAGACTCTTCTCTGGTTTGCTCGAACAAACTCTTGCGGCGTTTTTCAATGACAGCGCGAAAATGCTCTTTCTTTTCTGTTTTGTTCATCAGGGGAATAACCACGGCGACGAACGAAAACGCAGCCGCCAGCGCGCTGACAAGGACGATCAGGGTATTTACGTTCAGAAAATCCAGCATCGTCCCGCCCCTAAACCTTGAAATTGATCATCTGGCGCATCACCAGAATGCCCAGCAACATCCAGCATCCGCTTCCGATCATCCATGCATTGCCAACTTTCGTTTCAAACAAGACGCTGATAAATTTCGGATCGATCAGATACATGCCGCCACCAACCAGAAACGGCAACGCACCGATAATCATCGCTGACGCTTTGGCTTCCGATGACAATGCCTGAATTTTACGTTTTAATTTGAACCGTGCGCGAATGACCCGCGCCAGATTCATCAACACCTCGGACAAGCTGGAACCGGTCTGCGCCTGAATGGCCAGTCCCGTTGCAAACATTTGCATCTCTGTAATCGGCATACGCCGCGCCGCGTCCAGCGCAGCCTCCGGCAGAGGGACGCCAATTTTTTGAGAATCGTATATGCGCGACATTTCTTCACCGATCGGCCCGGTAAATTCGCGACTGGCCATGGCAATCGCCTCGCTGACCGGCATCCCCGCCTTCAACAGACGCACCATCGCTTCGAGTGCATCGGCAAATTCCTCAAGAAATTTTTTCTGGCGGCGCTTGGTCTTCCAGCGCAGGACAAATCGTGGGAATCCCAGAAACGATGCAATGGCAACAAGCGCCGCCACATGAGGCGGCTGCCCTGAAATCAGCGCCAGCCCCACCGCGACCACCATGAAAATCGCTGAAAAAAGATAGAACTGCCTGACCGTAATCGTCAGTCCCGCCTGCACCAGCCTCAGCTTCAAATCGCCCCGGCGGGCTTTGACTTCGCCGTCCATGCCCTGCAATTTTTTGGTGATTTCGGCGCGGCGCTTGTCCTGCGCATTTTTCTCTGCATTTTTCGGATCGACCGCGCCATGCCCGCGTATCACCGAAACGGCCCTGTTCCTAGCTTTTTTCTTTTGCACAAAGAAAAAGAGAAAATACGCCAGCATCCCGAAAGACGCGACCACCGCTACCATCAATGCGACCATAATGCCAAACATCAGCCATACGCCTCTTCCATGGCGTCAAGCACGAGCTGTTCGACTCCGTATTGACGGGCCTTGTCGTAGAATTTTGGCCGTAGGCCGGAGGATTTTTGACGGGTAATCAATTTCCCCTTTTCATCTTCGCCAAGGAATTCAAGTGAAAAAAGATCCTGCATGGTGACGACATCGCCTTCCATCCCGGTGATTTCAGATACATGCGTGACCTTGCGGGATCCATCCCGGAGGCGCTGCACCTGAATGATGACATTGACGGCACTGGCAATCTGCTCCCGAACGGCAACAATGGGGAGATTGAGTCCACCCATGGCAATCATATTTTCCATCCTCGAAATGGCTTCACGCGGGTTGTTGGCGTGCACCGTTCCCATCGATCCGTCGTGACCTGTATTCATTGCCTGCAACAGGTCAAAGGCTTCCGGTCCGCGCACCTCGCCAACAATGATGCGTTCCGGACGCATCCGCAGGCAATTGCGTACAAGGTCGCGCATGGTAATCTGGCCGACACCTTCCAGGTTCGGCGGCCTGGTTTCAAGGCGCACGACATGAGATTGCTGCAACTGAAGCTCGGCGGCGTCCTCGCAGGTGATAATACGCTCATCCGATTCGATATAGCGCGTCAGGCAGTTCAGCATCGTGGTTTTCCCTGACCCCGTCCCGCCGGACACAAGCACGTTCACCCGGCAACGCCCGATCGCCATAATCAATTTAGCGCAGCTTGGCGACATCGCGCCGAATTCCAGAAGCTTGTCGAGCGTCAACTTGTCTTTTTTGAATTTCCGGATAGTAATCGCAGCACCATCAATCGCCAACGGTGGAATAATGACGTTGACCCGACTGCCATCAGGAAGGCGCGCATCGCATATCGGAGAACTTTCATCGACACGGCGGCCGATTGCCGAAACGATACGCTGCGCGATTGTGGTCAAATGCTGGTTATCGCGGAACTTGATCTGCGTCTGCTGGATTTTTCCGTTCACCTCGATGAACGTCGTATCCGGGCCATTAATCATGATATCGGCGATATCGTCCCGCTCCAGCAACGTCTCCAGCGGGCCGTAACCCAGCATGTCGTCGCCGCATTCCTTGGCAATCTGCTCCAGCTCCGCCGGGGTGACGTCCAGATTCCTGAACCGGGCGATTTCCTGAACGGCGGATTGAACTTCTTCCCGCGCGGCTTTCGCATCCATGCGCGCCAGCGCCTTCAGATCGATCCCGTCCCGCAAATCAAGCCATATTCTGTTGCGCGCGCGCTGCAACCTGACCGAAGTCATGGACGACCCGGAGTCCGGCGGGGCCATCTGCATTTCATGCGGATCGTTGCCGATCAATCCGTCATCCATGCTTTTTTTGGGCTTGTCCGGCGCGCCGCCCGCCTCGTCGTTCAAGGCCTGAAGTTTGCTGAGAGTATCGAGATCGGGTGGAATGGCGGCGGCGCGTTCCTTGACCGACTCCATTTTCGGCTCTTCTGACTTTTCCGGCACAGATGTCAGAGCCGGGGGCGGCGGTATGGAGCCCGATGCTGTCTTCTTGCCGAATCCCGCCATCGTTTTGTCCCTTTAGGCTTTTTCTTTCAGTTTGCTGAAAATCGCCGCAAACGGATTTTTCTTGTCCTGATCGTCATTGGCAATCGTCGTTGTATTGCTGCCGGTGCCTTCAAAAACTCTGGAAATCGAGGCCAGAAGATTACGCACGATCGTAGCACCTTCCGGCGTGGACGTCAGGCGCCTGCCTTCATTTTCCATGGCTGAAATCACCGCCGGATTGAACGGAACGGTGATGGACGGTTTTTTCTCCAGCGCGGTTTCAAGATCCCTGGCCGGAATTTCCTGCTTCTGGGCCATTCCCGCCATGTTGATAACCAGATCGAGAACCTTGTCCGTATCATTGCGCAGGGTTTTTATTTCACCGATCAACGTCCGCGCCGCCCGCAAGGACGGCAATAAAGGCGTCGTGACCAGCGTGATGTGATGCGCCCTGTTCAAAACGATGCGCTGCAACGCCGTCGGCGAATCCGAAAGATCGACAACGACAACCGGGTAGGTTTTCATCAGCTTGTTTATCAGGGATTCATACCCTTGCGCATCGACGCTTTCATCCAGCATCACATCGCCGCCGCTGCTCAGAACATGCAGTTTGTCATGCGCCTGAAACAGCATCCGGTTAAAAGAATCCTCGTTGTTGGTCGTCGCGGCGCGCACGGCTTCCTGCAAGGTCGTCGCTGGTTCGAAATTCATGCCGATACTCAAGGTAGACCAGCCCCCCGCGGCATCCATCAGGACCGTCTTCTGGTTCAGAATATCAGCACAGCCCCAGGCCAGCGCCTCAGCAATGACGGTTGCCCCGACCCCGCCCTTCGCGCCCATCACCACGATCAGGCGACTGCCCAGCGACCCGAGACTGTTAATCAGGGTGCGCGCAATATCAAACGATAATGTATCCTGCCTGACTGGCCGCACCAGATAATCGCTGATTCCCATGCCAATCAGACGGCGATACAGATTCACATCATTGACCGGGCCGATCACGATTGCGGACGTCGTCTCGGCACAATACACCGCCAGACCTTCAAGGCGCTGCGTGAAACTTTCGTCGATTGTTTCTGTTTCAATAATCAACAAATCAGGACTCGGCATGCCGCCTTTCAGCGCTTCGAGCGCCTGATCGACTCCCCCCGCATGATGTTCCATCTGCACCCGGGCAAAACGCCAGTCATCGTTCAATGCCTTGAAAGACGCGACGGATTCCGCGTCGGTGGCATACATCGCCACACGCGCCCCCGGCAATAAAGTCGATGTCAAACTGGTATCGGTTTCGGTCATGAGATACGCAAAGAAAAATCCGGTGAATGTGATGGCGGGAACAGGATTCCCGTTCCTTTATAATTACCTGATAAGGTTACGAATTCGTTACCTCGGGCCATCCCGGTTTCCCGGCGCGGCCGGAGTAGCCAAAACGCCGTTAGTCGGACGCATTTTGTCCAGATAAAGCACGGTTCGGCTGCCCGCTCATATAGGGTTCGAGGGCATTTGCGGAGTAGCGGCCCTGTGAATTTTCCATAACATCATTACCCAGCAAATCCGCGGGACGCGCTACCTGTCTTGCGGTATGGGTCTCGATGGTGCAACCCAACCTCATTTCCTCAAGCCGTTTCAAATCATGCACCATGTCCATGTCCAGCGTGTTACTGCACGAAGACGGCGGCACAGCCTTCAATCCGGCGTAGGACACAATGGTGCGCGACCCGTCCCCGGAATCCACCACCGGCAATGTTTCAACCTGAAGATTGCGCACGCCCTGCCGGTTCAGCGCCGCCGCGATGCGGGAAGCCGTATCCGATGCGTGCCGGGCCGTATTGACGGAAGAATGCGGATCATAAGTCACGCTGACCAGCATGCCGGATTCCCCGCGATTGCGGTAATCTTTCGCCATGTTTTGCAAGACCGGCCCCGACAGCGCCGCCGTATCGAATTCCAGATCGACATTTTCCCGCTGCACCTCGACCCGGTCGGTCGAAACTTCCGTGGGAATATTGTAGATAATCGAATCGCACGCCGACAGACACAGGGCGGAGACAACCAGAAAACTGCCAAAGGTGATTTTGAGGGACATTTTTCTTCTCTCCGGGTCAGTTTATCAAATAGCCGTAATGGCCGTTATCATCGAGCATGGCCGGTGCCTTGCGACCATAAATACGGCGAATATTCTCGGCAAAGGCTGCTGCCAGAGGCCTGTTTTTCTCCTGCTCCGGCGCTTGCGTGACCGGGGCTTTGGAGGCCGATTTTTCCGCATAAGGCGATACCAGATGGGCGGTGACCAAAACGACCAGTTCGGTTTCATCACGGATAAAACTGCGCGATGAAATCAGATCGCCGAGTACCGGCACTTCCTTGATCCCGGGCAGTCCCGCCATTCCCTTGACCGTTTTCGATTGCAGCAATCCACCAATCATCAATCCGCCGCCGCTCGGCACTTCGACCGTGGTCGATGCCCGGCGGATATTCAGGCCCGGAACATCGATCCCGGCCAAAGTCACGCTGTCATCTTCAGCCAGAGACGAAACTTCCGTATTGAGTTGCAGACTGATCCGGTTTTCTGAAATCACCGTCGGGCGGAAATTCAGCGAAACGCCGAAGGTGCGGAATTCAATAATAACGTTACCATCACTGTCCCGCCCGCTCGGGATTGGGAACTCACCTCCGGCCAGAAATCCCGCTTCCTGCCCCGATATCGCCGTCAAATTCGGTTCTGCCAGAGTCTGAATTAAATTCCCCTGTTCCAGCGCCGACATCACGATTCCCAACGGGCCAAAAGCATTGTTGTCGAACAGGAACGCACCCAAACCGAAAGATTGCTGTGTCAGGTTTGTCCCGGTACCGCCGGCGGCAATGCCCATCTGGGCAAGAGGATCGCCGGATACCTCCAGTTCGGATTCAATGCCCAGCTCCTTGATCATCGACTTCGAAGCCTCAAGAATTTTGACCTTTAACATCACCTGCTGTTCGCCGGTGACGTTCAAAAGATTGACAATCACCTCGTCGGCCGTGCCGCGACTGCCCTGAATTTCGCCGATATAGGCCGTAACGATCTGGGTGATACGGTTGGCGATACCGGGGTTGGAGACCGTACCGCTCAGGATCACCTGATCGTTCAGCGCCTTGACCGTCACATCCTCGTCCGGATACATCTCCCCGAGATATTCCTGTATCGCCATCTCATCAAGCTTGACATGAATATCGAGGCGCTGCAGGACGTTTCCGTCCGCGTCAAGCGCCATCAAATTGGTATCGCCAAGCTGCGAACCAACGATGTAAAGCTTGTTGGATTGCAGCGCAACAACATCGGCAATGGCCGGATTGGCCACCAGAACATCCGAAACATCCCCCTTGATGGCGACCACTTCACCCTTGCCCAGCGTGACATTAACCAGCGTATCACGCTTCAGCTTCGTGCCCATCCCCACCGCGATCAGATCCGCCTTGTCCGCATGGGCGTACAAAACCGGCATCGCCGCGGATGCAAGCGCCGCAAGGATCACCAGCATTCGAAAAAATTTCAGACTTCCGATCATACGTTTCATCGCGGCACACTTCGGTCTTGTTTCAGGGGTCTTTGTTTCAGGAAACCGCACCGGACGGCACGGCATGGTAAGAAAAAGAAAATCGGGTCGGCTGCTAGCGGGTTGGGATGTTGATAACCCCGCCACCGCTATAGATTCGGATATTATTGCTTTGGGAGCTGCCCTCAGCTTCGATCCGGGACAGTTCGGCATAGAGCTCCTTGTTCATCTTGACCAGACGCGCATCGGAAATCGTCGGCTTGCCGTCATCTGCGGTGTCGTCATCGCCAAGCGGGCGCAGGACAAGCGTAATATCGCCCATCCGCTCCGCCAGCGCCAAAATCTCCGCCCCCTGCTCGTCAACTTCAAGCGTGGCGGTTTTTCCGACCTTGGGCGCTGCGGAAGTTTTTTCCTTGCCGCCCGTTTCCTTCGGCGGCTCCGACCCTGCCCGCTGGTCGATCCCCAGAACCTTCACGTTTCGCAAAACCGTTTCCGAAGCATAACGATCGAGGTTGAGGCCTATCGCGCGATCCATTTGCTGCTGCAAGGCGTCATCATCGCTGGAAGCCCGCATCCGCATCGAATAGGTCAGGACCACATCGACATAATCGCCGGGGTTGATGAACCCGCCAGCCAGCGTAATCGCCTTGGTATTGACCGCCGCCGCGCGCATACCCGGACTCAGTTTCGCCGCCATGAAACCGCCTTCCCCGCTGACGATCGCCGAAGACAGCACAGGCTGATCCATGGCGATCGGGCGAAGAGCGCGTCCCTTGGCAACTTCGGAAAGTTTTTCCGTGCCTTTCCTGATGATCGTGTCGGGAAACGCCATATCCGCAGGCCATGTTTTCCACGCGACATTCATCGTCGACAGGGCCTCGCCCGTACTCAACGGCGCTTTTGCGACCAAAATCTGGACAGGTGGAGTCGTCGATTCGGCGACCTTTTCCTGTTTGCCACCCTTGAGCATGGCACTCATCATCACCGCCACCAGAATGGCTATGAGAATGGCACCGCCAAATGCAATCAGAACGTTCTTGTTCATTAAATCCCTCACGGGGTTTGAAGACGCAGGAGGATGATCCGGATCAGGAATACAGAACAGCCCGGGCGGGCCGCTTTCAAAGAATTCTTACTCTCATCATACCCCCTTTTGATCGTTGTTGAAAGCGCAAATCAGAAACCGGGCATATCCACACCCGCAATCTGGAAAAAACCGAAATAGCCCCGCTCGGCAAAGGCCGCCAATCCGCCTGCGGCAATGGCGATTCCATAAGGCAAAACCCGGTCCCCGGATTTCAGCCTTTGCGGCCACGACCCCGGCCCCGACAGCCACAGCGGCCCGTCAGGCAAACGGCGTATAACCGCCCCCACCGCGATCAGGGCAAGGCCACCAAGCGCCATAACCAGCAAGAAAACCGAAAACCCCTGCAGGCCAAACCACAAGGAAAGCGCACTGGCCAGCTTGGAATCCCCAGCACCCCAGACCTTCACGGCAAACATGATAAAAGTCAGCCCCAGCATCAGCCCCAACGCCATGCTGTGCATGTAAAACGCGGCAAACGGCGACTGCTCCAACCCCAACGACGCGCCAAAGGCCACAACAAAGGCCAGCGCAATCGTCACGGGGTAACGGTTGGGGATCGTCATGGTCCGAAAATCACTGGCGCACGATGCCAGCATCGCCGCCACCGCCACCAGCACCGCTCCGGCGTAAAGGGCCTGAAACAAGACCGTCATAGAAATTCCGTCCGTCAAAAGCAAAGGGCCCACCCTGAAACCAGAGTGGGCCCTTTCGTATTGAAAGTCTATTCTTCTGCAGCCTCTTGCGCCTGTTCGGCGGCAAGGCCCATTTTTTCGGCAATCGTATCGAACAGACCGCTCAGGCTTTCCCCGAACAGGAACACAGCCGTCACAATCGCCAGGGAAATCCCGCCCGCGATCAGACCGTATTCAATGGCCGTGGCACCTTTAATGTCTTGTTTGTAGGCCTGAATGCAGGCCAAAAGTTGCAGCAACATGGTATTTAACTCCTTCGCTATTCTTGGTTTCCAGCTTGGTTACCCCGATTTCATCAAAATGCCATTGCAGCACTCCTTTGAAACCCTAACCACATCTACCAGAGTACACGCGATCATTTTAAAGAGAAGTTAAAAAAACCAAGACATCATCATATTTTCAGAATAAATATACTGCACAAACAAGTAAAGAAAGATAACCTTTGTTCTATCTTTGCATAAAATTTTAACTATCCCCCCTTTTTCTTCTATCACCACTCAATAACATTATTGTTATTCTTTGTTTCAATAGTTGAAGTGCCACACCGTCAATCGTAAAAAAACATCCAGCAGTGAAAAGCCGGATGTTCTCTGGTTTTCTATTACCGCCTACTCTTCCCTATTCACGGATATGCAGATTGGCTAGCGCCCCGCTGATACGGGTAAAGACGGAAAGCAACTCTTCCTGTGTCGGCGCATCGTAATAATGTGAGGGTGATGTTGCGCAATCTCTGTAAATCGCTTTTGTCTCATCGCTGATATTGGCTGTGGCATGATCGAATGTCACCGTATAAATGATAACATCGCGCCCCGGTGCCTTCAGGTAATCGCACACTTCCATCAGACGCTCCTCCAGAAGGGCATTGCTGATACTGCCACTGTAACGCGTTGCCGCCCAGTAAGCCGTCGCATGAGCATTGTCGATGCTCATCTGTCCGTCTGTCATCATGACGATTGCCTTATTCCACTCTTCATCACCCCATGCAACGCCCTCCGTGAATGGAGGGTCTGGCGACAAAAGACGCATGCCCCACAACATTCCGATATTGGAAAGGGTTGCGCCCTCATGCTGCATGGCTGCAATTCCGGCCAGCAGCTGATCTTCGTCACTGCTCAACGGCACGACGTTAGCCCATGGGCAATAAATATTCGGCGTACTGGCCCAGCAGAAACAATGCCGCGTGTTGCATTTGTTTCTCAAGCTTGACGTTGGATGGCTGGCAGAGTAGCAAGAGCTGCACCGGGATGTTGCATATCCCGAGTAGCTGCTGCAACGATCATTCTGATCAATGATCCTGCCATACATGTAAATCTCGAAGGGGCCGGGGTAGTCGTCCAACCCCTGATTAGGATAAGGAAGAGCCGTACCCTCCGGGTATGCATCATTCGTGTTGCTGGCCGGATCCCACCCGTGTCCACGGCAATCTGCCGTACTGGTACATGTGCCGCCCGCACTTGTTGTCCATAATTGCCCCTTGCTATTTGCAACATGCGTTGCATCTGCGTCATAATTATTTTCATTGTGTTCTACGATACAACCGTTCCAGTTGTTGCTGTCGCTATGGTTGTCGGTATAGGAGACTCCATCTGGCAGAATGATAAACGGATCTCCGTATCCCGGTGTCCCGTCAGGAAATTCTCCAAGACCGTAACGTCCTACACGAACAGAGCTGCTATAAGGGACAATGCCGATTTTGATATCTTCCTCATGCGCCGCCCTGCTGAACAGGATTTCAACAAAATTCGTGGATGCCTCCCTCAAGGCAGCCATATTGGACGCCCCCATGGACCCCGTATTGTCCAGAACAAGAACCACCTCAAGCCCCTTAATCTGCTTGCGCACTGTAGAGCTGGAACGAACCGTGACCCTATCATGACCCAGAATATGAATGAAGAAGGTATTGTAATCCGCTGCCGCAGAAACCCTGACATCGTCCCCTTCAACGTGAATGTCAATATCGTAGGCAACGCCGATTTTCTCTTCCGGATAATTTGCATCCATAAACTGATTCACCCGCGCCAGCATTTCGGCTTCCGTCTCAAGAGCCGAAGATCCCGCAACCGCCAATGCCGCAGCATCCAGTGCCCGCGACAACCGCTCCCGAATCAAGTAAGACTGCGCCAGATCGATCGACATCCCTATCGCCCCGATCAGAACCGGGAGCAATATCGCCATATAAACCGCAACGGCACCTGATCGCGATTTTTTCCAGTTGCGTAAAACTTTCCGTAAATTCCATTTGGCCATTATGCCCTCCGCCTTATCTTTCTATTCCTGTGTAACCGTCGCGCTCTTGCGCCCGCGAGCAAAAGCTGTTTCGCTCATGAGATATTCATTAATAAGGACATAACCAAATGTCGGCCTGTAGCGATAGGTTACCGTAACAGCAACCACACCCTCTCCAACTGTTCCCAACCCGGTCGTTCGTTCGAGCAAATTGCCCTGCGCCGCCATATTCCGCGTCTCCCGCCACAACTGTACAGGATCGTCATCTTCATCGAATTCGACACTGATAATATCAACACCAAAATCATCTACGCCCGATGCGTAAGGAATCATCGCAAGCCTTGCTGATTCAACAGCTTCGTTTATCTCCGCGGCAGAAACAGCTTTCTGCCGGGTTATAAGATCGGCCATCATCTGCGATGCCGTAATCATTTTGTGATTGACAGTAATAGCATGGCCAACATCATAAACACCGAAAATCATCACCAGCAAAGTTGGGTACAGCATTGCCGTTTCCATCAGCGCAACACCGTCTTTTTTATGAATCCACTTCTGAATCAAAGCCAGAAACATTATATTTCTTCCTCCTGATTACCGAATTCATAAGGCTCACTCTGGAGAATGACCGTTGACATCATCGAAACGGAATTATCAGGCTCTTTCGAGAAAATTTGCGCGAAAATCGGGGTCATAAGTTGGTATCTGTAGTAAGCTCTAATCATAACGACGTCATCTGACCCCCCGGCATCAAACTCCCGGGGCACAAGAACCCCGTTTTCATCATATTCCGGCTGATAATCCTCAATCTCGCTGAACGAATCTCCGGGCATGGCCACAACTTCAATCTGAACGTTATCGCACTCAATCAGGATGAACAGTTGTTCACAAATGTTTTCTCGAAACAACGCTTCCGGATCGGGGCTGCCGGATTGTTGCAATTGGCCGGTACGAATCAAGCGTGAACTTGTATTGACTCCAGCCTCAAGCATATTTGAGGCCGCGAAAAACAGGGATAATTCGATAATTGCAATCGTTGTATAAATGAAAGGGATGGACACCAGCGCGAACTCGACCGCGACCGATCCCTCCTTACGACGAAGCCAGAAGATAATGTTCGAAAAAAATCTCATACCCCACCCTTCGCAGCACCCTCGTCGTACAAATCTCTTTATTATCATATCGCTAAAGCCATTAAAGCGATGTAAAGCATTTCTCAAGCTTGGTTAAAAATTCAACTGTATTTGATAGGCATTATAAAAACCGTATTCAACAAGAGGCCCGTCCTATTGCCCTGTTTTCTCTGATTTTTTTACCTTTTGCAGATTGGAATCCTCCTCAACCGGGAACCCGGATGCATCGACCGCGACTTCGCCCGTGACTTCCCGGCCCCAGCGTTCCACCATTTCCGCCTGACGCTTTTTAATCATCTCGCGGCGATGCGTTGCCTTGGATACCATCAACGTCCCTATCAGGCCGGAGACCGTCCAGTCCAGAATATACCCGACCCCTGCCGCGCAATACATGACTATGATGGTGCGCGGATCGGTGATAATCACAAAGGCATTATCCAGCGAATGGTCCGTTGCCCAAAGACGCAAAACAAACGGCGCGCATCCGGCGATATTCATCGCTCCGACCGTCAGGACTCGGGTTTTCGTTTTCGTACGATCGACCGCAAACGCAACCACCGTCGGCAATAGACCAAAAAACAGGACAACTGTCGTCGGCATGGCTGCCAGCGCCGCGAGAAGAATAAAAATCAATAAAATTTGCGGCATCCATCCGATGGGCGCCTGCTTGTTTTTTTTGCTGTTTTTCTTTTTCGCTGCCATCAGAAAACTTTCCCGCCGGAGAAGAATGTGAGAACGAAAACCAGAATGATAACCCCGGAAAGAATGCACGACGCCAAGGCCGCAACCTCACGACCTATACCACGGATGAACATAACGGGATCATCCAGTTTTTCCGCCAGCTTGGCGTCTTCGACCCGCAACGTGTAATAATCCTGACGAGCCTGATTATACCCGTCGATATCTTTTTGCAAGGTCAGCGGATTATCGAGGACTCCTGCCATTTTCCCCAGATCGCCAGTATCGGCCAGTTGCGCAATCTTGATTTTCATCGACTTACGCAATTCGCGGTCGTGATAGCGTTCATAGACCGGGTCGAGGATTTCTGCCGCCCAGCGACACAACCCATGCACCTTGTCCATCCGCGAACGCTGCTGGATCGTCGCCAGCGTCTTGATATTGCCAAGAATGCGCTTGTACAGTTCCGGCGCGTTCAGTTCCATCAGGAATGGATCAATATCCTTCCGGTCCTTGACGCTGATAAAGGCGATGCTATGTCGGTCGAGCATCAGTTCAGGTCGCCCCGGTTTCGCGGCGATTTTATCAAGCGCCAGAATCAGATCTTCAGGTGTTTCGACGTAATACCCCTTGATCTTTTCGCTCAGGCATGGACATTCGGCATTCAGGTAATAAAGGCAGCGTTCGATCCCGTAGGCGATGTTTTGCTGCCGCAAAATGCCGCGGCACCCATCAAACCGCGTCACCAGAGATCCAACATCGACCATGGTATCGCCCTGCGCCGTCAGCCAGAACAATATCGTTTGCTGGTTTATCAGGTCGATAAAGGGCTGGGGATCCAGATGCTGTATCATGGTATTGGCCAGTGCGTAAGGTATGCCTTCCGGGTTGACCGCCAGCCCCTTGTAACGGATGGGGGCCTCCGGGTCGAGGACGATGCAGATGCGGCAAACCAGCCTGTCCCAGTATCCGGGGCCACGCCCAAGCGCGCCTGTCGTTTCAATAGCGGTTTCGACACGCTTTAAAATCGCCGAATCTTCGAGCGAACGTTCGACCCATTGTTCAAGATGCCCGCTTTCGACCATCTGCACAGCTTCCGACTGGTTCTTTTGCAGATCCATCGCCAGAACGGCGGGGCGGAAATAGCGGTCATCTACAAAATGCACCGGACGCGCCGCCTTGATTTTTTTGGATGGTGGCTTCGGCGAAAGGCGCTGCCCGTCCATCCATGACAGGATATCATCCAGCGTCCATCGCTGTGTCTGGTCATCCTGCAGGCATCCGCGCAGTAACTCAAGGATGGCTCCGGTAAAACGGTCCTTCCCTGTGAGGGCGATATAGCTGCCCTGCTCAAGCTTGTATTTGACGATCTGATCGACCGTCATGCCTTCCATCGGGTCGCGGGATCGCAAAATGACGGCAAGACTGGCACCAAAGGAATAGATATCCGTGTCCAGCCCCGGTAGACCGCGCGCAATCGGGTCGGCCATGGCCCGTTCGATCGTTTCAAAGATCGCAGGCTGACAAAAAGACGGCGGCGTCGACAGACAATCCCCCAGCATCACGCGGTCAATTGCATTGCCGACACCGGTGACGAATATGTTGGACGGGCGGATATTGCCGTGCACGATATCGGCATCGCGCATATCCATCAGCGCATGAACCAGCGGACGCACCAGCGACCCCTGCACATGATCGGGATTCATGTCGAGACCACGAAACTGCCCTTCGGCCAACAACGGTCTGCCGGTGAAAAATTCATAGATCAGTACAAACCGCTCTGCCTGCGCAGGCGGCCAGAATGTTGGCCCGGCGGCTACAAGCTTCAGCAAATTGGTGTTAATCAACCGACCAAAGGGAAAGGCCGCCCGGGCCCGGGGGATCAGGTGCGGTTCGCAAACCATCGCGAAATGCGTCACCTGCGACACATCCGCCAGACCGGATGCCGCATAGGCCTTCACAGGACCCTGATCGAAATGCCGGATACGCTTGCCGGGGTCGATAAAAAACTGGTCCCGATAGGATGCGATCTGTTCCTGCCCGGAAGAAACAGGACTTTCCGCTGCGGCGAGCGCAGCGGATTCCGGCGGATTTTCCTTATGAATCTGGATATCGTTCAAAATAGTTCTGGAAAGAAAAAGACGGTTATCGCCGGAAATGACGACACCTTGATTCTACCTGTCCGCGCGCAATTTGTAAAATGCTGCCTTAAACCAGAAACGGGTCCTGCATCAAAATCGTGTCGTCGCGCTCCGGGCTGGTGGAAAGCAGCGTGACGGGGGTTTCAACCAGTTCTTCGATCCGGCGCACATATTTGATGGCCGTCGCCGGAAGCTCCGCCCAGCTACGAGCCCCGCGTGTGCTCTGGTTCCAGCCTTCGATCACTTCGTAAACCGGCTTCAGGCCAGCCTGATGCAACTGCGATGCGGGCAGGTGATCGACGATTTCACCGTCCAGTTCGTAGCCAGTACAGATTTTAATTTCCGGAAACGCATCCAGCACATCCAGCTTGGTCAAGGCAATCCCGTCAATGCCGGAAATTTTGCTGGTCTGGCGCACCAACGCCGCATCGAACCAGCCGCAACGGCGCTTCCGGCCCGTCGTCGTGCCGAATTCATGGCCGCGCGCGCCCAGCAATTCTCCGTCCGCGTCGAATAATTCCGTCGGGAACGGTCCCGCCCCGACGCGGGTGGTATAGGCCTTGGTAATGCCCAGAACATACCCCACCGCACGCGGCCCCACGCCGGACCCCGATGCGGCCTGACCCGCCACGGTATTCGACGACGTAACATAGGGGTAAGTGCCATGATCGACATCGAGCATGGCACCTTGCGCCCCTTCGAACAAAACCTTCTCGCCGTTTTTGTTGGCGGCGTCGAGGCGTTTCCAGACTGGCTGCGCATACTGCAAAATCGTGCTGCCGATCTGCATCAGGCCGTCATATACCGCCTGTGCCGAAACAGGTTCGGCATTCAGGCCCTTGAGCAAGGCATTGTGGTGCAACAGCAGATTTTCAATTTTTTCTTTCAGCAGCGCTTCATGCGCCAGATCGCAGATCCGAATGCCGCGTCGCGCGACCTTGTCCTCGTAGGCCGGACCAATGCCGCGCCCCGTCGTGCCGATGGATTTTGTCCCCCGCGCCGCCTCGAACGCCTTGTCGACCGCCGAATGAATCGGCAGGATCATATTGGCATTCTCAGCGATCATCAGATTGGCAGGAGAAATTTCCACGCCCTGCGCGCGTACATCTTCAATCTCTTTCAATAGCGCCCACGGGTCGATGACGACGCCATTGCCGATCACCGCCAGCTTGCCCTTGCGCACAACGCCAGAGGGCAGAAGATGGAGTTTGTAAGTCACACCGTCGATGACCAGCGTATGCCCGGCATTATGCCCGCCCTGAAAACGGACCACGATATCAGCACGGCTGGACAGCCAATCGACAATCTTCCCCTTGCCCTCGTCCCCCCATTGTGACCCGATGACCGCGACATTTCCCATGCTACTCTCCGATGCTGGCTGTTACGGACCAGTTTTGCCCGGATTTCCAAGGATAAGCAAGGGGTTCAGACGCTTTTCCGGCAACAATTCAAAGGATAAGCAGCAATTTCCGGAGCCGTACGGGATGCTTGATATTTTTAATATCCCGAATAGGTTATTCAAAAGAAAGGGACGCTCCATGAACACCGACATTCTTTGTAGGGCCTGTATCCGGATACTGGCGATTTTCATTCTGCCCCTGACTATATCCCCCAGCCACGCACAGGAATCCACCCCTATGTCCACGAATCCGAAACTGACCGACACGCAAAACTACGTCATCTGGCACGGCGGCACGGAAAAGCCGTTCGAAAACGAATACTGGGACCACAAGGAAGAAGGCATCTATGTCGATCTGATCTCCGGAGAACCGCTGTTTTCCTCGACCGATAAATTCGATTCTGGAACCGGCTGGCCGAGCTTCACCCGACCGATCAGCGACCATGGAATCAAAACCGCCATCGACCGCAAGCACGGCATGTCGCGGACGGAAGTTAAATCATCGCAAAGCAATGCGCATCTGGGGCATGTTTTCGAGGATGGACCGAAGGACAAAGGCGGCATGCGCTATTGCATCAATTCCGCCGCCCTGCGCTTTGTTCCGAGAGCGGAAATGGAAGCACAAGGCTATGGCGAATATTTGCCCTTGTTCGAAAAGGCGGTAGAGATGAAAGACGTCACGCCCTAGCACATATCCGGCGCGGGAACGGCGCAGCGGCGTTCAAGGTTCCGAAATGCCTCGTCCTCTTCCGGTGTCACTTCCAGATGCGGAAATGTCGACTGGTTGCCCCAGGCGAAACAGCCGTTCAGGCGCTTGTCCAGCTCCCGGAAAGCTTCCTCTTCCTCAGGATGGGATACGGCATAAAAACTTACTGCGGTGGATATCATTTTCATTCTCCTCAAGCCGTTTTGCGAATGGACCGGTTCATCTGCTCAAACCCCGGCGATGTCATCCCCATCAGTTGCATGATTTTCATCTGCTTTGCCGCAAGGATGGTTTTGGCGGCATCGTGGTGACCGTACTGGGTCGCGATATTGAAGGCGGTGCGATCTTCCACATCCCGGGCATCGAAATCAACATTTTCAAACACCAGCGAACGAATAGCGGCCTTGTCACCCGTTGCGGCGGCCTGCCAGAGTTTTTCCTGTACGTTCATTTCTTTCTCCTTCATACAATCATATGACCTTGCGAAATGGGCCGTTCTACCCCGGCGGGGATACGCTGTTTTTTGCAACCCGTCGCCCCTGTTCCAACTGCATCTCTGCCATATAACTCCCGGGATTGATGCCAAGATTTTTTAACAACCCGTCGAACGGCACGGCAATTTCGAAATGTCCCTGATATTTCTGAACAGCTGCGGGCGTGAACGAGCCACCATTGACATGCGCATACCAGTTATCGCCATCAGGAAGCGTGTTATAATCACCCTGGTCGGCATATGCATCAAAACCCAGTGTCCGGAAAAATTCATGGAAATGATCGACAGAGTTGTTGCACCAGTCATTCTGCGGACAACGCATATTGAACACAGCAATCGCGCGTGACACACCGTGCCCTTCCCGGGAAACGACATGTTCTATGGTTTTCAAGGTCGCCTGAATATCTGCACTCGCGCCCATCCGACTTGCCAATCGTCCCGCCGCAATGGTCTGGCCTTCGCATTCGAAATATTCCGATTTTTTTGCGATAGCACCTATTATCAAGGCAATGCCTGCCCGGTTTCCGGTCTCCGCAATTTCACGGCTGTCAGCCAATGAAAAAATCTTCCTGAAACGATTGCGTAACCACTGACCCAACCCGCCCATTTTCTTCTCCGGAGCATGTATTTCGTCCCACTATCGGACTGCGCCAGCGAAAGGTAGCAGAAATTATACTGTTATGTCAATAAATGTCAGGGGCTTTTAATATAGTTTTCATAATATATAAAATTCTTGACATTAGAAATCGGGACTGCGCAGATGATTTCCTAGACACTCGGCATTTCCAGAGGATAAAGAATATGTCCAGCCCCTACGATATTTTAAGCCGCGCACTCGCCGACCAGTTCAATGAAGTTTCCAATCCGGTAAATATCGGACGCGATTTCCTTGTGACGCTGCGGCAGCTTGTGAGAACGACGAACAAGGCCTTCGAACAGGCAACGGCCAGAGGCGACATCGTCTCTCATTTTGTCATGGATATTGATGAAGCCGGTGGCAAATCACCCCTTCGCCCTCAACCGGAAAACTCTCTGGTTTTTTTCCTCAGCCTTTATAATACCTGCACCAACGACTTGAAAGACAAACTGGTGCATATCCCTGAACCTTCACTTCTCCTGCGCTTCCACGACGATGGATGGGCCGAATGTATCGCAACGAAAAAATTGCTTGTTGATGAGAATGCGCAGGAAATCACAATCAGCCGCTCTGAAAAATTCAGGGCGCATAATCAGAAAGGCATTGAAACCTTTGTCGCGTCATGGTTCCGGAAAAATCTGGACGCAAGGACGATGGTGACCGCACAGGATGAAATTGTCCTTGAGAATGAGAATGAGGAGTCGCTGTTGAGCGCCAGACAGATTGATCGACTCAATAAATTGCGCAGTACTCTTGGCTAGGCCGTGTTGACAATTATGATTCCCAAGATTGTAGTTTTCTGATTCACTATG
>CAYNSR010000024.1:0-26981 GCA_964400125.1 uncultured Micavibrio sp. | reverse complement strand
ATAACGGGTGCCGTAATTGTCGATGCCGATCAGCCCGTCGAACGGGTCGCGCTGGACCAGTACATTCAGGTCCGCCGCGCCGGGCCGTGTCGGGGACGGCGGCGACTGCGAACGCAGGCGTCTACACCGATACACTGACGGCCTCGGGCGCGGTGGATAACAACTACAGCTTCAGCTATGTGGCGGGCGATCTGACGATCGACAAGGCCCTGCTGACGGTGGATGCGAATGACGCGGCCAAGACCTATGACGGTGTGGCGTTCGCGGGCGGCAACGGCGTGACGTTCGCGGGCTTCGTGAACGGCGATGATGATGGTGATCTGGGCGGTCTGCTGACCTATGGCGGGACATCGCAAGGCGCGGTGGATGCCGGGACTTACAGCATCACAGCGGGAGGCTACACCTCTGGCAACTACACCATCAGCTATACGGACGGCGTGTTGAGCGTGGGTCAGGCGCGTATGGTTGTTACAGCAGATCCGAAGAATAAGGTTTTTGGCACTACGGACCCTGCGCTGACCTACACTTACCTCGGCACATTGTACGGCAAGGACGCCTTTACCGGCGGGCTGGTGCGCGATCCGGGTGAGGCGGTCGGGTTCTATCTGATTAATCAGGGAAGTCTGGCGTTGAGCCCGAATTATGCGCTGGCCTTTGTCGGGGCGGATTTTGAAATCACCCCCGCCCCGCTTCAGGCGCAACTCGACCTTGAAGATATTTACCGGACCTTTGAGGCGTTTGGTGGTCCGGCCAGCAGCTTCAGCGTAACGATCCTTGGTCTGCCGGGCCGCCCTGTCGGACCGACAGGGGCGGGTGCGCCGGGGCTTGATCTTGCGGACAGCCTTGCCAATATTGCTCCGGCAGCCGGTGGTGAGGGGAATGAAAACTCTGTCGAAGCCGAGCTGGCGGGCGTTGAGCCTGCTGCGGGTGGGCAGACGCCTTCGCAAGCCAATTGCTGGGCACAGGCGGTACGTCAGGCCTCTTCCGGCGCGGCGGTCAGCTACAGTTTCGGCAATTCAATGGAAGAGGCGCTGAACCAGACCGCCGCTTGTGTTGAGGCAACCGACCTTTAGGGTTGGCTAGAGCATTTCTCGATAAGGTTGGATCAAATTCAACCACCGTCATCGCCTGAATTTTCGAAGAAAATTCTAAGGCGATCCATGGATTCCCCTAGGATTTTCTTCGAAAATCCGGGGAATGACGGAGACAATTTTTGAAACAATCTCATCAGACAATGCCCTAACCCACCTCCGCCAGTTTCGGGGCGCGGGCGGGGTTGAGGAAATGGTGGCGGCTTTCGTCGCGGTGTTTCTTCAGGTACTTCATGAACGGTGTGCCGCCGGTGCCGATATCGACCGGGTTGCCTTCGGAATCGCGGGCCTGTTTGTTGATGTAATTGGCGGCGTATTCCAGATGGCGGGTGCGGAAACGCTGCACATGATCGACGATATCGTCATAGAGGTCGATCAGGGCGGCATCGCCGGACGTCTTGACGAAATCACGCAAGGTGCTGCGCGCGCCGACATCTTCGATCAGCTTGCGGTGGCGCGGCGGGCGGTATTGATGTAGCTCGTCGAGAAATTCTTTCAGCGGGTCGTTTTCATGGCTGATCTGCAACAGCGCATCCATGGCGGGCACGATTGAGCTTTGCGATCCGGTCTGGCCGCGGAAGGATTGCGGTGTGCCGCCGTATTTCTCCACGCCTTCGTAAGTGAGCCCTTCGGGCAGGGCCGGATTGCCCTTCCAGCCGTGGATATAGGGGCGGACGCGGTGATAATAGATATAGGGATCGCATTTTTCCGGCATACGGTCGAAGACCGGGTTGATCTGTTCCCATGCGCCGCGAATGACGTGCAAGTATTTTTGAACACTGGCGGCGTCTTTGGCATCGACGGCCTCGATCAGGTCCGGAATCGCGGCGAGCGCCGCCCCGGCTTTGGCTTCGATTTCGATATGGACCATGATGAACCAGTTTTCATCGGCCCCGCCGTAGAAATTCTGGATGACGCGGATATTGTCCAGCGTGATCGCGCCTGCGGGGTCGAGCTTTTCCCAGTTGTCCAGCGTATAGGACGTATAGGGCAGCAACGGAAACTGGCCGATCCGGTCCGCCAGTTTGCAATAGGGAACGGCAATGTTGCGCGGCAGGATCTTCGCGGCCTCCGCCTCGCCCCAGACATAGGCTTGCACGATAAAGGAATAATGCACCATCAGCATGCGCAACTGCGCATCGTCGAGTGCGGGCAGATGCCGGTCCATGTCCACTTCGGGCAGGCGGCCCAGAAATTTGCGGCAGCAGCCAGACGTCATCCACCCCGGCAGCATCACCCTGGCGTTGACGATGGCTGAAAACGCATCGGGCAGGACGACAGCCCCCATGTCGTGCGGGGTGAGGAAGCCACGTTCCGGCGTGACGTCATAATCGTGAAGGTCCAGTTTCGGCATTATTTTTTTTCTCCCTGAAAAGCGTTGTGCGCCAGTATAGAAAGATCGCCGTTGCGGGAGCAACACAGTTCCGGCGTTATCAGATTTTAATTTCGCTGCACTGCGCTTGAAGCGCGTATGCGGCGGAATAGGTTATTTGCCGGACTCAACAATATGAAAAGGAAAAAAACATGAGCGAAGCACCGGATTACATGCGCGGGCAAGGCAACAAGGAATTGGTGAGCGGCTTGACGGCCATTCTCGCCGATACGTTCGTTTTGTATTACAAGACGCACAGTTTTCACTGGAACGTGGTCGGCGAACATTTCCGGCCCCTGCATGGGTTGTTCGAGGAGCAATACACGGCGATGTGGCAGGCCATCGATGTCGTCGCCGAACGGGTCCGGCAGCTTGACGGCGCGGTGCCGATCAATCTGGCGGGGCTGATGAAGCAGGCATCATTGCAAGAAACCGGGCAGACCCCCGATGCACAGGCGATGGTGCAGGAACTGGCCAATGACAATGCGGCCATCGTGTCGCATATTTACCCGGTGCTGGAAAAAGCCGATGCACTGGGCGACCAAAACACGGTCGATATGCTGACGACCCGCATCCAGCAGCACGAAAAATCCGCCTGGATGCTGCGGAGTTTTTTGCGGTAAACTCCCCTATCATGTCATCCCGAGCGTAGCCGAGGGATCCAAGAGATTGCAGCTTGGTCGGATCCCTCGGCTACGCTCGGGATGACAATCCTTTGTATGGCGCCTTAAGGTCGTGATTATCTCTCAGGAATAACTGTTTTCGGCAGCAACAGCCACCAGCGGCCCGGGGCCTTCATCGGGCCGGCGAGGGTTTCCGCCGTTTCACCGAAGCCGAAGAAAAGATCGCCGCGTATGGGGCCGCGTATGGCCCCGCCGGTATCTTGCGCGATCATCAATTGCCGGATTTGCCCGTGTGGTGCCGCAGGAATGTCGAGCCAGACGGGGATGCCGTAGGCGATTTTGCTGCGGTCTACGGCGATGGAACGGTGCGGTGTGAGGATAATATTTTCCCCGCCGACCGCGCCGTCATTGGCCATTTCCTTGAAAAAAACATAGGACGGGTTGGTATACATGATCTCCGCCGCCTGATCGGGATGCGCGGCCAGCCATGCGGCGATGGATTGCATGCTGACTTCATCCCGGTCGAGCGCGCCGCGTTTGACCAGTTCGCGCCCCACCGCGTAATAGACATGGCCGTTCTGTCCGGCATAGCCCAGACTCATGGTCGTGCCATCATCGAGCTGGACGCGGCCCGAGCCTTGAATTTGCAAAAAGAACGCCTTGACCGGATCATCGACCCAGACCAAAGGGAGGGTTTCATCACCGGGGAGTTTTCCTTCGGCGATGGCGCGGTGATCTTCAAAGGGCTTGAGATCGCCGTTGACGACGCGCCCGGCAATACGCTGTCCTTTCAGGGAATCGCGGAACAGGCCGAGATCGACCATGACAAGATCATCGGGGCGCTTGCGCAAGGGGGTCTGATACGGGCCGGACCGGGTGCGCGACCCGTTCAGGGAAGCTTCGTAATAGCCTGTAAACAGGCCCTCTTCCGCCCCGGCATCGCCTGTGGCCGCCCATGGCTGGAACCATGTTTCGATAAATTGCCGGGCCAGACGGTCATCACCGCCGAGGACGGGGGGCAGCGCGGCGCAAGGGGCTTGCCAGTCGGCATAGGTGCCGCCAATGGGGCCGAACGCATCATCAGGTTTTCTTTTGGCAATGCGGGCGCAGGATTTGGCGAAGGCCGCCAGTGCTTCGCTCTGCCGGTCGTTATTCCAGCCGGCAAGGTCGCTGAACGTCGCGGGGGTGAGGACGAGGTTTTGCTGGCTTTGTTCCGGGGGAACGGTTTCGCACGACGCCAAGACCGCCAGCGCGGCCAGAGACAGAAAAAAACGGCGCACCGGTTTATGCGCCCGCATCAGGCGTCGGCGCGGCACCGACCTGTTCTTCGCGTGTGGCGTGCAGATACCAGGTCGGATCCTTGGATTTGAGGTCGCGGCTTAAGGTCCAGATGTCGATAGTTTCGCTGATGCGGTCGGGGTTGCCATCAATCACGAGTCCGTCCTTGTCCTTGGTGACGGAGGTTTCGTCGGCGACAAAGCGCAGGGTGATTTCAGCGGTTTTGTCCTTGAGCTGGAGATCGATGATTTCGATTTTGCGCAAGGCGTGGATTTCAGTCACCATGGTTTCGCCGCGTTCTTCGCGGGCGGTGATGGCCTTTTCAAAGGCATCGTAGACGGCGGGCGCAAGCAGGGCCTTCAGCAGGTCGCGGTTTCCGGCGGCAAAGGCTTCGACGATCAGGATAAACGCATCCTGCGCACCTTGCAGAAAATGGCCGAGATGGAAACTGCGGTCCATCCGCACGATGGTGTCGAGGGTGGCGGGTGCGTCGGGAGCGGTCATGACATAGCGGGAGTCCTTGGGCATGGCGACGGCCTCGGCCAGCAGGGTCTGGCCTTCCGCGCCGGGCAGCAAGCCGGGAATCGCGGCCAGCGGATTGGCGGCGTCCGGCGTGCCCGGTGCCGGGGTGGTAAAGGGGTTGGGGCGCTGGCGTTCATCGCCGTGGCGGGTGCCCAGAACGCTTCTCAACCAGAACACAAGCCCGGCGGCGACCAGCGCGTAAATCAGGATATCGGCGGGCACGGTGTACTCCCCTAGAAAAAACAGACAAATTCCAGTCTAGCATAAATTGCGCTAACGGCTTAAAACTACCTTGAAATCACGCAAAAGCAAGGGTTCATCATGCCTTTTCTGTTCCTTTTCCTGCTCTGGCCCGTGCTGGAAATTTTCGTCTTTATCATGGTCGCGGATGAAATCGGGCTTTTGGCCGGATTTTTGCTGGCGGTCGGCCTGATGGCGGCGGGCGGGTTGTTGATCCAGCTTCAGGGTCTGAAGACTATGGCAACGATTCAAGACGCCCTGCGGCAGGGGGCCTTGCCGAAGCCGGAATTGTTCGATCATATCTGCGTGTTTGTGGCCGGGGCGTTGCTGTTGCTCCCCGGGTTCTTGAGCGATGTGGCGGCGGTTTTGCTCCTGATCCCGCCGTTGCGCGACCGGGTGCGGAAGATCGCGATGCGTTTTTTGACCGGGCAGTCTGCGGAGAACGGGGACTTCCGCCGGGGGAGGGCGCGGGACGATACGGTGATCGATGCCGAATTTGTCATCCTCGAGGAGGATGAAGGCACAAACGCGCCCGATGACGGACGGGATACGCGCCTTCTGCCTTGATTGCCGGAGATTTTCCCCATAATGTCAGTGAAATTCATTACAAAAACCGGAAAGAAGATCATGAGCGAAGAGACAACAGAAGCCCTGACCGCACGCACGCTGCCTTTGACGGTTCATGCACAATATTTGCGCGATGTGTCCTTTGAAAGCCCGAATACCCCCGCCATTTTGAAGGGCGATAGCGGCCGTCCGGAAATGAAACTGAATATCGGGATGAATCTGCGTCAGGTCGAAGATGCCGACATTCCCGATTTGTACGAAGTGTCCCTGCGCCTGCGCACGACGGCGAAACGCGGCGAAAAGACCGCCTTTATCGCAGAGGTCGAATATGCCGCAATCGTCACGGTCGGCAAGGAGGTCAGTCCCGAAGTGATGCATCCGTTGCTGATGATTGAGGTGCCGCGTTTGCTGTTCCCCTTCGCCCGCCAGATCCTTGTCGATTTGACCCAGCAGGGCGGTTTCCCGCCGATCATGATTGCGCCGGTCGATTTTCAGGCGCTTTATTTACAAAAATTCTCTCAGGAAATGGAAGAAAACAAAGCGCAACCGGCGGCTGTTACCGCCGGTTAGATGGCGGGGTTTGCGCGACAAGAGCGCACAGGCCTGTGACGAACAGGATCAGGCCAAGCCACCAGCCCTGCCAGAGCCCGTAGCCGACCATGCCGACCGCCGTGAGCGCCATCAGCAGGCCCAGCCCGAGGCGTTGCAGCAAAACATCGTTCTGCCGCGCCAGCCAGCGCAACAAGGCTACCACCCCGGCGCAGGTCGCAAGCGCGCCGAGCAATCCGAACTCCATCCAGATTTGCAGGATCGCGTTATGGGGGTGGAGGAGTGTCAGGCCCGGCTGGTAGCGTTCGGCGCTGTCGAATTTTTCCACCAGACGGGTGGCCTCAATGCCGGAGCCGATCCAGATATGGTCGAGGATATGGCGGCTGACAAAATCCCAGATCTCCAGACGCGGCAGGACATTGGCGCTGATGACCCACCACGGGATCTCGCCGCCGCCAAGCCCGGTATTTTCGACCAAATCGAACGCGGCGATGGCGGCAAAGGGGGCAGCCACTATGCCAAGGCACATCACCACACTCAGTCCGTACCACGCCAGACGGCAGCGCACGGGGAAAAACGCCATGAAGGCGAACCCGGCCAGAAATCCAAGCTGTGCTGACTGGCTTTGCGTCAGGGCCAGAATCGCCAGCATCAGGGCCAGCGGCACCATGCAAACGGCCCAAACCCGGCGTGGTGACAGGCCACGCGCCGTTGCGTCCCGGTAAAGAAAGGCCACAACGGGCAGGGCAACGAGGCAGAGCGCCACGATATTGCGGTTCAGGTCAAAATCCCGAAAAGGGTCGCCGTTGCTGAAAACCCCGTTGAGCATTTGCATGAAGGGATAACCCAACAGCATTTCTTCAAGAAACAGCAAGGCCGCCACCCCGCAGGCGAGCAGGGCCGCGCAGAGCATATCCGCCTTTATGCGACCGGGAAGATGCAGGAGGGAAAGCACCCAGAGCGCACCGGGGACCAGCACCAAAGCGGTCTTGGCGGCGCGTTCCAGCGCATAGCCGGGATCGGCGGACCAGAAGGCGCTGGCCGCAGCCAGAAGTGGGATGGCCGCCGCGACCAGAAAAATTATTCCCGGGCGGGGCCGGGATAGCGCCTTGCCCAGCCACGGCCAGCCTGCGTAAAGCGCGAGCCCGCCCAGCGCCGGAAGAAAGGCCAATGCGCGCGGAAACAGCAACCCAAGAAAGAAAAAGACGGCAACGGCCCCGATCCGGCCATAGCGCCGCCGCAGGGATTCAGAACAGGGATCAGGAGTCATGCGCGTGCGTTCCTGCGCCGGGGCGACAGTCAGTTAATGGTTTCCAGTACGGCTTCCGGGGGCATGTCCATGCCGGGAACCAGCGGAAAATCCGGGCCGAGCAGGCCTTCGATATCCGGAATGGCGGCGGGGAGTTTTTCTTTTTCTTCTTCCGGAGGAATCCATACAGCTTCACCGGCGGCGGGGGCGATTTCGTTCAGCGCTTCGCCGGAATAGTCGGCTCCGGCGTCTTCCTGCAACGCGGCCGGGGCCTGTGCGGTGAAGTTCTCACCGAATTCGTCATTGCCACCCGCAGCCAGAACCGGCGCGGCGCACAGGGTCGACAGGGCGCAAAAGGACAGAACAGATTTCATTATACGGCGCATAGGTTTTTCATCCTTTTTCACAAAATTTTGGGTTAAAACGCCCGCTGGATTCCCTGTCCGGCGCGTTCGACATCGCGTCCGACGCCTTCGAAGGTATTCGAGCATCCCCCCAGCATCAGGCCCGTCATCAGGCCGAGTGCCAGCACAACAAGCAAAGTACGCATCTTCGCCCCCGGTTTGGTTTTTCATGTGAACGATGCGCTCAGTCATAACATAAGCCCCTGTAAAGGAAAAGAAAATATCGCCAAGGAAGCGGTTTTCCCATGGTTTTTCCGCTGGCACGGGGCAAAGAAAACGCTTTCTTCACAAGGGATTGGCGCTATAAAAGGAACAAAACAAGACAGGGAGAAAATATATGTCCGACACTGCGTCGATCCGTCCCGAAACCGCCCGCTGGCCCGTGTCGCCGGACGGGCTCAATCTTTATGATCTCGACTGGAATTTGCAGACCTTTGTCGATAGCGCGGATCTTGCATTGGACCCGGACATGCTGTCTTCCTTCGGGGCGTGGGTCAGCGGTCCGCTGGAGGCGCAGGCACGCTATAGCGACCGTTTCGCGCCGCCGCAGGCCGTCGATTTCCTGACGACCGCCGGGGTGCCGGGAGACAAGACAAAAACGATCGTTTTTAATCCTGCCTATCAGGAGGCCCAGCGCGAAGCCTATCGCCGGGGCGGGGTGGGTCTGGCCTATCGGGGGGCCAAGCCAGATCACAAGGTTTCCTTTGTTCTGGGATACCTGCTGTCGAAAAGCGATATTTCTACACATTGCCCGGTGACGCTGACCGGGGCGGTTGCCTATATCTTGCAAAAACATGCCTCCGAAGAGGTGCGGGAAAAATATCTACCCGATCTGATCCGCATGGATGGCCACGCCAAAACCGGCGGCACATGGGTCACGGAAAAACACAGCGGCACCAATGCCGGGGCAACCACCTGTATCGCCCGGAAAGCCCCGGACGGGACATGGCGTCTTTATGGGGAAAAATGGTTTGCATCGAACGCCGATTCGAATCTGGCGCTGGTGCTGGCCCGTCCGGAAGGTGCGCCGGACGGAAACGCAGGGGCGGGGTTGTATCTGGTGTCCGATACCGTAGACGGCAAACCCAACCACCAGAAAATCGCGGCGTTGAAGGAAAAACTTGGCACACGCGGGCTGGCGACGGTGGAGCTGGATCTCAATGGATGTGTGGCCATCGAGATCGCGCCGCCGCCGCAGGGTTTGAGGATCATGATGGAGGCGCTCGAATATAGCCGCGTGCATAATGCCATGTCCGCCGCCGGAATTTCGCACCGCATTTTAGTCGAGGCGCTGTGCTACATGGATCATCGCGCCCCGTTTTCACGCCCCCTTTCGGAAGAGCCGATGATTCAGGAAGAACTGGTGGATATGGCGAGCGAATGGATGGCATCCTCCGCGCTGGCCTTCGAAGCCGCGCTGGCGTTCGACAGGCCGGAAAACGGTTACTGGGGCCGGATGATGACGGCGATCGCCAAATGGCGCACGGCGGAATCGGCGGTGCAGGCGGCGAATAATCTGGTCGAACTGATCGGCGGCATTGCCTATACCACCGACATGCAGGCGGAACGTCTGCTGCGCGATGCGAAGGTATTGCAGGTCTGGGAGGGGCCGAAGCAGGTGCAGGCGCGCGCCTTGGCGCGGGCGATTATCGCCGACGAGAAGGATGTTTTGCATGGCGGGTTGCGGCAGATTTGCGATGCCCTGCCCGATTGCGCCGCCGATCTGCGCCGGGCACTCAGCCGGGAGCTGCATGATTTGCATTGTAATATTCGTATGCTGAAGGCGGAGCCGCAACGGGAGGACCGGGTGGCCGCCCGGTTGCTGTCGCAGGCTGCGGATATCACGGCGCTGGCTCTACTGGCCCGCGAAGGTGCATGGATGTTCGAACATTACGGCGACGACCAGAAGCTCGCCGTTGCTCGGCATTTCCACGAAAAGCGATGCGGCGACAGACACCAGATGGGCCCTGCCCCCGGGGTATTGCAGGATTGTTTCAATGCGATCGCCACCATGCCGCCTTCGTCGTTGCCGCCGCCCGGATGGTGGAAGCCCGGCCTGACGATCTGACGCATAAAGAAAATGCCGTTCTGCAGGGGCGCAGAACGGCATCGTCTTTGCGGAGGCATATCGGGGAGATTTCTTCTAGGCTAGCGTGTCCAGCGCCAATCATGGAGAACCGTGTTTCGGGCTTCGAGGGTCTTTTGATTGATGCAACGCCGATAGGCCGCGATGGCAATCGCCTGACCGTTATCATACCCCGCCGTGGCCATGTCACGGGCGCGGCGCGGCAGGGATTGTGTCTGTTTTTGTAATCCGACTTCTCTGGGGCCGATGACCTGCTGCATGCCCAATAGCACCCCGAGGGCTACAGCCGCGCCTGTCTCCGGCGATGGCAGCGCGGCATGGGGCGGGGTGGTGTTCCCGTTTTCCCGGGAGGCGATTTTCAGCAGCGGCAGGCAGGCCTTTGCGCCATCGGTTGTTTGAGGCGTTCCGGCAGCCAGACTGGCCGGAATCGCCACGGGGTCGTCATGTGCGCCGAAAGCCTGTCCCGTCATGGCAAGAAAGAACAGGGCGGCCATCAGGGCCGTATATGCAATCACGACCCCGGGTTTTGCGAATTCCGTATGGTGCGCAGGATGTTTGTGGAGTTCATGCGTACCCCACCCGGCGAGCGGATGCCGCCCTATATGCAGATCAAATGTTTTCATTTTCCCACCTCGGAGGCCGTAAGGGGGCCTCCTTATATTATGAAAACATATGCGACAAAGAGAGTCCAGATTTATCGTTTCGAAATTGAAGTGTAACCTGTTCAAAATAAAAGAAAATTTGCCTAAATTTTTGCGGGAATACCGTAAAAACAGGCATAGCCTATCCTTAGGGATATAGCGCCATTATGCAGAAGATATTAACATAACTATAAAAGTTGTTTTGCTTGGGAATTCAAGAGGGTAGGGAGAATCCGCCCTTTGTGCCCGACATAAAAAATTAATCTTTTCCCGGCAGAATAGGAGTCGTGTAGAGGCCTGATAAAGAAACGGGGCACCAAGTAGACCATGGCGTCATTTTACTTCGAGATCGAAGCGAGCGGAATCTACAGCGTCACAGCGCCGACACTGGAGGTGTTGCTGGACGGGTTTGTTGTATCGTCGGTTCAGGTGGAGACCGGCCCTGACCGATATGCTTTTCTTCTGGATTACAGCGGCAGTTTTCCCTCGAGCCTTGCGCTGCGTTTCAATGACGGCTCCGGCGAAGGCGGTCGCAGCATCGTTTTGGATTCGGTGTGGATCAACGGGTGGAAGGTCAGCCCGTCTTATCTCGGCGCGCTGAGCCTTTTGAACGGTGAAAGCAGCGCGGTGAATACAGGCGCCACCGCGCATCTTTACGGGCGTCAGGAGCCTGTGGTTTCGGATATCGGGACGGAGACGCAGACCGGGACAGCCGGAGACGACCGGATCGCGGTGCCGTCAACGCCGCCCGCGCCGGGGGAGCCGGATATCATCAATGCCGGGGACGGGAACGACCGCGTGATCGGCAGCAACAACATTAATGGCAATGCGATTTTTGGCGGGATCGGGGCTGACACGCTGTTTGGCGGGACGGGCAATGATATCATCGTCGGCGCCGCCGGGGATGACATGATCGTTGGCAATGCGGGAGATGATATCCTGCATGGCGGCGATGGCAATGACACGATACAAGGTGGTGCCGGGAACGACGTCATTAATGGCGGCGCAGGGGATGATTTCCTATCGGGTGCCGCGGGGGATGATATTATCTTCGGAGAGGAGGGCAACGACACGATTCTGGGCGGTGCCGGGAATGATCTGCTGTTCGGGGATAACGGGGATGACGTTATCTCCGGCGGTGCGGGCAACGATGAAATTTATGGCGGGCTCGGCCATGATACGCTGCAGGGCGATGGCGGCGACGATGTGATTTACGGCGAGGCCGGGAATGATATCCTCATCGGTGGCGCGGGCAATGATATCCTCTACGGCAATAACGGCAATGATACCCTGATCGGCGGGATCGGGAATGATCTTCTTCACGGCGGCGATGGAAACGATTTTCTTTATGCTCATTCGGCAGGTACGGTCAGTACCGTTTTGGCACCTAGGACACTTTTGAATGCGAATTTTGCAACCGGGAATGACGGGTTTGTCTATGCCGATGGCGGATTTGGCGGATCGGATCCGGCCAATGCCGAGGTCACGGGAACACGGCTGACAACTGACGGCGTTAGCGGAAACACATCCTTGCAGGTCTATAACGATGGTTTCAACAACAGCGCCGCCAGCAATATTTCCGGCAACTGGAGCCGGAGCATCAGTGTTGCCAAGGATGCAATCAATGTTGATTTAACGTTTTCCTATCGTCACTGGCATGCGAGTCAGAATGACGGGAATGAAAATTCTTACGTTTATGTCGAAGTTGACGGCGTGCGTTATGGCGTCGGTGCGAACGATTATGTCAGTTTCATCGCCGGTAACAGCAGCACAACGGATACAGGCTGGGTTCAGGTGACGTTGAATATTGCCGATCTGGGGGTCGGGAGCCATACGCTGACCATGGGCCTGTTCCAGAACGCCAGCAACAGGAACGATGAGGATTCCTATGTGCGTTTCGACGATATTACCTTGTCTGGTGATGAAAGCGTCGTGACTTATGATGCCGGAGCGGGGGCTGGAACCACCGATACGCTGAATGGCGGTGCCGGGAACGATAATCTTTACGGCAGCAGGGGGACAAGCATACTGAATGGCGATGCCGGGGATGACACGCTTTATTCCAGTTCCGTCCTGAGCGCGAGTATCGCAGATATTCTAGCCGCAAATCCTGAGGCAATTCATATCGGACAAGGCTGGATTGTCCATACCTTTACAACCGTTGGTACAACGGATTGGACCGCGCACGCCGATATTGATGAGGTCTGGTATCTCCTCGTTGGTGGCGGCGGCGGTGGCGGTGGACGACATGGCGGCGGCGGTGGCGGCGGCGGTGTTCTGACCAACTGGGACAGTGGCACGGCGCATGCGATCACGGGCGGTGATACCTATACGATTACGGTTGGTGATGGCGGGACATATTCCCAGACCTCGCCGACAAACCAGTCTGTCGGCACCAACGGAGGAAGTTCGTCATTTGATGGCATGACAGCCCTTGGCGGTGGTGGCGGCGGAAGTTATACGGCCGTCGTGCCGAGCGGTGGCGGTTCCGGCGGCGGCGGCGGCGGTGTCGGGCCGACAACGCCGGGTACAGGCGACGGGCACAATCAAAACAGAGCCGGGGGCATCGCCAATCAGGGCGACAGCGCCGACGGGCAAGGCTACGGCAATAACGGCGGCATCGGCGCAGGACCGGGCGCAACACCTGATAATACGGGTGGCGGTGGTGGTGGTGGTGCGGGTGCAGCCGGGGGCAATGCATCCGGCCAGTTTGGCGGTAATGGTGGCAATGGTCTGCAATCGGATATCACCGGCGCGATGATGTATTACGCGGGCGGTGGTGGCGGTGGTTCCGGCGGCACGATCGCGAATACAACCACAGGCGGTCTTGGCGGCGGCGGCAATGGCGGTTCCAGAGGCGGTGCCGGAACAGCCGGAACGGACGGTCTTGGCGGCGGCGGCGGCGGCGCACGAAGTGATGGCCCGTCGGGCAGCACAGGAACGCGCGGCAGTGATGGTGGTTCAGGGGTTGTTGTTCTTCGTTACCAGATAGACGATGTTTTTCAGACTACCCTTGCCGGGGGTGAGGGTAACGATGATCTATACGGTTCCGGCGGGTTTGATATTTTTGCCTTCAGTCATGTTGGCGCGGCGCATGTTGATACGATTTATAATTTTGATTCACGCTACGACAAGATTGATTTAAGCGCATTGCTTTCCGGTTATGATCCGTTGAGTGACGCGATTACCAATTTTGTCAGAATTACCGATAGTGGCGCGGATTCAGATCTGCGTGTTGATACAACGGGCAGCGGCAGTTTTGGTGCCTCCACAGTGGTTGCGACAATCAGCGGTGTGACGGGCCTGACCGATGAGGCGGCCTTGGAAAGCATCGGGTTATTGATGACCGTTTAAAAATAATATTTTCCTTAAATCGTAAAAAGAAACCCTGTCCATATCGCGGACATGAGCATAAAATGGATTCATGAAGATTTTTCGCGCGGCGGATTCGAAAAAGACGCTTCTGGTCAGCCTGACCCTTGCCGGGCTGGTGGGGTTTTGTCGCGCCAGCGCGCTGGCCCAGACGGTGCCGATCGATCTGGTGTGCGGCGGCAATCTCGATTTTGGTACCATCGCCACGGGTCCCGGCGGCGGGACCGTGACCATCCGCCCGAGCGGCAGTGGCAGCCGCATCACCAGCGGGAATGTCAGTGTTCTCAGCGGGGCCTTGATGATCCCGGTCTGCGGGGTCTTCATGGGCAGTCATTCGTCCGCCCAGATCAGCGTCGCCACCGCCACCATTCAGGTCGTCAGCGGTGCAAACAACATGAATGTAAACGGGTTTAATGTTAAATCTGATGCCAACGGCCCGGTCTATATGGGGACGTCGCTGGGTGATATCCAGATCGGCGCGACGCTGCATGTCAGCGGCACTCAGGCGGCGGGAAGTTATACCGGGACGTTCACCGTGACCGCGACGGGGTTTTAGGGCGTCATTCGTTTCGGTTGAATCACTTCATTCTCAGCCGTCATTACCCGGCTTGTCCGGGTAATCCATTGAAGCATCTGCGGCATTTTAAGAATGGATCACCCGGATAAACCGGGTGATGACGACATTATGGGGGTCAACCTATGAGACGTTACATCTATGGCACATTCTTTTTTCAAAAAAATTTCAAAAAAAATGGGAACCTTGGGGCAGGGTAAGGCGTTGGTGCGGACATTCCCAGTCAGATATTTCAAGTCATGTTGACATAAATGCCCGATATGCGCAGCGATACAGATGCCCGTTCCACCACCGCCGCTTCCGCAGGCGGTAACGGCGACAGTCCGTCTTGTGTGCGGGAACACAATATCATCAATGTCTTGCGCGAAAGCGAAAGTCGGCTGCGCTTTCTCACCACGCTGGAAGAGGCGATCCGCGACCGCAACAATGCCGGGACCATCATGGAGATTGCGACCCGGATGACCGCCCGCTATCTGGGTGCGACGCGGTGTGCCTATGCCGATGTGGAAGAAGACGGCGATGTCTTTACCATCCGTTCCGACTATACCGCCGACGGGGTGGCCTCCAGCGCCGGGGAATATCGTCTGTCATTGTTCGGTGCGCGGGCGGTCAGGGATTTGCGCGACAACAATATCCTTATCATTCGCGATGTCGATACAGAACTGGACCCGGATGAGGGCGCGGAGATGTTCAACGCCATCGGCATCAAGGCGATTATCACCTGCCCTCTGGTCAAGGACGGGCATTTGCGTGCCATGATGGCGGTGGATCAGGACACGCCGCGCGCGTGGCGGACGGAAGAGATCAAATTGCTGGAATCGGTGGCGGAAAGGTGCTGGTCCTATATCGAACGGGTGCGGTTTCAGGAAAAAGTCAGCGAAAGCGAAGAGCGTTTCCGTCAACTGGCCAATGCCATGCCCCAGATCGTCTGGACCGCCCGCCCGGACGGCTTGCTCGATTATTATAACCAGCGCTGGTACGACTATACGGGGTTGCCGCCGGACCATATCGGCAACGATGCGTGGCAGGAAGTGTTCTATCCGGAGGACCTGCCGTTGATTTTAGAGTTGTGGGCGCAGCATCTGGCCAGTGGGGAACCGTATGAATGCCAGTTTCGCATTAAAAATCACCGCACCGGGGAATATCGCTGGCATTTGACCCGTGCGGCCCCGGTGCGCGATTCGCGCGGCAATGTCATCAAATGGTTTGGCACCAGCACCGATATTGAAGACCAGAAACGCGCCGAGGAACAATTGATCCTCGCCCGCAGGGAAGCCGAACAGGCCAGTCTGGCGAAAAGCGAATTTCTGGCCAACATGAGCCATGAAATCCGCACGCCCATGAATGCCATTATGGGCCTGTCCAGCCTGCTTGAGCGCAGCGAACCCCTGAGCGACAAGCAGCGCCATTTTGTCCGCACCTTGCAGACCAGCGCCAATTCCATGCTGATGCTGATTAACGACCTGCTGGATATTTCCCGGATCGAGGCCCGCACTATCGAGCTTGAAAGCATCCCCTTCGATATCTGCCGGATCATCGAGGAGATTACCGATATGATGGCAACATCCGTTGCTGAAAAGGGCCTGAAACTGTCGCTGAATCTGTGTGACGACCATTGCAGCTTTATCGGCGACCCCAGCCGCCTGCGCCAGATTATCCTCAATCTGTGCAGCAACGCGGTGAAATTCACCGAACGCGGCGAGATCAGGATTTCCGTTTCCCATCAGGCCACGGATACGCCCGGCATCCGGCATTTATGCGTCGCGGTTCACGATACCGGAATCGGTATCGCCCCGGCAAAAATAGACAGGATTTTCGACAAGTTCATTCAAGGGGATGCTTCGATCAATCGCCGCTATGGCGGGACGGGGCTGGGGCTGGCGATTTCAAAGACGCTGGCCGAAATCATGGGCGGGACACTGACGGTGGAGAGCGCCCCCGGGGTCGGCTCCACCTTCAGCCTGCATATCGACCTCCCCGTTGTGGAAACCGTTGAGGAAGCCGCCGCCCCCGCCACGGAAAAAATCGCGGATGGTGCGGTGTCGAAAGTGTTGATCGTTGAAGATTACGCGCCGAATGTTTTGGTGGTGAGCGCCTTTCTCGATGATCTGGGCTATGCCTATGACGTTGCCAAAAGCGGCAACGAGGCGGTAGAAAAAACCCGCGAAACGCAGTACCCGATCATCCTGATGGATGTGCAGATGCCGGGGATGAGCGGCCTCGAAGCTACCAAGATCATCCGGAGCTGCGAACGGCAAATGGCCCGTCGTCCTGCCCATATCATCGGCGTCACCGCCTATGCCCTCGCCGGTGATCGCGAACTCTGCCTGGAAGCCGGGATGGACGACTATCTCTCCAAACCCTTCAACCCCGCCACCTTGCAAAACAAAATGGCGGTGGTGATGAATCGCTGATCTGTAAGGAGGATTTGGTGGACCCAATCGGGATCGAACCGACGACCTCTTGCATGCCATGCAAGCGCTCTCCCAGCTGAGCTATGGGCCCCCGTGAAAGACAGGAGTGGCGGGAAAGTAGCTATTTCGGGCGGGGCTTTCAAGTGAAAAGCGATTCAGTCGGGAAGATTCAGCCGATAGCCTTCTCCCGCCGTGAGCAACAGGACGGGTTTTCCGGGCTGGGGCTCGATTTTGTGGCGCAGGCGGTAGATATGGGTTTCGAGCGTGTGGGTCTCGACATCGCTGGCATAACCCCAGACCGTATGCAGCAGGTTTTCGCGGGCGATCACCCGCCCTTCCGCCTCGAGCAGGATCAGCAGGATATCGCGTTCTTTCTCGGTCAGGCGGATGATCTCGCCGTCTCTTTTGAGATGGCTTTCCGCCGGGAAAAACTGGTTCGGGCCGAGCGGCACCATGGTCCCCGCCTTGAGCAGCCGATTGGCCGGATGCCGCAACTGGTCGAGCACAGCCCCGATGCGAATGCCCGCCGCTGTGCGTGCCGCCACGGGTATGGAGAAGGTGATATTCCACGCCAGCCCGAAGCGGAGCGCGGTATCGCGGATGAGGGTTTGAGCAAATTCTGAATCGGCCATGGGGGAGCGTAGCATGTTTTGGGGCGTTTTAACCTTTAATTTTGGTTACAGTATACTTAATTATTATCTGCGTTGTAGACAGTAAGGCAACGATGAGAGGAATAATTAAGTATACTGTAACCAAAATTAAAGGTTATAATCCTTCTCATGGCATGGGGTTTGCAGGGGTGAAGGTCAGAAGAGGATTTCTTTGTGATTGATCCTGCCAGTACCATGGCTTTGCCAGCGCCGTCATCTTCGCCGCCGCCGCGTGCGGTGTTGAAGATGATTTCGTCTGAGCGCATGGCCGGAAGCGTCCCGGCATGGGTGCCGCCGCAAGGGGGGCGGGATGAAGCCCTCAGCCGGATAGAACATGCCGGGGAGCGGTCTTTCGATGCCGTGTTGGCGGAGGCGCTGTCCTACGGCCCCGCCAGCGGCGCGGCGCGCCCGATCAACGAGGAGCCGTTCGGTTTTGGCGATCTGGTGGATATGGTGAACCCGTTGCATCACATTCCGCTGGTCGGGCATGTTTACCGCGAACTGAGCGGGGACCGGATTCGCCCGATTGCGCAGATTATCGGCGGTGCTGTGTTTGGCGGCGGGGTTGGTGCGGCCAGCGCGCTGGCCAATGTGATTATCGAAGAGGAAACCGGGAAGGATATCGCCGGGAATGTCATCGCCATGGTCAAGCCCGACCCATCCGCCCCCATGACCCGTCTTGCGGCAGCGGAAAATCCGTTGCAGACCCTGCCCGGGAATGCGCTGGGCTTTGTTGCGCTCGACCATGCGCCAGTGGTGGCGAAGGGGAAGATGGTGTGGAAGTTTAATGAGTGAGCGATAATTTGGTTACAGTATACTTAATTATTATCTCCATTGCAGATAGTAAGGCAACGATAGGAAGAATAATTAAGTATACTGTAACCAAATTATGCCCGCGCACCGAAGATGCCGGAGCCGAGGCGGATCAGGGTGGCGCCGCAGGCGATGGCGGTTTGGTAATCGGCGCTCATGCCCATGCTGAGATGGGCGAGGTTGTGGGTGTGGGCGAGGGCGGCCAGACGCTGGAAATGCGGGGCCGGGTCTTCCCCGACCGGGGGGATGCACATCAGGCCGCTGACGGGCAGGCCGATCTTGCGGCAATGGGTGAGGAGGCGCGGCAGGTCTTTGACCGCGATGCCGGATTTTTGCGGTTCATCCCCTGTATTGACCTGCACCAGACAGCGCAGCGTCCGGCCCTGCCGGATCATTTCAGTCTGCAAGGCATCGGCCAGTTTTTCCCGGTCGAGCGTGTGGATGACATCGAACAGCATCACCGCATCATGCACCTTGTTGGTCTGTAACGGTCCGATCAAATGCAGTTGCAGATGCGGATAGAGCGCACGGCGCGGTATCCAGCGCCGTTGCGCCTCTTGCACCCGGTTTTCACCGAAGACGACATGTCCCGCCGCCAGTGCCGCATCGATATGCACATCGGGTTGCTGTTTGCTGGCCGCGATCAGCGTCACGGTGTCGGGGGCGCGGTGATGGTCGCGGGCAAGGACGGCGATACGTTTTTGAATCGCGGCAATGTTTTCGGCGATGGTCATGATAAATCCTTTCCTGTCATCCCGAGCGTAGTCGAGGGATCGGTACAAGACAACGCCCATCAAGATCCCTCGACTACGCTCGGGATGACGATGGAGAAGAAGGAAAGAAGAAAGGGGCGCTTTCGCGCCCCTTTCCCGCATTCACAATTCCTGAGTAGGAATTAGAAGCCGATTTGCGTACCCAGCAACAGGCTGGTTGCATCGAAGTCAGGAACACCGGCGGTGTTGACTTCATGCTCGACATGGTGGACCGAACCACGGAAGGTCATGCCCGGGCCGTAGGTGTAGGTGACACCACCGCTGTAGCGGTTGGAGTCGAGATCAACAGCACCATGCTCTTGGTCTTGATCCATGAAGGATGCACCCAGAACGAACGGGCCAGTGGTGTAGTCAACACCGAGAACCCAGGTGCGGGTATCGCTGTTGGTGTTGGCGGTTGCGCCAGCAGTCGCGGCGATATCACCGTTGTCGGATTTCAGGTAAGCCGCACCGACATTGAACGGACCGAAGCCGAGATTGGCGCCGACGTTCCATGTGGTGATGTTGTCGGTACGATCACCAACAACAACAGCAGCACCAGTGTTTTCGAGTTCGATATCGGTGTTGCTGTAACCGGCACCCAGAGCCAGACGGACAGCGTTGAACTGACCTTCATAGCGGGCAGCCAGTTCCCAGGAATCGCCCAGATCGTTCAGGGTGTTGTCCTGGCTGTTGCCGAAGTCCGTGGCATAGGCCGAATCCGGGGAGTACGACGCAGCAGCCTGGAAGCCGTTGAAGACCGGGCTGATATAAGTGATTTTATCAGCATAACCGGACGCAACATGGTCGTAATCAAGAGAGCCGATCAGACCGGTGGTCAGGGTTGCGTTGGTGGTGTAGGCAGCGTTGTTTACGAACGCGGCCCCGTAGTTGATCGGGTTTACGTCTTGACGGAGGCCATCAACGTTGGAGTCTGCGGAAGGAGCAGCAACCTGCAGCAGGTAAGCCGCGCCGTCTTCAGCACCGAAATTGACGCGACCCCAGTTGCCAGCAAAATAGGCATAGGATTCTTCAACTTCGAAACCATCGCCGTTAACGGCTTCGTTGCCGCCATCAGTTTCAGCTTCGGCGTGGAAACCAACGGTCAGACCGTTGTCCAGTGTGGTTTCACCCGTGAAGTGAATTTCTGTTGCACGAATGATGTCGAATTCACGAACATCCGCAGCACCAGCACCAACAGGCTCATCCTGATCGTGCCAGGTAACGTAGCCTTTCATGTGGCCACCGAGGCCGAGGGAGACTTCAGCGTTTGCCGGAGCTGCAACGAATGCAACGCCAACCAGTGCTGTGGTCAGAAGGAGTTTTTTCATTTTAGTAGATCCTCTCACAATTTTCACAACGATCCCCCGGAACCGGGCGACCACTCCGGGAACTTTACCCCCCGGAGTAGCGTTACCTCAACCGGGTGATGCGCGCGGGCCACAATTTTCTGTCCGGACGTGGTATTTTTGCAACAGGGGCTATGACAACTCCAATACCGCGTCATCCCGAGCGTAGTCGAGGGATCTGACAGGTTCGTGGCTTGGCCAGATCCCTCGACTACGCTCGGGATGACGGTTCTTTGGTTCTAATTTGGTTACAGTATACTTAATTATTCTCCCCGATGCGTATCATCAGGCGGCATTGATGATAATAATTAAGTATACTGTAACCAAATTAGGGGTTGAGCGGGGTGTGTCGTCGTGCTAAGGGATGGGGCCTGTTTCCACCTTATATAGGCAGGTTTTCCATGCTTTCCGTAACGCATCACCCTTTTCTTGCCGTCTGCGTCGTTGCCGCCCTTGCGCTGGCGGGGTGCAATTCCAATCCCGATCTGGGGGGGGAGGCGAAATACCCGACCGGGGCCGACCGTAATACGGTGGCTGGAAATGATATCTACGCCAAGCCCGACAGTATTTTCGGCAAGGGCGGAATTTTGTCACTGGGCAAGAACAAAAGCGCCGATTACAGCGGCCAGAGCGGCCTTGGCATCAATTCCTATCTGTGGCGGGCGTCGCTCGATACGGTGTCGTTCATGCCGCTGGCCAGTGCCGACCCGTTCGGCGGGGTGATCCTGACGGATTGGTATACGCCGGAGACAACGCCGGATGAGCGGTTGAAGCTGAATGTCTTTATTCTTGATCGGCAACTGCGTTCTGACGCGATTCAGGTCAAGGTCTTCCGGCAGATGCGCAAAGGTCGTGGCGGTGAATGGCGCGATGCAGCGGTGGCACCGGAAACATCACGGCATCTCGAAGATACCATCCTGACGCGCGCGCGTCAGATGCGGGTTGCTGATATGGGCGGGCAATAGCAAGGTGTAGGACCAAGAGGGACGCGAAGACATGTCAGCGCACGATATCAGGGGCACTGAGGAAAAATGGCGCCGCATCTGGGCGGAACGGCAATGCTTTGCCGCGCAGGACGGGGCGGACAAGCCGAAATATTACGTTCTGGAGATGTTTCCCTATCCGTCGGGGCGGATTCATGTCGGGCATGTGCGCAATTATACACTGGGCGATGTGGTGGCGCGGTATCGCAAGGCAAGGGGCTATAACGTCATCCACCCGATGGGCTGGGATGCCTTTGGCCTGCCAGCGGAAAATGCGGCGATTGAACGCGGCGAACATCCGGGAAAATGGACCTATGAAAACATCGCCGTGATGCGCGACCAGTTGAAATCCATGGGACTGTCGATTGACTGGTCCCGCGAAGTGGCCACCTGCCACCCTGAATATTATCGCCACGAACAAAAAATGTTTCTCGATTTCTACCGCAAGGGCCTCGCCTACCGGAAGGAATCGATGGTCAACTGGGACCCGGTCGATAACACCGTTCTTGCCAATGAACAGGTCATCGACGGCAAGGGCTGGCGCACCGGAGCGCCCGTCGAACGGCGTAAATTGTCGCAGTGGTTTTTGAAGATCACGCATTATGCGGAGGAATTGCTGGAGGGGTTGCAAACGCTGGAACGCTGGCCGGAAAAAGTCCGCATCATGCAGGAGAACTGGATCGGCAAATCGCGCGGGTTGCAGTTTCGGTTTGATATTGTTTCTCCCCCCCTTACCCCCCCGCAAGCGGGGGGGGATAACGCAGATATAACGCACCCCCCCGCTTGCGGTGGGGCTGGGGGGGGAGATTCCATCGAAGTCTTCACCACGCGGCCTGATACGCTGTTTGGGGCGGCCTTTGTCGGTATTGCGCCGGATCATCCCCTGTCAAGGACGCTGGGGGCGGATAAGCCGGGCTATGACGCATTCATCAAAAAATGTCAGGCGACAGGCACATCCGAGGCGGCGATCGAGCAGGCGGAAAAAATCGGTTTTGATACGGGCGCAAAAGTGCAGCACCCGTTTTTGCCCGATGTGCAATTGCCCGTCTATATCGCCAATTTTATCCTGATGGATTACGGCACCGGCGCGATTTTCGGCTGCCCGGCGCATGACCAGCGCGATTTTGATTTCGCAACGAAATATAATCTGCCGATCATTGCTGTGATTGCTCCCCCCCTTACCCCCCCGCAAGCGGGGGGGAAGACGCTGAAGGCGTCAGGGGGGGATGCTCCCGATCTGCCTTACACCGAGGACGGAATCCTTATCAATTCCGGTTTTCTTGACGGCCTCGATATCGACTCCGCTAAGGCCGAAGTGATTTCGCGGATTGAAAAAATGGGCAAGGGTGAGGGGAAAACGCTTTACCGCCTGCGCGACTGGGGCGTATCGCGGCAGCGTTACTGGGGCTGTCCGATTCCGATGATTCATTGCCCGGCCTGCGGCGTCGTACCGGTTCCGGACGAGCAGTTGCCGGTGCGCCTGCCCGATGATGTGACCTTCGATACACCCGGCAACCCGCTTGTCCATCATCCGACATGGAAGCATGTGAAATGCCCGTCCTGCGGCGCGGGGGCGCAGCGTGAAACCGACACCTTCGACACGTTCTTTGAATCGAGCTGGTATTTCGCGCGGTTTTGCGATCCGCGCAACGAGGGGGTGGCGTTTTCAAAGGATAAAACCGCCTATTGGCTGCCTGTCGACCAGTATATCGGCGGGGTTGAACATGCGGTTTTGCACCTGCTCTATTCACGCTTTTTCACCCGGGCCATGCGCGATTGCGGGTATCTCGATATCGCAGAACCGTTCAGCGGATTATTCACGCAAGGCATGGTCACGCATGTGACGTATAAGGATGCGCAGGGGAAATGGCTGTTCCCGACTGAAGTCGCGCCGGGTCATAATGGCGGTTACATCAAAGCGGCAGACAATTCCCCGGTACAGCAGGGCCGCGTCGAGAAAATGTCGAAGTCGAAGAAGAACGTCATCGACCCGGAAGATATTCTTTCCACCTATGGTGCCGATGCGGCGCGGCTGTTTATTCTGTCGGATTCCCCGCCGGAGCGCGATCTGGAATGGTCGGAAAGCGGGATTGAAGGGGCGTCGAAATTCGTCAATCGCTTGCGTCGCATGGTTTCAGATGAAATAGAAAATTCAGAAACATACGATGAAGACGCGAATAAATTACGCGCTCAGGCACATCGTACCTTGCACCATGTGGCGGAAGATATAGAGGCCTTCCATATGAATAAGGCTGTGGCCCGGTTGCGGGAGCTGGCGAATGCTATCGAGAAATATCCAACAAACGATTTTGCATTCAGAGAAGCTAGGGAATATTTGATCCGTGGTCTCAATCCAATGATCCCTCATGTAACAGAGGAACTATGGAGTCTGCTGGGGCACAACACTATCCTCGCAGAAATGCCTTGGCCGGAAGTTGAGCAATCTCTTCTACACGCCGATATGGTTACTATCGCAATTCAAATTAACGGGAAGCTGAAAAGAACCATGTCTTTGCATAAAGACCTCGATCATGAAGCTGTCAAGGCTGCTGCTAGGGGTTACCCCGATATTCAACGTATGCTGAGTGGCAAAACCGTCCACAAAGAAATTGTTGTCCCCAACCGTATTGTGAATTTTGTGGTGGTCGGGTGATGCGTCTGATCGGGGTTTTATGGGGGGTTTTATTGCTGGCGGGGTGCGGTTTCACGCCGCTTTACCACTCCTCCGGCGGCGATCACCGCGTGCAGGCGGCGCTGAACGATATTTATATCGACATTATTCCTGACCGCGAGGGGCAATATCTGCGCAATCGCCTGATCGACCGGTTCCATAGCGCCGGGACGCCCGATGCGCCGCTTTACCGCCTGAGCGTCGCGCCGTTGCGGGAACAGCGCACCAATCTCGATATCACCAAGACTGCCAACACCACGCGGGCGCAATTGCGGCTGAACAGCCGGATGGTTTTACGCGATGCCGGGAACGGCGCGGTCTTGCTGGAACGTGACCTGACCGCTACAGCCAGCTACAACGTGCTGGACAGCCAGTTCACCACCCGCGTTTCGGAAGAAAACGCCCGCCTGAACGTGCTGGACGCGCTGGCGCAGCAGGCGGAGCAGCAGATCGTCCTGTTCCTGAAGCGGAAAGGCTGACGTTTCGTCATGAAGATTCCGCCGCGCAATATCGAGGCCTTCGTGAAAAAACCGGACTCTGCGGTCCGTGCCGTTCTCGTCTATGGCCCCGATCGCGGCCTGACGCAGGAACGGGCGGCCCTGATCGGGAAAACGGTGGTGGCGGACCTGCATGATCCGTTCAATGTCGCGGTGCTGCGGGCCGGGATGTTAGCCGAGGACCCGGCGCGGTTGAACGACGAGGCTTTCGCGATTTCGATGATGGGCGGTCGCCGCCTGATCCGGGTTGAAGATGCCGCCGATGCCCTGACGCCGTTGATGAAGGCGTATCTTGCCGCCCCCGCATCCGAGGCGCTGCTTGTATTAACGGCGGCGGAGCTGGGCGCGCGGTCTTCGCTGCGGAAATTGTTTGAAACCGCCCCCAACGCCGCCGCCCTGCCGTGCTATCTGGCCGAAGCCGGGAATATCCAGAGCCTGATCCGGCAGGATTTGCAGGCGGCGGGATACGCCATTGACGGCGATGCCTGCGCATGGCTGGCGCAGCAACTGATCGGCGATCACCAGATGGCGCGGATGGAAATCGCCAAGCTGGCGCTGTATATGGCCAGCACCCCGCCGGGGACGAAGGCCACGCTGGACGATGTGCAGGCCTGTTGCGGGCAGGGCGGGGCAAAATCGCTCGACGATCTGGTGTATGCGACGGGGGGTGGCAATCCCGATCTTGCCATGCGCAGTTTCCGCCAGATGGTCGATGAGGGTGTGCCGCTGATCGTCATTCTGCGTTCCTTGCAAAGTCATTTTCGCCGTCTGCATTTCGTGCATGGCATGATGCAATCCGGCCTGCCGATGGAAGCGGCGATCGACCAGCTCAACCCAAAAATATTCTTCAAGTGGAATGACATGTTCCGCGCCCAGATCAATCGCTGGTCCGCGCCAGCGCTGGAAGGGTTGCTGAACAGGCTCGCGCAACTGGAGGCGGATTGCAAAAAAACCGGCACCCCCGATGAAACGCTGACGGCACAGGCGATTTTATCGCTGGCGGCGCGGCGTTAAGGTCTGTTTCAAGACGATTGCGGTAGGAAGCGTAACAAGTATTGCACCCATTCAGGCAGGGCGTGGCCGCCCATCCATGCAGCCGTCAGCAAGGCGGCAAAGATCAGGATGGACCCGCTATAGGCGGCCAGACCGGCCTTCCCCGCGCGCGGTACGATTTTTTTCGCCTTGTCGGGGGGGAGGATTTTTTTGAACAGCGCGATGGTCGCTTGCCGGACGGCCAGTTGCGACAGCGTTGCAGCGAGATAGCCGCCGATTGCGATTAGCGCCATATCGGCAAGGATCATCACCATTTGCGGGATCCCCGCCGGGGTCAGATACGCCCCGGCAATCCCGCGCAGCGGCGTGAACAGCCATGTCGCGAAGACTGCCGCCGTCAGCCCCAGCCCGGCGATCAGTCCGAGGATGCGCGGCAGGCCGCTGATATTGTCGAACGCCTTTCCGGCCTGCACGATCATCATATCATTGACTTCGGGCCGGAAGCCGAGCGTCCAGCGGCCCCGCATCGCCAGCGCGGCTTTTTTCGGCGGTTTTGTCGCGGCAAAGACGAGCGCATCACCGATGGCCCGGATGTGTATGGCTTCTTCCAGATTGCCCCGGACGGAACCGAGTCGATTTGCCGCCTGATTGAGGCGGTCCAGCCCCGCCGCCACCGGGGCTTCGAGGAAGGGCGGATAGTCGAGCAGCATCGGGTGGACGCCGAACAGCGTTCCTTCAAGGGTCTGGTTGCCGATCCGCAGCCCCAGCGCCCCCCAGGGCAGACCAACATCGTAGGGTACGACCAGTTCATCGAATTCCGGGACATGTTCGGTGGTGCGGTAGGCATCCTGATCGGCGAGTTGTTCTTTTTCCTTCAGGAACGCAATATCCGCATGCGCATCGGCGGCAATGTCGGGGCCGATCCGCGCGATCAGGTCCGGCACCCCTTCCGGCAGGGCGTCCTTGTCGTAGAGGAAGTGCGTTTTTCCTTCGAAGCTGACATGGCGGATATCGCTGATGATACCGCTGGCGTTGCATTTCTGGCACGGCACCAGCCCCGTACCCTGACAGGGGTGGCATTTGATTTTCCCGGTGCGCTGGCAATGGGTGCAGGGCGCTTCGCCATGGCCGTGGCATTTGATGCAGGTCCCCATTTGACCGTTTTTTTGCCGTGACACTTTCGTGCCGCGACAAACGGGGCAGACAATGGTGCGGTGGGCGTGGCATTTGGGGCAGTTTTCCCGCCCGACGCCCTGACACTGCATGCAGTTATATTTCCCGCTGCCGTGAC
>CAYNSR010000023.1:0-30381 GCA_964400125.1 uncultured Micavibrio sp. | reverse complement strand
CTGTTGAGATGTCTGATTCTCACTTCAAAGACTATAAATCAAAGACTATAAACTAATCCGGGGGCCGGGGGGCCATACTCGGTTACGGCAGCCATAACCTCGCGCACAAGGGCGGCCCTGTGTTCTTCGATGAGGGCATTATACCCCGCCTCGTTTTGAACCCGCAGCGGGCCTGTTGCGCCATTTCTGGATAATTGTTCCAGCGCCGAGATTTCACTTTCAAACGATCCTGTATCAAACCTCATATGTCGCGTTTGGATTGCATTGCGCAAAATGATCGTGTCCGGGGTCCCCATGGCCGCCTGCGCTTGGGTGCAAAGAATACGTTCAAACGTGCACTTCGCAATCTCCGGGAACACCGTAATGATCCGGATGTTTTGATCAGGATTCTCGTGCGCAGACCGCGCAAAAATACCGTGCAGGGAATCGGGCCAATAAAAACCAGCTCTTTTTCCAGACCGCCAAGATGGAACAAGCCTGTCGACAAAATAACGACCCGCCTTTGGGCATCCGCAAGAAACGTCCGTATCTTATCCGCCATCCACAGATTGCGCCGACGTATCCCCACTGTAGATTCGGTATGGATACGGATATCGGCATCGTCGGTATGGATACGGATATCGGCATCGGCGGAAGGAGCAACATCAAGGCAACCATTCCTCGTCACCGCCATATCCACCAGACGGATCGTAGCCCCTTCCGCAAGCTGGGCGGTCACGCCCTCAAGACGTGTTACAGGCGCTTGGAGCCAGCGCCATGCCGCAAGCGCCAGGGCCTGCAAGCGGTGATAATGCCCGGATCGCACGCTTTCAGGGCCGGAAGCGCCTGCGTGGCGCAGGTGCGAAACCCTGCTTGCGCGGCTCCCGGGAAAATTTCAGGAAGCAGGATTTCCAGTAAATTATGAGGATGCTCATACGCCATCACCGGGTCGTTGACCCCCACGCGGGAAAGCCCGGCGCGCACCAGTTCCGCCATCCGCACATGGGCAATTGTGCAATGCTCCTCCCCCATCAGCAGAATCACCTTCTGATCGGCAGACAAGGCCTTCTGAACGGTGGTGACAATGCGATGGAGAACAAGGGACAGATTATACGGACTGGCACCAGAATACATGATGGTCGCCCCCGCCCCCGGAATCGCCGCCCGCGTCCCCTGTACGCTCCCCTTGAAAACGCCCCGTAAATAATCCATGCCGGGAACGGTAATGTAGACATCGGCGCTATGTCAAATAATTTCGGGGTGTGGTCGCGGAGTCCTCTGCGATAAAAGCTGGATATTATCCACAGGGTTGATGTATAAAAGCCCGCTATGGAACAGCATGTAAAATTCGATGTCATCATTGTCGGCGGCGGCCATGCCGGGTGTGAAGCGGCGGCGGCGGCGGCGCGCATGGGCGCAAAAACGGCGCTGCTGACCCACAAGCGCGACACGATCGGCACCATGTCGTGCAACCCCGCCATTGGCGGGCTGGGCAAGGGTCATCTGGTGCGCGAAATCGACGCGCTTGACGGGGTTATGGCCCGGGGCATCGACCGCGCCGGGATTCAGTTCCGGATGCTCAACGCCTCAAAGGGCCCCGCCGTGCGCGGTCCCCGGGCGCAGGCCGACCGCAAGCTCTACCGTCAGGCGGTGCAGGATATTCTGGCCGATATCCCCAACCTGACCATCATCGAAGACGGGGCCGAAGATATTGTCCTCGGGACCGACGGGGCGGTTGCCGGGGTAAAGACCCTGAGCGGCCAGACCTATGCCTGCGGCGCGGCGGTCATCACCACCGGGACCTTCCTGCGCGGTCTGATCCATCGCGGCGAGGACCGTATCCCGGCGGGCCGCGTGGGCGAAAAACCGGCCATTGGTCTCGCGGAAACGCTGGAGCGTCTTGGCTTTCCTCTGGCCCGCCTCAAGACCGGCACCCCGGCCCGGCTTGACGGGCGCACCATCGACTGGTCGATCCTCGAAGAACAGCACGGCGACACCCCGCCGCAGCCTTTTTCTTTCCTGAGCAAGGCCATCACCGTGCCGCAGATCCCCTGCCATATCACCCATACGACGGCGGCGACCCACGAGATCATCCGCGCCAACCTGCACCGTGCGCCCATGTATTCCGGGGCGATCAAGGGCACGGGGCCGCGTTACTGTCCTTCGATCGAGGACAAGGTCGTGCGTTTTGCCGACAAGCCGAGCCACCAGATTTTTCTGGAGCCAGAAGGGCTTGACGACCCGACGATCTACCCCAACGGCATTTCCAATGCCCTGCCGATCGAGGTGCAGGCGGCGCTGCTCAAATCCATTCCCGGCCTTGAAAAGGCGGCGGTGTTTGAATGGGCCTATGCCATTGAATATGATTACTGCGACCCCCGCGACCTTGGGCCGACCCTTGAATCCAGACGCCTGCCCGGTCTCTTCCTCGCTGGCCAGATCAACGGTACCACGGGCTATGAGGAGGCCGCCGCGCAAGGGCTGATGGCCGGAATCAACGCCGCCCTCGCCGCCGCCGGACGCACCCGCAGCTTTGTCCTCGACCGGGCCGATGCCTATATCGGCGTCCTGATCGACGACCTGATTACCCGTGGCGCGCCCGAACCCTACCGGATGTTTACCAGCCGGGCCGAATACCGCCTGTCCCTGCGCGCCGATAACGCCGACCAGCGTTTGACTGATCTTGGTCTGGAGATCGGGTGCATCGGCCCGGCGCGCCAAGCCGGATGGGCGGAAAAGAAACGGGCGCTGGCCGCTGGCCGCGCTCTCGCCCGCAGCCTTGGCGGCTCCCCCAATGAACTGGCCGCCCGGGGCTTTGCCATCACGCTGGACGGGGTGCGCCGCAATGTCCTCGACCTCCTACGCTACCCGCAAGTGGGCTGGGGCAAGGTTGCCCAAAACTGGCCAGAGCTGGCCAGTCTCCGTCCGGATGTGATCGAACAGATCTGCATCGATGCCCAATATGCCGGATATATTGACCGTCAGGATTCCGACATTCTCGCCTTCCGCAAGGATGAAGCGCTGGCCCTGCCCCCAGATCTGGATTATAGCGCCATCGGCAGCATGTCGACGGAAATCCGGGGCAAGCTGGAAAAAGCCCGCCCCGCGACACTGGGGGCTGCAGCCCGTATTCCCGGCGTGACCCCTGCCTCTATCGTCGCCCTGTTGCGCCATGTGAAACGCCGTGCAGCCTGATCTCCCCTTTCCTGTTTCACGTGGAACAATCGACGCCCTCCGCCGCTATGAGGCGCTGCTTGTCAAATGGCAAAAGGCAATCAATCTCGTCGGCCCCGCTACAATCGCCGAGGCCTGGTCCCGACATTTTATCGACTCCTTGCAACTCCTCCCGCTCCTGCCTGCGGATGCCCGGACGCTTCATGATCTGGGAAGCGGGGCCGGGTTCCCGGGTCTGGTACTGGCCATTGCCCGACCGGAAATAGCGGTCACGCTGATCGAATCGGACCAGAAAAAATGCGCCTTCCTCGGCAATGTTTCACATGAAACAAATGCCCCTGTGAATATCCTGAACACCCGAATCGAACAGGCCGCCGATTCGATTCCGGCCCCCGATATCGTCACCGCCCGGGCCCTGGCCAGCCTTGGCCAGTTGCTGGAACATGTCTGGCCGTGGGCGGAGCAAAACCCGGATATGGTCTGCATTTTCCCCAAGGGGGCCCAAGCGATGGCAGAAATCCAGGCCGCACAAGCGCTCTGGACCTTCGACCTGAGGCAAATTCCCAGCCTGACCGATCCGGAGGCGACGATTTTAATCATCACGAATCTTTTGAAAAAGATTGACGGCAAATCCGGACTTAAGTCATAGTCCTTTCCGTCCCCATCCCCAACCGGAACGAAAGTGATATTTCATGACCGTCAGCCCGATGCCTGTTCCTGCCATGCCAAGGATTATGTCAATCACCAATCAAAAGGGCGGTGTGGGAAAAACCACCACGGCGATCAATCTGGCAACGGCGATGAGCGCGGTCGGCAAGAAAGTCCTCCTGCTCGATCTCGACCCGCAGGGCAATGCCTCGACCGGACTGGGCATCCGCCGGGCCGATATCCGGCACAGCACCTATGATGTGCTTTTTAACGAGGTCTCCATTATGGATACGGTTATGGAAACCAAAGTGCCGGGCCTGTCCATCGTCCCGTCCTCGATCCACCTTTCGGGGGCTGAAATCGAGCTGGTCAACGCCGATAACCGCGAATACCGCCTGCGTACGGCCCTGCGTACACCGCTCCCGTTCGACTATGTTATTATTGACTGCCCGCCCTCGCTCAATCTGCTGACCCTGAATGCGCTGGTGGCGTCGGACACGATTGTCGTACCGCTGCAATGTGAATTCTACGCGCTGGAAGGCCTGTCGCATCTGGTCAAAACCATCGAGCGCGTCAGGAAAGCCTTCAACCCGGATCTGGACATTCACGGCGTCGTCTTGACCATGTACGACAAACGCAACAACCTTTCCACCATGGTGGCCGAAGACGTACGCACCTTTTTCGGCGACAAGGTTTACAAAACGGTCATCCCGCGCAATGTCCGCGTCTCCGAAGCCCCGTCCTTCGGCCTGCCCGCAATCGTCTACGACATGCGCTGCCCCGGTGCCACCGCCTATATCCACCTCGCCAGCGAGGTTTTGAAACGCGAACGCAGCCTGATGGCCCCGCCGCAGGCCGAAACACAAACCCCCGTCGCAGGAGCCGCATGATGAACGCAGCAACAAACACCAAACGCGGTCTGGGCCGCGGACTGAACGCCCTGTTCGACGATGAGGAAACCCCCTCTTTCGCAGCAGCCGCGCCGTCGACCGCCGCAACACCCGCCGACGACCCGACCCAGCCGCGCAAAACGCTTTCCGTCGCCATGCTGCGCCCCGGCAAGTTCCAGCCCCGCCGTAATTTCGATGATGCGACACTAAAAGAGCTGGCCGATTCCATCACCACCCACGGCATTTTACAGCCTCTGGTCGTGCGTCCGGTTGAAAACGGCCAGTATGAAATCATCTGCGGTGAACGCCGCTGGCGCGCAGCCCAAAAAGCCCGGTGCCACGATGTCCCGGTCATCATCCGCGAGATGGACGACGAACAGGCGATGCAGGTTGCCCTGATCGAAAACCTCCAGCGCGAGGATCTGAACCCGCTCGATGAGGCCGAAGGCTACCAGCGCCTGATGGAGGAATTCGCCCATACCCAGGAAAAACTGGCCGCCGCCGTCGGCAAAAGCCGCTCCCACGTCGCCAATATGGTGCGCCTGCTCGGCCTGCCCGCCAGCGTGCGCACCATGATCCGCAGCGGCACACTGACCACCGGTCACGCCCGCGCCCTGATTACCGCCAAGGACCCGGAAGCACTGGCGCGCGATGTCGCGGCAAGAGGCCTGAGCGTGCGCGAAACCGAACGTCTGGCCCAGAACGCGGAAACCAAAGACGGCCACAAACGCAAAGCCCGCCCGCCCAAAGATGTCGATACCATGGGGCTGGAACGCGAAATGCTGCAACGTTTGGGGATGAAGGTGGCTATCGACCTGAAACCGGACGGAAAATCCGGCATGGTAAAAATCGCCTTCAAGGATTTCGACCAGCTCGATATTTTGATCCAGAAACTGTCGTAGGGGCGAACCCACCGCGTCAAGAACACGGGCGGGTTCAATAATCGAACGTGTAAATCAAGGGAAACACAACGCAACCCCCAATACCGCGTCATCCCGAGCGTAGCCGAGGGATCTTTTCAAGCGGAAAACGGGTCAGATCCCTCGGCTACGCTCGGGATGACAGTCCTTGTGGAGCCTTATGTTTATTGATGGCGGAAGAGTCCTGGTACAAGCCCTTACCGCACATCGTCGAGATCGTCACCGCTTAAGGTTTTTCCGTCGGCGCTGAAGATGATCTGGATGCGGCAGGTGGCGCCGTGGTCTTGCAGGTTGCGGCGCAGGCGTTCGAGAATATAGCTGAAGCGTTTTTCGATGCGCTGGACGCGGGCGTCGGTGATGTTGAAAAGCGCCGCGACATCTTGCCGCGTGGCATGCAAAGCCGCAGCATAATTTGCGGCAATTTGCGCCCGCCGCAGCCAGCGGTCCTGCACCTGTTCGGCGGCCATGTTCAGGGCCGGGATGACCTGCGGTAACACCTTGTTTTGAAATGATTCTTTTCCTTCAGGCCAATCTTCGAGGTCTTCAAAACGCTTGCGCACAAGGGCAAAAAACGCGACGATTTCGTCGGGGCGTGCAGCAAATGTTGCAGCATTTTTGGCCGGGGCGGGGAGCCTGTCGCCGCACAGAACGGCCAGAATGGTGATGTCCGGGTCGAGGGCATGCAACGCCACCGCCAACAACAGCGGCGGCGACAGGTGATCGGGATCGTCCAGCAGATAAAACCCGATGCCGGGGGGTAGGGCTGGCGCAGACGGCAACACATCCTGCGGCCACAACCGGGTCAGCGGGGCCTCATAAAGCCCGTTCTGGTCGATGTGAAACAGCGCCGCAAGAAAACAGGCGGGGTCGATACGGTGTTCGGGGGCGTTTTCAGGCGTATCGCCGGGCGCAGACCCTGACCCCGGTGCGACGACCGGGCCTTGCAAAAGGACGGGCTCACCCGCCCCCGTTAAAATGGCCGCAAGGCCGGGGTGTAAGTGTACCATCCATTTCATGGGGGTATGATGGCATAGATTGGGCGGGAATGGAAGGATTTTTTTCCTAATGTTATACTTCCCGTACCCAGAAAGCAAACCGGTTTAGCCGCTATATTTTTGCCATGCTGATGCAGCGCCCTTACGTCCCGGCACCGGTTCAAGGAGGTTACGCTTTGCTAATCTAATAAACACGTTTTTCATGGTATTTTCAGACACAATTCCCGTAAGCTCTCTTGCGGTGCTGTTGGTTATTTCGGCGTGGTTTTCGAGATAATCCATTACAGATTCTTCTGGGGAGGCCAGCTTATCGTGCCTGATCTCCACGATCACAGAATTTTCGGTTTCTCGAATAACCGGCGGCTTCAAGCGTAATTTTTTCATTTCATCAACAGCCGTGTTCAATCCCTCGCCAACATCTTTATTCGGAGGGTTTGGAAACTTGTGAATGAGCCGAACCAACACTCCATTTCGAGAGAATTGGGTTTTAAAAATGTTGCGGGTGGTTACATGGCCCGGAAGACGACCGGGACTTTCTATTTCAATACGGTTCTCGAAAACGCGGACTTGTACGTTTGTTGCAATACTGTAATCGCGGTGGAGAACTGCGTTTGTGACAATTTCGTGGAGCGCCGTTGGTGGATATATTACCGGTTCGAAACCTTTCGGGCCTAGCCGCTGGATGCCGTCTACCATCGCAGTAGTTTTTTTGACCGTCTCATAAATTACCTCATAGGCCGTTCCCTCAATGGTTTCCGGCTCACCGGCAAGAGTGTCTCGTGTTGGTTGTTTATCCGTCTTGTATCGGAAAAGTTTAACTCCAGATTTGGGCAATAGGGCCTGCGGTTCCTCTCCAAACAACAAAACCCCCGATACTATCGGCTTGTTATTTCGCGAGAGCGCCTGCTTTTTTACAAAAACAGCGGGCGTCTGCATGGGTACAACATTCTTTATGAAATCAGCCAGCTTCTCTGATTTTGTAAGGATGGTCATGTCAGCATTAACCGGTTGGGTTTCATGGCTGGAAATACCCTTATCAAGCTCTAGCCTGCGCAGTGCCTCTGCCCCTTTCACTGGAAGATTTTGCGCGCCCCTCCTAACATAGACTTTTTTATCGTGCGCTCTGGAAATCTGCGCGGTACGTTGCACTGTAATGTGCAGGACAAGGCCATTCGAACCTGGACATGATAAAAATTCATAAGAATATTCAGCACCAAGAGGAAATAGGGCTTCCAATGATTGGAGATGCCCGTTAGCGGCTTCCTGATCGCTAAAGCCATGCCATGTTCGAATTTTAGTCCCTAACATTTCGGTTTCGCCGATACCAATATACAATTCGCCACCGGTGGAATTGGCAAAAGCGGATACGGTGTAACCTAACTTCTTGGTGGAAACTTCAAGACCCTTTAATTCTGCAAAATGCCCTTCTTCCAATGTCAGCAACCGGTCGCGTTCCGCACCGGTTATCTCGATAACTGCTATACCTTTGTCTGTACTCATGATACCGGTTATACACCCGATAACCGGTTAAAACAAGCATAAGAAACAAAATATTTGACTTTTTAGACCGGTTTTGATGCAAATAACCGGTATTTTAAGGAGTTAGCCAATGTCTGTATTGAACCAAGCCCACTTCCACGATGAAAAAGCAGCATACGCTTTTATCGAAGCCCATCTCTGGGCTGGTGGAAGACCACGCCCTCACTTGAGACTTATTTTGGCAAGAAGTCGGGCCCGCTACTAACTCATAACTATTGGGGTGTTCCGTATCCGAAAGAAAAAGGCGGCGCAAAACGCGCACATATCGTTGCTCTAAATGATCGTTTGAATCTGTTGTGTTCAAATCCGGAAATTGGCCGTCTTGACGCGAGAGTCAATCCGGCAGTACGGCGCTTTGATTTTGAAAGTCATGTCATTTTCTATGATGATGAAGATGGTCATATTTTTGTTGTGAGGGTTCTGCATAAGTCCATGGATTTTGTTGAGTATCTGTCTGCTTGACGTGGGCAACGAAGGGATATGCTGCGGATTTCCAACATTTTTACGGATCGCCACGGCCACTTCGTGGCCTCGCGATGACGTAGGGTGAGGTGGAGTGTTCTGCCTTTTCTCAGCAGATTTCCGGCACGGGGGCGGGGGTGCGGCAGTGGGCGGTGCGGACCTGATAGCCGAAATAGCTAGGGCTGGGGTCGAGATGATGACCGGAGACGAGCGAGATATTGTATTTCTCGCACAGGGTGCGGGCAGTAGGGGCGTCGGGAACCCATTCGGCCAAAATGGCCGCGCCGGGAGCGTGTTCACTGATGGTCCGAACCAGACCCTCCAGCGAAAACTCCCCGCGAGCCGCGGCTTCTATAGATTTTCCGTCAATCTTCACATACTTGACCTTGTCCCCGAGGCTGGACAGACGGGAGAGGTCCTTGTGCGATAAATCATCAATGGCGAAGGAATAGCCGTGCACATTGCGCATATGTTTCAGGGCGCCGATGGCGATATTATCCGGTTGCGCGTCTTCGGTCAGTTCCCAGATCACCTGTTGCGGGTCGTACTGGCCCTTGAAAAAATGCTGCAGGGAATCGTGCAGGTCAATCCAGAAGGTCGGATCGGCAGCGGCATGGCCGGAGATATTGATCGAGACAGGAAAGCTGTTTTTCCGGATGGCCTGTTGCATGGCCCCAAGGGCGATGGCGTGATCAAAGGTCGATTGCAACCCCTCCTCGCTCACGGCCCGGATCAGGGCTTCGTGCGGGATCAGTACGCCTTGTTCATTGGTTGCGCGCAGCAAAAGCTCCCGTGGCTGCCCGCCGAGCGCCCGGCCCCGCAGGCAATCCGCGACATTATGCCATTGTTCCTCTTCGAAATGAAAACGTCCGGCGATCAGCGAATCCAGCAAAACATCCAGCCCCGGCGCGGCAGGGCGGTCCTCCAAGGCATTGCGAACAAAGCCAAAAAGCTTGCCTACCTGCACATCGACGGGTGTTTTCAGTGGAATTTTAAACCTCAATCTGCAAGTTTATTGCTTTTATAACCCTACAAGCATGTCAGAAATATCCCTGACCCGGCCAGCAAAACCTAAGAAAATCGGGGGCCGGGCTACTGGTTCATGGCCTGGAAGAAATCGTCGTTGGACTTGGTGTCCTTCATTTTATCGACGAGGAATTCCACCGCCTCGACCGTGCCCATCGGGATCAGGATACGGCGCAGCATGTGCATCTTCATCAACACATCGCGGGGCTGGAGCAATTCTTCCTTGCGGGTGCCGGATTTCTGGATGTCGATCGCCGGGTAGACGCGCTTGTCCGCCAGTTTGCGGTCAAGGACGATTTCCGAGTTACCGGTCCCCTTGAATTCCTCGAAAATGACCTCGTCCATGCGGCTGCCGGTGTCGATCAGGGCGGTGGCGATAATGGTCAGCGAGCCGCCATCTTCGATATTCCGCGCCGCGCCGAAGAAACGTTTGGGACGTTGCAGGGCATTGGCATCGACACCGCCAGTCAGGACCTTGCCCGAAGACGGCACGACCGTGTTATAGGCCCGCGCCAGACGGGTAATGGAATCGAGCAGCACCACCACATCACGTTTTTGTTCAACAAGGCGTTTGGCCTTTTCCAGCACCATTTCCGCCACGGCAACGTGGCGCGAGGCCGGTTCGTCGAAGGTCGAGGAAATCACCTCACCCTGCACGCCGCGCCCGCGATTGCGGTAACGGTCGAGTACGGAGCGGACCATGTCGGTCACCTCTTCCGGGCGTTCGTCGATCAGCAGGATGATGATATAGGCTTCGGGGTGGTTCTGGATGACAGAATGGGCGACATCTTGCATCAGGATGGTTTTCCCGGTGCGGGGCGGGGCCACGATCAGCGCGCGCTGGCCGAAGCCCAGCGGGGCCACCAGTTCGATCACGCGCTGGGACATGCCCTTTTTCGTCGGGTCGGCCAGTTCGAGATTGATCTTCCGGTCCGGGTAGAGCGGCGTCAAGTTGTCAAAATTGATGCGGTGCTTGAGCCGTTCCGGCGGTTCGCCATTGATGGTATCGACCTTCAGCAAGGCAAAATAACGCTCGGATTCCTTGGGCGCGCGGATTTCACCCATCACGATATCGCCGGTGCGCAGGCCAAAACGCCGCACCTGCGAGGGGGAAATGTAAATATCATCCGGGCCGGGCAGGTAATTTTCTTCCGGCGAACGCAGGAAACCGAAACCGTCTTGCAGCACCTCGAGTACACCAGTACCGGAAATCGGCACGCCCTGCTCCGCCAGTTGCTTCAGAATCGCGAACATCATGTCCTGTTTGCGCATGGAGGCAACGTTTTCAATGCCGAGCTCCTCGGCAAAAGCAAGCAGTTCCGCCGGGGAACGGGTTTTAAGTTCCTGCAGGTTCATGGAATATCCATCCTGGGTTGAAATTGGTTGTCCTGTCTGGGGGATCACAGTAGGGGGGGTTTCCGGTAAGGGGGGTTAGCGCGCCAGTGTTTTGTTGGATGTTTTGCCAATATTTTTTGATTGTTTTGCAGGGTTTTTCCCTGTCGGGGTCCCGGTCATTCCGCGGGGCATATCATTTCCGGAAGAATGTTCTGGGAAGCTGTTTCAAAGTGAATAGGAGGTTTATACCCTCGCCCGGAGGGGTTGTCAAACAAAAACGCGGGTAAAGGCGCGGGGGAAGATATTTGACAGGCATGTCGGGAGTCTGTATAAATATGGAAATATTTAGAGGCACACTGGCCATGAGCAAATCCGACACCGGATCAAAAGGGGATTTCCACGAGGCGGCCCGACCCGCGCCCGCGGCACGGGCTTGCGATTTACGCCACATGATTGCTCTGACCTTCATGGCTGCGATGGAAACCGTGTACCAGATCGACGCCCCCCTCGCGCGGCTTGAAGGCGACGACGAGTCCGGCTACAGCCTCGAACTCCTGACGACCGATCCGCTTAATCGCGAAGACCAGATGAGCCTGATCCGGCTTGACGAGATTGTTTCCGACAGTATCGCGGAGCTGGACGGGTTTTCGCTCGCCCACGACATCGAAAACCGCGTTATTCGCGCGCCCTTGCTGGAAACCTATATCGCTTTGCTGTCACGGATGGAGGCACATGCCACAAGACACGCCGCCCTGACCATCCACGATTTGCTGGAAGCGCAGAGCCGGGGGGCGCACAGCCCGGCCATGCAGTTGCATTAATCAAAACGGCTTCACGATCACCAGAATCACGATCAAGATCATCAGCAGCGTCGGGATTTCGTTCCAGATGCGGTAGAATTTCGCCGGGCGGGTGTTTTCGTCGCGTTCAAAGGCCTTGCGCCAGCGGGCGAACAGAACATGCGCCACCACCATCAGTGCCACCAGCGCCAGCTTGGCATGCATCCAGCCCTGTTGCAGCAGCGCCGGATTGGCGACGATCATCAATATCCCGAAGACGAAACTGGCTGCCATCGCCGGGTTGACAATGGCCCGCAGCAAACGCCGCTCCATTACCTTGAAAGTTTCGCCCTTGTCGGAGCCTTTTTCCGCATCGGCGTGATAAACGTAAAGCCGGGGCAGATACAGCATCCCCGCCATCCACGCAATCACCGCGATAATGTGCAGGGCCATCAGCCAGGGGTAAAGATTGAGCAGCATTTTTTCGGTTCTCCTTCGAAGTCAAGCCTGACAGCAGCGCCGGAATCCGGCGGGGCAAAGCCGCCCGCCTTCATGGCTGTATATTCCGGGCGCGGCGGATGCTCTGGCGACGACCTGCCGCGCCAGGCCGTCGATAAAGTCCTGCTGCACCGATACGGTCGGGACCCGGACGAAACCGGGAACCCCCAGTTCCTCCGCCAGATGGCGGTATTCGATCTCGATCTCCACCAGCGTTTCAACATGTTCGCTGACGAAGGCATGCGGATAGATGACCACTGGAACACCGTCAGCAGCGGCCTTTTTCAAGGCCTCTTCCGTGCTCGGGCCGATCCATTGCAGCGGGCCAACGCGGGATTGATAGCAGATTTCCCAGTCAAGGCCGGCAATCCCCGTGGCTGCGGCAATGCGCCGCGCGGATTCTTCGCATTGCCATTGATAGGGATCGCCATCGGCAATGATTTTTTCCGGCAGGCCGTGGGCGGAAAACAAAACCCGGGGCGGCTTCGCAGCCGCAGGCGCGGCAGCACGCGCGCTGTCATACCCGTCCCGGATCAGCCGGGCCGAAGCCGCGACGAATCCGGCCTCGAACGGGTAGCAGCACAATGTCGCAACCGGCACATCCAGCCCCGCCTTGCGGCTCGCCCGCGCCCAGTCCTGCAACGACGAGCGCGTGGTGGTGGTGGAATATTGCGGATAAAGGGGAACCAGCACCACTCTGTCCGGGGCCCAGTCCCGCACCTTGAGTGCAACATCCCCGGCCAGCGGATGCCAGTAACGCATGGCCGTGAAGACGGCCCAGTCCTGTTCCGGCGCGGCCTGTTTTATTGCAGTTTCAAGGGCGCGCGCCTGCGCCAGTGTGTTTTCCAGCAACGGCGATTTTCCGCCCAGAAGACCGTAAGATGTCCCGGCTTCTTTTTTCGTGCGTTTTTGTGCAATCAGCGTCGAGACCAGCGCCCGCACCGGCCATGGCGCGCGGATGATATTTTTATCCATGAAGAAATTCTTCAGGAAAGGCCGGATCGCCGCTTCGCTGTCCGGACCGCCGAGGCTGAACAAAATCACCGCCGTTTTCATCGCGTCCACGCCTTCACCAGCGCGACCAGATCCGCAACATGCTGCGGCGGGGTTTCCTTGATGACGCCGTGGCCGAGATTGAAAATAAACGGTGCCTTGCCAAGATGGGTCAGGATATCCTCGACCCCCGCCTCCATCGCCAGACCGCCCGCCAGCAGACACGCCGGGTCCAGATTGCCCTGCACCGGGACCAGCGGCTGGAAAACGCTGGCCGCCCATTTCGGCGCGGTTTGCGAATCCAGCGACAAGGCGGTAATGCCCGTCCCCTGCACATAGTCCAGCGCCAGACGTCCTGCCCCGCGCGGAAAGCCGATCACCGGAATGCCGGGATGGGTGTTATGCAAGGATTCAACGATCATCCGCGTGGGCCGGATCACCCAGCGCGCAAACAGGGTATGGTCGAGCACGCCCGCCCAGCTATCGAAAAGCTGGATCACCTCCGCCCCCGCGTCGATCTGCGCCAGACAGTAATCGATCACCGCCTGAGTCAGGATGTCAATCAGGTCGCCAAACCCCGCCGGATCGGCATAGGCCCAGTATTTCGCGTGATTGAAATCGCGGCTGCCGCCGCCTTCGACCATGTAACATGCCAGAGTCCACGGCGCACCGGAAAACCCGATCAGCGCGGTTTTTTCCAGATTCTCGCGCTGCAATCCCGCACGCACCAACCGCACCGTTTCGCATACGGGGGCGATGGTTTCGGCGAATTTTTGCTGGCTAAGGCGATTGATGTCCTGAGCCCTTCGCAAGGGATCGAGCTTTGGACCTTCGCCGCTTTCAAACGTGACTGTTTGCCCGAGTGCATGCGGCACCACCAGAATATCCGAAAACAAAATCGCTGCATCCATGCCAAAACGCCGCACCGGTTGCAGGGTGATTTCCGCCGCCAGATCAGGCGTCATGACCAGATCCATAAACCCGGCCTGCCTTTCGCGAATCTCCCGGTATTCAGGCAGATACCGTCCGGCCTGCCGCATCAGCCAGATTGGCGGGTGCGCCGGAACTTTCCCTTTCAGGGCCTGCAATATCGGTTTTTCCGTGTCGTCCATCTTTCTTCGCCTCCAAAAGCCCGCCTACCATTTCATTAAAAAAGAATTAAAGAAAGGGTGTAGTAAGTAGTAGGTCCTGTGAATAACGTGGATGAGTTTTCATCCCGTCTTTTATGCACATGAACCCGGACAGAAAATCCGCAGGAAGCCGCGTCCTTGCTCCGAGTCGTCCCCGCTGACGCCAAACTGGCCCGGAATATTTTGAACAGGCGGGCATGTGGCAGCGGAAATAAGGGTCAGGGTGCATGAACACCGCGTCCCGCGTCATCCACCGATTCCCCCACAATGTCGCCCGGAGATTTATCCGTTTCCAGAGTCGGTCTCTCCCTTACTGCAAGGCCCCATAAAAAGAGGGAGCAATGGTCTCATTTAATCTGAAAAAACGAAGAATAATTCAGCGACTTCTGCCTCAATTATACTAGAGCACTCTGTGAATAGGCTGTATCATTTGGAGCATTGTCTGATGAGATTGGTTTAAAAATTGTCTCCGTCATTCCCCGGATTTGCGAAGCAAATCCTAGGGGAATCCATGGATCGCCTTAGAATTTTCTTCGAAAATTCAGGCGATGACGGGGGTTGAATTTGATCCAACCTTATCGAGAAATGCTCTAGGAAAAAGACGGTGGGGTTGTTTATGTTTCGTGATGCTTTTGTCAAACTTGATGCGCTGGAAGCGGAAGCGTTGTTGCGGGATATCAACCCGTTGCTGGAAGGATCGCCGCTGGACCCGCGTTCGGCGGTTGTTCTTTCCGTCGCCCTGTCTTTTTATCCCGGATACCGTTTTCTCGATATTTCCGACCACAGCATCGCGCCGCCCCGGCGGATTCACGGCCTTTATGCCCCGGGGGATCTGGTGCTGCTGGACTGGACCAATGCTCCGATTTACGCGATGAACCGGAAGGGCTGCTTGCAGCTGGATGAAAAGAACATCGCCGAATATGTCCGGTTTTTCTTTACCATGGTGCGGGGCAGACATGGCCGTTTCCTGATTACAGAGACGGTTGATGATATTGCCTGGAAAGAGGAGCCGCCACCCACGGCCCGGAAAGCGATTGGCAATCTGATCGAACCGGCCCGCCTTGTCGGCACGGATGCGGACGGAACCTATACGTTAAGCGTCCGGCTGATGTTCAAGGATTCGCTGTTCAGGGCGAAAGTCACGGTCAAATCCGACGGGCAAGTCTCCTTAAGCGAGGAAGAACTGGTCGTCGAGGACATGCCGGTGCAAGATGATGTGCTGGGGCAGTAGGGCCCGGGCGATCCGTTCAGAATCTGTTTCAAAACTCATAAATTGCATCATGACGGGTAGAGAGGTTCGGAAAAGAAACCCTACCTCCGGGCGCAGCGGACCTGATAAGAACCCGTTTTGCTGCCTGTCGGGTTGTTATTCAACAGTCCGTCACTGAATCTTTGCGGCCAAGCGTAAGTGATGTTGCTTTCCGAAGACGACCAGTACCAGCCCGCAATAGAACCACTGGTATCAAAAGAGCCAATCGCAAGCCTGTTGCCGTATATGACATTCAGTTCCTGCGCCGAAGGCAGATACCAGTCTGTCTGTCCGTGGATGTTCAGATCGGCGCAATATTGCGCGGCGGCATGAGGCTGAGTCCCTCCGGTAATGGAATCCGCATCTTCCGTGATCAGGGTGTTGGTGTTGGTTTCGCCCGAGGCGGCGCAGCCTGCGGGGGCAGAGCCGCAATCTGCCAGTGTCGTATTGACCTGACCGCCGCCATTGCCCGCATTCCACGAATGCGGGGTCCGCGCATTCACGCAGCCGGAAGCGCCCCATGTCTGCCCGGCGTCGCAGCGCGGCACATACATGGCGACATTGCCGTCCGGCGAGAGGCCGGCATAGACGCTGCCATCGGTGCAGACTGCGCCGGGGCTGGGCGAACCGGCGCACGGATCACTGGATGACGTGGTCACATCCCACTGGTCTGTTGTATCGCCCACGATGACAAGGGCGCTGTTGACGGCGCTGGCGGCGCCATTGGCGTACATGCGCAATTGCACATACTGGTTGTTGGAAAGGGCGTTCACACTGCTGTTCCATCCCGTCACCACGCCGGTACACGATGAATCGGAACAGATGCGATATTCGGGATTGCCGGAGCCGTCAGCGGATTTGCTTGTTACCGCAACAGAGGTCGCGGCCCCCAACCCCGTGACCTGAAATATATTCGACGTCACCAGCGCCGCCGCCGTCTGGTTCGTCAGATCCGTAAAGCTGAGCGCGGCGGGGGTGATATCCACATCGCGGCGGACGCAGCGAACATAATGCGCCGTGCTAGTCGATTTGGCAGACGTAAGGGCGGAATTATCGCTAAATCTGACGCCCCATGCGTTGGCCGTTGACGTTTCTGAGGACGTCCATATCCTGTTCGTAGAGAAATTCCCGATCTGTGTCTGGTTGACAGCCAGAATTTCAGCCTCGGCGACGGCCGGCAGATACCAGTCGGTCTGTCCGTGTATGCTCAGATCGGCGCAATATTGCGCTGCTTCATGGGCCTGTGTTCCGGCCGTTACACCGTTTGAATCGTTATTAATGATAACCAGCGTATCGAGCTCGCCGCTATTGCCGCATGCCCCGGGAGAGCCACAATCTATCAAAGTTGTATTGGTGTAATTCGTAGCGCCATCCGCCCAGCTTTTGGTTACTTGTGCGCCAGTACATGACCCTGCGCTCCACGTTTGTCCGGCCACGCACCGCGTGGTGTACATCGCCACATTCCCATCCGGCGATAGCCCCGCATAAACCGTCCCATCGGCACAGACCGCGCCGGGGCTGGGGGATCCGGCGCAGGGGTCGGCGGCGGAGGTCGTTAAACTCCACTGGTCGGACAAATCGCCCACGATGATCGCGGCGCTGTTGACCGCCCCGGGCGTGCCGTTGGCATACATGCGCGCCTGGACATACTGGTTGTTCGAGATGGCATTGATCGCGCTGTTCCATCCCGTCACCACGCCGGCGCAGGAGGAATCGGAGCAGATGCGGTATTCCGGGGTTCCCGTGCCATCGGCGGATTTGTTGATAATCGCCACCGATGTCGCCGTATCGATCCCGGTAATCTGCACGATGTTGGAAAGGATCAACGCCGCCGCTGCCTGATTGGTCTGGTCGGTGAAGCTTAAGGAGGTCGGCGTGACATCGGCATTGCGGCGGACGCAGCGGACATAGATGGGGGCTGATGCTTTGTTGTAGCCACTGCTTAGGAGTTCAACATCACCGTTGCTAAAGCTCTGGATCCCAGCCATACTGCTATTGGCCTCTTGGGATGATCGATACCAGACTGTCGTGAATCCTCCGATGGCCGTTCTGTTGCCATACAAGACATTCAGTTCCTCGATAGAGGGTAGATACCAGTCTGTATAACCGTTGCTGCTGAGATCGGCGCAATATTTCGCCGCAACGTGATTTTGCAAGCCTGACGTATTGCTGTTCGAGTCAGTATTGATCAGAATCACTGTATTGCTTTCCCCAGATGGGCTGCATGCTCCCAGCGCTGAGCAATTGACCAGTGCTGTATCTACCCAACTGCTATTGCCATCATTCCAAGACATACCAGTCCGCGTTCCCGTACACGACCCGGTCCAGCTCTGCCCCGCGTCGCAGCGCGTGACGAACATCGGCACACTGCCGTCCGGCGACAATCCGGCATAAACCGTGCCGTCGCCGCAGACGGAGCCGATCGGGTTGGCACTGCAATCGGCGTGCTGGGTCATGATATCCCAGTCACTGTCTGTGGTGCCGATATTGGCGGTGATGGTGAATGTGGTGCCCGCGCTGGCGCTGGTGGTGGCGCGGAGCTGCATGTATTTACCCTGCATGGCGAGGGTGTTGTTGCCCGCCGTCCAGTCGATATCGACGCTGGAGCAGTTGGATGTGCTGCATATGCGGTATTCGGGCGAACCGCCCGTGCCGCTGACGCCTACGCTCGCGCTGCACCCCGCATCCATACCGGTGATGGAGACGATATTCGAAGTCACAAGAGTCGAGGTCGCCAGCATCGACTGGTCCGTGAAGATAAAGAACGCGGGCGCGCTGTCACAGGTGCTGGCCGATATTTTCTGCCAGCTCACGCCGTCGCACATCTCGAATGTGGAATTCGCGCTGCTCCAGCGCAGGCCGCCGGTTTTTGTGCCGTCGCAGGTGGTTGTCGACGGGCCGACAAGAATGCCGCCGCCGATTCGGAAATCGGCGTCAAGCTGCGCCCTGACGGCAAGTGGTGAAAATACCACCAGAAAAGCCGCCAAAAAGGCTGAACAGACGATTCTGCACTGCATCCCGCCCCCGTTAAACAGTCCCTCTCCCATGATACATGGCTGAATGTTTAACGGGTCAATAACATTGTGAAACCGCCGTCCCGGGTGTCGTCGGGGACGGCGGTTAAATTTGATCCAACCTCATCGAGAAAGGCTCTAAAAGCAGATTTTCAAAGACCCATTTTGACGTTCAGCAACCGTGCCATCGGCGCGAAGCCGTAACGTTCGCACACGGACAGCTTGGTGTCGGCATCCGTGATATCGGCATCGACGCTGGCGGCGATGTCGTCGAAGGGCACGTTCAAGGATTGCAGATATTGCTCCGCGCATTTCATGAACAGGCAGTGTATATGCAGGCCGACATAGGTGCTTTGGGCCTCCATGGCAGCAAAGGTGAGCCTTCCATCGACATTCGAGCGTGAATTGAGCAGGGCGTTCAGCTGGTTCTGGTCTTCCGGGCTGATGGTCACTCTCAATGTTCCGGCCGGGAACTTGGCCGGGTTGTCGGCCATGTAGGCTCCGACGGCGTTCTGGAATTTCTGCCCCAGATCGTGCAGGGCTGCGATGGTATCGCGGTCTGTTTCGTTCAGCGGCACCAAGGCGGCGAGTCTTGCTTCATTTCCTATCATTTTTCAGTCCCTCCATTTTTCGGACAGGCGCCTTTTACGCCCGTTCCCCGGAATTGCGCAAGAAAATGTTGGCGGCAGCCTGTTTTTTCCGTAAAGGCCTTAACAAAACCTTTCCACGTTCGGGGGTAAGGCGCTGATTTATATCAAAAAACACGATCAAAGAATCTTTGGCACGGTAGGAAAGATTTAACCAGATCGCCGCATAATAGACCCATGGCCGCGTGCAATGCGTGGATTACCGGGCTTTTCGGCAACACTGGTTAGGGACCATATCGCTATGACGGGACAAAATAACGGCGAGGGCAGCGGGGGCTGTATCGAGATTTTCCAGCAGGAGAATTGCCGCTTCGCCTATACGCTCAACAATTTCCAGCCGGTCCGGTGTTCCTATATCGGCGACCAGCCCTTGTTCTATATGGATTTTGAAGGGGCGGATACATTCGATGAATTTGCAGAAGACGACGGTGACCCCTTCGGGATCGGCGTAATCGAACAGGGTGTGGCGGCGTTGAAAGAACGCATCATGGCGCTGGAAAACGACCCCGGCGCCGGGCCGGATGTCATGCAGGAGCGCGTGATGGAATTTATGGCGGAGCAGGCCGTTATTACCGGTATGAACGATATCGCTCCCGCCCATGATCTGCGCCTGCGCGCGCTGGAACGCGACTTGCGCTCCAGCCGTCTTGGCGCGGCCTATCTCGACCGGGCGCATGAACACGGGATTCAACTGGCCTTCAGCACGCAGGTCGAGCATGCCTTTTACGACCGCGAGGCGAAACGCATCTTCCTGCATCCGGGCCGCGACGAGTCGTTGCAGGTCTTGCTGGCGGCGCGGGAACTGCGCCGGGTCTGGCAGCACAAGAGCGGCGCGCTGATCCACCCCCTGACCTTTCACCCCGATCAGGCCATTCTGGTCAACCGGGCGCAGCGTGCCGATCTGGCGGTGTCTATGGTCCGGATTGCGTGGGAATTGCAGCTTTCCGGAATCAAAACCCCGTGGGCGCATGTCGAAACATCCTCCCTCGCCGATCTGGCCCGCGCTTTTGCCCGCGAAGCCTATCTGGATTTCCGGACCATCAATAACGGCGAGGCCGCCAGCGCCGTCTTTGAAAGCTGGTTCCTGTCGGATCGTTGCAAGAACGAAGACCGCATCTTGATCCAGCATATGTTGTCGGATTATCAGGGCTATATGTTCGATTCCGAACAGGCTTCGCGTACCATCAGCGCCGATTTGCTGGTAGCGTTGGGCAGTATGCCGTTCGGCAAAAATTACCTGGCACCTTTTGTCACCACGGTCCTGTCGGACCCGGTTTTTGCCGAGGTCCGCGACCGTTCCAATGCCAATTTCCTCTGGTTTATCAAGTTTGAACGCTCCTTCCGCGAAGCGGAACAGGATTTGCAAACCTCTTCGTCCATCACGGGCCGCGATTCTTCAGGCGGCACCCCCATAAAAACAACACTGGATGGCGACAGAGATGAACAAACAACAACAGTCATTCCCCTTTCGGGAATGGCGTCCCGGACTGCATCTGAACACTCGTCCGGCGTCGGCAGACCTCGTGCTGCCGCCGGTGCGGGAAACGGCGCAAATATCGTTCACTTCGAACCGCGTTCCGGAAAGCGCTGAAGGGGATGACATGCGCTCGGACCGGTTGACGCGAAAATCCCATCTGCGCCGACTGACTCTACGGAATACGGAAACCGGGGTCATTGATCTGACGCTGGAAGACGACGCCGATCCTGACGCGTCGTCCGGCCTGATCGACGATGCCGTCTGGACGCTGGAGGAGTTGCTCGACGAGGCACGGTGCTACACGCCTGAAACCGTGCAGGAACATCCCTATCAATTCACCTGCGGTGATGATGCCTTGCTGTGGTGCGCCCGCATGATCGACCAGAGCCCGACGGCGCGCCGCCTGATGGAAATCGCCGGGGAGAAAAACTGGGTGGTCGGTTTCGGCGATCTGAAGAATGAGGGTTTTTGCCTCGATTCGGAACACAAGCAGATCGTCCTCGACCACTTCTCCCTGCGTGCCGAGGCACTCGGGCGGTCGGCCTATTTTCGCAACATTTTGCTGACCACGTTTATTCGTGCCTTGCGCGACATCTGGCATGAGGACAGTTTCGATTCCCTGCACACGACCTATGCGCCGGAGCATGTGCTGATGCTGGAGCGGGTGCGGATCGCGGATTGCGATACGGTCACGGTTTTGTGCGGGTGGGAATTGCGCGGGGCCGGGTTTACCGAAGTCTGGCGGCATTTGCTGGGGTCCGAAGAAGGCGATATGGCGGTGATTTTCACGCGGTTTCTCGAACGCGATCCGGGCGCGCTGTTCAGCCGCGCGGCGCTGGCCTATGCGTTTCGTCAGTGGTACGCCGATGTTTCCCGCGTCGACGGCGTCGATCACGACACGCTTGAGGCGCTGGACGACCTGCTCGGGGATTGCGACGGACCGGTTCCGTTCGGCCAGCGCCGTCTCGACGCTGCCGCGATCGAGGATATGGCGACGCTGCCCGACGGCACGCGCTACCTGAACGGTCTGGGCGACGGGATCATGCGCGACCCATTCTTTGCGGGCCTCAACGATCCGATCAACCAGACGCATCTGTTCCACCTGATGTACGACATGGAAGTAGTCATGGTGAATAATGTTCCTTTCCGCGACGGCAAACTGGCCCGCCGGATCTTCCCGCAGGCGGAAGTGACGCGGATACGTTAAGCAATATTCATGTTGCTAAGTCGGATTTCAGGCGACCCCCTATTGCACATACAATCATTGTGATTCAATATGGGTGGCAATGTAGTCAGAATCCGGGAACAAATCATAAACATGAGTGGGGAATTTTCAGAGAAAGATCAAGAGGGGGATTCCTCTGAAGATGTTTCGTTTCAGCCAAGCGATGCTGCGGATCCGGTTTCTATTGTTGAGGCTAAAATCCCGCAAGATATTCGCGACAAATACGATGTTTTTAGCTACAGAAATGCTTCTGTCATTTTAAGCGAGTCTCATTCGGGCGTTTTCAACGAGCTTCTGTCTGTTCTAAGGCTTTTTTCTGTTACCACCACCATGATTAAAGAAGCTGGTGGAAACGAGTCAGCAATTCCAAAACTGCTTTCTCAGTATTTACGACCGCTAGGCTGGAATGAAACAACGATCCGGGGAGATCTTGTTGTCAGCAAAATATGGAAAGAGCAGGTGAATGAAAAAAACGGAAAACCTGTTTTTGCGCAGAGAATCGAGACGGTTACACAGGAAAAATATATAGATGGACATAAGATAGATTATGTTAAAGGTAAGGTTGCCTTCGATTTGGAGTGGAACAGCAAAGATCAAACCTTTGACAGGGATTTATACGCCTTCAGTGCATTCGCGCAATGCGGCATTATTGATGTCGGCGTTCTGGTGACGCGCAGTGCATCGTTGAACGCAGTTTTTCGCAAATTGGGTCCTGCCTTGAAGAACGATGGTTCAGATTCTTCAAAAATGGTTTACGAGAAGTACGGCGCGAGTACGACATGGATGGGAAAGCTTCTGTATAGGCTAAATGCAGGACGCAATGGAGCGTGTCCCGTTTTGGCTATCGGTATTACGCCAAGGTGTATTTCAGATTGGAGAGACAACGATGAATCATGAAGCAAATGATGATTTTCTGAAAGCTCTTTCAGGAAAGAAATTTTCTACAATATTGGCGGATCCACCTTGGAGGTTTCAGAACAGGACTGGAAAGATTGCGCCTGAACACCGTCGTTTGAGCCGGTACGGGACGATGAGTCTTGAAGAAATTATGGGACTTCCTGTGGAGCAGAAACTAAAGGATACCGCACATCTTTACCTATGGGTTCCAAACGCTTTATTGCCAGACGGAATGAAAGTTCTGCAAGCGTGGGGTTTCGAATATAAATCCAACTTGATTTGGCACAAAATCAGGAAAGACGGAGGGCCGGACGGCAGAGGCGTAGGATTTTATTTCAGAAATGTCACAGAAATGGTTTTGTTTGGAGTCAGGGGGAAAAATGCCAGAACATTGCCCCCCGGGAGAAGTCAGGTAAATTTCCTTGCGACTCAAAAACGCGAGCATAGTCGCAAGCCGGACGAATTCTACAACATTGTTGAATCTTGTAGTCCGGGTCCGTATTTGGAAATATTTGCAAGAGGGAAAAAAAAGGGTTGGTCAGCATGGGGAAATCAAGCCGACAATTACGATATCACTTGGGATACATATGCAAACCACAGCCAAAGCGATGTTTGTATAGCTGCGGAATAAAATTTTTAAAAATTAGCAGTAGATTTTAGGTGACGAAAAAACCCGCCATCCGGCACTTTTATGTGCATCTTGTTTCCGATGCTTCCGGCACGACGTTGCAGGGGCTGGCGCGGGCCTGTCTGGCGCAGTTCGACAATATCGATCCCGTCGAGCGGTTCTGGCCGCTGGTGCGTTCGGAAAAGCAGCTTGATCGCGTTTTTGAAGATATTCAGGACAATCCCGGCCCTGTGTTGTTCACCATGGTCGATGTCGAAATGCGCAAATCCCTGCAACGGCGCTGCGAGGAGGCCGGGGTGTTGTGCATGCCGGTTCTGGACCCGATTATCAAGGGGCTGTCGTCCTATCTGGGCATGCCGAGCAAGGGCATTCCGGGGCGGCAGCACGCGCTGGACGAGGCTTATTTCCGCCGTATGGACGCGGTTGATTTTGCCCTGCATTTTGATGACGGCCAGAGTTATGACGGCATAGAGGACGCCGATGTCATTCTCGTCGGCGTTTCCCGCACATCGAAAACCCCGACCTGTATTTTTCTGGCGCGGCAGGGCATTCGTGCCGCCAATATTCCACTGGTCCCGGGCGCAGCGTTCCCGGAGAAGCTGGAAGGGTTGCGGGGGCCGCTTTTCGTCGGCCTGACCGAGACGCCGGAACGGCTGGTGGCGTTGCGCCGCAATCGCCTGAAGGCGAATGAGGACGACCCGCGCCATGCTGATAATGCCTATCTCGATCATACCCGGATCGAAGAAGAAATCCGCACGGCACGCCGTTTCTTCACCAGTCACGGCTGGCCCGTGATTGATGTGACGCGGCGTTCGGTGGAGGAAACGGCAGCGGAGATTCAAGCTTTATTGCAAAAACGCCGCAGCAACAACCAACAGCAGGAGTTGATGTAATGCCCGTGGCCCCGCTTATTCTCGCTTCGACCAGCAAGGCGCGCTATCACATGCTGCGTGCCGCAGGGCTGGCCTTTTCAGTGCAGGAACCGGAAATCGACGAAGCCGCCCTGCAGGAAAAACTCAAAAGCGCCTTTACGCCGCCGGAAACCATGGCCGTGGCGCTGGCGCAGGCCAAGGCGTTGTCCGTGACGCATAAAAACCCCGACCATCTGGTCATCGGGGCGGACCAGATTTTGTATTATCAGGGGAAAATCCTGAGCAAGGCCCCGGATGCAGCGGCCGCGCGGGAGAATTTTACCCTGTTGCAAGGCAAGACCCACGATCTGATCGCCGCCGTGTGCGTATCGCACAAAAACCGCGTCCTGTGGTCGCATAGCGAACGCGCGAAACTGACGATGCGCACATTGGATAAGGACACGATTGATGCCTATTGCAAACAGGCGGGGTCGGTCCTGACGGAATGCGTCGGGGGGTACGCGCTGGAAAATCTCGGCTCCTGGCTGTTCGAGCGGGTGGAGGGGGATTTCTTCACCATTCTGGGCATGCCGTTGCTGCCCTTGCAGCATTTCCTGCGTCAGCAGGGATACGGGCTATGATATGCGCCGCCGTGATCGGCGATCCCGTATTGCATAGCCTGTCGCCGAAAATACACGGGTACTGGCTGGAAAAATACGGCATTGCCGGGCGTTATGACGCCGTGCCGATTCTGGCCGGGCAGCTTGGCGCGGCGTGGCCGATGCTGAAGGAACGCTATGTCGGGTTCAATGTCACCTTGCCGCACAAGGAGGCGGTCCTGCCCCTGTGCGACCGTGTCGATGCCGTGGCGCAGGCGATTGGCGCGGTGAATACGGTGACGATCCGTGACGGGCTGGCGCTGGGCAGCAATACTGATGCTTTCGGTTTCATGGAAAATCTGCGGACGCAATATCCGGCCTTTTGCCCCGGCCTTCCGGCGCTTGTGTTGGGGGCGGGTGGTGCGGCGCGGGCGGCGGTTTATGCCTTGCTCGAGGCCGGAGTCCCGGAAATTATTCTTTGCAACCGCAATCAGGACCGGGCGGAGGCGATGGCGCGCGAAGCCAGTTATGCCGGACGGGTCAGGGTGGCCCCGTGGACGGCGCGGGTGGCGCATCTGCCTGCGGTCGGGTTGATCGTCAATACCACATCGCTGGGGATGAATGGCCAGCCGGGGCTGGAGATCGACCTCGGCGCGGCGCGACAGGGCACGCCCGTTTATGATATCGTCTATCGTCCCTTGATGACCGATCTGCTGGTGCAGGCGCAGGCGAGGGGCTTGCCGGTTATCACCGGGCTGGGGATGCTGTTGCATCAGGCGCGGCCCGGCTTTCACGCTTGGTTCGGGGTGATGCCGGAGGTGGATGAAACGCTGGTGAATAGGATGGAACAGGCGGCGGTATGATTATTCTGGGGCTGACCGGATCGATAGGGATGGGCAAAAGCACCGCCGCCGCGCAATTGGCGGAAATGGGCATTGCCAGCCACGATTCCGACAAGGCTGCGCGTGCCGCCATCGGCCCGGACGGTGCCGCCGTGGCGGCGGTGGCGGCCCTGTTCCCGGAAGCTTATGACGCCCGGAACAACGCCATGGACCGGCATATCCTCGGCGGGATCGTTTTTTCCGATCCGGACCGGAAGAGGGCGCTCGAGGAGATCGTCCATCCGCATGTGCAGGCGGAGCAGCAAAAATTTATCCGCCAGCAAAAGGCGATGGGGGCGCGTTTTTGCGTGCTGGATATTCCACTGCTCTATGAAACGGGGGCGGACAGGCGGGTGGACAAGGTGATCGTCGTGACCTGTCCGGCCTTTATGCAGCGCCGCCGGGTGCTGGCGCGGGAGGGGATGACGCCGGAGAAGTTCGCCAGTATCCTCAAAAGCCAGATGCCCGATCACGAAAAACGCCGTCGCGCCGATTTTATCGTGCAGACCGGCTTGGGGCTGGCGTATTCTTGCCGGGCATTGAAGCGTATTGTCCACCAGTTGAGTGAAAACCATGATCCAGACCGCAACCATCTTCCGCCATTGTCGCCCTGACCCGTCGGGGACGCTCTCGCAGGTTTTGCGTACGCGCGGGGTCGCGATCAGCAATTATTATACCGCGCGCGAATTGCCGGAAGATTTTGATCCGTATGCGCCGGATTTGCTGGTTGTCATGGGGGGTGCGTGCGGTGTCTACCAGATGGATTTGTATCCGTTTTTACAGCAGGAAATGCGCATCATTCAGGCGCGGCTGGCACGGGACCTGCCGACGCTGGGGATTTGTCTGGGATCGCAATTGATGGCGGCTGCACTGGGCGGGCAGGTTTACAAAGGTGAGCAGGGCGCGGAGACCGGATGGCAGAGTGTGCGCATCACCGAAGCCGCCCGCAATTCCCCCGTGCGCCATTTCGACGCCAGCGCGACCCGTGTGATGCAGTGGCACGGCGACACCTTCACCGCCCCGCCGGGGGCCGTCATGCTGGCCGGGAACGAGAAATACCCGCATCAGGCCTTTTCCGCCGGGCAAAGGGCCATCGGCCTGCAATTCCATCCGGAAATGACCGAAGAAATCCTGAGCGAATGGTTTATCGATGCCGCCTATGACGTCCATACGGGGAAGGTCGATCTGCCGCGCCTGCGGCAGGAGACGACGGAATGGTTGCCGGTGATGCAGCGTCAGACAACCTTGTTTTTCAACGAATGGCTGGACCGGGTCGGCGCGGCAGGGTAAAAAACATCATGCGTGAAATTGTCCTTGATACCGAAACCACAGGCATGGACCCTGCCAGCGGTGACAGGCTGGTCGAGATCGGTTGTGTCGAGCTGGAAAATTTTATCCCCACGGGCCGGGTCTATCATGTCTATCTCAATCCGGAGCGTGACGTCCCGGCCGAAGCCGAAGCCGTGCATGGGCTATCGACAAAATTTCTGAAGGACAAGCCGCTCTTCACGGAAATTTACACGGATTTTCTGGATTTCGTCGGCACGGGGCGGCTGGTCATCCATAATGCCGAATTCGATGTCAAATTCCTCAACGCGGAGCTGAAAACCGTCGGGCATAAGGGGTTTAAACTGCCCGATGTGACGGATACGCTGAAAATCGCCCGGGAAAAATTTCCCGGCTCCCCGGCAAATCTCGATGCGCTGTGCCGCCGTTACGGCATCGACAATTCATCGCGCGAATTTCACGGCGCATTGCTCGACGCCCAGCTTCTGGCGGAAGTGTATCTGGAATTGATGGGCGGACGGCAGCGCGGGCTGGGGCTGGGCGGGGATGAGCGTCAGGCAACGCTGGAACAGGCCGCTGCCATCAGCGTTCAGGCGGAACGCATGAAGGTGCAGCGCGCACCCAGAGTGTTCGCCATCAGCCCGGAAGAAGACGCGGCCCATCAGGCGCTGGTCGAAAAGCTTACCGATGCGTTGTGGAAAGAGCGGTTATAAGGCCTTGAAAAGGGCGTCTCCCAAGCAAAACAGAGGTATTTGACGGGGAAGGGATAGAAAAGATCAGGGTTGAGGCGGAGTCTGTCTGATAGAAACAAGAATATCTTCGCCCTGCAAGCGATCATGTTCCATACGCCCGGGAGGCAGGTGTTCCGGTGGTAATGATAAAGGGGTTTTTTCAGCATCCATGGCAACCTCTGCAGCGCAAGCATCCTTTTTCTCGACAAAAATTTTACCAAAAAACGCTGAAAATTTTCCATGAGCATTGGAAAATGCGTTACGCAATGCCGCCGCACATCGCAGGAGACTCGCCGAAGGAAATTCTGGAATGCTCTTTGCAACGGAAAAAATATGATCGGCTGTCTGCATGTTTTGCGCTTGTGAATAGGCTTGCTTCATCTGAACACGCTGTTTCATTTTCCGTCCGGCAAAGAAAAGATCAAGTTCACTGACAAACAGGTCGCGGCGCTGGAAATATTCTTCAATGGAAAAATGCTCTTCGTAGAGACTCTGGAACTGCTCGGGCAGGGTTTTAAACGCGGCAACCTTCTCACGATATAAATCCAGTATATGACCGAACATCCCCTGTTCCAACGCCTCCCCCTCCAGCAGTTTCATCGGCGGGAATGATGATGGCACATCAAACCATTGGTGACGTGAACCCGCATGCCGCGGTATCGGATTCATGAAAAAATTATCGCGGGAAAACTCAAGGACCAATTCGATCTTCTGACGTGCGGATAATCCAACCAGTGTGGAGGGTTTAAAATCAGAAAAATAATTATTCGCTATGCCATAAACCGCACAATCCAGATCACTCATATGCATTTCACCCCTATAACTACCATCAAGATCATCATAGACATGCTGGCTATATTTATGCGGGTGCGCTTCCGCAGCATCCAGAATTTCACCAATAATCCCCAGCAGCGCTTGCAGAATTTTCTTCTGTGTTACGACATCTTCAGAAAAAACCGTGAGATCGTGGCCATAATCAAAATAAACATCCGGTGACTCCGCCTTGAGTTTCTTTTCATACTGAACCTGATTAATTAATTCTCTTTTCCAGGCCTGCGTGCTCTGGGCGGATAATATTTGGCGTTCGTTATGAAGCGTATAAAAACTAAACAGCTCCGAAAGCCGCCTTAATCGGTGAGCCATTACCTGATCTTCATGTTTCGTGGGGCTACCGTCCGTAGATGTGCTGAATTTTTTCCATGTTGCCCGTGAGAATGACATGGCCATAAACGTGGCATAGTTTTCACTAACTGTAGCGACAATGGCAGGGCCTGCAGCTCTCAATGCGGGTCCGGTAGATAACGGCAAAGGGGGCAGGGTCGATTGTACTGCCGCGCTTGCCGTAAATTGCAAGAAACGGCGGCGCCCGAGATCTGGTTTGTCCTTGTCATGATGCATTGGTTCAAAAACCCCTTCAACCCCTTTCCGCAGGGAACCATAAGCAATTATGATATGTCAATAGAAAAAGAGATACTGACCCTAGAATCTCCGCGTCAGGCTGAAATAGACGCGGGGGTCGCGGTCCTTCTGGGTTTGCACATCGCGGTTGAGGGGGAAAGCCATGGCCGCATCCATGCTGGTATAATCTCCGATCTTGCTGCGCACGCCGAACCCGGCGGAGGTCAGCGTGTCGCGTTCCAGATTGGGTGCAGCCGGGTCATCGTTCCAGACCGTCCCTGCATCGAAGAAAGCAAAGACCTGATTGTCATGGGTGAATGAAATCGGGCGGGCGAGATTCCATTGCAGTTCAAGCTTCCCGGCAATGCCTTCGTCGCCGATAATTTCCGACGGGTCGAAGCCGCGCGCATAGCCCATGCCGCCCACACCGAATTCCTCGGAGCTGAGGAGCGCGTCATTGGACAACTGCCCGCGCACACCGATCAGCAGGTTGACGCGGCTGGCCAGACGCTGGAGGCGCTGGAATTCGATATTCAGCTTGGTGAAGACCCCGTCGCCTTCGGCGCGGGATTTGTTGACGTCGGCCTTGGTCGTCGCCCCGAAAAGGTCGAGGCCTTGCGAGACTTCCACATCCAGCACATTCAGACCCGCCCCGAACAGCGTGTCGAGATGTTCCAGCCGCGTCGAGGCGCGCAGGGCCCGGATGCGGTCCTTGCGCGTGGCTTCGAAATTGTTGCTGGTGTTGACGTTGCGCATGTCGAAACTGATGCTGGTGTACAGGCTGGTGGCGCGGGTGCGGATCAGCGGGTAGCTGAGGGCGGCGCTGATGAAGCGTGAATACCCGCGCACATCGAAGGCGTCGAGCGAATAACCGGGATTGGTGGCAGTGTAGTTTCCGGCCAGTTCCATCTTCAGCCCGTTGGGCCGCAGAACCTGTTCGTAGCCGAGCGCGCCGTAGCCGAGTTCGAATCCATCGCCGGGTTCGGGGGCGACGACGGCTTGTGCGGTGATGCGGTCATTGTTGCCGAACAGGCTGTTGAAGGCTGCCGCGCCGGAAAGCTGCACAGGACCGAGATAACGGGTGCCGTAATTGTCGATGCCGATCAGCCCGTCGAACGGGTCGCGCTGG
>CAYNSR010000022.1:0-30560 GCA_964400125.1 uncultured Micavibrio sp. | reverse complement strand
TAAAATCCCGGGCAAGGATAAAAACAGGCGGAAATTCGCCACGGGAGAACGTAAGGGAATGGACGACAAGGAAAGAGGCGGGCTCGGCCCCGTTTTCAACCGACTTTCTTTCGCAGACAGGATGACCTTGTATGGTGCGGTTACGGCGATATCCGTCACGCGCATCGCCCGCGAGGATGTGCAGCGGAATCGTGCGGCCTATCCGTTCTATGCCCTGCCGATCGGATTTATCCTTGCGCCGATTCCAATTCCGGGCGCGAACACCGTACCGCTGGTCGCGCTGGCGCTGTGCATGGGTGGATGGATTGCGCTGGGGTTGACGCAGGCTGCGCGGCGCAACCGGGAGGAACTGAAGCACGATTTCACCCATGCGGCGATGATTGAACGTCACAAGGATATGATCGTTCCGGACTCGCGCAGGCCGGGCAGGTTGAATGTTAAAAACATCGCCGTGACGGTACATGTGCTAAGGACCATGGGCCGGGATTCATGGGTGGCGACAAAACATTTTTTCAGTCCGGGCGGAAATTAGCAGGCTGCTAATTGACTGCGCAGGGCAGGCCGCCGAGATAGCTGCGCGATGGCCAGTAACGGCGGTTGTCGACGTCGATATGCACAAATCCGTCATTCGCGTAATAACCGACGCCGCCGATACTTTTGACGCAGGTGGCAAGATCGCGCAGTTGCGTGGTCGTCAGGCCGGGAACGCGGATGTCGATCGCCATGCCCGTCATGTGCCGGGATTTTGACGCTTGCCCGCCGCCATTCGCGCGCAGGTTCTGGTTCGTTTCGGCGCTGCGGTATCCGGAGATGACATGGAACTCTACGGTCATACGCGGATGTTGTTTGTAGATGGCGTGTTGAAGATCGAGCAGGGCATCAAACAGGCGTGAATCCATTTGTGTGGATGAGCCTTTGCGCCAGTCGCGCAGGAATGTGTTGGCGTCATCGCTGGCGGGCTGGCCCTGACGGTGACGCAGCACAAGGCGTTCGCGCGTATGCAGGTTGTAAAAGCGCAAGGTGTCTGCTGCGGGTTCCGCGTGGCTGGCCGTCCCCGCAGGCGGCGAGGCGGCAGGGGCATTGAAGCCAATGCAAAGCGCGGTCGTGGCAAGGGCGGTGGCAAGTTTCATGGCATTTTTCCGCTGTTATTCGGGGAGTGTAGATATATTTTTTCATTATGTCAAAAATAAAAATATTTTGTTCATAGTCTGTTCTTTTTCTCTCTTTACAAAAAGAACAAAAAGGGTACTCTTCAAGGCAGGGCGGAATCGCCCGATCTTTTGAGGACAATTTGACAGGCTGGCCGTATCCCGGATTGCGAAGGGGTGGCCCTTATGCAAAAACAGGAGAACAGATCAATGGCCGATACAATCACACAACTGAAAGCGGGAACAGCAATGGAACAACGTTCATCCGGGGATAAACAAAAGGCGCTCGATGCCGCGCTGGCGCAGATCGAGCGCGCTTTTGGCAAGGGGTCGATCATGAAACTGACCGGGGACAACAACCCCATGCAGGTCGAGGCCATTTCCACCGGGTCGCTGGGGCTGGATATTGCGCTCGGCATTGGCGGCGTTCCGCGTGGACGCATCATTGAGATTTATGGTCCGGAAAGTTCCGGCAAGACGACTCTGGCGTTGCAGATCATGGCCGAAGCCCAAAAGGCGGGGGGCACTTGCGCGATTGTCGATGCCGAACATGCGCTTGATCCGTCCTATGCCAAGAAGCTTGGCGTCGATGTGGACAATTTGCTGATCTCGCAGCCGGATACGGGTGAACAGGCGCTGGAGATTGCCGATACGCTGGTGCGTTCGGGTGCGCTCGATGTTCTGGTGATCGACTCCGTCGCGGCGCTCGTGCCGAAGGCCGAGCTTGAGGGGGAGATGGGCGATTCCCATATGGGCCTTCAGGCTCGTTTGATGTCGCAGGCCTTGCGCAAGATCACGGGTTCGATTTCCCGGTCGCGCACGGTGGTGATTTTCATTAACCAAATTCGTATGAAAATCGGCGTCATGTTCGGGTCGCCGGAAACGACGACCGGCGGCAACGCCCTGAAATTCTATGCTTCGGTGCGGATGGATATTCGCCGTATCGGCGCGGTCAAGGACGGGGAGACTGTTACTGGCAACCAGACGCGGGTCAAGGTCGTTAAAAACAAGATGGCACCGCCGTTCCGGCAAGTGGAATTCGACATCATGTACGGCGAGGGGATTTCCAAGGTCGGGGAATTGATTGATCTCGGCGTTGCCGGGGGGCTGGTGGAAAAATCCGGCGCATGGTTTGCCTATGACGGCCAGCGCGTCGGTCAGGGGCGTGAAAACGCCAAGCAGTTCATGCGCGATCACCCGGAGCTGGCGGCCAAGCTGGAAAATGAAATCCGCATGAAAGCCGGTGTCGTTGCCAATGCCATGCTGGTTGGCCCCGAAAGTCCGACGGAAGCTGCGGAGGCAGAGGCCGCTCCGACAGATGATGTTCTCGCCGAAGACGGTGCGACCACCAAGCGCGGTAAAAAGGCCGTTGCGTAAGAGCCATTAAAGTTTTTCAGCAAAAACCCGCTCCTGCAAGGGGGCGGGTTTTAATTTGTGCCGACAGGAACACATTATTCAGGCTTGCGCATCAGCCGTTGCTTGTCACGGTTCCATTCGCGCTGTTTGGTGGTTTCGCGTTTGTCGTAGTCTTTCTTGCCTTTGGCCAGTGCGATTTCAACCTTGGCCAGTCCCTTTCCGTTAAAATAAAGCCGCACGGGAATGATAGTGTAGCCTTCGCGTGTGACCGCGCCGATCAGGCGGTTGACCTGTTTTTTATGCAGCAACAGACGGCGCGGGCGTTTCGGCGCATGTTGCAGATGCGCACCGGCCTGCATGTATTCGGCGATATGCGCATTGACTAGCCAGATGTCGCCGTTTTTTTCCTGCGCGTAGGATTCATTCAGGCTGCACTGGCCGAGGCGCAGCGATTTCACTTCCGTCCCGGTCAGTTCGATTCCAGCTTCGATTTTGTCTTCGAGAAAATAATCAAACCGCGCCCGGCGGTTGTCGGCAACCGTCTGGTTAATAGAGATCATCGCCGGTTTGTTTTTGTCTTTTCTGGCCATGGAAAGAGATGTAGCGCCAAGCCTGCGAAATCCAAAGAGAATTTCGGCGCGGAGGGTGATTTTTATGGTGAGTGCAGGACTTTACAGGCGACGGGCTATAATTTTCCATAGGAAATATTGTAAAGGGATGTGCGACATGATAAACCGTGTGGGAGGCAATCATGGAAGGCTTTTGAAGATGCAGAACACGCCAGATTCACCGGATAACACTGAAAAACCCGATGCCACCGAAGGATCGGCACCTCCCCCGCAGACTTCCGATGAAAATTCGCAAAGCGTCAAGAGTATCCTCAAAAAAGCAGCCCTTCTTGGCAAGCGCAGCCCCCTGAAAAGGGTAGGGCCGCTGAACAGGACGCGCCATCATGATTCCACACCGCCAGCGGGGGGAGGGGATGCTGCAAAGTTCTCATCCGCAAGGCCCGCGTTTAATGAATCGGCCCCATCCATTCCAGTGGAAAAACAGTGGAATTATCCCGGAACGATGCCGGATAGTCCTGTTGAGATCAGGGAAAATATAGGAGGAGATTCGTCGTTTCACTTTGATCGGAATGGCATGTCTTACATTTTGACATTCGATTCATTCGAAATTACATCGGGGGAGGGCGTGATTGATCGGATAGTGAACGGGAGGGGAATGACGAAAGAGGAGGCCGGGTACGCGCTTGACATCGTAGAATCCGAACTGACACCTGAGCAAAAAACACAATTTTCAGATATACTGGAAAGATGGAGAGAGAATCCGCCTGTCCGTGAAGATGTTTCTGGTACTAGTGTCTCTATGGATCGTCTCAATTATCTTGATGAAGTATCCAGATCGTTTCAAATAATTATGAGAATGCCGATTTAGGGTCGGATATCTTGGTTGCACTCGGGATACGGGGAGGGTGCGGGAGGCGCACCCTTAACCCGTGGCTCTGGCTTTCGTTCTTGCAGCAGGTGAAAGCCCCGCGAAATCCAGCCCCCTGTCCACAGCTTCGCGGGCTGCGGGACTTGCGGGCAGCATTGGCAGGCGCATTTCATCCGTACATAGCCCCAGTTTCGATGCCGCATATTTCACCGGCGCGGGCGATGTTTCAATGAAGAGGGATTTGATGAGCGGCGCGAGGCGGTCGCGGATGGTTTCGGCGTCTTTCACATCGCCGGAGGCCCATGCGTTTTGCATTTGCGCACACAGCGCCGGGGCGATGTTGGAGACAACGGAAATACAGCCATGACCGCCCGCGGCAAGAAATTGCAGAGCCGTACCGTCTTCGCCGGAAAGCTGGCAAAAATCCGGACCTGTGCGATTGCGCAGCAGGGTCGGGCGGGCGAGGTCCGCCGTGGCATCCTTGACGCCGACGATGCGCGGCAATTCTGCAAGGCGGCTCATCGTATCGATGGACATGTCGACGATGCAACGCGGCGGGATATTGTAGATGAGGATCGGAATATCGGTGGCATCATGGATGGCCTTGTAATGCGCGTATAATCCTTCCTGTGTTGGCTTGTTGTAATAGGGGGTGACGATCAGGGCCGCATCCGCCCCGGCGTGCCGGGCGTGCAGCGTGGATTCGATGGTGGAAGCTGTGGAATTCGTGCCCGTTCCGGCGATAACCGGGATTCTGCCCTTGACCACGGCAATCGTGCGTTCGACAATGCGGTTATGTTCTTCTTTTGTCAGGGTTGGCGATTCGCCGGTCGTTCCACAGGCAACAATGCCATGCGTCCCCTGTTCGATCTGCTGTTCGATCAGGCGTTCAAGCGCGTCAAAATCGACGGACCGGTCCCGGAACGGGGTAATCAAAGCGGTGATGGAGCCGTGAAACATAAAATCCTCCCTGATTTTCACCTGACACTAGACCGCGTGCGGCGCGGTTTCAAGTGCGCGGCGTTTTGCATTGCGGTCATATGCGTTTTTACGGCCCCCCAGACCCGGGCGCAAAGTATCGGCCTGAGCGAAAGCGACCGCAAGGCGGTGGTCAGCGCCCTGCAGGCCGCCGGGCAAAAACGCTGGTCCTTTGCCGAGGCGCAAATTGCTAATACACATGATCCGCTGGCGGCACGGATATATTACTGGATGTATTATACCGACAATCCCGGACCGTTTGCCTTTAACCGTATTTCCAGTTTCGTCCGGCAGGTGCCGCACTGGCCGCAACAAGGCACATTGCAACTGGCGGCAGAACGTTCCATCACTGATACGACCCCGCCGGATGCGATTATCCGCTGGTTCGACGAATATGCGCCGAAAACATCCGACGGCATGGACCGTTACATGAAGGCCATGAAGGCGCAGGGGATGACGAAAAAAATGGGCGTGGCGATCAATGCGTGGTGGGGTGATGCCAGCCTGACCGCCGAGCAGCAGGCGCGCTTTCTAGGAAATTACGGCAAGCTGATCGAAAAGGAAACGCATAAGCGCCGCTTCAATGTCCTGCTGCACAAGGGGCAGATAACCAACGCGCGGGCTATCGCCCGGGTATTGGGGCAGGGTTACCCCCAGCTTGCCGAAGCGCGGATTGCGCTGGCGGCGGGGGATGCGGGGGTTGACGGGGCTCTGGCGCGGGTGCCGCCGCATTTGCTGAACGACCCGGGTCTGGCGTATGAGCGGCTGCGCTGGCGGCGGAAGAAAGATATGGATTTCCGGGCGATTGAAATTCTGCACAATGCGCCGCCCGCGCATCTGATCCCCAATCCGGAAGACTGGTGGCGGGAACGTCATATCATCGCCCGCCGTTTCATCGAGAAAAAGCAGTATGAAAGTGCCTATCTGCTGGTGGCAAAACACGAAATGAAGGACGGCGCCGGTTTTGCCGAGGCTCAGTTTCTGGCGGGGTGGCTGGCTTTGCGTTTTTTAGGCAAGCCGTGGGAGGCGTTCGAATATTTTGAGGCCATGTACCATAAAAGCACCATGCCCATCACCAGATCGCGCGCAGCCTATTGGGCCGGGCTGGCCAGTGAATCCCTGAAATACAAGGATGTCGCAAGGCAATGGTATGAAACGGGCGCGAAATATCCGACGACGTTCTACGGACAGATGAGCCTTGCCAAACTGGGCCGGGATTCCGAACCGGTGGAATTGAAGCCCGCACTGTCCGTGCAGGCGCGTCGGGAATTCGAAAAAGACGATCTGATACAGGCGGCGCGTCTTTTCTACACTGCCGGTATCCGCAATGATGCCAGTGCGTTTTTACGCGCCTATGCCGACAAGGCAACAACGTCGGCCCAGTTTTATCTGGCCGCAGGAATGGCCAATGACTGGCAGCATTATCACGACTCCATCGCCGTCGCCAAGAAGGCGCAGACGAAGGGGGTGGTGATGGCGGATTATGCCTTCCCGACTATGCTGGCACGGATGAAACCGGTGAAGGCAGAATGGGCGCTGGTGCATGCGATCATCCGGCAGGAAAGCCAGTTCGACCAACATGCGCTCAGCCCCGCCGGGGCGCGTGGATTGATGCAGTTGATGCCCCCCACTGCCAAGGAGACTGCAAAAAAGGCGGGCATTTTGCACCAGAATGAATGGCTGACGGCGCGCCCGGACCACAATATCCAGTTGGGTTCGCTTTATATTGCGCAGATGGTGTCGCGTTTTGGTGGAAATTATCCTCTGGCGATTGCGGCCTATAATGCCGGGCCGGGGCGGGTGAATTCATGGATCAAGGTGAATGGCGATCCACGGCAGGGACCGATCGACATGATCGACTGGATCGAGATGATCCCGGTTGCGGAAACCCGGAATTATGTGCAAAGGGTGCTGGAGGGGGTTTATATCTATCGTCACAAATTCGAAAATCTTCAGAACGCATCCGCAGAAATTCATACCGTTTATCTGCAAAAACCGGGAAAAATGTGAGCGTTTGAGGAGGAAATACCTAAAAACGCTTGATTCCTCCCGTTTTACCGCCATTATCAGCCAACACGCTATGGAAGCCCGTTTGCCGCAGGTGCATACGGGCGTATCCTTGCCGAAGGCACATTGTTTTATGAAGATTATTTTAGCTGATGACCACGCCTTGTTTCGTGATGCGCTGACCCAGTATATCGAACGGTCGGACGCGAGCGTCCGTGTTTTCCACGCCAAGGATTTTCACGAGGCCGTCGATCTGATGTCCGCCGAAGGGGATGTCGATTTTGTCATGCTTGATCTGAAAATGCCGGGGATGAACGGATTGCAGGGGCTGCGGAAAATGAAGGATCTGTATCCCAACACCCCGGTGGCCATTCTTTCCGGCTTGGCGGAAAAAGCAGATATCGAAGAGGCGCTGCGGCTTGGCGCTGCCGGGTATTTCCCCAAAACCCTGCCGGGAAAGATCATGTTGCAGGGGATCTACAAAATCATCAAGGGTGAGGTTTTTACGCCCGTCGATCACAATACAAACCAGATTCTTCCGTCCTATCATGCCGATCAGGGCATGGATGGAGATGCCGGGGATGCCTGCGACAAGGTTCCCCTGACGCCGCGTGAAACCGAAGTGCTGGGGTATTTGCTCAAAGGCGCGTCCAACAAGGAAATCGCAAATACCATGAATTTGCAAGTGGTCACGATCAAACTGCATGTGCGGGGCATTTGCCGGAAGCTGGGGGCCAAGAACAGAACGCAGGCGGCGCTCATGGCCCAGCAGATGGGGATGGGCGAGGATTCTTAGAGATGGAACGTGATGTCAGGCACGACCTGAACAATTTCCTGTCAGCCATTGTCACCTATGCTGAATTGCTGATGCAGGGCCTGAATCCGGAGAGTCCGGAATACAAATTTTCCAAAGCAATCCTTGAAAGCGGCATGATGGCCATAGACCGGATCAACGATCCTGTCTCCGGTCATGACCGGGAAAGGCCGCAAGCCGGGAACAACGAGGCGCGGTCGCGGAAGCATTTGCTGGTGGTCGATGACCAGCCGGATATTCTCGCGACGATGCAGGCCGTTCTCGAACAGGGCGGATACGCCGTCAGAACATGCGGCAGCGCCGATGCGTTGCAGACGATTTTGCGAGCTGGGGCAAATTACGATTTGGTCATTCTGGACGAATCCATGCCGGATGTGCACGGGCATGAAATTGCGGCGGGGCTGGATCGGGACTACCCGGGCTTGCCGATCCTGATCGTGACCGGGCACAAAAAAGACGACATTCTGTCCGTGACAGAAAACATCCCTTGTGTGCGCGGTATCGTTGAAAAAACGGCGATGATTGCACAACTGGTTGGTGCTGTAGACAAGATTGTGCTTTAACGCCGTGCTTTTTGCCCGTCGCGGCCCGAGCGTCCTTCGAACCACCATGCGGCAATTGCCATCGCCAGCAGGATCGCCGCGCTGAACCATGCGGGCAGGAAGGGGATGTCGCGCACGCCTGAAACGGTGTAGGCATTGTTGTCCCTGAGGCCGATCCACCCGTTGCCGCCGAAATTGCGGTTTGTGGAGGCGATGCGCCGGATATCGGGAATTCTTTCGGACGCGGCCCAGTGTATCGCACCGCCCGTTTCCGTGACAATCCCCCGCATCGGCCCGTCGGAGGTAATGACGGAGCGCCATTCCGGCGGATTGGGTTCGCCGACGATGGCATAGCGTTTGCGTTGTCCGTCATCGACACTGTAAATTCCCGCAAGCGCCGCAGGGATTCGTGTTTCCAGCCAGCCACTGCCGCCTTCTTTCAATGTCAGTTCTTGCCGCGTTCCGTCGGGCAGGGAAAGGCTAACGTTGTGAACGGGGTTATGCAGGCTGCGGCGGCGGACCAGAATGCTGTCCTGATCGGCAACGATGTCCAGTGCGTTTTCTTCCAGTTCCGGTTCCTTCATCAGCCAGTGGGCCAGACGGCGCAACAATTCACCCTGCGGCCCGCCGCCCTGATAGCCGCGCGACCACAACCAGATCTGGTCCGTCGCCAGTTGCGCAACGCGCCCCTTGCCGACATGGTCGAGGATCAGGAGGGGGTGTTCCTCGATGCCGGACATGACGACGTCGCCCTTTTTCGGTTGCACCGCGATCTGGCGAAGCCATGGGCCCCAGCTCCGTTCCCCGCTTTTTTGGCGGTTCCACGACAGGTTTTGCGTCACGGGGTGGCGTTTCCCCAGATCGGTCAGGGCCGGGGTGTAGGCGGCTTCGATGATTCCGCCCGTCGGGAAGGCGGGAAGGATGTTTTTCAATTCCGTCGTATAAACCGAATCCACACCCGCGAAAGACGGTCCGCTGGATTCCAGCAAGGCGCCGCCTTGTTCGACATATTTTGCAATATTGGCGAAATAGTAATTCGGCAAAATACGGTTCAGGCTGTACTGGTCGAAGATAATCAGGTCGAAATCATAAAGCTTGACCTCGAACAATTCCCGGAACGGAAAGGCGATCAGGGAAAGTTCGTTTTGCGGCGTGATATCGACTTTTTCCGGTTCCCGCAAAATGGTGAAATGCACCAGATCGACGCCGGGGTCGGATGTCAGCAGGTCGCGCCAAGTGCGTTCCCCCGGATGGGGCCTGCCGGAGACCAGCAAAACCTTTAACCTGTCCCGCACGCCGTTGACCAGAACCGGAGCGCGGTTGTTCACGAGGGTGATTTCGTCATTCAAGGGCGCAACCTCGATTTCAAAAACATTTTGCCCGGCATGGGCGACATGCAGTGTTGCGGTTTGTTCGATATTGACCGGGACCAGTTCCATCTGCGGTTTTTCCCCGCCATGGATCAATACGGTCGCCATGGGATGGCTGTTTGCCGCAGCACCGTGATCTTCGATGCGGTAACGGATGGTCACGGACGAGTCGACGATGCCGTAGGACGGCGCTTCGAGAATGACGAGCTGGCGGTCCTTTTCGTTCTTTTCCCCGGTCAGCAGGACATGGACGGGTCCGTAACTGCCGCGTTTTTCAGGGGTTTCGGGAATGTCATGCACCTGCCCGTCCGTGAGCAGGATAACCCCGGCGCGGCGTTGCAGGGGCACATCGGCCAGCGCCCGGTCTAGCGCATCGAACAGGCGGGTTTCGCGTTTTTCACTGGCATCGATCACGCGCAGATGGATATCGTCCATCGCTTCGAGTTGCGGGCGTACGGCACTCATGATCTGGTCTGCCGTTTTCATCCGTGCGCCGAAATTCTGGCTGGGGGAGCGGTCGATGACGACGACGGCGGTATCCTTCACGGGTTCGCGCTGTTCTTCGAGCAGGGACGGGTTGAGTAAAATCATCAGGAAGGCGGCACCCACCAGCCCGCGCCCGATCAGCCCGCGCCGGAACGCTATGGCCGAGGCAGCCAGAAGCAAAATCACCGCCATCGCCAGCGTCAGCGTCAGCGACAAGGGCAGCAGGGGGGCCAGATGAATGGAGATGGAAGATGTGTTCATCGCCGTCACTGCCCCAGCCGTTCGAGAATATGCGGAACATGCACCTGATCGGCCTTGTAGTTTCCAGTTAGCGCATACATCAACAGGTTAACGCCGAAACGAAACGACATTTCCTGTTGGCGCGTGTCCTGCGCGGGGCTGATCCCGGCCCAGGCCGAGGCCCAGTCGTTTCCGCCGACGATAATCGAGGAAACGCCGTCCCGCCCGATAGCGCTTTGTTCTTCGACCCACAGGATCGCATTATCGTAGCGCCCGGTGAAATTGCGGATCAGGTAAAAAGATTTCGTCAGGACGTGATCGTCCGGCGCTGGGGAAAGCGGCGGAACGTCCAGCCCGCCCGTGAGGACGCGCAGCGACAGCATCCCCATGGTCGGCGGGTTGTTGTCATTTTGCGCGGCAACGCCGTAATCCCGCGTATCGAACAAGATGGTGCCGCCCCGGTCGAGATAAGACTGGATATTTTGCTGCGTGGCCTTGGACGGCGGACCGGATTGATGTGTCACCGGCCAGTAAAGCAGCGGGAAAAACGACAGATCATCCGTTTCCGGATGAACCCCGACCACGCCGCCCGGTTCAATGGATGTGCGCCGGGTCAAAACTTCCACCAGATTTTCAAGCCCCTTGCGGGCGGTGTTGTCGACATCCGCCACACCCGTGATGACATAGGCGAGGTGCGTGGAGGCCGCGTATTTTATCGCCAGCGCATCGCTCCCCTGCGCCCGTGCATCGTGCGCCCCGAACAGGCAGAAGATGGCGGCGACAATCATGGCCGGACGCAAGCCGCTAAAGCGCAGCCGTCCGGTGCCAAGCCCCTGCAGGATCAGCATGATGATCCAGTCCGCGAGGAAAAGCACCATCGCCGCCGCGAGAAGCCACGGCATCAGGTCGGTTTCCGGTTGCGATTCAAACCCCGTGCGGATGGCGCCGTTCGGCAGGGCGGGCATGGGGGTCAGGCCCCTGACCTGATCTCCGAGATTTTTGATTCGTTGCATGCCGCTGCGCCCGTAGATTCCGGGGGGATGCGTGGCGCTTATTTTTTGCTTGTCGAAATCTTGTGCATCGACGGGCAGTACGGTGCTGTCCGGCGCATTCAGGTTGCCGTAACCGTCGAGAACCCGCACCGGGTGCAGGGTTCCGTCCGTCATCGCCATGGGGTCGCGCACGCCGCTTAGGGAAACGAAGCGTTGCAGCATCTGGACATATAGACCCGACAGGGCCAGATTCGACCATGCCGGGGTTGCCGTGGTGTGGACTAAAACCACCAGTCCGCGATCCAGCGGCGCGGCGGTGACCAGCGGTGTGCCGTCATCGAGAATCGCCCAAGTCTTTTTCTTCATATCCGAAACCTGTTCGGGCAGAAGTTGCTGGCGGATCTGGATTTCGGGCGGCAGGGGCAGGCCGTAAAGCGGACTCGAAGTCGGGAAGGGCACAATTTTCAAAGGTTTGTCCCATGTCAGGCTGCCGCTGAGGGCGCGTTCGCCACGGCGCAGGGGAACGGGGGTTAAAAAACTCTCGCCCTTGCTCATATTCGGTCCGGCAAAGCGCAACAGCAAGCCGCCCCGGCGCACCCAGCTTTCCAACGCCTCAAGCGTTTGCGCGGGCAATGCGCCCGTATCGGGCAGGATCATGACCGAAAGGCCCTTGATCCCCAGCAGAGAGTCGATATCCCCGGTGCGCAGATCCGCGAAAGGTTCGAGGGCGCGTTTGATGTAATAACCGGAATCGATCAATGGTGTTCCCTCTCCGTCCCCGCTTGCGGAAGAGAGCAGGCCGACAGTTTTTCGGCTGGAGCGATCATCGAGGATGATCGTGCCGCCGGGGCCGGGGAAGCCGGAGATGCGGATCTGCGCGGCCTGACCGCGCAGGGCATCGGGAAGATCGAACATTATTTCGGCGGGAAGTTTTCCGGGGTCGAGCGTGATCTTTTGCTGGTCGAGAACGCGCCCGTCAAGGCCGATGGCATCTATATTGACGGGCAGTCCGGCAGGGACGTTGCGCGGGGCCTGAATTGCGGCCGCGAGAACATTTCCGGCAGAGGGGCGCGGCAGCAGAAGGAGCGGGCGGGCGGCGGGTTCGGGTTCCATGTAGGTCAGGCCGCCCTGGCGCTGCAATGTTCCGGCTAGTTCGGCGGCACGGTTTTCATCAAGACCGGTACCGATCCAGAAACTGTGAATGCCTTCCTTTGCGCGGTTGCGGTTGAGCATCAGCGCCGTTGCCGGAAAATCGGAAGGCCACGGGCGCGGTTTCAAACCGCGAAAGACCGTTTTCGCCTGCGCCGCCGTCATGGGGCCTTGCTGCGCCGGTTCGGTCTGACCGGGGTCGGGCGCGGTGGTCAGGATATAGACCTGCAATTTATCGCGTTCCGCCCGGTCGAGCAGCGTGGCTGCGGCCCCGACCTGCCGGTTCCATGTCTGCCCGGATGACCAGCCGTTTTCCATGACCAGACGGATGCTGCCCTTCAGGTCAAGCCCCTGCGCCGGGTTGATGACCGGTTGTGCCAACGCGATCAGGATGATCGCCGCCAAAACGGTGCGCAACAGGATCAGCCACCACGGCGTTTTGCTGGTGGTCTGGCTTTCCGGGATCAATCCGTCCAGCAGCCACGCCCCCGGCAGGCGTATCAGGCGCGGGGCGGGCGGGAAAACACGCAGCAAAAACCACAGCAGCGGCAATGCCAGCAGCCCGGTTAAAATCCACGGGTTCATAAAGGCCAGTTGTCCGAACGGCAGATTCAGCATCCGGTCACCTGCCTGCCTGCAAACGCGGTTGCGGTGCCATTTGCCGCCAGACGGCCGAAAGCGCCGCGCGCGGATCATCGCGTGTGATGTAAAGCACATGACCGTAGCGGTGCCGGAGGGCAATCTTGCGCACGGTATCGATATGGTCTTTCAATCTTTGTTGGTAAGCCTCACGGATCGACGCGACATTGGCGATGGGAAATTCCGTGGAATCGTCCAGCGGTTTGAAAATGGCACGACCATGATGCGGCATATCGTATTCCAGCGGGTCAAGGATTTGAATCAGCGTCCCCTGTGAGGCCTGCTCCGACAAAACCCGCAACGACATATCGAGCGCGGCGGGCGGTTGCATGAAATCGCCGCACAGGACAAGCGATGTGCGTTTTGGCAGGGTGGCCGCGACGGGAAGGACCGGTCCCGCCGGAAGCGGCAGGGCGCGTTGGCACAACGACATGCCGAGCGTATCAATGGCGCGATCATTGCGCCCGGTGCGGGACGGGTTTTCCATCGCGCCGACATGCTCCCCGGCGCGGGTCAGTAAAATCGCCAGCGCCAGCGACAGGATCACGCCGCTTTCGTATTTGCTGGTCAGGGCGCGGGCGTGATGCAGATTCATGCCCTGATCGTTTTGTACCCAGAACAGGATGTTCTGCGCGGTTTGCTGTTCTTTCTGGCGGATATAGAGGTGGTCGCCCTTGGCACTTTGCCGCCAGTCGATGTCTTGCTGCTGGTCGCCGGGGTCGTAGGGGCGGAACTGCCAGAATTTTTCGCCGCTCCCGGTTTTGCGCTGCGCATGTTCCCCCGTATGCAGGGTGGCCACGGCTTTTTCCGCTGCTGCCATCAGGGAAGGCAGACCTGCGGCAACATCCTCCGCCCGGTGGCGGAGGAGAAGCGGTGAAAGAATTTGCAGGAGCGCCTTTTTTTTCATGCCCGCCTACAGGCCTTCCGTCATCACGTTCAGCACATCGGCAAAGAGGACACCATCGGCGCGGGCCTGATAATTCAGGGCCATGCGGTGCTTGAGGATGGGTTCCGCGAGGTCGAGGACGTCTTCGACCGAGGGCGCGGTGCGCCCTTCCAGCAAGGCCTTGGCCCGGCTGGCCAGCATCAATGCCTGCGATGCGCGTGGGCCGGGGGCCCAGCTTACGAAATCGTTGACAAGATCCGGGGCGTCGACACCCGGACGGCCACGGCGCACCAGCGTTAAAACTGCATCGACGACGCTTTCACCGATCGGCATGTCGCGCACCAGTTGCTGCATGTTCAGCAAATCCTGTTCGGTGAAGACGGCCTCGATATCGGCGTTGCGGTTGGTGGTGGTGGCGAGAAGCATTTCGCGTTCCGCGCCAAGGTCCGGGTAATCGACATCGACCTGCATCAGGAAACGGTCGAGTTGTGCTTCCGGCAGGGGGTAGGTGCCTTCCTGTTCGATAGGGTTTTGCGTCGCCAGAACATGGAACGGGCGGGGCAGGGCATAGGGCTTTCCGCCGATGCTCACCTGTTTTTCCTGCATCGCCTGAAGCAAGGCCGACTGGGTGCGGGGGCTGGCGCGGTTGATTTCGTCGGCCATCAGGAACTGGGTAAAAACCGGGCCCTTGATAAAGCGGAAATTGCGCTTGCCGTGTTCATCTTCTTCCAGAACTTCGGAGCCGAGAATGTCGGCGGGCATCAGGTCGGGCGTACATTGCACCCGCGCTGACGACAGGCCGAGGGTTTTTGCAATCGTTTCCACCATCAATGTCTTGGCCACGCCGGGCACACCGATCAGCAGGACATGCCCGCCGGACATCAGCGTAATCAGGACGCGGTCGATTACGTTTTTCTGCCCGAAGATAACCTTGCCGATTTCACTGCGTACGGTGCTGAGTCTGGTGGAGGTTTCGGCCAGCCTGTCTTCGATTGTTGTGGCGGTGAGGTTCATAATAAATTCCTTCCCGGGGATGCGCCGGAATGACGATTTGTGGAGATTTCTGGTATACGGTTAAGACTATATAGGATTTGCAGAAAGTACAGACAGACTATGGACACAGAACCCACAGGAAATCCGCTTTTCCACATTGACCATGACGGCCAGTGGTTTCATGACGGCGCGCCGATTCGCCGGGTGGAACTGGCGCGGCTGTTCGCGACCAAGGGTCTGCGGCGCGAGGCCGATGGCAGTTACTGGCTGCAATCCCCCGAAAGCCGCTATCCGGTGCGGGTGGATGATGTTCCCTTTGTGATTGTTGATTATGACATTGATAATCCGGGGCCGGACCAGATTGTCACACTGAAAACCGGTCTGGGTGAGGCGGTGGTCCTTGGGCCGGGCCGGAGTTTCGACCTGCGCCCGGAGCCGCGCGGCGGCGTCGTGGTCCCCTATATCGAAATGCGCAACGGACTTTACGCCCGGGTCAGCCGCCCGGTTTACTACAAGCTGGTTGCGCTGGCGGGGGAGGAGGGTGGTAAGATGATTTTCCGCAGTTGCGGTATTGGCCATATTTTGGGGGACATGGGATGAGTTTGTCGGTTGCTCGCACGATCCCGGTTCAGGATTGGATGACGACGCCTGCCTGTCGGCGGGTGATGGCGGCGTTGCAGGATGACGGGGTGGAGGCGCAGGCGCTTTTTGTTGGCGGTTGCGTCAGGAATACGTTGCTTGGCCTGCCGGTCGGGGATGTTGATATTGCCACGGTGCATGTCCCGGCAGAAACGACCCGGCGGCTGGAGGAGGCGGGAATCAAGGTGGTGCCGACCGGGCTCGATCACGGCACGGTCATGGCGGTGGCGGACGGGATGCCGTTTGAAATCACCACCCTGCGCCGCGATGTTGCCACCGATGGCCGCCATGCCGTCGTTGCCTTCACCACGGATTGGAGGGAAGACGCGCAACGCCGTGATTTTACAGCCAATACATTGCTCGCAGACTCGGACGGGAATATCTATGATCCGACCGGGAAAGGGCTTTCTGACATAGATACACATCGTATCGTATTTGTCGGAGATCCGGCGCAGCGCATCGCGGAAGATGTCTTGCGCATCTTGCGTTTCTTCCGTTTCCATGCGGCTTACGGGCAGGGCGCGCCGGATGGGGGCGCGCTGGCGGCCTGTGCGGCGGCGGCGCACTTGATTCCCCGCCTGTCGCGTGAACGGATCACGCAGGAGATGCTCAAGATACTGGCGGGGCCGGATCCGGCGTCGATTATGAGAATTATGTTCGATCACGGTGTGATGGCGGATTTACCTCATCCGCAAAGTGATCTCGATGCCCTGCATATGCTGGTCGGATTGCAAAACCGTCTCGGCGCGTCGCCGGTGGAGCCGCGTCTGGCGATGCTGTGCGCCGGGCGGGAGGCGCATTTTCCGGCACTGGAAAAATATCTTTTGTTATCAGGGGCACAGCGGAAAATGCTGGAGCAATTATGCAAGGCGGTGCGCAGCCCGGAAACCATCAAGGAGCGCCTTTATCATTTTGGCCGCGAGGCCGGGGGTCAGTCCGTGCTGATGCTGGCGGCGTTGATGGACGCCAAGATCGCTGCGGACGACCTTGAAACCATTCGTCACTGGACGATTCCCGTTTTTCCCTTAAGCGGGGCCGACCTGAAAACGCTGGGCGTCGTGGAAGGGCCGCGTATGGGGGATGTGTTGCAGGCGGTTGAAAAATGGTGGATCGAATGGGATTTCCAGCAAGGCCGCGCCCAGTGTATCGAGCGGGCGCGGGAGATTTTGAAAGACCTGTGAATTTTAGTTACAGTATACTAATTTTTATTTTGGTTACAGTATACTTAATTATATGCCCCCGGCGTCAAGAACGGCTCTCTAAAGGAGATTATAATTAAGTATACTGTAACCAAAATAAAAATTAGTATACTGTAACTAAAATTCACCTTACGGCCATTTTACCTCGGGCGGTAGGGACATTAAAATAGCTTCTGTATGGCCGCCGGTTTTCAGGCCGAAGGTGGTGCCGCGATCATAGAGAAGATTGAATTCCACATAGCGCCCGCGCCGGATCAACTGGTGTTGGCGGTCGGATTCGGTCCACGGGCGGTGCATGTTGCGGCGGACGATCTGCGGATAGACGCACAGGAAGGTTTCACCGACATCTTTGGTGAAGGCAAAATCGGCATCCCAGTCGCCGCTGTCCAGCGTGTCGTAGAAGATGCCTCCCAGCCCACGCGGTTCGTTGCGGTGGGGAAGGAAGAAATAGGTATCGCACCATTGTTTGAATTTCGGATAATAGGCCGGGTCATGACGGTCGCAGCAGGTTTTGAAGGCGGCGTGGAAATCATCACCGTCTTGCGCGTGGGCGTCCATAAACATCGGCGTCAGGTCAGCCCCGCCGCCGAACCAGCCCCGCGAGGTGACGATCATGCGGGTATTCATATGCACCGCCGGGACATGCGGATTGCACATATGCGCCACCAGAGAAATACCCCCCGCCCAGAACGCGCCGCCGCTTTCGGTGCTGCCCGGGATTTGCGCACTGAATTGTTCAGAAAATGTGCCGTAAACCGTCGAGATGTTCACACCGACCTTTTCAAAAACCCGGCCACGCATGACGGCCATTTCACCGCCGCCGCCGCCCTCCCGCTCCCAGAGTTTTTTTTCAAATTTTCCAGCGGGTTGATGGGAATCCTTTAGTTCGTTTTCCAGTTTTTCAAAGTCGGCGCAGATGCGGTCGCGCAAGGTGCGGAACCACAGCGCGGCCTGTTGCCTGTGGCCGGGGCCGAACGCCGTTTCGGGCTGGAGATTCAAGGATGTTCTGGTCATGGGGACGACCATACAAAAAACCTGCTGGAAAAGCAAAACGCCCACCGGAGGCGGGCGTAAAACGAAAAATTTAACAGCCTTCTAATGCACTAGGGTTAGTCCGTTACGCGCCCAACCGCTTGCATGACGAAGAAATTTATACATGTTTGCTGCTGAAGCCGCACGCTGTTGGTAGGGATTCGGTGTAGGCTGAGCAGCCGCAAAGCGCCTCGCAAGATGTCCGGCTTCCAAACGCCACTGCGTCAGGGAGGGCGACCCCTGAATGCCGTAAAGAATGCTGCGACTGATAGATGTATTTCTCATGCTTCCATTGTATTGAAAGGGCCCTGAGAAAGCAACAAAAAACGAAAAAGAAGGTTTGTGGTATATCGTATTGATATTATAGGGAAATTCGAAATTTCAACGCCTGTCATCTCCGGCTTGACCGGGGATCCAGGGGGATAAATGCCAGCGTATGAGTGGTATTTCTGGATCCCCGGTCAAGTCGGGGATGACAAAAGTGAGGTGCGCGGATGACAGAAATGGTATTGCCCCCTCTTGCATCGGGGTCATTTTAGCGGTACTTAAGCGCCTGATATATCGTCCTTAAAATATCCAGAGTGTTACTGCACATGAGCACCCAGACCGTACCCCATTCTTCTGATCCCGAACACGAAGGCGGCACGCGCCGCGATTTTCTGTACTTGACGGCGGGCGCTTTCGGCGCGGTCGGGGCAGGGATTTTTGCCTGGCCGTTTATCGATTCCATGAACCCGTCGGCGGATACGCTGGCGACGGCGACCACCGAAGTCGATCTGGCCCCGATTGAAGAGGGACAGGCGATCACGGTTGTCTGGCGCGGCAAGCCGGTCTTCGTGCGTCACCGCACGGCGTCGGAAATCACCACCGCCCGCGCCGTCGATATCGGCACGTTGCGCGATCCCGAAGCCGACGAGGCGCGGGTTAAAAAAGATCAATGGCTGGTGATGGTCGGCATATGCACCCATCTGGGCTGTGTCCCGCTGGGGCAGAAGAAGACCGACCCGAAAGGGGATTTCGGCGGATGGTTTTGCCCCTGTCACGGGTCGCATTACGATTCATCGGGGCGTATCCGCAAGGGTCCGGCACCCAAAAACCTCGCCGTGCCGGCCTATTCGTTCCTTACCGACACCACCATCCGCATTGGCTAACGATATATAAGAGTAAATCAGGAGATATCCATGGGAAGCGGTCAGCGCGCCACATTTAAAAACCCGGTCATCAACTGGATCGATGAACGCCTGCCGGTGTTCACCATGATGCAGAAGGAGTACGGGACGTTCCCGACGCCGAAGAATTTCAATTATTTCTGGAGCTTTGGCGGCATCGCGATGACGATGCTGATCCTGATGATCCTGACCGGTATTTTTCTGGCCATGCATTATACGCCGCATGCGTCCATGGCCTTCAGCAGCGTTGAACATATCATGCGCGATGTGAACTGGGGTTGGATGTTGCGCTATATGCATATGAACGGCGCGTCGTTCTTTTTCATTGCCGTTTACATCCATATTTTTCGCGGCATGTATTACGGGTCTTACAAGAAACCGCGTGAGTTGCTGTGGATTTTCGGCGTCATTATTTTCCTGCTGATGATGGCCACCGCGTTTATGGGCTATACTCTGCCGTGGTCGCAGATGGGCGGATGGGCGGCGGTGGTGATTACCAACCTGTTTACAGCGATCCCGGTCGTGGGGCCGATGATTCTTGATTTGCTGCTGGGCGGGTTTTCGGTGGACAACCCGACGCTGAACCGTTTCTTTGCGCTTCATTATCTGTTGCCGTTCGTGATTGTCGCAGTTGTTTTCCTGCATGTCTGGGCGCTGCATGTCTGCGGTTCCAACAATCCGCTCGGCATTGATGTGAAGGGGCAGCAGGATACGCTGCCCTTCAACCCGTATTACACAATGAAAGATACGCTCGGTCTGGCGGTGTTTCTGCTGGCTTATGTGGCGGTTACATTTTTTACGCCCAACCTGCTGGCGCATCCGGATCATTATATTCCCTATGATTCGATGGTGACCCCCGCGCATATCGTTCCGGAATGGTATTTCCTGCCCTTCTACGCCATGTTGCGGGCGGTGACGTTCGATATCGGCATTCCGTTCACGGATATCGTCTTTATTCCTGCCAAGCTGGGCGGGGTTTTAGCTATGTTCGGGTCGATTGCGCTGTTGCTGGTTCTGCCGTGGCTGGATACGCATCCGGTGCGTTCGGCGCGGTTCCGCCCGCTCTACCGCCAGTTCCTGTTGCTGATGGTGGCTTCGGTGGTGGTGCTGGGGTATGTTGGCGCGCAATTGCCGGAAGGGATCTGGGTTATTCTGGGCCAGCTCTGCACGGCGTATTATTTTGCCTTTTTCCTGATTATTCTGCCCGTTCTGTCGCGCATTGAGGAGGCAAAACCGCTTCCCAACAGCATTAACGAGGCCGTCTTGAAGGAACAATCTTTGAAAGCGGGGGCTTCTGCATAATGTCTGTTTCGCGTTTTCTCTTTGCGGCCTCAATCACCGCGTTTCTGTTTTCTGCCCCGGTTTATGCGGCGACGCCTACGGTTCTGGGCGGTGCGCCGCAGGCCGGGAAGGGTGACGCGGAAAAATCTGCGCCCGTCGAGATGGAAGAAACGGTGCAGGATGCCGCCGCCGATGTTCCGGAAGCGGCCATCCCCGCACCCGAGGGCGATGTGGAAACCGTGCATGGCGAAGATGTCGCCCCAGCGCACGAGGATACATCCGGCCACGGCCATGTGGTCATTCCCAAACTGCACTGGTCGTTTGACGGGGTGTTCGGCACCTATGACCGGGCCGCGTTGCAGCGCGGTTTTCAGGTCTACAGGGAAGTTTGCTCGGCGTGTCATGCGATGAACAGGCTGGCCTATCGCAATCTTGCCGCTCTGGGTTATAGCGAAGCCGAAATCAAGGCGATTGCGGCGGATGCGATGATTATGGATGGCCCCAACGACGAAGGCGAAATGTTCGAACGTCCGGGACGCCCCAGCGACCGGTTCAAGTCACCCTATGCGAATGTCCAGCAGGCAAAATACGCGAATAATGGTGCGTATCCGCTCGATCTTTCTTTGGTTGCGAAGGCGCGTCATGGCGGGGCGGATTATATCCATGCTCTCCTGACCGGTTACGCCGATGCGCCCGCGAACAAGGATATTATGCCGGGGCAATACTGGAACACGGTCATGAGCGGGAATGTTCTTTCTATGCCACCGCCGCTCAACGCCGGGCAGGTGACCTATAGCGACGGTGCCCCCGAAAGTGTCGATCAGTATGCCAGAGATGTCGCGCATTTTCTGACCTGGGCGGCGGAGCCGCATATGGAAGAACGCAAGCGCACAGGGGTCAAGGTTTTCCTGTTTTTGCTGGTTTTTACCGGTGTGATGTACGCGGTCAAGCGCAAAATATGGTCTGCGGTTCATTGATTCTTCATTGTTCCCGGGGGACAATGGAAAAGAGATGAAAGTCCGGCCATGAGTCTTGAACCTAAAGCGCGGGAATTATTGATAAAGTCGCGGGTTTACCGTGTGCTGGGTCTGGTTTTTGCCGTTGTTGGTCTGGCGGTTTTCTTCGTGACGTTTATGCGCCATGTTGAGGGTGCGTTTTTTTCGTCGCTGACCAATCCCTTTGTCGTCACCATGATTATCTTCCCGTTTCTGCCTGCGGCGGTTCTGTCTTTTCTGGCGGGCAGGCTGGACCGGGAGTACATGAAAAAATACGCCCCCCCGGAAACGGAAAAATAGGTCGCGGTATGTGGGGTGCTTTTTTGCGCTGCAGCTTGCATCCCCAAGCCGCCGGGACTACAATGAAAACGTTCAGATTTTCTTGATTTCCCGGGAGTCCTGCCATTACACCGACCCTTGTTCTCATCAAGATCATTGGGGGCGTCTGCCTCCTTTTATGGGGCTTGCGTATGGTGCGTACGGGAGTGACGCGGTCTTTTGGGGCCAGTTTACGCAAAATCATCTCTAAAAGCACAGGCAACCGGATTGCGGCGTTTTTCGCCGGGATTGGTGTGACCGCCGTTTTGCAAAGTTCGACCGCGACGGCGATGATTATTTCCTCCTTCGTCGGGCGCGGCATGATGACGATCGGCGCCGGTCTGGCGGTGATGCTGGGGGCGGATGTCGGCACGACGCTGGTGGCGCAGGTTTTGACCTTCAATTTCACCTGGGTTGCGCCGTTGATGATGCTGAGCGGGTATATCCTGTTTTCGGTTTATCAGGAAAAGGGCCGGGGCGAGCATCTGGGCACGGTCCTGCTGGGGCTTGGCATGATGCTTTTTGCCCTGAGTTTTATCCGTGAATCGACGGAGCCGCTCAAGCAATCGGAGACGCTGCCTCTCATTCTTGCGCCGCTGGACAAGGATTTGTTTCTGGCGGTGGTTGTTGCCGCCTTGCTGACATGGATGTCGCATTCGTCGCTGGCGATTGTCTTGTTGCTGGTGTCGTTTGTCGCGGGCGGGGTGTTGCCGGTGCATCTGGGGCTGGCGATGGTGCTGGGGGCCAATCTGGGCGGAGGAATTGCGCCGCTCCTGGCCAGTATGCGCGAAGGGCCTGTCGCCAGCCGCGTCCCGGCGGGGAATCTGATTATGCGCCTGTTCGGCGTTTTGCTGGCTTTGCCGCTGCTGGAGGTTTCCCGCGAGCTGGTGATGATGGTAAATGCCGATCCGGCGCGGATGATCGTGAACTATCATACGGCCTTTAATATTGCTCTGGCATTGCTCTTCCTGCCCTTGCTACGGATCATTGAAAATCTTGCGGTCAAGGCGCTGCCTGACAAACCGGCGGACGAAGACCCGGGCAACCCGCGTTATCTCGATAACCGTTCCATGGATATGCCGACGATTGCGCTGGCCTCGGCGGCGCGGGAGACCCTGCGCATGGCGGATATGGTCGAACGGATGCTGGAAGACACGATGCGCGTGTTCAAAAGCAACAATCAATCCTTGCTGCATAAAATTCGCGAGCAGGACAATGTCGTCGATAAAATTTATAAATCGATCAAATCTTATATGGCGCGCCTGTCGCAATCCGCCTTCGATCCGGAGGAGGGGCAGCGTTATATTCAGGTGCTGACCTTTTCCACCAATCTCGAACATGCCGGGGATGTGATCGATAAAAGCCTGATGCTGATGGCGGAAAAAAAGGCCGTGTCCCAATACAGTTTTTCCCCACAGGGCATGGCCGAGATCGAAAATATTCACAATCTGGTGCTGGAAAGCGTGCGTCTGGCGCAGACTGTTTTTGTTTCGGGCGATGTGCGTCTGGCGCGAAAAATGACGGAAGGAAAGGAAGTCCTGCGTAAGGCCGAACAATCGACGATGACGCACCATATCGAGCGCCTGCGCGAAGGGATTCCCGAAACCATCGCCACATCCAGCATGCATTTGGATATCATTCGCGATTATCGCCGGATCAATACCTATATGTGTACGGTGGCCTATGCGCTGCTGGAACAAAAAGGGCAATTGCGGGAAAGCCGCGTCAGGCCGGAGGCCGAAAAAGAACCCGCGATCGGGCCGATGGTTGAAGAGCCAAAGCTGGCGGAATAGGGCCTTCGGGTTGTTGAAAACAAAAAAACAGGAGAAGAAAAATGGGTGAAGCATTGCGCGCAATCAACAAGGACAGTGTCATGAACGCAAAAGAAATTCTGCTCAGCTTCGGGCTGAACGAGGGCGATTTTACGGGTGGCGATCTGAAAGTGCATTCGCCGATTGATGGCGAATTGCTCGGTGCATTGCGCCAGCACAAGGCGAAGGATGTCGATGCCGCCGTTGCGCGTGCCAAAAGTGCCTTTTTGGAATGGCGCACGGTTCCGGCCCCGGTGCGCGGTGAATTCGTGCGCCTGTACGGTGAAGAATTGCGGGCGGCCAAGCAGGAGCTCGGGCGTCTGGTGACGCTGGAATGCGGCAAGATCCTGACTGAGGGTCTGGGCGAAGTGCAGGAGATGATCGATATTTGCGATTTCGCCGTCGGCCTGTCGCGCCAGCTTTACGGATTGACCATCCAGTCGGAGCGTCCCGGCCACCATATGCGCGAGACATGGCAGCCTTTGGGAACTGTCGGTGTTATCAGCGCCTTTAACTTTCCTGTCGCGGTGTGGTGCTGGAACGCGGCGCTGGCATTCGTGTGCGGCGATCCGGTGATCTGGAAGCCGTCCGAAAAAACGCCGCTGACGGCGCTGGCGTGTCAGGCGATTCTGGATCGTGCTGTGGCGCGGTTCCGGGCGGCGGGGCACAGCATTCCTGACGGCCTGTCGCAAGTGCTGGTTGGCGGGCGCGAGGTCGGTCAGGCGCTGGTCGATCATCATGACGTCCCCCTTATCTCCGCCACGGGCAGCGTCCCGATGGGCCGTGCCGTCAATCAGCGCGTCGCCGCGCGCCTTGGCCGGGCCTTGCTGGAACTGGGCGGAAACAACGCCATGATCGTGACGGAAAGCGCCGATCTGGACATGGCGGTGCGGGCGATTTTGTTCGGTGCGGTGGGAACGGCGGGGCAGCGTTGCACGTCGTTGCGCCGCCTGATCGTGCAAGAAGGCGTGCATGACAGGTTGATTGCGGCGTTGACCAAGGCCTATGGCGCGATCCGCGTCGGCAATCCGCTCGATCCGAAAACGCTGGTCGGGCCGCTGATTGACAAGGCGTCTTTCGATGCCATGCAGCAGGCCTTGAAGGCGGCACAGAAGGAGGGCGGAAAAATCCTGATCGGCGGGGACCGAGTCAATGATGGCGGGCTGGATGGCGGCTATTACGTCCGTCCGGCGCTGGTGTCGATGCCGGGGCAGGGCGATATCGTTCGCCATGAAACCTTTGCGCCGATCCTGTATGTCATGACCTACAAAACCTTTGACGAGGCCGTGGCCATTCAAAACGATGTGCCGCAGGGGCTGTCGTCATGTATTTTTACCCTCAACATACGCGAGGCGGAAAGTTTCCTGTCGGCGGCGGGGAGCGATTGCGGCATTGCCAATGTCAATATCGGCCCCAGCGGCGCGGAAATCGGCGGGGCGTTCGGCGGGGAGAAGGAAACCGGCGGCGGGCGCGAAAGCGGCTCGGATTCGTGGAAAACCTATATGCGCCGCCAGACCCAGACCGTCAATTATTCCAGCGCCTTGCCCTTGGCGCAGGGGGTCGTGTTCAGCCTCGGGGAGTAGATAGATCAAATTTTAGGGAATGTTTAACGCGCTTTAACCTTGTTGCGTTATTCTGAGGATAGGGAATTAGTCGTTCCTCCTCACACACAAATACCTGCTCAACCGCCCCTCAAAAGGCGGTTGATTTTTTTGTGGTGGGGGTTGGGCGTGGGCGGCTTAATGGACAGTTTGCGGACCTGTCTGGAGTCGCGCTATGTTATTCTTCAATCGGTTGTTTATGCTCGTCACATAAAAATATAACTTGAGGTGAAAATGAAAATTTTGCTGAAGACTATTTTAAAATTTATATGGCAAACATTCGTAAGGTTTATAAAAAAAACCGGTGGTGGGCGAGGCGGATTTGCTACGGTTATAAAATCAGAGGGAAGCGCATATGGAGGCAAAGGCGGTTCAGGGGGTGGAAAATTTGGTCTTGGTGGGGATGGTGGAAATGCCACTGTTATCGGAGGTAAGGGAAAGGCAGTGGGAGGAGATGGTGGGGGCGGACAATAAAAAAAACCTTCCCAGAGGAGGACGAGGAGGGTCGGTTAAGGTTATTGGCAACGCTGGTATTGCTATAGGCGGGCGCGGCGGAAGAGGCGGGTCGTACGGTTGTGGTAGTGGCGGCGATGGCGGCGGCGGCGGAAAGCACTACGGTTTCGGTCTTGCTATTGGAGGCGATGGCGGTGATGCAGGGCGGTATGGCCGTCCGGCGTTGGGTGCCGCCTCAACGTCAGAGAGACTGCCTGAAAAAGGAGGTTGGGGACTGGAATCTTCTGTCGATGACTATGGAATATTCCAGCCGGGCAAAGGCGGGGATTCCTACATTGCTTACATTAAGTTTGAGGGCAGACAATATTGCATGAACATTCTGCTACAGCTTATACGAATCTGGGATACATCAATGATCGATGTTGTCGATGGGTATCAATTCAAAAACGAACAAGACTGGTGGGAGAAGGCCGTTTCGTTATTTCCTGAAAATACGCACAAGGCAATGGCTCACATGAGAGCTTGCGAGGATTATCTGTCCACCCCTGACTTTATTCCGCCAAGTCCTTATTAGTAACCAAAATGGTGGGTCTTAGAGGCTGCTTCAAAACGCATCAATTGCATCGTCATTGCCTGAATTTTCCGCAAGGAAAATTCTAAGGCAATCCATAAGGTAGTGCTATTCATGGATTCCCCTAAAATTTTTGCAAGCAAAAATTCGGGGAATGACGATGGGGATGGAGTTTTGAAGCAGACACCTAGTGGACAGTTTACAAAGTTTGTATCTATTATTTTTTGAATTGCCTGCCTTACAGACAAAGGGGTAACAAGTTCACAGTGCTTATCCTTAAAAGCATGATACGTCACAAGTTCCCACGGACAAAATTTGGATGTGTGTTTTGATTCTCCGGCGTTATGGGCCTTGAGTCTGGATTTGAGGTCTTGGGTGAAGCCAACGTAGCGTTGGTCTGGATGGCTGGTACTTTGAATGAGGTAAACGTAATACATGGTTTTGTTGCCCTCCTACGCTTGCTTCGCAAGCTACGAAGGGCACTCCTTCGCCCGAGATGCGGTTCCGTGCGTCTTACGCCAAGTGGCGTAAGCCACCCGAAGCCCGCAGGGCGAAGGGTGGTCGGGGCAAGAGGATTTGAACCTCCGGCCTCTACGTCCCGAACGTAGCGCTCTACCAAGCTGAGCTATACCCCGAATCTGGCAATAAGTGCGCTAAAATGCACAAAAAAACCCGGTGCTGTCAAAGGTTTTGTTGGGCGGGCGGGGCGGGGGCGGGAATATTTGTATAATTTGGGGATCGGGGTTAATAATATCTCCCTTCAGGGAGGATATCATGAACGTTTCAAAACATATTTTTCTATCACTGGCGATTGCTTTCGCGGCGGCCGGGTGTGGCAAGACTGGTGATGCGGAGGTCGCGGTGCCGGTGCCGGATGCGGTGAAAAGCGGCCCCGATGCGCGCCAGCAGGGGACATTGCCGCGTTTCGAGACCATGAGCGGGAATGCACGCCAGAAATTTATGGCCTGCATGGCCAAGGAGACCGATATTGTTCTCGACAAGATGGGCAGTACGGTCCACAAGGCCCCGCCGACGCTCGGGGAGCGGGAGGCGCAGAAATTCGAAGAGTTGAATCGTGCCATGAGCACGGGGCGGGATGTGTGTGCCGGGAAATTCGGGATTGATCGGGAATCTGTGCCGCTCCCCGTTTTGCGGCGGCGATAAGTCGCGGTTGCCGTCTTTTAACGCCCGTCATCCCGAGCGAAGTCGAGGGATCTAACCCGGTTGACCCATCGCAGATCCCTCGGCTTCGCTCGGGATGACGGGACGGAGAGTTCTCTGCGTTCTCTGCGCCTCTGCGGTGAATTATTCTTTGCTTTTTCAGATGAAATGAGTCCTGAGCCTAACGGGACCGATTGAGGGTAAAGTCTAAAACATCGTGCAGGGCGGCCCTTAGGGGGCCGTCTTTTGCTTGCAGCAGGGCCTGTTCGGATTTTTGCGCGTAGGCGCGCGCCATATCCATACCACGGGCAAAGGCATTGTGGCGGTTCAGGATGGCGATGGCCTGCGCCAGATCATCCGGGGTCTGGCGGCGTTCGCCCATGGTGCGGGACCAGAACGCATGTTCATCCCCGCTGGCGTCCTGCATGGCCAGGATGACCGGGGCGGTCAGCTTGCCTTCGCGGAAATCATCGCCGATTGTTTTGCCCAGACTGGCCTGATTGCCTGTGTAATCAAGGATGTCATCCGTGATCTGGAAGGCCATGCCGAGATTATGGCCGAAATCATGCATGGCGGCCTGCGCGTCGGGTCCGGCGTCGGCGATAACTGGGCCGATTTCACAGGCTGAGGAAAACAGCACGGCGGTTTTGGCGGCAATGATTTTGGTGTAGGCCTCCATCCCGGTGGTGACGTCGTTCGCGGCGGAAAGCTGCATCACTTCACCTTCGGTAATGACGGCAGAAGCGTTGGAGAGAATGCGCAGCACCTCCAGTGATCCGTCGGCGACCATCAATTGGAAGGCGCGGGAAAAGAGAAAATCGCCGACCAGCACGCTGGCCTGATTGCCGAAGACAACATTGGCGGAGGATTTGCCGCGCCGTTCGGTGCTCTCGTCCACAACGTCGTCATGCAGCAGCGTCGCGGTATGGATAAATTCGACCGCCGCCGCAAGGCCGTAGGGGCGGGGACCGCTATCGCCGTAAAGCCGGGTGCAAGACAGGGTCAGCAAGGGGCGAATGCGCTTGCCGCCAGCCGCAATCAGATAGGCCGCGAGTTGCGGGATCAGCGCGACGTCAGACTCCATATTCCTGACAATCTGCCCGTTGACCTGCGCCATGTCGTCGCCCAGCAGGGCGGCCAGCCGATCAAGTGGGTGTGTTTCCATATCTGTTTTGAGGGCGGGGTTGGTCATGGCGGTATGGATAAAGGAAGGCTTTCGTTCCGACAAGTGCAAAATGCCGGATATTCCGCCCGGGATGACAAGACCGGGGGATTTCGTTATGGTCGGAGCGTCATGCCCGAAGAAATTTTTGTTCTCGATAAAACGGTCCGGCTCCTTCAGCCTGAAGGGGGGTTTCGGACATCGCTGGACTCGGTCATGGTGGCCGCAGCCTGTCCGGCCATGCCGGGGGAGCGCGTTCTGGATCTAGGGTGCGGGGTTGGCGGGGCGTCATTTTGCCTGATGCGCCGTGTGCATAACCTGTTCATTACCGGGATTGATATACAGGCCGAATATATTGATCTTGCACGGCAAAACAAAGTTTTAAACAGCGATACGAATCGTTGTGAATTTATTGTGGACGACATCAGAACATTTCGTTTTTTGGTGCCAGATCAAAGGGTTGCTCATGTTCTTTGCAATCCGCCTTTTCTTGAGGCGGGGACATATACACCGTCGCCTGATCCGGGCCGGGCGACGGCTCTGGGCCATGAAGATGAAGCGCTTGATTTAACGCACTGGATTGATTGTGCTTTTCACAATTTGGAAAATGGCGGAACGCTCACCATGATCCACCGTGCCGATGCTGTGGACAGAATGATCCGGAGCATGGGGAAAAGATTTGGCCAGATCGAGATCATTCCCCTCTGGCCCCGTGCGGGCGTCCCGGCAAAAAGGGTGATTGTCCGCGCCGTGAAGGATCGTAAAACCCCGGCCAAAATTCACCCCGGTCTGGTGCTTCACAATGCGGACGGTTCCTATACATTAGAAGCAGAAAAGATTCTCCGCTGCGGAGAGGCGCTATAATTTTGTATATTTTGGTTACAGTATACTTAATTATTCAGGGCGCACCCTGAATAATTAAGTATACTGTAACCAAAATAAGAGGCTTAAAACGATGACCGATAAAAGCAGCGATATTCCGATGATGGATATGACCTCGTGGATTGAACATCCCGTTATCGGCAAATTCCTCAAGCGCGGGCCGAAAATTCCTGTGATCCGGTTGTCGGGCGTGATCGCCGATACGGTGACAAAACGCGGCGGCCTGTCCTATGAGCGGACAAAACGGATCATCGAAAAAGCCTTCGCCCTCGGCAAGGCGCCAGCGGTCGCCGTCGTGATTAATTCCCCCGGCGGCACGCCCGCGCAATCGCAGTTGATCGCCAGCCTGATCCGCCAGTTGGCGGATGAAAAGGAAATCACCGTTTATGCCTTCGTCGAAGATGTTGCGGCCTCCGGCGGGTACTGGCTGGCCTGTGCCGCCGATCATATCTATGTGCAGGAAACGTCCATCGTCGGGTCCATCGGCGTGATCTCCACCAGTTTCGGGCTGGAAGATTTTATTGATCGGCATGGCATCAAGCGCCGCCTGTATACGTCGGGTCGGGAAAAATCGATGCTTGATCCGTTTGTCGCGGAAAAACCCGCCGATGTCGCGCGGCTGAAAGAAATCCAGATGCAGATCCATGCGCATTTCATCACATGGGTCAAGGAGCGGCGCGGCGGGAAGCTGGAAGGCACGGATGAGGAATTGTTCGAGGGGCGTTTCTGGACTGGCTCCGCCGCGCTTGAAATGGGCATCGCGGACGAGATCGGCGATGTGCGCAGCGTCATGCGTGAAAAATACGGCGACGATATCCGCCTGATTGATTTTTCACCCGATAAAAAATTCCAGTTTCTGCCGCGTTTGCCGGGGGTGAAAACGGAAACACTGGTCGATGATGTCATCGCCGGGGTGGAAGATCGCGCCTTGTGGGGGCGGTTCGGGCTTTAGAGCTGTCTTAGTGTCCATCCGCAAAGTTCTTGAATCAAAAGAATCAGTTGTGATTCAATGGATGTGGCCCGACAGGAGGGGCCGCCGATGTGGACACCTGAGAACCGCGCCCGATACAATCGCGACAAGCTGCGTTACCCCAGCGACATGACCGATGAGGAATGGGCGCTGATTGAGCCGTTGATCCCTCCGGCGCGTCGTGGCGGACGCAGGCGCGAGGTGAATGTCCGGGAGGTGGTGAACGGCATCATGCTGCTCTCTACGCTGTTCGGCCTGTTCCCGTTTTTGAAAAAACTC
>CAYNSR010000021.1:0-31962 GCA_964400125.1 uncultured Micavibrio sp. | reverse complement strand
TGGCTCCCTGAGCAGGATTCGAACCTGCGACCAATCGATTAACAGTCGATTGCTCTACCGCTGAGCTATCAGGGAACAGCGAAGGCGTGGGGGCTTTCATAAAGCAGGATGGGTCAAAACTCCAGCCTTTTTTTCAGGGGCAGCCTGAATTTGACATATCCTTACCCGTAAATAAATCCCCGTGCCGCGTAGGGAAAGCCGAAGCAATTCATTTCCGCGTTCCAGAAACGCACCCGTGACCAGTCATTTCCGGCGGAGATGTCCTCGACCAGCATGGAATGGTACAGGACGCGGCGGCTGTCGCGGTCATTGCCCCAATTGCTGTGCGTGACGTCAATCTGGCGGGGGCCGTGGATCTGCCTGACGACGGCGAGATGGCCTGAGCGCATTTTGTCGGTCCGCGCCAGAACCAGAACCGCGCCCGGTTTGGGGGTTGTCCCGCGCCGTTCGGGTGCGGCCTGATCCCACCAGGTATGCGCATCGCCGTAAATCTTGATCCCCGATGTCCTGCGGGCGTAGGGGACGCATTGTTCGGGCTCTGGCAGGACCGTGCCGGAGGCATGGGAACTTGAAATTTCCCTGCCCGTGGAACAGGCGGTGAGGAGCAGGAGAATGCAAAGGCCGGGCAGGAATTTCATCGGGGGACTCTGTGCGTTATTAAGGTTACTGTAACCTTAATTCCAAAGGCCCCTCGCGGGGAAGGGCCTTTGGTGGATAAGGATAAAACTATTGGGGTGTGCAGGCGGGGGCACCTGTCGTCGGAGGGCCTTTGCTGGTGAAGGAAGATCCTTCCGTGATTTCATTATCCCCGCGGATGCTCAGGAGGATATGCTCGAATGTGCCAGCAGCGTCGTTTCCCGGAAGGTCGACTGCGTCAAAGAGGCTGGCCGTTGTTGTGAACGCTAAAGCAGCAATTTCCTTCAATGTCGGGCCGCCGACGATGCCGCCGGTGACGTCAGCCACGAGCGTTGCGGTCTGGCCATCCTGAGTGCAGGCGGTGAAGGTTTCTTCTTCGGCCATGGCATTCCCGGCGCAGGCGGCGACGAGACTGGCGGTGATAGCGGCTTTTTTCAATAAACTCATAATTTATAGTCCTCTCCTTGTTGTTTTTAGATATTTTCAGACCGTTGACACTATTCTGCAAAAAGGGGTTCGGCAAGTCTGCGTTTGAAACTTTACAAGACCGGGGCAGGGCTGTAGAAACTTCCCCTATGTTACTGGAAAAGTTGAAAGTTCTTAAATCTCGCCATGAAGAATTGGCCGCCCTGATGTCCGCAGGGGGGCTGAACGGCGAGCAATTTTCAAAATTGTCGCGGGAATATGCCGAGCTGTCGGATGTGGTTGCGGCATTTGATGCCTATCAAAATTCCCTGAAGGAAATGGACGACCTGCAAGGGATGATGTCCGATCCGGAAGTAAAGGGCATGGCCGAGACGGAATATTATGCCCTGAAGGAAAAACTGCCCGCGCTGGAACGCCAGCTCAAACTGTGTCTGATCCCCAAGGACGAGGCCGATGCGCGCAATGCCATTCTTGAAATTCGCGCCGGAACGGGGGGGGATGAGGCGGCTTTGTTCGCGGCGGATCTTTTCGGCATGTACAAGGGGTATGCGGCCCTGCGCGGCTGGACCTTCACCGTGCTGGAGGCCAACGAAAGCGATCTGGGCGGGTTCAGGCAGGTGTCAGTAGAGGTGCATGGGACGGATGTTTTCAGCCGCCTGAAATTTGAATCCGGCGCTCACCGCGTCCAGCGTGTGCCGAAGACCGAAGCATCGGGGCGCGTGCATACGTCGGCGGCCACCGTGGCTGTCCTGCCCGAAGCGGAAGATGTCGATATTGAAATCCTCGACAAGGACCTGAAGATCGATACGTTCCGGTCCCAAGGCGCAGGGGGGCAGCATGTCAACACCACCGATTCCGCTATCCGGATCACCCACATTCCGACCGGCGTGGTGGTTGAGGTGCAGGAAGAACGGTCCCAGCACAAAAACCGCGCCAAGGCGATGACCTATCTGCGGTCAAAGCTTTACGAGGCGCAATGGCGCAAGCAGCAGGAAGAAATGTCCGCCAACCGCAAATCGCAAGTGGGCAGCGGTGATCGTTCCGAACGCATCCGTACCTATAATTTCCCGCAGGGGCGCGTGACCGACCACCGCATCAACATGACCCTGTACAATATCGACGAGGTCATGGCGGGCAGAGGATTGAACGAATTCATCGACGCCCTGACCGCCGACGATCAGGCGGCGCGGCTGGCGGAGCTGGAAAACTGACCCGTCAGCAAAACGCTTTCACGGCCGCCCAGACACGGGCGCGGTAGGCCTTTTCGTCGTGCAGATAGAAATCAAGTCCGCGCCGACTGAACGGTGTGGTCAGTCTTTTTAACTCGTTGCCGGGGATCTGTTCGCCCGGTTGGTAATTGACAGTCGAAAAAATATGACTCAACGCGCCTTCTTCCCGATAGGACGATGTGGGCAGGGAGGGGCGGGCCGCGATGATGACGCGGTGTTTTCCCGGATCGACCCCGTCGGTCAGTGAAAAACCGTCAAAGCGGTCTTTCGTCAGTGCTTCGCCCTTGACCTTGAAAAATTTCTCCAGACTGCGGTCTGGCCGATAGACGCAGAGTTTTCTACCGTTATAGACCTTGCCGACATCCGGTCGGGCATCGAGCATTTCGTCCGTTTCGTCGGCGCTGAAGATATAGCCGTTGGGCATGATTTCCCGCGTCAGGAGAAAAAATTCCGTACCGCTATAGGTATCTTCCCGGGCGTGGTAGAGCTTGTAGCCGGGATAGGTTGCGTTAAAGGCGTTCGAGGTGTTTTCGTTTGCGATTTTATAGCGTTTGATTATTCCCATTTTTCTTGATCTCCCTGATCTTTTATCTGTAATGGTTTGCGCAAAGACATGAAAAAACAAGCGTTATTTTCGGATGTGAAGAAAAGATTGCAGGCGGCGGACATTATGTATCCTGACCGCGAAGCGCGATTGATTCTGGAACATGCTGCAACGGACGGAGATGTCGCGGCAATGCTTGCCCGCCGCATCTCCGGCACGCCGCTGTCGCGCATTATCGGCACGCAGGAATTCTGGAGTCTGGAATTCGAACTTTCCCCCGATACGCTGGACCCCCGGCAGGATACGGAAACGCTGGTCGAGGCGGTGGTGACGCGCTACGGCAATACGCCGCCGCAAAGGATACTGGATATAGGGACTGGAACCGGGTGCATTCTCATCAGTCTGTTGCATGAATGGCCGGGAGCAACCGGAATCGGTACGGATTTATCTGCTGGGGCCGTCGCGGTGGCGCGCAGGAACGCCGTGCGGAACAATGTCGCGGAGCGTGCCGCTTTCGTGCAGACCGCGTGGGCGCAGGGGGTGGAGGGGCCCTTTGATCTGGTGGTGTCGAATCCCCCGTATATCCGTCGCGATGTGATTGCGAATCTCGACGAAAATGTCCGGAATTATGACCCGATTCTGGCGCTGGACGGCGGGGAGGATGGCTTGGATGCCTATCGTTCAATTCTTACGGAAATTAAAACAGTGCTTGCGCCGGGCGGGCGGGTGTTTTTTGAAATCGGTTATGACCAGCATGAAAGCGTGCCGCGACTCGTGGAAAATGCTGGCGCGAATCCGGAACGAATCATCCCGGATTCGGGCGGAAATCTGCGGGTTGTGGAATGTCATATGGGGATAACTCACAAAAGAGTAGACGGGGACTCTTGATCGGATTCCCGCGGCGCAGGTACTATTTGGTTAATCACAAAAACACTAAGGCTTGGATAGACGGATCGAAACAGGACAAGCGAACAGCCTGTTTCGGTACCCAATGGCTTATGGCCATGAGTCAGTGAATCTGGTAAAGTGCTCGCATATACGAATCAAGGCGTTAAGCTAAAAAGGGCAATAAATGAGACACGGAACACCGAACAGAAGACCGAGAAATCGCGGCCATAATGGCGGGGGTCATCGTCAGGGTGGGAATGGCGGCGGACCAAACCGGGCGCAGGTGTTCGACAGTAACGGACCCGAGGTGCGCATTCGCGGCACGGCTTACCAGATTCAGGAAAAATACATGGCGCTGGCCAAGGACGCCGCCAGCAGCGGTGATACGGTTCTGGCTGAAAGCTATCTGCAGCATGCGGAGCATTACCAGCGTGTCATCAATGAATGGGGCGTGCAGACGCCGCGTGTCGAGGCTAATCAGCCTGCTGATGCCTATGACCGTGCCCGGCAACCTCAACCGGATGTCCGGCAACCGGGCCAGAGCGAAGACCTTGGGCTGCCCAGCAGTATCCTCGGGCCGAAGCGCGAAGTGGCCGACACGGAACTGGCGGACGCATAGGTTTTTCCCGGCGGGTTTGTAATTTGTGTAAAGGCGGGGGTTTTCCCCCGCCTTTTTTGCGTCTGGGCCGTCATGACGAAAATTATTTACCTTGTGTATGAAAAAGCAGACAATTCCTGCGTCGTCTTGATAATGCAGCAAACGGTTTCATCTGGATGCTGATGTCTGTATCTCAAAGGGAATGCCATCATGATAGATTTTGAAAAATTTACCGAAAAATCCCGCAGCCTTCTTCAGCAGGCGCAAACGCTGGCGCTGCGGTCCGGGCATCAGGTTATGGATGCCGAGCATTTGCTGAAAGTCATGCTTCAGGATGAAGACGGACAGGTCCAGCGGCTGGTTGAAACGGCGGGCGGCGACCGGGCGCGGCTGATGCGCGATGTCGAGGCGGCGATTGCCAAAATGCCGGTCGTGACCGGTTCAGGCGCGGGGGGCTTGCGCGTTTCAAGTGATCTGACAAAAATACTGGATAATAGTATTGAATTGGCTGGAAAATCCGGCGATAAATTCGTGACGGTCGAGCGCATTTTGCAGGCGATGATCGGTGCAAGAACCGCCGATGTCGCCGGGTTTTTGGATGCTGCCGGGGTCACGCCTGTGGCCCTGAATCAGGCGATCAATGCATCGCGCAAGGGGCGCACAGCCGATAGCGCCAATGCGGAAGGGCAGTTCGAGGCATTGAAGAAATACGCCCGCGACCTGACCGAAGCCGCCCGCGAAGGCAAGATGGACCCGGTGATTGGCCGGGATGAAGAAATCCGCCGGACGATACAGGTGCTGTCCCGTCGGACCAAAAACAACCCGGTCCTGATCGGGGAGCCGGGTGTCGGCAAGACCGCGATTATTGAAGGTCTGGCGCAGCGGATTGTGAACGGCGATGTTCCGGAAAGTCTGAAAAATAAAAAGGTTATGGCGCTGGACCTCGGCGCATTGCTGGCCGGGGCGAAATTTCGCGGGGAATTTGAAGAGCGTCTGAAGGCGGTAATGGACGAGATCAAATCCAATGCCGGGGAAATCATCCTGTTTCTGGATGAGCTGCACACGGTTGTCGGGGCCGGAAAGGCGGAAGGGTCGATGGATGCCGGAAATATGCTCAAGCCCGCTTTGGCGCGCGGGGAATTACATATGGTGGGCGCGACAACGCTGGACGAATACCGCAAGCACATTGAAAAAGATGCGGCGCTGGCGCGGCGTTTCCAGACCGTTTTCGTGTCTGAACCAACGGTTGAAGACACCATCTCTATCTTGCGGGGATTAAAGGAAAAATACGAATTGCACCATGGCGTGCGCGTGACCGACAGCGCCATTGTGGCGGCGGCCACGTTGTCGCATCGCTACATCACCAACCGCTTCCTGCCGGACAAGGCAATCGATCTGGTTGATGAGGCCGCAAGCCGGTTGCGTATGGAGGTGGATTCCAAGCCGGAAGAAATTGACGAGCTGGATCGCCGTATCATTCAGTTGAAGATAGAGCGGCAAGCCCTTCAAAAAGAAAAGGATAAGGCGTCACAGGATCGTCTGGAAAAGCTGGAGAAGGAACTGGCGGACCTGGAGGAAAAATCCGGCGCGCTGACGGCGCGGTGGACCTCGGAGAAGGACAAACTAGGCGCGGCGCAACGCCTTGCGGAAGAACTAGACAAGGCCCGGACGGAACTGGAGAAGGCGCAGCGCGAAGGTAATCTGGAAAAAGCGTCGGAATTGCTCTACGGGCGCATCCCCGAGATCGAGCGCCTGCTCGACAAAGCGGCCAGAGTGACCGCCGATACCATGATTAAGGAGCAGGTCGATGAAGATGATATCGCCGCCGTGATTAGCAAATGGACCGGGATTCCGGTTGATAAAATGCTTCAAGGCGAACGTGAGAAGCTTTTGAAAATGGAGGAAAAAATCGGCGCGCGCGTGGTCGGCCAGGATGCCGCCGTGCATGCCGTGGCCAGTGCCGTGCGCCGGTCACGCGCGGGTCTTCAGGATCAGCGGCGGCCCATCGGGTCGTTCCTGTTTCTCGGGCCGACCGGCGTGGGGAAAACGGAACTGACCAAGGCGCTGGCAGAATTTTTGTTTGACGACGATACCGCAATGGTGCGTCTCGACATGTCCGAATACATGGAAAAGCATTCCGTTGCTCGGATGATCGGTGCGCCCCCCGGCTATGTCGGTTATGAAGAAGGTGGCGCCTTAACAGAAGCGGTGAGGAGAAGGCCGTATCAGGTTGTTTTATTTGATGAAGTCGAAAAAGCGCACCCGGATGTTTTTAATGTGCTGCTTCAGGTGCTCGATGATGGCCGCCTTACTGACGGGCAAGGGCGCACGGTGGATTTCACCAATACGGTTTTGATTATGACCTCGAATCTCGGCTCGGAATATCTGGTGGCGCAGGAAGAAGGCGAGGATGTCGAGACAGTGCGCGAACAGGTGATGGGTGCGGTGCGGGCGAATTTCCGGCCTGAATTCCTCAACCGTCTGGATGAGATTTTATTGTTCCGCCGCCTTGGCCGGGCGCAGATGGCGGGGATCGTGGATATCCAGCTTTCAGGATTGCTGAGATTACTGGCGGATCGCCGGATTGCGCTGGAGATTGACGACAAGGCCCGTGGCTGGCTGGCCGAAAAAGGCTACGACCCGGCTTTCGGGGCAAGGCCGCTGAAGCGTGTGATCCAGACCCATCTGCAAAACCAGCTCGCGGAGATGATCCTGAAAGGGGATGTCGTCGATGGTTCTGTGGTGCAGGTTTCGGAAAAAGGTGGTGTGCTGACCTTCAAGGTCGGCAAATCCGCAGCGGGCAGGGCGGCGGCTTAAAAATCAGGCGTTATGACTTGTCACGGGGGCGTAGTGTTCCCATATCACCAATGACACGTTTCGCTTACAGGAAACGTTGTCCATGAACCCCCATTCAGGGGGTAGGCGGCGGGTCTGGGGTTTGGATTAAGTCCGGCAGTATTCGGGCGTGTCCTTTTCCTTCACCCGCCGTTTTCCTTTACGTCCCCGCCTAGCTTGCGTCCATAAGGATTGTTTCCCGGCATTTTTGCGGCTAACCTTGGGGCCGGGTTTTATTTCAGCATGGCGATTCCGCCGCTTCACCGGGGATTTGAAAAAACTGATGGCACGTTTTATGGTTCGTTTCGGGGTCATGGCCTCCGCAGCCCTGCTGCTTTCTGCCTGCGCCACCATCGTTGAAAAACCGACGCAGGATCTCAAAATCGAGATTCTGGGGACGGGGGAAGCATTGTGCGACATTACCCAGACCGGGCGGCGTTACCGCGCCTATGCGCCCAGCACGATCAAGATTCGTAAATCGAGAGACCCCCTGAACGTGCGCTGCTTTGCGCCGGGAAATCGGGAAAAGGCGGTCGTTCTGCACTCCGAAGTCAGCGATGCCATTATCGGCAATGTCGCGACCGGTGTTCTCCCCGGGATGTCGTGGGATGCGGCGTCGGGGGCGATGTATAAATATCCCGATACCGTTGTGATGGATTTCACCATGCTGCCGCCGCAGCCCTATCCGTTGCCGGATTATCAGGCCGTGTTGAATGCCAATCCGTCACTGATTGGGCTGGAGGAATTCCGCCCGGGTCGGTCGGCACTGATCCGTGATATGGGGACGGGCGTGCCAACCATGCAAAAACGCCCCGACGACAGCGAGTCTCTCGGGGAAATAACCGTGATAACCGCGCCGTCTGCGGCACCTGCTGCGACAAAGGCAAAAAGCGGCTATAGCACCGTCCCGGAAGAGGATAAGTAAACGCGGATGCATTACTTTTTCGTCGGCATCGGTGGCAGCGGGATGAGTGCGTTGGCGGATATGGTTCGTCGGCAGGGGCATGTCGTTTCCGGGTCTGATCGCGGATATGACCATGGTGATTCACCGGAAAAATTCAATTTGTTTATAAAAAACGGCATGGCGCTCCATCGTCAGGACGGCAGCGGTGTCACGGGTGATGTTGACAGGGTTGTGGTTTCCAGTGCGGTCGAGCCGGGAATTCCCGATGTGCAGGCGGCACTGACACGGAACATTACGGTCTTGAAGCGCGCAGAACTTCTGGCCAGCCTGTTCAACGCGCAGCAGGGAATCGGGATCGCCGGGACCAGCGGCAAGACGACCACGACCGGCATGACCGGATGGATGCTGCATGCGCTGGGGTTGAAACCCACCATTGCCAATGGCGGCGTGATGCCGAATTTTATTGGTCACCCGAACAGCCTGATGGGGAATGCTGTCGTCGATGACGGCGGTTTGTTCGTGGCGGAGATGGATGAAAGCGACGGCACGATTGAATATTTTACGCCCTATATCGCCGTATTAAACAATATAACGCTGGACCATAAACCCTTTGCCGTGATCGAGCCGTTGTTCCATGATTTTCTGGCTAAGGCGCGGGAATGTGCCATCATCAATCTGGATGATGCCCGGGCGGCAAAAATGGTCGCGGTGCATCCGAAAACCCTGACCTACGGGATCGACCGGGCGGATGCGGATATCTGTGCCACGGATTTGCGGCATTTGCCCGACGGCATTTCCTTCAAGGTGCAGGGAAACCCGTGCACATTACAGGTTCCGGGGCGGCATAATGTATCGAACGCGCTGGCGTCGCTGGCGGTCGCACAAGTGCTGGGCGTTGCCTTGCCCGATGCGATCCGGGCGCTTGAAGCCTTCAAGGGGATCAGGCGCAGGCTCGAAGTTTTGGGCGTAGCGGGTGGCGTGACGGTGATCGACGATTTTGGGCATAACCCCGACAAGATCGCCGCCTCGCTGGAAACGCTGACGGCCCATCCCGGGCGGGTTCTGGTGATGTTTCAACCGCATGGATTTGGGCCGATGAAACTGATGCGGCAGGGAATCGTCGAGTCCTTTGCCAAGGGATTGCGGGCGCAGGATATGCTGGTCATGCCGGAGATTTATTATGCGGGTGGCACAGTGGCGCGGGATATTTCATCCGCAGACCTGATTAACGATATTGTTGCCGCCGGGGGCAATGCGAAATTCTGCCAGACGCGATTTGACGTCGGCATGGTCCTGCTGTCCGAGGCGAAGCCCGGTGACCGGATCGTCATCATGGGGGCGCGGGACGATACGTTGACGGAATTCGCAATGGGGATTTTGCAGGATTTGCAGGCCGGAAACGCCCCCATGGTCGCGGGTGGCATACAACCTTGAATCTCATATTATATCCCTCACCCCGACCCTCTCCCTGAAGGGAGAGGGAGGACTTTGATGTTGGTGCGGCTTCGCCCCCCTCTCCCTTTTAGGGAGAGGGTTGGGGTGAGGGCCAGATTGCTGCTCAGAATGCAAGGCGGCGTACGGATGTCGGCGGGCCGTAGATGCGAATGATTTCATCTAAAGGTTCGACGATAACCTTCATCTCGCGCACGGTGGCATTAATCATATTCGAATCGTCTTTCATCATGCCAACATGGCCAGGGAAATAGAGAATGTCGCCTGCCTGAATATCGTTCGGCGATACGGCGATGCCGATAACGTTTTCCTGCTGGCAGGCATCACGCGGGCAGAAAACGCCGTTGCGCTGGAGGGCGAGTTGTACAAGGCCGGAACAGTCGATTCCCTGTGCCGTGCGTCCGCCGTAAACATAGGGGCAATCCGCAAACATGCTGGCCGTGCCGATGATGTCGGCAGGGTTGGCGGATAAATCGGCAACCGCCGTCAGATGATTTTCCGGCACCCACAGGGCTAGATCATGCAGCATGACAAACCCGTCCTGCGTCGTGCCGGTATCAACGGCGAGGCGTGACATAAAACTGAAAGTCTGTACGGGCTGGGTTTTGAAATCGGGCACCGTGTAGGCATTGGTCATCAGGCAGGTGACGGCATGGGTCGGGTGGTTGAAAACGAAGGTCAGATCGGTTTCGCGCACCCATCCACGGTAGCCATCCAGTACGCTCTCGCCGAAAGCCCAGTCGTTTTCAAATTTTTCGACGGCAAAAAATTCACCGTGCAGCATTTGCGAATCGCATTTTCCGATATGGTTCTGGTCTCCGGGGTGTTCCTGAAGATTGGCCAGCGGGGTAAAAATTTTATGGAGCTGTGCGTTCATTTCTTTCCAAAACGGTTCTGTAAATATGTGAAGAGTGCCCGGCTTGCCATTTCCGTTCCGCCCTTGGTGCGGCCCGGTTTTCCGCCGTGATCCCAAGCGTAAAGGTCTATGTGAACCCAATCAATCCCCGGATCGACAAAACTTTCAAGGAACAAGGCCGCTGTGATGGCACCGGCCTTGCCCGTGCCGATGCTGCTGATGTCGGCGATGTCGCTGGCCATTTCCTTGCGGTAGGGTTGCCACAGGGGCAGCGGCCAGAGGGGGTCATCATGGCCCATGCCGATATCCTTGAGGGTAAAGGCCAGTTTTTCGTTGTTTGAAAAGATCACCGGAATTTCCACGCCGAGCGCGACACGCGCCGCCCCGGTCAGTGTTGCAAAATCGACCAGAAATTCAGGTTTTTCTTCGCAGGCAAGCGTCAGTGCATCCGCCAGAACAAGGCGGCCTTCGGCATCGGTGTCGCCAACTTCGACCGTCAGGCCCTTGCGGCTGGTCAGGACGTCCGACGGGCGGAAGGCGTCACCGGAAATCGAATTTTCCACCGCCGGAATGAGGACGCGGAGGCGTACGGGGAGGGCGTGGCGGATAATCAGGAGGGCAAGCCCCATAACATGGGCCGCGCCGCCCATGTCTTTTTTCATGGTGAACATCGCCGCAGGCGGTTTGATGTCCAGCCCGCCAGTGTCAAAACATACACCCTTGCCGACCAGCGTGATTTTCGGATGTTTGGGATTGCCCCAGTGCATGTCGATCAGCCGCGGGCGGCGCGTGCTGCCCTTGCCGACGGCGTGGATCATGGGGAAGTTGTTTTTCAGCAGATCCGCGTCCCTGACCACCCTGATGCTCAGGCCTTCGGCCTCGGCCAGTGTTTTTGCGGATTGTTCGAGTTCATCCGGCCCCATATCGTTGGCCGGGATGTTAATCAGTGTACGGATCAATCCTGCGGATTCGATATGCGCCTGAACGGCCTTGCGGTTGGTTCCGGCGGGCCAGAGAAGTTTTGGAAAGGCCGCAGTCTTTTTGCCGCTGCGGTAGTTTTCAAAACGGTAGGCGGCAAGGCCCCAGCCGATGCAGGCCCGGTCAAGATCGGAATCGGCGACGCCATGCAGGGAAAATTTTTTCTTCAGCAGGGCTTTTTCATCAAGCGTGCGGCCCAAATAATCGGATGCGGCGGCCAGATCAAAAATCTGCAGCGGCGCATTCACCCCGACCAGAAGCCGGGTTAAATCGCCCTTGTCGTCATAAAGCGGAAGAATTTGCCCGGGCTTGGCCGTAAATCCTGCCTGAGCGGCGCGGTGGCGCACGGCGGCAGAAGATTTTTTCAGCCAGGCTTGCGCATTTTTTGCAACCAGCGCATGCAGGGTGACGGTATCCTTGTCATGACCGGAAGCAAAGGGCAGGGTGGCGGAAAAACCCGGTGGCGTTTTTACAGTCCCTGACGCCTTGCGGCGTGATGTGGAAGACTTGCGCGTTGAAGCCATAATTTATTGAAATCCCAAAAGACTTGATGCACCCTGATGAATGTAACGTATTGATTTTTCGAGGAAAGGGTTTTCTTGGATTGGTTGGATTTTATCTATATTTAGAAAAGCTTTAAGTTAATTCACATAAGATTGTACTTAAGCATATGAGAATATAATAAATTTACGGCGTCTTTGGGAAAACGGGGAATTTGGTGTCTGACAAAGAGTTGATGCGTATTGCGCCGGAGGCGTACGACAATCCGGATCAGTGGCCGGATGAAGATCTGGCGCAGATGTTGATGCAGAAGGTCCTGGAGCATTTTCAAAAACATCATCAGGTTGTCGGCAGAAAGCTGAATTGCGCCCGCACCGCGACGGCGCAAAGCCTTCAGGACATGAAGGCCGTTTACAAGGAATTGCGTCTGGATCAGGAAACGAAGGAGTTCCGGGAGGTCAGCAGGTTTGACCGGATCTGGGACGACATTATCAAGGAATTTTCCAATAGCGGCATTACGGAAGCGGAGCTTGACCAGATCGAGCATATTCTGCGTACGCTTCCCGAAACGATCAAGCGTTACTATGAAGTTCTGGTAATGCAGGACAAAATTCTTCAGGACATGATGGCGCAACTGAACGCGCCGGAATACCAGCGCGCGATTGAGCTCACCCGGAAGATACAGTCGCGGCGTTGTCCCATGTCGGGTCTGGAGCCGCATCACTATGACGTTGATACCGATAATGAATCGTCGGCTTCAGGCGATCAGGAAGTAATCGTTTACAAAAACGTCTTCCGCAAGGATCAATTCCACTAGGATGTGTTGAATATCAAAAAAAGACACCAGAACCATAACGCGCTTAAGGTTCTATAAGGATTGTCATCCCGAGCGTAACCGAGGGATCCGACCAAGCCGCGACCTGTCAGATCCCTCGGCTACGCTCGGGATGACGGGGTGTTGAGGTTTCGTTATATTCCCTCGTGCATATCTCGACGACGATGGGAAGATGATCCGACAGGACCCGCACTGGGGCGTCCGTCAGAACCTTTCCCGAGATGTGCATGTCGCAATCATACCAGACCCGGTCAAGCCGGAATATCGGGCGGAACGACGGGAATGTCGAGGCGCAGCGTAGCGGAGTCATCAACTGGTTCAGGTGCTGGATCAATTTTGATCCTTCCCGCCACTCATTGACATCGCCAAGCAGAAAAATCGGGTTTTTTTCCCGTTCTTCGACCGCGCTCATCAGGCGCACCAGATTTCTCCCTTCGGACAGGCGTTCAAAAGGCGACAGGGAAAGATGCGTTCCGATAATGCGTATATTCCCCACCGGGGTTTGGATCAGGGCGTCAACGGCATTGCGCGGTTCCAGATAGGACACTGTTTCAAGATTATGTGTCAAGGCGCGGAGAATGGGATAACGACTGACCAGAAGGTTTCCGTACCATCCTGCGCCTTGAATCAAATTCGGTCCGGGAAGGTGATGCGGGCGTGATGCCCCGGCCAGCAGGACAATATCGGCTTCGGAACCACCAGACGAGATGCGGGTTTCCATTTCCTGAAAAACGGCAATGTCGATATCGTGGTCGTCCATCAGGGCATTGATGCGGCGCAGGTCCCGCTTTCCATCCATGCTGCGCCCGCCGTGAATATTAAAGCAAAGAATGCGCAGGCGGGTCATACATACCCCCCCGCAAAATTGCTTTTCTGCCAGAAACGTATGAAAAAATGCGATACCGACAGAATAAAAAACCACGCGGCAACGGATGTCGCCAGATAGGACAGCGTGTTCGTTGTCGGGTTTTTCCACATCGCGGCCAGCGCATCGCCGACAAAAACAAGCGCAATGGTTCGCGGGATCATGCCGAGCAACGATCCGACGATGTAATTCAGGTAGGGCGTGCCGGAAATACCCATCGTCATATTCAGGACACTGAACGGCGCGAGCGGAACGGTGCGCGCAAAGACAATGCCGGGAATGCCGGAATGCCGGATAAACTGGTCGATCCGTTCTGCCGTCAGGCCGACGAAAACACGCAGCGGCCTGAGCCCGGAGATGCGGCCAATGACATATCCCAGTGTTGCGCCCAGAGCCATGCCGGACAATGACAGGAGCAAACCCGTCTCCGGTCCCCATATGGCGGCAGTAATGATAATCAGTACTGTCACAGGAACAAACAGACTGCAGAGTGCAAAAATGGCCAGTGAGACGGAAATTTTATTGCCCGATGGAAAAAAATCGTCCCAAAGCGGCCGCAAGGCCTGATAGGAGATGTAATCTTCTACAACGGGAAGATGCCCCGCAAGCGCAAGGCATGTCATCGCGAGAACAAGAGCGCCTGCAAACAGTAATCGTCGCGGGAGATTGCGCCATGTTCCGGCATAGCAATAAGTCATGGTCCAATGCGGCGGGATAAGAGGCTTGAGCGGATCGGCAATCAGGCGGCAGATTTTTGCAAATCGTTCGTAACGGTAATGTTCGTCATTGATTTTGCGTAAATGCTGGCGGCTGCTGGAAATATAATTCAGGAACGCGCTGATATCTGTTCCGTTGTGAATAATTTTTTCGATGCTTTCGATATCACGACCGGTATGTTCGCGGATCAGGTCGTTGCGGATGGCGCTTATCTTCTGTCTGGAATTTTCGTCATGCGCAACGAAGACCAGATCGCATTCGCTGTCCAGAGCCATGGACCTGTTGTTGAGATTGGACGACCCGACCCGCAGGTAAAGATCGTCAATCACCATCAGTTTTGAATGAATCCGGACGTCCCGTTCTTTGCCGGGTTTGCCACTGACCGGGTAGGCAATGGCTGTGCGCGAGGAAACATTGCCGGATTCCAGCGTTTCACGGAATTTGACGCGGCCCGTCCACATTGATTTTTTTTCAAGAATGCCGTTCGACCGATAGCAACTGGAGATCAGCACCCGCAATCGCGGCCTTTCCCGTAATCTCTGGTTCAGGGCTTGTGCGATGGGAAGATAGGTGAGGTACTGGTTTTCGATATAAATAAAATTTTCGGCGCGCCCGATCATGTCGATGTAAAGATGTTCAACCTCCCGCACCGCAGCTTCGCCGTATATGGGGGGAAAGGTCATGGCGATTCCGGTCTGGATATTGTGAAAATCAACACCGATATTTTCAGGCCAGCATGGCGGCAGGGAAGTAGAATCCGGATTGCGTAGGGGCAGGGGTTCAAATCCGGCGACCTTGCGCCAGCGCTCCCTGCACCATTCGGCCAGCGCCTGCGCGACGGGACCGGAGACGACGCACTGTACATCATGGTAGGGCCCAAATGGAATTTTGCGAATCAGGGCATGTGCCCCGCCCGGATCGGCGCGGTAATCCTGATTCGGGTAATGTTCACGGTGATCCCATCGTGCGATGGCGACATCCATACCGCCGCAAAAGGCGATTTCATCGTCAATGACGATGATCTTCTGGTGATGGCATGCACTGACCGGCAGGAGCCCGTCGAAGCTGTAATAGACGTTGCCGGGCGAATGCAGTCGCCATTTGAACTCTGATCCGGATTCGCGCTGGCTGGCGAAGAAAAGGGAATATTCCCAACGGTTGAGGTATATCTTTATGTCCGGGTTTTGCCGCGCCTTCCACTGGATCAGGTCGAAGAAGACGGATGGGCACGGAGAGTCTGCCGCGGCCTTTCCACGCAAAAGCTCGATTCTGCTGTCGATATCCCAGCCGAGGACAAAAATGGAATGCTTGGCCTTGCAGACGGAATCGTGCAGGGCCGTATAATAATTGGCGCAATCGACGACTATTGCCGCATGTTTTGCCGTTTCGGCGCGCCAGCAATTGGCGCCTATTTTCAAAAGATCGTCGCGGTCTACCTCAACTGAGCCCATATCGGGGAATAACGCATGAACAGGAAATCCGGTTCCCGTTACACGACGCCGCGTTCGGCAACGATACTTTTCAGGAGTTTTTCCAGTTCGATAATATCGACGGGTTTGACGAGGTAATGATCGAATCCGGCCTCTTTCGAAATATCCTGATTGTTTTTCTTGTCCCATCCCGTCTGGGCGATGAAAACCGTGTTTCTTAGGTCGTGCGATTGTTTCATGACCTGACAAAGCTCATAACCGTTCATGTCAGGCATGCCGATATCAAGCAAAACAGCATCCGGCAGGAATGTTTTCGAGGCTTTCAAGGCATCCGTCCCGCCGAAGGCGACGAGAGGCTGGTATCCGAGTGTTTCAATCATCCAGCCGAGTGTTTTTGCGGATTCGACATTGTCGTCGACGATCATGACCTTCAACGGCGCGCCCTGTCTGGCGGTTGATTGTCCGACGATGATGTCGTGCATTTTCGTGGCAAGTTTCTCATTCATTTTGTATCAAATCTCCCCATGAATATTATTGTCTGATCTTGCAAGGATCCAGATATCCGTCTTCGATCTGCCGGAACGGTATGGATAATGTCTTGTGTATCCCGTAGCGGCCGATTTTGATGGAAACCCTTCGTCCCAGAGCCACACCGATGGGAATCCTGTCGAGATGGTTGCGGCAGGATGCAGGAACGGAAATGTTTCCGCCGATACGGCAGCAATGGATAAGGCGGATAAAGTCCCGTTCGTCGTACGAAGATTTTCCCGCCGTGTCTATGATGCAATCAGGACCCCTGTTTTTTGTCATTGCGGCAATCGCTTCATAGGGGGATTGTTCTGCGCCGTTGATCGTTTCTGTCTCTTCAATTTGTCTGGCGGCGGAAATTCTTTCAGCATCGTCATCGATGGCGATAACGCGCTTTGCTCCGGACGCCCATGCATACTGGATGACAATCAGGGCTTCCGCGCCGCAACCCCACACGGCAACGATGTCGCCGCGTTTTATCCGGGCGTCGTCTACAGCCATTCTTGCCGCAGGATAGGCGTCCGCCAGAAAAAGAGCGTCATCGTCGCTGATCCCGTATGGAATTTTGACCGGGACATGATCGTCGCGACGTATCCGGATATGATTTTCAACATGGCCGGAATTTTTATTTTCTCCGACAAGGCATTTATATTCCGGAATACCGGAAGCCTGAAGCGGGACAACGACCCTGTCGCCTTGTTCAAATGGCCCTGTGTCAGGATCGCAGCGGACGATATTTCCAATGTATTCGTGCCCTGCGATATTGCCGTATTCTATTTTCGGGACATACCCGTCAAGGAGATAAATGTTTGTTCCGCAGACGGCTGTGCCTGTAACATTCACGATGATGTCATCCGGGCGATTTATGCTCCGGTCATCGCATGGGATGGATGCCATCATTGTGTTGTGCCTGTTCGCAAATTTTTGTGCCCTCCTCCAATCTCTTTACGGCCCAAAAAGTTCCCGCAGGGCGTACATTATCAAAAGATTTATAAGAATTTTCTTATTTTAGATAAATCCAGAAATCATGGAACTGTTTTGTCTTGCAGCGTGTTGTTTCCGGGCGCCTGTCCTGTGTTTTTTCACACCCGGGTATAGGGATATCCGTTTTGATTCCAAAAAAATGAAAACAGTGATAAAACAATCATAAATGATAAAAGAATTTGCAGGGTATACGAGGGAAGACAGTTTGGGGGTGCCGCGCGTTTTGCTTGCGGACGGCAACCTCCGCGCACGCTCCTATACACGCAAACTTCTTGAAGCGCATTACGATGTTCTGGCCGTTGACGATGGCGAGGCAGCATTGGTTGCACTGAGCAACTGGCATCCGGATCTGGTGGTTTGCGACATTGCCATGCCGAAGGTGACAGGCATGGAGATTTTACAAAAACTTCGCGATACGCCGGAAACACAGACAACGCCGTTTATCCTTATTTCATCGTATGCAAATGACGAATCCCGGCTTCAGGGGATTGAGGCCGGGGCGGATGATTGCATTGCAAAACCGTTCAATGATTACGAGTTGATGGCGCGTATAAACGGATTGCTGCGGTTGAGCGAGATGCGGAAGGATGCACAAAACCGCGAGGCCGAATTAAGGGCGGAAACAGAGAATGTTCTCGAGAGCATCGACGAAGCCTTTATCGCGGTGGATTCAGATTGGCGCATTACCTACATGAATGTCGAGGCGGAAAAAATTCACGGCGAATCACGTGCCCGATTATTAGGAAAAATCCTGTGGGATATCCATCCGGAAGCCGTTGGTACGAAGTTCCATAAGGAATACCAGATGGCAATGTCGGAACGGGTTTCTACAAAATTTGTAGAGTTTTACAGGCCGTACCGGGCATGGTTCGAGGTGAATGTCTGTCCCGTGAACAGCGGTGGTCTGGCCATTTATTTTCAGGATGTTTCTTCCCGGAAACGTACGGAAATCATTATAGAGGGTCAGAAGCGGGCCTTTGAGCTTGCCCTCAAGGACGCGCCGTTGAACAGCATTTTTGATGTCATTGTCCGGACCGTTGAAAGACAATCTGGAAATATGGTTTCTGCATCCATTCTGGTTTTAGACGAGGAAAAGAAATTTCTCAGGCTGGGGGCGGCCCCCAGCATGCCTGAAAGCTACAGGGATATGATCGACGGGCTGGAAATCGGTCCGGATGTGGGGTCGTGCGGCACGGCGGCCTATACCGGAAAACAGGTTATCGTTTCCGATATTGCAACGCATCCTTTCTGGGCGGCTTTCCGCGATTTTGCGCCGTTGCACCAGTTTGCGGCTTGCTGGTCGAATCCGATCTGCTCTTCTTCCGGGCAGGTGCTGGGAACATTTGCGCTTTATTTTCCAAAGGACGTACAACCGGATGCGCGGGATTGGGATGTCGTGGAATTCCTGTCGCAGACCGCGTCTATTATCATCGAGCGTAAAAACGAATTTCAGGAGCGTCAGCAGGCAGAAAAGGCGTTGAAGGAAGCTGATCGGCACAAGGATGAGTTTCTTGCCATGCTCGCGCATGAATTGCGCAATCCGCTTGCGCCCATCAGCAATGCCCTGCATATCCTGAACATGCCGGATGTGCCGTGTGACGTTGTTGAAAAATGTAAGGATATTATGGAGCGTCAACTGGGGCAGATGGTGCGTCTGGTGGATGACCTGATGGATATGTCCCGCATTTCGCGTGGCAAGATTACGTTGCAGAGGGAAAAAGTCGTCCTGAAGGATGTCATCAGCAGTGCAGTCGAAACGGCATGCTCCCTGATGGAAGATCACAGTCATACGATTGCAATAGATTTGCCCGCAGATACGATCTGGATCGACGGGGATTTTACACGCCTGTCCCAGATTTTTGCGAATATACTGAACAATGCCATCAAATATACGGACCCGGGAGGGCATATAAAAATATCGGCCCGCCGCAGCGAACAAGATGTGGCCGTCGAAATTTCCGATGATGGTATCGGAATTTCTTCCGGGGATCTCCTGCATATATTTGATATTTTTTCGCAGGTTGATTCCGCGTTATGCCGGTCTCGCGGCGGGCTTGGCATCGGTCTGACGCTCGTCAAGAACCTTGTGCAGCTTCACGGGGGGACGGTGACCGTGTCTAGCGATGGATTGGGCAAGGGCAGTACGTTTACGGTTCATTTGCCGATAGCGGAAAAACCTGAAATGCCATCGGAAAAATGCAAGGAATCCGGTGTAACGGAAAGCGCATCGCACTTAAAAATCCTGATCGTGGACGACAATGCGGAATCAGCGCAGACAACCGGATGGATGATGGAATTCATGCACTATCAATCGCGTCTGGCACATAGCGGAAAGGAAGCCATAGAGATGGCCTCCGTATTCCTCCCCGATGTTGTGATGCTGGATATTGGCCTGCCGGGAATGAACGGTTATGAAGTCTGTCGCGCCATGCGGGCGATGCCGGAATTGCATGATACGGTTTTTATCGCCCAGACCGGATGGGGGCAGGAGGAACACAGGCGTATGGCGGAAGAGGCGGGATTCGATCATTATCTGGTCAAGCCGGTTGATCTGAAAACGCTTGAGGGAATCTTACATCAATTGCATCCTTATAAGGTCTGAACGCTATCCGGTCCTGGCGGGGCGGGCGGCGGCATGGCAATGGTGATGACCCTTTCTTTTTCTCTGTCCTCTCTTTCGTCAATCATTTTTTCAAGGGTTTTGACAAAAATTTCACCGTCCAGAATATAGGGAAACGCAATGCTTCCTGCGCCCGTGCCACGGACAAGAACGGTGGAATAACCCATCCACCGCCCCACAATCGGTTCTTGCAAATACGCCGTTTCAAGGCGGTTGAGATTGAGCTGGGTCCAGTTTCTGGACAGGAATCCGGTGCGGCCAAGAACTTTTTTGTCCGTCAGGACAAGATGCGTAGTCAGGTAAAATGCAGTGGCCACATACGCAGGATAAATATTCATGAACAAGATAGCGCCCCCCACCAGCGGGTGAAAAAAGACGGCTACGGCCAGACCAATCAGGGTGTAAAGCACGGGGTTCGCAAAAACGATCCAGTGGACACGCGAATCGTGCAGGACGGTTTCATCATCTGTCAGGATAGATTTTATATTTTTGAGCACGATTCCTCCGCAAAGGACCAACAATCCGAAAATAAAAATCGTTCCGGATTATTGTTGTAATCATGAGCGGTTGAAGGTGCGTTTTGGCCCAAAGAAAAAGACCAGAAGAAACACGATCATCTGGATCAGAACGATGCAGGCCCCCGTCGCGCCGTCGATATAAAAGCTGGCCAGCGTGCCCGCTACACTCGACCCGATTGCAACACATGCGGCAATCAGTAACATGCGGTCGAAATTGCTGGTCAGTAAAAAGGCGATTGCGCCCGGCGCGATCAGCATGGCAATCACCAGAATGATCCCCACGGCCTTTAACGATCCGACAATGGTCATGGATAATAAAATCAGCAAGCCGTAATGCAGGGCCCGCACCGGCAGGCCGATGGCCATGGCATGATTTTTGTCGAAACAATACAGCAGCAGATCTTTGCGTTTCATCAGGACAATCAGCAAGGTGCCGATGGCGATGATTGCGGTTTCAATCACATCGCGCGGGCTGACCCCGAGCATATTGCCGAATAATATGTGGTTGAGATGCTGGTCGGTTTCAATTTTTGTAAACATGACCAGCCCCAACCCGAACATGCCGGAGAAGACGATGCCCATGACGGTGTCTTCCTTGATGCGGCTGTGTTCCTTGATGTATCCGGTCAGGAGGGCGCAGGACAACCCGGCGGCGAAGGCCCCCAGGGCGAGCGGGGCACCGGTGACATAGGCAATGACAATCCCGGGCAGGACGGCATGTGAAACGGCATCCCCCATTAGCGACCAGCCCTTGAGCACCAGATAGCACGATAAAACAGCGCATACCGCGCCGACCATAACGGCAACCACCAGAGCGCGAACCATGAACGGGTAGGCGAACGGCGCAAAAAGAATGTCATAAAGGCTTGCGATCATGCTGCTGCCCCCGCCTCAGGCAGGTTCTTTTTCCTGCGCGTGGCAAGAATCCCGTATTTGGGGGCAAAGAAAAAGGCGCACAGGAACAGGGCGGTTTGCAGGCAGACGATAATGCCGCCTGTGGCACCATCAAGAAAATAACTAATATAGGCCCCCGTCACACTGGTGACGACCCCGGTCAGGACGCTGATGACGATTAGCCTGTCGAAACGATCCGTCAGGAGATAGGCGGTTGCCCCCGGCGTGACTACCATGGCGATCACAAGGCATGCGCCCACCGTTTGCAGGGCCGCAACGGTGCAGGCGCTGAGCAGGACAAAGAAAATCGTTTTCAGGGCGCCTGTCTTGATACCGATGCTGCGGGCGTGGTGTTCATCGAAGAAAGTGACCATCAGGTCCTTCCATTTCAGCGTCAGGATAAAAAGCGAAACGGCGGAAATGATTGCGACCTGTACGACATCATCGTCGGAAATGGCAAGGATATTGCCGAGAACGATCCCCTGAATATTGACAGCCATCGGCCAGAGGGACGCCATCAACAGGCCAAGGGCAAAAAATGAGGTAAAAACAAGGCCGATGACCGCATCTTCACGCAGATGCGTGTGCTGGCGGATAAATCCCATGCCGATGGATGCGAAGATGCCGGAAAAAAAAGCGCCGAAGGCAAAAGGCAGCCCCAGAATATAAGCCGCGGCCACCCCCGGAACGATCGCATGGGCCAGTGCATCGCCCATCAGAGACCAGCCGCGCAACATTAAAAAAACCGACAAAAACGCGCAGACCCCGCCGACCAGACCGCTGACCCAGATGGCCTTTATCATGTAGTCATACGCGAACGGGGTGAGAAGTTCGGTTATCATGCGTTGTCGTCCCGTTTCAGGGCCTTGCGCTTTTCCGCCTCATTGCCGTAAAGCACAAGGGGGCGTTCGTCATCGGTCAGAACCGTCAGTACCCGCGCATCCGGATCATCGTGCAGGGCTTCGCCGCCGAGATGAAAATGGCGCAAAACACCGCCGAAGGCGCGTTCCAGATTGGCCTGCGTGAAGGTTGTCGCCGTTGGCCCTGCGGCAAGGATGCGCTTGTTCATCAGGACGACCTGATCGCAAAAATCGGGGACGCTGCCGAGATTATGGGTAGAAACCAGCATTAAATGCCCGGAATCGCGAAGCTGGCACAGCAGGTCGATAATGGCGGATTCCGTTTTGACATCGACCCCGGTAAAGGGTTCGTCAAGCAAGATGATGCGGCCTTCCTGTGCCAGCGCCCGGGCCAGAAAGACACGTTTTTTCTGGCCGCCGCTCAATTCGCCGATTTGGCGGTCGCGATAGGCGCTCATGCCAACGCGCTCAAGCGCGTCATCGACTTTTTTCCGGTCCAGCGCGGAGGGGATGCGCAGGAAATTCATATGGCCATAACGGCCCATCATCACGACATCGACGACCCGGACCGGAAAATTCCAGTCGACATCTTCGCTTTGCGGGACATAGGCGACGGTGTTTTTCTTTAAAGCCTCCGCAACTGGCCCGCCGCAAATGCGCACGGTCCCGGTCGTTGGCCTGACGAATCCCATGATGGCCTTGAAGATGGTCGATTTTCCGCTGCCGTTTACGCCGACAAGGGCGCAGATCGTTCCCGGTCCAAGTTCAAATGAGGCATCTTCGACCGCCGTGGTCCCGTTGTTGTAGGTCACGCCAAGGCCATGAATGGCAATGCTGGCGGCGGGTTCAGTCATTCTTCAAATCCGGCGGCAATGGTTTCCACCGTAACCCGGAGGAGGTCGAGATAGGTTGGTACTTTGCCTTTTTCATCGCTCAAGGAATCGACATAGAGCACCCCGCCGTAACGCGCGCCGGTTTCCTTGGCAACCTGTTTTGCGGCGCGGTCGGAGATTGTGCTTTCGCTGAACACGACGGGAATGTTGTTCTGACGGACGAGGTCAATCACCCGCCGCACCTGTTGCGGCGTTCCCTGTTCATCGGCGTTGATGGGCCAGAGATAGGCTTCTTTCATATTATAATCGCGGGCCAGATAGCTGAAGGCACCCTCGCTGGTCACCAGCCAGCGCTGGGCTTCCGGAATGGCGGACAGGCGCTGGCGCAGGGGGGAATCAATGGCGCGGATCCGGTCGCTATAGGCGGCGGCATTGCGATTATAGATTTCTGCATTGGCCGGATCATATGCCACAAAGGCCTGACGGATGTTTTCGACATAAATCAGGGCGTTATCCGGTGACATCCACGCATGGGGGTTTGGCTTTCCGGTATAGGGGCCTTCATGGATTCCGACGGGGTCAATGCCGTCGGTGATAACGATACTGGGGACATCGGCGATATTTTCAAAGAATTTTTCAAACCAGCGCTCCAGATTCAGGCCGTTCCACAAAACCAGATCGGCATCCTGCACCTTGACGATATCCTGCGGGGTGGGCTGGTAGTCGTGAATTTCCGCGCCGGGTTTGGTGATGGAGCTGACTGTGGCGGCCTCTCCGGCGACGTTTTGGGCGATATCTTGTATCACCGTGAAGGTGGTGACGACACGGAAGACCTTTGTCGTTTCGGCAGCGGCCGGGGCGCAAAGCCCGGTCAAAATCAGGCCGAAAACAAGCAGATTCCTTGCTACGAAATGCGCGCGCATATTCATCCTCTCAAAATTTTGATATCTCTTCTATTTAGCATATACCTGAAGGTTTAGCCATAGCAACATTTTTTAGGCAAAACCATGCGGTCATGCGCCGGGGGGCGTCAGTGCGGCAGGATCACAATCTGTTCATCCGGTCTGGCATAACCGAGGAGGGTCCGGGCGCGTTCTTCCAACAAGTCAGGGTCGATGGAGCCGGGGCGCAGTTTTGTGACTTTGGATTCAAGATGTTCGCGTTGTGCTTTGGTTTTTTGATATTCCGCTTCGGTTTTGGCGATCTGGCGTTCCAGCGACATCAGGCGGAAGGTGCTGCGTTCCCCGGCGACGATGTGCCACGAGAAATAGACGCACAGGCACAGCCCGACGATGGTCAGGATATTCCTGTGAACGACGTAACGCTGTTCGATGAGTCGCTTCATACCCCTATGGAATCACATATGATTCCGGTAATCAACCTGATTTTTGAAGGAAAATCAAAGCATTGCGAGACTTTGGCTAAGTGATTCAAAAGATTCGCGTTTTCAGGTCACAAGATCGCGCCGCTTTTCTTTTGCGGCACTTTTTCCAGCGCCTTGCGCCACATTGTTTCGGGCGGGGCGTTCAGGATATCCGCATCGGCCTCGATCACATGCCACGCCCCACGAAAGAGTTCATAGTCAAGCTGCACCGGTCCCCATCCGGCATAGCCGAAATAGGGCCTGTTTTCTCCGGTGACATCATAATATTCCAGATGCGTTCCGGTGCTGACCGGGCCGCCGTAAAACGCAACGATGCCGTCGAGCAGCGGGGAATCGTGCTTCGGTTTGTTGATGATGATTCCATGCGCACTGAAAAGATCATGGTGCATGATGTAGATGACGGATTCGTCAAATGGCGCGGACGACCCTGCCGGGGACAGCAAAAGATGCCCCGATTTCGACGGGTAGAGCGTTTTGTTGAAGGCAGGCAGCGCAATAAAAAGCGCGGCCAGTAAAAGATAGCGCCGGGCGGAATGCGGGGTTAGTTTCATGAGACCATTCCCTCCCATTTCCGATTGCTGAAAAACCCCGGCCCTGTCCTCACGCAGCCTTCGATTTTGCTTTTCCGGTTGCCGCAGGGGCTGCGCGCAAAATGCCTGTTCCGGCATAAACCGCATTCTCACCCAGTTCCTCTTCAATACGCAGCAATTGATTGTATTTTGCTGTGCGGTCGGAGCGGGACAGGGAGCCGGTTTTGATCTGTCCGGCATTGGTGGCGACGGACAGATCGGCAATGGTGGAATCTTCCGTCTCGCCCGAGCGGTGTGACAGGATTACGCCGTACCCGGCTTTTTGCGCCATTTCGATGGCTTGCAGGGTTTCGGTCAGCGTGCCGATCTGGTTGACCTTGACCAGAATGGCATTGGCTGATTTTTCCTCGATCCCGCGCTGGAGGCGTTTTGGGTTGGTGACGAACAAATCATCGCCGACCAGTTGCACACGGTCGCCAAGCGCCTTGTTCAGATTGGCCCAGCCGGACCAGTCGTCTTCGCTCATGCCGTCTTCGATGGAGACAATCGGGTATTTGCCGATCAAGGTTTCAAAGAATTTGATTTTTCCGTCGGAATCAAAGGTCTTTCCTTCGCCTTCCATGACGTATTTCCCGCCCTTGAAATATTCGGTCGAGGCGCAATCCAGCGCCAGCATGACATCTTCGCCCGGTTTATATCCGGCGGATTCAATCGATTTCATGATGAAATCAAGCGCGGCTTCGGTCGAACCGATGGCAGGGGCAAAGCCGCCTTCATCACCGACATTGGTGTTCATTCCCGCATCGTGGAGTTCTTTTTTCAGCGCATGGAAAATTTCCGCCCCGCAACGGATGGCTTCGCTGAAATTTGGCGCACCGACCGGCATAATCATGAATTCCTGAAAATCGATCGGGTTGTCGGCATGTTTGCCGCCATTGATGATGTTCATCATGGGAACGGGCAATTGGTGCGCGAACGTCCCGCCGAGATAGCGATAGAGCGGCACATCCAGTTCTTCCGCCATGGCCTTGGCAACGGCGAGGGAAATGCCGAGAATGGCGTTGGCACCAAATTTCGCCTTGTTTTCCGTGCCGTCCAGCGCAATCATCGCCGCATCGATATGCATCTGGTCTTCGGCATCGAGGCCGCACAGGGCTTCGAACAGTTCCGTGTTGACGAAATTGACGGCGTTTATCACGCTTTTGCCGCCGTAATATTTCTTGTCGCCATCGCGCAGTTCAACAGCTTCGTGTGCGCCGGTGGACGCGCCCGAAGGAACAGCCGCCCGCCCGCGTGCGCCGCTTTCCAGCAGGACATCGACTTCGACGGTGGGGTTGCCACGGCTGTCGAGAATCTGGCGGCCTAGAATGTCGATAATTGCGGTCATGGTTTTGTTGCTCCGGTTGGTGTGTTGCGGGAAGGGTCGTCTGGGGTCAGATATTCTTTGCGATGCGGTCGATTTGCAGCATTTTTTGCAAAATATGTTCAAGGTCGTGCAGTTTCACCATGTTCGGCCCGTCGGATGGTGCGCTGTCGGGGTCCTGATGGGTTTCCATGAATACGGCGCCGACACCGATGGCAACGGCGGCGCGGGCCAGATGCGGGACCATGGTACGGTCGCCGCCAGTGGCGTTGCCCTTTCCGCCGGGGCTTTGCACGGAATGGGTGGCGTCGAATACGACCGGATAGCCGGTTTCGGCCATAATCGGCAAGGCCCGCATATCATTGACCAGTGTGTTATAGCCAAATGTCACGCCGCGTTCGCACAGCATGATATTGTCATTGCCCGTGCTGGCGATTTTTTCGGCAACGTTTTTCATGTCCCACGGTGCGAGGAATTGTCCCTTTTTGACATTGATCGCCCGGCCCGTTTCCCCCGCCGCCAGCAGAAGATCGGTCTGGCGGCACAAAAATGCCGGGATTTGCAGGACATCGACGGCCTCCGCGACGACCGCGCATTGTTCCGGTGCATGCACATCGGTCAGGACGGGGACGTCGAATTCCTTTTTCAATTCCTGAAAAATCTTCAGCGCCGCATCAAGCCCCATACCGCGCACGGCCTTGACCGATGTGCGGTTGGCCTTGTCGAAAGAGGATTTGTAAATAAAGGGGATGCCCAGCCTGGCGGTGATTTCCTTTAATGCGGCGCACATCGTGAAGGCATGGTCGCGGGATTCCAGTACGCACGGCCCGGCGATCAGGGTAAAGGGGAGGTTGTTGGCGATAGCGACGCGCCCGACTGTAACCGTTTTCATGTTCGTTCCGATGGTATGTGAAAAATTCATGCAGAATATAATGCGGATTCCCCGCCGGACAAAGCGATATTTGTCATAGAAAGAAAAAGAGCCCTATAATTTTCGATCCTGAACATTGCGGGGCAGGGGGGTGCGCAGCGTTGGGCGCAAGGCAAGTTCCATATTTCTGGAAGGGGCAAACATGACGGCAATGAAACTGCGCCATCCGGGATGCGTTGCCGGCATGGCGCGATGCCAGACATAGTTGTTCATCAGGGCGATTTCATAGGGCTTCAACTGGCGCACGACCCCCGCATGCGCGGGGTCTTGTGCCATTGCCTTTGCGAACATGTTGAAGCGGTCTTTTAGCGGCTTTTCCTGGATCATTGTCGGCGCATGATCCGATACGATGTAAATATGCGCCGGGATATTCCGGGAGGTCAGGTCAGAGGACGATTCGATCCGGGCGCTGTCGCGATGCCAGCCCGGTGTACGCTGGATTTCCCCTTCCAGGACCAGACTGCGGCTGAAAAACAGGAGGGCTTGTTTGTAGTGCGCCATGGGGCAGCGCGTGAATTGGTCGTCCATGATGAACTGGATGGTTTTTTTAAGATGCGACAATTCCTTCGGAATCCGGCATTCATTCGACCCGAAGGGTTTGATCGGCAGGGCGGTGATATTGGCACCTTTAAAAAATACTTCCGAAAGAGTGCTGGAAAAAACCCCGGGGTCCGGAACATCGCCGACACGGACAGAGCGTATCCCCGTTTTCAGGAGTTCGTCCGAGAGTATGTGGTCGTCGTATTCAGGAAGATGATCGGTAATATTGCGCGCCGCCAAAGGCTCCAGAACCAGCGTCTCGCCGGGTTCAATACACGCATTCGACAAGACCCCAGTTTCACGCGACATCGGGCACCTTTCTTTTGCGTAACTAGCAAAAAACAGGGGGTGGAGTCAAGGTTTTCGGGGGGGTAATTGCGGCCTACTTTTCTCCGCCAAAATCAACGTTTCTGCGCTCGGAAATCAGCACCCCGATCTGGTCCATATCGGCAGGTTTGACCAGATGGTGGTCGAAACCAGCCTCATGGGAACGTTGGCGGTCTTCGGCCTGTCCGTATCCGCTCAAGGCGATCAGCAGCGCGTTGGCGGTTTGGGGAATTTTACGAAGGCGCTGTGCAACCTCGTAGCCGTCCATACCGGGCAGGCCAATATCAAGCACAATGACCTCCGGCTGGAATTTTTCGGCAGTCTTAAGGGCCGACATGCCGTCAAATTCCGTTTGCACATCATGTCCTTGAAGTTTTAACAGCAGGGCACTGGTTTTGGCCGAGTCAACATTGTCATCGACAACAAGGATGCGCCGGGGGATGAAGGGGGTCGCCGTTGATATGTCAGCCTTTTTTGTTTCGGTGGCGTGATCGCCGGACATGATGGGAAGGCGCACAATGAACGTGCTCCCCTGTTTGAGACCCTGACTTTTTGCTTCGACAGTGCCGCCCTGGAGTTCGACCAGACGGCGCACAAGCGTTAGTCCAATCCCCAGGCCGCCATGGGCCCGATCGATGGATACATTTGCCTGAACAAAAAGATCGAAAATTCTGGGCAGCAATTCAGGAGATATACCGATTCCATTGTCCTCTACGCTCAGAACCGCCTGACCCGACTGGCTTTCTAACGTCAGGACGATGCGACCACCGGGTTCGGTATATTTGGCGGCATTGGTGAGAAGGTTGCAGATGATCTGTTCAAGCCGAACGTCATCGCCCTCGACGAATACCTCATTTTCCGGCAGTTTTATTATCAGGTCATGATTGCGCTCTTCGAACTGGTGGCGCGAGCCCTCCACGGCCTGATGTACGATTTCCGTCAGATCGACAGGCTCTTTTTTGAGTGCAATCGACCCGCGTGTGATCCGCGCCACGTCGAGCAGATCATCCACAAGACGGGTTTCCTTGCGTAACTGTCGGTCGAGGATGATCTGGGCTTCCTTTTCGGCTTCCGGACCTGCATCGTCGCGCCGCCAGATTTCCAGCGCGTTGCGGATGGCGGCGAGCGGGTTTCGCAATTCATGGGAGAGCATGGCCAGAAACTCATCCTTGCGGCGGTCTGTCTCTGTAAGAGAGTCATGTGCCGCCTTGCGTTCGGTGATATCCTCGATGGCGAGGAGGATAAGCGGCTGTTTCTCCCAGACCAGATGCCTGCCATTCAGGAGCATGGTTTTTTCCCCGATCTCAGGGAATGTGCTGGTTATTTCAAAGTCCTGAAAAGAGCTGTCAGAAGACAGGGTTTCCTGCAGGCGCAGACGCAGAGATGGAATATCCCATTGCCGGTTGTTCAGTTCATAAAACAGACAGCTTTCAGTTTCTTTCGGGGTAAGCACGAAGCGGCTGTAAAAGGCCGCATTTGCTCTGACAATGCGGAGGTTTTTGTCCAGAACAAGCAGGGGTTCGCGTACGGTTTCGACGATGGCGTCGGCATATTGACGCGCCTGTTCCAGATTGTTGTTCAACTCATTGAGTTCATCGTTGCGGTGGCGCAACTCGTCATTCGTCGTGACAAGCTCTTCGTTTGAAGATTGAAGCTCTTCCTTGGCGGTTTCAAGCTCCTCGTTTGTGCTCTGGAATTCTTCGTTGCTGGAAAGAAGTTCTTCCTGCGATACTTTGAGCTCTTCCTGGGCAGCGTTGTGATCTTCAAATATTTTTTTGATATGCTCGCGGGTGGCATCAAGCTCTTGCTTGAGATGTTGTATCTCAATTTCCTGCTTGTCTTGTTGTGTTTTCCGGGCATCGCGTCTGAGGAAATTGTGGATGATGGTGTTCAGCCCTGTGAATCCTCTTCTCGTTTTCACCGTTTCCATGGCGGAGGCTTGTGCAAAAAAGATCAGGAACCAGACATTACCGTCCTTTTGCGTGACGGGAATGACGTCGAGAGTGACTTCCCGCATTCCTTCAGGCATTTCCACGCGCAGGGCTGTCCTGCGCACGGGAACAGAACTCCGGCTTGCCTGTTCGATCATGTTGCTGATCTCAACAAGCAATCCGGGCCGGGCGAGCTGCCGCAGGTTTGTGCTGGGGGCGCCGGAGGGCTGAACAAGATAGGGCCCGGTGTCGCCACGAAACTCTAAAACGTTCATGTTTTTATCGCAAAGAACGCCAACAGGAACGTAACGCGCCAGCGCAATACGGTCTATCTCGAGCCTGTTGTCCTCAATGGTTATGGGCCCCGGCAGCGCTTTCTGGGCTGTTTTGCGTTCTGCCTTCTGCGTGCCGGCGTCATTCAGATATTCAAGGTGTGAGCGCTGGCGGACAGAATTTTTAGTGTAGATGTTATATTTTTTTTGCTGGGTAAGCGTGAAAAGATCCGAAGATTGTCCGATAGCCTCTGACGGGCCGAGCATAAGATAGCCGCTGGATTTAAGGGCATAATGAAAAAACGAAATGGCGCGCTTTTGCAAAGACGGATCGAAATAAATCAGAAGATTACGGCAGCTTATCAGATCCAGTTGCGAAAAAGGCGGGTCGCGCATGACATTCTGGTTTGCGAAAACACATATATCCCGGATTGATTTTGCGATCTGGTAATGGCCGTTGATTTTGGTAAAGAATCGCCTCAGCCGTTCCTCGGATACCTCACCTGAGATATTTTCGACATATATTCCCGCGCGGGCAGTCGACAGCGCCGGTTCGCTTATGTCGGTGCCGAAAATCTGGATTTTTATGCCTGCGGCGCGTTCGCCCAGATATTCAAGGAGGCAAATGGCGATGGAATAGACTTCCTCCCCGCTGGAGCAGCCGGGAACCCATATGCGCAACGCTCCTGTAGGAGAAATATTCTCCATCAAGGCGGGAAATACCACCTTAGTCAGTCCCTCGAACGCTTCGGGATCGCGGAAGAAGCTGGTGACGCGGATTAAAAGATCCTGATAGAGGGCCTGTAACTCCTGCGGATTTTTTTCAAGATAGGAAATATAGGCGGGGAGGGAATTGAGATTGAGGAGCGCGATGCGTCGCGCAATGCGTCGCGTGACCGTGCCGCGCTTTTACCCCGTGAAATCGACATTGCAGGCGCGGTTGAGAAGCAAGAAAACCTTGTTGAGGCTTGTTTCGTCGGCGGTCACCCGATCAACATCCAGCAGCAAATGTTGTGCCGCCATGAACGGATGCTGACTGATACGCACCAATTCAGCCGCGATTTTATCTGGCGGCAGGACAAAATCGACGCACCCCAGTTCAGCAGCAGCGCGGGGCATGCTGTTGAAGCGGGCTGTGGCATCGTCTTGCGCGAAGGTAATGCCGCCGTTGCCCTTGATTGCCTGCATCCCCAGCGCACCGTCCGCACCGCTGCCGGAAAGGGAAACGCCGATCGCGTTGGAGCCTTGATCTTCCGCAAGGGAATGAAACAGGTCGTCGATGGGTCTGGGCAGGCCTAGGTCGTCGTTTCGAGGGTTGAGGGTCAGGCGGTTATTCACCACGGTCATGGACGTGTTGGGGGGGGGGATGACATAGACATGATTTTGCACCACGTCCTGATCCCCCACCGCCTCGGTGACTGGCATGGCCGTTTTTTTGGCAAGAATGGTGGCGAGCATGCTCGGATGGGCCGGGTCCAGATGCTGGACGACAAGAAACGCCATGCCGCTGTCGGCGGGCAGGTTACTGAACAGGTCGCCAATCGCTTCAAGCCCCCCGGCGGATGCGCCAATACCGACGATCGGGAAGGTTGAGGGTGTGGATTCAATATCCAGTTTATCTGCGTCGTGTGCCCGGAGAGGCGGGCGGGAGTTGGTATCCATAATCTTTCCTGTCAGTCAGAATAATATTCTTGGCGCTTTAGGGCGTGTTGACAATTACAGCAACCACTGGACGGCAGCGGCGAGATAGATG
>CAYNSR010000020.1:0-35624 GCA_964400125.1 uncultured Micavibrio sp. | reverse complement strand
ATAGTGAATCAGAAAACTACAATCTTGGGAATCATAATTGTCAACACGGCCTAAGTTCACGCGAAGTTGTTCAGCGGGGGATCACCCCTCCCCAACTAACCAAAGAGTCGGGTTTAAGTTGCGCAGGGTATAATAAATGCATATCGTGCTAAACAGAGTGCAGGAGCGCTAAAAAGTCCCGATGGTGCAGGGGTTAACAAAATGGAACTGTTTCCCTGCTCTGATTTTTCTAACGGACCGTGCTCGTTCTACCATACTTTTAGTGAAAAGCAGGAATTAAATTCTATTTGTTTTGTTGTGAGGTGTGTAGATGTAAAACTTGCAGCCCTGTTCACGGTCAGACCGTGTTGTCAGTCAATGGCGATGTTCGCCTACCCATCGAATTTTCTCCCCCTCTCTTACGATCAGGCACCCTCATGGTTCCATCGGGGCGATTCGTTATGGAGGTTTTTTAAAACCGGAACAAAAGTTATGCCGAGACGTTAGCAGGACGTAGTCCAACCACAATGGATGTAAACCGCGAATTGTGCCCATGAACACGCCATCTATTTCGGGCGAAAGAAAGGAAAATAACCATGATGAATCAAGCTTTAATGTCGGCTTCAACGCTTAGCGGTGATGATGTGAAAAATGCCCAAGGGGAAAACCTCGGACAGGTGAAGGACATTATGCTCGACACAGAAAATAATCGTGTGGCGTATTATGTTTTATCTTTTGGCGGCGTGCTCGGTGTGGGCGATAAGTTGTTTGCTATTCCGCCCGAGGCCATGAAGTTAAATACGAATGATAATTGCTTTATCATGGATATTGATAAAGACCGCCTGAAAAAAGCAGAGGGCTTTGATAAAGATCACTGGCCCAATATGGCCGACCCGACTTTCCGCAGCAATCTTTACCAGCACTACGGCATTACGGATCGTTTCGCGGCATAATTTGCCCTTCAATCGCTCCTCTTCATGATTCCATTGTAAATGATCGGCTCTGTTTCAGGGACGGAGTTCTTTCACGGGCTGCGTAAGGTTCATTAAGATCAAGATCAGCAATAATAATACCAGGTTCAGTGGCCGAACCCTCCGCCAGAATATCGCCATCGGGGCCGACGATCATTGAGTGGCCCCATGTGCGACGTGTGCCTTCGTGCAGACCGACCTGCGCCGGAGCGATGACGTAGGAATTGGTTTCGGCAGCACGACTACGTTGGAAAAGTTCCCACGTCTTTTCGCCGGTTGACGGTGAATAGGCGGCAGGCGTGAACAAGATAATTGCGCCAGCCTTGGCCATGGCTGTGAACAAAGCGGGGAAGCGAACATCGTAGCAAATTGACATGCCAATACCGCCCCACGGTGTCTGTGCCACGACGGCTTTATCGCCAGCAACAACGACGTTACTTTCGCGTAGAACGCGCCCATCGGCGTAATTAATGTCGGCAAGATGGATTTTATCGTAACGGGCGGCAATTTTGCCCTGATTGTTGATAAGAAAACTGCGGTTGGCGATTTTGCCGTCTGAAACAAGAATGCCAAGGCTGCCAATCAGAAGCCAGACATTCAATTCGGCAGCAAGGGCACGAAAATGCTGCAGACGTTCATCCTGATCTTCCATCTGACTGCCGGGCAAGCGTGAGCTGCCGATATTCGGATCGATCATCTGGCATGTGTATTCAGGTGTGCAGATGAGTTGCGCGCCCATGACGGCCGCTTCACGAATGTATTCTGAAGCCTGTATGAGATTGGCCGCACGGTCGGGTTTATTATTCAACTGTACACAAGCAACCTTCAAGATATTGGCCATCATAAATTACCCCTGGTCCTATGGCAGGTTTTTGAAAAAATCCCAGATAACGTCATTGGCAGAAAGGGCGCGTGACGGTGTTTCGCCGCGCGGTTTGTTTCCCCCGGGCCATGAATGGCCGCCAGTTTCTGTGACGCAAAGTTTCACCTGTGTACGGCCATGGCAATCGCTATAAAGATCGCAATATGCGCCTTGCGTGTTTAGGACGCGCTGTGCCGGACCCGGACATTGATTGTTTTTGGTCCAGCGGCTTATGGTTTCCGGTACGGATGTAAAGGCCGTTACTTTTGTTTCATCCTTGAAGGCCCCCGGACCTGCGCCCCCGTCGAACAGAACATGGGTGTCATTCCGGGCATGAATATGCAGGGTGGAGATGGGCTGTTGTGGGTGGCATTGTGAGGTATTATCAGTCCCGGTTACGCTGGCAACGGCCTTGAAAATATCAGGCAGTTCACACGCCAGACGATAAGCCATTATCCCGCCGTTGGACATGCCAATGGCATAAACTTTTTTCGTATCAATATTCATTTGAGCGCTGATGGTCTGGATTATTTTTTTGATAAACCCTACATCGTCTATTTGCTGGTCACGGGCGTCGCCACAGCAGGTTCCGGCATTCCATGTGGCCAGTTTTCCTGAGCGGAATTTACTGTAGCCATTGGGGAATATGATGATAAAGCCCTCTTTTTCCGCTTTGCTTATCAGGCCGTAATATTCGTCACGGGCCATATAGTCCATGTCGCCGCCACCACCATGCAGGGCTATGACAAGCGGCGTGGGGTGGGCTGGATCGTAACCCGCAGGTACATGCAGGCGATATAAGCGTGTGAGTTCTTGATGGGGGATCAAAAAATAATATTCACCGGGCTTGGTGATTTTTTCCGTCAGCGTGGCTGTCGCTTCCGGTGTCGGACGCTCCTCCATCTTTTCAACAAGCCGTTCTTTCACCCGTTCTTTAAGACGCTCCCGCAAGGGGCCTTCGGCGTAAGATGGGGGCGAGAATAATATGCAGGTTAATGCTGCGCACAGGGTTATAGTTAGGGTGGATATAGGATGTTTGGTCATTTTTTGATCTCGGTGCGTTTATGGCGGTGATTTTGTTATCGGGGGTGTGGTTATTCCCTTATTGACTCAATAAGCTCCGTACTCGTACGGAGCTACCATAAATTTCTACCAAAAGTGATCTCTATGTGCCACGCCGCCGCCCAAGTCAGAAAGTACAAGGTGCGGAGCTTTCCCTGCAAGGCATTGAATTTGTACGACTTTTTTGGTGCAGCAAAATGATGTATGAAGTTGGTTTCAAAAAATAATGGCGGTGTGAACGGAACTTACACCGGAAATCAGCATGACCTTGCCAGCCGATGGGGCATGTCGGCGCGAACATTGGAACGTTGGCGGTGGGAAGGCATCGGGCCAGCCCATCTTAAAATCGGCAGGTGTGTCAGATACAGACTTGAGGATATTGAGAAATACGAACAATCCCGCATGATTTCGCCTGAACACGCTCAATCGCCATTCAAAATATCGGGGTAAAACGAAGGGGAGAGTAAAATCCCGTACATGCCCTAAAAAGAGTGTAGTTCCGAGTAAATGGCGGTGTGAACGGGACCGCCGCTGGAACTTCACTCAATATTAAACACACCCGCCGATAGCTTGCATGGCTTTTTAGTGAAAGAATGTGGGCTTGTATGAACAAGGGTTTTGTAATCCATCTGGTTTAGAAGGGCAGCATATGACTCTCCGTCTACGCTAGGTTAGGACTGCTGCTACGGATGTCGCGTTGTATACAAAGACGGATTGCCAAATTTTTATAATTATGGCTAATAGAAACGCCGCCTAGATTGACGGATTTTTTGTGTGAGAATTAAATTCGTTTAAATTATAGACTAGGATATGATTAGCATCATTAACGACTGTAGATTGGGATGGGCGATTTTCTCTTGACGAATAGGATCGTCTACGACTAGAATGATGAAATGAACAACGAAGAAAATATATTCGACCTGTCAAACGTCTCTGATATTCCTGATGGAATCAAAAAAGAGCTCAACGTCCTTAAAATGGATGATTTCGAGCGAAAGCTGATTGAGCTATTCAAAATCGCAAAAGCTGATTTAAACTTGGATCAGGTGCAGGTTGGATATTATAGAAAATACAATGAACACAAAGAGCGCCGAACGATCACGGCAAAACTGTACAATATGTGTCGTGGAGAGCATCCAGCCATAGAGAGCGTGGAGGGAAGGAAGGGCGTTTATCGTCTAAAAGACACTTATCAAGATTAAGCCCCGCTTGCGCTAACAAGCAGGGCTTATAGGAGGTAGGACCAGCCTACTCCACTGAAAGATCAGCGTCTTCAGTGTAACAAGGCTCCTCCTTTTTTGTCAACGACGATCTACCCCGCAGTCCTTGGGGTACGGTCAACTTTTTGACATAGAAAGGAAAACCCATGTCAAAACACCAAGTGCGATGCATCAGTAAGTCTGACCGTGACTCTCCTTACGAGAGGATTAGGGCTATTGGAGGTATGAATTCCAATGGCACTAATTGGAAGCTGACGCAAGAAGAGGCGATCAGTTCGATCATCTCTGGGAAGTACAGCTTCTTCGTTCAGGTTAACGGAAAGCCTGTAGATGTCGTCGTTGCGACCAGCCGCTTCGGTAACAAGTATATCAAAACCGAAGCTGATGGCGATGAGCCGAACAATTTGCTCTCCCTTATGGAGTGTAAATAAGACGGGGGCGGTGGCCACGTGCCACCGCCTTTTCTTAGGAAAAATTAGGATGCGAGGATAAAATGAACGTGATTGATATGTTTTTTATGGTTGTTGATGCGGCGAAAAAGAACGCACCTATAAACGACCCCTTGAACAGTCTGACGCATCCTTTGAACGGTATTGCTCATCCACTGCGAAGTATTTCACATCCCCTAAGATCCATATCGCATCCTCTTAATGGCCTGAATGCCAGTAGCCTCGCACGAATCCGCGAATTACAAAGTCTCTTGGATCAGTACTTTCCAAGAAGCTAAATTTACCATCACCCACCGGTCTTCGCCCCACTAGATAGTAAGATCGATGGTGGTTGCCATGATCACTACGGAAGTGATGACTTTGATAAAGCTTCTAACTCAACATGACGTTGCTTTTCGCTGGAACATGTCAGCCCGAACGCTGGAGCGTTGGCGCTGGGAAGGCATCGGACCAGCCCATCTTAAAATCGGCAGATGCGTGCGATACAGACTTGAGGATATTGAGGAATACGAACAATCCCGCCTGATTTCGCCTGAACACGTTCAAAAGCTATCCAAAATAGCGGGGTAGAACGAAGCGGAGAGTAAAATCCCGTACATTCCCTAAAAAGAGAGTAGTTCCGAGTAAATGGCGGACAGGGAGGGATTCGAACCCTCGATAGGCTTGCGCCTATGCTAGTTTTCGAGACTAGTGCCTTCAACCACTCGGCCACCTGTCCATTTTTTAAGACGTTGGCAAAATAGGCAATGCGGCGGCAAAAGGCAAGCGGCTTGGGCGTTATCCGGCGCTGATGGCGTCGAGGAAAATCTGGCCGTATTTTTCCAGTTTTGACTGGCCGATTCCGGGGATCTGGGCGAGGGAGTCGCGGTAGAGGGGGCGGCGGGTCGCCATGGCGATCAGGGTTTTATCGTGAAAAATGACGTAAGGCGGCAGGTTTTGTTCCTTTGCCAGACGCAGGCGCAGGGCCTTGAGGTTGTCGAACAGGGCGCGGTCGGCTTCGTTTTCCAGAACGTCTTCGGCGGCGAGGCTGCCGCTGCGGCTGGCGCTGCGTTCGGGGCGCGGGGATTTGGCGCGGGGCAGGCGCAGATTTAACGTCGCGCGTTCCTTGAGGAATTTTGCGCCATCGGTGGTGATCTTTAGGCCCCCATGCCCTTCGAGGTCAACGAAGACAAGGTTGGACGCCACCATCTGGCGGATAAAGCTTTCCCATGTCTTGCGGTCGTGTTCGCTGCCGATGCCCCATGTGCTGACTTGATCGTGGCGGTGTTTTTCGGTCTGCGGCGTCGGCGTGGCGGTCAGGACATCGACGATATGTTTGCTGCCGAACATATGTCCGGTGCGGTGAATGCAGGAGAGGATTTTTTGCACGGCAACCGTTCCGTCGATGCTTTGCTGCGGCGAAATGCAGGAATCGCAATTGCCGCAAGGGCTGCCATCATCGCCAAAATATTGCAGCAAGGTCTGGCGGCGGCAATGCGCGGTTTCACAATAGCCGAGCAATGCCGAAAGTTTGTGGTGTTCGATCCGCTTTTGTTCGTCGGGGCTGGCGGAATCTGTAATCATCTGGCGGCGGAGTGCAACGTCCTGCAAGCCGTAGAGCATAAAGGCCGTCGCAGGCAACCCGTCGCGCCCGGCGCGTCCGGTTTCCTGATAATAGGCTTCGATATTGGCAGGCAGGTCGAGATGGACAACAAAGCGGACATCGGGCTTGTTGATGCCCATGCCGAAGGCGATGGTGGCGACGATGATGACGCCTTCATCCTTGATAAAGCGGCTCTGGTGTTGGTTGCGCGTGGCGGCGTCGAGCCCGGCGTGATAAGGCAGGGCGTCGTAACCCTGATCGGTCAGCCACGCGGCGATTTCATCGGTTTTCTTGCGCGACAGGCAATAGATAATGCCGCTTTCGCCCTTGGGCCGGGTGTCGAGGAAGCCGAGCAATTGTTTTTTCGGGGTGTCCTTGATGGCGACATCATAGCGAATATTGGGCCGATCGAACCCGGCGACAAACATTTTTTCAAGACCCAACTGCGTCATGATGTCGCGGCGCGTCGGGGAATCCGCCGTGGCGGTCACGGCGATGCAGGGCACTTGCGGATAACGGACGCGGATGGTGGACAGGGCGCGGTATTCAGGCCGGAAATCATGCCCCCATTGTGAAACGCAATGGGCTTCGTCAATCGCAAACAGCGCAATCTTGATATGGTCGAGCAGGTTCAGCACCGGGTCCGTCATCAGGCGTTCCGGTGCGATATAGATCATATCAAGGCGGTTTTCCTCCAGCGCCCGCAAGGTATCCTGCATTTCGTGATAGGCGAGCGATGAATTGAGCATGGCGGCACGAATGCCCAGTTCGCGTAACGCGCTGACCTGATCCTGCATCAGCGCAATCAGCGGAGACACGACAACGCCGATACCGTCACGGCACAGCGCCGGGATCTGGTAGCACAGCGATTTCCCCGCACCCGTCGGCATGAGGGTCAGACATGACCCGCCGCGCATGATGGTGTCAATCGCCTCCGCCTGCTGACCACGAAAGGAATCGTAGCCGAACACGGTTTTGAGAACCGTTTCAGGGGTGGGGTGTTCGGGCTTCAGGGCGGGGGAAGACATAAGATGAACGTAGCATTGCAGGCGTAGTGAGAACAGGCGGATTTAAGGCTTTTCCCCAATATCTCCATTCCATCCATTTGTGTCATTCCGGCGCAGGCCGGAATCCAAGGCATGAATACCGCACCATGGGCCCCGGCCTACGCCGGGGTGACAAAGGGGGCATGCTACTGATGCCTCGACAAATATTTTTCCCGCGATTGCGCAGGAGGGTCAGAGCTGTCTGGAGGGCAATGGCAGACATAGGAAACATTGTAAAGGACTATCGGCCACGACGGTATAAACGAGACTTGCTCCTATATTATAATCAATAATGTGTTGAATCTTCTCTGAAACTTGGCTTATATTGGCGCATGAGAGGGAGAATCGACAAGTGAAAAAGATCATATTTTTTACATTGATGTTGGTATTAGTATTTTCTCCTATCAGTGCTTATGCAGGTACATTGCAATACTTGCTTTCTGAAGGCTTTGATTCAAAAAATGCAATGAGGAATGGCATCCGTCGCGTCGCTATCATGGCATCGTTTTCGGATTATTGTTATTACAACTACTCAAAATTGATAAACGATAAAGACAAAAATTTACCAAGCAGCTCTTTACAGGAGAAAAAAGATTTTTACGATAAATTGCGTTATTTAAAAATGTCAGAATTATTAGCTGTTGTTGAAGCAGGTGCTAAAACAGAGGAAGCTCCGGAAGAACTGAAAATTTTTTTAGATGAAAATGGTATCAGCGTTCAAGATATTATAAAGGTGGTAAACTGGAGGTTTGCGGTGGCTAACATGGAAATTGCGGCGAGCTCTTTTCGTGAACGCAACGCGCAGAATGATTGTGATGTCTACTATGACGCAGAAAAATAACAAAACCGTTTTAATTCCACTCCGACTACCAGATGTTCTCCAGTTGAAAACTGAGTGTTACTGATACATCTGCGATAAATATTTCTTCCCGTGATCTCGCAGGAGGGTCAGAGTGGTTTTGATGGCGTTGACAGGACTGGAACAGGGTTTTACCTTGCATAAATGTCGCTTTTAACAACATTTCAAAATATTTTTGCCGTGATCGCTCACCGGGGTTTCTCGGCACGATATCCGGATAACAGCCTTGCGGCGTTTGATGCGGCAATCCGGGCGGGAGCAGATTGTATTGAAACCGATGTCAGAATAAGCCCGGACGGGGTTATTATCTGCGCACATGATCTTGTTGTGGAAGCTAATCGCAACCTTCTCCCCCTTTCAAATGCTTTTTCCTGTGTGGATAAGAGGGTGCCGTTTCTTCTGGACATTAAATCAGAAGATGCGCCGACGGTTGTTAAAATACTCAATTTTGTCAGGGACTCCGGTTATGAAAGTAATGTCATTCTTGGCGTCCGTTCAGTTATGCAGGTGCAGGCGGTCCGCAACATAGACCCTGATGTACCGTTGCTGGGCTTTATAAGAGTGTCAGAGATTGATGATTTTTATAACACGGGGGGCAACATCGTCCGCCTTTGGGAAAACGATATGTCAGCGGAAAATGTCTTTCTGGCGCAGGGAAAGAATAAGGCTCCAGTCTGGGTCATGACAGGATTTTATCCCGAAATGAAAACGGGGATAGGGGATATAACGGCGGAACGCCTGCAAGGAATTGTAGAATCAGGCGCGAGTGGTGTCCTTGTAAACGATCCTGAAGCCGCTATCAGGATTTTGCGAGCCTGAATTTACTGATACATCTGCGACAAATATTTTTCGCCCCGGTCACACAGGAAGGTCAGGACAGTTTTGATTGACGGGTCTTTGCGTTTTATTTCCTGTGCGGCCCAGATATTGGCGCCGCTGCTCGGGCCGACGAAGAGGCCGCGTTCGCGGGCGAGTTTTTCGGCGATTTCGATGGCAAGCGGGCCGCGTACGCTGATAATCCCTGTGACTTCATCCTTGTGGCGTTCATAGATAGTGGGGATGAACCCGTCGGAAATCCCCTCGATCTTGTGATCGGCGACCATGCAGCATTCCAATGTACGCGATTCCGTCGGTTCCATAGCGAAGGCTTTTAAATCCGGGTTGTGCCACTGGCGCAGGCCTTGCGCGACACCGATCAGCGTTCCGCCCGTTCCGACGCCCTGAACGACGGCGTCGATTTTCATGCCGGGGGGAAGCTGCGCAATGATTTCTTTCGCCAGCCAGTCGCGGTTTTCTTCGACGTTCCATTCATTGTCGAATTGCTGCGGGCAATAATGCCCGGGCAGTTGGCCGATGCGGATGGCCTCGGCGCGGGCTTCATTGACCTGAAAATGTCCGACGGCGCGGATTTCGGCACCGAAGCCGCGTGAAATCGCCACGCGCTCATTGCTGTAGCCTTCCGGCATCAGAACGATCATTTTATATCCCTTGACGGCGGCGATCATGGAGAGGGCATTGCCGGTATTGCCGCTGGTGGCTTCGACGATGGTGTCGCCGGGTTTGAGCAGGCCTTCGCTTTCCGCCTTTTCAATCATATACAGGGCCATGCGCGCCTTGATCGACCCCGACGGGTTGAAAAATTCCGCCTTGGCGAGAATGCCGTCACCCATATCCAGCAGCGGTGTATTGCCGATGCAATCGAGGATGGAGTCTGTAATTCCGGATACGGTTTCAGTCATCGGGGCGGATTTCAGATTTGAGCTCATACAATATCTCCAGCGCTTGTTTTGGCGTCAGAGCGTCAGGATCAATCGCCTTGAGTTTTTCTTCAAGTGCTGAATGTGCTGCGGGTGCGAAAGGCGCGGGTTTTACCGCATTGAAAAGCGGCAAATCCTCCGCCAAACGCGCCAATGTACCGGATTGTTCCCCCTTTTGCAGGCGTTCGAGGATGTTTTGCGCCCGTTCGATCACGGCTGCCGGCAATCCGGCCAGTCTGGCGACATGGATGCCGTAGGATCGGTCTGCGGAACCGGCGGCAACGGAATGCAGAAAAACAATATCGCCTTTCCATTCCTTGACCTGCAGGGAATGGCAGGACAGGTTTTCCAGTTTTTCCGTCAGGCTGGTCAGTTCATGGTAATGCGTGGCGAACAGCGCACGGGATTTATTGATCGCATGCAAATGTTCGACGCAAGCCCACGCAATCGACAATCCGTCAAACGTCGCCGTGCCGCGCCCGATCTCATCGAGAATGACAAGGGAATGTTCCGTCGCCTGATTCAGGATAATCGCGGTTTCGACCATTTCAACCATGAACGTCGAATGCCCGCGCGCGAGATCGTCCGATGCGCCGACGCGGCTGAACAGGCGGTCGACCAGACCGATTGTCGCTGACTTCGCCGGGACGAAAGCGCCCATCTGCGCCATGACGGCAATCAACGCATTCTGGCGCAGGAAGGTTGATTTCCCGGCCATATTCGGCCCCGTCAGCAGCCACAGGTTTCGTCCCGCGCTCAAATCGCAGTCATTGGGGACGAAGGCCTTCCCGCTTTGCGCGCGCAGGGCGGATTCGACGACAGGGTGGCGTCCGCCGGAAATTTCAAACGCCGTATCGTCGGTGATGACGGGACGGACATGATCGCATTCCGTGGCAAGCCGGGCGAGCGCGGCGGCAACATCGAGCGCGGAAAGGGCACGAGCAACGATGCCGATGGATTCCGATGCATTGGCGACTTCATCGCAGAGCGTATCAAAAATATCCAGCTCAATCGCCAGCGCCTTGTCAACGGCGGAGGCCATGTCGCGTTCCATCTGGGCCAATTCCGGCGTGGTGAAGCGCACGGCGTTGGCCATGGTCTGGCGATGGATGAAGGGGTTGTCCGGTGTATTCTGCTCGCCGGGGCGGATCATCAGTTTGTCGGCGCGTTTGGCCGGGACTTCGACAAAATAGCCGAGGATGTTGTTGTAGGTGATCTTCAAGGAGTCGATATCCGTCAGGGTTTTATATCGCCCCTCCAGCTCCATCATCAGGCGTTTTCCTTGGTCGCGCATGGTGCGGAGTTCATCAAGGCGGGGGCTATGCCCTTCGCGCACGAATCCGCCATCGCGGTCAAGGGCGGGCAGTTCGTCTTTGAGGGCTTCGCACAAATGATCGGCGAGGGCCTGTATATGTGTGTTTTGCTGCAATTGTTCCGTGATGGAGGCAAGGGCCGTTAAGCCGCCATCGTCCCCTGCCGCAGGGCAGGTCATCAGGATCGCCCGGATATCTTCCGCATAACGCAACCCGTCGCGGATTTGCCCGAGGTCGCGCGGGCCGCCACGGCCAACGGTCAGGCGTGATAAAGCGCGTTCCATGTCGGGGATATTTTTCAAAAGCGCGCGCAGACGCTCGCATAATTGCGTCTGCGTCACCAGCAGGTCGATTTCATCCAGCCTTCGGTTGATTGCCACCTTGTCGCAAAGCGGCGCGGAAAGGCGTGATTGCAAAAGCCGTGCGCCTGCGGCGGTCACGGTGCGGTCCATGGTAAAGAGCAGCGATCCCTTGCGGTCTCCGGTCAATGTGCGGGCCAGTTCGAGATTGCGGCGGGTCGCGGCATCGATTTCCATCATCGCGCCGGAGCTCATCTGGCGGGGGCGACCAAGGTGCGGGAGCTTACCCATCTGGGTGCGCTCGACATAGTCAATCAACGCCCCCGCTGCCGCCACTTCTGCGCGACTGAAGGTGCCGAAGGATTCAAGCGTGCCGACGCCGAACAGCGTTTCAAGGCGTTTCCGGGCGTTTTCACTGTCAAACAGGCTGGCTGGTTGCAGTGTCAGGCAATTCCGCAAGGGGGCGAAAGCTTCCGCCAGCGCGGGTTTTTGAATCATTTTATCGGAGGCGAGAATTTCCGATGCGCCGATGCGGTCGATGGTCGCGCCGATGGATTTTTCCAGCACCGGCTGGACCTGAAATTCCCCCGTAGATAGCTCCAGCCATGCAAGACCGTATTGTCCGCCCGCCTCGGCCAGCGCCGAAAGGTAATTGTTTTCCCGCGCATCCAGCAAGGTATCTTCGGTCAGCGTTCCTTGCGTGACAACGCGAATGACGTCACGGTTGACGAGGACTTTGGATGTTTTTTGTTCTTTGGCACGTTTTTTTGCCTGCTCCGGCGTTTCCGTCTGGTCGCAGATGGCCACCTTGAACCCGCGACGGATCAGACGCGCAAGGTAGGACTCGTAGGAATGCACGGGAACGCCGCACATGGGAATTTCATCGCCCTGCGTCTTGCCGCGCTTGGTCAGGGTGATATCAAGCGTTTCCGACGCCTTGATCGCGTCATCGAAAAACAGCTCGAAAAAATCGCCCATGCGGTAGAAGACAAGACAGTCCGGGTAGCGCGCCTTGATCGACAGATACTGCGCCATCATCGGCGTATGGCCGTCGGCGATGAAATCATCGGAAGATTTTTGCGCGGTCTGGGGCATAAAGTATTTTTACGACGAAGCTGGCCGCAGGGGAAGGGTTTTCGTCGTATTTTTCAGGGATCAGCGCGTCCCTGTCGATCCAAACCCGCCCGCGCCGCGTTCCGTGTCCGGCAATACGGCCATTTCATGCCAGTCCACGGTGGCATGGCGGGCGACGACCATCTGGGCGATGCGCATTCCGCGTTCGATCATGAACGGAGTCTGGCCCAGATTGATCAGGATAACCTTGATTTCACCACGATAATCCGCATCAACCGTTCCGGGGCTGTTGAGGACAGTCACCGCGTTTTTTGCGGCGAGACCGGAACGCGGACGCACCTGTGCCTCGAACCCGGCGGGCAGGGCGATGGCAATTCCGGTCGGGATCATGGCATGTGCGCCGGGTTGAAGCGTGACAGGTTCTTCGACCGCCGCGCACAGGTCCATCCCGGCGGATTGCGCGGTGGCATAGGACGGCAGCGGCAGGTCGGCGGCATGGGCAAGTTTTGTAATGCTGACCGGAACCATATCGCACATGGACGGGGCCTGAAAAACGGTTGCGGATTGCATTTGTGGTATCCTTCCTACGGTTTAAAACGAGACAGGCCCCATCTTGTTTTTCAAGACGGGGCCTGTCGGAAACATCAGTGATTAGTGGGCGTGGCCATCGTCTTCAACAACGTCTTCAACCGCGTCCTCAACGGCGTCTGTTGCCGTTACGGCAGCAGCAGCGGCATGACATTCTGCGGCGGCTTTGGTCGCGGCTTCGGCCCCTTCGGTTCCCATGGCAGCGGTTGCGGCAGCATCGGCGGCGGCACAATCGGCAACGCCTGCGGGTTCCTCAACAACGTCCGCTGCGGCATCCGTGGTGGTTTCAACGGCGGTGTCGGCCATTGCCTCGGCGGAGCCGAAACCGTCATCAACCACAGCCGGAGCCATTTCTTCGCCAGCGGCGGGTTCCAGCGTGATGACGGTGTTCGCGCCATCGTTCATATAGGTGTTGTAGATAAAGTTGATGCCAAACAGTCCGGCAACCAGAACCACAACGGCCGGAAGCACATTTTTTACAATACGGGTAATGTCCATTTTTATCGCTCCAGATAAGGATGAATTTAGGGGTTGTCGGTATGTGTTCCAGGCGGAATACATTGTGGAAATTATCAGCCGACATTTGAATTGCAACCCGGCGCAGCCTGATTTTTTCAAGTTATACCCAAGGCTTTTCAATGGCTTAAAATGCGTCATTGGACATATTTAAAGAGTTATGCTAATTATCCCAAGTCCGGGGTGGTCTTTTGGCAAGTTCCATAAAAACCGCCGGATTTTTGTTACCGATTGTTCCTGGAGGATCAGAAAAATGACACTAACGCCCCCCGACGAGATAGTAACCGTCGTCCATGTTTATCAGGGCAGGCATTTCCTGACCCACGCGACGGAAGACATCAGCAAGCATACCATGTGCCACGCGGTCGGAGGGCCGGGACCGCACCAGAGACAGAATTTCTTTATTGCCTCCAATCCCGCATTGTCGGTCGGGGATACGGTAAGGGTTGCGGATCTGGAAATATTGCCCGGTGCGACCCAGAAATATTATTTGTTACGAAATACATTTGCGCAATCGGCTTCGGCCCCGGCGGTTGAGGAAGCGCCGCCGACCACTGGACCTCGCGGTTACCAGCCCGATCACTTCAGCCCGGCGGACGTGTGGGATGGGCATAAGGCTTTTAGATTCTAACGCTGGGAAGGGAACAGGACATGTCGAAACTTGCATCGCACACGAAATTGAAGGTCATCAGAAATTTAGGCAAAAATTATTACTACGAATTCCCGGGATACGCGCTGGATGCCTGCCAGATTAGTATGGCTGAGCCATCTTCAGGGGGTGACGTTCTTGTTTTTGCCAATCCCGGATTGAAGGTCGGTGACGAGATTCTATCGGACCATCTGGTGTTTCTGGAAGGCACATCTTACCTGTTTGACCACTTTGCCGCAGCGACCGCCAATAATGTGGTAACAGAGAAGAATCGCGGTTACACACCGGACACGTTCAAAGACCATAATGAAATATGGCGGATTACGCGCTCGATGTGCTGACGCCTAAAGCTTCCACGCTTCATGAATCGCCGCAATGCCGAAAGAGAGGCTGGTGATTTTGACCTTGTCGAATCCGGCATGGTACAGCCGTTTTTCCAGGGCTTTTTGCGGCGGGAATTTGCGGATACTTTCCACCAGATACTGGTAGCTGTCGCGATCCCTGGCTGCGATCTGGCCGATGCGCGGGATAATATTGTAAGAATAGGCATCATAGAGTTTTGCCAGCAACGGCTCATCGACACGGCTAAACTCCAGACAGAAAAAACGCCCGCCGGGTTTCAGAACGCGATAGGCTTCGCGCAGGGCATCGTCGATATGCGTGACGTTGCGCAGACCGAAGGATATCGTGTAGATATCGGCGGACTCGTTTTCCACGGGCAGTTTTTCGGCATTGCCGACAATCCATTCAAAATCATTCAGCCAGCCGCGATCCGCCGCGCGGTCGCGCCCCACCCGCAGCATCTCGGCGTTGAGGTCGCATAGGGTAATTTTCGCAGGCCCGGTTTTTTCGCGGATACGGAAGGCAATATCGCCCGTCCCCCCGGCGACATCAAGATACGCATATTCCGGGCGTGGGCGAATCTGGCGAATCAAGCGGTTTTTCCACAGGCGGTGCACGCCAGCCGACATCAGGTCGTTCATCAGGTCATAGTTGTCGGCAACGGAATCAAAGACATCGACGACCAGCCCGGTTTTTTCATCGGGGCTGACCGGTTTTTCACCAAACCACCGGCTCTCGGGGTTTCGGGTCGTGTCTGAACGAAGCGGTTTGATTTTACGGCTCCTTTGGAACGATGGTGAGTCTGGGCTTTGGTCTAAACTGTGGCCGCAGCATTGTAAATGCCAGATCATTCCAGTCACCGCCTGCCCGTTCCAGCGCACGGATGAATTCGTGGATGGTCGGTCCGGGCGTGCGGTTGCCGGGGCTGTCCCAGTCGGTCCGGCAAAAATCATCGTCGAAGCATAGTTCCGACGGGCTGTGGACCTGAAAAAAACGCATGCGGACCGACATCACCGCGAACTCCATCCGGTTCACGGGATCCCGATAGGTTCCCCAAGCCTTGAATGTGATAGGATCGTTCATCGGGCCAAAAGAAAACATTCTCATGCCGCGCTGGAACAGGGGATGCTTGTTCTCCAGCAGGAATTTCAGATATTGCGCCGTCTGGAAAGGGGTTTTGACGTTGAGGGTCATTTCGGCCCCGTTTTCCATCAGCACCGACAGGCAGATTTTTCCCCGGTCGATGCGGCGGTTTTCGGCTTTGTTCCGGAAAAGCTCGGTCAGGCGTGTTGCAGATGAATCATCCATAATGCTGTGTTTTCCCCTGTCATATTCTGAATTATTCTTTTGATCTCCGTTATAGTGTCAGGTTATAGGGGCAGGTGTTGTGCCTGTGCAAGAATTGTATTATTCCCATAACATCAAAGGGGCGGGGCTTGCCAAATTTGTGCGGGAATGGTTTTTGAAGGGCTGTCGCCAATTTTTCCCGGGAATCGTTTTTTATGAAGCTGATAAAAGCCATGGTTACCGTCGCCGGGATGACCGGATTGTCGCGGATCGTCGGGTTTGTCCGCGATGTGATGACGGCGGCCATTTTAGGGGCGGGGCCGCTGGCGGATGCGTTTTTTGTTGCGTTGAAACTGCCGAATTTTTTCCGTCATGTCACGGCGGAAGGGGCCTTTGCGGTTTCCTTTGTTCCGATTTATTCCGGGCATTTGCAAAAAGACGGTGAAGCGGCGGCGGCGCGGTTCGCGGGACAGGCGTTTTCTATCATGTTCCTGATCCTGTCGTTGTTCAGTATCGTGATGATTGCCGCTATGCCGTGGGTTATCGGCCTGATCGCGCCGGGCTTTGAACCGGGTTCCGAACAATATGAAACCGCCGTGGCGCTGACCCGGATCACCTTTCCCTATCTCCTGTTCATGTCGCTTTGCGCGTTGCTGGGCGGGATGCTGAATGCGCATGAAAAATTTGCGCCCTTCGCCGCCGCGCCGATTTTTTTCAATTTGTGCCAGATCATGGCGCTTCTGGGCGCGGTGGCGTTCAAGACGCCGGGGCATGCGCTGTCATGGGGGATTGCTATTGCCGGAATTGTCCAGCTTGCGTGGCTGTGGTGGTTTTTACGGCGCTACAAAATCAGCCTTCCCGTTATCAGGCCGCGCCTGACGCCGGAGATCAAAAAACTGTTCAAGCTGATGGCCCCCGGTGCGGTTGGGGCGGGGATCATGCATATCAACCTGTTTATTGATCTGATTATTGCCTCGTTTCTGGCGACGGGCGCGATTTCGGCGCTTTATTACGCCGACCGCCTGTTTCAATTGCCGCTGGGGATTATCGGCATTGCCGTTGGCACGGCGTTGTTGCCGATGCTGACCCGCGCGCTGGCCGCTGACCGGGCGGCGGAGGCGCATGATCTGTTCAACCGTTCGCTGGAATATTGTCTGGTTCTGACCGTTCCGGCGGCGGTGGCGCTGATGGTGGTCCCCGGCGAATTGATCGGGGTATTGTTTGAGCGCGGGGCCTTTACCCATGCCGATACGCTCCGTGCCGCCCCGGCGCTGGCCTGTCTGGCGCTGGGCCTTCCGGCTTTTGTGGCGGTGAAAATTCTCTCTACCGCCTACTGGTCGCGGCTGGATACCATGACGCCGGTGAAAATCGCCGTGATGATGTCGGTCTTCAATATTATCGTTGCGGTTATCATGGTTCAGTTCATTGATGTCGCGGGGATCGCGCTGGCGACGGGATTGTCCGGCTGGGCGCAGTGTTATCTGCTCTGGCGCGGCCTGCAAGGGCAAAAGGAAACGATGTTCGACTCACGCCTGAAAACCGCTGTGGCCAAAATAACTTTTTGCGCCGGGCTGATGGGGGCGTATCTTGCCTTGATTGCCTATGCCATGGCGGATTGGTTTGCCGGGGAAACACTGCGGAAACTGATTGCGTTGCTGGTGCTTTGCGGCGGGGGTGGTATTCTTTATTTTGCCGCCGCGCAGGTCATCGGCGTCGTGCGCATTCAGGACGTCAAAAAATACTTTGTCAAAACCCCCAAGGCGATGCCTGCCAATCTTCAGGAACTGGAAGCCGAAGGGCAGGACTGATTAAAGGACTTGAAAAAATGAAAAAGCGTATCCTCTCCGGCATGCAGCCGACCAATAACCTGCACCTTGGCAATTATCTCGGGGCGCTCAGGAACTGGGTCGATTTGCAACGCGACGATTATGAATGCCTGTTTTGCGTGGTTGACCTGCATGCGGTCACCGTGCCGCAGGAGCCGGAGGCATTGAAAAAATCAACACGGGAAATTGCCGCCGCCTATATCGCCGCCGGGGTCGATCCGCAAAAATCGGTTATCTTCCCGCAATCTGCCGTGCCTGCACATTCGCAATTGATGTGGCTTCTGGCGACCATGACGCAAATGGGCAAGCTGGAACGTATGACGCAGTTCAAGGACAAGGCCGGGAAAAATACTGAACGTGTCGGTCTTGGCCTGTTTGCCTATCCGGTCCTGATGGCTGCGGATATTTTGGCATATAAGGCGACGCATGTGCCGGTCGGTGAAGACCAGAAACAACATCTGGAGTTGGCGCGGGAAATTGCCGCGACCTTCAATACCCGTTACAAACGTGATTTCTTCCCGCAGCCTGAACCGCAGATCCTTGGTGAGGCAACCCGGGTCATGTCGCTTCGTGATGGCACAAAAAAAATGAGCAAATCAGACGAATCTGACAATTCACGCATCAACCTGATCGACAATGCGGATACAATCGCCGCAAAAATCAGGAAGGCCCAGACCGATGCGGAACCCCTGCCGATGGATGTCGCCGGGCTGAGTGGCCGGGCAGGGGCGGATAATCTGGTGGCGATTTACGCCGCGCTGAGCCGCCGCACCAAGGCCGATGTGCTGAAGGAATTCGGCGGCCAGCAATGGTCGGCCTTCAAACCGGCGCTGGCCGAACTGGCCGTTCGGGAATTGGCCCCGATCACAGAAAAAATGGCGGATTTGCTGGCGTATCCGGATAAAATCGACATGATCCTGAAGGATGGCGCGGAAAAGGCCAATGCGCTGGCGCGCCCCATCTTGGCGGATGCTATGGATATTATGGGATTTTGGCGCGGTGCATAGAATCCGTAAAATTCGGGTTTGCATTTTGTTAAGCTCCGCAGCACAATACTGGAGAAGAACCTCATTTTTCCCGGAGCGGGTTTCCCATGATTAAAAAACTGGCCATTCTGACTGCAATCCTGACCTTTACGGCTTTCGCCCCGGCGCAAGCTGATTATTTCGTCTGGGAAGATCCGGCATCGGGGATATCCGTGTCCTACCCCGATACCTGGCGCATGGGCAGCCAGCGTCAGCCGGACGAGGTGTTTTCCATTATCGCGCCATCCCCGACAGCATCGAATGATGATGCCGTTTGCCGCGTCCGGGTGCGTGAAGACAAACGTTTTCTGATCTATCCGCCGCATCTGGCCGGGGATATCCAGCCTCTTGCCTATAGCGAAGATTTCTGGCGCAGCTATCTGAACGAATACGACAATGTCGATCTGTACGGCTTTACCGATGGCGCGGGGCTGGGGCGCGGTTTCGGCAGCTTCGCCGTTGCCGGGTATGACGGAGCGTTGTTCGGCGCCTACGGGCAGCGCCGGGGCATTGCTGCGGCGTCTTTGTATTTCGGCAAGGTCTACGTCGTCGATTGTTCGGCGCGGGCGCAGGTGTTTGAACAATGGCAGCCCTTGTTCCTGAGCATTATGGGTTCAGTGGACTTTAAAAAGGCGCACCATGAGTTGTGGACGGGCGACTATCGGAATTTTCTGGCCGATCCCGGCATGCAGTTCAAATGGCCGCACAAGGCTGCCGTAAACCGCTACTGATTGCAGGGGAGCATCCCCGGCAACTTCATCATCAAACGGCCAGACTCCCGCCTGTGCGGGGGTCGTGATGTTTAGGGTTTTCCTGTTTTATGCTTGTCTATCTCCCCATTGCAGAAATGGTTGTCCCGGCAGAAATCATTTTGTCGTTGGGCGTTTTGGTGGGGTTTTTGTCCGGCGTGTTCGGCGTTGGCGGCGGGTTTTTAATGACGCCCCTCCTGATTTTTATGGGCCTGCCCCCTGGCGTTGCCGTGGGAACGCAGGCCAATCAGTTGGTCGCGGCCAGTCTGTCGGGCCTGCTCGGGCATATGAAGCGCGGGGATGTCGATTTCAAAATCGCCGGAATCATGCTGTGCGGCAGTATTGTGGGATCGGTTCTCGGGGTTTTGATTTTTGGCATGTTACAGCATTTCGGCCAGATCGATATTGTTATTCCCATTCTCTATATCCTGTTTCTCGGGACGATGGGGTTCATGATGCTGGCGGAAAGTGTTTCCAGCCTGTTGAAAAAGACACATGCCGACGAAAACCGGACGCGACTCCACAATCATCCGGCGCTGGCGAATCTGCCTTATAAAATGCGTTTCCCGCGTTCGCGCCTGTATATCAGCGCATTGATCCCGTGCGGGATCGGTTTTGTCGGCGGGTTGCTGGTTTCTATTCTCGGCATTGGCGGTGGATTTTTGCTGGTCCCGGCGATGATTTATATCCTCGGCATGCCGATCCTGCTGGTGGCGGGGACATCGTTGTTTCAAATCCTTATTACGACGATGTTCGCGACGGTCATGCATGCCGTGGTCAACCAGACGGTGGATCTTGTTCTGGCGTTCATGCTGATTATCGGCGGAGTCGTCGGGGCGCAAATAGGCGTGCGTGTGTCGCGGCGGGTTAAGGGCGTTTATGCGCGCGTTTTTCTGGCGATTCTGCTTTTGCTGGTCAGTGTGGAACTGGCGGGTGAATTGTTTATCCGTCCGGCGGAACTGTATTCGACGGCGGTGCGATGATGGTAAGAGTCTGTTTTTTTATTCTTTTTCTTGTTGTCCTCTCCGGTCCTGCTTTGGCGCAGCCGCAAAACCTGCTGGGTGTGGATTTGGCGGCAGAACGCATCGATATCACCACCGGGTTCAATGGTGCGCAACTGATCGTCTACGGCACCCGAAAGCATCCGGGCGATATCGTCGTGACCGTGACTGGCCCGGAAGAAAGCATGATGGTCCGGCGCAAGGAACAAATCCTTGGTATCTGGATGAACAAAAAATCCCTGAAATTCGAAAACGTTCCGAGTTATTACGATCTGGCATCGACGCGCAAGGAGAGCGATATCGCGCCGATGGATACGTTGTTGCGGCATGACATCGGGATTGACGCTCTGCAATTCGAAACGCGCGAAAACGCCGATCCCTCCATGGTCTATACTTTCCGCGAAGCCCTGATACGAAACCGCCAGGGGCAGGGGCTTCTGCCCCTTGAGCCGAAACAGATAAAATATATCGACAGCGATTTTTTCCGCGCGGCCTTTTATCTTCCGGCCAATGTCCCGACCGGAATCTACAAGGTAAAGACCTTTTTGATCCATAACGGCGATGTTATGGATTCGCGGCAAAATGAAATCAAGGTCGCGCAAACCGGGTTCAGTGCAGAGATATTCCTGTTTTCCCGCAGGCATTCTTTGGCGTATGGTGCGATTGCGGTCCTGATGGCGTTGTTTTTCGGCTGGAGCGCCCATGCCCTTTTGCGTCGTGAATAGGAGAAAATGTCATGAGCGAAAAGAATTTGTCAGTAAAAGACGCGGAATACACGGATATCATCCCGGCCCGTTCCGGTCGTCGCGGCGATGGCGGGGTCTATCTGGTTGTCGCCGATGAAAGTGATGAATTCGGCGTAGCCCTGCGTTATGCGTCGCGGATCGCAAAGGCCAATCGCGGCCATCTCGGAATCCTCAGCATCATGAATATCGATGATGTGCAGGAATGGGAAAAGGTCGAGGCCATGATGCGCCGTGAAATGCGGCAACAGGCGGAAAAATTCATCTGGTCGGTCGCACACCGGGCGAACGAGTTGAACGGATCAATACCCGCCCTGTACGTTCAGGAAGGCCCGCCCGACGAAGTGCTGGTAAACCTGATTAGCGCAGACCCGTCGATCAGAATGCTGATCCTGGGCGGCGGCACTGGCGGCAGCGGGCCGGGGCCGTTGGTCAGTTATTTTACTGGAAAGGGCCTCGGGCGACTGCGTATTCCGGTTCTGGTCGTGCCGGGGCATCTTGATCCGCAGAAGATTGATGCTATTAGTTAGTGCGTCTTGCAAGCAACAGAGGGCATCATGTTTATCCAGACCGAAAAAACACCAAATCCGGACACGATGAAATTTATTCCGGGTGAGACGGTGCTTCTATCCGGGACGGCGGAATTCCGCAGCGTCGAAGATTCCGCCGCATCGCCGCTGGCTCGGCACCTGTTCCGGATTGACGGGGTGAAAAGCGTTTTTCTGGGGCCTGATTTTATCTCCGTGACCAAAGTCGTGGAAAAAGAATGGATGGGCCTGAAAACCATGATCCTGGCCGCGATCATGGAACATTTCTCCACCGGCCAGCCCGTGATGGTCGCAACGGGCCGGGTCGTCCCGGCAAAGACGTCGGAGATTGACCGGGAAATCGTTTCACAGATATGCGAGTTGCTGGAAACGCGGGTCCGTCCGGCGGTCCAGATGGATGGCGGCGATATCGAATTCGACCGTTTTGAAGACGGAATCGTCTACCTGCACATGCGTGGGGCCTGTTCCGGTTGTCCGAGTTCGGCCATGACTCTGAAGGGCGGCATCGAAAACATGCTCAGGCATTTCGTCCCGGAAGTGATCGAGGTCAGGCAGGCCGACCCGCTTTAGATCGAGATCCTTTACCCCTGTGTCAGAAGCATACCGAACCAGCGCCAGCGTTGGTCTTCACCGGGGTTGGGCGGCGGTCCGGGCAGGGTGCAGTTGAAACGGATGCGCTCGCCCTCAAACGGGGCGTCCACGCGCATTTCAACACGATTTTTTCCGACAATATTGATTTTCAGCTTCCCCTGTTCCGAAACAAAACAGGAAAGCTGGCCGATCCGGTCAGCCAGCGTGTCGGGGAGGGTGAAGCCGAAATCCGGCAGGCTTCCGGGAGAAATCCGGGGGTCTTCCGGCGTTATGCCCGCCGCTGGGAGGGGGAGGGCTTGCGCTGCCATCCGGAAGCGCCGGGCGTCGCCGTAGTTTTCACTCATGGCAAAACGCGGCAGCGCCAGCAGGTCGGCCTCCGCATGGGCGGCCCCGGAATGCTGGCCGAAGGCCGCCTCGAAACCGCTGGCGGCGATGATGTCGCGATAGGCCCGGGTATATTCCCCGAACGGATAGGCGAACAGGGTCGGGTTTTGCTTCAGTTCCTTGCGAAAGGCCGCAAGGGCATTGTTCACCTGACGGCGGATTTCCATCTCGGACGCCCCAGCCAGATGCGTATAGGTTGCGGCATGCAGCCCCAGTGTGACCTGTTCTTTTTTCTCCAGCCGTTTCAGTTCGCCCCAGCCTATATATTGCGGGTTGTCTTCCGCCATCTGATCTGGCGCGAAAAAGACGGTAAAGGGCAGGTTATTCGCGAGCAGGACAGGCATCGCATTGTCATAGGCGGACCGATAGGCACCATCAAAGGTAATCGCCACCGTCCTGTCCGGCAGGGGTGTCCCATCGCGCAGGGCAGCAATGATTTCCGGCAGGGGGCGCACGGCATAGCCGCCTTCAATCAGTTCCCGGACATTGTCTGCAAATTGCCCGGTAGAGATGTTATTGGCCGGGTAAAGGGCCTCCCCCACACGCTGGTATGCAAAAATGACGGCCCCGTTTTGTTCTGCCCGTTGTGCGGACACGGGCGCGGAAAAACCCGCCAGCGTCAGGGCGAGGAGGAAAATATGCAGGCTCGATTTAACGGAATATGGCAAGTTTTGCGGCATGGCATGAATATAATATTGCTTAAGTGAAATGCCAGTGAAATCGTATGCCCGCCATTTCCTCCGCCGGTTATTGATCTTTGCGGCCAAACACCCCATGCTCTTGCCGGACGTTATGAGAGGAAATCGCATATGCCTGAAAACCGTATTCTCGATGATCGCAGTATGGATATCCTGTTCCGTGCCGCCCGGACCCACAATGCATGGACGCCGGAGCCGGTTTCCGATGTTTTGTTGCAGGCTGTGTATGATCTGATGAAATGGGGGCCGACCAGCGCCAATTGCTGTCCGGCGCGTTTTGCCTTTTTGAAATCAAAGGAAAGCAAGGAAAGGCTGCGCCCGTATCTGGACAAGGGCAATATCGACAAGACCTTGGCCGCCCCGGTTACGGCAATCATCGCCTGTGACCTGAAATTTTACGACAAACTGCCGCAGCTTTTTCCGCATGCCAATGCAAGAAGCTGGTTTGCCGGAAAGGACCAGAAAATCGCGGAGACGGCCTTTCGCAACGGCACATTGCAGGGCGGGTATTTTATACTGGCGGCGCGGTCGCTGGGGCTGGATTGCGGGCCGATGTCGGGGTTCGACCGGGAAGGGGTTAAGAAGGAATTCTTCCCCGACGATGATTACGAGGTAAACTTTTTGTGTAATCTCGGCTACGGTGACCCATCCGGGGTGTATGCCCGTTCGCCGCGTCTTGCATTCGGTGAATCGTGTCAAATCCTTTAGTTGCCGTGCCCCCCCGGTATATTCTTGCCTTTGATACAGCCATGGGCGGTTGTTCCGCTGCCGTCGTGGATATGAAAACCGGACAGTCTGTCAGGCAGAGCCGAGCTATGGAACGCGGTCAGTCTGAAATTCTGGTGCCGATGATTCAAGGCGTGGTGAAGGAAGCCAGTCTGGCCATGGCGGATCTGGTCCTTGTCGTGACGACGGTCGGGCCCGGCGGGTTTACCGGTTTGCGGATCGGGTTGTCAGCGGCGCGGAGTTTTGGTCTTGCCCTCAATATCCCCGTTGCTGGTGTGCGCACCACCGATGTGATTTTGAAGGCTGCAATGGAAAAGACAAAAGATCACAATGCGTTGTTTGTTGTTATTGAGACAAAGCGTGATGATTTTTATGCGCAGGATTTCGGCGGTGCGCCGCGCCTGCTCTCGGCGGATTCTATTCTTTCTGCGTATCAGAATCGGCCAGTAACCCTTTGTGGTGATGGTGTAATACGTCTACAACAGGTCTTGGGCGCGGATTGTCCGGCGGGCTGGCGGGTTCTTGACGATCTGCTGCTGCCCGACCCTGTGGTGATGGCGCATATGGGGTATGATGATTTCATAACCGGAAAAATGCAGCCCCCCGATCCGGTCTATTTACGCGAGGCCGATGTCAGCCAGTCGAAGCGGACGCAGCGGGTGATTGCTGAGGGTTAGCTGCAGATTTTTATAAAAACGGCAAGAAACGTCGGATGATCCGCAAGTGATAAGCCCCCCTTTTCCTGATTGAATACTCTAATCATCGTATCAATATTTAACCTTTTCTTTGCCTGTATCCGTCATGCTATAAGGATACTGTATTGATGGAAAAAGGATTGCTCATGTCTCAGGAAACGCCGCTGCATACAGATCTCCTTGCCTGCACCACTGAAATTGTTTCGGCGCATCTGTCGAATAACCAGATCGCGGCGGATGAAATTCCCGCTCTGATCCAGCGCGTGTACCGGACTTTGGCCAATGTGCAGGGGGAATCCGGCGGTTCCGGTCTTTCTTCCGAACGTCCGCAACCAGCGGTTCCGATCAAGCGGTCAGTGACGCCAGAATATATCATCTGTCTGGAGGACGGAAAGAAGCTGAAAATGCTCAAACGCCATCTGAAGACGGCCTATAACATGACGCCGGAAGAATACCGCGAACGCTGGGGGCTTCCGGCCGATTACCCGATGGTGGCGCCGAGCTACGCGGAGCAGCGTAGTTCGCTGGCCAAGGATATCGGTTTGGGCAAGCGCGGACGGAAATAGGCGCGGGGGCTTATTTCGACAATTCTTTTGACCGTGCCGTGGCGGCCCGAAGGGCGGCGCTGAACAGACTCTCCAATGCCTGATCTTGCATCAATACGTCCAGTGCCGCTGCGGTCGTGCCGCCGGGGCTGGTGACGTTTTGGCGGAGGGTTTCCGCAGGCGTATCCTGTTCCGTGGCGGCGAGGGCGGCGCTGCCGATGACGGTCTGGCGGGCAAGGCGCATGGCCATCGCGGCGGGCAGGCCTTGCGCGGCACCCGCTTTGGCCAGAACCTCGATCAGGTAAAAAACATAAGCCGGGCCGCTCCCCGAAAGGGCGGTGACGGCGTCCATCAGGGATTCGTCTTCCACCCATTCGACCTGACCGATGGCGGAAAGCAGGTCATGGGCGAGGGATTTTTGCGCCGCGTCGAGATGCCCGTTTGCGACGGCGACGCTGATGCCCTGACCGATGGCTGCCGGGGTGTTGGGCATGGCGCGGACCACGGGCTGGGTCGCACCGAAATGTCGTTCAAAACCGGCAATTTTTTGCCCGGCGGCGATGGACAGGATCAATGTATCGGGTCGGGGGTGTATTGATGCGAAAATATCGTTCATTATCTGTGGTTTAACAGCAAGTATTGCTGCATCACATGAGAGGAGGGTGTTGGTAAAAACAACATCATCCAATTTATGAAATTCATCAGGCAACCCATTGGGTTCAATAACAAAAATCTTTTCAGCAATGGCGGCGTTACGCCAGCCCCGCAACATGGCGCTTCCCATCTTGCCGCAGCCGATCAGGGTAATCACGGGTCTGTTTTTTTCGGTTTTCATGCGGGGCAGTCTAGTGGAGTTTCCAGTCATTCTCAACGCAGCAAGCAGCAAGCAGGAAGAAAAACTCAGGCCTCGCCAGCCGTATCCGACAGGGCCAGGCTCAACTGGTTTTCATCCATGCCGTAAATGTCGGAGAGCATGGTGAAGGTGGGATAGATGCGCTCGCATTCATTGAGGGCGATATCCATAAGGTCCTGCATATGATCCGCGCCGGAGCCGCCCTGACCACGGAAAAGGCTGGTGTGGCGGAAGCACGGAACGCCCGTGTCCTGCGGCAGGTCGAAATGCCCGAGCCACATGCCGGAATTGACCCGTGCCAGCGCCAGTGCCATCAGGTCGCGGCGGTCATCGGGAACGATCAGGTCGAGGTGGCAGGTAAACTGCATCGCGCAGAATTCTTCCTGCCAGATCATCACCATGCGATAGGTGCCGAGCTTGCCGGAAACATCGACCATCAATTCGTCCTGATTCATCCGGCTGAAGGACCAGTTTTGTCCTGCCAGAATATCCTCCACGCAATCGAGTGGGTTGGTAACGTCGTCGAGATGTTCGCCTTGATCGCTCATAATGCCTCGTATCGTAACAATTTATTGAGTGCGCTATTTCTGCTTTTTAATCTGACGTTTCGCCGTAGAGCTTGCGCGCGGCTTGCCGGTATTGGTTTTTACCTTTGCCTTACCCTGCGCTTTCGGGGCTTTTTTGCCTTCAAGCGCACTCAGCCGCGCATCCATGTCGTCCATGCGTCTGCGCATTTTCTCGATGGTTGCCTTGGCCATGTCCAGTTCGTCACGCGGGACGAGATCGAGGTGCGTGGCCATTTCCTCGACCCGGGCGCGGATATCGTTGCGAATTTGTTCCTGCATACCGCTGACGATATTGACGGCGCCACCGGCAACGCGGGCGATGTCGTCAAAAAACTTGGGATCGGGTCCGAGAATCGCCATGCTGCACCTGTTGTTGGAAGGGGAGTCAGTACCACGGACTCGGCGTGGGCTGCAAGACGCAGATACCGATTCTTTTCTTAATATCCAACGCAATATCCAACGCGGCGGCTTTACCGCGTTGGAAAGGTTGGTTAATGTCTGGGACATCCTCTATTTGCAAGGTTGATTATTTAAATGGCGATCCCGTTCCCGGATATTTCTCCCATCGCGCTGTCCATCGGTCCGGTGGATATACGCTGGTACGCGCTGGCTTATCTGGCGGGGTTTTTGCTGGGGTGGCGATATGTTTTGCATCTGGCTGGACGTACGCCGGAATTGCGTCCGAACCGGACGGATATCGATGACTTTCTTGCCTGGGGGATTTTGGGCGTCATTCTCGGCGGGCGGTTCGGGTATGTTTTGTTCTACCAGCCCGGGCTTTATCTCGAAAACCCGCTTGAACTTGTGATGCTGTGGCATGGCGGCATGTCGTTTCACGGCGGGGCGGCGGGGATGATTGTTGCGATGATTTCCTATGCCTATGCCAAAAAGATTTATGTGCTGCGCCTCACCGACTGGGTGTGTTGCGCCGTGCCGATCGGGTTGTTCTTTGGCCGCATTGCGAATTTCGTCAACGGCGAATTGTTTGGCCGGGTGACCGATGCGCCGTGGGGCGTGGTTTTCCCCTATGGCGGTGATACGCCGCGCCACCCGAGCCAGATTTACGAGGCCGTTTTAGAAGGGGCGGTCCTGTTCACCGTTTTGTTTATGCTGGCGCGGATCGACAAAATCCGGGCTCATCCGGGTATCTTGTCGGGCGTGTTCCTGATCGGCTACGCCCTGAGCCGGATTACAGTTGAATTCTTCCGCGAACCGGACCGACAGATCGGGTATCTGTTCACCTATTTCACGATGGGGCAGATATTGTGCCTGCCGATGATCGCAGGCGGGGCGGTTTGTATCTGGTATGCCTTGAAACACCCGTGTTTTCGCGGGGGAGAGCCGGGGCGTGAGCGTCTTTCAAACCCATCTTGAAACCCTGATCCGCCAGAACGGCCCGATGGATGTCGGAACGTTCATGGGGCTGGTTCTGGGGCATTATTACGCCACGCGCGATCCGTTCGGGGTCCGGGGCGATTTTACGACCGCGCCGGAAATTTCACAGATGTTCGGTGAAATGATCGGTGTGTTTCTGGCCGATGCGTGGACGAAAACGGGTGCGCCGGGGAAATTCACTCTGGCCGAAGCGGGCCCGGGCCGGGGGACGTTGATGGCGGATATTTTGCGGGCCACCGCGAAAGTACCGGGATTTCATGAGGCCATGCAAATCCATTTGCTGGAAATGAGCCCGGTATTGATAGAAAAACAACGTGAAATGTTGAAAGAATATCCGGTTACATGGCACGAAACGCTGGAATCACTGCCGCAGGAAGTACCAGTGTTTCTGGTTGCCAATGAATTTCTCGATGCCCTGCCGATCCGGCAATATATCCGGCGTGACGGGAAATGGTTTTTGCGCGTGGTGGGGCTGGAAAATGGCCATCTGGTTTTTGGCATGACTGAACTCTTGTCCCATCCCCTGCCATCGGCTCTGACGGAGGGCAGAGACGGAGACATTGCAGAATATTCCCCTGCCCGCGAATCCTTTGTGGGGGATGTTGCCGCAATGATAAAACGCTGCCGTGGCGTTGCGTTGTTTATCGATTACGGTCATGACCATTTCGGGTTCGGCGATACTTTGCAGGCTGTCCGGGAACACCGCTTTGTCGGCGTGCTGGACCATGTCGGCGAGGCAGACCTTACGTCGCATGTGGATTTTGGATCCTTAAAAAACGCGGCTGGGGATATGGTGGCGGTTCACGGTCCCACAGGGCAGGGAGATTTCCTCAAAAGGTTGGGGATGGGCTTGCGCGCCGGGCGCTTAAATCAGCCGGAAGAATATCACCGCCTGACCGCGCCGGACCAGATGGGAACGCTTTTCAGGGTGATGGCCTTGTGCCATGATCGCGGGATTGAACTGGCGGGGCTTTGATGGAGAACGTGATTCCATATATCAGGGACAAGAATTTTATCCCCGCAGGAAAATCCGTTGCCCACGGTTTTTTTGGCCGTCGTGGCGGCGTAAGTGCCGGGTTGTATGATTCCCTGAATTGCGGAATCGGTACGCAGGATTCCTTTGAAAATATTTTTGAAAACCGCAGGCGCGTCGCAGACGCGCTGGGGGCGGAGCATCTGCCGGGTTTAAGGCAGGTGCACGGTGCGGCCTGCCTGATCGTGCGTGAACCGTGGGGCATGGACGCACGACCGGAAGGTGATGCCTTCATCACCGATGTACCCGGCATCGCGCTCGGTGTTTTGACGGCGGATTGCGGCCCTGTTTTATTTTATGGCGAAAAAACCGATGGTTCGCCCGTGATCGGCGCAGCCCACGCCGGGTGGGGAGGGGCCCTGAAAGGTGTACTGGAAGAAACGGTGAGGACGATGTTGCAATATGGCGTTGTTCGGGAAAGCGTGCGTGCCGCTATCGGTCCTTGCATCGACCGGAAATCGTACGAGGTCCGGGATGATTTTGCCGCGCCTTTTCTGGTTCAGGGCCCGGCCAATGAACATTTCTTCAACTCCGCCCGCCGGGCCGGGCACCTGATGTTCGACTTGCCGGGTTATATCGCGAGCCGTCTGGCTGGGGCCGGGGTGCGCCATGTTTCGATAACGGGGCAGGATACTTACAGTACCCCGCAGGATTATTTCAGCTATCGCCGCGCGACACATAACGGTGAACAGAATTACGGGCGGCAGATTTCAGCCCTTGTCATCCGTTAGCAGGGCTTTTATAGTCGGGCCATCCACAATGTTGCGATAGCGGGAAGCCATGACCTTGCCAAACACGCCGATGAAGATCATTGCCGGAAATTCCAATCGCCCTTTGGCGGAAGCGATTTCCGCTTATCTTGATATCCCGCTGGCGCAAGCCGCCATCAGACGCTTCTCCGACATGGAGGTCTTTGTTGAAATTCAGGAAAACGTCCGTGGTCAGGACGTTTTTGTCATTCAGTCCACATCTTACCCGGCGAATGACAATATGCTGGAACTGCTGATTACCATCGACGCCCTGCGGCGCGGATCGGCGCGGCGGATTACGGCCGTCATCCCGTATTTCGGTTATGCACGGCAGGACCGCAAGACGGGGGGGCGCACGCCCATTTCCGCCAAGCTGGTGGCAAACCTGATTACCACGGCCGGTGTTGACCGGGTGTTGACCATGGAACTGCATGCCGGACAAATTCAGGGATTTTTTGATATTCCTGTCGATAACCTCAATATTTCCCCCGTCTTCGTGCCGGATATTCAAAAGAAATTTGCCGATCAGGATCTCGTCATGGTTTCTCCCGATGTGGGTGGTGTACTGCGGGCGCGGGCCTTGGCCAAACACCTGAATGCGGAACTCGCCATCATCGACAAGCGCCGGGAACAGGCCGGGGTGTCGGAAGTGATGAATGTGATCGGTGATGTTAACGGCAAGGTTTGCATCATGGTCGATGATATCGTCGATTCCGGCGGAACGCTCTGCAATGCTGCCGTGGCGCTGAAGGCGCAAGGGGCGACGGCGGTCCATGCCTATGTCGTTCACGGCGTCCTGTCCGGCGGTGCCGTTGCGCGCATTGCAGAATCGCAGATGGAAAGCATGGTCATCACCGATAGCATTGCCGCCACGGAAGCCGTGCGCATGTCCCCCAATATCATCCAGCTCCCCATCGCTCCGCTCATGGGCGAAGCCATGCTGCGCATTTCTGAAGAGCGCTCGATTTCAGAGCTGTTTTAGCAAAACGGTATAGCGTCTCAATCGTTCATTCAAGGGGTGCGATTTGCCGTGGCGACTGTGGCGGGTTGCGGGGTGTTTGTAACCTGCAACTGGTCATACGGAACCTTCCATGCGTAGTCTCCCATGCGCAGATCTGGGCTGGAGTCCGGGTCCTCCCCTTGTATCAGGGGTAAAACGGTGGCGTAGGTGTGGGGAATGCGGCGGTCGGCGCGTTTGGGGATTCCAAAACCGAATTTGATATGTCCTTCCCCTGCGATCACCACCAGTTTTTTGTCGTGATTTTCAGGGTTGGCGAGAAAACGTGCAACGTTGTTCGCCATGGCCTCATCCCACAGGACCATCACCCTGTACAGCCTTTGCGCTTTGCCCCCGTCACTGTGCCCGCCGAAAAATGGCATGTAATAGCCCTTGTGGTCGGGGTCGTTTTCGTCCAGTTCCGGTACATCCGGCGATGTCTGCCCGTTGCGGACGATGGCTTCAATTTCCTTGGACGGCTTCAGGCCGATGACCGGGATGGCGCGATCATGCATGTAATCAAGGATCGGCTGATAGGCCGTTCGCCAGTCCGGCGTCCAGTCCTGATCGAAAAGGCGGTTCAGATTTTGCCGGGAAAAGCTGTCCTGATACAGGGTATCAAGAGCGGGTTGCGTGCTCTCGCGGAACATTTCCATCCCGACGGCAATCTTGCCGGGGAACAAGGCGTCGAGCCTGCGGATGATGTCAAGCTGGGCCGCATGTGCGGCCAGATTGTCGTGGGTTTCGCTGATATAAATCACCCGGGCATTGGCAATGTCGGCCATCATCTGTTCTTTCGTCACCGTGGCACCACTCTCCAGATGGACGATAGTGCCGTTCTCAAGGGCGTCGATGTCGACGATATGGCGGGCTGCGGCATTGAACATGTGCGTGTAACTTTCGTTCGGTGGCAGGTCATTTGCAGGCGCGGCCACGCCGAAACTTACCCCCAGCGCCAGCGCGGCAAATAGCGGTGTGAAAAGTTTTCCCATGATCTGTTATCCCTGTGCATTCTTTTTTTTTACGAAATATGGAGAATAGCGAAGGAAAAGCCATGCGTAAAGCCTTGCCAACCTATTTTGGTTACAGTAACCTTAATTCAATTAAGGTTACTGTAACCAAAACCAGCAAGGAGTGTGGCCATGGCGCGAATGGCGCGTGTTGTTATTCCCGGATTTCCCCATCACATCACCCAGCGCGGAAACCGCCAGCAAAAGGTGTTTTTCAACGATGCCGATTACCAGTCTTATATAGACCTCGTGGCGGAAGGCTGCGCGAAGACCGGCGTGGAAATCTGGGCGTGGTGTCTGATGCCCAACCATGTCCACATGATCGCTGTGCCGCCGGAAAAGGACTCCTTGCGTGGGGCAATTGCGGATGCGCATCGGCGCTATGCGCGGCGGATCAATGCCCGGGAATCCCTGACCGGGCATCTATGGCAGGATCGGTTTGCCTCCTTTCCGATGGATGAAAAATACCTGATTGCGGCGGCGCGCTATATCGAGCTCAACCCCGTACGCGCCAATATGGTCAAGCGCCCGGAGGAATATCGCTGGAGCAGTGCAAAGGCGCATTTGACAGGTCAGGATGATTTGCTGGTCAGGGTCAAACCCATGCTCGGGATGGTCGGTTCGTGGAAGGACTTGCTCGAAGGCGGTCTGGACCAGCAGGATATGAACGCCATCCGGTCGCATGAATCCACGGGTCGTCCCCTCGGCAATATGGACTTTCTGGAGACTTTGGAACGCAAAACCGGACGCAAGCTGATCCCCGGAAAGCGTGGTCCGAAGGCGAAGGTTGCTTCGGGTGCCTAGCAGTTTTGTATTCAGGAGTATTGCGAGTTTTGTATCCAGTATACTTAATTTTTAGCAAAAACAAAGTTTTTTGCCAAAAATTAAGTATACTGGATACAAAACTCATGGCGCATTATCCTTGCATTTCCTTGGCTTTTCTGGTTTTTAAGGGGCCTGTTGCCAGCACCCCTGGAGGCTGGCTTTACTTTTAAACTGGAGAAAATGCCATGGCTAAAAAATACGCGCTATTGGCGGAGAAAAGAGACCGCGCCGGTAAGGGGGTCGCTCGTGCTCTTCGCCGTGAACATAAAATTCCTGCTGTCGTCTATGGCGACGGCAAGGAGCCGGTCCTGATTTCCGTGACGGAAAAAGACCTGATGAAAGAATACATGAAGGGGTACATGCAGACACATTTGTGTGATCTGGATGCAGGGGGTCAGAAAATCCTTTGTCTCGCCCGCGATGTGCAGACTCATCCGGTGACAGACCGCGTTGAACATGTTGATTTTTTGCGCGTTTCTGCAAAAACAAGAATTAACGTCGATGTGCCTGTTCACTTCATCAATCAGGAAGCGGCACCCGGAATCAAGGCGGGTGGCGTTCTGAATATCGTCAATCACATGCTGGAACTGTCCTGTGCGGCAACGGAAATTCCTGAATTCATTGAGGTCGATATGACGGGCGTTGAGGTTGGTGATTCCATGCGGATGGACCGTGTCAAATTGCCGAAGGGCGTCGAGCCTGTGGATCATGATCCCGAGCACACGCTGGCGACGCTGATGGCGCCGAAAGCGGCGGTTGCTGATGAAGCTGCTGATGCGGCCTCCGCTGCGGCTGCGTCGGCGGCCTCGACGGCTGCTGCTGCCGTTGGTGAAGACAAAAAACCGGCAGACAAGAAATAAAATTTTTTGCAAGGGGCGGGGCATGATTCATTTTGTGTCCCGCCTTTTGTCTTTCTGTATCCCCAAAAGGGACGTATCCCCCATGTGGCTTCTGGTCGGCCTCGGCAATCCCGGCGCGAAATATGAACGCAACCGCCATAATATCGGCTTCATGGCGGCGGATGCGATTGCGCGGGAATACGGCATCGGGCCGTTTAAGGCAAAATATCAGGGCTTGCTGGCCGAAGGACGCATTGGCACGCACAAGGTCGCGATTTTGAAGCCGCAGACCTTCATGAATGAATCCGGGCGCTCCGTCGGGGCGGCGGCAAAGTTTTATAAAATTCCGCCGGAAAAGATTGTCGTTTTTCATGACGAACTGGATCTGGCCGAAAGCAAAATCCGCGTCAAAACGGGCGGCGGCAATGCCGGGCATAACGGCCTGCGATCGATGGATGCACATCTGGGAACGCCCGATTATATCCGGGTGCGGCTGGGCATCGGCCATCCCGGTGACAAGGACCGCGTACACGGCTATGTTCTCGGCGATTTCAGCAAGGCAGAGCAGGAATGGGTCGAACCCTATCTGGACGCAATCGGCCGCCATGTTGGCTTTTTGCTGGACGGCAAGGATAACGAGTTTATGAGCAAAGTGGCACAATCAGTGTCAGTGAAGGAGTAGTTACCATGGGTTTTAATTGCGGAATCGTCGGGCTTCCCAATGTTGGCAAATCGACGCTGTTCAATGCGCTGACCGCGACGGCCGCTGCGCAGGCGGCAAACTTTCCCTTCTGCACGATCGAGCCGAATGTGGGCCGCGTCGCCGTGCCGGATGAACGGCTCGATATTATCGCCAAACTTGGCGGGTCGCAAAAAATCGTGCCGACGCAACTGGAATTCGTCGATATCGCGGGGCTGGTCAAGGGCGCGTCGAAGGGCGAAGGGCTGGGCAACCAGTTTTTAGCGAATATTCGTGAAACGGATGCGATCATTCATGTGCTGCGCTGCTTCGATGATCCGGACATCGTGCATGTCATGGGCTCCACCGATCCCGTGCGGGATGCGGAGATCGTTGAAACCGAATTGATGCTGGCCGATATGGACTCGGTCGAACGTCAGATCAAGACGGTGGAAAAGAAAGCCAAATCCGGCGACAAGGATTCAAAAGCGCAACTGGCCCTGCTGGAAAAGGTCAAAGTGGCCCTTGATGCTGGCCGTCCGGCGCGGACCGTCGAGGTCGCCGATGATGAAAAGAAGCTGTTTCGTATGCTAGCGCTGATGACCTCCAAACCCGTCCTCTATGTCCTGAACGTGGCGGAGGAAGACGCCGCCACGGGGAATGAATGGACAGGCAAGGCCGAGGCCATGGCAAAGGCGCAAGGTGCGGGCAGCGTCATCATCACCGCCTCGATTGAATCCGAAATCGCGCAACTGGCGACCGAGGAAGAAAAAAAGGAGTTTCTCGAAACACTGGGCCTGACCGAACCCGGCCTGGACAAGATCATCCGCGAAGGCTATCAGCTTCTCGGCCTGCAAACCTATTTCACCGTCGGCCCCAAAGAAGCCCGCGCCTGGACCGTGCGCAAAGGCGCAAAAGGCCCCGAAGCCGCCGGAGTCATCCACACCGATTTCGAACGCGGCTATATCAAGGCCGAAGTCATCGCCTATGACGATTTCGTCAAACTCGGCGGCGAACAGGCGGCGAAAGACGCCGGAAAAATGCGGCAGGAGGGGAAGGAATATCCGGTGCAGGATGGGGATATTATGTTGTTTAGGTTTAATGTGTAGGGTGTTTACGTTTCAATTGAATCTAGCCCTTTGATATTACAATCTGACTGTGCATTGGAATTTATAAGGTGATTTGGTCGGGGAGCGGATATTGAGAGACTTTCTCAAAAAATATTATAGTGCTTTTTCTAGGGCGTGTCATCAATTGAGCCAGATAACGGCAGCGGCGAGATAGATGCCGCC
>CAYNSR010000019.1:0-38207 GCA_964400125.1 uncultured Micavibrio sp. | reverse complement strand
GCAAGAAAACCCGCATCCTTGACGACCGGGAGCAAGGGCCGCAGGAGGTCGAGTTGATCCGCATTATCTGGGAAACGCTTGCCAATGACGCCTTGGAGCAAGCGGGTCTGTCCCATGCCAAAATCGACCGCCGGACGCTGGACGATCAGGGCATAGACCGCATCCCGCAAATCCATATCGGGCCGGAAGGTAAAGCCGCCAAGGAGAAGCGCAACGACGAGGATGGTGAAGACGAGGACGGCGACAAAGACGGGGACGATGAAGAAGGCAAATCCGGCGACAAAAGCGGCAAGCAGGGCGGCGGTTCCGGCGATAAAAGCCCAGCCCCCGCGCCAGCCAAGGAAGCCGTTACAGAAAAAGAGGCGGCTAGCCAGAAACGGGAAGTTGACTATAAAACCATAGACCAAGGACAAACCCGTGCCGAACTGGTTGAGGAAATCAAACGGGTGAACGCCGAGCGCAGCAAATGGCCTGAACTTCCCTTGGCAGAACAAATCCGAACACTGGAAAAAGAAATGGTCAGGCTTGACCATCGTGTCCGGCACTTTGAAAACATCTATGCAAAGACCAGCCTTCCCAGCGTCATTAAAAAATCCATTGTCGCCATTGTCCGGTTCTCAAAAGAGCTTTTATTCACCCGCATTCTGAATCGTGAATCCTTGCGCCTGTCAGAACAGGAATCGCAGGCGCGTCTTGTCCGTCAAAATTTTCGTTACGGGCAATCATACCGGGCCGGGATTCATGAACAGATGCAAACCATGAAAACCCGACTGTCCATGCTGGAAGAAACCCATGACCAATGCCGAAAATATAAGTCATTCGTGGACAAGATAGAGAAGGCGCTGGCCGATAATCCGGGCTTTAAATTCACGGAAAGCGCAAAACCAAAGACGATCACTAATCTGGAATCCTCTGCAAAACTCAAACTGAAAGCCACATTATTGCGCGAAGGCATACCGGGGATATTCAAACCATCAAAAGAGCCAATCCTCATAACGGAACCGATCAATAAACAAAGCGCCATCCCGTCAACCAAAACACAAGAGCAGGATTCACGCCCTGCAACCATTACAACACCAGCAACACAGCCAAAACTTGATGCAGAGAAACCCCCACCATCACTGAAAAGTACTACGCCGCCAAGCCCGGAGCGCAAGGATTGGTTTATTCCCGCGACAGACAAAATGCGCGGCTTACAGGAACAAATAGAAAAAGAACTGGCAAACAGAAGGCCGCAGATTTACACGCCGCAACCGGATAGAGCGGATTCACCTTTGCGGAGCATGTTCAGCAGCGCCAGCCAGAACAAGCCAGCGGAGAAATTCACGACAATCGAATATGTCCGCGAGAAGGTCAGGATCGAGGCGGCAACAATCAGGGAAACAGTGCCGCCGGAATTTAAAGCCGAGCCTTACCCAGACGACACACCCAAAAGCGCCAGAATGTCCGGCGGATTCAATCGCACCGCTGCGCCGCCGGACGATAACAAACCCTCACAAAACCCCGACCCTGATTACAGGCCGTGAACGCATGGACAAAGCCCCGAAACCGGGGCATATTCAGGTGCATTCTTATGATTTGTGCAGGAAAGTCCTGCACAATATCTACACAGGCGAAATAGGTGCATTTTTCCTATTTAATTTCAAATAGTTAAAATGGCTACCACATACAGCGGGGCCTTGGGGTCGGATTTTTTTATGCCGAGATTGGCGGCGTTGTCGTATTCATAGACCAGATTCCATGTGCTGCCGTCACAGACGAGGAGGAGTCCTGCGCCTGGGTTTTCAGGGCCACCCACGGTCCTGTGCCGGTCGGTTTCCCCCGCCGTGCAGGAATCGCCCGGTTGGGTTTCCGCCGCATGGACGGGGGAGGTCAGGAAAAATGCGATGGTGATAAAGAGAAAAAGCAGGCGCATGGTCGGTAACCCCCGTTGTCAATTGCATGAAAAACGGTCACCCAGGATGTTCCTTGGTGACCGGGGATTCGAAACCGTTGACAACAGTAAACGGCGTGACGGTCTTTGTGACCGGAGCCATTGGACATACACCGCCACTCCCCGGTCATAGGCCGAGAAGCGGCATCCCTGATGCGCGTTTTGTTGAGAGCGGCACCAGTTACGGCTGATACCAGCCGCTGTTGTCAAAGGGGTTTCGATGCCCCGGGCCGGGTTATACCGACCTTCTTTCATGGTAGCGCGAGAAATATGGCGGGGGCAAGAGTGAAGATTTCCTGTTTTATTCACCCCCTCCCTCTCCCTTCAAGGGAGAGGGAGGGCTTTGGGTGCTGGAGAGGGCCGGGGTGAGAGGCCTTTGCCAAAACCTTTTTGCTCCCGTGGAAAAGGTCGGTTAATCTCGTATTTATGAATACCGATTACGACCTTATTATTATCGGCGGCGGGATCAACGGTGCGGGCATTGCCCGGGACGCCGCCGGTCGCGGTATGTCCGTACTTTTGGCCGAGGCGCAGGATCTGGCGGCGGCGACATCGTCGGCCAGCACCAAGCTGATCCATGGGGGGTTGCGCTATCTCGAGCATTTTGAATTCCGGCTGGTGAAGGAGTCGTTGCAGGAGCGAGAATTGCTGTGGCGGATGGCACCGCATATTATCCAGAAGATGGATTTTGTTTTGCCGCATGTTCCGGGTATTCGTCCGGCATGGATGGTGCGGCTGGGGCTTTATCTTTACGACCATCTCGGCGGGTTGAAAAATATTCCGGCTTCAGCGCAGGTGAAACTACGGGCGCATCCTTTTGGCGTGCCACTGAAGGAAACGTACACGACCGCCTTTCGCTATTCCGATTGCTGGGTGGATGATTCGCGGCTGGTGGTTTTGAACGCGCTGGATGCCGATGAGCTGGGCGCACATATCCTGACCCGGACTGCCTGCACGGGATTGCGGGTGCAAGACGGGGTATGGCATGTGGAATTGCGCGATAGCGATAGCGGTGAAACCGTCACGAAAACGGCGTTGATGGCGGTGAACGCCGCCGGGCCGTGGGTGCGCACGGTGCTGGAGGGGAATCAACTGGCTGTGCCGGGGAAAACGCCGAAGATCCGGCTGGTCAAGGGATCGCACATCATCGTGCCGCGCCTGTTCGACGGGGAGCAGGCTTATATTTTGCAGCAACCGGATCGGCGGATTGTTTTTGCCATTCCCTATGAGGGCCATTTTACCCTGATCGGCACGACCGATGTGGAGTTCTATGACGACCCGGCGCGGCCACAGATCGAGACGGCGGAAAAAATCTATCTTTGCGATGCCGTCAGCCGTTATTTCAAAAAAACCGTCACACCGGCGGATGTCGTCCACAGCTATAGCGGTGTGCGTCCCCTGCTCGATGACGGGCGGAGCCGGGCCAGTGCGGTGACACGCGATTACCGTCTGGAGCTGGAAAAATCCTTTGGGGCCCCGTTGCTGTCCGTCTTCGGCGGGAAAATGACCACCTATCGCCGTTTGGCGCAGGAGGCTATGGGGTTGCTGGTGCCGCTGTGGGTCAATGCGGAGGCTAACCCCGGCAGCACGCAAAACTGGACCGACAGCGTTCCCCTGCCGGGCGGGGATATTCTGGAAGGCGATTTTGATGGGTTTATCATGGAGCAGGAAATCCGCTATGACTGGCTGCCCCCGGCGTTGCTGCGGCGTTATGCCCGCGCCTATGGCACGCGCATGGATCGGATGCTGGAGGGCGCGCGGGGTATGGAAAGTCTCGGGCGGTGTCTGGGGGATGATGTGTATGAGGCGGAGCTGGATTACCTGAAACGTAAAGAGTGGGCCAGAACCGCCGAGGATGTTTTATGGCGGCGGAGTAAATTGGCCCTTCACATTTCCCGCACGACGATTGAGAATATCCGGCGATTTATGCAATAAAACTGAATCTAAAATGACCTACTATTGGGCATCTCTAAAAACCCTGTCTCATTGTCATCCCGGCGCAAGCCGGGATCTTCTAACCGCTTGAAATAACAAGATCCCGGCTTGCGCCGGGATGACAAGTATAAATAAGGAAAAAATATCATGTCTGAACCGACGATTCTCGCCATTGATCAGGGAACGACCAGTTCGCGGGCGATTTTGTTTTCAAAATCCGGCGATATTCTGGCGGTCCGGCAAAAGGAATTGACCCTGCATTATCCGCAAAAAGGATGGGTCGAACAGGATGCGCGCGACATCTGGAACGATACGCTCTGGGCATGCCGTTCGGTGATGGACGACAGGCCGGAAGATGCAAAGTATATTGCCGCCATCGGCATCACCAACCAGCGTGAAACGACGATATTGTGGGACCGCAAAACGGGGGAGCCTGTATATAATGCCATCGTCTGGCAGGATCGCCGCACGGCGGAAACATGCGCACAGTTAAAACGCGCCGGGCATGAAGATAAAGTGCGGGCGAAAACGGGTTTGCTGCTGGACCCGTATTTTTCAGGCACCAAGGTTGCGTGGATTCTCGAAAACGTTCCCGGCCTGCGCAAACGCGCCGAGGCCGGAGATATTGCCTTTGGCACGGTTGATTGTTATTTGCTGTGGAAACTGACGGGCGGGCGCGTTCATGCGACCGATGCCACGAATGCTTCGCGCACGATGCTGTTCAATGTGGTGACGCAAGGCTGGGATGACGATTTGTTGCGAATTTTAGATATCCCGAAAGCAATCCTCCCCGAGGTGCGGGACAATGTCGCGGCCTTTGGTGCGACCAGTCCGGATTTGCTCGGGCGGGCGCTGGCCATTGGTGGCATGGCCGGGGACCAGCAGGCAGCCCTGATCGGGCAGGCCTGTTTTGCCGAAGGCATGGTGAAATCCACCTATGGCACCGGGTGTTTTGCCCTGATGAATATCGGCAAGACGTTCAAGGAATCCCAAAACCGCCTGCTCGGCACGATTGCCTATCGTTTTGACGGGCAGGTGACATACGCCATTGAAGGGTCGATCTTTATCGCCGGGGCGGCGGTGCAATGGCTGCGCGACGGGTTGCACCTGCTCAATGATTCGGCGCAGAGTGAGGCGCTGGCGGTATCCGTGGAGGATAATAACGGGGTCTATATGGTTCCCGCCTTTACAGGGCTTGGCGCGCCGTACTGGCGACCGGAGGCGCGGGCGATTATCAGCGGGCTGACGCGGGAAAGCACGGCGGCACATATCGTCCGCGCCGCGCTGGAGGCGCAGGCCTACCAGACGCTCGATCTGATGGATGCGATGGCGGATGATACGGGGTTCCGGCCCGATGTGATCCGCGCCGATGGCGGGCTGGTGGCGAATGGGTTTGTCTGCCAGTTTTTGGCCGACATGCTGAACCGCCCGGTGGATATCCCCCGCGTGACCGAAACGACGGCGCTGGGCGCGGCCTATCTCGCCGGGTTGCAAAGCGGGGTCTATAACGGGCTGAATGACATCACCCGCGCCTGGCAATGCGCAAGACGCTACAGCCCGGCGATGGAAAGCGCGAAGCGTGATGCCCTGTATAAAGGGTGGAAAGGCGCGGTAGGGATGCTGGTGGGGGAGTAGGTTTTTTTATTCCGGGTTCAGACGCTTTGCGGCTTTGCCCCACAACCGATCTTCAAACCGTTTCATCTGCATAAGCGTTGGCAGGTGTCTGACAGCAATCCATGCAGCATGAAGCGTACTCAGCACATCGTTTTTCTGTTCTGCGGCGGCCTGAAATTTTTCTCGTATTTTTATGGACGACGGTGACTGTCCGATGGCGGCATATTCCGTGAATATTCTTTCGTATTCAGAATCCGTGGCCAGCAATGCTATATGCGTTTTCAACATAGCTTCAATCCTTGGATGACCCATGTCAGGAGCTCCTCCGTCGGCCAAAGCGGCAACAAGGGTCTTGTAATAGTCCTCTTGCAAGATGCTTTCTTCCACTGTTTTCTCCTGCTGAAAAATGGTGGCCATGGGCGGAATCGAACCACCGACACGACGATTTTCAGTCGTCTGCTCTACCGACTGAGCTACATGGCCACTCTGACGGAATAGGGGGTTTATAAGGAAACCGGGGGGGCTTGTCCAGTCCCCTTGTGCGGGGCTGTTGCGGGGGCAGGAATTACGGCGTTTCCGGGGTATTTTGGGGCCGGATTTACTCCTCGAAAATGCTTTCGAAGCGGTCGGCCAGTGCCGGGGTGCGGCGGGCGCGGGTGATTTCTGTGAGGCCAAGGGGGGATGCGCCGTGGATCTGCACCGTGCAGGGGTCGTCCATGATGTGTTCCTCGAAGGCTTTGAGGAGGGCGGTTTCGTCGTCCTTGCTGCGCATCTTCAGAAAATCGATGACGATCATGCCGCCGAGATTGCGCAGGCGGATCTGCCGGGCGATTTCTTCGGCGGCCTCAATGTTGACGGCCAGACGCCCGCGTTTGTCGCCGCCGGTATTGACGTCGATTGCGGTCAGGGCGGCCGTTTGTTCGATGATAATGCTGCCGCCGCCGGGAAGGACGGCGTAGGGCTGGAACAATTCCTCGATCTGGCCCATCAGGTCGCGATGTTCGAGCAGCGCCAGACCTGCTTCGGGGTCCTTGATTTCCACGGGCGTGATTTTGGTGACGAGATCGGGGGCAAAAATTTCACACCATTCTTCGACCTGCTGGTAATGATCCATGGTGACGACTTCGATGCGGCCAATATGCTTTCCGGCGAAATCGGATAGCATACGTTGCAGGGCGTCTTGCCCCTCCATAATCAGGGCGGGTTCTTCCCCTTCGAAATGCGGCTGCAACTGCTCCCAGATGGATTTTAAAATGCGCGATTCGCGGATCAGCACATCGGTCTGGGTGTAGGCGGCGGCGGCACGGAGGATCATGCCGCGCACTTCCTCCAGCGCGTCGAGCATTGCCATCAGGTCGGCGCGGAGTTTTTTATTGCGGATGCGCTGGGAAACGCGGTTTTCCGGCGCGTTCGGCGTGTAGATCAGAAACCGGCCATTGAGGGCGACATTCATGCTGACGGTCGGGATTTTATCTTCGCTGAACGGGGATTCGTCGTCGTCGTCGCTGGGCAGGTAGCCGCTTTTGGCTTGCACGGCGATCATTTGTCCGGGGCGGAGCAGTTTTCCGATGGCGATATTGCCGCCCCGTGTCATGACGCCGTCGGCGTTTTTCACATAGACGTCACCGCAATTCAGGATTCCCTTGTTGACGCCGTCAAGATCGACGAAAGCGGCATCCATCGCCGTATCGATGCGAAAAACCCGCGCCCAGTAAACCGACCCCCAGCGTACTTCCTCATCCGGGGGATCGACCTCAAGCCCGCACATGCGGCCATTCTCCACAGCCGCCGCCCACAGACTCTCATCCATTTCTTCGATCAGGATATCGACTGACTTGCCCAAAACCCGGCCCCTTTCAGAATCTGCATAGTATCATATAGGGACAGGCCGACCACTGTCGCGTAAGAGCCGCCGATAAACGGGATAAAACCCGCAGCCACGCCCTGTATCCCATAACCTCCGGCCTTGCCTTCCCATTCGCCGGAGGCGACATAGGCGTCAATATCGGCGGGTGTCAGGCGGCGGAACCGAACGGCGGTGTCGCAAAGGCGGGTTTTCAAAGCGCCGGACGGGGTGATGATGGCAATGCCATTGTAAACAATGTGGCGGCGGCCCGAAAGAAGACCAAGGCATTCCCGCGCCTGCTGTTCAGTTTCCGCCTTGGGCAGGATGCGGCGGCCAACGGCGACGACCGTGTCGGCGGCGAGGATAAAGTGTCCTTCCACTTTTACAGCTTGCGCTTTTTCTATTGCCATGCGCAGGGCATAGTCACGGGGCAGCTCATTCTTGCGGGCTGTTTCATCAATATCGGCGGGGATCACCTGATCGGGAACGATTCCGATCTGTTTGAGCAGATCAAGCCGACGCGGCGAAGCCGAGGCCAGAACAAGTCTATTTTTCACGGAAAATAATACGGCCCTTAGACAGGTCGTACGGCGTCATTTCAACGATAACGGTATCGCCAGCCAGAACGCGAATGCGGTTCTTGCGCATCTTTCCGGCGGTGTGCGCCAGAACTTCGTGGCCGTTTTCGAGTGTTACGCGGAACATGGCATTGGGGAGAATCTCCGAGACAACGCCCTTAAATTCCATCAGGTCTTCTTTTGACATACGGGGTCAACCAATTCCTTAAGTTATTTCAGGTGTTTGTTTACACAGAAGTGGGTAGGAAAGCAATTCCATGATTTTTGTTGACATAAGTAATTAAATTTTTTAAGGTTTTGCCACATTTATAAAACAAGGGAACAAGTTGTTATGTCTGAACAGGCCACATCATGGGGCGCGGTGTTTAACCGTTGTGCCAAGGAAGTTTACGAAGGCGCTAAAGAGTTCCCGTCAATGACACCCCTCAAAAAATTTGGAACGATTGGTTCTGGTGCTCTGGCGCTGCTTTCTGTGGCCACGTTGTCTCCTGCACCTATTGTAGTTTGGAGCGTAGCTCTTGGACTGTTATTGCGGCAGCATGGTGAGCAAAAGCTTGCTGATCATAAAGCAAAGACACCAAAAGGACCGTCCCAAGAGCCTTAATTTCTTTCTGCGTTATCCCTAGTCGCGCTAGGATGACGGTGCCAAAGAGCGCAGATCAGGGTAAACAGCCGCCGGGCGGTGGGGTGGTCCAGTGTGATTTTCCCGGAAAGTCGTTCCATCAGCAAATCGGCGCCCTCGTTATGAAGGGCCCGGCGGGCCATATCGACGGGTTCAAGCTGGCAACCTGTTCCCGTCCGGCGCAGGGTTTCATAGCTTTCGATCATCATAAAATAATCCCGGATCAGGCGGGTATAGGGTTTGATCGACAGGATCAGCGCGGGCAGGGACGTGCCATCCGCGCCCGTCATTTCCATTACAAGGCGGCCATCATGAATGCCCAGCTTAAGATTATAGGAGATGGGGGCTGGCGCGTTTGCGGGGGCAAAGGCCGCCTCTTGGCAGAGATCATGGACGGCGCGGTCGGCCTCTTGCGCCATCATGGGCGATAAGGTTCTTTGGTCAAGTGTGATGCGGCGGATGTTAGAGCGGGTCATAATACTGTATTTTGCTCCCCCCTCTTATCCCCCCGCTTGCGGGGGGAGGCGAGCAAAGCGAGCAAGGGGGGAGATGGGGTCATCGTCTACCTGTCTTGTATTCTTTCAATTTCCGCGCCGCAGGCCTGAAGTTTTTCGACCAGATTCTCATAACCGCGGTCAAGGTGATAGATGCGGTGGACGGTTGTGGTTCCTTCCGCCATCAGACCGGCCAGAACAAGCGCGACCGATGCGCGTAAATCCGTCGCCATCACATCGGCGCCTTTCAGTTTCTTGACCCCGCGCACAATTGCGGAATTTCCCTGAACGGTGATGTTTGCGCCCATGCGGCAGAGTTCCGGCACATGCATGAAGCGGTTTTCAAAAATGGTTTCTGTCACCATGCCTGCCCCTTCACACTGGGTCAGCATTGTCATGAACTGTGCCTGAAGATCGGTAGGAAAACCCGGATAAGGTTCCGTCATGATGTCGGTGCCGACCAGCGGTTTGCCGTTGCGGTGGACGATAACGTCGCCGTTGTCGTCGTCAAAGGAAACACCTGCGGCCTTCAACGGCCCGATCAATGCGCTCAAGTATTTCATTTGCGCATTTTTCAGGCGCAATGTGCCGCCCGTCAAGGCGACGGCAATCATGAAGGTACCGGTTTCGATTCTGTCTGGAATGACGCTGTGCATACAGCCATGCAGTTTTTCAACGCCCGTGATTTTGATTTCAGGGGTGCCGAGGCCTTCGATTTTTGCGCCCATCGCCATCAGGCATTCGCCAAGATCGATGATTTCCGGCTCCATCGCGGCATTGAAAAGGGTTGTCGTGCCCTTGGCCAATGTGGCCGCCATCATGATGTTTTCGGTAGCCCCGACGGATACTTTGGGAAATGTAATGTCCGCGCCCTTCAATCCGTCTGGCGCGCTGGCGCGGACATACCCGTCCTGAAGGTCGATTTTTGCGCCCATGGCCTCAAGCCCCATCAAATGCAGGTCGATGGGCCGCGTGCCGATAGCGCAGCCGCCGGGCAAGGATACTTCCGCCGCGCCCGTGCGCGCCAGAACAGGGCCAAGGACAAGGATGCTGGCCCGCATCTGGCGGACCAGTTCGTAATCAGCATGGTTGTCGGTGATTTGTTCGGCGCGAATAACCATCTCGCCATTTTGTCCCGTGGTGATGATGCAACCAAACCCTTCCAGTACGGAGATCAGCGTACGGATATCGCGCAGCGTGTTCGGCATATTGGTGAATCGCATCGGTTCATCGGTGAGGAGCGCCGCGCACATCAGGGGCAGGGCTGCGTTCTTTGCGCCGCTGATGTCAATTGTACCTTCTAAACGCTTGCCGCCCTTGATCCGGATCAGGTCGGAGCCGGATTTGATGGCGATATCCGCCCCTCTGCCTTTGGGAGAGGGAGCAGGGGAGAGGGATGATAAATTTTCAGTGATTACGGCCATAACATCCTCGATATTGCTCAAAACATCATTGTTCCAGAAGCGAAGGGTTTTATAACCCTGTTCTTCAAAAAATGCAGTTCTTTTTTTGTCATAGGTGGACTGGCCCGCGTGTTGTCCGCCATCCAGTTCAATAATCAGCCCGGCTGCGGAAGCGGACGCTGAGTTGGTCGGCCCTCAAGTATGACCAGAGTCTCTTTTCGGCATCTGTCGGGTTGTTTCTGAGGTCGCGGGCGAAGGCGGTTTTTCTTCAGCTTGGATGTGCTGTGGGTTTTGTGTCTTTGGTTTTTCTAAACTGTCCCGCGGGGAAGATGATGTTGGCAAATAGAAACCCCGCGACTATCCCATGAGCCGCTTTCTCTACGCCGATAGAAGCCTGTAATTCTTCCGCATCGTTTTTTGATAGACTCGGATAATCCCGAATATAAAACTCAGCGGGGTATCTGTGATTGTGAATTCCCAAGGCGGCAGCCCCGAATGCTAAAGTCAGAACTGTTTTAGCAGTAAAACTTAACAGATTGTTTTTCATTTCTCTTTTCCTTGATAGGCATCATATTTAATATTTACGTTACATCCGCGGCAACGTCACACCCTTTTGCCCCATATATTTCCCGCTGCGGTCGGCGTAGGTGGTTTCGCAGGCGCTTGAGCCTTTGAAAAACAGGAACTGGCAGATGCCTTCATTGGCATAGACCTTGGCGGGCAACGGGGTGGTGTTGGAGATTTCGAGCGTCACATGCCCTTCCCAGCCCGGTTCCAGCGGCGTGACGTTGACGATCAACCCGCACCGCGCATAGGTGCTTTTGCCGAGGCAGATGACGAGTGTGTCTTTCGGGATGCGGAAATATTCCATCGTCCGGCACAGGGTAAAGCTGTTCGGCGGGATGACGCAGACATCGGTTTTGCGGTGAACGAAGCTTTTGTCAGAAAAATCTTTCGGGTCGACAATGGCGTTGTCGATATTGGTAAAAATCATGAACTCGTCGGCCAGCCGTGCATCGTAGCCATAAGACGACAGGCCGTAGGAGATAACCCCGTCGCGCTTCAGCTTTTCCGTGAACGGGTCGATCATGCCATGGTTGAGTGCCATTTCCCTGATCCAGTGGTCGGGCATGATGCCGGGGAAGGCGGGGACCGCCTGTTCCGCCATCGTTCGGGTGTCTTCAAGGGCCTGCGCGGCGGATGACAGGGGTGCGTTCATTTCTTCTCCGTCTTTATGCTGGCCGGGTTTTGCGCTTCCTTGCGCCGCTTCAGGTTTTCCCGTAGCGCCGCAGCCCGCTTTTCGGCCAGCCGTTCTTTTTGCGTTTTCTGGGTCATGATACGGGGTTTTTATAATCAAAGCCGGGGAGGGACGCCAGCAATTTCATGCCCGGAAGCCGATAAAGCGGGGGTTAAATCGGGCTGGACAGCCGGGTTTCAATGGTATAGAGATTTTTGCACTTCTTTTAAGGATGCTGCCGTAGCTCAGCGGTAGAGCACTCCCTTGGTAAGGGAGAGGTCCCGGGTTCAAGTCCCGGCGGCAGCACCATTTTGGCCCTCCATCCCCGAAAATCCGTTGTCCCCTTCTGTCACAGGCAGAGGTAGAAAACCCGGTCATTTTTCATTACACTGTGCCGGAGACGCTTTTTCACTCTTTTGCCGGGGTTTTTCAAAATGATGCCGTACCGTTTCCGCAAGACCGTAAAACTGGCCTGTACGATGGCGGCCCTTGTCGCCGTGATCGGCACCGCCGGATGTGCGCGGAGTATCCCCGATCTCTGGAAAGAGGAGGCGGCCAACCGCATTGCCGTTCCCGCCAATCTGCACAAGCGTCAGGTCAGTGCCGACCCGTTCAGCATTACCGTGTTCGAGCGCGTTTATGCCGAAGGGCAACCGGCGACTATCTATATCGAGGGGGACGGCAAGTCCTGGATGGGGGGCGCGAAGGCACCCGGGAGTCCGACACCGGATTATCCGGTGGCGCTGCATCTGGCGTCGCGTGATCTTGGCGATAACGTGATTTACGTCTCCCGTCCGTGCCAGTTCAGCGGTATGGTCGCGGCGAAAACGCCATGCGCCCCGGAATACTGGACGGAGCGCCGATTCTCGCTCGAGGCGATGCAGTCGATGAATACCGTGCTCGACAAGCTGAAGAGCCGTTACGACCTGCGCGGTTTCCACCTTGTCGGCTATTCCGGCGGGGCGGCTGTGGCGACGATGCTGGCGGCCAAGCGGGACGATGTTTTGTCCCTGCGCACGGTTGCCGGGAATCTCGATCATGTGCTGTTGAACACCTATCACAACCTGCCGCAGATGCCGGGTTCGTTGAACCCGCGTGATTTCGCCCGCGACGTTGCGCATATCCCGCAGCACCATTTCCTCGGCGCGTGGGATGAAACAGTTCCGCCCGGCGTGTATGAAAGTTTCCGTTCCGCCATGGGCCGGAGCAGTTGCGTACGCATGAGCATGGTGGATGAAGTCAATCACGAGGATGGCTGGGCCAATCGCTGGCAGTCCTTGCTGGCCATGCCGGTGGATTGCAGCGTTTCTCCCGCCGAGTGACGTTTTTTTAAACTGGAATGAAAAAGCCCCCGTCTCGCGGGGGCTTTTTGAATTTCGGGAGAGCTGTTCGGGGCGTCTATGCGCTGACCGCGGTTTTGCGTTTTTCTGCTTCCGGATCGCGCAGGACATAGCCGCGACCCCAGACGGTTTCGATGTAGTTGTCGCCTCCGGCGGCATTGGCCAGTTTTTTGCGCAGCTTGCAGATGAACACATCGATGATTTTGACTTCGGGTTCATCCATGCCGCCATAGAGGTGATTCAGGAACATTTCCTTGGTCAGGGTCGAGCCCTTGCGCAAGGACAGGAGCTCAAGGATGCCGTATTCCTTTCCGGTCAGGTGCAGCGGCTTGCCGTCCACCTCCACCGTGCGGGTGTCGAGATTGACCTTGACCTTGCCAGTCAGGATAACGCTCTGGCTGTGGCCCTGAGACCGACGCACGATGGCCTGAATGCGGGCGACCAGTTCGCGTTTGTCGAAAGGTTTAGTCAGGTAGTCATCGGCACCGAAGCCAAGACCCTTGATCTTGTTATCCAGTTCCGAAAGGCCGGAGAGAATGAGGATCGGTGTCGTCACCTTGGCGGCGCGAAGATTTTTCAGGACTTCGTAGCCATCCATATCGGGCAGCATCAGGTCGAGGATGATGATGTCGTAATCGTAAATCTTGCCGATTTCCAGACCGTCTTCGCCAAGATCGGTCAAGTCAACGATATAGCCTTCGGATTTGAGCATCAGTTCAATGCTTTTGGCGGTCGATTTGTCGTCTTCTACGAGCAGTACGCGCATGATGTGTCCCCGCGAAATTTGAAAATGTGGAAGGAGGTGGAGGTCGTTTCTTTAATTAAGCTTTATTAATATTAACAAATTCTGAAGCGGATCGCAAATTATTCAGGAATCAGGGAACTTTTTCTGTGAGAGGGGCGGATAAACGTCTGGTTTTCATATAAATTAAGAAAGCTTGCTCCAAGGGCGGCACCCCCTTCCCGTTTGTTTTAGAGGGAAGGGGGTGGAGAGGGGGCAGGTTTGGATGGTTTTTTTAATCCATATTGTTGCTTTCCAGACGGTCATTGTCGATGACGTCGTCCGAACGCATGGTGTTGCCCATGCCGTCCATGCTGCGGCTGGCGGGGGCGCGGTTCATATCATCGTCGGTTGCTGTCCGGCGTGCGGGGACGGTGGCCCATCCGGCGGCGGGGCGGATTTCATTCAGGCCGATGCCGAGAGCATCCAGCGTTTCCACGGGGATAAGTGCCACATTGGCCCTTGGGCTGGCGGCATCGCCCATCCGGTCAAGATTGCGGTGTTTCTGGAAACGATTCATGCTGGCGGCTGTGCGCGGGCCCCACAGACCATCCACGGGTCCGGGGGTGAAGCCGGAATCGCGCAAGGCCATCTGGATTTCCCGGATGGCGGCCATATCCAGCGCGGAAACGGCAACGGCTGCGGGCGCTGTTGTTGCGGCAGCGGACGTTGCCGCAGGTGCCGGGGCAGGCGCTGTTGCTGCGGAATCCGGCATGGACGGCCCGAGGGGGTCATAACTCTGCTGGGCAAGGGCCTGCGCGGCGGGAATCGACAGTGCGCCCGTCAGCAGTGCGGTATAAAAAATGCGTTTCATGGTGTGTATCTCCTCTTCCGGGTTGTCCTAGACAAAGCGTTTCCCAGCGAAAAAGTTCAGCCGCGCAGAAAAAAAAGACGGTCAATGCCCAAAAACAACCGAAACCCCGTCATGCAGGAGGATTACATATCCATTCAGGAAAGGAAGGGCAGATATAGGCCGTTGAATTATGCTACAATGATCCTGTTCGTTTCTGATCCCGTTTATCTTGATTTTGCCCATGGACCGTCTTTGTGAACAAGCCGAAGCGCTGATTTCCGTTCTGCCCGACTATGAGGTCGCCGGGCGGGTGACGAAAATTCTTGGCCTACTGGTGGAAATTGCCGGATTCGGCAATGATCTTTCCATCGGGTCGCAGGTGCGGTTGCGTCCGAACAGGACGCTTGAGATTCCTTGCGAGGTGGTCGGCTTTCGCGATGACCGCGCCTTGCTGCTGCCTTTTGGTGTATTGGAAGGGGTCGGGTTGGGGACTCCGGCTATTATCCAGCGCAATCGGCCCATCGTTTTCCCCGATGAACGCTGGCTGGGCCGGGTGCTGAACGGCATGGGCACACCGATTGACGGCAAGGGCCCCTTGCCGCATGGCGGTCATCCTGTCCCCTTGCGCAATCGCCCGCCGGAGCCGCATAGCCGCCAACGCGTCGGCGAAAAGCTGGATCTCGGTGTGCGGGCGGTGAATTGTTTCCTGCCGATTGTGCGCGGCCAGCGCATGGGGATTTTCTCCGGCTCCGGCGTAGGGAAATCCGTGTTGCTGTCGATGATGGCGCGCTATACCGAGGCCGATGTCTCGGTGATCGGCCTGATCGGGGAGCGTGGCCGCGAGGTGCAGGAATTTCTGGAAGACGATCTCGGGCCGGACGGACTGAAACGTTCCGTGGTGATCGTCGCCACTGGCGATGAATCGGCGTTGATGCGCCGTCAGGCGGCCTATCTGACCCTGTCTACGGCGGAGTATTTTCGCGGGCGCGGGCGGCAGGTTTTGTGCCTGATCGATTCGCTTACACGCTTTGCCATGGCGCAGCGTGAAATCGGCCTGAGCGCGGGGGAGCCGCCGACATCGAAGGGGTATCCGCCGACCACGTTCGGCGAATTGTCGCGCCTTCTCGAACGGGCCGGGCCCGGTGCACCGGGCGAAGGGGCGATTACCGGCATTTTCACCGTCCTTGTCGAAGGAGACGATCATAACGAACCGATTTCGGACGCGGTGCGCGGGATCGTTGACGGGCATATCGTTATGGACCGGAAGATTGCCGATCGTGGCCGTTTCCCGGCGATCGATGCATTGAAATCGGTGTCCCGATCATTGCCGAAGGCTTTCGACGATGAACAAAACGCGATGTTAAAACGTGCCAAACAGATTATCAGCACCTATGAGGATATGGCCGAATTGATCCGGCTCGGCGCTTATCGCAAGGGCAGCGATGTGAAAGTTGACGAGGCCATTGAAATCTACCCGAGGATTGAAGCGTTTCTCGGCCAGAACAAGGAGGAACGCACCACCATTGCCGAAGGGTTCGCCATGCTGCATGAAATCCTCAATTCCGCCCCGGCACCGTCGCGCATTCGCAGGGGGTAGAGTGTGGCGGATCTCCTGTCGCTTATAAAATTGCGCAAGCACACGGTCGAGGAAAAGCAAAAAATCCTCTCTGCCCTGTACCGCGAGGTTGAAATTTTACAAAATCGACGCAAAGACATGGAAGAACAACTGGCACATGAAAAAGAGCTGGCGACGACGAATAACGGTGCCGGGGCGTTTTTCGGGCTTTATGCAGAAAACATGCGCAAGAAAATCGCACGCATGGACGAAGCAATCCGCAAGATGAATGCACGGATCGAAACGGCGCAGGAAGATGTGCGCGCCGCCTTTGCCGAACAGAAGAAGGTGGAGATCATCCAGCGTAACCGTGACGAGGAAGAGACGAAGGAGCGCGCTGATCAGGAATCCCGGCTGCTGGACGATATCGCGATTGAAGGGTTTCGCCGCAAGGGTGAGGAATAATCAAAACATTTCGCGCGTTGGCGACTGCATGTCATGGGTGTACGGGATGCGGTTTTTTCGTTTTTCATCGACAGCGTCGGCAAGATGTTCGCCGATAAAGGCCACAATGGCGCCGCCGCGCCGCAATTCATTGGTGTTGAGCTGCGGATCGATTTTATAGGGTTTGGCGACCGTTGTGACAGTAATGCCGTCTTCCCACGGGCGCAGTTCTTCGCGCGGGTTTTCAATATGCGCGTATTGCCTGTTCAGGATTTCGGTTTTTTCCTTTATTTCATTGCATACGGTATGCATGATTTTTTCGACAATCATTCTGGTTGATCCGTCCTGATCGAAAATAATCGGCTGGATGACCATGCGAAATTCTCCGCCGCCCATGTGGGACAGATAGAAATTTTCGCGCGATAGGCCCGCCCTGAACAATGTTTTTTCGATAATTTCATGGGCCTGATGGTGCAGGACGGCATTCGCCGCTTCATGCCCGACTGATTCGTTCAGGCCAGCCAGATTGTGAAAGCTTGCGCTGATGGTCCACAGGGGCGCGTTCAGGCCGGTGCGGGTGTTGATATCGTTGGCCATGCGGTATGCAACGCCCGCCATGGCGGGAAGGTCCCGTGCCGTCAGGGTTCCGGTTGTATGGTCCGTTGCCGGGAAATGGATAAACTTCATCCACAGCAGGCGTTCTTGCGCAGGCGTGAGCGTGATGCCGTCCTTGGCAAGGTCGTCCTTCATATGTTGGTAATAGGTCTCTTGAATTTGCGCAGGGGTCGGAAAATGATCGAGGTGGATTCCCGCCGCTATTTCTTCAAGGGAGGGCGGTTCCGGGGATTCCGGTATGTCGATTGTCAGGCTTTCGCGCAAATCCGCCATGCGTTCGAGAACGGAGAATATGTGCATTTGGGCCGATTCTCTGTTTCTATAGCACTCTGGAACGTGCGAGCAGGGCGGTTTTAGGTCGGCAAAGTCCGGGTTTGTCAGCCTGTTTTTGCCAAGGGTAATTTTTTCCGCCTGAATTTTTATGTCTGCTTCATGGATTTCCTGTTCATAGGCTTCCTGCCCCTCTGCCTTGAGGGCAAAGGCCGTGGCGCAGGCACCGTATCCGTTGGACCATTTATCCAGCGGCCTCTTGCCGTGTGGGTGGTCATGCAAATCCAGAATGGCGGTTGTCTGTTCAACCAGTTCATGAATTCTGGCGATCAGGGCATTTGCCTGTTCAAGTGTAACGCCGGGCAAAAGAATGCGGGCCTCATCACCCCCGGTGCGCAATGGAACAATCGTTTTTTTTCCGGTAAATTCGGTGATCGCATTTCGCATGCGGCAAGCGGTGATATAGGTGGCCTGATCTGTCAGGCTCATGGCTTCTTGTTCTATGAAGACGTTGATACCGATCTCCTCCGCGGCGGCAAGCAGATATGCGTAATGGTCGTTTGTGCCGCGCATATTGCTCCAGTCGATCTCGATAACGCTGACAGGCTGGCCTGTTGTTTGCCCATATAATGCGGACATCGCCATTACAAGCGGCACTTGCGATTTTTGAAAATATCCGGTCAGGGGGTCAGGGGTGCAGCGAATGGCGGCATACTGGTCTGCGTACGCCAGAGCCTCGTCCGGCATATCGGGCATGATTTCACGGATCAGGTCGTTTTCAAGTTCCCACGGGGTGCGATACCCCTTGTTTTGATAAATGTTCCGGATGCGTTCGAGAATGTTGTCGATATCGGTGGAGTCGACGAAGATACCGCTATGTTTTTGCAGGTCGTGAATATAATCGTCCGGCGGCGTTTTCTTACCCGATATCGCGCAGGCCAGCGTAATCAGGTAGCTCTGCAATTCCTTGCCGTGAGGCAGGAGCGCCAGCGGTTCGATGATGCTTTGCTTGATCGACATCGTTTTAACCCCGACATGTGCCGCGAAGGGCGCAACGTACAAGGGCATCTTATAGAGGAAGGGTTAAGAAATGTTAAGGAAAATAATAAAAAAATACTTAAGCCGTTGTTTTCAGGCTGGAAAGTCTGGTTTCAACACGCACCCACTGATCCGTCCGGGTCTGGAAAGCCAGATCGCCCTGCAGCTTGCCGCTTTCGAGGATATCGAGGTATTTCTGCCGCATGACCGTTTGCATGGATCGGGCGAACGGGGTGCGGGTGCGCAAAATCAGGTCGAGGCGCGGGTCCTTCATCAGCCCGTCGAGTTGCAAATCCCCGATGCGGTCAAGGTGAAGGTCGAAGATAAAGCGCGTGCTGCGGTCTTTTTTGTCTTCCGGCGTATCTTTTTCGTCCCCGCCCTGATGACGGTAATAAAGATGCATTTTGTGTATCTCGTTTTGCCATACATACGGGATCGGCAGGCCACGCCAGTCCTGCGACAGGGGTTCCGAGGCCAGCCGCGACAAGCCTGTCACATCGCGGGCGATTTTTTCAAGCGCGTTGCTGCCGCGCAGGCCATCGCGTTTTAAGGAATTCAGCGTCCGTTCGCCCATCCACCCGCCGATATCGCCGGAGCGGATGGCAGCCACAAAAAATAAAATAGCGGCCCCCATTTGCGCGGGGTTTGCCGGGCTGGGCAGGATTTTTGCCAGAGATTGCGTTGCCGCAGAACCGAGTTGCGTAGCGGAGGCCGTGTTCAGGATATCGAATGCATCGTCAAATGCCGGCCATAGCCAGCCGGAGAATAATGCAGTATGCAGCGGCAACGCGGCATCGGGAAATGTTGCCGGGGTCGCCGGGGACACCATCGTTTGCGGCAATAGCTCCACCTGTGTGCCAACAGGCAGCGTTCCGGTCGGAAATTGCAAAAGATAGGGCGCGCCATCTCCCCCTGCCAGACCCGGCAGGGCAACGGACAGGACCGGATGGTGTTGCGGCGTGATGCCAATGACGCGGGCATGAAGCGTTGCCGGAGATGATGTTGAGGGGATGTGTTGTTTTTGTGGTGTTCCCAGATTGGTGGGGTCAGGCGGTGTGGTCGCGACAATCCGGACCACAAAGCGACTGGGCAGCGTTTTGGCCGCGGGAAAAAGGAGTGGCGCTTGTAACAGCGCAAAATCAGGCTGCCATAATGGATGATGATGCAGGGTCGGCCCCGTCGGAAGCATTGTCAACAGGGGCTCGTTTGGGCGGGGGAGCGCCGTGACGGCGGGGAGGTCGTACAGGTTTGGGAATGCGGGGGACGAAATTTGTTGCGGCGTGAATGCCAGCCCCGTCACAGCTATGGATGCGGGGGCGGCAGGTCGTAAGGCCGGGGTCATGGCGGTTGTCGCTTGCAACGGTGCCGGGGGCAGCAGGGCGGCGGCGGGCGGAAAGGCGGATAAAGGAATGAGCGGATAAACGGCTTCCGGATGTGGCGGGGCGAGGGATGGTGAAACGGAGGATGGCGGTGGCGCTGTCGTGGTTGCCGGGGCGGGAATCGGGGCATCGAGGAGGGTTCGTATTTCCGGCGGAATGAGGGGTGAGGGATGCGCGGCTGCGACGGCAGGCGGTAGTGTTGCGGCAGGGGGTGGCGGCAAGGTTTGGGGTGGTGTTGCCGGAACGGTCTGCGGGAGTGGGCGGAGGATCGCCTGACGGGGCGGGGTTCCGGGCGGAAGTTCGATTTCGAGTTTTTGTCCTTGCTGCACCATGATGCGGCTACGCAGTTTCAGGTCGATTTCATCGCCTTGCTCTGTCCGCAGGGTGACACTGCCGTTGCGCCCAACATGCGTGATTTCCCCCTGCACGCGCACGGTTTGCCGGAGATCGCGCAATGCGCCGCGCACGGATTCGATTTTGACCGTTTGTGCGGATTTGGGTATTGCCACCACGAGATCGGGGGGGCGGCTGCCGGGCGGAAGTTGCGGGAAACCGGAATCGCTCATGTCACAAGTCTAGCACCAAAAGTAAAAAAGCCGCTGAATCTCGTCCAGCGGCTTCATCCAACGGGGCTGAATGACCCTGTTCAGGCAGTCGCTTTCTGGTTTTCCGCCATTTCCCGCGCGACCATGCGGGCGATTTTCTCGACGTCTTCGGCGGCTTCCGTATTCGGGGACCTGGTCAGGATCGGGGTCTGGTGACGGATGGTTTCCTTGACGCGCGGGTCGTGGCGGATCATGCCGATCATCGGCGGCGACAGGCGCAGGAAGTTTTCGCAGGCCTTGAGCAGGGTTTTGTAGGTTTTTTCACCTTCCATGGCGCTGGGGGCCTGATTGACGACGATGCCGATATTTTTCGACATTCCAGCGGCATTCCCCAGTTTGATAAAGGCATAGGCGTCGGTCAGGGAGGTCGGTTCATCGGTGGCAACCAGCAAAGTGCGAGTGGCTGTGGCGGAGAGCATGCGTACAGTGCGGTCAACCCCGGCACCGAGATCGATAATGACGATGTCGTATTTGTCGGCCACTTCCAGCAACTGGTCGCGCAGCAGCATCAGGCGCTGGCTGGGCAGGGCGGAAAGCGATGCCTGTCCGGAACGCCCGGCGACGATATCAAACCCGCCGTCTTCGAAACGTTGGGTGACCTTGTCCATGCCAAGGCGTCCGCGAATGACGTCATTGAGGTCGCGGCGCGGCATCAGGCCGAGCTGCACATCGACATTCGCCAGACCCAGATCGCCGTCGAACAGTAAAACGCGTTTGCCCATTTTCGCCAGCGCGTGGGACAGCGTGATGGAAAACCATGTTTTCCCAACCCCGCCCTTGCCGCTGGCCACGGCAACGATGTTGTGCCCGCGACGGAATACCGGTGTGGCCGGTGCGTCGGAAGGTGTGTGTTCGATCACGGATGACTCGGTCATAATTTGTCTATCCTGCATTGACGGTACGTTTATGGGTGGACATTTCCTGCGGTGGGTCGCCTTGTTCCCGCGCCGGATGGGGCTGCGGCATCAGAAGTTGCGCCAGATGTTGTGGCGACAGCGGCTGGAGGCCATCGGCGACTTGCGGTGTGTCGGAGGCATCGGCAAAAATCAGCCCGCCGTAATGTGCGGCGGAAAGCAGTCCGCCGAGACGGCGGCTGATGTCGAGGCGTGTCGGCATCATGGTATGGACGCCGAGCGCGCCATAAATCCGCGCGATTTCGCCGCATTCCTGCGCATCGGCCCCGGCGGGCATCACCAGAACGGGATCGATGTTCCCGGCGGCAATCAGGCGCGCCAGATCGCGCATTTCGTGTTTGTTGAAAGGGTTAAATCCCCCGGAATCGATCAGGATCATTTCCGCATCGGCGGATTTGCCGAGAATATACTGCAATTCCCGCGCATCGCGGGCCTTTTGCAGCGGGATATCAAGAATGCGCGTGAAGGCGGCCAGTTGTTCGACGCCGCCGGCGCGAAGCATATCGGTGGTGACCACGGTGGTCCTGAGCCCCTTGAGCGTAGCGCGTGTCGCCAGTTTTGCAATCGCCAGCGTTTTCCCCGAACCGGGCGGGCCGACGAGCATAATAGCCTTGTCCCCCGGGGCCTGCGGTAACGGGCGGAAAACGAAAAGATGTTCGAGCGCCGCGACCAGCGCGATATAGGCCTGTTCCAGACCGACAACGGTGGCGCAGGAAATAATCTGGTCAATGATTTCTTCGGGGACGGCGTGTTTGAGCATGACTTCGGTAAGGGCTTCGGCCACATCGCCTTCGGCCTCGTCATCATATTGCAGCCAGCCCTGATCTTCGGCGGGTTCGCGGGCGAATTCGTCAAAGATTTCGTCGCGACCGCAATCCGGGTCGATCGCCGCCGTGACGCATACGCCGCCCCGCCCGCCGTTTTCCTCACGGGTGGCAACAATAATAGCGTCTTCGCCCAGCGTATCGCGAATCATGTGCATGGCTTCGGTAACTGTTTTTGCGTAGAACGACTTGAGTCGCATGGATTGGACCAGAACTGGTTCGTTAATGATTATACGTTTTCTAGAATCACTATTCTAGAGGATAAACGTAAACGAGACTTAAGTGAATCCTCTAATTTGCAGAAAATTCAACGTTTCTCCCCGCACGGTACTGTGGATAAAGACAGCACCCGGCAGTCCCGTTTCGGGAGACCGAAGACTTCATATAAGTCATAATCCGGAGCGGGCAAGGGGGCTATGCGCGTAATCCGCCGCCCAGCCCGGCCAGCGGGTTGAGTTCGAGAATTTCGACGGCGGCGCGGATCTGCGCGATTTGCCGCAGGGCCTTTTCAATGGTCAGGACATTGACCGGGTTAAGGAGATGGCCGACTTCGAAGAAATTTTCGGTCTGCCCGGCGATAATCACCATTTCGCGGTCCTTGAAACTGATTTCCAGCCAACCCGCGCCCAGCGCCTCGCCCATGGCCATGATTCGTTCGATCACTGCAGGGTCGAAGATAAAGCGCGATTCAACCTGATTGGTGGAAAGAACGGTGTAGCGTTTTTTGAATTTTCGATAGACGAGATTGACGTTTTCGTGAGCGATGAATTTTTCATGCAGCAGGGTTTTTAAAGACCCATTGGCCAGAAAAGAAGGGATAAGAACCGTATGCGCGGCAAAACGCCGATTCATTTCAATGCGGATGGCGACGCCGTAGAAAGACAGGAAATTGGCGCGGTAGTCAAAACGCCACGGGCGGCACACGGGCGTGATCCGGAAATCCTGAAAGGCGATGTTGAACCCGTCGATCTTGCCTCTGAATCCCTCTTCGGAAATGCTTTGCGCGTAAGGGGGCAGGATATGATGTTCGTAAAGATCGCCAAGGGCAAATACACCGCCACGGCGATAGCGCAGTTTCAGGGCGGTGGCCATCAGGTACAAAAATTCATGCTTGGCCTTGCGGCGATACGCATTGTCGAGAGAGAAATAGGACAGACTCAGGCAAAAAACAACTGAAACAAGATTTTTCATCCAGAAGGGAATAACCGTGATGCCGGTTCTGGCACCAGTGCTGAGGGCGACATAGTGTTCCGCCAGTATCAGGAACAATGTGCAGAATGCCCCGCCAATCAGGGAAAACAGCGCCACGAAGACCAGATGCATACGCTGCCGCCGGTCCATTTCGGCAAAGAGGTCGCGGTTTTCGAAATAGAGTTTCTCAGCCGCCAGATAGAGGTCAGATCGCGGCATCGTCACGTCCCGGCAATGCGGCCCCCAGACCCGTATGGGGGTTCAGTTTTAAAACGTCGATCAGGTGAATGACGGCCTTGATTTCGTTGCTGACGTTTTCAAGGGTCTGGTCAGTCAAAGGCCTCAAAACAGAGCCGATTTCAAACAGGGGTTTGTAACGCTGGACGGCAAAGGCGATTTCGCGGTCCTTGAAGCTGGCCTCCATCCATTTTGAGCCGAGCAGGTTTCCGGCCTCCATAAACCTTTCCATAAAGGCGGGATCGAGAACGTAGCGGGCTTCAAGCTGGCTGGTGGACATGACATCGAACATATCTTCAAATTTCGGGCTGACCAGTTTGACCCTTTCGAAGGATGAAAACGCGGTGCGCAGGAATGTCAGGGCGCTGTTGCGCGGCAGGACGACCGTGTGGGATTCGAGTTTTTTGCCGATGCCGATCCTAATGACAAGCCCCCAGAATACGATTTCTTCGTGTTCCGTATGCGCGCCGTTCGAGCGCGGGCGGTTGACGCGGTCGGAAAGGATGATTTCTTCGAAAGAGACGGAAACGCCCTTGATGGTGCCGTGAAATCCGTCTTCGACCCGCTGGATGTCGTGATGGGGCAGGATTTTATGATGTTCGATGTCGCGCACAGGGAAGACGCCGTTCTTGTGGTATTCGAGGCCGATGGCAGCGGCGATTTTTTCAAGGAAAACACGTTTTGTCTGGTAACGATAGAGGCCATTGACGATCTGGAATCCAATGACGGTGACCAGCGCGGTGACGATCACGACGACGGGCCATGGAAAGATGCCGTGGTCTGTATTGAACGCCGCAATAGCGCAGGTAGCCGCGAAGGACATCGGCACGCCCATCATGTACAGGCGGAAATAGCGTTCGCGGCGGGATTCAAGGTCTTGCCGCAGGGCGGCTGTTTCGGCAATGACGGCTTGCAGCGGATCGGTCATATCTGCCCCACCGTTTTGATCTTCGCCTTCGGATGGATTTCGTTTTGTGACATCACAAAAGTTTGCGGGCGGAAGCGTTCGATGACCGAGCGTACATAGGGGCGAAGGCCGGGGGATGTGAGAAGGACGGGGTTTTCCCCGGTCTGGGAAAACTGGTCGTATTTTTCACGCACGGCGGTGATGAAGGATTGCAACTGGCTGGGCGGCATGGCGAGTTGTTTTTCTTCGCCATCCCCCAGCAAGGCTTCGGCAAAGGCCTGTTCCCAGTCCGGGGAGAGTGTGGCAAGCGGAACGAATCCGTGCACGTTGACATTGCGGTCGCAAATCTGGCGGGCAAGGCGGCTGCGCACATGTTCGGTAATCAGCATGATATTCTTGGTGTAGGCGACGGCTTCGGAAACGCCTTCCAGTATGCTGGGCATGTCGCGTACGGAAATGCGTTCCGCCACCAGATTTTGCAAGACGCGCTGCAACCCGGTGACGGAGAATTTTGCCGGGATGACGTCAGCAACCAGTTTCTGGTAGTCCTGCGGCATTTCATCGAGCAGTTTTTGCGTTTCGGTATAGGACAGCAGATCCGCCATGTTGTCCTTTACGATTTCGGTCACATGGGTGGTGATAACGGTCGGGGTGTCAACGACGGTGTAGCCGCGAAAATGCGCCTCCTCCCGGTATTGTTCGTCGATCCATGTCGCGGGCAGTCCGAAGGTGGGTTCGACCGTGTTTTCGCCCGGAAGGGTAATGGGTTCGCCCGTCGGGTCCATGCACATCAACATGCCGGGGCGCACTTCGCCACGGCCCGATTCAATTTCCTTGATACGCACGATATAGGTGTTTGCAGGCAGTTGCAGGTTATCCTGAATGCGCACGGCGGGCAGGATATAACCCATATCTTCGGCCAACTGGCGGCGCAGGCCCTTGATCTGATCGGTCAGCTTGTTGCTGCCTTCACCTTGCACCAGCGGCAAAAGCCCGTAGCCGAGTTCAAGGCGGATGATATCCATGGCGAGCGCCTTGGAGATTGGTTCTTCGGCAGGGACGCCTTTTTTCTCCAGCGCCTTTGTTTCATCGGAGGATTTGGCGGCGATGATTTTTTGTTCCCGGAAAATAAGCCACGCCGTAAAACAGGCGGCGGCCCCCAGAAACAGAAAAGGCGGTGCCGGAATTCCGGGGATCAGTCCGACGACGATCATCAAAAGACCACTCATCGCCATGGCGCGCGGATAGCGGCTGAACTGTTCGATCAGGGCCTTGTCCGCCGATCCGGCGACACCGGCCTTGGAGACGAGGAGACCCGCGCCGACGGAGACGATCAGCGCCGGAATCTGGCTGACCAGACCGTCGCCAATGGTTAAAACGGTGTAATTGGTGGCGGCTTCGGCCATGGACAGGTCGTGGGTGGTGGTGCCGATAATGATGCCGCCGATGACATTGATAAAGACAATCAGAAGCCCGGCGATGGCATCGCCCCGGACGAATTTCGCGGCACCGTCCATTGATCCGAAGAAGCTGCTTTCCTGTTCCAGATCGGAACGGCGTCTTTTGGCGTCCTCTTCGGTAATCAATCCGGCGGACAGATCCGCGTCGATGGCCATTTGCTTGCCGGGCATGGCATCGAGGGCAAAGCGGGCGGCAACCTCGGCGATGCGTCCGGAGCCCTTGGTGATAACGACAAAATTGACGATGACGAGGATAGCAAAAACGATGGCACCGATAACGTAACTGTCCTTGATGATAAAAGACCCGAAGGCTTCGATCACATGCCCTGCGGCATCGCCACCGGCATGCCCGTTTTCAAGGATCAGTCGTGTCGAGGCAACGTTCAGGCCAAGACGCAGGGCGGTGGACACCAGCAGGATGGTCGGAAAGGTCGAGAATTCCAAAGGGCGCTGGATAAACAGCACCGTCATCAGGATCAGAACAGAAAAGGTTATGGACAGTGACAGACCGGCATCAAGCAGCCATGGCGGCATCGGCACCAGCATGAACATCAGGATCAGGATAATGCCGAAGGCAAACATCACATCGCCCCGGAAGATGCTGTTCAGGACGGAACGGCCCTGACCAAAAACCGCAGGCAGATTTGATGGGGAGTCGGACATTACAGTTCATACCGGGGGCAGGGGGCGCAACGAGAGACAGATACTTTTCCATTTTACGCTGTGAGAGCCCATGATGCAAATGCCAAGCCCTTGAGAAGTATATGGGGCCTGCCGTTGTTATGTATAAAAACGTGGCGGGGTGAGGAAAACTTGCCAGTATTGTATTTTTTCCCCATGATCCCGCCCTTCAAAGGCGCAAGGATGGATACGGATGAGACCGATTCAGTTTTACAGACCATTTATACCGCTGCTCTTTTTAGTGCTGGCGGCGTGCATGGCGACGACGGTTACGCAGCAATCCTCCTATAAATCCATCGACAGCCGCCATGCGCCGGTGCTGGGCAAGGAATATCGCGCTCTGGCGACCCTGATGCAGGTGAACCGGGAAAATGTTCTGGCGCAGAAATTGATGTCGAGAGCGGCGGAAGCGGATCTGGGGCGCTGGGTTTATCCGGAAGCGCCGGGGCCGGATGAAGCCCTGACCCGGGCGCATGAATCCCTGACCAGTGCGTTGATGTTTATGATGACTTCGGAAAACGTCGTCTGGCTGGCCAAGGCGCAGGCCAATTACGATTGCTGGGCGGGCGGATCTCTGGATGACGGATGCCGCCGTAATTTTGACGTCGCCATGCGCGGGTTGATCGTGCCGGAACGGGCCGTCAAAACGGAATCAATTTATTTCGACGACGACAGTTCTGTTTTAGACGAGGAAGCCTATAAAAAACTGGAAGCTGTTGCCAATCAGACGCGGATGAACAAGACGATTGTGATCGCACTAAAGGGGTATAGCGGCGGCGGCGACCAGAATATGTCCCTGGCCCTGCGGCGCGCCATTGCCATCCGCAATGTGCTGGCACAAATGGGGGTCAGCCCGGACCGCATCAGTGTCGATGGAGAGGCACAAAGTGACACCATCCTCAGCAGGCAGACCGCCGAAGCCGGAACCGACCCGCAAACCCACCGCGTTGATATCGTGATGCAGCCGCAATTCGGGCAGGATATTTAGAGCCTTTCCCGATAAGGTTGGATCAAATTCAACCCCCGTCATCGCCTGAATTTTCGAAGGAAATTCTAAGGCGATCCATGGATTCCCCTAGGATTTGCTTTGCAAATCCGGGGAATGACGGAGACAATTTTTGAACCAATCTCATCAGACAATGCTCTAGCCATTGGCTGCCGGAACATTAATTCCCGCATCCTTGTATTCGTTCAGTTTGTTGCGCAGGGTGCGGATGGAAATGCCTAAAATATTGGCGGCATGGGTGCGGTTGCCAAGGCAGTGGTCGAGCGTGTTGAGAATCATGTCGCGTTCGACATCGGCGATGGTGCGGCCGATCAGCGTTTCGACAGCGGCCGTGTTTTTGATGGCGTTCGTTTCTGCACCGGAAACACCCGAGGGTGAGGGAGCATTTGCGGGGGCATTGCCTGTGGCGCTGGTGCTGCCGAAGCTGCCTGCTTCGGCGAGATTGACGGCGGCGGGTTCGATTTCGTCTTCCATCGACATCAGGATGGCGCGGTGCATGGTGTTTTCAAGTTCCCGGATATTGCCGCGCCAATGGCTGCGCTGCATCAGCGCGAGCGTTTCAGCGGAAATTTTCTTTTTCGGCATGCCATTTTGTTCAGCAAATTTATCGGCAAAAAACTGCCCCAGCGCCGCGATATCCTGCGGGCGCTCCCGCAAGGAGGGCAGGCGGATATTGACGACGTTGAGCCGGAAATAGAGATCTTCGCGGAATTCGCCCTTCTTCACCGATTCTTCCAGATTGCGGTTCGATGTCGCGATCAGGCGCACATCGACCTTGATGGCTTCGTTGCTGCCGATGCGGGTGATTTCACGTTCCTGAATGGCGCGCAGCAATTTTGATTGCAGTTGCGGGTGCATCTCCGACACTTCGTCGAGCAGCAAAGTGCCGCCGCTGGCTTCTTCGAATTTCCCGAGACGCCGACTGACCGCGCCGGTAAAGGCCCCTTTTTCATGACCGAAAAGTTCGGATTCCAGCAACGATTCCGGAATGGCGGCGCAGTTCAGGGCGATAAAGGCCCCGTCCTTGCGTTTTGATTTGCGGTGAATGTATTGCGACATCACTTCTTTCCCGGTGCCGGATTCTCCGGTGATGAGTACGGTGGCTTCGGACGGGGCAATGCGGTCGGCCATTTTCACGACCATCTGCATGACGGGATCGCCAGCGATCATGGTGTGGTTTTCTTCGGTCACGGCGGCAAGGACGGCGGCGATCAGTTCGGCGTCGGGCGGTAGCGGCACATATTCCTTGGCCCCATCCTGAATCGCTTTTACGGCGGTGCGGGCATCGGTGCCGATACCACAGGCCACGACCGGCAGGACAATGCGTTCTTCACGCAAGGCATCGACGAAAACGCCGATTTTTTGTTTTACATCGACCATGGCGACATCGGCGCCCTTGCCGTTGCGCAAGGCCCCGAGCGCCTGTTCGATATCTTCGCAGTGGATGACCTTGGCTCCGCGTTGCAGGGCGATTTTGCCCGCCGCGCTGATATACCCGTCCAGTTGTCCCACAATCATCAAGCGCATCGTTTCTAACCCCTTTGAATGATTAACAATAAGGCGCGGCGGGGCGGAAGGGAAGGGGGCGCGCCCAAAGGATTGTTATTTGACATAATTTACAAAATTTGTTAGCTTGTTCCGGCGGTTTTTACGGGTGAGGGAGAAGACAATGACGGATCATGAAAATATAGCGGTGGTGGAAAGCGCCGCAAGGTTGTTTTCCTACCGTCGCGACCGGACGGAGAATGGCGTCTTGCTGCCGCGCCCCATTACGGGGGCGTTCAATGATCTGGCGCGCTGGTTGCTGAAACAAAATCCCTGGCACAATACGCTGGTTGCCGACAAAACGCATTATATCGAAACGGTTTATAGACTCGAAGACGTGGAGCGGTTTAAAAACGCCCCCGGCATGGTGTGGCACGACGAACTGGATCTGGTCTGCGCGGATATGCGGATGATGCAGGATGCCGTGGGGCACAGGGCGGAATTGCGCATCGTGCGCGACAAGGGCTATTCCCCGGCCACATATCTTTTTCACAAAGACGGTGGGGAGTATCGCCGCGCCCTTCAATCCGCAGACCGCGTCATGTGCAACTATAACGGACCGACAACGGAACGGATTCATGCGCGCGACGCGATTGCCTTGCCCGTGAGTCACGGGTTTTTTACATTTGAAAAACGCCCCGGCGCACTCGTATCTGCCTTTCGCGTCGGCGATATCTGGCGGCAAGCCTGCATGGGCGACGGCAGCGAAGCCATGATCCACCGCGCCGTAGAAATCACCCCCGAAAGCGCGCCGCGCATGGTGTTGGTTTGTTGAGGATAACGGCGGGATGGTGGCCCGGACGGGGTCGAACCGGCACGTCCTTGCGAACGAGCGATTTTAAATTTATTAAAAATATGATTAAAGGGTTGATATAAAAGATAAATTCTAAAAGTCGATGATTTCTATATAATATCTGTGTGAACAGGCCTCTCATTTCCAATGTATCGCACTTGTGGTCGTGCGCATGGTCACAGTATTTATAAAAATCATTTTATAACGGACAGGTAACATGCCCAGAAAATTGCCACCTGCACCACCCGGTTTTCCGTGGAAAGGTAAATTTACGCAAGTTAAACAGATCAAAGAATATTTTGATCACGAAAAACTGCAATGTCTGTTGTGTGGCCGCGAGTATCATAATCTCGGCCTGCATATCACAGGTGGTCATAAAATCAGTCATGATGAGTATAAAGATCGGTTTGGTATTCCGTGGTCTTACGGGCTGGCGGGCATGAATTTTAAAACCGGGGCGTCAAAACGTCTTAAAAAATTGAGAAAGCTTGGAAAAATCGCACAGTCTCCTTCAAAGGAGCATATGAAAAAACTGCACACTGCCGGAAAAAAGAACAGACCCCCTGTTGAGGCCTTCCGTAACGAAAGCCGCCGGAAGATTCTCGAACAGCATGGACGCACGGAAAAGTGGGGCGATGCTGACTATGAAGAATTTTTACGGCGCGTGGCATCAGGCCGTACACCTGCAGAAGTGTCCCATGACAAGGATATGCCGGGTCATCATGCCTTTCATAAGTTCGCGAAAGCACATCCTTTGTTTGAGAAAAAGTATAAGAAAATCTGGGAAAACCTGCCTTATGAGGTTCTTGTCCGGGCCAACAAGCTTGGCAAGAAATTCCACAACGATGTACTCAGACTCAGGCGGCAGGATATGACATGGCCGGAGATTGCCGAGGAATTGGGTGTGGGTGAGCATGTGTGCCGCACCACATGGCATAAAATGAAAGGGCGTGGCGAACTGAAGGCCAGCGACAAAAAACATGAATACCAGAGATACACGCGCAAGGATTATGATGAATACATACGCCGCATTTCAACCGGGCGCATGATTACCGATGTCGGGCGTGATAAAGACATGCCGCAATCTGACCTGTTTTATATTTACCTTCGTAAAAATCCTGATTTCAAAAAGAAATTCCAGAAAATGTGGGAGGACCTGCCCTATAAATATCAGGCACAGAGCAGACGGATGGGTAAGAATTTCAGGCGTGATGTCGTCCGGCTGCACAAGCAAGGGTATGACTGGGAGGGCATCGGAAAAATCCTGGGTGTGAAGCCTTCACTCGCAAAAGATTATTTTAACAAGAAGCGATGAGCATGACACGCGCCCTTGATCGGATTGAGGCCATAGGTGTTGGACAGGTTGTAAAGGCACGGAATTCCAACAGGCTAGCAGGCTGCTGAAAAACCCGTATTTCGTCATTGCGAGGAGGGGCAAAGCCCCGACGCGGCAATCCAGAAATCGGGGATTTCCAACATTTTATGGATCGCCACGGCCACTGCGCGGCCTCGCGATGACGCCGGAGAGGGTTTTTCAGCAGCCTGCTAGATTGGCCAGCTTCATTGTACCCCCCGCATTCTCAACTGTACCAATGATATCAGTCTATTGCAGACGGTGCGGATAAGGAAGATGGTGGCCCCGGCCGGGGTCGAACCGGCACGTCCTTGCGAACGAGCGATTTTAAGTCGCTTGCGTCTACCTGTTCCGCCACGGGGCCGTGTCTGCTCCTTTTAGGCAATTTTCACGGTTTTGTCATGCGGCTTTTGCGCGGGTGCCGAGGATCACCTGTTCCAGCCGCAGGCGCAGATGGCCGGGGCAGGGGATTCCGTATCCGGGGGACCAGACATCCCGGACGCTCTGGGTTTCCATGGAATGGACGGTATGGCCGATTTTCAGGTGCTGGTCCAGCACGATAAAGGGGCGTGACAATCCGTGAATGACCACTGGCGGGCGCGTCATCGGGCAAAGCGTGCCGCAGGGATTTAAAAACCTGCAATGCCGCATCGACCGCACCCCGGTAAAATCCAGCGTAAAGGTACTCAGACCACTGAAATGCGCCCGGTCAAGCAGGGCCGAATCGATCAGTGTCGCGCCGAAACGGCTGTCGATGAATTGCGCGTCTTTCAGGCTGCTTTCGCACAGGACGCCATTGATGAGCCCGGTGCCGTAGAACAGGGCATTGTCGAGTTTTGCCTCGCTGAGATTGGCGCCGTTCAGGTTTGTGCCGGTAAAGTCCGCCCCGCGCAAATCCGCCCCGTCGAGCATGGCGTTCAGCAATTTGGCACGCCGCAAATCCGCATGGCGCAGGCTGGCACCGTGCGTGATGGCGGCCTCGACGCAGTCGCGAAAGGTTGAAAATTCACCGCAATAAAGGGTGCGCCCATCTTGAATGGACGTGATCTGATAATATGTCATGTAATGTCCCCACACACATGTTTTGGCTTGTGGCCACGGTTTCCCACCCGTTTACGGAAAACACTATGCCGCAGAGGCGGCACGTTATGCAAGAAAAAAATCACCCTGAAGTTGAATTTTCTTTCCCGTTTGATGTAAATCCCTGTTTGGCCTACATAATCAGGACATGAGCGCACACCCCCCATGGCAGCAGACATCCCTTGAGCGCGGCGCGGAGATCATTCGCGCTTTTGTGGCGACGTTGCCGCATGCGCCGGGTGTGTACCGCATGCTCGGCGCGGGCGGCGATGTGCTTTATGTCGGCAAGGCCCGGTCGCTGAAAAAACGGGTGGTCAATTATACGAAAGTTGACGCGCTGCCATTGCGGCTCAGGCGCATGGTTTCTGAAACCTGTGAGATGATGTTTGTGCGCACCCATACGGAAGTCGAGGCGTTGTTGCTCGAGGCCAATCTCATCAAGACGCTGAAGCCGCGCTACAATATTTTGCTCAAGGACGGAAAATCTTTTCCCTATATTTTGATTACCGGCGATCATGATTATCCGCAACTGGTCAAGCATCGCGGCTCCCGGAAACGCAAGGGGCAATATTTTGGTCCTTTCGCTTCGGCGCTGGCGGTGAATGCGACCGTATCGACGTTGCAGCGCGTCTTTATGCTGCGGACCTGTTCGGATTCCGTATTCGCGCAGCGCACCCGCCCGTGCCTGCAATATCATATCAAGCGCTGCACCGCTCCGTGCGTCCAGAAGGTCGGCCGCGAGGAATATGCGGCGCAGGTCGCGCAGGCGCGGGATTTCATGACCGGAAAAAGCAGCAAGGTGCAGGATGATTTTACCCGGTTGATGCAAGCTGCCAGCGATAGTATGGAATATGAAACCGCCGCCAGTTACCGTGACCGCCTGAAGGCCCTGCGTGCGATCCGGTCGCATCAGGATATCAATGTCAGGGGCATCGGCGATGCGGATGTCATCGCCATTGCGCAACGGGAAGGGCGGAGTTGCGTACAGGTGTTTTTCTTTCGCGGCGGGCAGAATTTCGGCAACCGCGCTTTTTTCCCCAGCCACGATGCCGAAGAAACGCCGGAAGCGGTCCTTGAAGCCTTTCTGGCGCAGTTTTACGAGAATATTCCGGCACCGCCGCTGGTCCTGATTTCGCACGACATTGCCGAAACCGCACTGATCGAGGCGGCATTGAATTTGCGTGAGGAAAATACGCGCCGCGTCCGGATAGCGCGTCCGGTGCGAGGGACGCGCCGCCGTTTGCTGGATTTCGTGCAAAAAAACGCGCAGGACGCGCTGGATCGTCACCTGCTGGAACGGGCCGGGGATGTGGTGCTGCTGGCAGGTGTTGCCACGCTTTTCGGGATTGACGAATCGCCGTCCCGCATCGAGGTTTACGACAACAGCCACATCAGCGGCAGCGATATGGTCGGCGCGATGATTGTTGCCGGGCCGGAAGGGTTTGACAAAAAAAGCTATCGCAAATTCAACATCCGCACGGCGGATTCCGCCGATGATTACGGCATGATGCGCGAAGTGATGCGGCGGCGCTTCGCGCATGGTCTGGAATCGGAATCCTGGCCCGATCTTGTGCTGATCGATGGCGGCGCGGGGCAGTTGAGCGCGGTCATGGAGACGCTCGCGGAATTGGGGATTGCGGACGACCTGAATGTGGTCTCGATTGCCAAGGGGCCGGAGCGCAATGCGGGCCGCGAGAAATTTTTTACGGTGGGCCGCGACCCGTTCCAGTTGCCCGAACATGATGCCGTTTTGCACTACCTCCAGCGGCTGCGTGACGAGGCGCATCGCTTTGCCATCGGGTCGCATCGTGTCCGGCGGGCGAAAAAAATCACCGCCTCGCCGCTCGATGCCGTGCCGGGAATCGGGGGGAAGCGAAAAAAGGCTCTGCTGATGTATTTCGGTTCGGCGCAGGACGTGGCGCGTGCCGGGCTTGCTGATCTGGAAAAGGTGGAGGGGATTTCAAAGGCGGTTGCCTTGAAAATCTACAGTTTTTTTCACGAGACGGATTAGGCTAATTCTTTGAAAAGACAGGCCGATTTTTTTTAAGCGCGGGGGTGCAGCAATTCCGTGCTTGCGGGGGTCCGGGGGGCATGGTAGGAATTTCCCGTTCAACACAAACGGTTACCGCAACGGGATTCGGCTCTGGCTGCATCCGTGTGTCCCGTGTGTTGGTTGGTGTATTTTTTGATGAGGATCGCGACAGCAATGTTTCACCGTCAAAGACCAGAATCCGATGGAAATGCGCCCCCTTCGCCTCAGGAAAGGGCAAGGGATAAAGCGCCTGTCGAACTCTATGTGAAAAACGAAAAGGAACCCGTAATGTACCCGAACCAGACCAGCCCCAGCGACGATTCCAAAGAAGCCGAGGCGAATGCGCAGTCCCGTCCGATTGACATCCCAGGAAACCCTGCCGGGTTGCAGCGCCAGATGCAGCCGCCGCGCATGCCGGGCGCTTTCCCGGGCAGCTATACGACGGGCACCGTCGCCGGAAGCGGTTACGCCGTTGCAACGAACAAGGCCGCAGATGGTCGCCGTCTAGTCGTTGGCGAAGGCATTTCTCTTTCCGGTGAAATCGAATCCTGCGATGTGTTGATCGTTGAAGGCACGATTGAAGCGGCGCTCAAGGGTGCAAAAATTCTTGAAATCGCGGAGAGCGGCGTTTTCTACGGCGCGGTCGAAATCGAGGAAGCCACTGTTGCTGGCCGATTCGAAGGTGACCTGACCGTCAACGGACGCCTGACCATTCGTTCCACCGGCTCCATCACCGGCGAAATCGCTTACAAGGAACTGGCCGTCGAAGCCGGTGCCACACTGGAAGGAAAGCTTACACCGCTGTCGGGCAGCCAATCCGTAAAAAAGCAGGATAGCCGCTCCACTCAGACAAAAAAGGCACCTGTTCGCAACGAGAATGCGGGCAATGAGCTGCCTTTTGCTGACAAAGCGGCTGCAACGGCGTAAGCCATGTCATTCATTGTGACATCTTCAGCAAAATCAGCAGGCCGGGGCGCATCCCCCGGCTTGCGTTTCTGGCGGCGGGAAAGACGTGCTCTGATCCGCCGCTGGAAACGGGCGATGCTGTTGCCGGAAACGATTTTGCTGGCCGCATTGATTATCGGCGGCAGCTATGTTTCCGAACATTTTCGTGTTGCCCCGGGGCCGCAACAGGCCATGGCCGCAGTAACGTCCGTTGTTCAGGACGGCGTCCCGACGCCGGGGGTCAAGCGTAAACAACGTGCATTGCAGGAACGTCTGCGCGCATCGCCGCAGGACCTGATGAAACTGACGGCATCCGACATGGTGCAGGCCTTCGGCTACGCCGATCTCAACCGCCGGGACGGGACGGCGTCGATGTTGCAGTTTCGTGGCAGTGCCTGTGTGCTGGATGTGTTTTTGAACGATGGCCAGACAGCGCATTTCGAGTTTCGCGCCCGCATGATCGCGCCGCAGGCTGCGGGACAGGATGGCGTTCGTGCACGGGCCTGTATCAATGATATTTTGAAATCGCGGCGGATCTAATCCCGCATTTTTCTGAACGTCGCCTTTTCCTTGAATCCACATAAATCATAAACCGGACATTGCCCGCAAAGCGGGGTGCGCGCCTTGCAGACATAGCGTCCGTGCAGGATCAGCCAGTGATGCGCGTGGCGGCGGAATTGCGGTGGGACGATTTTTTCAAGCCCTTCTTCAACCTGCTCCACCGTTTTTCCCGGTGCAAGGCCGGTACGGTTGGAAATGCGGAAGATATGGGTATCGACCGCTATGGTTTCGTGGCCGAAGGCAATGTTGAGAACGACATTGGCGGTCTTGCGCCCGACGCCGGGCAGTTTGACCAGTGATTCGCGGCTCTCAGGCACCTGCCCATGATGCTCGCGGAGCAGAATTTCCGACAGGGCCATGATGTTTTTTGCCTTGGCGTTATACAAGCCGATAGTCTTGATATGCTCTTTTAATCCGGGTTCACCCAGTGCCAACATTTTTTGCGGGGTATCGGCGATTTTAAAAAGTTCTTTCGTGGCCTTGTTGACGCCCTTGTCGGTGGCCTGCGCTGAAAGGACGACGGCAACGAGAAGCGTATAGGGATTAACGTAGTCGAGCTCCCCGCGCGGTTCGGGGTTCGCGTTTTGCAGGCGCCTGAAAAATGTGGTCACATCCTGTTTTTTCATGATTTTTAAGGAGGGGGGGAATGCGTTTATTGACATATTGTACGAAGTGTGGTCTATTTTCACCATCAATTTTCAGGAGAGGACACGATCATGGGTAAATTATCCGAAACTTTTATGGTTGCCTATCAAAAGATTGCATCAAACGGTATCGCTTTCAGTGACGATCATCGGCTCCAGCTTGACGCGCTGCGTGAATTTGTTGATGAATTAAACGCCGAAGGCAATTTTGTTGCCAAACTGGCCGATCTGATGTCGGCAGGCGCTCCGGTTCTAAAGATAGCAGATAAAGCCACCGGTTTTGAGGAGACATTCTTTATCAATTACGGTTTTGATCCCTTTTCTGAAAAACCAACGCTAAAATTTTCAACAACGCTGGCGCGCGTACCTTTCGGATCAAAGAAGGACGGTTATGATCTCCAGGCTGCAGGTGACTGGGATGTTTTTCTCAATGAGATCGGTAGCGCGGTCGCGAATAAAGTCCTGAAACTGTCCTTGGGACAAGAAACAGTGAACTATTTCAAGGCTAAAACGGACGTCGGTCACACGCGGTAATAGAAAACACCAGAAAACGGATTGGCTGCGATGAAAATCGCGGCTATTTTCTTTCTTATGTCGCACCGTGCTGAAAATACCATTTCTGATGCCATCGATTACATTGCCGCCCACTGGCAGGACCAGCCCTCACTGGAATTCCTGGCGGGGCGCGTCGGGTATGATGTCACGCATTTTCAAAAATCCTTCACCCGCATGGTCGGGATCAGCCCCAAAAAACTATGCCAGTATATGAATATGCGCCATGCGCGGGAGATGTTGTTGCAGGGCTATGCCACACTCGATGCGGCCTATGAAGCCGGGTTGTCCGGCAATGGCCGCTTGCATGATGTGTTCGTCACTATCGAGGCGGCGACACCGGGGGATGTCAAGGCACGCGGTGCGGGAATGGCCATACGCTACGGCTTTCATTCGACGCCAATCGGTGATTTACTGATCGCGGAGACCAAAAAAGGATTGTGCTGGTTGGGGTTTCGTGTGGATGAAGACCGCGCCATTCCTATGACGCGCTTGCGGGAGTACTGGCCCAGGGCAGATTTTGTGGAGGATAGCCCTGGCACGGCGGAAACGGCGCAACGCATTCTTGGAATCTGGCGGGGGACGGCGGCGGAAAAAAAACTCAATCTTCATCTCTACGGCACCAACTTCCAGATTCAGGTCTGGCAGGCGCTGATGAAAATCCCCTGCGGGGCCACAGTCAGCTACCAGACCGTGGCGCAGGCCATCGGCAAACCCAAAGCCAGCCGCGCCGTGGGGGGCGCGGTCGGGGCCAACCCGATTTCCCTGCTGATCCCCTGCCACCGTGTTATCCAGCAATCGGGAATCATCGAGAACTATGGTTGGGGAACGCCGCGGAAGAAGCTGATTTTGGGATTGGAAAGCCAGCGGTGAGAGAAAAACGAATTTTTTATTGACATAGAGCGTTTGTTTTTTATATGGTAATTTAAATTTTTAATGGGGAGATTAGGCCGTGTTGACAATTATGATTCCCAAGATTGTAGTTTTCTGATTCACTAT
>CAYNSR010000018.1:0-38475 GCA_964400125.1 uncultured Micavibrio sp. | reverse complement strand
GTATCTCGAAGGCTCCGACCAGCATCGCGGCTGGTTCCATTCCTCGCTGCTCGAATCCTGTGGCACGCGCGGCGAAGCGCCGTTCAAAACCGTTCTCACACACGGCTTTGTCCTTGATGAGAAGGGCTACAAAATGTCCAAGTCGCTGGGCAATGTCGTCGATCCGCTGGAAATGATCGATGTGCATGGCGCGGATATCGTCCGCCTCTGGGCGATGCTTTCGGATTACAGCGAGGATATCCGCATTTCGAAAGACACCATCAAACTGACTGGCGATCTTTACCGCCGCATCCGCAATACGTTCCGCTATCTGCTTGGCGCGCTCGATGGCTTCAGCGCGTCGGAAAAACTGCAACCTTCCGAATACAAAAACATGCCGGAGCTGGAGCAATTGGTCCTGCACTGGCTGAAAGACATGGATAACACCGTTAAATCCTGCATCGCAGATTACGATTTCAGCCGTCTGATTCATACCTTGCATAATTTTTGCACCAATGAGCTCTCGGCATTTTATTTCGACATCCGCAAGGACCGCCTCTACTGCGATCGCCCCGATCTGTTCGAACGCCGCGCCGCCCGCACGGTCATGGCGGAGATTTTCAACTGCCTGACCGCGTGGCTTGCGCCTTATCTGTGCTACACGACGGAAGAGGCATGGGGTCACCGCCCGCATGGCGTTTTCGCAGACGCGGACAGTGTCCATTTGCGCATGTTCCCTGACCTCCCCGCCGCGTGGTCCAATCCGGCGCTGGAAGAAAAATGGCGGCAGGTGATGGATGTTCGCCGTGTCGTCCTCGGCGCGCTGGAACCGAAACGGGCAGAAAAAATCATCGGCTCCTCGCTCGAGGCGCATCCCGTGCTGTATCTGCCCGGCACCATCGAAGGGGTTGATTTTTCCGAAATTTGCATCACATCACAGATCACGGTTAAAGTCGGGGCGGACATTCCGGCAAACGCCTTCCGCCTGCCCGATGTCGCGGGTGTGGCGACCGTTTTCGGCAAGGCCGAAGGGAAAAAATGCCAGCGTTGCTGGAAAATTCTACCCGATGTCGGAACCGATCCGGATTATCCAGACCTTTCCGCGCGCGACGCCGATGCCGTACGCTGGTATATGAAGAACAGAAAGGCGGCCTGAAATGACAATGCGCATTGACGGTTCTGAATTCGAACTGACCGAAAACCGTTTCGATTTCACCTGCGCCAGCGTTGGCATCGTCGGCATCTCCTGTCATTCCCCCGCAGCACCCGGCGGGGACACCGCGCTCGACACGACCGAGCAAAAGAAAATAGAAACGCCGCGCCAGTACCATGTCATTATCCTGAACGACGATTATACGCCGGTCAGCTTCGTTGAAAATCTTCTCCAGCGCGTCTTTGGCATGTCTGCCCTGACCGCCGCGATCAAAACTCTTGAAATTCACCGTGACGGTAAGACGGTTTGCGGCACCTATGGCTGCGATATCGCCGAAGCCAAGGCCGCGCAGGTCATCGGGGAATCACGGAAAAACGGCCACCCTCTGCACGCGATAACACAACCCGTCTAGCAGAAAGAACAAACATCCGTCATGCGCCTTCCTCATTTTGCCGCGATATTCCTGATTTTCTTTTCCGACCAGGTCAGCAAATGGTGGGTGGTGGAACATGTCGTCAAATCCCGCGTTCTGCCCGAACGCGCCGATGCCAGCGGCATGCCGTTCCTGCAATGGTTGCTGACCGCGCAAGACCGCATGCCCTACACGCAGATCGATATTTTGCCCTTTTTTAATCTGGTGATGGTCTGGAACAAGGGTATCAGCTTCGGCCTGTTCAATGGCGACACCACCTATGGTCCGCTGCTTTTGCTGACGCTCGCGACCGGCATCGTCGTCGCCTTTATCGTCTGGCTGCACCGGACAAACAGCCCCCTGACCGCCTGCGGGCTGATTTTTATCATCGGCGGCGCACTCGGCAACATGCTCGACCGGGTGCGCTTCGGCGCGGTGGCGGATTTTCTTGATTTCCATGTTGCCGGATGGCACTGGCCGGCCTTTAATATCGCCGATTCCACTATCTGCATCGGGATTGCCATGTTGCTGATCCATAGTTTATTCTTCGAACCGAAACCACACCCCTCCGCCGGGAAAGAGGCCACACCACATGATGCGTAAATTTTTGCTTGCTACCCTGACAATCCTTTCCGCCGCGACCATGACGGGATGCGACAGCGCCAAAAAGGAACTGGGCCTGACCCGCACATCTCCTGATGAATTCGCTGTGGTCAAGCGCGCGCCTTTGGAAATGCCACCGGAATTCACCCTGCGCCCGCCGCAACCCGGCGCGGCACGACCGCAGGAACAGGCCATGGCCGAACAGGCCCGTACCGCCGTACTGGGGTCCGAGGCCGCCGCGCGCGCCGACGGATTGACCCCGGGTGAAACCGCCCTCCTTGCCAATACCGCCGCCGATCCCGATATCCGCAGCCTCGTCGATTACGAAGCCGCCAACACCCGGCGGGAAAACGAACCTGTCATCAAAAAGCTGATGAATATCGGCGGAGACCAGCTCCCCCCCGCAACCGTTGTCGACGCAACGGCCGAAGCTAAACGCCTGAAGAAAAACACCGAGGAAGGAAACCCCGTCACCACAGGCGAAACTCCGGTGATCGAGGATTAAAGCGCAAACACCACCGATGGAAAGAACGGGCGGTTGATCTGGTCCATCATATAGAGGCTGTTGCGCAAGGTCGCGGCATATTCCAGATCGCTCATCGCATTCAGCAACGATGCCGTGGCCAGCCCCTGAAACGCACGGGTGTCGAGATTGCTCGCCGCACTGAACTGTTTTCGCAGCACTTTTTCAGTCGCCGCCACGCACAGGCATTCCTCGGCGATTTTCTTTTCAACACAAGCCTGTTTCAGCCCCAGAACGGACAGATGATGATACTCCGCCGCCAAAACAGGAAGGCGCGCGGAAAGCGGTGCGGGGTCTTCATATCCGGCGTGATCGCGAAAATCTTCCCGCAAGGAAGAAACCATACGCTGCCGGGCGGCCAGCGCCGCCTCGCCAAAACCGTCCGGGATGGATGTTGCCACGATCCGGCGAAACCCCTTGATCCGCGCCGCCAGATTCCGGATCTGTATCTCCGCCTCATCGGCCATACGATGCAGCCCCTTGGAAAATTTTTCTTCAGGGAAAAAGGAAACGAAGGATTCCATGGACCGCGCCACCCTGTCGGCACGCTCCCCGATCACATTGACATCCTCGAAAATCAGCGCCGCCAGATAGATAAGACGCTTCGGCACATAAGCCGCCAGAAGATCCCCGTCAACAAACCTTGCGTCTTCATCCGTCGGGGCATCGCCATGAGGGCCTTTGAGCACAAGCTGGCGCAACATATCCATATCTAGCTGATCGCGATCCACCTTCATGTCCATACGCTCCAGACAGGTCAGTTCCAGCGCGGTCTTGTAATGGAGGTCCCAATCATACGGGCTGATTTCAATCTGACTTTCCGGAAAATGCGGATTGCTCATTCTTTTTCCCCTGTTTCAATATTTTTTATTGATTATGATAAAACACGGGAATGACCACTCTGTCAAACCTCTCTGCGCCTAGGAAATGCCACCTTTATGCGCTACATTTTTTTCCATGAGAATCAATGTTTTCCCCCTTTTCGCCCTGCTCGCGTTTCTGGCCCTGACCCCGGGGCCGGTCCGGGCGCAAGACCCTGCCCCGGACACGGCGGCATCCCCCGCCCGACAAAAAGTTTTTGGCGCGGAAAGCTTCACGCTGGAAAACGGCATGCGCGTCGTGGTCATCCCCAATCCGCGCGCGCCGGTCGTAACCCATATGGTATGGTACGGCGTCGGGGCCGCCGATGAAACGCCGGGCAAAAGCGGGCTGGCCCATTTTCTTGAACATTTGATGTTCAAGGGTTCAGAAAACGTGCCTCCGGGGGAATTTTCAAAGCGTGTACGCGCCATGGGCGGAAACGACAACGCCTTCACCACACAGGATTACACCGCCTACTTCCAGAACATCGCCGCCACAAGGCTGCGCGATGTCATGACGATGGAAGCCGACCGCATGCGCGGCATTACCCTGCCGCAATCCGAATTTGAATCGGAACAACTGGTCATCCTTGAAGAACGCCGCCAGACCACCGAAAACGACCCGCGCTCCTGGTTTGCCGAACAACTGCGTTATGCCCTGTTTCCCGGCCATCCTTACGCCACGCCGGTGATCGGCTGGGGGCACGAGGTCGATACCCTGACCCGCGACGATGCGCTGGATTTTCACCAGCGGTGGTATGCGCCGAACAATGCCATTCTGGTTGTCGCCGGGGACATCACGGCGGCAGATATGAAACCGCTGGCCACTGAAATCTACGGCACTATCCCCGCCCGTCCGGTGCCCAAAACTGCCTTTGCCCAACCAGCACCCTTCCCGGGAGAGGCCCGCTACCTCATGCGCGATGCCCGTATCCGCCAGCCTGTCGTCATGTGGATGGCCCGTGCGCCCGGTGCAATCATGAACAAACAGGATTCCCTCGCGCTCGACGTCTTGATGGAAATCATGAGCGGATCGCCTGCCAGCCGCCTTTATAAATCCATGGTGGTCGAACAAAAAATCGCAACCTCGGCCAGCATGGGCTATCACGGCCAGACCCGCCATCTCGGCACCATTTCCGCCGGACTGGTTCCGGCGGAAAACGTCACGCCGGAGATCGTTGAAAAGGCTTTTCTGCAACAATTGCAACTGGTCGGCGATCACGGCATCACCGATGACGAATTGAAAGACGCAAAAACACGGCTAATGGATGGTGCCGCCTTCGCCCGCGACAGCCTGTCCGGTCCAGCCCGTACTATCGGACAAGCCCTGATAACAGGATCAAACCTCGACGATGTCGAATACTGGCCCTATGACATTGACGCCGTTACCGCCGCGCAAGTACAAGATGTGGCAAAACGTTATCTGACGGAAAATACCGCCCGCATCACCGGCTATGTCCTCCCGCCCGAAGCCCATGTACAAGTAAAATCGGAGGAAACCCCATAATGCTGCGCCGCCTCGCCCACTCTGGTCTGTGCCTTATTCTGCTGTTTTGCGCCCTCCCGGCTTTTGCGACAAAAGGCGACCGTTTCCTTGATATCCACGAAATCACCAGTCCCGGCGGCATTATCGCATGGCTGGTCGAAGATCATTCCGTACCGGTTATCGCCGTTGATTTCGCCTTTGCCGGGGCGGGAGCCGTAAATGACCGCGACGACAATCAGGGCACCGCCCAGCTTTTATCCAATACGCTTGATGAAGGGGCCGGAGAACTCGACAGCCAGACCTTCCAAAAAACGCTCGCGGACAACTCCATCAGCCTCGGCTACAGCAGTGGGCGTGACGATTTTCACGGCGCGCTGAAAATGCTGACCCGCCACAGCGCGCTGGGCTTCGACCTGCTACGCATGTCCCTGAACGAACCGCGTTTCGACGCCGAACCGCTGCAACGGATGAAAGATGCCAACATCAGCCGAATCCGCAGCGCCATGTCTAGCCCCGACTGGGTTGCGGCAAGGCTGATGAACGATACCGCCTATGCCGGACATCCCTACGCCAGAAACAGCGGCGGCACGATAAGCAGCCTTGCCGCGATTACTGCAGACGACTTGCGCGATTTTTTAAAGACGCATCTCTCCCGCGACCGCCTGCGCATCGCCGTCGCGGGTGATATCACTGCCGCCGAACTGGGGCCGCTCCTCGACACAGTCTTCGGCGCATTGCCGGAAACAGCGCCCGCCGCAAACACACCGGATTTAAAAATTCGCAATCCCGGCACCGTCATCCTGATGCACAAGGACCAGCCACAGACCATCATCCAGCGTACACAGGATGGAATCGACCGCAAGGACCCGGACTGGCATGCAGCGCAAATCATGAATTTTATCCTCGGCAGCTCCGGTTTCGGCTCCCGCCTGATGGAGGAAGTCCGCGAAAAACGTGGTCTGACTTATGGCATCTACACCAGTTTCGTCGGCCTCAACCATGCCCCGACCCTGTCCTTGCAGACATCGACAAAAAACGACAGCGTCAAAACTGTTCTCGACCTGATCGATGCCGAATGGTCGAGAATGCGCGACAGCGATATTACGCCGCAGGAGCTGGAAAATGCAAAATCATATCTGATCGGCTCCATGCCGCTCGCGCTGACATCTACCGACAATATCGCCGGGATGATGCTATCGATGCAGCTTGACGACCTTCCTTCCACCTATCTCGATACGGTCAGTGAAAAAATTTCTTCTGTTACCATCTCCGATATCCGCCGGGTTGCACAAAAACTGCTCGACCATAAAAAACAGGTAACCGTACTGGTCGGAAACCCTGCCGGAGTCACACCAACAAAAATCGTGGATACCCTCCCCAATGTCGAATGAAACTGCCTCCTGCCGGGCGGCGCTGGAAACCCATGCCCGGAACATGCCTCCGCTCCAGACCCTGTTTAACGCCGATCCGGCGCGGTTTGACGATTTTACCCTCACAATCCCCGGCCTCACAGTCGATTTTTCCCGCCAGCGTATCACTACAAAAACCCTGCCCCTGTTCACGGCTCTGCTTGATTCATGCGATTTCAAGGCCTGGCGGCAGCGCATGTTCTCCGGCGAACCGATCAACACCACGGAAGGGCGTGCCGTTCAACATACCGCCTTGCGCGCCCCCGCCGGGACACGCATTTCCGTTGCCGATGAAAACATCATCCCCGGCATCCATGCCACGCTGGAGCGGATGAAAGATTTTTGCGATGCGGTTCATACCGGAACCTGGCGCGGCCACACCGGAAAACCCCTCTATACCGTGGTCAATATCGGCATCGGCGGGTCGGATCTCGGGCCGCGTATGGCGACTGTGGCCCTATCTTCATTCCGCATACCCGGCATAACCGTGCATTTTGTCTCCAATGTCGACGGCCACGACCTGCGGGATGTCCTGAATGCGTGCGACCCGGAAACAACCCTGCTGGTGATCGCCTCGAAAACGTTTACAACAGCAGAAACCATGATGAACGCGGCAACCGCTCGTGCATGGCTGGTGCAAAAACTGGGCGACGAATCCGCCATACAGCGCCACGCCGTTGCGGTCTCTTGCAATGTCGATGCGGCATGCGCTTTTGGCATCGCCCCGGAACAGGTCTTTTCCTTCGGTGAATGGGTGGGGGGCCGCTTCAGCGTCTGGTCTTCCGTTGGACTTTCCGTGGCCCTTTCCATCGGCTATGACCGTTTCCGCCAGTTTCTCGATGGCGCCCATGCGATGGACCAACATTTTCATGACGCCCCCGATCTACGCAATATCCCGGTGGTTCTGGCCCTTCTGGATGTCTGGAACCGGAATTTTTTTGGAACGACAGCCATTGCCACCCTGCCCTACGACCATCGTCTGCAGCTCTTTCCCGCATGGCTGCAGCAAACGATGATGGAATCGAACGGGAAATCCGTAGACCGATACGGCAATGCCATGACTTTCGCGACCGCACCGGTCATTTTCGGCGGCGCAGGAACAGATTGCCAGCATTCCTATATGCAACTGATCCATCAGGGAACCGACATCATCCCATGCGATTTTATCGGCGTGCTGGAACACGATCACCCCTGGCCGGATCATCATCACATGCTGCTGGCCAATATGGTGGCGCAGGCAGACGCCATGATGAAGGGCCGCAGCCTCGCTGATTCCGGCAACAACCCGCAGCGCAGCTTTCCCGGCAATCGTCCCTCCACCATCTTCCTGCTGGATCGGCTCGATCCGTGGCATCTTGGTCTCCTGATGGCGATGAATGAACACCGCGTCTTTGTGCAAGGTGTTTTGTGGAGCATCAACAGCTTCGACCAGTTCGGTGTCGAACTAGGAAAAATCATGGCAAATCAAGCCCTTGACGATCTCCACACCCCCGGCAGCGATGCCTGCGGCATGCTCCGCCTTCTCGCAAAACGGCTAAGGTCTTAAAAATTCATTATTTTTTATCGGCCTTCGGGCTACAATGCTTGGGTGAGAACGGGAGTACCCCATGAGTAGTGGCCTGCAAAAAGTGTCACAGTCCGAACTGGACGAAATTATCCGCAAGCACCAGAAGTTCAGTACAGGGGTACGGGGCGGGGCGCGGGCCCTGATCAAATTCAAGGATCTTTCCAATCTCGATTTCCGCAAGGCCGACTTGTCGCAGGCCGATTTCACCGGATCGGTCATGGTCGGAGCGAATATGTCGCACGGCAATTTCAAGGGAACATCTTTCTTTGCCTGCGACATGCGCGGCGCAAATCTTGAAAAAGCCTGCTTCGCACGCGCCGATTTGCGCGGCGCTACCGTCGTCGGCGCAAATCTGACTGGTGCCGATTTTCAAAAGGCCGATTTGCGCGAGGGCGTCATCCTCGGTCAGTCCAACAAGGAAGGCCTTGCCGACAGCTATTACGGCGAAAGCAAAAAGGCGAAAACCATCTTTGCTGGCACGCGCCTTGCGGAAACAAACCTGTCCGGCGCGCGGGCGCAAGACGCCGATTTTTCCGATGCCGATCTTACTGGAGTCATCATCCAGGACGCCGATTTCAAAGGCGCGAATTTCCATGGCGCGAATCTGAGTAATGCCGATTTTACCGGATCTGATCTACGCAACACCAACATGACGCAATCGATTATTTCCGGCACCGTTTTGCAAGGTACGGAAACCAGTGGCGCGAACATCGACGCCGCAATGTCGGAAGAAAATATGGGTACAAAACTTGAAACCACTGGCAAGGATATGCCCGCCTTGCTGCAGGAACACACAGCGTGGATCGCCAGCGCCGGACGTAAGGGAAACCGTCTCGACCTGTCCGGATTCGATCTGCGCCATATCCTCGACCTAAAGAAATACCCTCTGACGGCCATCAAGGGGGTCGGGGCAAATTTCATCAATCAGGATTTGTCCAACGCCGAAATCCAGAGCGCCGTGCTCGACCGCGGCGATTTTCGAGATGCGATCCTGATGAACACCGATTTTCGTGGCTCCTCCTTGAAATACGCGACCATGACCCGCGCCAACATGCAAAACGCAAACTTTTCACCGCTGCAATTCACCCAGCCGGACGGCAGCAAATGGCTACAGCGCGTCAACCTGTCCGGGGTCAATCTGCGTTACGCCATCATGACCGGGGCAAATCTGTCGGATTGCATCATGACCGGGGCCGATCTGTCCTATGCGGTTTTGCACGATTGCGATCTGCGTCGCGCCGATCTCACCGGCGCAATCCTGAATAATGCCGATTTTCACGATGCCATCCTCAATGATATCATCTCCGACAAGAAAATAGGCTGATCCTTCCCCAAGAACGGATAAACCGGTGTAGATTTCTGCGCCGGAACCTCTATAATTCACCTCATGCGCATCCGTCATCTTCCCGAAACGCTGATCAACCAGATCGCCGCTGGCGAGGTCATCGAACGCCCGGCTGCCGCCCTGAAAGAACTTGTCGAAAATGCCCTCGACGCGGGCGCAACCCGGGTCGGAATTGAAATTCGTGATGGCGGCAAGAGCCTGATCCGTATTTCCGATGACGGAATCGGCATGACCCGCGAGGAACTCGTCGCCGCCCTCGACCGCCATGCCACATCAAAACTGCACGGCAACGACCTCGAAAATATCCACACTCTCGGCTTTCGCGGCGAGGCCTTGCCGTCAATCGGCGCGGTTTCCCGCCTGCGCATCGCCTCCCGTTCCCGTGAAACGCCCGGCGAAGCATGGGAGATCAACGTCGAAGGGGGGCACAAATCCGCGCCCGTCCCTTCCGCACACCCCGACGGCACGCAGGTCGAGGTACGCGATTTATTCTACGCAACTCCGGCACGCCTTAAATTCATGAAGGGCGACAGGGCGGAATACGCCGCCGTCAAGGATGTCGTCCTGCGTTTGGCCATGGCCTTCCCCGCCGTTTCTTTCAGGCTGGTCCATAATGGGATTGAATCCCTGTCCCTGATAGCGGTGACGCAGGGCGACTTTCTTGACCAGCGCGAAAGCCGCCTGCATTCTATCCTCGGTGACGATTTTGCTGTCAATTCTCTGCGCGTAGAAGCCAGGCGCGACGGCGTTGAACTCAGCGGCCATATCGGCCTTCCAACCTATCATCGCGGCACTGCGCAGTTCCAGTATCTTTTCGTCAACGGCCGCCCCGTGCGCGACAAACTTCTCAATGCCGCCGTGCGCGTAGCTTATGCCGATGTCTTATCGCGCGACCGCCATGCGGTTGTGGTGTTGTTTCTCGATTGTGATTCCGGCGATGTCGATATCAACGTCCATCCTGCCAAGGCGGAGGTGCGCTTTCGTGATGCGGCATCCATACGCGGCATGATGATCGGCGCGCTCCAGCACCGCCTGCATGACGGGGCGCGGCACAGCGCATCGACTTTTGGAGAAAAAACCATTGCCGCCGCGCAACCCCTCTATCCGGCATCCACACATTCCTTTTCGGGACTGTCCGACCGCAATATTCCCGGCTATCGCGTTTCATCTGTGGCGCAGGTGGCCTACGCCACAGCCATCGCCCCTTCAGCCCGCGCGGAAGCAGCACCGGAAGAAACCGCGGATGGCGACTATCCCCTCGGCGCAGCACGGGCGCAAATCCATGAAAACTATATCATCGCACAAACCCGTGACGGCGTGGTCATCGTCGATCAGCACGCCGCGCATGAACGCCTTGTCTACGAGCGCTTCAAGGCACAAATGCAAACAGGCCGCATCCCCGCGCAAGGCCTGCTGGTGCCGGAAATCGTTTCGCTCGGCGACACGGAAGTATCCGCCCTGCTGGAACAGGCGGATATGCTGGCCACGCTTGGTCTCGAAATCGAATCTTTTGGACGCGATTCCATTGCCGTGCGCGCCATTCCGGCGATGCTTTCCGGGCGCGCTGAAATCGCACGAATGATCCGTGATCTGGCAGACGAACTGAGCGAACGCGGCACGGCCAACGGCTTGCAGGAAAAAATCAATGCGCTTCTATCAACCATGGCCTGTCATGGATCCGTGCGATCTGGCCGCCGCCTGAGCGTCGATGAAATGAATGCCCTGCTGCGCGAAATGGAGATAACCCCCGGTTCCGGCCAGTGCAACCATGGGCGACCGACCTCGATTCGCCTGACCCTGAAAGATATTGAACGCCTGTTCGGGAGAAGCTGATGAACGATTCTATCGAAACCCTGCCGCCGAAAAATGATTCCCGGGTCGTCATCCTCGGCCTCTACAGCGTTTTAATCCTGTCACTCATTGGCCAGATCATCCCGGTTATCGCCATCCAGATCGGCTGCGCCTTGCTGCTTCTGATCCTTCTTGCCGTAGCCGGGCATTTGCGCCGGAAAAATCAGAATGGCGATGTGCATGACCACGCGGTTTATCTGATACGCACCATCTGGATATGGTCGTTCATCCTGATGCTGGGCCTTGGCGTTACCGGATATTACGCCAGCACACTCTACACCTACGATGATTTTCTTATGATCGCCCAGAGCCTCGCCGCCGGAGAAACTGATACAAAAGAGGTACAAAAATTCGGCATGCTCGGCCTTGCGGCAACAATCCCGTCCCTTCTTTACATCGGATTCCGTTTGTCGCGCGGCATCTGGCATACGCTGCGCGGCACCCGCCTGCCGCACCCGAAGACTATGATATAAGTCTTAAGATGTACTGAGTTTTATCTTTTAGAGTCTGTTTCAAAACTCACTCTTTCACCGTCATCCCCGAGACGAAAGCCTTGTGAAACAAGGGTTTCGTTGAAACATCGGGGATCCATATGTCGGCGGGCAAAGCCCGCCGTCTTTACTGGATTCCCGCCGATGAGCGCGGCTTCGCCGCGCTGCGGGAATGACAACAGAGGAGTTTTGAAACAGACTCTTAATCAAATACATCACATTGCATGGGTTAAAAATTTTTAGAACAAACTCTATGGCGCAACACTTGCCGACCTGCATCCTTGCGCATCTGCTTCGGCATGCCCCTGACCCGCGTAGATTAGACCTATCTGCGCACAAGACAGTATCTGCATCAGCAAATCACTGCATATCGCTTTTCCGATTTCATCATAACCGATCAGTATTCTTCCCCCCTGACAATAACCAGGCTGCATGTTCGGAATACATCTGATTTGGCCTGACGATTCTACTCCGCCAACGACAAGCCCATGCGCACAGGAACCGCTAGGCATAACCGCAGACAAACATCCGGATTCATCTGCATAGGGATCTAACGGATCAAAAAATGCACCGCGCCTTTGACAAATAACGAGTTTTTCCAGCGTATTGCGTAGAATAGAATCTCCCATCGCTGTAATATCACGATCATAAATCAGCATATCATCGTAATAGGTTTCCCCATCGGCGTCGGAGCGTAGCTCCCGTATGAAAATTGGATCTGCATCACAGTTTCTGCCATCATACGACCCCAAACGACAATCTTCGGCGAACACTCCTGATGGTAGAAACTGTCCCCGGCGATCTGGCCCAGAGGAAAAAACAACATACAAGGCGGGAGGATCTGCGATAACATCTCCTGCGCCGTCAAGAACGTTCAGCGTCCCTTTTTCGTACAGATTACCTAAAACAGCATCGCCGTCTTTTCCGGTCAAAACTTGCGACACCACATACACTAGATGAACGCCCCACCCATCAAGCCCATAATGATCCGCTAGACCAAGCGTTCTAGACGGCACGCGACCGATGGCAGCAAATTTTCCCTGATGGATGCCGGGAATGACAAGAATTCCTTCTGGAAGCGGGGAAAGATGACAATCCGCTTCTCGATAAAATCCCTGGACCGTTGGCATGATTGCAGCGCTGGCCGGGCATGGGTAACGTTGATTTCTGGCATAATATTCCTGCAACGCATGGTGAACAACAGCAAGGTTTTGTCGTGTCGTCTCCAGACTCTTTCTGTAGGATTGCGCCTCGATCCATGAAAACTGTGAAGAAAGTATAATCCCCACGATCACAAGCGCAATACAAAGTTCAACCAGTGTCAGTCCGGCATTCGTCTGTTTGGATGCAATAAACATGAAAACCCTGTGTCGCAAATGACAAGACAGACACAATTCATGTGTCTGTCTTGTGACAGTGTATTCTATCAAAACCAACTACTCAATGGCTTCTCAACCCGATTACTGCCGATCCTACTTATAAACTACAATCGCCGTCTCGGCTGTATTACCACTTGTATCCGTAGCAAGTACCTTGAGCGTATGCGATCCTGCCTTAACCTTTTTGGTATTCCAGTTGTAGCTTAGATTCGCGCCAGTTGCAGAACTGACCTTCTTGCCGTCAATATATAAGTCAATTCCCTGAACTCCCGTATCATCGGTGGCCGATGCCGTAACCGCGATCACTCCGGTTACCTTGGCACCAGCAGCAGGATTCGAAATTGACACAATCGGCGGCGTTACATCTGTAAAATTCTGCACCTTGACGGAAACACCGGACGATACGCCTTTATTCCCGGCGGCATCATAGGCATGTGCCGCAAGAGTGGCATTGGCATTCCCGAGTGGCGTAGTATCCCATGAAAAAGCGTAAGGAGACTGTGTATCCGAAGAATAGAAAGCCCCATTTACATACAAATCAACACGAGTCACGCCTATATTATCGCTGGCATTCGCAGTGACCGTAACGATTCCGTTGACAGTTGCCCCTGACGATGGCGATGTCACCAGAGTCGTCGGTGCCTGCGTATCGGTGACCGTTGGCTGATAGGTTTGAGCCAGTGCCGCAGCCGCAGCCGCATCAATCCTCCCATAGCCAAACTTGGGATCGAAATCCGTCCCGGCCAAGTCATGGGCAGAAATTTTCATGATATTTTCAACATCATTAGAAGAAAAATTCTGGTTTACGCCATAAATTAAGGCAGCAAGACCAGCGGCAACAGGGGTAGCTAGGGATGTCCCACTGGCGCTTCTATAACCTCCACTATTCGATGTTGTATAGATGCTGGATCCTGGAGCAGCAACATCAATGCAATCTCCGTAATTCGACCAGCTTGCCTTTACATCACTGCTAGTGGTCGCAGAAATCACCATAATGGCCGAGTTTTCTGGAACAACGCACTCACTGCCGTCATTTCCGGCAGCGGAGAACATCAGGCCGCCCTTACTCTTTAAGTAATTCGCTGCCGATATTACTGTCGCACCCCTATAAGAAGCATAGCTGTTGCTGACAACTTTTGCGCCGTTATTTGCTGACCATGTAATGCCGCTGGCGATATTGCTCCATGATGCGACACCATCCGTTGCTTCCGTGATCTTGACCGGAAGGATTTTTGCGTCTTTTGCGACACCAGCCACGCCGATGCCGTTATTCACAGCCGCCGCCGCGGCTCCGGCAACAGCCGTGCCGTGACCATGGTGATCTTGCGTATCCGTGTTCTGGGAAGGAACATTCCAGCCCGTCAAAAGCACCGACACCAGATCGACATGCGTAGGGTTAACGCCAGTGTCAAGAATTGCAACGATAACCCCGTCAGCCGATACGGAGTCCCAAGCGGTTGCGCTACCGATCTTGGCATGATGCCACTGCGATCCGAACGACGGATCATTCGGGACAAATCCCGGCGGGACAAGCCGATCGAGTTCAGCAAACTCGATATTGCCGTCCTGATTCAACTCATCGATGATTTTTTTCTCAAGGCCCGGAGGGACACGAACAACGGACACGCCGATTCCGTTTATCCGACGTTCAACCATAGCAGAATATTTCGCAAGGATATTCACAAAACGGGAATCAGAAAGCCCCGACTCGGCCTTCACCAAAATTTGCCCGGAAACGTAATATCCTGTTTCATCCTTGCGAGCATTATCGGGCAGGGCCATCGCTGCAGACGACGCCAGTAAAATTGAAGCCACAAATACAGAAAAAAGAAAAAGTCGCTGCGTCACCATGTCACCCTCATATGTTCCAAGCCCGCCAAACTATAGCTTATGACTAATATTCCCCTTGGCAAGAAATTAAAATCCGCCCCCTCAAAACGGTCTTTACATTAGAAATTTCTTAATAAATCCTACGATTTCAACCCCTGCACAAATCCAAAATCTTCTGCAACGCCTGCAAATCCCGCATTTTCCCAATCATTGCCCGTTCCTGCTGCGGATCGGCACCATGCAGAACCTCGTTATAAATGTCACTGCGATAATGTTCCTCGACATGCATGGCGTCGAAGACCTGCTGCGCCGTGGCCGCCCTTTCGACAAAGGCCAGCGCCAGAACAAGCGATCCGCTGATTGCGGTTGTCATCTGAAAAACAGAAAACCGCCACAGATCCAGCGCCGCGACACAGTCCTGCACGGCCCGGTGCGCCGCTTCCGGCTGGCGCAACGCGGCCAGTCCGGTAGTGATTTCAAGCTCCACGGCAAAACGTTGCGCAAACCATTTCAACCACGCATCCTGTTTTTCTTTTTGCCGCGAAACCAGCGCTTCCGGCTCTGCCGCACGATAACACACTAAATCCGTATCAAGATACGCCAGAACCAGCCGCGTCATTTCCGCCCGCGATACGCCGACATGTTCTTTCGTCGTAGTAACGATTTGCGTCAACGGCATGGTTTCCGGATCGATCCTGTCCCCTTGCGCTGCCCATTCCGCCACAACCAGATCGGCGATTCCTTGCGTCGGCGCGATCAATCTCTGCCCCGACGGCGTACGCACCGGCTTTCCATCCAGATGAATGGCGAATCCTTCCGGGGCCGAAACGGCTGTGACCATTTTGTAAAAACGTTTCATGGCTTGATATAGGCCTTGCAGGGGTGTTTTTCATCCAGCCCGAAATCGGTCATGCTGAAAACCAGAAACGCCGGATTAACCGTACCGAGAAATAACCCGCCGAGCCGCTTCACCAATGAAAACGTCTCCGGCCTGATCCGGGGCTTGTTCCATGATCCGCTGACATCGACGCTGGTGGCAATCGAAAGAAAGGCCGTATCCTTCGACTCCGGGTCCAGTTTCAGATCAAGACTTCCCTGCCGCAAATTAATTGAACCGTCACCGACGATCGTGACCTTGTCGGTGTCGATTAAAATCGTCTCGGCGCTGGCCACTGAGCCCTTGACCCGGAACGATCCCACGCCGCAATGAAGCGTCAGGCGATCCCCGCGCTCAAAATCCGGCAGCATCGCATTGACCAGCCCTCCGCCCCAGAGATTGACAAGCGAAGACGTCAACTCCCCCGGCCCCGCGATCGCCATAATGCCCCCCTCCAGCGAAGACCAGAATTGTTCGACATTGTTTCCGGTCGCCCGTAAATCCACCTTGATATCGGCCCGGCCCGTGCCCACGGCGGCGCTACGCACATGACGTTGCAACCCGGTGTAATCGACCCCCTTGAAATCGACCTGCACCGCAAGCCGCCCCGGGGGCTTCGTCGCGTCCAGCGTAATTTTTCCCGCAACATCCCCGCCATTCCATGCTGGCGAGGCCGGCAGAATCGTCACGATATTATTCTGAACACCCAGTTTTGCCACCATCGGTCCAGAAAACACCCCTGCCCATGAGAAGTCTTTATAAGACAACGCCAGATCGACATCAAAAGCACTGAAATCATATGGCTGCGTATGCCTGTCTTTCGCGCGTGCTGGCCCATCGATAAAATCCAGAACATGGCGGTATGTTTCAAGCAACCCTTTGTCCCCGAAAATGTCGACGGAGCGCAATGTCTCCCCCGTGACCTGACCACGAAATTTCCACAGACCCGTCTTGATGTTAAACGGCATATCCAGCGAAAAATCGCTTTCCCCGGTACGCAACACACCCCGCGCCGCACCGCTGAGATGCAACTCCCCCGTGACGGGATTATTATCCCCGGCACGAAATTCTTCTAGCGCCAGATGTAGGTCGCTCATACGCCCCCGGTTTAAAACGCCTTTCAGGACAATATCCCCAAGACGCAGATCAATTGCCGCATCTTCCGCCAGCGTGTAGGACGGGATTCCGGCGGGGCCGCTACGGCCCTGCAAATCGACCCGCAACGTCACCGGCGAACCGCCATAGCGGGCATCCACGATCAGCGCCTGCTCTTCCGGGACAATACCAGCCTGCGTAATCTGCAAATCCTGCGGCAGAACAATACCACCGGCAATATCGGCATCGCGCAGTTCCAGTACGCGGAATTTCGTTCGCCCCGTCGCCACGCTCCAAAAACCAATTGAAAACCGCATTGCGCCAATACGAACAACCTGATGCTCTACTCCATTTTCATCGGTGCCATAGAAAAGGACATTTTCAAGATCCATCGTCATCGCAGGATAAAAGGAAAATTTGTGCAACACCCCGATGGAAGAGCGCATCCCGGTTGCATCATCAAGATAATCCTCGAACAGCTCCCGAAAACTATCAGAATTCCCGCCGATCAGACTGAGCGTCACAAGACTTGCCGTCATCAACGTCAGCAAAATAAGGAAGGCGCGGCGCAACCAGCGAAATCGCGACAGCGGCCCCGGCGGTTTCGGCGGCGGCGCGGCTTCCTGCAAACCGTATAGCCCCCTGCCAAGCGTCACGGAAGATTGACCCAGATCGCGGCACCCGCCGCCGCCAGCATGACCAGACCCAGAATAATTTTTTCAAAATGCTGTTTTTTCATGTCACCAACTATACTCCGCCCGCAAGGCAGTTTCAAAGCTTAACATTGACAAAGGGGTCGTCGCTGAAATCGTCGGAAAAACCCATCGCCGCCCAGCTTTTTTTCAGCTCCGACGGCAAGGAGGCGCGTAAATCCAGCGCCGCCCCGGTCCCCGGGTGCCGCATGACGATCCGTCCGGCATGCAGGTGCAGGCGCGGTGCCAGCCCCAATGTCTCATTCAATGTCGCAGCCAGCGCGTGATCGCCGTATTTCTCATCCCCGATAATCGGAAACCCGGCAATCCTGCAATGAACCCGCAACTGATGAGTGCGGCCAGTACGCGGCCACAGGGCAACGCAGGCTGCTTTTTTTCCCGCCCGTTCCAGTACATGAAATTCGCTGCGAGCGAATTTGCCATTTTCTTCATCGACCACCATCATATCTTTTTCTGCGCCGTCCCCCTTGGCCAACGGCGCAATAATACTTCCCTGATTATCCTCCGGGGCCGGAGCGACCAGCGCCCAGTAATATTTGCGGATATCCTTGCCTTCAAAGGCCTTGCCAACCCGCATCGCCATATCGCGGCTCCGCGCCAGCAGCAATAATCCCGATGTATCGCGGTCGAGTCGATGGCAGAGCTTCGGCTTTCCGCCCTCCTCATCCGCCAGATGTTCCATCAACCCGTCAATATGCCGCTCAACCCGCAACCCCCCTTGCGAGGCGATGCCGAAGGGTTTGTTGATTGCGATCAAATCACCATCATCGTATAAAATCATCGACCGGACCAGATCCCGGTCATCCTTTTCCGCCCGAAAATGGCGATCCTCCTTCACCGCATCGGATGACGGCGGAATACGGACCGTCTGCCCGGCCCCAAGGCGCGCATCGGTCTTCGCCCGCTTTCCATCGACACGGATCTGCCCCTTGCGCATCAGTTTTTGCAACAGGACATAAGGCAGGTCAGGGACATGCTTCTTCAGCCAGCGGTCCAGTCTCTGCCCGTCATCTTCCTGCGCAACGACAATCGTACGAACACCACTCATGAACTCACCATCCTGACCAAAAGAAGCCCCGCCACCAGCGCGACAACTGAAAAAACGACCGAGCAAAGCACATAAGCCAGACTTTGCCAGATTTCACCGCGTTCCCACAACAAAACCGCATCAAGAGAAAAAGCCGAAAACGTCGTGAACCCACCCAGCACGCCGACCGTCAGGAATAATTTCACCGCTTGCGACGGATCATAAAAATGCGCAAAAATCCCGGTCATCAGGCCCATGACAAAAGACCCCAAGACATTGACAACCATTATCCCCAGAGGAAAAGACAGCGCCGTCATAGCGATGATTCCCGTATTCACAAAATGGCGCATCACCGCCCCGACAGCGCCCCCGGCAGCAATCGCCAGAACATTTATCATCGTATGAAATCCTTCCGCCCCGATTGTGCCATAGCTGTTGACCTCTGTCATCTGTGCGGTCAAAGACCCTTTTGCGCTCTCAATTTCTGCCAGTATTCCAGCCGCTTCTTTATCTCGCGCTCAAACCCGCGTTCGACCGGTCTGTAAAATGCCTTCCGCGCCATGCCATCGGGGAAATAATTCTGCCCCGAAAATCCTTCCGGTGTATCGTGGTCGTACTCATATCCGGACCCATACCCGATGTCTTTCATCAATGCCGTGGGTGCGTTCAGAATATGCGCGGGCGGCATCAGCGAGCCCGTCTCACGCGCGGCCCGCGCCGCATCTTTATACGCTGCATAAATCGCGTTCGATTTCGGTGCCGTCGCCACATATATCAGCGCCTGCGCCAGTGCCAGCTCCCCTTCGGGGCTACCGAGACGTTCATAAGTATCCCACGCCGCCAGAACGATCCCCATCGCCTGCGGGTCGGCATTGCCGATATCCTCGTTTGCCATGCGCACGATCCGCCGTGCCAGAAAACGGGGATCTTCTCCGCCCGCCAGCATACGGCAGAACCAGTAAAGCGCCGCATCAGCGTCCGATCCGCGCACCGCTTTATGCAGCGCGGAAATCAGGTTGTAATGCCCCTCATCGGCCTTGTCGTAGAGCGGCGCACGGCGACTGACCAGCGCCGAGAGCTTCCCCGTATCCAGCATGTCGCCCTGATGAAACACCTGCTCCGCCATGGTCAGGGCATAACGCCCGTCGCCATCGGCCATCGCCTTCAGCGCCGTACGCGCTTCCGGCTCCAGTTTCAGTTGCTGCCCCGCTTCCCGTTCCGCCCGTTGCAGCAGGATTTCCATCGCAGCATCGTCAAGGCGCTTCAGAACCACCACTTGCGCCCGCGACATCAGGGCCGCATTCAATTCAAAGGACGGATTTTCTGTCGTCGCGCCGATTAAAATGATCGTTCCGTCTTCAACCACGGGCAAAAACGCATCCTGCTGCGATTTGTTGAAACGGTGAATTTCATCGACAAACAACAATGTCCCGCGCCCCTGAGAACGACGCAGCCGCGCCGCATCGAAAACCTTGCGCAATTCTGCTACACCGGAAAAAATCGCCGAAATCTGCTCGAAATGCAGATCCGTATGGTCGGCTAAAATCCGCGCCAGCGTCGTCTTGCCGCACCCCGGCGGCCCCCACAGAATAATCGACGCCATACGCCGCGCCGCGACCATACGCCGCAGAATCCCCTCCGCCCCCGTCAGATGTTCCTGCCCGACCACATCATCCAGCACACGGGGGCGCAACCGATCCGCCAGCGGGCGGGGCATATCCTCTGAGTGATTGGGAACATTGAATAAATCAACCATTGAGAAGATATAAGAAGATTGCCGCGCCAGAACAAGGATATAAGATTAGTAGGCACAATTTTTATTGACATAATAAATAAGGCTTGGTACACTCCGCAAGAACTTTATGCAATAAGGAGCAAAAAATGCGAAAAGACGGCATGGATAATTTTGGGATTCTTCCTCGTGCGCTGCATGAGCCTTTAAAGGTTATCTGGGGTGGATATACTCAGGGGATACGGGACGCATGCTCACAATCAGCACCTGAAAACCGAGCGTACTTAAGGATACAACGTACACTAGACAAGAATATGCTGTTCGGAAGTCTGGCTCTAACACTTCCCGATCAGTACAACATGGCAGCCTCTGTTATTGATGAACGCAATTCAGCTTATGATATGGGACAATCTCATGGTGCCATAATCAAGAGAATTTTGGGTTTATAAAATTTTCTGAAATAGAGAGTCCTAAAGAACGCTCTATTTCATTTATCTGGACATCTTAACGCGTTTAGAACTCTTTTCTATAGTCATTCCAAAGGCCTGCTCGATCACATCGCCCAGCAGACGATCAGCGAGAGACCGCACCGTATCTTTGTCTCCACCCCGATTAACTGCAAACAAATCCACCATGATACAATTACCGTATTACAATCTGCTGACCTTTCCCATCGCGGCTGAAGACGACGTTCCACCCTGAAGCGCGGGTGTTGAGCGCTTTTTTCAGATCAACAACACCTGCAATCCGGACACCGTTGACGCTCTGGATGATATCTCCGGGCCGCAAGAATCGGCTTGCCGCACCCGGAGTCCTGACCGCCGTAATTACCACACCGCTATCGTCATGCCGCAGCCCGCCAAGTTCGGCAATCACCGCAGGGTTGATATTGGCCACGCGCGCGCCGGAAAACAATCCAGTCTCCAGCCATGTTTCCTGACGTGGCGGGTCTTCCGGCGGGGCGATGGTTTTGACTTTCAAAATCCGTTCCCGGCCTTCGCGATAAAGTCCGACATCCACCATCTCGCCCAGCGGCAGCGTCGCCATGCGGAAGCGCATTTCCTCGGCATTGCGGATGGTCTTGCCGTTCATCGATAAAATAACATCACCCACCCGCGCCCCGGCTTTTTTCAACGGGCTGGCCGGGTGCAGGGACGAAATCAGCGTCCCGCGCGGGCTTTGCAGGCCGAGGCTTTCCGCCATATCGCTGGTCACGGCCTGCGACACAACCCCCAGCCACGGACGCCGGATGCGCGACGCCCCCGAAGCATCTCCCTTCTCCGCCGCAATCACCGCCCGCACCATTTCCGACGGGATTGCAAAGCCGATCCCGAGGCTGCCTCCGCTGCGCGAATAGATCGCCGTGTTGATCCCGACCACACCACCATCCATCGCCACCAGCGGCCCGCCGGAATTTCCGGGATTGATCGCGGCATCGGTCTGAATAAAAAAATTGTAATTGTTGATATCGAGGGAAGACCGCGACAGCGCCGAAATAATACCGCTTGTCACCGTCTGTCCAACACCGAAAGGATTGCCGATCGCCAGCACCAAATCGCCCACTTCCAGATCGTCGCTGGATTTCAGCATTGCATACGGCATCTTTTCCCCGCGCGTTTCCATGCGCAGCAGCGCCAGATCCGACGGCTCGTCGATCAGGGACATCGTGGCATCGAATTCCCGGCCATCGCCCAGAACCACCTTGATTGCATCCGCCCCCTTGATGACATGCGCATTGGTAACGACCAGCCCATCTTCCTGCATGATGACGCCAGACCCCAGCGCGCCTTGCACCTGTTCACGCCGCAACCCCTCTTGCGTGCCAAAACTGTTGCCAAAAAACTGCTGAAAAAATGGATCATCCAAAAAAGGATGCCCATAACGGCGGGTCACCGTGCGCGTCGTATAAATATTCACCACCGCCGGAGCCACCTGCTTCACCACCGGGGCGAAGGACAGGGAGATTTCCCCCTTTGCCTGCGGCGGCTGCTTTTTTTCCGCTCCGACCGCCAGACTTCCCCCCGGCGCAAAGACGACAAGCGCCAGAACGACCATAAAAACAAACCGTTTCATCATCCCTCCTGCAATTGTATCTTTATTGAATTATAGTGATTCCGGGGCCGAAGAAAAAGGGCGGCCGAACTGACCGCCCTTTTTCACAAAAATTCCTGAATCTTCTTTAAGCGCCGCGCGCGGCCCCCTTGCGGATCGTTGGCTTGCTGCCGCCGCTTTTTCCGGCTTTGCCGACACCGTCGGTTTTTTTCGCAACAGGCTTTTTGGCAGGAGCCTTTTTCTTTTCTTTCAACTCGCCGTCTTCACCAACTTCGTGTTCGCTTTCCACTTCGGTGAAATTTTGGCTCGGACCGCTGTCCTGACCCTTGGCGGTCACATCACGATCGACCAGTTCGATCACAGCCAGCGGTGCCGCATCGCCGTAGCGAAATCCAGCCTTCAGAATGCGGATATATCCGCCCTGACGATCCTTGTAGCGCTCGGCAATGACCGCGAACAATTTATCGACCTGCTTTTCATCCCGCATGATCGAAATCGCGCGGCGGCGATTGGCCAGCCCGCCTTTTTTGCCCAGCGTAATCAGTTTCTCCGTGAACGGGCGCAGTTCCTTGGCCTTGGGCAGAGTCGTCGTGATCTGCTCATGCTTGATCAGGGCTGCGGCCATATTGGCGAACATCGCCAGACGGTGTTGCGACCGGCGTCCAAGTTTGCGTTGTTTGATACCGTGTTTCATTTACATTTCACTCTTTCTCTGCGGCCTTAACTGGTAAGAACCATTGTGTTATCCGCTCTCATGTCGCCATCAAGACCGGGGCGGGATACCATATCCCTTGAAACAATGCGCCTCCTAGAAAGGCTCATCCACTTTCTTGGCCAGATCCTCGATATTCTCCGGCGGCCAGCCTTCGATCTGCATGCCCAGATGGAGGCCCATCATAGTCAGCACTTCTTTGATCTCGTTCAGCGATTTACGCCCAAAATTTGGCGTACGCAGCATATCGGCTTCGGATTTTTGCACCAGATCGCCGATATAAACGATATTGTCGTTCTTCAGGCAGTTGGCCGAACGGACCGACAGTTCCAGCTCATCGACACGGCGCAGCAAATTGCGGTTAAAGGGCAGTTCCTGCACTTCTTCACGACCTTCATGCGCTTTCGGCTCTTCGAAGTTAATGAAGACCTGCAACTGGTCCTGCATGATGCGTGCGGCATAGGCCACGGAATCTTCCGGCGTGATAACGCCGTTTGTTTCCACGCGCAAGGTCAGTTTGTCGTAGTCTGTGATCTGGCCGACGCGGGCATTTTCAACGTCATAAGTCACCTTGCGCACGGGGGAGAAAACACTGTCGACGGGGATAAATCCGACCGGCGCATCTTCCGGACGGTTCAGGCTGGCCGGGCGGTAACCCTTGCCTGTATTGACCGTCATTTCCATGTTCAGCTTGGCACCCTTGTCCAGCGTGCAGATAACCAGATCCGGATTCATGATTTCGATATCGGCTCCGGCCTCGATCATTCCGGCAGTCACTTCACAAGGACCCTCGGCGTGAAGGCGCATTCTTTTCGGCCCCTCGACATGCATGCGGACAGCCAGCGCCTTGATGTTCAGAACGATGTCAGTGACGTCTTCACGAACCCCGTCGATTGAGGAGAATTCATGCAGCACGCCATCGATCTGCACGGCAGTCACAGCGGCCCCCTGCAGGGAGGACAGCAGAATGCGGCGCAGGGCATTGCCCAACGTCAGGCCGAAACCACGCTCCAGCGGTTCGGCAACGACACTGCCGACGCTACGCGCATCGGTGCCGTGTTCGATTTCGATCTTCGAAGGCTTAATCAGTTCCTGCCAGTTTTTCTGAATCATGACGCTTCCTTTTTCTCTCGTTTAATCCGGCAAAGCCGGAGGTTATTTTTATGAACCGCGAAGCACACGAAGGACACGAAGATATCTCAATGCCTGCACAGCAGGTGTAAAAACAATATTTTTATTTTACGCGCTGACGCGCGTGTTGACTGAGATATCTTCGTGTCCTTCGTGTGCTTCGCGGTAAAAAACTTCTTCTTAAACTCTCCGGCGTTTCGGCGGGCGGCATCCGTTATGCGGAACCGGCGTGATATCCTTGATCGACCGGATATTGAACCCGATGGACTGCAACGCGCGCAATGCCGATTCACGGCCCGAACCTGGACCCTTCACATTGACGTCCAGTTCCTTCATACCGTGTTCCTGCGCCTTGCGACCCGCATTTTCTGCCGTCAACTGTGCGGCATACGGGGTTGCCTTGCGCGATCCCTTGAAACCCATCATCCCGGCGGAGCACCAGGAAACCGTGTTTCCCTGTGCATCACTGATCGTGATGATGGTATTGTTGAAAGTGGAATTCACATGCGCCATCCCGGAAATGATATTTTTCCGTTCTTTTTTACGACCGCGCGCTGCGCCCTTACCGTCTTTTTTGGTTGCTTCTTTAGCCATGATCTAAATCCTGTCTCTTATTTCTTGACGATTTTCTTGCCGGCAATCGGTTTTGCCGGGCCCTTGCGTGTGCGTGCATTCGTTTTGGTGCGCTGACCGCGAACGGGCAGGCCCTTACGGTGACGCAAACCGCGATAGCAACCCATATCCATCAGACGCTTGATGTTCAGGGAGACTTCACGGCGCAAATCGCCTTCGATGAGGAATTTACCGGCCTCGATCTCCTTGCGGATGGCATTAAGCTCATCCTCGGTCAGATCGGACATGCGGCGGGACGGATCGATCCCGGCGGCCTCAATGATTTTTTTGGAAGTGGTCAGGCCGATACCGTGAACATAAGTCAAGGCAATCAGCGCACGTTTTTTGTCTGGGACGTTGACGCCAGCAATACGAGCCAAGTTTTTTCTCCTGTTTTTGATTTCCAGCCGAACCGTAAAATCTTATCCGCCGTTAACGGAATTCGACGCCGGTTCGTATACCAACCCGAAATTTATGAATAAATTCAAATATTTCGGCACATTTCCCCTGGACCTTCCAAGGGAAAGATGGCCGGATTATAAGCATTTCCGCCCCTGCGTCAACATAAAAAACTGTGGAAAACCGGGATTTTTGGCACGATTCTGAAAATAATTCTCTGCGCAAATACGGGCCGACAACGCAATGCCGCCACACCCCGGCGCGTTAGCTGGCGACCCGGTTTTCCAGCGCCAGATCAATGGCCAGCAGCATATCCGCCACACCCTGCTTGACCCCCGCCGGGTGATGGAAGACAAAGTCCGACGAATCGATAAAGGTCACTCCGGCACCCACAAATGCGCCGCAACTGTCATTGCTGAACCGCCCCTCGACAAGACAGGGAATATCGGTGCGCGTCGACCACCATGCCGCCATGTCCGGCGCAGGCAGAGCAGTGGGAAGGACAGCATGAAAACTGACATAATCCGCCCCTCGCTCCAGCGCTGTCTCGGCAAGGTTGCGCGACTCGCCGCAACGCAGACCGATAATCGCCTCCGCCCCCAGCGCCGCCCGCGCCGCCGCAAAGGCATCAACATGGTCCAGCAAAACGCCGTCCGCGCCCAGATCCCGGGCCTGCACGGCATCGCCGCGCAAAACCGCGACAAAACCGCTCTGTTGTGCGTAACCAACCATGCCGCGAATTTCCTCAACCCCGTCCGGTGCCAGATCCACACCGGGCAATTCCAGAACATGCATATTGCGCTGGTATTTCGACAGTTTGGCAATAAAGAAAATATCGCGCAGATGCGGGATCAGGGATTCAAAATCATACCCCGGATCGATACGGAGATAGAGTCCGCATTCCGGCGCAACGGGGATATCGCCCTCTGCCATCGCAAACTCTGCCCCTATGCCGCACGGGCGCGGGACAAAACGGCTTCAAGCGATGCGGCCACCTCATCAATCGCCGCCATGCCGTCAACCGATTGCAACATGCCCTTGTCGCGGTAATAGGGCAGGATCGGCGCAGTCTGTTCTCGAAAGACCTGCAAGCGTTTACGCAAGGTCTCCTCGTTGTCGTCAGCACGCACGCTCTCGCCTCTGGCTCTGGTCTCCGCGATGCGGGTCTGAAGGCGGCTAACCAGGGCTTCTTCATCAACCTTCAGTTCAATCACAGCATTCAAGGGATGTCCTTTTTCCGTCAACAGCGCGCCCAGCGCCTCGGCCTGCGCCACGGTGCGGGGAAAACCGTCAAAAATAACGCCGTTTTTGCAATCCGGTTGCGCGATACGCGCCGCGATCATCTCGATCATGATCTCGTCCGTGACCAGAGCGCCGGAATCGACGATAGCCTTGACCTTCCTGCCCAGCTCCGTGCCTGCCGCCATTTCCGCCCGCAGCATGTCGCCGGTGGAAAGCTGCTTCAGCCCATATTTTTCCTCAAGCCGCTTGGCCTGCGTTCCCTTGCCCGCGCCTGGAGGGCCCAGAAGAATCAGATTGATCATCGGCGGCGGCCTCCCCCGAGTTTGGCTTTTTTCATGAGCCCCTCATATTGATGGGCGATCAAATGCGAATGGATCTGCGCTACCGTATCCATTGTCACCGAGACAACAATCAGCAAACTGGTGCCGCCGAAATAAAACGGGATGCTGTAATTGGCAATCAGCAGTTCCGGCAACAGACAGATGAAGCACAGATACAGCGCCCCGACACTGGTGATGCGCGTCAGCACATAATCGAAATAATGCGACGTTGCCACACCCGGACGGATGCCGGGAATAAAGCCGCCATATTTGCGCAGCATCTCGGCATTATCATTCGGGTTAAAGACAATCGCCGTATAGAAGAAACAGAAAAACGCGATCAGCGCACCGTAAAGCAACATATAGGTTGGTGTACCGTGTTGCAGCCAACGGGCAATCGTCGCCGTGATGCCGCCGCCATCTGCTCCACTGAAGCCGACAATGGTCAGCGGCAACAGTAACAGGGACGACGCGAAAATCGGCGGGATAACCCCGGCGGTATTCAGCTTCAGCGGAATGTGGTTCTGGTCCCCGGCAAACATCTTGTTGCCAACCTGACGCTTCGGATATTGCACCACGATCCGCCGCTGCGCCCGCTCCATGAAAATGATGAAACAGATAACACCGGCAATCATCGCCGTCAGCATGGCCAGTTCTATAAAGCTGAACGATCCCTGCCGCCCGAGCTCCAGCGTACTACCGACCGCACGCGGCAATTCCGCCACGATCCCCGCGAAGATAATCAGGGATATACCGTTACCGACGCCACGCGCTGTAATCTGTTCGCCGAGCCACATCAGGAAGATGGTGCCGCCAACAATGGTAATGACCGTCGATATGCGGAAGAACAGGCCCGGATCAAGCACAGCGGAACCACCGGCCCCCTGCATGCTTTCCAGACCCACAGCCAGACCATACGCCTGCACAGAGGCCAGCAGTACGGTCAGATAGCGCGTATACTGGTTGATACGCATCCGCCCCGATTCCCCTTCCTTCTTCATCGCCTCAAGCTGCGGCGACAGGGCCGTCGCCAATTGCATGATGATGGAGGCAGAAATATAAGGCATGATGTTCAGGGCGAAAATTGTCATACGCTGCAACGCGCCGCCCGAAAACATGTTGAACATATCAAGGATGCCGCCGCCTTTTTGTGTGAAGATGTCGTTCCACACATGCGGGTCGATACCGGGAATGGGGATATAGGTGCCAAGACGATAGACCAGCAACGCCAGGACCACAAAAAGCAAGCGCTGCTTCAGTTCCGTTGCTTTGGCGAGCGCGCCCCAGTTGGCGTTTTTGGCAAGCTGTTCGACTGCGGAAGCCATGGCGATGAAGTCCTTCTTGACGCGGGTAAATGATCCTCAATAGATAAAGAAAACGCGGCCCCGGGGCAAGCCCCAAAGCCGCATCATTCTGGCTTCATCCTCTTGTTCCGCGACCGGAAAACCGTGAGGCAAAGCGGACGCAAAAAGCAAAAACGCGGAAGCTGATCCGCCCCCGCGCCCGTTGCAATTCTTTAAATAGCGAAGGCCTATTTGCTGCCGTCACTCTTGGCTTTCTTGCGCACAACTGGCTTGACCTCGCGCACGACCAACTCAACCTTGCCGCCGGCCTTTTCGAGAGCCGCCCGGGCACCTGCGGTGATTCCGGTGACTTTCAGGGTTACCTTGGCCTTGATTTCACCATTGCCCAGCACACGGATACCATCCTGCTTGCGACGGACCAGACCCGCCTTAACCAGCATGTCTTCGTCAATCGCGGCCTTGCCGTCAAGTTTGCCAGAGTCAATCGCCGCTTGAATCTTGCCGATGGAAATAGTGCTGTATTCCTTGGCAAAAATATTGGTGAAACCCTGCTTCGGCAAACGGCGATACAGCGGCATCTGACCGCCTTCAAAGCCGTTGATGGCGACGCCGCTGCGGGATTTCTGGCCCTTGGTCCCCGAACCGGAGGTTTTCCCCAGACCGGACGAATGGCCGCGCCCGACGCGGGTACGGTTCTTGACACTGCCGGGGTTGGGTTTCATTTCATTGAGTTTCATAACGCTGCTCCTTAAGCCGCAATCTCTTCTACTTCGATCAGGTGCGCAACGGCGCGAACCATACCGCGCGTTGAGGGTGTATCTTCAACTTCGTTGACACGGTTGATCTTGTTCAGACCCAGACCGATCAGCGTCGCCCGTTGATAGGCAAAACGACCCGCCGCGCTGCGAACCTGTTTGATGCGCAGACGCTTTCCTGCCTTCGCCGCACTCGCTTTCGCAGCGGAGGGTTTCGCAGCAGCCTTCTTTGCCGGTGCCTTTTTCGCTTTTGTTTCTTCGGTCATGATGTTGTTTCCTTAAATCTTCACGCCTTATTCTTCTTCGGTTGCCGTGACGGCCTGTTCCGCGATCTGCTTGCCGGATTCGCGATTGACGATGATGTCACTGACCTTCTTGCCACGGCGGGCTGCCACCTGACGCGGGCTTTGCATACGCTTCAGCGCATCGAATGTCGCATTCACCATGCTGTACGGGTTGTTGGACCCCTGCACCTTGGCAACGACATCCTGAACGCCAAGCGCTTCGAACACCGCACGCATCGGGCCCCCCGCGATAATCCCGGTCCCCGGTACTGCCGAACGCAGCAAGACTTTCCCGGCACCGTCCATACCCGTCACATCGTGGTGCAGGGTGCGAGCTTCGCGCAGCGGAACGCGGATCATTTTGCGTTTGGCTTGCTCGGTTGCCTTCTTGATCGCATCCGGAACCTCGCGGGCCTTGGAGCTACCGAAACCGACGCGGCCACGACCGTCCCCGACCACCACCAGCGCAGCAAAGCCGAAGCGTTTGCCGCCCTTGACGGTTTTCGAAACCCGGTTAATCCCGACCAGGCGCTCTACCAGTTCGGAGTCTTCGCGGTCTTCACGTTTTTTCTCGTTGCGAGCCATATTCTATGCTTCCTTTTTCAAAACCTAAAAATCAAGACCACCCTCGCGGGCGCCGTCGGCGACCGCTTTGATGCGGCCATGATACAAATAGCAACCACGGTCGAACTGGACCTGACTGACACCAGCCTTTTTCGCACGTTCCGCGACCAGCTTGCCAACTTTTTGTGCCGCCTCGATATTGCCCCCGGTCTTCAGACCGAGATCCTTGTCCAGCGACGACGCAGCGGCAAGAGTAACGCCCTGCATGTCATCAATCACCTGAGCGTAAATGCCCTTGTTGGTGCGGTGGACGGACAGGCGCGGACGGAAACCTCGCAAACCGGCCTTGGCCGTATTCACGGATTTCAGCTTGTTGCGGGTCCGGAAAGTCCGGCGTTCCTGTGGGGTCAGTTTTTTCACCATTGTCTTGATCCTTGCGTCCTATACGTTATTTCTTCTTGCCTTCTTTTTGGCGAATTTGCTGGCCTTCGTAACGAATGCCCTTGCCTTTATACGGTTCCGGCGGGCGGAACCTGATAATTTCGGCAGCAACCTGACCGACCTTTTGCTTGTCGATGCCGCTGATCGCGATCTTGGTCTGCTTTTCGACGACAACCTTGATATCCTGCGGAACCTGATAACGAATATCATGGCTATAACCGAGCTGCATCACCAGTTCCTGACCCTGCAGGTTGGCACGAAGACCGACGCCCTGAATTTCAAGCGCCTTGGAATACCCGGTACTGACACCGACGACCATATTGTTGATATGATTGCGGAAAGTCGGCCACAACATGCGCAGTTTGCGATCCTCGCTGAGCGGCGTAACGACAACGTTCTTCTTGCCATCCTCACCGGTTTCCAGCTTGACGCCAACGGCCTCGTGCACAGCCAGCGATGTCTCGCCCAGCTTGCCCTTGACCTTGACGGTCTGGCCGCTGACTTCGACAGTGACGCCATCGGGAACGATGACCGGGTTTTTACCAATACGAGACATTTTTATGCCCTTTCAAACCTTAACTTAACTTCTTCTCATTCAGGCCCTTAGAAGACCTGACACAGAACTTCGCCACCGACATTCTGTTCACGCGCTTCGTGATCGGCCATCACGCCCTTCGGCGTCGAAACAACAACGATCCCGAGACCATTCGCAACCCGCGGGAGAGTCTTGGAACCGGAATAAATCCGGCGCCCCGGCTTGGATACGCGCTGGACCATCTGGATCACGCCCTGGCCTTCGTCGTATTTCAGCTCGATCAGCAGTTGCGACAGGCCACGGCTGTCTTTTTCCTGTTTGTAGCCACGGATATAGCCTTCGCCCTTCAAAACGTCGAGGACGCTCCGGCGCAGTTTCGAATCCGGGCAACCCACAACTTCCATACGCGCCTTCTGGCCGTTACGGATGCGCGTGAGCATATCGCCGATTGGATCACTGAATGACATTGTCGTTTTCCTTCTTTTTGTCTCTTGGCCTTGTATCTTTGTGTCGCTCTTATCCGGTTTACCAGCTCGATTTGGTCACGCCCGGCAATTCGCCACGGGAAGCCAGCAAACGCAGCGCATTCCGCGACAGATTGAACTTGCGGAAATTCCCGCGCGGACGACCAGTCAGGGCGCAGCGGTTACGCACACGGATCTTCGCGCTGTTGCGCGGCATTTCCGCAAGCTTCAGGACCGCTTCGAAACGCTCTTCCGGCGCCGTCGTCCGATCCATGATTTTCGCCTTCATCGCCGCCCGCGTCTTCGCATAGCGCTTGTTCAGCTTGATACGCTTGTTGTTACGGAGAATGGAGCACTGTTTCGCCATTGCTGATTATTCCTCTTTCAACGTTAATTCTGTTTTTTGAACGGCATCATAAAGCCGCGCAGCAGTTCGCGGGCCTCATCGTCCGTATTCGCCGTAGTACAGATAATAATGTCCATACCGCGGATCTGGTCGATCTTGTCATACTGGATTTCCGGAAACACGATCTGTTCCTTGATCCCCATGGCATAGTTGCCGCGACCGTCGAAGCTCTTGTCGCTGATCCCGCGAAAATCGCGAACGCGCGGCAGGGTGATTGTGACCAGACGATCGAGAAACTCATACATCTTGTCGCGACGCAGCGTGACCTTGCAGCCAATCGCCATGTTTTCGCGGATCTTGAAGGATGCGTTCGCCTTGCGGACACGGGTAATGACCGGCTTCTGCCCGGAAATCAGCGCCATCTCGTTCAGAGCATTTTCAATATGCGCGCGGTTGGCGTTCGCTTCGCCAACACCCATGTTGAGAACGATTTTGTCCAGCTTCGGAACCTGGTGCCGGTTTTTATAGCCGAACTTGGTCACCATCGCCGGAGCGACTTCTTTCTCATACATGTCCTGAAAACGCGGTTTCGTTTTCATGATCGTTACCCTTTTCTATACGTTAGTTATTCAATCGTTTCGCCGGAGCGTTTTGCTACGCGTACCTTGGTGCCGTCCTTCAAGACCTTGGTGCCGACACGGGTAGGCTTGTCGGATTTTGGGTCCATCAAAGCGACATTCGATACATGGATCGGACGCTCTACATTCTGGATGCCCCCGGTATTGCCCATGGACGGAGCCTGATGTTTTTTCACCAGATTCACGCCTTGAACCAGAACGCGGCGGTCGGTCGGGAAGACCTTCAACACTTCGCCCTTGGCACCTTTGTCTTTGCCGGTCAGAACGACAACCTTGTCGCCCTTCTTAATTTTCAGTTTTGCCTGTGTCATTACAGCACCTCTGCAGCCAGAGAAACGATTTTCATGAAGCTTTTCCGCAGTTCGCGGGTCACCGGGCCAAAAATCCGGGTCCCGATAGGCTCGCCCTGCTTGTTGATCAGCACAGCGGCATTCGAATCGAAGCGGATCTGTTCACCGTAGTTGCGGCGCAGGCCTTTTTTGGTGCGCACGATTACGGCGCGATGCACATCACCCTTCTTCACGCGGCCACGCGGAATTGCATCTTGTACCGACACGACAATCACGTCGCCTATACCGGCAAATCTGCGGTGAGAGCCGCCAAGGACCTTGATGCATTTCACGCTCTTCGCGCCGCTGTTATCAGCAACATCAAGTTTTGATTCCATCTGGATCATGATTGTTCTGCCTTCTTACGTCTTTCCTAAACTCTATTCTTCTGTCTTTTTCGGCGCTTTTTTGGCAGCCGGTTTTTTCTCTGCCTTTTCGCCTTCGGCCTTGGGCGCTTTTTCAGCCTTCGGCTTTACAACCTTCTTCGGCGCGGCCTTTTCGACTTCCGCCTTGACGACCGGAGCACCTTCGCCAGCCTTGCGCTCGGCGGCCTTGCCAACGCCCTCTACGACGACCCAACGCTTGGACCGGGACATCGGGCGGCATTCCTGGATCAGGACACGATCGCCTTCCCTGAACATATTTTGTTCGTCATGCGCGGCATACTTGTCGGTTTTACGGACATATTTCTTGTAAACCGGATGCATGAAGCGACGTTCGACCCGAACCGTTACGGTCTTGTCTGTTTTGGCGCTGACGACGTTGCCTTCTAATACGCGGCGGGGCATGTTTTTTCGCTCCTACTTATCTTTCTGTTATCTAGGCTGCTTCTGCGGCCGATTTTTTCGCTTTGGTTTTGGCTGCGGGTTTCGCGGCCTTGGCCTTGGCTGGGGTTACATCGGTTCCTGCCTTTTTTGCAGAAACAATCGTTTTAATCCGGGCGATTTCACGCCGCACGGCCCGCACCACGGAGGTGTTGGCCAGCTGGCCGCCGGATTTCTGAAAGCGCAGATTCATCTGCTGCTTTTTCAGATCCAGAAGCATCTTGCCCAGTTCGTCTTCAGTCTTCGCCCGTAAATCTTCGGGTTTCAGTCTTTTAGTTGCTTTTGTCGCCATCATAAACCTCTACTCGCCGACACGTTTTACAAATTTGGTTGCGATCGGCAGTTTCGCAGCGCCCAGTTCCAGAGCCTGACGCGCAATCGCTTCCGACACGCCGTCAAGTTCAAACATAATCTTGCCGGGCTTGACGCGGCAGGCCCACCATTCAGGGGACCCCTTACCGGAACCCATCCGCACTTCCAGCGGCTTTTTTGAAACAGGCACATCCGGGAAAATACGGATCCAGACCTTGCCCTGACGCTTCATGTGACGCGTAATGGCACGGCGCGCGGCTTCGATCTGGCGCGCAGTGATCCGCTCCGGGGCCAGTGCCTTCAGGCCAAAAGCCCCAAAGCTCAAGCTCGACCCACCCTTGGCATTGCCATGGATACGGCCCTTGTGCGCCTTTCTGAATTTCGTTTTCTTCGGTTGCAGCATCGCTGTTCTCTCTTACTTAAAAAACTATTCTTCGGTTTTAGTTACGCGGTGTATTGCCGCCCTGACCATCGCCCATACGCTTGTCACGCGCCATCGGGTCATGCTCCAGAACGTCGCCTTTATAAATCCAGACCTTCACGCCGATGATCCCGAATGTCGTGGTGGCCTCGGACACGCCGTAATCCAGATCGGCGCGCAGGGTATGCAACGGCACACGGCCTTCGCGATACCATTCCGACCGGGCGATATCCGTACCACCAAGACGGCCTGCAACGCAAATTCTGACGCCCAATGCACCAAGGCGCATCGCGGACTGGACCGAACGCTTCATGGCGCGGCGGAAGGAAACGCGGCGTTCAAGCTGCTGCGCCACGCCTTCAGCCACCAATTGGGCATCCAGTTCCGGCTTGCGGATTTCAACAATGTTCAACGCCACTTCGCTGCCGGCATGTTTCGACAGATCGGTACGCAGTTTTTCGATATCCGCGCCCTTTTTGCCGATAATGATTCCCGGACGCGCGGTATGGACCGTCACACGGGTGTTTTTGGCGGCACGTTCTATCAGAACCTTGCTGATGCCTGCGGCCTTCAACTTGGTCTGGATGTATTCGCGCAACTTCAAATCCTGAATCAGGCGCTCCGCATAGTTGCGATCAGCGAACCAGCGAGAATCCCAAGTCCGGTTGATGCCGACACGAATGCCGATTGGATTAACCTTCTGACCCATCTTCTATACTTCCTTTTCGCGAACAATAATGGTGATGCGGCTGAAAAATTTCTCAACCGGGCCAACACGGCCACGGGCGCGGGCGCGGAAACGACGCATCATGACGGATTTGCCGACCACGGCCTCGGCCACAACCAGACGATCCACATCAAGATTGTGGTTGTTTTCTGCGTTGGCGATAGCGGATTGAAGCGTCTTTTTCACTTCATTGGCCACGCGGCGTTCGCAAAACTGCAAATCGGTCAGCGCCTTGCCCGCAGACTTGCCGCGGATCAACTGCGCGACAAGGTTAAGCTTGCGCGGGCTGGAGGCGATGTATTTCGTCATCGCCTTGGCTTCATTCGGCGCTTCGCGCCGTTTGTTTGCTGCCTGTCCCATATTGGTCTTCCTTTACTTTCAAACTGCCGTTTTCAGAGTTTATTTCTTGCCACCCTTGGCCGCCTTTTTGTCGCCGCCGCCATGGCCCTTATAGGTCCGGGTGGGGGCGAATTCGCCGAGCTTGTGACCGATCATATTGTCGGTGACGAGAACGGGAATGAAATTCTTGCCGTTATGAACGCCGAATGTCAGGCCGACCATGTGCGGCAGGATCGTCGAGCGACGGGACCATGTCTTGATGATCTCTTTTTTCGCCGCCGAACGCACCACATCGACCTTTTTCAAAAGGTGGCGATCAATAAACGGGCCTTTCCAGACTGAACGAGCCATTCTTTTTTCTCTCCTAAAAACCTATTTCTTGCGGCGACGGATAATGTATTTATCAGTCGCTTTGTTGCTGCGTGTTTTAAAGCCTTTGGCCGGGACACCGGTGGGTGAGCACCAGTGAATGCCGCCCTTGGTACGACCACCATGCGGGTGATCGACCGGGTTCATCACAATACCGCGCTGATGCGGACGACGTCCTTTCCAGCGTGAACGTCCGGCCTTACCAACCACTTCGTTCAGGTGATCCGGGTTTGATACGGCGCCGATGCTGGCCATGCACTCTGCACGAACAATGCGCAGCTCGCCGGAGGCCAGTTTCAACTGGGCATAACCCTGATCACGCCCGACAAGCTGGCAGTAGGTTCCGGCGGAACGCGCCAGTTGACCGCCCTTGCCGGGTTTCATTTCAACATTGTGTACAATCGTTCCCACCGGGATATTGCGCAATTGCATAGCGTTGCCCGGCTTGACGTCGGTTTTTTCGCTGGCAATGACCTTGTCGCCAACATTCAGGCGTTGCGGCGCAATGATATAGGCCCGCTCGCCGTCCGTATATTCAACCAGCGCGATATGCGCGGTGCGGTTCGGGTCGTATTCCAGACGCAAAACGGTCGCCTCGACGTCCCATTTGCGGCGGGTCCAGTCGATCATGCGGTAACGGCGCTTGTGACCACCGCCACGGAAACGCACAGTGGTATCGCCCTGATTGTTGCGGCCGCCGGTCTTTTTCAGACCCTCGGTCAAGCCCTTCTCAGGACCACCCTTCCACAGCTTGGAACGATCAACCATAACGCGTTGACGCTGGGCTGGTGTTACCGGGTTATATTTTTTCAGTGCCATTTTAAAGCCCTTTACCTTTTAAAACCTTTTATTTCCTAGACGCCGCTGGCAGCATCGATTGTCTGACCGTCTTTCAACGTAATCATCGCTTTCTTGGTATCGCTGCGGAACGCCTTGACGCCCTTGAAGCGCTTGGTTTTACCCTTGCTGATCAGCGTATTCACGGCAACAACATTGACGCTGAACAAAGCCTCGATAGCTTGCTTGATCTGCGGTTTGGTTGCGCTCAGCGGCACACGGAACGTCACCTGACCATGCTGTGACCCCAGCGTGGTTTTCTCCGTTACCATCGGATGGCGCACGATGTCGTACATCCATTCGCTCACTGATACATCTTTTTTTGCTGTCTTTGCCATGGTCTTGAACCTTCTCTTCTCAAATCTCTTATTGCAGACGCTCGGTCAGGTCGTTAATCGCATCCGTCGTCAGGACCAGAACATCGCGGCGCAGGATGTCGTAAACATTCGCTCCCTGGCTCGGCAATACGTCGATGCGCGGCAGGTTGCTGGTCGCACGCGCAAAATTCGGGTCGATTTCCTTGCCGCAAACAATCAGTGCGGATTCAAGACCCATCGCCTTCAGCGCGAGCGCCATCGACTTGGTTTTATGATCCTTGGCCACCGCATCATCCAGAACGATCAGCTTCCCGTCCTTCACCTTCGAAGACAATGCCGATTTCAGCGCCAGTTGGCGGATTTTCTTCGGCAACTCGGTCGCATGGCTGCGTGGAGTGGGCCCCAGAACAGTCGCACCGCCGCGCATTTGCGGGGAACGCAGGGAACCCTGACGCGCACGGCCCGTACCTTTTTGGTTGAACGGTTTTTTGCCCGTGCCGCTGATTTCGCCGATTTCCTTGACATCATGAGTCCCGGCGCGACGCTTGTTCAGTTGGTATTTCACAGCGAGATGCATGATATCTCTGCGTTCTTCAATACCGAACACGGTATCGCTCAGATCAATCTGACCGACTTCCTTGTTCTGCAGGTTTTTAACGGCGATCTTCATAATTCAGTATCCTTACTTCCGCAATCTAACCCTGGTTATCTTCTGCAGCCGGAGCCGCTTCAACTGCTGCTACTTCCTCTACCGGAACGGCATCGACCACAGCGGCCTTACCGGCCCCTTTGAGCGCACCCGGTCTGGGTGCTTCCGCAGGAAGCGCACGCTTGATCGCATCTTCAATGCGGATCCAGCCGCCATCCGTCCCCGGAACCGAACCCTGCACGAGGATCAGGCCGTCTTCGGTATCGACGCCGACGACTTTCAGATTCTGGGTCGTGACACGCTCGGCACCGAGGTGACCGGCCATCTTCTTGCCCTTGAACACCTTGCCCGGATCCTGACGCTGCCCCGTGGAACCGTGCGAACGGTGCGAAACGGAAACGCCGTGCGTGGCACGCAGACCGCCGAAATTCCAGCGCTTCATGCCCCCGGCGAAACCCTTTCCGGTGCTGATGCCGGTAACATCGACATACTGCCCCGGAACGAAATGCTCCACCGACAGCTCGGCTCCGACATCAATCAGGTTCTCCGGCGTGACGCGGAACTCCAGAACTTTCATCTTCGGCTCAACATTCGCCTTGGCGAAATGGCCACGATTGGCCTTGCTGACATTCTTGACTTTCGCCTTACCGACTCCAAGCTGGAGAGCAGTATAACCATCGCGCTCAACAGTGCGCTGGGCGGTCACCTGGCAATTATCGACTTTCAGCACAGTCACGGGAAGCTGACGGCCATCTTCGGTGAAGATCCGCGTCATCCCTTCTTTACGTGCAATTAAACCGGTTCTCATTTTTCGGCTCCTTAAAAACTTTCTTACGCGGCCTGGGCGCGATCCATAATCTTGATCTCGACATCCACACCAGCCGGAAGATCAAGCTTCATCAGCGCGTCCACGGTTTGCGGTGTCGGATCGACAATGTCCAGAACGCGCTTGTGCGTACGGATTTCGAACGCCTCCATCGACTTTTTATCGATGTGCGGCGAACGCAGCACCGTAAACCGTTCGATCCGCGTCGGCAGCGGCACCGGACCACGGACACGCGCGCCCGTGCGCTTGGCCGTACCTACGATTTCGAATGTCGCCTGATCGAGCACACGGTGATCGAAAGCCTTCAGGCGGATACGAATGGTTTGCGTTGTCATCTTCCCGTTTCCTTACTTCAAAATCTTTGCCACAACACCGGCGCCGACCGTACGGCCGC
>CAYNSR010000017.1:0-40866 GCA_964400125.1 uncultured Micavibrio sp. | reverse complement strand
GCACCGCGCTATGGGCCGCATTTCAGTAAGCGACATTACAAATCCGAAAGCGGAAATGTTTTACTGGATGACGATTATGTTCTCGCAAACGCTCGGCACCGCGTTAGGGGATTGGACAGCGGACACAGCTTCGCTCGGATATATCGGCGCAGCTGGTATTTTCGGCGCGTTGCTGGCCGTTATCGCCCTAGCCTATTACAAGACGAATATTTCCCGCACGTTCCTTTTCTGGTCGGCCTTCATTCTGACGCGCCCTTTGGGGGCCGTGATCGGAGATTTCCTCGATAAGCCGGTCGATCATGGCGGGCTTGAATTAAGCCGCTACACGGCCTCCGGGGTTCTGTTCATAGCGATTGTCGGCTGCATACTTCTATTCAAGCAGAAGGCCGGGAAAGCCCATTAAAACGGCAAGGCGCGCGCCCCGATCATTAGGGCGAATAACCTGAGGGTCGGGCGCGCTTTTTAGGGGGCTTTTTAGGGGTCAAAACCGACTTTCCAAAAGTCGGGAAAACGGGCATAAGATGATCGGCGGGATTTGTGCGGCGTTAGATAATTTGGGGCGTACCCTTCAAATAGTAAAGCCGCCCGAGGGCGGCTAACTATTTGATTTTCCTTGGTTGCGGGGAGAGGATTTGAACCTCTGACCTTCAGGTTATGAGCCTGACGAGCTACCGGGCTGCTCCACCCCGCGCCAGGAAAATCGAATTTAGATAATCACAAAGAGCGTTAGATAATCCGTTAGACAATCCATAGCTACTCTGTGCTACTCACTGCACTTTTAGCATATTAGGCCAAGCGCAAAAGCCTTTTTATTCCAACTCCTTACAAGCTCGCCGCCTTAAACGCGCTCTGTTATGAGCCTGACGAGCTACCGGGCTGCTCCATCCCGCGACACTTGGATGGAGGTTATATAGTGCTTCCCGGGCGGGAATGCAACCGGATTATTGGTGGGGATTTTGATTTGCGGGAAATCCTCTCGACTCTGGCATGAAAACGGCTCAGAGCATGGAAATCAATTGTCAAGAATGGCGCCGGACACAGGCAGCTTTCTTCAAAAGCTTCATAAAATTGCGTTTGGCTTTATATTTTTCCGCAAGGCCGGAAACGTAGGCTTCCTGCTCGTCTGCATCGCGCAACTTTGCGAGGCGATCTATCAGTTTCGTGGCGTGTTCATAGGACGGCGTATTACCTTTGGCAACGAAACGCTCGACCAGCGTTTCATAGGAAGATGTCGCTTCGCCCGGATGAATTTTTTCGCTTGCAACCGCCAACCGTTCCAGCAGATCATCCGGGGCGCTGTGTATATCCGTAATCTCCCACGCCTCGGCCAAGCGTTTTTCGAACAGGAAGATCATGGTCAAAAGTACAGCGGCGGCGGGTCGCCGTTCCATATAGCCGACGACACTGTGATGAAAGACATAGCTTTCAAATTCCCGCTTTTTACCGGCTTTCTTTTTCTCCGCGACTGCCTGCACTTTCAGGAAAGCGATGGCCTGTTCCGCCAGATCTTTTGAAAGGCTTTTGATTGCGGCGTACTTGTCCATATCCGGGCGCTGCCGGAAGGCCTCCCATATCAGATCGCGCGCTTTGATCTTTTCGCCACGCTGCATATACAGATCAAAGGTGAATTGCTTCAGTCGCTCATCCGGCCATTTATCATCCTTGAATTGCCACAGCCCTTCCTCGGCCCATTTCAAAGCCTCATCCGTCCGTCCGTGATCAAGACACAGTTTTGCCAGTTCCAGATAATGCCCGCTTGAGGATAAATCCTTCGCGCGCAGGGATATCCGGGCATCGAGGTCACCATCTCCTTCCGCCAGCGCGTCGAGGATTGATTTTACAGCGTAGCGCCGGGTCGCATATTCATCACGTTGCGCCCGGTTCGGGTTGGCGGTGGGCAGAGTCTTCCATGCTTCTTCCGCCAGACGACGATACGCGGCCAGCCCCTCCGGCCCCAGAATGTCCCGGTATTCCGCGCATACGCCGGAGAAAAAATCCCACCCGGACTCCGTTTCGCGCCGAAACAATCGCCGGGCGAGATCTTCAGGCGCTAGCTTTGCGGTGCGGCAGGCCTGCCGGTACATGGCGGCGGCTTTGTAACACACGTCCCCGGCAAGCCCGTCGGAATCGTCAATATTCTCCAGCGCCGTTTCCATCCTGTCGAAAAAATGGTCGAGCAGATCAAGCGCAGCATCCGGCGCACCGCCGCCGATCAGCGGCACAATCTGCTCCAGCGTTTCCGAGAGCCGCCGCGACCAAGCAGGGGCACGGTCGTAATCCACAAAGCCGCGCACCGTCGTGGCCCGCATGATTACTTTTTTGCCTTCGGCAACGGCGTCTTCGGTTTTTCCCTGCGCCGCCTTTATGCCCAGTTCAAGACCTTTGAGAATCGCGGGATCATTTTCTGCCTGATTCATGACAAGCGTCACGAGCGTATCCTTTTCAAGCCCGTGCAGATAATCGCGAATCAGCGCCATGCGGCTTTTGACCGGCTGCGCCGCGTCGGGTTTCAAATCGTTCACGGCAAGGCCGGTAGCGACAAGGTGCTTGCAGAATCCGTAATCCCGGGCAGCAGGGCAGGAACAACGCCCATCAATCTCTCCGCCGGGCAGTTTGCGCAATTCGGCTTCATAGATATGCGTGCCCAGAATGCGGGCACGAACACGGCTCTCTTCAAGCGCCGTAATTTCAACTGCACCATCTTTATGGTAGGCCGTGCCGCGTGCAAAAACCTTCTCCCCGGCAATCTCGCGCAGTTCGCCCGGGCCAAATTGCAGAGTCTGCACGGTTTGTTTTTCCTTCTGCTTTGCCATGGCAATTTCATTCTTGTTTTCAGGGAAAACGCCAGTTCATCAATTTCGTATTTGCGAACCTCGCATTGAAATGCACAACCCTTTGTTATACTTTTGAAAAACCCTTTGATCGCGTGCTGAATTTAACCGATTGTCAGGAATGGCGCGCCCGGCAGGACTCGAACCTGCGACCCTTGGTTTCGGAAACCAATACTCTATCCAGCTGAGCTACGAGCGCGTGCGTAAAACGCGCCCCTGTTCTATCCCGGAATATGTCCGGATGACAATATAATTTATGCACCGGGAGCGATTTTCGAGAAAAAACCGTCGGTTTTTCCTACGGGCGGGCGGATGTCATCTGCATGAAAATATCTTCCAGATCGCCTTGCCGGGTCGTGAGATCGGCGATTTCCAGCCCGGTCTGCTGGACCGCCGCGATCACTTCGCCCGCGCTGTGTTCGCGCGGGGAATAGCGAATCATGATGGCATTTCTGCCCTCTTTTTGCGCTGCAAATTTCTGTAGCGCCTCGGGGATATCTTCGACCGGCGCGGAGAAGTGAAAAACCATATCCTTGGTTTCGATCAGGGACAGCAGGTTTTCCGTCCGGTCGTCGGCGACGATTTTACCCTGATGGATAATCGCAATCCGCTCGCACAATTCTTCCGCTTCCTGGAGATAATGGGTAGTCAGCAAAATCGTGACGCCGCGTTTGTTCAGGTTGCGCACGTTCTGCCACATTTCCTGCCGCAACTCGACATCCACCCCGGCGGTCGGTTCGTCCAGCACCAGAACGGGCGGGTTATGCACCATCGCCTTGGCAACCATCAGGCGCCGCTTCATGCCGCCGGACAAGGCGCGTGTGTATAACCGCGCCTGATCGGACAATCCGACAAGGGCCAGCAATTCTTCGGTGCGGCGTTCCTTTTTCGGAACCCCGTACAACCCGGCCTGAATATCGAGAAGTTTTTCAGGCGTAAAGAAGGGATCGTAATTGATTTCCTGCGGCACCACGCCGATGGCAGATTTTGTATAGCGCGGATCGGCATAGGTATCCGTATCCCAGATTTTCACCGACCCGGCCGAACGCATCACCAGCCCGGCCATGATATTGATCAACGTCGATTTCCCGGCCCCGTTCGGACCGAGCAGGCCGTAAATCGATCCCTTGGGGATTTTGAGATCGACATTGTCCAGCGCCAGCTTGTTCGGATGCTGGCCACCGGAATAATAGATTTTTGTCAGGCCGGAAATATCGATTGCAAGATTGCTCATTTCTTATCCTTGAATTTGGCGCTATTCTACCTGTTCGATCATAATGATCCAGTCTCCATCGGAAAATTGCGGCCCGCATGATATTTTTCAGAACGTTAAAGGCTTTCTTAATTGATTTTCTCTATAACTATGGAATAGGGAAAAAGGGTGAATCCGCCCCTGCCCCCGCGCAAACCTGGGAAGAACCGCAGGATTGGTGGGGTGTTGCCGATAGCGGAGCCGGGATGTCCCTGACAGACGACCCGGCTCTGGAAGAAAACGGCAGGCTGGATGCCCCGACGCTCTTGCTTAATGAAGGGAATCAGGCTGTTCTGATCATTGAGCATGACTTCCGGGATATTCCCTCCTGGGTGGAGTGGGACCGGAAAGGCTGGAGGCTATCGCTGGCGCTGATGGGCGGGGGGTTGCTGGAACTGCCCCTGACCTCCGAAACGCTGGCGCAGGCCCCGGTTGAAGGCATTAAACGTTTACTGCTGGTCACAGGCAGCACCGAAAAAGACCGGATCAGTCATTTTGTTGCAATCATTACGAGGGACTAGAAACAGATGAGCCAGATTTGCATTGTAAGCCAGAACACCGATCTTCCTCGCCGGCTGGCGGAGGCGCTAACGTTTATGAACGCCATGCGCCGGAATCCTGAAGGCTCTCTGGCCGACGTGCTGGGCAATACCCCGGGCGTCGAGATACTGGGGGCTGAAGGCGACGGCCTGCGAATCCGGACATCGCCGGTTGACGCGCTTGACCTCCTGACCTCCCAGACTGAAATCAGCATCCATGCCGGAAATGAGCCGGGCAGAACCGTGACATTGATGCCGGAACACGGCCCGATGGAAGATGTTGTTACCCGGGCCTTGAAAATTTCGTCCGGTCCGTCCGGACCCGGCGGACCACGCCCGTCCAGAGGACTGAAGGGCTAAAAAATACCCGGCCCCGCCGTTCCACGAGCCCATGACGGCGGTGCGTTTCAGGACATGTCATGAATCCCTTGCGTTCTTTCATCGCGTTGCTGCAAAAATGTCTTGCCCGGTTGACGCGCAAGACAGTCGCGGAACATCCCCCTGTGGTCGAGCCGGCACGGGTCCATGGCACGACCGGACTGGTCAATGCGCCGACATTGTGGTTGCATGAAGACCCGCATATCGTCTTGCTGGTGGATTACGATTTCCAGGACTTTCCTTCCTGGGTGGAATGGGACCGGAAGGCGCGGAAACTTTTCGTCGTGCAGATGGGCGGCGATGCGGCGGAACTGGCGCTGGATGTGCCCGCGAACCAGAACATGCCCACCGGGGATGTCCACCGCCTGATGCTCGTGACCGGGCGGCAGGATCGCCGCAACGCCCATTTCGTCAGCTTTATCATCCGCGATTAAGGCCTGTAGGAACAAGACCCTTCCGTACTGATGAAACGTGCAAACCCCGCCCCGCCCAGCCAGTCGCGTGCGGTCGGGTCGTCTTTCAGATATCCGTCCCAGAAAGCCAGCGCCGCGATCTTGATGATCTGTTCATGGCGCGCCCTTTTCGGATTTTCGCCAAGCTTCCCGCGGCTGCCGTTATACACCATGTGGTCGCCATCATTCAGCACAAGCAAATACTGATCCGGGCCGCCGCTGTTTTCAAAAACCTCCAGACGTCGGGTATAGGAAAACCCCTCCACCGGGCTGGTATCTTCCGTCCCGGTCATGTGCAGCAAGGGTATGGCAATACCGCCGTAAAGACTGCGCGGCGGATCCTTGCGGTTATAACTGGGAACGGGACTGTACAAGATGCCGCAGGCAAAGCGGCTGTCGCGCAATGTGTATTGCCGCCGCCCGTAACCGAGTTTCTGCCCGGCCATGATCTGGGTGGTGTTGGCGCCGAAAGAATGTCCCGACATGCCGAGATGGCCCATATCCATGCGGGCGCCGATTTCGGGATGTTCGGCGGCGAAAACCGGCAACTGGTCAAGCACAAAAGGTACATCGCGATAGCGGTCCAGAACCGCCCTGCGCGGAATTTTTGCCGCGCGGATCACATCCCATGGATGACCGGATTGCCCTTCCCAGAGGGATGAATCGGTGCCCTTGTGCTGGATATGGACGACCACATAGCCGTGCGCGGATAAAAAACGACTGATAAACCCGGCCCCGTCCCGGTTGCCGCCCAGACCATGCGACCAGACAATGACAGGCGATGCGTCGTTGCCTTCTGCGGGGTAATAGATTTTATAGGGGATTTTTCTGTTCTGGCGGTCGGCATCGACAAAATCCCCGCGCGCAATCAGGATACGCGCAGGCTCTTCGTCCGGGTCGATGCCGGGACGCCAGAACAAAACCTAATCCTTTTTGCGGAACTGATCGAGGGAGACGACCTCGCCGGTTTTTTCGCCCTTGCCCTTCTTGCCCTTGGACTTTTCACTCTCCTCGTCGAAGGACAGATCGTCCGGGTCGAAATCCGGGCCGTCATCGCCGAGCGGCTGGAACTGAAGGGCAAAGTTGACGGAAGGATCGGCGAATATGCTGATGGCCGCAAGCGGGATCGACAATTTTTCGGGTACGTTGTTGAACGACAAGGTGACACCCATTTTTTCAGCATCCACCATCAGGTCGTAAAACTGGTATTGCAAGACGATGGTCATTTCGCCGGGATAGCGTTCACGCAGATAATCGGGGATCGACACGCCGGGATAATCCGTCATGAAGGTGATGTAAAAATGATGGTCGCCGGGAAGACCGTCTTTCATGACTTCCTGAATAGCCTGACGGACGACGCCGCGCAGGGCACCTTCAACCATTTTGTCGTAGCGAAGCGGATCTTGATTGGTCATGACATATTCGTTGCAGATTGGCGGACGGGACACAAGGGGGAAACCAGACCGGGCGGACTGGCCGAATCAGATACCTTCATTATGTCGCATATTGCCCCCGCCAAGACCAGCCCCGCACCGCAGGTCCGGGTTTAATCCTGTGGACAAACCGGGGAAACCGGAACTTTTCAAGGCAGGGCCGGATTGTTGTCCTTCAGGGCCTGCACTGCAGATTTCTGGCGCAAGGCGCGCTGGAGTCGACGATTGTGCAAATCCCGGCTTTGTCCGGCACGCGAAGCCAGTTCCGCTTCACCCAAAGCGGTCGCCAGCATGATTGTCTGTTCGAAATAGGCATCCGGGCTGAACGTTGTGTAGGGCCAATCCAGTCCGGCAGCCAGAATGTCCAGCGCCCGTTCCCGTGCGCCTTGTGCCAGAAAAATCTCGGCCAGCGCCAGACGCGAGGGAAGATGCAACGGGTTGAGGGCCAGCGCCATGTTCAGGGACTCTTCTGCCGCCGGATATCCTGCGGGCACAATCGCGGGAGAAACGCTGCGGACGAGTTCCGCCCGGTGATAATGTAACGCCGCGTTCATCCTGTTCTGCCGCAATCCGGCACGGATCAGATAATCGGCCTGCCGGAATAATTGCGCCTGCTCCTCCGGCGGGATTGCTGGGGAACGCACCTTCAAAATGCCGATCGGCACGGTCACCGCCATGGAATAAGGGCGCGCATTCAACCCCATGCCGATCCTGTTCGCGGCATTGACGGTTTCTGCAAATTTATCGACGTCCTTGAAAATCATCTGCCCGGCCCGGGTGGCGAGATAATCGCTGACCATCAGGGGCACGAAGAAAAACAGGATCGCCGCAACCGGTGCAAGAACCAGCCCCGCCTGCGCCGACACCGGCAATCCGCCCGCGAAAGAAAACGGCACCGCCGGGATTTCTTCTGCCACCGGTGTGCGCACGACCAGCGCCGCCAGCGCCAGCGCAAAGGCCAGCATGGTCGGCATGGTATAAAGCAGAAAATCAACATGGCTATGGGTGATAAAGGCAGCGCAGCCCGCAAATAACGCAATTGTGACCGGATCGCGGCCCCCCGCACGGAACCATCGGCAGAACCGCACGACCACCAGCGCCCCGGCGGCGTAATACAAAATCATCCCGGCGATACCAAGCTCCGCCCAGAATTGCAGCGGGTCAGAATGGGCCATAAACCCGCCGGAATAGGTTTCAGACGGCAACCTGAACGCGGGATAGGCCAGAAAAAAAGTTTTATAACCCGTCCCCAGAAACGGATTCGCGGCAATCATCGCCCATGTCGCCGTCCAGATATCGATGCGGTTGTCCCATGTTCTGGTATCGCCCCCCGCCAGACTGGAAAGGCGCCCAACGATATCCGTCTTGTCCGGTTGCATCGCCATCAACGCGCCGATCAGGCCGATAGCAATCGCCACCGGCAACAAAGGCCATATCTGCTTCGCGCTCAGGCGCGACGCAGACAGCACCGCCATGACCAGCAGTCCCCCCGTCAGAGTCAGCGTTGCCGCCTGACTGGCGATGGCCGCGAGTGCCGCCCCGGTTACGACCATGCCCACCGGAAGAATCCACCGGAAGACGCGTGCCTGTACCTGTAAGTAAAGCCCGATCATAACCAGCAAGGACAAGGTCAGCAGCGCAGCAAAGGCGTTCGGGTTGGCAAAGGGATGACGCACCTGCCCCCAGACCAGATATTCCGGCAGGATGAAAACCTGTATCACGGCCCACACACCCAAAGTGGCGATCACCGCCGCGCCCCCGTAAAGCGCATGGCGCAGGAACACATCACGCGCCGCCGGGGACGCAAAATGCAGCCCGAGGACAGTCGCAGGCATCACCGAAAAAGCCCCGCCATAAAGCAGGCTCGTGCCGGGCGAAACCGACCACACGGCACTGAACATAACCAGAAACCAGAGCATGAGAAGAACGGCAGAAAGCGCGGGCGCGCAAACCGGGCGCTCGGCCAACCCGCCGCCGCAAAGCGCGATCCCCCCGGCCCCCGCCAGCACGCACAGCACCGCCGCCAGACGTTCGAATTCCGGCGCAGGAAACACGCCGAAATCAAGGCTGAGGAAAAAACCGCATCCCCAGAGATACGCGGCAAGGCGGGGCAGAATCATCATGGATGAAACGGTAATCGAGGAAACTCTCCACGTCATCCGCTTTTGTAGTTCTGGCTGGGGGGGAACAGAAAAGAAGTGGGCCGATTCTGTTGCGAGGCTCGGCCCGGGCCCCACCTGCGATTGTCTAGATCGCAGGGATTGATTTGCAGCTACTACCTGCTGCTACCTATTACTAGGCAGCAACAGCGACATCACCCGCGAAGGTGTTGTCATTCGCTACGACGAAGTTGTCGTTTGCAAATATAAAACGGCCCGATACGACGGTACCATCCCGGATACAAACCTTGCCTTTACCATGTGTGTCGAGCCTGTTTCGGCCCCGCCTGCATGCGCACATCCGGCGCATACTGGTGGAGCCGCCGGGCACTGCCCCCGGGTCCACATCATCTATTCTACAAAGCGTTCAGCATCATCTCCGGGTTACCCCGGCACTACTAATTGTAGAGGAAAATGCTGAAAAAGCAAGAAAAACCAAGGTAAATTAGGTTGTTAAATTAAGGTTACAGTATACTTAATTATTCATCACCTTAGCGCGCAACTTCATCTCTATGGAGATAATAATTAAGTATACTGTAACCTTAATTTAACAACCTAATTTACCTTGGTTTGCACTTTTGCAACCTTGCCCTTTCGAACCTGAAAGGCCATGTTGGAGAACAGATTGTTCACAGAGGGTTCTTTTCATGCAGCAATACCACGACCTGATGCGCCGCGTTCTTGATACCGGCACAAAGAAGGAAGACCGCACCGGCACCGGGACCTTGAGCGTTTTCGGCCACCAGATGCGTTTCGACCTGTCGGAAGGGTTTCCGGTCGTCACCACCAAGAAACTGCATCTGAAATCGATCATCCATGAATTGCTGTGGTTTTTGCAAGGCGACACCAATATTCGCTACCTGAAGGAAAACGGAGTCAAAATCTGGGATGAGTGGGCCGATGAAAATGGCGATCTTGGGCCTGTCTACGGTCATCAATGGCGGAGCTGGCCCGCCCCCGACGGCCACCAGATCGATCAAATCTCCAATCTGATTCACCAGATCAAAACCACGCCCGATTCCCGCCGCCTGATCGTCAGCGCATGGAACGTGGCCGAGATCGGCAAGATGGCATTGCCGCCCTGCCATTGCCTGTTCCAGTTTTATGTCGCAGACGGGAAACTTTCCTGCCAGCTTTACCAGCGCAGCGCCGATATTTTCCTCGGCGTGCCGTTCAATATCGCATCTTATTCCCTGCTGACGATGATGATCGCGCAAGTGACGGGGTTAAAGCCCGGCGAATTCATCCATACCTTCGGCGATGCGCATCTTTATACAAATCATCTCGATCAGGCACGGGAACAATTGAGCCGTGATTTCTTCCCCCTGCCGGAAATGCACCTGAACCCGCATGTCACCGATATCTTCGGATTTAAATTTGAAGATTTTGAACTGGTCGGCTATCAGGCACACCCGTCGATCAAAGCCCCGATTGCCGTTTGATATGGGAACAACGATATCCGCCATCGCTGCCATGTCGCGCAACCGGGTTATCGGCGCGGATAATCGCTTGCTGTGGCATATCCCCGAAGATTTCAAACACTTCAAAACCACGACCATGGGCAAGCCCGTGATTATGGGGCGCAAAACCTATGAGAGCATTGGCCGCCCCCTGCCCGGTCGCGCAAATATCGTCATCAGCCGCAACCCCGATGCCGTTGAAGGCGATGTCTTTGCCGTTGCAACGCTTGATGACGCTGTGGAGCGCGCAAAAAAAATTGCTGCTGCGGACGGCGTCGATGAGATTTTCATTATCGGCGGCGGGCAGATTTATCAAGAAGCCATGCCGCTTCTTGACCGGATTTACCTGACCGTGATCGATCGCGACTATGAAGGCGATACGCTGTTCCCGCCAATTGACGCCGATGGCTGGTGCAAAACAATCCTGCAAAGCGGGACGGAACCTGTACCCTATGACATTACCCTGCTCGAACGGAAGACAGGGTAAATTTTCAAGCCGCGGCCTTCAGCCGGATCGTCTCCGCCACCATCACCGCCATATCGAGATAGGGTTTGGCCTCCGGTCCGTCGGGACGCACGGCAACCACGGGGGTTCCGGCATCCGACAGGGTGCGGATCATCGCATGCAGCGGGATTTCGCCCAAGAATGGTACGCCGAGCTTCGCCGCTTCGTCACGGGCACCGCCATGACCGAAAATTTCGCTAACCCCGCCGCAATGCGGGCAAGAGAAATAGGACATGTTCTCAACAATCCCCAGCACGGGCACATCGGTGCGACGGAACATCTCCAGCCCCTTGCGCGCATCGATCAGGGCAATATCCTGCGGCGTTGACACGATCACGGCGCCGCTTAAGGGGACTTTTTGCGCCAGCGTCAATTGCGCGTCCCCCGTTCCCGGCGGCATATCAACGATTAAAACATCCAGCGGTGCACCGTTATCCGACCATTCGACATCTTCCAGAAATTGCCGCACCGCCGATTGCACCATCGGGCCGCGCCAGATCATCGGCGCGTTATTGTCCACCAGCAAGCCGATAGACATCACCTTCAAGCCGTATGTCGAAAGCGGAACGAGTTTTCCGTTGTCGCCGACAACCGGTTTTTCATGCAGCCCCAGCATATGCGGCACCGAAGGTCCGTAAATATCGGCATCCATCAAGCCGGTTGAAAAACCAAGACGGCGCAGCGCCAGCGCCAGATTGACCGCGACCGTTGATTTTCCGACTCCGCCCTTGCCCGATGCAACGGCGATGATATGCCGGACCGCAGGCATTTCCCGCAAGGGCGACGGCCCCCTTTTCGCCCGGGGCATGTCGGGGGCGTCATTGGCGGGGCTGCGCTCTGCGGTGAGAACGGCACAGACCTTGCGAATGCCGGGCAGGGCCAGCACCGCACGCTCCGCCGCCTGACGCAACGGCTCCATGGCGGCACCGCGACGGGCATCGACCACCATCAGGAAGTTGACCTCCCCACCCGCGTTTTGCAATCCGTCGATCATACCGGATGTGACAATGTCATAACCGGTTTCAGGGTCACGGACGGTGCGCAGGGCATCGAGAACGGCATTATCTGATATGGTAAAAGTCATGATTCCGTGTCCTTCCGGTTGCGGTTGCCTTTTAGCGTAAAAACGCTAGAGTAATCCAGCTTTTTAAATTCATGATGCAGGATCAGGACCATGGCCGACAATACCAATAACCCCTGGGGCAAGAAACCCGGCGACGGCAACAAAAACCCCTGGGGAGCTGGGGGCGGGGGCGGCGGGAAATCCGGCGGCCCGGGACGGGGTCCGGGGGGTTTTGGCGGCGGGTCCGGCGGCGGCGTTCCGCCCGATCTTGAGGATCTTTTGCGCAAGGCGCAGGAAAAAATGCGCACGGCGCTGCCCAACGGGCTCGGCCCGGCGCGGGTTGCCGGGCTGGCGGTCCTTGCGGGGGCGGCGCTGTGGCTATCGAGCGGTTTTTATTTCATCAACCCCGGCGAACATGCCGTCATTACCCGCTTCGGGGAATGGGTCAAGACCAAGGACGATCCGGGTCTGGGCTATCGCCTGCCGTGGCCGGTCGATGAAGCCGCCACCATCAATGTGACGCAGGAACGCAAGATCACCATCGGTTTCACCGAAAGCACGAGCGGCAAACGCGATATCCCGGAAGAAAGCCTGATGCTGACCTCCGACGCCAATATCATCGATCTGGATTTCGTCGTGTTCTGGAACATTGAAAACGCCCGCGACTACCTTTTCAATATCCTCAATCCCGATCAGACCATCAAGAAAGTGGCCGAAAGCGCCATTCGTGAAGTCGTCGGCCAAACCAAACTGCAACCAATCACTACCGGCAACCGCGAAGATGTCGGCAATCGCGCCAAGGCGATCATGCAAACGACGCTGGACAGCTACAAGGCCGGCGTGTCGATCATCGGCGTTTCCATTCAGGAAGCCACCGTCCATCCCGACGTCATCGATGCCTTTGAAGACGTCGTCGCCGCACAACAAGACGCCGAACGATTCCAGAATGAAGCGACCATCTACGCCAACGATATCGTCCCGAAAGCGCGCGGCGAGGCGATCAAGCTGCTGCAAAGCGCGGAGGCGTACAAGGAATCCACCATCGCCAAGGCCAAGGGGGATGCCGGACGTTTTGACGCCATCTATTCCGGCTATGTCGACGGCAAGGAAGTCACGCGCACACGCCTTTATCTCGAGACGATGGAAGATGTGCTGAAAAACGCCCAGAAAATCATTATCGACGGCAAGGCCGGAGAGGGTGTCGTTCCCTATCTGCCGCTGAACGAACTGAAACCGGCGGCGGGATCATCCACCACACCGTCATCATCGCCGCAACAACACTCCCCTGCCAGTTTCAGCAGGATCAATCCTGAACACCAGTAACCCGGAAGAGAATTTTATCATGTCGATGAAAATTGCAAGCGCGTCGCTCCTGATGATGGGGGCACTGGTTTTAATCGTTGGCTCGATGTCGATGTTCACGGTGCGTGAAATCGAACACGCCATCGTCCTGCAATTCGGGAAGCCGATCCGCACCGTATCCGAAGCCGGATTGCAGTTTCGCATTCCGTTGCTGCAAGAGGTCCGCTATTTCGACAAGCGTGTCCTGAGCGTTGATCCGCCGACCGAGCGCATGACTCTGTCCTCCGACAAGGCCCGGTCGCAGCAGCTTCGCAACGAGGCTGCAACGCTGGAAGACAAGGACGCCGTCCTGACCAGCATTGAAACCAGCGGCGAACCGATCAATGTCGATGTTTTTGCCCGTTACAAAATCGTCAATCCGCTGCTCTTCCTGCAACGGATGGTCACCGAAGAAGGCGCGAACCAGCGTATCCGCAACGTCCTGAGCGGGACGGCGCGGGACGTTCTTGGGAAAACAACCTTGCGCGACCTGCTTTCAACCAAGCGGAATGCGGTAATGGCAGAAATCAAGACGAGTGTGAATAATGCGATGCAGGACCGGGGGGTCGAGATTGTCGATATCCGCATCGTCCGCGCCGACCTGACCGATACGCTGCGCACATCCACCGTCAGCCGGATGATTTCCGAGCGCAAGGAAGATGCCACCGAAACCCGCGCCAAGGGGCAGGAACAGGCCCTTGAGATTCGTGCCCGCGCCGAGCGCGAACGCACCGTCTTGCTGGCCACAGCCGAACAACAGGCACAGGTCCTGCGCGGTCAGGGCGATCAGGAGGCGATCAAGACCTACAACGAAGCCTTCAACAAGGATAAGGATTTCTACGCCTTCCTGCGCTCGATGGAGGCCTATCGCGGTACGCTGGCATCGCCGGAAACCCGCCTGATTATGTCACCGGACAGCGAATTTTTCAGGTACTTTGTAAAGCCCTGAAGACGTTCATTCCACGCAACAATGACCTATACATCGTTTATGTCATCCCCGGCTTGACCGGGGATCCAGGAATACTCGTCATATGTTGGCGTTCATTCTCCTAGAGCACTCTGTGAATAGGCTGAATCATTTGGAGCATTGTCTGATGAGATTGGTTTAAAAATTGTCTCCGTCATTCCCCGGATTTGCGAAGCAAATCCTAGGGGAATCCATGGATCACCTTAGAATTTTCTTCGAAAATTCAGGCGATGACGGCGGTTGAATTTGATCCAACCTCATCGAAAAATGCTCTCTATCCCCGGTCAAGCCGGGGATGACAGGTGTTTATGGTGTCAAAGTCATTTTGAATTTTTCTATATTATGAAAAAACGCCCGTCATTATCTTGCCGCACAGATTGACCACAATGGAGTTTGTTCATACGCTTACGCAGTTTCCTAACAGGGGTCACCGATCATGAAGCATGCCTTTCCCGTTTTTACACTTGTCGCCGCGCTTTGCCTCGCCGCCCCCGCGCCGGTTCTGGCGCAGGCTGCCGCCCCCGCCTTCGGGCCGCAAAGTCTGGCACCGCTGGTTGAAAAACTGCTGCCTGCGGTCGTCAATATTTCTTCGACCCAAAAAATAACCGAAGGGCCGAATTTGCAGGGGCAGTTGCCTGAAATCCCCCAGTTCCCGCCGGGCTCTCCTTTTCAGGACTTTTTTGAAGAATTCATGAACCGTCATGGCGGAGGCGGAATGCCGTCCCTGCCGCCCGCATCTTTGGGATCGGGCTTTGTCATTGACGCGGCACAGGGGCTGATCGTCACCAACGCGCATGTGATACAAGACGCTGACAAGGTGCGCGTCACCCTGCACGACGACACCACCATGCCTGCCGAAGTCATCGGCAGGGACGAAAAAACCGATCTGGCCCTGCTGAAGGTGAAGACGACGCATAAACTGACGGCGGTTTCCTTCGGTGATTCCGCACCGCTGCGGGTCGGCGACTGGATTCTGGCGATCGGCAATCCGTTCGGACTCGGCGGCACGGTCACGACCGGAATCATTTCGGCACAGCAACGCGATATCAATGCCGGTCCCTATGACGATTTTATCCAGACCGATGCCTCCATCAATCGCGGCAATTCCGGCGGACCGATGTTCAACATGAACGGGGAAGTTATCGGCATCAATACGGCGATTTATTCCCCCTCGGGCGGGTCCGTCGGGATTGGTTTTGCCATTCCGTCCAATCTGGCAAAGCCCGTCATCGACCAACTGGTCAAATACGGCAAGACGCGCAGGGGCTGGCTTGGGGTTCGTATCCAGACCGTGACCGAAGACATCGCGGAAAGTCTGGGGCTGGAAACCCATGGCGGTGCATTGGTGGCCAGCGTGACCGCGACCGGACCGGCGGAGAAGGCGGGCATCCGGGCGGGCGACATCATTCTTGAGTTTGACGGCAAATCCGTCACCCAGATGCGCACCCTGCCCCGGATCGTTGCCGAAACGGAAATCGGCCGCAACATTCCGCTCGTCTACTGGCGGGACGGAAAAAAACAAAAAACCATGGTGGTGGTTGGCGAACTGGAAAAGGCTGAAGAAAACGGCCTGATCGAAGGTTCCGGCGATCTCGACATGGACGAAAGCACCAGAGGCGGTGTGAGCGTCGATATGGTCGGCATGACCGTTGGCAACATCACTGAACAGGATCGTAGCAATTACGATATCCCCACCGATGTTGACGGCGTTTTGGTTATCGAAACCAAACCCGGCAGCGAAGCCGCTGAAAAAGGCCTGTCCGCAGGGGATGTCATTGTTGAAATCAACCAGCAGGCGGCACAAGATGCCAAATCGGCACTGGACATTATCGTCAAGGCAGAAAAAGCCGGGCGGAATTCAGTGCTGTTGCTGGTCAACCGCGCTGGCGATGTGCGCTTTGTCGCGCTGCGCCTGAATACGGGGAAAACCGGCACTGACAAAACCAGTGCGCCGCCTTTCGGTTCCACGCCCGGCAAGAAAAACAATTGATCGTTCCGATCACAGTGATTTGCGGACCAACGGCCAGCGGCAAATCCGCCCTGGCCGTTGATCTTGCGCGGCAGGATGATGGCGTCATCATCAACGCCGATTCCATGCAGATTTACGATGCCCTGCCCCTGCTGACAGCACGCCCGTCGGCACAGGAACAGCAAGATATCCCGCATCGGCTCTACGCCGCTTTACACCCGGCACACACATGTTCGGCGCAAGGGTGGCGCGACATGGCGATACAGGAAATCATGACGGTGACGGCGCAAGGAAAACACCCGATCATCGTCGGCGGCACCGGGCTTTACCTAAAGGCCCTGATCTACGGCCTGTCCGCAATGCCGGAAATTCCCGCCGCAATCCGCGCCCGCGCCAATGCCCGGCAGGCGGAATTCGGCAACCCCGCATTTCACGCCGACCTGCAATCCCGCGACCCGGTGATGGCGGCAAGACTTCACCCCAACGATACGCAGCGCCTGATCCGCGCATGGGAAGTCTTCGAAGCCACGGGAAAGAGTCTGGCCGTATGGCAAGCCATGCCGTTGCAGGGGCCGCCGCCGGAATGGCGCTTTCGTGTCCTGATTAAAAGCCCTGAACGTGAAGCCCTTTATGCCGCCTGCGACGGGCGTTTTGACCATATGCTGGAGCAGGGCGCAGCGGAGGAAGTCGTAGCGCTCGGCGCTATGATCCGCGAAGGGACCGTTCCGGACGGGGCCGCCATTACCCACGCGCTCGGTTTTCGCGCCTTGCGCCAATGGCAGGACGGGTTGATTGATCGTGACCGGGCCATCACGCTGGCCAAGGCGGAAACCCGGCAATATGCCAAGCGGCAGGATACCTGGTTCCGACACCAGATGCCGTCCGCGCCGCATATTGAAGATATTCGTCGCGTCCCGTAAGATCGGGATTCTGATGTTTTTTTAAAGGGGGATTTCATGCGGTTGGTATTTCGTTTCATGCTTTTGGGAATTTGTGCGCTCGGCCTAAGTGCTTGCGTCGACCGTGAACAGGCGGATACCCTGCTGGTCAAGGGATGTCTTGCCGGGGTCGGATCCTTGCTGCCGGAAGGGGAGTCGACCGGACAGGTCAAAAACAAAAGCTTCACGGCCTCGCCCGAAGGACCGGATATGCGCCATGTCAAAATCATCACCATCGCCGGAGACGGATGGCTGGAGGAAGAACGCACTTTCGAATGCATATTTCAGGAATCGTTTGGCCTCTTCAACAGCAATTACGTCGCCTCCATCCACCAGCTTCGTTTCGACGACCATATCTACGGCAAGGCCGGAAACGAAATTCAAGGGTCTTTTGACGATTTTGTTAAATTGACCGATGCCATCCGCAAGGCCATGTACGAATAGGACCGACGATGCAAACGCTACGCTTTTACTGGGTGCGTCACGCGCCCCCTGTCAACCCGGGCAATCTTTGCTACGGTGCCGACATGGATGTTGATCTCAGCGACGATGCCGCCTTGCAAAAACAGGCGGGGCTAATTCCATCGGGGGCCACATGGTATGTATCCCCCATGGACCGGGCATGGAAAACTGCCGCTGCCCTGTCCACCCGTCACCCGGATCACGGCAAAATCGTTTTGCATGTCGAACACGACCTGCGGGAACAATCTTTCGGCGACTGGATCAACCTGCCGCGCGCATCGCTTCCGGCCCGGCCCGGCTTCGCCGCCTACCGGGCGGACCCGGAAAACAACGCCCCGCCAAACGGAGAAAGCCTGAAGGATGTTTCCCGGCGCGTGAGCGACGTCATCGACGACATGATCGCCCGGCATCAACAGGGCGGGGCCATATGCATCGTCTCGCACAAGGGAATCAACAGGGCCGCCTTGCACCACGCCATGGGCATACCGCTCGTCGATACGCTGAAAATCGCATCCGACCCGCTATCGGTGACGATACTGGCCTATGATCGTCGCACATGGACGCTCGACGCCCTCAATCTGGCTCCTTGAAAAACAGCCCTATTGCAGGCTCAGGCCATGGGTGGTGTAGGTGCCGATGGGCTTGCCGGTGCGCCAGTCACGAATCGTATACATCGCGTTTAAGTGATTGGATGTGATCTGATAGTAATCATCCACCAGTCTGGTCACACGGCGCTTGTCATAGCCGGACAGGTGATAAAAATTCGGTCCGACCTCCAGAACCGGCATATCGTCATCGACATATTGGTCGCGAAGAATATTGGCGCGGTAGAAACCCTGAATCACCTCGAATGCGCCGCCGGGACGCTGCGCGGCCCAGTCTGCCGGTTCCCAGGCCTTGTGGCTCCACTGGGTATTGTGCGGATGCTTCGGCCCTTCCAGATAGGGTTCGAACCTCTGGTTTTCCCAGTGTGACGGCCACCAGCTGAAATACCACGGCTTGGGCTCGGCACTGACCGGGGATGCGCCCAGCATGACGACAAGGGCAAGGAGGGCAGAAAATCGCAGTTTCATGGCACAAATATCCTGATGAAATAGTCAGTTTTACGGGTTTTTTTACCCTTGTTAACTCTAGCCATGGTATCCTGAAAAAATGATTAAGGCCATACAGATTGCATTATCGGGCCTGAACGCGGCCAGCCGGAAAGCGGAAACCGCAGCGGTCAATATCGCCAATGCGACCACAGCCGGGGCACTGGACCCGGCTGACGGCCCCACGCCCTATCAGGCACTGACGACCGCGCAAACCGCCCTGCACGGGGAAAACGGCAAACCAGCAGGCGTGCGCAGCGAAACCGTCCCGACGGGACGCCCCTTCGTCCCGGTCTATGCGCCGGATTCACCCTTCGCCAACGCCGAAGGGTTGATCGGTGCCCCCGATGTCGATCTGGCTACGGAAATGGTCAACCTGCAAATCGGCAGCACTGTTTACAAGGCCAATACCAAAACCATGCAGGTCGCGTCGGATATGCAAGACGCCATGCTGGATATGATCGACCGCGACGCCTGAACGCACCCCGCGTTTTTCGATAATCATGCGGTCCATTCACTTCTTCCTTGCATCATGAGTCCAATAAGCTAGTCTTGGATATACCCTGCCCTTTCGGGGCGGCCTGCCCTGTGTACACCAGACAAGCCTGTTTCAGACATGATGACTTGCACCGCACATTCCCGTTACCGCTTTCGCGCACTGGTTCTCACCGGTGCGGCGATGGTTGTGACGGCGGTCCTCGGCGGATGTGGTTTTTCTGAATCGGGGGGCCAAACCCATCAGGCGGCCATGACGAAACAGAATGCAGGTTTTGAACGCATCAGCCTCTATGACGCCGTCGCAATCAGCCTGCAACGCAATATCGATGCCCCCGTAGTACAACAACAGGATATGCCCCGTGATGATGCGTCCTTGCGCCATGCCTGGGAGAAAATAGACGACAGCCTTGTCGGCCTGAACCCCGCGCAGGCCGCACGCAACCAGAACGCAGAACACATCATCGCAACCACCCGGTCCGTCTATCTGCGCGCCGTCGCCGCCGCCTATCTGCAAGATCGCGTCGAACAGGGGCTGGCCCGCCTGCGCGAAGCGCTGGACAACGCGCCCATCGATGCCGCAGAACTGGCCGATCGCGAAGATCAGATCCGGGAAATACAGTTGGCCTATGCCCCTTTCGCAACGGCCAGACAGGAGCTCGCCGCCCTGCTGGGCATTGATAACCCGAATGTCCTGATGCTGGATGACCTGCCTCTGGCCGCGCCGGGACCGGGAGGCGAAGATAGCCTTGAGGCGTTGGAACGCAGCGCACTGACCAACCGCCCGGAACTTGAAATTCTTGGCGTCCCCTCGCAAGATGAAATCGAGTCTTTGCGGCAAAAGGCGGCGATGACACTCCCCGAATCCCGGCTGCCGGAATTCAGCGCACAATTCGGCGATGGCCTGACCCGTATCCTGAACATGAAACTTGCGCTTGAAGACCCGCAAACACGCACACGGTTTGAACAGCTCCGCACCCAGGCCGTCACCACAGCCATCGTCGCGCAGGTGCGCCTTGCCCATGCGCAAGTGCAACAATCGGAAGAAGACGCCTTGCGCGCCGTCAGGGAAAATGCGACTGGCACACTGGTCAGCACCTTGCGCGCCGAACTGGCACGACACCACGCCATGATCGCGATGCAGGACGCACAAAATCTCCTGAAACGCTCCGTCGGCGTTGCGCCGGTCCCGGTCGAAGCCGGACGGATGCAACTGGCCGCGCTCTCTGCGGCGCTGCAACAAAGGGACGGGGCCGTCGTAGCGCCAAATCTGGTGGCCATGGCGGAACAGGTTTATCAACAGTCCCCTTTGGTCCCGGTCGCCTTTCATCCCGTTGATTTTGCGGCCAAAATACCGCTGGCGCAGAAAATCGGCACGCAGGAAGGGGTGGAAACATCGATTTTTCACCGTTTCGGGGCAAACCCGCGTACACTCAAAATATCGGCAGGGCGGGTCAAAACCCTCCTTGAAGCACCGATCATTGAGCCCTAGATCAGTTATATCATGACCTCGCCACTGGAATATCTTTTGCTGATGATGCTGTCGACGCAACCCGATGCGTCGCATGCCGGGGCGTTATCCCGCGTTGAACCGGCGTCGGGCAATCCGGTGGACCGTGAATCCTTTCTGATTCAGGAAGATGGCCGCATCACCATGCGCACGATATTGATGGAACCGCAAAACCTGATGACAGAAAGGTTCGAAGCCCCGGTTAAAATTCCGCCCGAGTGGTTGCCGTCTTTCAAGGTCGGCACACCGCTCGACGTCCATGTCGATGCCACCGGAAAAACCTATGAGGCCAAAATCATCCGGATCGAAAGCATCACCGATGAAACCGGGTCTTCGGTTCAGGTCATCACCGCCCTGAAAAACCGCCCCGCCGAGCTGGAACCCGGCATGGTCGCCACGGCCACAATCAAATCGGTGCCGTAAACAGCAGTCACGCCACGATCAAATGCCCGCCGGTCACCAGTGCCGCTTCGTCGGTCAGGCCAGTGACACCGGTGATCGTGGCAATCTGGGTAAAGCCGTAAGTCCCGCCCAGCCCGTCGCGATCCACAAACAGCGTCGAATTGCTGCCGCTGGTGGTCATCTGGACGAAATCAGTGATCGCATCGCTCATCGGGTCGTAGCTGCCGAGAATGTCGGCCAGATCGATCGCGTCATTATCGCTCAAGGAAAAATCCCGGATGACATCGACATTGTTGTAGGCGCTGGCCGCCTCGAACACGAAAACATCCGCTCCGGCACCGCCGTACAACGTATCCAGCCCGTCGCCGCCGTAAAGCGTGTCGTCGCCCTCCCCGCCATGGAGCAGGTCGTTCCCCGCGCCGCCAGTGGTCGTATCGTTCCCCGCGCCGCCATGAATGTCATCCGCGCCGCCCGCGCCGTCCAGCGTATCGTTGCCGTCCCTGCCGATGATGGTGTCGTCGCCCGATGTGCCGGTCAGGGTGTCTGCCCCGGACGTTCCCCATATCCATGAAGCGTAATCCGGCAGGCTGGTGCTGAACCCGTCGGAAAATTCAATCCGGTCGATGTGATAGATACTGTTCCAGTGCCGGAGATAGTTGATGGTAATTTCATCGGTCCCCGCGTTCACCGTCAGGAGCGTATTGGTCCCCGCTGCATTAGCAATGGAAATGTCGTTGATCGTCACACTCCCCGTCATGCGCAGAATATCCGTTCCCGACGCCTCCTCGAAGATATCAAGGCCGCCGGAATAGACAAAAATATCGTCGCCCGCCCCGCCCCTCAGCGTGTCGTTCCCAGCCTCGCCGTTCAGCGTGTCATTGCCGTTCCCGCCGTTCAGGACGTCGTTGCCGTCGCCGCCGTAAAGAATGTCATTCCCTTCATACCCGTTCACCGCGTCGTTGCCGCCATGGGCGTAGATAATGTCATTGACCGACCCGCTCACGGTGATGCCGTTGATCGTCTCTGCGCTCGCCGTTCCATGCGTGATGTAACTTTGCGTCAACAGGTTGAACGTGGAGTTGTCATGGAAGCGCAAAATTTCAACCGCCGACGAGGATGTATAAAACTGGTTGAGAATCGTAATCGATCCCGCCCCCGCCACCTCGAATTTCAGGTTATAGGAGCCAGTGCGGTAAAACGTCAGATCCTCCAGCGCCACCCCCTCAAGGAAACGCAATTCATCCGCCCCGCCCTGCGATTGCTCGTTTATTGTGTCATCCCCGGCTTCGTAGTAATACAAATCATCCCCTACGCTTCCTTGGAGCGCATCGTTCCCGGCCCCGCCATAGAGCGTATCATTCCCCGCCCCGCCATACATCGTATCGTTGCCGTCCAGCCCATAAAGCACATCATGAGTCGATCCGCCTGTGCCAATCCCGTAGATCGTGTCGTTGCCCGCCGCCCCGTACGTTGCGATGACATGGTTGGCGAAGGTGATGCTGTCCGTGCCGTCGGTGATGGTTTCCACCGCGTAGCCGCTGTAGAACTGGTTGTTCACCGTGATGCTGTTTGCCCCGTCGATCGCGATCTTCAGGTGATAGGGCGTCGCGTTATAGCGCGCGAACGTCACATCCCCCAGTGTCCACACCCCGTTCAGCACGAGACTATCCGTGCCGAGCGCGTTGTTGATCGTGTCGTGGCCGCTCGTATACACCAGCGTATTCGTCCCGGTCCAGCCGTCCAGCATATCGTTCCCCGCGCCGCCGTCGAGCAGGTCATCGCCGTAACCGCCATAGAGCGTGTCGTTCCCCGTCCCGCCATACAGCATGTCATTGCCGTTTTCCCCCGTGAGCAGGTCGTTGCCCCCGTTCCCGTACAGCACATCGTTATTGGCGGTGCCGTAGATCGTATTATTATTCTCATCCCCTTGCGTGATTGTCGATACGGTCGTCAGGTTGACATCCGTGCCGCTGTCAAAATCCAGTGTTTCGATCGACCCGCCGGAATAATAATGTCCTTTGATGAGGATATCGTTCGCGCCGTCCGTGCCGAAGACGATTTTCAGATCGCCGCCGATCTTGTAATAGGTCGTGTTTGCCTGGCTGTACGCCGCGGGCAGGACGATGGTGTCCGTGCCGCCGCTTTCGGCGTAAGTGTCGTGGCCGGACGTGTAGATATAGGAATCATCTCCTATTCCGCCCTCGGCCCGGTCGTTCCCGGCCCCGCCGCTTAGGACATCATTCCCACCGTGGCCGTAAATCACATCGTCGCCCGCGCCGCCGTCCACCGTATCCACGCCCGCGCCGCCCGTGATCGTGTCGTTGCCGTCCCCGCCGTTCAGCGTGTTGGCCCCGTCATAGCCATATATGGTGTCATTCCCCGCCCCGCCATTGATCGTGTCATCCGCACCCCCGCCATATTGCACGCCGTAGAGCGTGTCGTTGCCGGAGGTTCCGGTCATGGTCCAGTTGATGGTCGTCAGGTCGATGGTGGAGGTGTCGTCAAATTCGATCGTCTCGATCGCGCCGCCGGGCCAGAAGAAATCCTCGACCACCACCCAGCCCGTCGCCGTTCCGGTATCGATGACGATGGACAGGTCATAGGCCCCCACCCGCGTCATGGTCAGGTCGCCGGAATCTATCCCTGCGCCGAACAGGATCGTATCGTTGCCGCTGTCCTCGATGATCGTGTCCGTCCCCTGACCGAGGCTGTATTCATACACATCGTCGCCAGACCCGCCGCGCAACAAATCCGCGCCGCCTTCGCCTTTGAGCGTGTCGTTCCCCGGCCCGCCATAGATCGTATCGGCCCCGAGGCCGCCCGACAAAATATCGTTGCCGTAATCGCCGTTGATCACGTCATTGCCCACCCCGCCCGCGAGCGTATCGTTGCCGGTCGTGCCGTTATAGGTGCTGCCCGACGGTGCTGCGAAGGCGAGGGAATCCACGAGGTCGTCCAGATGCAGTGATGAATCCGTGCCGTTGATCGCGGACTCAAAGGCATTGTAATCCGCAGTGAGCAGGTTGTCTGTCCCCACGCTCATCTCCACCATGCGCACCACGTTTTGCCAGAAAACATCCTTGTTCGTCATCGTCCCGGCCAGAGTCGCCAGATCGGACAGAACATCCGTGTCCAGCCCCGTGACCCCTTCAAATGAATCCGTGGCGAGATTGTAATGCCAGTTGCCCGCGAACAGCGCTCCGCCCGCGCCTTGCGCCATCAGCCGCGCCGAGAGATTGGCCAGCGCGATATGGAACGCCTCCTCCAGATCAAGGCCCGCCATAATAAACGGATTCGGCCACGCGCCCTGCTGCAGGTAATCCTGCCCCATCAGGGCCTCAAGAAAACCAAGCTTGCGGGAGTCGATATACTCCCCGCGCTCATCCCCCGTCAGACCATCCACACCCGCCCAGCGGTAGAGAATGTCCGTCACCAGAGCGAGCGTCGTGGCGTCGTCGGTGAAGAGATTGCTGATCGTGATGTCATTGAAATCACTCACGAGATCAAGGAGATTGCCCGTGCCCGTATTATCCAGCGACATCGCGATATGCAGATCGGGGATCGTCCCGTAACCGCGCTGCGTGGGCAGGGCGAGAACATCGAGGTCGAGCGTATAATCCCCGCTAAAGACCGTATTTTTTGAATCGTAGGCAAAATAGACATCCGCGACCGTCCGGCTGTTGCCGTTGATGGTAAACGTCCCCGTCTGGTAAATCTTGTTTCCGGCATTGGTCGTGTTGACATCGCTGTAGGACAGATTGATCGAGGTAATCAGCAATTCGGACAACGTGTGCAGTTCGTCCGCCTGACTGTAGCCGTCCATCGAGGAATCGATCCAGATGCGCAGATCGTTGAAAGAGGCGTCCTCTGCCGTGATATACCCGTCAGCATTGGAGTCCAGTTGACGAAGGGCGAGGAATCCGTTCGCATAGCCTGTCTGGTCACCGAACATTTCTCCGGCGTTATCGATAATGCCATTGTCGTTCAGGTCGATGGTGAGGAATCCGTCCCCGCCCGTGACCCAGCCCCCCGCCTTGGCGAAATCGTCCATGGTATATTGCCAGTACACCGCATCGGCACTGCTGGCCGCCACAAGCTCGATCCCGTCACCGTCAAGATCAAGAACAAGCGGACTGCCGCGCGTGATAGCCTCTCCAAACTTCGCGGCGGCGTCGGTGAGCCAGTCTCCGAGAATGTTGACACCTGCCGAAAGAGAATCCCACAAGATTGAAGCGTAATCGGGGAGACTTTCTATAAAGTCAATTGCGGCCTGACCCGTCTGATCGAGCAAGCCATTAATATCAGTCATAAGACTATCTATAACAAAATCAGCAATCTCGGCAGGATCTGTAATATCTAAAACACGCGCCAAGGCTACGCGAGCTTCGATGTTATCCCAAATATTATCAACCACCTTAACCGCCGCAGCACCAAAAATTAATGCTGCCGCAACGGGGGGAAAGCCAACAAAAGCAGGAGCAACAATGCTTGCTCCAAATATTCCTCCAATACTCCCCGCCATCCCCAAAGAGACGGTTTTAATTGCCGCCATTTCTGGGCTTGTCCATCCATAGCCGTCATTTTCCGCCTCTATCCAAGCAAGAGTAGCTGTCCCAATAGTAACCCCTGCAGCAGCACCAATCATAGCATGACCTAATGTACCAAGTCCCGCTTGAACCACATCCAAAGCCTGAAATGCATTCAGAGATGAATTTGATGCAATTGCCAATGCTGCCCCTGCCGCAATCGGTCCCGGGTGCTCTGGCGTAATAAAGAGAAACATCTTTAATTTTCTTAATAGCCGTATCTATGGCGAATTGATTCACATCATCTGAAGAATCGGTTTGAAATAACCGATTTAATGGTTGAATAGTTGAAAGCATAGCGCGCACTCTGCTTTCTAGTTCCGGCGGAAGGGAAAGAGCCTCAATCTTGCTATCAAGATCGGCGCTAAAAGCCGCATAATTGGGGTACAAACTACCAAACCCCTCTTTTGCGTAGCCATATACGTCTTGAGGCTCTGTCGACATCATCTTTCTCCGCTGATTGTGAACTGGCGATTGTTTTTACGCAATTGCTTTTCCTCGTTTTCTGTGCCGATAGTTTTTGAGAACAACCAGCCCCATCAAAGCCCCATTATTTAGCCCTACCAAAAGAACAGGATAAAGGACCAGCAATAAAATCAAAAATGCAGAGGTGTCGGCATATCGACCAAACCAGCCAGAAATTACATTGCCGACTACCCCCGAAAAGCACATCATCAAAGCAGCTAGAACTATACCAAATCGACAATTCCAAATAACCCGTGAAGATGACTTTTGCCTTCTCTTCTTATCCCACCAAAGAGAATCAAAAGATTTGATATCCACCACATGTTTCATCTTGATGAAATAGAACATATTCACAGGAATTAACAAAATTATGCTGTAATACACCGGATAAGACCAAATAAAATCCTTTACGAATCTATCTTCTGAGAAGTGGATCGAAAAAATAAAAAAATCTATTTCTCTATGAGTTATGTACGCAATTAAGTTTAGACAACCCAAAATAAATCCGACCACCAATCCGGCTCTTGCGGCTAAAAAATACACATACGAGTCATCGTGAAACTTATCCATCTCTTGCGGCAGAATTAATGTTTTTATAAACTCCGGCAGATAAGTGCGCTCCTCCGGATCAGGGAGGGTGAAGACACGCTGCTTAAATTTCTCAAAAACGCGCAATGTTTAATCCTCTGGCATATCCCATGTACTTAAAACTTTCCTTTTCAATTCCCTTAAAAAACCCGAATTACCCCCAACATTCCAGCACAAATTACCGCTCATATCCACCAAAATACGTTGCCGTTATATTTTTTTACAATCGCAGCTAAAAGAACTTAAATTTCTTGACATTAAAGGAATATTTACCTATACTAACTCTAGTATATTGCGGATATACATGCCAAAAATACTAGAAACCGCATTTTTAAAGGATAAAATCGATAAAAAATGCGCAACTCCTGAAAACGCACCGTGGACAAAAGCGGCATCATGCATCTTTGTATGGGGTTTTTATGCCTGAAAAACAATGTTGCAGGAATTGTTTCATGTGAAACAATTCCTATTACGCTACGCCACTACGCGCCAGCGCACGGGATTCCGCTCCAGACTTCCACCTTCGCAAAAGCTACGGCGGACAGGGCACTATGCTACGGCGCGGCGGGTCCGCATTGTGTTGTCATTCGCCGTTATCATGCGGACGCGCATTGCATGCGCGACTCTATCCAGACCGGGCAACGACTCTTTGTTTATTCGCTGACGCGAATAATTGCGACCCGCGCCAAGGCGAAAGTCGCGGGCAGGACGATGGTGTCCGTGCCGCCGCTTTCGGCGTAAGTGTCGTGGCCGGACGTGTAGATATAGGAATCATCTCCTATTCCGCCCTCGGCCCGGTCGTTCCCGGCCCCGCCGCTTAGGACATCATTCCCACCGTGGCCGTAAATCACATCGTCGCCCGCGCCGCCGTCTGACTTGCCTCAAGCCGCCTCCGCATGCTCCACAATCAAATCGGGGTTCGTTATGCGGCGTTCGGCGTGTTTGAAAGGTTTCTGGCGGCGGCGGCGGTCGGGGCCGAAGAAGCTTGTGACCTTGATGAATGGCCGGGGGTGGTCGATGATGGATAATATCCGGGAGGCCACTTTTTCGGCAGAGACGGGTTTAACCAGAATTTCATTCGCCCCGAGATCGCGTGCCGCGATCACGTTGGATTCGCTGGCGAAGGTTGAAAGCATGATAATCGGCATAAAGCGGAGGCTCTCGTTTTTGTGATTGCGTATCCACCGGATCAGGTCGGAGCCGGGAGAATCCGGCATCATCCAGTCGGTCAGGATAAAATCAATGGGTCTGGCGCTCCCGCTTTGCGCCTGCGTCTGGTTGACCGTTAAAATTCCGATTGCTTCGCGGGCATTGGAACAGGAAATGACATCCCTGACGCCGAAGGCGTTCAACATTGATATAATTAACCCCTTGATAAAATCATAATCCTCGACCAGAAGGATAGTGAAGTTGTGCAGGGAATATGCGGATTGCGGCGATTGCTGGACCATTTTTTTCTCATGAAATCCTGTGAATTATTTTCGTTTCAGATCGATATACAGACGATACCCCTGCGCCCCTTCCGGTGGCAAGACACCGTGTAATCCGGGGGCGATTCCCGCTTCATGCCCTTGCAGGACCAGACGCGCCCCGGCGGCCTTTCCGGGCAGGTTTTCGACCCTGTATCCGGCCAGAACCGGCGTTGTCCGACCCTGCCAGACGGGGGCTGCGGCCCAGTCGGTATCGGGCAGATCCACATGAATCTCCGTCCCGTCTGCGGACGGGGCGAGGGTGTAGCGGATGGGGCCGGACAGATCCATCACTAAACGGACACTGTCCGGATGTTCCCCGATCCGTACACGTTCCACCGTGATGGCCATATTTGCATCATCGGCAGAAGAAGAAAGTAGAGCAGGCTGCACTGTCCCGGTGTTTTGTGCAGAATCCGTCTTTTCCGTTTGGACCGGATCAGACGGCGCGTGGTTTGGTTGGGCTACTTCACCACTTTCCCTTTCAGCTTCATCGGGAACGGATTGTACATCCGCCCCCTCTTCCGCTTCTGCTTCCACAGCCTGCTCTAAAAGCTGGAGATCGATGCCGGAGGCAAAGAGCTCCTCGGAAGCGACCGCAACGGATTGCGGCGGGACATTAACGCCATACGCAGGATCGGCCCGGACGGTATAGTTTCCGGGCCGTACGTATTCAAAGGTGTAGAAACCATCATAGGCGGTTTCCGTGCTGGCCACGATTTCACCTTTGTCGTTGACCAGCTCCAGCCGCATGCCTTGCAGCGGCTCACCATCATTCTTGCTCGCGATGCCGTCGATGGCACCGGTTTCAATCACGGGAATGTCAAAATAGGGAATGCTCCCCGGGCGTACCACGGTTGTATAACCGTCATTGGCCGGAAGATGATACGGGTCCAGCAACGTACCGCGATCCACGGAGATGGTCGCTTCCTCGACACCGCTGCCGAACAGGGATGTCACAAAGCCGTATTCATCCGTTGTCTGATCGCTCCGCCGTCCGTTCACTGTAACTTTTGCGTCCGTAACCGGATCGTCCCCGTCGCTGAAAACCCCGTCGTCGTCGTAATCCATAAAGACGCGGGCGCGAACGGGTGAAATCGACGACAGACGCTCCGATTGCATCAAATACCCCCCATCCGGGCCGTAGGGGCCTAGGGATGTGCTGGCGCGCAGGCCGAAGGTAAAATCATTCCCCTCTTCCCAGCGTCCTTCGACACTGCCGAGGAAGCGGTCGAAATCGTATGTCAATTGCGCCCCGGCACCGTTGATGGAGTTGATAAAATTATGTGATGCGCTCAATGCCGCCGACATTTTTTTATTCGGGGAAAAACGGATTTCGCCGTCGAAGGCCGTCAATTGCCGTTCCGGGAAATGATCGTAGCTCAGGTTCGAACGCAGCCTGATTTTCCTGAAGCGCGACGTCACGCTCAACTGTCCGGTTGTGCTTTGATGTTTTCCGTTTGTCAGATTGGTCAGGAATGTATTCGCAAAGCGCATCCCGCCATGCGACAGGGACTGGCGAAACCCGACCTGCGTCGTTGTATTGCCGTCAATATTTTTTCCGTGTTCGTAATCGAGATTGAGGCCGAGTTGCCCGAACGGCAGGCGTACATTGCGATTCACGCCGACCTGTCCTTCGAATTTCCGGGCGCCGTTTCCAAAACCGGCATCGGGACTTTCGAAATCGTTGAAAAATGCCCCCCTGAAATTCAGTTTGAAACCGAGAATCTGCGTGATAAAACGCCCTTCTGCGGCACGGCCTTTTTTCTCGATGTCGCTGTCGCGGCTGATATCCTGATAGGCTTCGATCTGCGCGACGCCGAAGGGCAGGGAAACGGCGGAACCCGCGCTGAAATAATCGCGGATTTCATTTTCGCTCGCATTGTTGCGCACCGGCAATGTCGTCAACGCGCCATAGGCGGTAATATTCCGGTTGATCCCGTAGGCCGCATCCATCGTCATCGCCGCCCCTTGAATTTTACGGCCTGCGTTCGGGTCTTCGCGCAAGCGAATAAAATCCTTTTCCGCGTCAACGGCCCCGATGCTGTAATCAAACGTGCCGGGTTTGAGCATGTTGGAGCCGAAAACGTAATTGTCGACCACCTCCCGGATCTGCCCCTGCGGCCCGTAGAGAATGCGGCGTATCTGGTTGTTGCCGAAATTCAGTTGTACGTCTTCGAAACGATATTCACCGCGATCATCGACAACCGTAAAATCAAGCAGTTCGGCGTTGCGATATAGCTCGACTTCCCAGCCGATCGGGCCTGTTCCTTCCACGGTGATGACATCGAATTCACTGGTGCGGTTCTTGTCCGTCGTGGCCGCCCGGACGCCGCGCCCGGATGTGCCGCCCTTGACCAGCGCGGCATGGGAAACGCGGACATCTCCGCCCTCGACCATGCGCAACCCCAGCGGCAAGGGCTCATCAGGGGTGGTGTCGCGTTGCAGCCGCAGCCGCAGCGTGTCGGGGCCTTTCAGATTTTTATCGGCATAATTGGAAGAGGCCGAAAAATCCGCCTTCGCCCAGAGCAAATCCATCACCCCGGTGAGCGTTGTGATATTGGTCAGGTTATCCTGCTTCGTCCCGAACCCGTACTGGGTTTCGATATCCACCACAGGCAGTCCGACGGGGCGGTACGGGTTGGGTTTGTAGATGAATGTTTTGGCCGTCTCCGTCGCCTTGGCCACTTGCTTGGCCTCGGCGATCTTGCGCGCCGCCCTGCGTTCGATCCGCAGCATGAAGGGCAGCTTCGCCGCATCTTCATCGACCAGCACATCAAGCGACAGATTGGGAAGATTGACCGCGGCGTTGATCGGCCAGATTTTGGCCAAGACTTCCTGCTGCACATACAAATCGTCGGTGCCTACCATATCGGCAGGCAGGGTTTCCGTGGGGGACAGGGACTCACGCCTGCCGCGAATAATCAATTCGCCGCGACTGGCATCAATCGTATAGGTGTTGTCCTCCGTCCCCGCCCAGCCCGAAACGGCGTTGCGCGAAAGATCGGGGTCGATAAAAAAACTCAGCTCTTCCGACAAGGCGATCATCGGAAGGTAATAACGGTCCTGATACTGGTAGGCCAGCACCCCGTCAGACAGCAAATACCTGCCGACCTGGACGGAGAGAATTAGCTCTTCCAGTTCATCAGCTTCGATCTGTGCCTTTGCCGGACCCGGTGCATAGACAAGAGCAACACCGACGCAGAGTGTAAACCCCGCAGCCAGAATCGTCTTGCTCACGCGGCGCGTGCGCAAAAGACGTCTAAATGTATTCATGAAGCCGAACGTGAAAAGTGTTCGTTAAGGAGAGATTGTTTTACGCAGTAAAGTAGCCCGTGTGAATCGTACCACACGGGGCGCGCAGGACAAACCGTATAGGCGGCATATGCGCGCTTTACTGTGGATAAGTGGTGTTTAGAATGAACGTAAGACCTCCACAAGGATTGTCATCCCGAGCGTAGTCGAGGGATCTGGGAGTCTGTCTCAAAACTCATAAATTGCATCGTCATTGTCTGAATTTTCTGCGGAGAAAATTCTAGAGCATTCTGTGAATAGGCTGAATCATTTGGAGCATTGTCTGATGAGATTGGTTTAAAAATTGTCTCCGTCATTCCCCGGATTTGCGAAGCAAATCCTAGGGGAATCCATGGATCACCTTAGAATTTTCTTCGAAAATTCAGGCGATGACGGCGGTTGAATTTGATCCAACCTCATCGAAAAATGCTCTAGAATTTTTGCAAGCAAAAATTCGGGGAATGACGCCGGGAATGGGGTTTTGAAACAGACTCTGAGCAAGTTGCAACCTGCCAGATCCCTCGACTACGCTCGGGATGACACGGCATTAAGATGGTTGGCGTGAACCTATGATTATATTACCGGGTCGTCGTCTGGGCAATGACGTTGCCCTTGAACAGGGGGTCGTCCTTGTCCGCCGTATAGACGATGCGCATGGCGGTGCAGGCACCTGTTGCCCCCACGGGGAAATTGTATTCAAGTGTACGCTTTTCGACTTCGGTATAGATCGCGATGCCGCGCACCTGACGCACGACGGCTTCTTCCGCGCCGCTGGTGCAGATGAAATCGAGATCGCCATAGACGCTGCGGTTGCCCTGCCGGGTCAGGTCCATCGTGATATTCATTTTGCCGTTGAGCGTTTTCAGCGTCGCGTTTTCCAGCTTCGCCGTCGCGGTCATTTTGCCGTTACGCACGAAAACCGGGAGACTGACCCCGGCCAGCATCTTGATCTGCACGGCGGCCTTGCCGGCCTCCGCCGGGTTGGGGTCGAATTTTACCGCGTCGGCTTCGGGGCGGACCCAAAGGTGCGAACGGTATTCCCCTTCCGCCAGATCCTTCGGCTTACGCAGCATCAGGCGGATCTGCTGGGACCCGCCGGGGGCGATGACGACACGGCGGGGGGCAAAAATCACCATCTTGTCGAGCGTTTTCAGGTCCGGCGCGTCTTCGCCTTCGGGAATTTCGCGCAAGCCCTTGTCCGTCATGCGCATGTTGCGCCAGCCGATACGAAAGGCCAGTTCGTCGCCGGTATTGTTAATCAGGGTCAGCACCTCGGCGCGTTTTGTTCCTTCGAAAATAACGCGCTTCATGGTGATTTTCAGGGCATGGGCGTCATGCGTCCAGAACAGGATGCCCCCCACAGCCGCCACCACGGACACCGCGGCCAGCATCAGGGCCAGACGGGGGCGGCGTAGGCAAAATGTCTGCAAAGGCTGTTTCATGGGACCCTGTTCAAAAATACCCGGATGGTGAAGGAAGGGGGAATATACTGTCCGGATTGTGCCACCGCAACGGCGGTTATTCAACTCATGATTTTATTTTGTTGATTTACGGAAATATCCGGGCGTTACTGATAATTGGCGAAGACCGTATTTGCCCCGGTATAGGTGCCCATGGCGGCACCGGGGCGGGTGGAGACCGTGGCACCGACGGTGACGGCAATGGAATTGCCCGGCCCGGCGGGCGTGACGGTGGCGCGGGAATTGCCGTTTTCATCCATCAGTTTGAAATTCTGCACGGTCAGGAATTCCGCGCCGTTGTCGATCTGCATCGTCGGCATGGCAATCGTGACATGGACGGGCAAAGGCGCGCCGCGAATAATCAGTTTCCCGGCCCGGGGTTCGCCCCCGGCGAAAGCGAGACTGCCGGAACTGTCCACGGTCAATTGCCCCGTGGACGGATCGAGACGGGCAGTGCCGCCGGCCCCGTCATCGTTGATGATGGCCAGCGTGCCGAAATTCATGGCGGTGTGGACGGTGACTTCGATGGCCCGGATCAGCCGGGCGATAATGGGCAGCGTCGCGGTCGCGGCCACGGCATGGTACATGCCAAAACAGGTCAACGACACCAGCGCCGCCGCCGTGCCGTTTCGCAAGGAGGCCTTCTTCGATATGGCGGATCGCGGTGGCGTGGGAAGCAGGGTCACGAAACAACCTCGCGCAAAAGATCACAAAAACAAAACATCACGTTTTCGGGGGAAACGGTGTCGGATTCTCCGGCACCGTAAAAACCCGAAGGTGAAAAGGTCTTAGTCGTAGAGGGCGGTGACAACAACAGTGCCTGTATAAGCACCCGGCGCTTGCGCCGCGCCTACAACAAGTGTTGCACCAATATTCAGTGTCCCAGCACCAGCCACCAAAGCGGTCGAATAACCAACGTCAGCGGGGCCGGGGAGATTTACACCATCCTCAATAGTGAAATCAATTACAGCCATGTTGTTAGCACCGGAATCAACCTGATCGTCAGGAATAGTCACCGTATAAGCCAATGTTGTATCACCCGTGGTGGTACATTGCCCAGCAGCGGTGCCCGCACCAATACGCGCAAAAGGGGCCGCCGGATCATTAACTGTCCCATCGGGATCAATAACCACGTTACCGCCTACGCCACCAGCGTCCATTGAACCAAAATCCAGTGTTGTTCCGCATGTAATCGCCAGCGGCGTCACAATAATGGCCTCTACTGTCAGGTCATCGGTATCCGCCATGGCCATCTGGCTGGCTCCGCTCATCATCACGGCGAGTGCGCCGCCCATCATTAAAAGTTTTCTCATCTGTGTGCTCCTTGGGTTTTTCCGGTTTCCGATCCGCCCCGGCGCCTTCTGCCCCGGTCCATGCGAATCAATACGCCTGCATGGAGAGTCTACCTGATTCGCCTTGTTTTTCCGCATCTGTCGTCAAAACCGAATCCACTCTTCACTCCTTCATCTTATGGCGGCAACGTAAACGCAACATTAACAAATGCCGCCCTTTAATCCTCTGCACCGGGAACCCTATGCCGAAGGATAGGGCGTTGTATTTCATAATGAATGAAGAATAATTCACCGCAGAGGCGCAGAGAGCGCAGAGTTCTCTCCGTCCCGTCATCCCGAGCGAAGCCGAGGGATCTGCGATGGGTCAACCGGGTTAGATCCCTCGGCTTCGCTCGGGATGACGGGGGTGAGCAATCCATATGGATCACCCGGACAGGCCGGGTGATGACGCATGGAGATGTGTCAATGGGAGGGGGAGCCAGAATGGGGCGTTTTGCGCCCTTGTCATTATCATCGCCTTTCCTGCACAATCGCCCCGGTACGCGCCACGCCCCAAGTCAAGGATTTTATCATTGCCCCTGAACCAGCAAGTCACCGTCGATGAAGCCTTTACCCTCGCCCGGCAGCACCATCAGGCGGGCAACCTGATTCTGGCGGACCGGATTTTTCGCGATATTTTGACATCGGTGCCGGATTATTCCCCGGCGCTGCATATGCTGGGCATCGTCAGTTACCAGCGCGGCAACCTGCCCGAGGCGCTGGACCTGATTGCAAAGGCTGTCGCCATTGACGGCGACGAAGCCGACGCCGAAATGCGCAGCAATTATGCGGTCATGCTGTCGGAATCCGGGCAACGCGACAAGGCCGTCGCCGAATGGCAACAAGCCCTTGTCCTCGACCCCGACAATGCCGAAGTGCACAGCAATCTCGGCAATGCGCTGTGGCAAATGGACCGTTTCGACGACGCCGAGGCGCATTGCCGCACGGCATTGCGCCTGAAACCCGACTATACCGACGCGATGCTCAATCTTGGCAATGCGCTGGCAAAGATGAAAAAATTCGAAGACGCCATCGCCATCTGGGAACAGGCCGTTTCCCTGCGCCCCGATTTCGCGCAAGCCATCAGCAATATCGGCAATGCGCTGCGCGATCTGGGGCGGTTGAAAGATTCCGAGGAAATGTGCCGCAAGGCCACGACCGTGAACCCCGCCCACCCGCAAGCCTGGGGCAATCTCGGCAATGCCGTGCGCGATCTGGGCCGGGCGGAGGAGGCCGAAGGCTATTACCGCAAGGCCACCATGCTGCAACCCGATTTCACGGCTGCGCATAACAATCTGGCGATTGCCCTGCTCGATCAGGGGAAATTCGAAGACGCGGCCAGCGCGGCGCGCTACGCCATCACCTTTGACCCGCGCTATGCCGAAGCGTGGTCCAACCTGAGTATTGCTCTGCGCGAAATCGGGAAACTGGATGAGGCTGAAAACGCGGCGCAACGCGCCGTCGCCATCGCGCCGGACGATCCGGAACCTTATATCACGCTGGCCGAGGCGCTCTATCTGACCGACCGGCTGGACGAGGCGGAAGCCGCGCTGAACACCGCGCTCGCCCATGATCCGGACTCGGCCCGCGTCTTGATTAAACTGGCCGCCGTGCTGGAAAAAGCCAACCGCCCGGAAGACGCGCTGGCCATGGTGGACCGCGCCATCATCGCCAACCCGGAAATGCCGGATGCGTTCTACCGCAAGGCCACGATCTATTTCATGACCAACCGCATTCCGGAAGCGAAAGAGGCGCTGGACAGGGCGCTGGAGATCAGCCCCGGCCTGCCGTCCCTGCTCGGCCTGCGTTCCGAGATCGATCAGGCCATGGGCGATATGGATCAGGCGCAAATCCATGTCCGCCGCGCCATAGAAACCGCCCCGGACCTGCCGTATTTGTATATGACCTTGGCGAAACTGAAAAAATTCACCGCCGACGACCCCGATTTTCAGGCGATGCTGGCGCTGGAGCCGAAGGTCAAACGGATGGGGCAGAATGCGGAAATATCGCTGCATTACGCGCTTTACCGCGCCTTTGAAGATATCGGCGATTATGACCGCGCCTTCTCGCACCTGAAGCGCGGGTCCGACCTGAAACGCCTGAGCATTCCTTACGAGGAATCGCAAGCGGTCATCCATCAGGTCCGCATCAGGCAGATGTTCAATCCGGATTTCATCAAACAATTTGCCGGACGCGGGATCGACGACGCCTTGCCGGTCTTCATCGTCGGGATGCCGCGTTCCGGCACGACGCTGACGGAGCAGGTTATTTCCGCCCATCCCGATGCCTTCGGCGCCGGAGAGCTGATCGACCTGAACGTGGCGGAGATGTCGCTGGGCGGGCCTTATACGCCGGACAATGCGCGGCAATTTGGCGAAACCTATCTCAACCGCATCCGGCGGCTGGCCCCCGGGGCGCAACGCATCACCGATAAAATGCCCGCCAATTATTACCGCATCGGCATGATCGCCACCGCCCTGCCCGGGGCGAAGATCATCCATTGCCGCCGCAACCCGATTGACACCTGCCTGTCGTGCTACAAACAACTTTTCGCGCGTGGGCAGTATTGGAGCTACACGCTGGAGGAAATCGGGCGCTTCTACCTGCTCTACCAGCAGATCATGGAACACTGGGCAGATGTTTTGCCCGATCGCGTTTTTGATGCCGATTACGAAACCATGGTGATGGATTTCGAACCGCAGGCCCGGCGGCTGATCGATCATGTCGGCCTGCCGTGGCATGAGGCCTGTCTGGAGCCGCATAAAAATAAACGTTCCGTCCTGACCGCCAGCAAGACGCAAGTCATCAAGCCGGTTTACAAAACGGCGGTGGAAAGCTGGAAACCCTATGAAAAACACCTCCAGCCCCTGATCCGCATCGTCGCGCCGGATATGGCGTCGTAACCGCCCCCTTCGCCGCGCCGCCGATCCGTGCTATAGATATGGCCACACAGGAACGGGACTGTTATGGATTTATCTTTTCTCGCATTCATGGAATTGCTGAGCTACATCGCCACCACGGTCGGTATTCCGCTGGCGATCGTGACGTTCATCCATCAGGAAAAGAAAGAGCGCCAGTCCGAACAGGAAGAAATCTACGACAAGCTGATGGGGCATTATTCCGAGATACAGGAAAAATTGTTCGAATACCCGGAACTGGACCAGCATGACCGCCCTCTGACCGATCCGGAGGCCGCGCGCCGCCAGCAAATCCTGTATGAAATGCTGGTCAGCCTGTTTGAACGGGCCTTTATCCTGCTTTACGGCGAAACCGATCCAGCCTATCGGCGGATGTGGAATTCATGGATCGATTACATCGAAATCTGGTCGATCCGCCCCAATTTCCGCGCCGCCCTGCCCCGTCTGATGCGCGGGGAAGATCCCGATTTCATCGATTTCATGACCACCGCCACGGGCATGAACCTGACGGATTTGTCGCAAGACGCCTAACGTTTCCGTAATCAACGACCTCCGCAAATAAAAGCTTGAAATTCAGCCTGCGGTATTGAGAATACGCGCATCCTTGGAACCCCCTTCCCGCAGGAGCGAAACTGTTTTGGAAAAAATCGCCGTTATCGGCCTCGGATATGTCGGCCTGCCGCTGGCCGTTGCGCTGGGGAATGTCTTTCCGGATGTGGTCGGTTTCGATATTTCCATCGACCGGGTCACCGAACTGCGCCGCCGCGAGGATCACACCGGCGAAGCCGATCCTGCCGCGCTGGCCGCCGGGAAAGTATTGTTCAGCCATGACCCGGACGTCCTGAAGGATTGTACCTTTTTCATCGTCACGGTCCCGACTCCGGTGGATGACAGCAAAAGACCCGATCTGGAGCCGATGATCTCCGCGACGCATACGGTCGGCAAGGTTTTACAAAAAGGCGGCATCGTCGTCTATGAATCCACCGTCTATCCCGGCGTCACCGAAGATATCTGCCGCCCGATTCTGGCGCGTTTTTCCGGATTGCAGGCGGGCGTCGATTTCGAAGTCGCCTATTCCCCTGAACGGATCAACCCCGGCGACAAGGTTCATCGGTTGGAGACGATCAAAAAAATCATTGCCGCAGAAACGGCGGATGGATTGAAACGTCTGGACCGCGTCTACGGCGCGGTGATTTCTGCGGGGCTGTATCATTGCCCGTCGATCCGCGAGGCCGAAGCCGCCAAGGTGCTGGAAAACACCCAGCGCGACATCAATATCGCCCTGATGAACGAAATGGCGATGATTTGCGAAAAAATCGGCATCAGCACCCGCGAGGTTTTGCGCGCGGCGGGAACGAAATGGAACTTCCTCAACTTCGAACCGGGTCTGGTCGGCGGGCATTGCGTCGCGGTCGATCCCTATTACCTGAGCCAACTGGCGCAGGAAAAGGGAATTTTACCGCAGGTGATCCTTGCCGGACGCCGCGTCAATGACGGCATGGGGTCGTTCGTCGTGCAAAAAACGATCCGCCTTCTGGCGCAATCCGGCGCGGCGTTTTCGCAAGCGCGCATCGGCATTCTCGGCGCGACCTTCAAGGAAAACGTCCCCGACCTGCGCAGCTCTCTCGTCGTCAACATGGTCCGCGAACTGGACGGTTTCGGCATTGCCCCCATCGTACATGATCCGCTGGCCGACCCGGAAGACGCGGCGGCGGAAGGAATTACCCTGCACCCGTTCCATGACCTGCAAAATCTCGACGCCCTGATTCTGGCTGTACCGCATGCGGTTTTCCGGGAAAAGCGCGAAGCCATTTGCGGTCTTGTCAAAAACGGGGGCGTCTTTGTCGATATACGCGGGGCATTTTACGACGACCGCCCCGGCCATTGCACATACTGGAGCCTTTGATCCATGCTCGACCTGCACCGCCACCGCATCGCCGTCACGGGGTCCGCCGGATTTATCGGCTTTCATGTGACCCGCACCCTGCTGGAGCAGGGGCTGGAGGTGCATAGCTTCGACGCCGTCAACGATTACTATGACGTCACCCTGAAAGAAGCGCGGCTGGCGGCGCTGGGCGGCAATAAAAACCATGCGTTTCACAAGGGCCTGCTCGAAGACGCAAGCGCCATGGAAAAGTTCTTTTCCGCCGCCCGCCCGGATATCGTCATTCATCTGGCGGCACAGGCCGGGGTGCGTTATTCCCTGACCCATCCGCAAGCCTATATCGACAGCAACCTGATCGGCTTTCAAAACATTCTGGACCAGTGCCGAAAAAACGCGGTGAAGCATCTGGTCTATGCCTCGTCCAGTTCCGTCTACGGTGCGAACGGCAAATTGCCTTTTGCCGAATCCGATCCGGCGGAACATCCCTTGAGTCTCTATGCGGCAACGAAAAAGGCCAATGAATCGATGGCGCATAGTTTCAGCAATATTTTCGGCATCCCCACGACTGGCCTCAGGTTTTTCACCGTGTACGGCCCGTGGGGACGCCCCGATATGGCGATGTTCAAATTCGCCCGGGCCATTCTCGAAGGCAAACCGATCGATGTTTACAATCACGGCAACATGCGCCGCGACTTCACCTATATCGACGACATCGTTTCCGGTATTTTAGGCGCGGCACGCAATCCCCCGGTTGCCGATGACCACTGGGACGCGCGCAGGGCCGATCCCGCGACCAGCCATGCGCCATGGCGCATTTACAATCTCGGCAACAACAAACCGGCCAGCCTGATGCATATCATCGAAACCATCGAAGCCGGATTAGGCCGCCAAGCAGAAAAAAACATGATGGACCTGCAGCCCGGCGATGTGCCGGAAACCTGCGCCGATATTTCCCGCGCCGAACGCGATCTCGGCTTTACGCCCGCAACCCGCGTCGAAGACGGCATCCACGAATTCCTGCGCTGGTATCGCGCATATTACGGGATATGAGAATCAAGGGGTGCTGTTATCCTTGGGTTATTCACCAAGGTGGAGGAGAAAAGATTTGCCACTGGCTGTTATAATGACCGAGGTCAAATCCGAAGCCTTCCGACGGTTTTTTATCCTGCTTGCTGTCTGCACTGCCGCTTTTTTTCTGCTTAAAAGAGGGATTTTCATTCCGGCAGAAGAGGCAAAGACATTCGCAGTTCTCCTTTCGGTCTTCGTTGCGGCGGCGGGTTATCGCATAAAATCCACGGACTTTCCTCAGTGCAGCATTATTCTACTGCGCTTCGTCTTCGGCTTGTTCGGGCTTTATCTGTTGGCGGCGACGCCGACAATGAGCTTTGACCATCTCCAGCCGATGGAAACTTTTCTGGTTGGTTCTGGAAGGTATATTGCAGCATTTTTTGCATTGGCCAGTTTTTATCGCCCCTCATCCGGATTGATTCTGTTGACTTATGTTCTCTGGTATAAGGGGATTCTGACGGATTTCTTTGGCTTTACCATCACGATTACAGACTACATGCCATTAGGCCGTGTTGACAATTATGATTCCCAAGATTGTAGTTTTCTGATTCACTA
>CAYNSR010000016.1:0-56600 GCA_964400125.1 uncultured Micavibrio sp. | reverse complement strand
GAGCTTAAACAATGGGTTAGGAACTATATGGGCTAGTTATCTAGGACAGCCCCTTGATTTAAAGACAGCACTCATCAGCATGGACCTGACCCGCATCTGGCTTATGAAAATTTTAACCCGTTTTGCATTTTAAACTACCCATTTTCCCTCCGTTATGCTTAGGTTTACCTCTTACTGTCATTGAAAAGGGGTTGGCCATGGAAACTGATCAAAAACTGGTTCGTGCTGTGGATGCGGCGACGCCTGATGAGGACGTTCGGGCTGTTTTCGTGATTGCGGCGGGGGATCAGGCACCGATGTCGCAGGTCAGAGTTTGCCAGATTTCCGAGGATTTTATCGGGGCTGCTGAAGATATGACGGGGCGCAAGGCTCGGCGTGTCGAGATATTGCCTTCCGAGAGGGTTTTTGCCGTTACGGCGTCGCCTGCGCTGATCCGTCAGTTGGTGGAGCAGGGGCCGGGGGTTTTGTGCAGGGCCGGGTTGAACTGATCCAGATTCTGTCAATAGCATGATTGTTCTCTTTCCCTGAATTCCCTTGGAAAGACGCTTCAGGATTGGTAGAAATAGCCGGTCGAATAGTTCTGTTTCCGGTGATCCTTATGCTTCCTGCCGATTTTTTGTCTGAATACCTGCCTATCCTTGTTTTTCTGGTGATCGCCGGAGGGCTGTCGTGCCTGATGGTGATTGCGTCCCTGCTGGCCGGGAAACATCAGCCGGATGTCGAGAAGCTCTCGGCGTATGAATGCGGGTTCGAGGCGTTCAGCGATGCGCGGCGGAAATTCGATGTGCGGTTTTATCTGGTCGCGATCCTGTTTATCATCTTCGATCTGGAGATTGCGTTTTTATTCCCGTGGGCGGTATCGCTGGGGGAGATCGGCGTGTTTGGTTTCTGGTCGATGGTGGTTTTTCTGGGTGTTTTGACGGTCGGGTTTATTTATGAGTGGAAAAAAGGTGCGCTGGATTGGGAATGATTTGAATGACACATGACCGTACCGTTTTTACGCCGCCCCCCGTCGATTTACGCACATCCGTGCCCATGCCCCCGGCATCGGGTCAGGATGTGGTGCCTGCCGCGGTGTCGCGGCACCTGAAGGAAAAGGGCTTTTTGCTGACCAGCGCGGATAATCTGTTCGACTGGGCCAGAACGGGGTCGATGTGGCCGATGACGTTCGGTCTGGCGTGTTGCGCGGTGGAGATGATCCACGCTTATATGTCGCGTTACGACCTCGACCGTTTCGGGATGATCCCGCGCCCCAGCCCGCGCCAGTCCGATGTGATGATTGTCGCCGGGACGCTGACCAATAAAATGGCCCCCGCCTTGCGCAAGGTATACGACCAGATGCCGGAGCCGCGCTGGGTGATTTCGATGGGGTCTTGTGCCAATGGCGGGGGATATTACCATTACAGCTATTCGGTGGTGCGCGGTTGTGACCGGATCGTGCCGGTCGATATTTACGTTCCCGGTTGCCCGCCGACGGCGGAGGCGCTGGTTTACGGACTTTTACAACTGCAAAAGAAAATTCAGCGTGAAGATACAAGGATTGTGAGATAGCCATGTCCGATGACTCCATTCTCGATCTGGCCGAACATATTCAGGAAAGCCTTGAGGGTTTCGTGGCGCGTTTTGAATTCGTCAAAGGCGAATTGACGCTTTATGCCGGGCGCGATCATGTCCTGAAGGTATTGAAGTTTCTGCGTGACGACCCGGAATGCCAGTTCAGGCAGTTGGTCGATATCTGCGGTGCCGATTACCCGGAGCGGGCGGAGCGGTTCGAGGTGGTCTACCATATGCTGTCGCTGTCGCAGAATAACCGTGTCCGGGTCAAGATATCCGCGACTGAGGATGTTCCGGTGCCTTCGGCGACGGCGCTGTTCAGCAGTGCCAACTGGTACGAGCGCGAAGTCTGGGACATGTACGGCGTTTATTTTACCGGACACCCTGATCTGCGCCGTATCCTGACTGATTACGGATTTGAGGGACATCCGCAGAGAAAAGATTTTCCGCTGACCGGATATGTCGAGGTGCGTTACGACGAAGAGCGCAAGCGCGTGGTGTACGAGCCTGTTCAACTGACGCAGGATTTCCGCAAGTTCGAATTCATGAGCCCGTGGGAAGCCATGACCGATGTGCAGTTGCCGGGCGATGAAAAGGCCATCATTCCGCCGCATGGCTATCGTGAAATGAAGAAAGCGGGCGCATGATGCAAAACATCGTTGACGATATCGATATCGCGGAAGAAACCCGTATTCGGCCCTATACCCTGAATTTTGGCCCCCAGCATCCGGCGGCACACGGGGTTTTGCGTCTTGTGCTGGAGATGGAAGGGGAAACGGTCGAGCGCGCCGATCCGCATATCGGCCTGTTGCACCGGGGCACGGAAAAGCTGATCGAATATAAAACCTATGCTCAGGCGACGCCGTATTTCGACCGTCTTGACTATGTCAGCCCGATGAATCAGGAACATGCCTATGCGATGGCGATTGAAAAATTGCTCGGGATTACCGTTCCGGCGCGGGCGCAATATATTCGCGTTTTGTTTTCGGAACTGACGCGGATTCTCAACCACTTGCTGAATATCACCACGTTTGCCCTCGATGTCGGCGCGATTACGCCGGCGCTGTGGGGGTTTGAGGAACGCGAAAAGGGGATGGAGTTTTATGAGCGCGTTTGCGGCGCCCGACTCCACGCCAATTATTTCCGCGCCGGTGGGGTCGCGTTCGACATGCCTGCGGGGCTGGCCGAGGATATGATGGCGTGGTGTGAGAAATCGATCCTTCCGGTGATCGACGATCTCGACACCTTGCTGACGGAAAACCGCATTTTCAAGCAGCGCACGGTCGATATCGGCACGGTCACGCGGCAGGAAGCAGAAGACTGGGCCTTCACCGGACCGGTTCTGCGCGCCAGCGGCGTGGCGTGGGATTTGCGCCGCGCTCAGCCTTATGAATGTTATTCTGATCTGGATTTCGACATCCCGGTCGGCAGCACGGGGGATTGTTATGCCCGTTATCTGGTGCGCATGGAAGAAATGCGCCAGTCAGTCAGGATTATGAAACAATGTCTGGAACGGATGCCGTCCGGCCCGGTCAAGGTCAATGACCGCAAGGTTTCTCCGCCATCGCGCGCGGAAATGAAACATTCGATGGAAGCCCTGATCCACCACTTCAAATTATTCACCGAAGGCTACCATGTTCCCGCCGGGGAAACCTATGCGGCGGTTGAGGCGCCCAAGGGCGAGTTCGGGGTTTATCTGGTCGCGGACGATTCAAACAAACCTTATCGCTGCCGCATCCGCGCACCGGGATTTGCCCATCTTGCGGGTCTGGATTTCATGTGCCGGGGGCATATGCTGGCCGATGCGGTATCGGTGATTGGATCACTGGATATCGTCTTCGGTGAAATCGACCGTTAGGGCCGCATTTAGATCGCCAGAGGGCCGATCAGCGCGGGGCGAGTGATGGATATGGTGTCGCCCAGCTTGATGTCATGATTGTTGACCGGGCAGATGAAATCGATTCCGGTTTTGTGGAATACGGCTTTGCACGGTTCGGAATTTCCGGCGGTCGTCGTTTCTGCCGCAGAGCCCAGCGTGCGTTCCTCAACAGGGGCGGGGGTTGGCTCTGCTGCGTCGATGCTGGGTTCCGGACGGGGTGTATCTGCGTCAACGGTCACGGTGACAACGGGGCTGACCTCCGGCACTTCGACGACGGGTATGGGTGCGGGGACTGGCGCAGTCGCAGGCGGTTCGGCGACGATGCCCCAGGCTTTTGCAAGTTTCATCGCCAGCTTGTCCTGATCCATCACGGTTTTCATTTTTTCAATCGCGGCCTCGACATTTTTTTCGACGCCGGATTTTCCGTGGAATTCAAGGAAGGCCAGATCGCGAATGGCTTGCACGTTGCCGCCATCGGCAGCCTTGTGCAGCAATGCAACAGCCATGTCCTGATTTTTGGGCAGCATTTCGATTGCGAGATCCTTTGTTGCCTGCAACGATGCCCTTGTGTTGGTGGAGCATGCGCGGTTTGCGGCTTCGCGCAGTGTTTCGCTGGCCCCGTCCATATTTGCGACGGCCTGAACATCATCGGGAAGGCATGCGCCGATAACGGGTTTTTCAGGTTCCACTGGCAGGGGGGCTGTCGTGATCGGCAGTGTTGGCGGTGTGACGGCGGCGATTTCATCTGCGGGGGAGCCCTTGATAAAATCAACCAGATTGCCGAACGCACTGGAGATGCTGTCGGCGAAAACGGATGCAACGCCGCCGCCCGCAGCGCCGAGGAGCGCGGCCAGAAGCCCCTTGCGTTTCCAGTCATATGAGATGGTTTCCTTGCCATCGCGCCGTAATTGCCGGTTTTGCATGGCATGGCGGGTCAGGCTGGTCGCGACGCCGCCAACGGCCCCGGCGGCGATTGCGGCGGCAAGGGCAGGAGCGGTGGCCGTGGCCGCCACGGCAAGAACGGCGGTTTTTGCGGCAAGGCCGAAGGCCGCACCGATGCCGAACGTGGCGGCGGCATTGAAGGCCCGGGCCAAAAACCCTTTTGCAGCAGGCGCAGGTGCAGGTGTGGGCGCGGAATTTGTGATGCTCATTTTTCCCTCTATTCTTTTTAAAAGCTCGACTTTTTAACATATCGTGTCCAAAAAAGGCACAAAAATATTTTCCTCTTGTTGGGGGAAAACGTGCTTGCGGCGATAAAAACAAGAATAACTTGACAGAAAACAGCGTTTCAATTTATGACAACAGCGGGCGGTGCCCAGCGTTAACATAACCCCACGGGCAAGCGGGTATCAAAATCTCGACCCTCAGAAGGTAACATCATGAAAAAGATTCAACATATTGCAAGCGCACTTGTTCTGGCTGCGGCGACTGCCGTGGGTACGGCGCATGCGACGGGCAACGACGTATACTACCCCGAAAATCCGAATCCGGGGCATAACAGCGGCAACAACAATGGTCACAACAATAATGGTAATAATCAGGGAAGTGTGCATCACAACAATAACACCACGAACAACACTCATAATACGACCAATAATACCACGAACAACGCCACAACATACGCCAACCAGCAACAGCAGATGCAAAATCAAACTGCAACCGCGAATGCAACTGGCGGTGCAGGTGGTCAAGGTGGTATGGGCGGCGCGGGCGGCAATGGTGGTAATGGTTACGGCGGTGCGGGCGGAAACGGTTATGGCGGAAATGCCACGGGTGGCAATGCTACCGGTGGAAATGCCACAGGCGGGAGGCCCGGGCGAATGCAACTGGCGGTGAAGCGCAATCCAGTGCAAATGCGACGGGTGGTCAGTCGAATGCCACGGGTGGCCAGTCCAACGCTAGTGGTGGAGCTTCCAATAGCGGCGGCAACAGCATGAGCATGTCCAGTAAATACGAAGCCGCAAAACCGATGGGTAATGTCGGTTCCGTTGCGATCGTTCCGGCAGCAAATTGCGGCACAGGCTGGGCGCTGAATGTCAGTGTTCCGTTCTTTGGTGCTGGTGGCGGAAGAACGGGCATAGACCAGCAATGCCTGTCGATGCAAGCAGCACAAACCGCCATCAATGCGGGTCTTGTCGCCAGAGATAGCGGTATGGTTGCCACGGGTCTTGCGGGTTTGCGTAACCTGCATATTGAGTTCGATGCGGCGGCCACTACTGTGATTGCCAACCTGAAAAAACCCTGCGCCGCAGAAATGGCCAAGGTTTCGGCGATGATGCTGACTGATCCTGACATGCAATGCGATGAAATTCTCGGCTTTGTGAAGGAACTGGAAAAAGCGGAGACTGCCCCGGTACGGGCAGAGCAACAGGTGGTCAATGTTCGTGTTGTCAATGATGCGCCGCTGGACGTAAGTGTTGATGGCGTTGTCAAAACGAAAGAACAGTACACGCCGCGCAAGGGCCCCGCACCGAAGAAGGAGCCGTTACAGGTCGAGGTGGTCAAAATGCCTTGCACCACGGCTTGCCCGTCTTTAGACAAGTAACCGGAATTCCAAAACAGCCCCTTTGCAGGGGCTGTTTTATTTTCTTGACATTTGACATAAAAATTGGGTACAAGTTGTTACCTAAAAATCAGGAGGCACCCGATGATATCCATGAAAAGCTTATTCTTAGCCGCAGCGACCGCAGCCGCCGTTGCTATCGGGGTGTGGTCGATACAGCAGGGTCAGGATAGCTCGGAACCGGTCTTGCCCGATTCCGATCCCATGACACGAGCCGCACAAATTGTGCGTGAAAATATGGCCAAGCCTTGTGCTGAAGAATTGGCGCGGCAATCTTCCATCATGCTGACCGAACCGGGTCTGGTTTGTAAATAGAGGGATATTGAAATGAAGTGCCAACCTTTGACAAAAGCGTTTGCCGCAGTTGCAACAGTGATGGTTTTAGGCGGATGTTCGACGGTATGCGGTACGCGCGAATGCCGTCTTGAGGAATCCGTTCGCACGATGCTGGGGTCTGACGATCCCGGTATCAAGGCGTCGGGGGCGATGACGCTGGAAAAGCTCCATCCTGAAATTGCGGAGAATAACGACGAGGTCCGGCGCGCCCTGATTCCCATGACAATTCAATGTACAGTCGCGGAAATCAAGGAGATCGGGGGCGTTAAGATGGCATCGTGCGTTATGGCCCCGTCCATAAATAGGTAAATTGCCGTCAAGGCAGATTCTGGCCGGGTGGTGTCTTGCACTCTGGCAGCGGAGGGATTACATTTCCCGCCATGAAAAAACCATTCGATCTTAATGCCGCGTACCAGCCTGAAACCTTCGCCTTTCGCGACATGAAAAAGGTGCAGGACGTTATTGCGCTTTACCCGCCGGGAAAACAGCAAAGCGCGGTGATGCCGTTGCTTGATCTGGCGCAGCGTCAGGTGGGCGAGGACGGCGCAAAGGCCAATCCGCCCTTTGGTGGATGGATTCCCCGCGCGGCAATGGACGAGATCGCGCAGATCCTCGGCATGCCGAAGATCAAGGTGTATGAAGTCGCGACATTTTATTCGATGTATAATCTGTCTCCGGTCGGAAAGAATCTGGTTCAGGTTTGCGGCACGACGCCGTGCTGGCTGTGCGGGTCGGACAAGATTATGAAGGCATGCGAAGACCATCTGGGCATTCATTCCGGCGAGACAACGCAAGACGGCCTGTTCACGGTGGTTGAAGTCGAATGCCTTGGCGCTTGCGTCAATGCGCCGATGGCGCAGATCAACGACGATTTCTATGAAGACCTGACGCCGGAGCGCACGAAGGAGATTCTGGTGGCACTGGCTGAGGGCAAGCAGGTTCCCGTCGGGTCACAATCGGGACGGCAAACGTCGATGGCCAAGGGTGGCGCGACGACGTTGAAAAAGACAGCGGGCACCGCCCACTGACATACGGAACCCCATCATTGATATGTAGCAAAAACACCCGTCATCCTCGGTCAAGCCGGGGATGACAATTTTTATCGCTCCTGCTGCGCATATTCGCCGTGCTGGCGTCCGGCGTAGCCGCCGATCAGCATGCCGATGATGGCACCGAACAGGCCGCCCAGTTGCGGCGGCATGACGCCTTCGGGGGCGACGGCTTCGAGGAACAGCCATGTACCGACGCCGAAAATAATCGACAATGTCGCCCCGGCGGTGTTGGCGCGTTTCCAGTAGACCCCCGCAAAAAGCGGCACGAACGCACCGGCCAGCGTGACCTTGTAGGCGTTTTCCACCATGGCAAAAATCGACATGTCGCTATACAGCGCATAGATCAGGACCATGCAGGCAAACCCGACCACCGTGCAACGCAGCAGCAGCAGGAATTTTTTGTCCGGCATATGCGGCAGCATGCCCCGGATGATGTTTTTTGAAAACATCGCCGACGGGGCCAGCAGCGTTCCCGACGCGGTGGACATGATAGCCGAGAGCAACGCCCCGAAGAACATGATCTGCACCAGAACCGGCGTGTGCGTCAGGATCAGGTTCGGGAGGATCATCTGGCTGTCTTCTTCCAGCCAGCGTTCCACCAGACCCGGATCGATGATAAAGGCCGAGTAGGCGAGGAAAATCGGGATAAAGGCAAAGAGCAGATAGAGCATCCCGCCGATTACCGAGCCGCGAATGGCGGTTTTTTCATCTTTCGCGGACATAACGCGCTGGAATACATCTTGTTGCGGGATGGAGCCGAACCCCATCGTCACCCACGCGGCAAGGAAGCCAAGCATGGCCGGAAGGGTCAGCTCGGGGAAGAAATTGCTGAATTTTCCGTCATTGGCGGCATGGGAGATGACGGCATCGACCCCGCCCGCCTTGGTCGAAACGAAATAGCCGATAATCAGCATGCCGATGACAATCATAATCATTTGCATGAAATCGGTAATGGCGACCGACCACATCCCGCCGAACAGCGTATAGATCGTGACAATGACCGCGCCGATCACCATGCCGGTTTCCGGTGCCACGGCCCCGCCGGTCAGGACGCTGAAGACGATGCCCAGCGCGGCAATTTGCGCCGAAACCCAGCCGAGATAACTGACCATAATGGCAACGGAAACCAAAACCTCGATGGTGCGGCCATATTTCCGGCGGTAAAAATCGCCGATGGTCAGGAGTTTCATGCGGTAGAGCGGCCCGGCAAACAGTAAGCCGACCAGCACAAGGCACATCGCTGCGCCGAACGGGTCGGAGATGATGCCGCCGATTCCCTCTTCAAGGAAGGTCGCGGAGATGCCCAGAACCGTTTCGGACCCGAACCATGTTGCAAAAACCGTGGCGATGGTGACGTAAAGCGGCAGGGAGCGTCCGGCGACGACATAATCGGTGGAATTATGCACCCGTCTGGCCGCATAAAGGCCGATGGCAATTGTGATCCCGAGATAAATCCCAACAAACGCCAGAAGCATGATCGTTCCCCCATTGAAGATGATTCATAGCAGAAAATGATTCTGAATTGCCGTCAAGAAAGGCGATGCGGGCGGGAATGTTTCCCCACAGGATGTGGACCGGAGGATGGGATAAGATTATGGCAATATAAAAAACAATCGTGCCTGTTATACGGCTCTTTGCAGGCAGGCGGCTTTTGTCTATATCTTAAGCCGCTGATATTCATCACTTCAGGACATGCGCCAATGCTTGCCGATCAGGACCGGATTTTTACCAACCTCTATGGCACAGAACCGTTTTCGCTTGATGCGGCGCGGAAGCGCGGCGACTGGGACAATACCAAGGACATATTGGCCAAGGGGCGCGACTGGATCATTGAGGAGATGAAAAAATCCGGCCTGCGCGGACGCGGCGGCGCAGGATTTCCGACGGGGATGAAATGGTCGTTCATGCCAAAGGAATCCCCTGACGGGCGGCCAAGCTATCTGGTCATCAACGCCGATGAATCCGAACCGGGAACCTGCAAGGACCGCGATATTCTCCGCCATGATCCGCACAAGCTGATCGAAGGGGCGCTTGTCGCGTCCTACGCCATGGGGGCGCATCGGTGCTACATCTATATTCGCGGCGAGTTCTATAACGAAAGCTCCAACCTCAACAAGGCCGTGCGCGAGGCGTATGAAGCCGGGTTGATCGGCAAGAACGCCTGTGGGTCGGGGTGGGATTTCGATCTGGTCGTGCATCGCGGCGCGGGGGCGTATATCTGCGGTGAGGAAACGGCGCTGATCGAAAGTCTCGAGGGCAACAAGGGCCAGCCGCGCAACAAGCCGCCTTTTCCGGCGATGGCGGGCCTGTATTCCTGCCCGACGACGGTCAATAATGTTGAAACAATCGCTGTTGCGCCGACCATCCTGCGGCGCGGGGGGGCGTGGTTTGCGGGGATCGGCAAGGATGAGAAAAATACCGGGACAAAATTGTTCTGTATTTCCGGCCATGTGAATCAGCCCTGCAACGTTGAAGAAGAAATGGGCATTCCGCTGAAGGAATTGCTGGAAAGACATGCTGGCGGTGTGCGTGGCGGATGGGACAATCTGCTGGCGGTTATTCCCGGCGGCTCGTCAACGCCCCTGCTGACCAAAGATGTCTGCGAAACCATGACGATGGATTTTGATACGCTGCGCGCGGCGGGATCGGGACTCGGGACGGCAGGCGTGATCGTCATGGATAAATCCACGGACATTATCTATGCCATTACGCGGCTGGCGCAATTTTACATGCACGAATCCTGCGGCCAATGTACACCATGCCGCGAGGGCACGGGGTGGCTGTGGCGCACGATGATGCGTATGACGCGGGGCGATGCGACGGTCGAAGAGATCGATATGCTGTTTGAACTGACCAAGGAGATTGAGGGGCATACGATCTGCGCCCTCGGCGATGCAGCAGCATGGCCGATTCAGGGACTTATCAAAAATTTTCGCCCGGAAATGGAAAAACGGATCATGGAATACCGGAAACGGGCGGCGTAGGAGATGGGCATGAAGCTTAGGAAAGCATACGGCATTTTATCTGCGTATCCTGTCGATCTTTCGCAGGTCGCGCCGGGTGTTGTCGCTGCGCACGGTGATAATCTGTTCCTGCATTATGACTGGCGCTACCAGACCTATGGCAGTTTGCGGGCCAGAACGCCGCAGGCACCGGACCGCCTGAACACAGGCGATCTGGTCCGGGTTTTTAACACGGTCAGCAAAGGCACCGTGAAGTGGGATGGGGGCGTGCAGCTCGATTACAACCACCCCGAGAATTGGAGGCACAATTCTTTTGGCCTGCAAAGGGATATGAGCCGTTCCGCGTGGAGAGGCATGTTTGATCGCCAGTTACCCGCAAAGCTGGTGCGAAAGGATGGCACGGTTATCTTCGGTGCGCTGTATCCGCACTCCGATCAAGGGATAGAGGGGGTCTCATGGTCGGTTCGCGCTTACGGGAAGAAAGGTTATGAAGGCCTGATGAAGCTGGAAAATGGCGATCATTTGAGCGTTTATTCGTCCGTGCGCGATGGCAATGTCGAGTGGGAAGGGCTGGTATCGTTCGGCCCGGAAGCTTTGATAAAGATTGAGCATATGTCGGCTGTGCGTGAAGTGCGGCATATGGATGCGGAAAAATGGCTCGACCTGTCATGGCAATGCCGCCCGGTGATCGTGACGCTGAAATAGACAGGGAGCGGAGATTGAAAATGACGCCGGAAACGCGAGAGTCGATTATTGAAGGTATCTATGCCGCAGCAAATAGCGTCTATGCCTATGAATGGGAAGGCGCAAACGATGTGATCTACGAAAGTTTCCTGTGCCAGGAATTGACGAAACGCAATATGTCCGTGGTGCGCCTGAAGCCGCTACCTGTTTTTTATAACGGGAACCGGGTTGATGATGTGGATGTAAGATGTCTGTTGATCGTTGAAGACTGTGTTTTGGTAGAGATCAACAGTTTCCTGAACCTGTCCGGGGAACGGATTCGCGCGGAGATGTTTTATTGTAAAAAAGAAACCGCGTTGGTGATGAATTTTGCAAGCGAGAGTTTTACGCATGTCATTAAAAGATTCGATCATGAAAGTGAAGTCCCCTCCATGAGCGTGAAACACTAACAAGTACAATTTTCGTTGGAAATCGAAGAGAAGATCATGCCAAAGCTGAAGATCAACAATGTCGAAATCGAAGTCGAGAAGGGGACGTCCATCCTTCAGGCGTGCGAGATGCTGGGGCATGAGGTTCCACGGTTTTGTTATCATGACCGCCTGAGCGTTCCGGCCAATTGCCGCATGTGTCTGGTTGAGGTCAAGCCCGGGCCGCCGAAGCCGCAGGCATCCTGTGCGCTGGCTTGCGCCGACAACATGGAAGTGTTTACCGACAGCGACATGGTCAAAAAGGCGCGCAAGGGCGTGATGGAAATGTTGCTGATAAACCACCCGCTGGATTGCCCGATCTGCGATCAGGGCGGCGAGTGCGATTTGCAGGATCAGGCCATGGGCTACGGATTTGACCGTTCGCGCTATTACGAATCCAAGCGGGCGGTGAAGGACAAAAATCTTGGGCCGCTGATTAAGACAGTCATGACCCGCTGCATTCAATGTACGCGGTGCGTCCGTTTCGCGGAAGAGGTCGCAGGGACGCCGGATCTGGGGATGCTTCATCGCGGCGAACATTCGGAAATCGACACCTTCATTGAAAAGACAATCACGACGGAATTGTCCGGGAACCTGATTGATGTCTGCCCGGTCGGGGCGCTGACGTCGAAACCCTATGCGTTTCAGGCGCGTCCGTGGGAATTGAAGAAAACCGAAACCATCGATGTGCATGACGCGCTCGGGTGCAATATTCGTGTGGATAGCCGGGGCAACGAGGTGATGCGGATATTGCCGCGCCTGCACGAAGACATCAACGAGGAATGGATCGACGACCGCACCCGTTTTTCCTATGACGGATTGAAACGCCAGCGGCTTGACCGCCCCTATGTGCGCGACGAAAAAACCGGACGCCTGCGTCCCGCCGCGTGGGAAGAGGCGTTCCAGATGGTCGTCGAGCGCACCCGTGGGGTTAATCGCGGCAAAATTGCGGCGCTGGCGGGTGATTTATGCGATGCGGAGTCCATGGTTGCCCTGAAAGACATGATGCGCAGTATCGGCGCGGATCATTTTGAATGCCGGGTTGACGGGGCCGTGTTTGATACGTCGAACCGCGCCGGGTATTTGTTCAACAGCGGCATTGCCGGGATCGAACAGGCGGATTCCATCTTGCTGGTCGGGACAAATCCGCGATGGGAAGGGGCGATGGTCAATGCCCGCATTCTGAAGGCATGGAGGGCGAAGCGGACGAAGGTTTCTGTGATCGGGCCGCTGCCGGACCTACAATATCCCTGTACGCATCTGGGCGATGGTCCGCAGGCACTGGAAAAACTGATTGCTGCCGGAAAACCCTTGGGCGAAAAACCCATGCTCATCGCCGGGTCCGGGGTTTTTGTCCGTTCGGACGGGATGGCCGTTCATGCGTTGCTGCACAAGGCGGCAACGGCTCTGGGCGTCGTCAGGGAAGGATGGAACGGATTTAATGTCTTGCATCATGCCGCATCGCGTGTCGCGGCGCTGGATATCGGTTTTGCCAGCGATAATTTGAACCTGCCGGATATGCAGGTGGTCTATCTGATGGGCGTCGATACGGCGCATATGCTGGAACAAATCAGCCCCGAGGCGTTTGTGATCTATCAGGGGCATCACGGCGATGCCGGGGCGGCGCGGGCGGATGTGATTCTACCCGGTGCGGCCTATACCGAAAAAGACGGGCTTTACATCAATACCGAAGGCCGGGTGCAATTCGCCAAGCAGGCCGTCTGGCCACCGGGGGAGGCGCGGGAGGACTGGAAGATCGTTCGCGCCCTGTCGGCCTATTTCGACCGCCCGTTGCCGTATGACGATATCGTTCACCTCCGGGCCCGGATCGTCAGGGAGTGGCCGCATTTTGCCGTGCTGGATGTTCTGCCTGAGGCTGCATGGGGGCCATTCGGGGGCGAGGGGACGGTGGAAAAGACGCCGTTTGTTCTGCCCCTGCGCGGTTTTTACCAGACCAATGTCATCGCCCGCGCTTCCCTGACCATGGCGAAATGCGCCGAGACTCTGGGCAGGCCGGGATATGAAGCGGATGCACGGATGGAAGCGGCGGAATGAGGATTTATCAGGGTTATAAAGAGGTCGAGAGATGATGGAGTTTTGGACCGATTACGGCTGGCCGGGCCTGATTATGGTGGCGCAGATTGCCGCGATGATGGGTGTGGTCATTCTGGCTGTTGCCTATCTGACCTATGCCGAACGCAAGGTTCTGGGCGCGATGCAGCGGCGGCAAGGGCCTATGACGGTCGGGCCGTTCGGTTTGTTGCAGCCGATTGCCGACGGGGTCAAGTTGTTGTCCAAGGAAATGATTATCCCGTCACAGGCGAACAAACCTGTGTTTCTTCTGGCGCCGATTATGCTGTTTACGCTGGCGCTGGTGGCGTGGTCGGTCATCCCGGTGAATTACAAATGGGTGATTGCCGATATCAATGTCGGCATTTTGTTCCTGTTCGCGGTGTCGTCCATGGGCGTTTACGGGGTGATTATGGCGGGGTGGGCGTCCAATTCCCGTTATGCGTTTTTAGGCGCGATGCGCTCGGCGTCGCAGATGGTGTCTTACGAAGTGTCGATGGGGCTTGTCATCGTCGCCATCTTGCTATGCGTTGGTTCGCTGAACCTGAGCGATATTGTTTTGACGCCCCGTCCGGCATGGGTGCAGATTATGTTGCTGCCGATGCTGGTGGTGTTTCTGATTTCGATTCTGGCGGAGACCAATCGCGCCCCGTTCGATTTGCCGGAGGGCGAGTCGGAACTGGCGGGCGGGTTTATGGTGGAATATTCCTCCATGGCGTTTGCCCTGTTCTTCCTCGGCGAATATGCCAACATGATCCTGATGTCGGCGATGACGACCGTGTTGTTCCTGGGGGGATGGTTGCCGCCGTTCGGGATTGAGGCGCTGGGCTTCGTGCCGGGCCCGGTGTGGTTTGCCCTCAAGGTTTGCGCCGTGTTGTTTTTCTTCATCTGGGCGCGGGCGACATTCCCGCGTTATCGCTATGACCAGTTGATGCGGCTGGGGTGGAAAGTCTTTCTTCCGCTCACGCTGGTCTGGGTGGTGTTGATGGCGGGGTTGCTGATGTCATTCGATGCGTTGCCAAAATAGGATTGTATACCATGGCTTTTGATACCGTTGCCCGCAGCTTTATGCTTTCTGAAATCGTCAAGGGCATGGCCCTGACGTTCAAATATATGTTCAAGCCCCGGGTCACGATCAATTACCCGTATGAGAAGGGGCCAATCAGCCCGCGTTTTCGCGGCGAACATGCCTTGCGCCGTTACCCGAACGGGGAAGAACGCTGCATTGCCTGTAAATTATGCGAGGCGATCTGTCCGGCGCTGGCCATCACCATCGAGGCCGAACCCCGTGAAGACGGCAGCCGCCGGACCACGCGCTACGATATCGACATGACCAAATGCATCTATTGCGGCCTGTGCCAGGAAGCCTGTCCGGTCGATGCGATTGTTGAGGGGCCGAATTTCGAATTCGCCGTCGAGACGCGCGAAGAATTGTTCTACGACAAGAACCGCTTGCTGGCCAACGGCGACCGTTGGGAAGCGCAACTGGCCGCCAATCTGGCCAAGGATGCGCCGTATCGTTGATGGCGGTACTGGTTACTACGATGTCATCCCGAGCGCAGTCGAGGGATCTGACCTGCCCTCTATTTGAGCAGATCCCTCGACTACGCTCGGGATGACAATTTTTTTTCTATCTATCCGCACCCGGACCGCTGGCGATCCAGTTCATTGGCATGTGGTAATAGAGGCTGAGGATTTCGGTGCCGGGGTTGCGGTTGTCGATACCGGCGTTGGAAATGTGGCTGAAGCCGACGCTGGCGCGGCTGGCGTTATCGAACTGGTATCCCAGCTCCAGCATCGAACGGAATTCAATGACGCTGCCCAGATCCTTGCCGTCGCCATCGGCATAAAGTCCCGCGCCGAGACTGGGGATCAACATCCAGTTATTGCCGAGATGGAAATCGTAAAGGAATCCGGCGGCCCCGTAGACGGCCCCGTCACTGGTAACTTCGGCGCCGAGCCACGGACGCAATTCCCATATGATTGGCATTCCCGGGCGGTATTCAATACGGAAATCAACGGCTTCTTCATTGTCAAAGACATCGTAATAGCCAAGACCAACGCTGACGCGATCAATGTTGTCGGCCTGTGCTGACGTTACGGATAACCCGAGGCAGAGTATGGCGGCAGCCGCCAGAGAAGCGAATTTCACGGTAAAAGATCCCCCGATCATGAATGGTGTTTTGACAGAAGCTGTCATTCCGCATTTTTGCAGGCTGTCAGGAAAAATCAACTGATTTATTCGGGGCTTAACAGGTTTTCGGGGATTGCTTCGACCGGGCGGGCATATTAGAAAAGGGCTGGTCAAAATTAACCATGGGCGTCGTTTGCGTAACGACGTTCCGCGAGATCGTACTCAATCATGATCGAAGTTGCTGCCTTTTACCTGTTTTCGGCCATTCTGCTGCTGAGTGCCACGCTGGTTATTGCCGTGCGGAACCCGGTGCATTCGGTGCTGTTCCTTGTGTTGGCCTTCTTCAATGCGGCGGGGCTGTTCGTTTTGCTGGGGGCGGAGTTCGTGGCGATGATTCTGGTTATCGTCTATGTCGGGGCGGTTGCGGTTTTATTCCTGTTCGTCGTGATGATGCTGGATATCAAATTTGCCGATCTGCGCAAGGGGGCGATGCGGTTTGTCTCGCTGGGCCTCGTTCTGGGCGGTATCTTGCTGGCGGAGATGGTCGTGTTGTACAGGGCGTGGGCCAGCGGCGCACCCGATCGTGCCATGAATCTGGCTGTGCCGACGCCGGATGCGGCGCAAATCGAAAATACCAAGGCGCTCGGTCATATTCTTTATACGCAATATGTTTTTGCCTTTCAGGTTTCGGGGCTGATTTTGCTGGTGGCGATGATCGGGGCGATTGTTCTGACCCACCGCGTGCGCCCCGGTGTGCGCCGCCAGAAAGTCGCTGCGCAGGTGTCGCGCAAACCGGGCGATGTCCTTGATGTGCAATCTGTTTCACCGGGATCGGGGGCTTAGATGGAAATCGGTCTGGAACATTATCTGATCCTTGCCGCCGTGCTTTTTACGCTCGGCGTGTTTGGCATTTTCCTCAACCGCAAGAATGTCATCATCATTTTGATGTCGATTGAGCTGATGTTGTTGGCGGTGAATATCAATTTTGTCGCGTTTTCGAGTTTTATGGGCGATCTGGCGGGGCAGGTGTTTACCATGTTCATCCTGACGGTCGCTGCTGCCGAGGCGGCCATTGGTCTGGCCATTCTGGTTATTTTCTTCCGCAACAAGGGATCGATTGCCGTGGAAGATATTTCAACACTGAAAGGCTGAGTCCGCTATGGAACTGATCGCCGTATTCGCGCCCCTGTTTGGTTTCCTGATCGCCTTTTTGTTTGGCAGGCAGATAGGGGACAAGGGTGCGCAATTTGTGACCTGCACCGGCATGATTCTGGCGGCGCTGGCGTCGTGCGGCCTGTTTTACGAGGTCATCATCCAGCAAGAGGCGCGGATCATTCCGCTGGCCCAGTGGATTGCGGTCGGCGATTTTACTGCCAACTGGGCGCTGCGTATCGATCAACTGGCCGTCATCATGATGTGCGTTATCAACATCGTGTCGGCCTGCGTCCATGTCTATTCGGTCGGGTATATGAGCCATGATCCGCAAAAGGCGCGGTTTATGTCCTATCTGTCGCTGTTTACCTTTGCCATGTTGATGCTGGTCACGGCGGATAACCTTGTGCAGTTATTCTTTGGCTGGGAAGGGGTGGGGCTGGCGTCCTATCTGCTGATTGGGTTTTGGAATTACAAGCCGAGCGCCAATGCCGCCGCAGTCAAGGCCTTCGTCGTTAACCGGATCGGCGATTTCGGTCTGGCGCTCGGGATTATGGCGACCTTCGCGGTGTTCGGCAGCGTGCAGTTTGACACGATTTTCGGCGCGGCACCGGAAAAAGCGCATGAGATGTTCGGTTTTCTCGGGTTTGAAGTGCATGCCCTGACGCTGATCTGCCTGTTGCTGTTTGTCGGGGCCTGCGGGAAATCCGCGCAGCTTGGTCTGCATACATGGTTGCCGGATGCGATGGAGGGGCCGACGCCTGTGTCCGCCCTGATCCATGCCGCGACGATGGTGACTGCCGGGGTGTTTCTGGTGGCGCGTTTTTCGCCCGTATTTGAATATGCGCCGGATGCGCTGATGGTTGTTTGCGTCGTGGGGGCCACGACCGCCTTTGTCGCCGCGACGATTGGCCTCACCCAGTTCGATATCAAGCGGGTGATCGCCTATTCCACTATGTCACAACTGGGGTACATGTTTTTTGCTCTCGGCGTTTCGGCCTATAGCGCGGCGATGTTTCACCTGATGACCCATGCTTTTTTCAAGGCGTTGCTGTTTCTGGGGGCGGGCTCGGTCATTCATGCCATGTCCGGGGAACAGGATATGCGCAAAATGGGCGGAATCTGGAAGATGATTCCCACGACCTATGTGATGATGTGGGTTGGTTCGCTGGCGCTGGCGGGGCTGCCGTTTTTCGCCGGTTTTTATTCCAAGGATCTGATTTTGGAAGCCGCCTGGGCCGATCATAGCTGGTTCGGGACATATGCGTTCTGGATGGGAATCGCCGCAGCGGTGATGACGGCGTTTTATAGCTGGCGTCTTATCCTGATGACATTCCACGGGCAGGCGCGGGCTGATGAAAAGGTTATGGCGCATGTCCATGAATCGCCGATGGTGATGCTGACGCCGCTGGCCGTTTTAGCGGTTGGCGCGATCATGGCGGGGTCGATGTTCTACGGGGCTTTTGCCAATTCCGCGTCCAGTACCGGGCATGCCGCCGATTTGTCGCATATGGGCGAGATCATCAGCATCTGGGACAAGGATCATTTCTTTGACGGCAGCATCAAAGTTCTGCCGGATAACGATACGGTGGTTGCCGCGCATCATGTTCCGCTCTGGGTTAAATGGCTTCCGGTTTTTGCCGGTGCTGCCGGGATCGCTTTTGCCTATCTGGTTTATATGGTGCGTGAAGGGATGGCGGCGCGGATTATGCAGGCGTTCAGGCCGCTTCATACCCTGTTTTTCAACAAATGGTTTTTCGATGAAATTTACGACCGCCTGTTCGTCAGGGCGGCCTTCCGTCTGGGCCGTGTTTTCTGGCTCGGCGGGGACAAGGCGATCATTGACGGTTTCGGGCCGGACGGTATCTCGCAGACGTCGTACAATCTGGGCCGGGCCTTGGGTCGGTTCCAGAGCGGGTACATTTATCATTACGCGTTTGTCATGATGATCGGCCTGGTCGGGCTGGTGACATGGTTCATCTATCGCACCTTGACGGGGCAGTAACATGTTTGATTTTCTAATCCTTTCCGCGATGACGTTTCTTCCACTGGTCGGGGCCTTGTTCATTTTGTCGATCCGGGGGGAAGTTGCACTGGTGGCGCGCAATGCGCGGTTTTCGGCGGTGTTTATCAGCCTGTGCAATTTTGCCCTGTCGGTTTTTTTGATTTCCAATTTCGACGGGTCGCGGGGCGATTTTCAGTTTGTCGAAAAATTTGAATGGTTCCCGTCGCTCGGGATCAATTACCACATGGGGGTTGACGGGATTTCCGTGTTTTTTGTTATGCTGTCGGCGTTTCTGACGCCGATTTGTATTCTGGCAAGCTGGGATTCGATCAAGACGCGGGTGAAGGAATACATGGCGGCGTTTCTGGTGCTGGAAACCTTCATGATCGGCACGTTCTGCGCGCTGGATTCGGTGCTGTTTTACGTTTTCTTCGAAGCGGTCCTGATCCCGATGTTCCTGATTATCGGGATATGGGGTGGGCCGCGCCGGGTTTATGCGGCGTTTAAATTCTTCCTTTATACGTTGCTGGGTTCGGTGCTGATGCTGGTGGCGCTTTTGTACCTGTATTTCGAAGTCGGCACGACCGATATTCCGGAACTGATCGCCAGCCCGGTGGGGCGAACCGCGCAATTCTGGCTGTTCGTTGCCTTTTTCGCCAGCTTCGCCGTCAAGATGCCGATGTGGCCGGTGCATACATGGTTGCCTGACGCGCATGTCGAAGCCCCGACGGCGGGTTCCGTCATTCTGGCCGGGGTGCTATTGAAAATGGGCGGGTATGGGTTCTTGCGTTTTTCCCTGCCGATGCTGCCCGAGGCGACGGAGTTTTTCGCGCCGATGGTCTACTGGATGTCGATTGCCGCGATTATTTACACATCGCTGGTCGCGCTGGTGCAGGAAGATATGAAAAAACTGATCGCCTATTCTTCCGTCGCGCATATGGGGTTTGTCACACTGGGCATTTTTACCCTGACGGTGCAGGGAATTCAGGGCGGGTTGTTCCAGATGATTAGTCACGGGATTATTTCCGGCGCGTTGTTCCTGTGCGTCGGGGTGGTCTATGACCGTCTGCATACGCGGGAGATTGGCCGATATGGCGGGATCGTCAAGAACATGCCGATTTATGCGACGGTCTTTATGCTGTTCATGCTCGGTTCCGTCGGCCTGCCCGGGACATCGGGGTTTGTCGGGGAATTTTTGAGCCTCGTCGGGGCCTTCCGCGTCGATACGCTGGTGGCGTTGTGTGCCACGACCGGGGTGGTTTTGGGGGCGGCCTATATGCTGGTCCTGTACCGCCGCGTGGTCTTCGGGCCGCAGGTCAATGCGGATGCGGCGCAAATGCCTGACCTCAACTGGAAGGAAAAAATCAATTTCCTTCCGCTGGCGGTGCTGGTCTTGTGGCTGGGGATTTTCCCGGGGGTCGTTATGGACAAAACGCAGGCGAGTGTCGATCTGCTGATTTCACAATACCATGCCGGTCTGGCCCGGGCCGAATCCGCGATGATCAGGGAGGCCGCAGAATGATAACGACGCAAACCATATGGCAATGGTCTTCCCTGCAACTGGCGCTGCCGGAAGTGTTTCTGGCCCTGTCCGGCATGGTCTTGCTGGTTCTGGGGGCGTTTACGCGGCGTGAAAGTTCTTCCCTCATGTGCTGGGCCGTGGTGCTGATGTTCGCCATTACCATGTATATTTTACTGAATATGGACTGGAGTCAGGCGCGGGCATTTTCCGATCATTTCATCATGGATCGTTTCTCGGGCTATATGAAGTTGCTGGTGCTGATCGGCCTGTCGGGGTCGCTGATGCTGTCCACGCGCTATCTGGTGCAGGAAAACATCGCACGGTTTGAATATCCGGTTTTGGTTCTGTTTGCCGGTGTCGGCATGATGGTCATGTTGTCGTCGAACAGTTTTTTAAGCCTGTATGTCGGGCTGGAATTGCAATCTTTAAGCCTTTACGTCCTTGCAGCGTTCCGGCGGGAACAGGCCAGAGCATCGGAGGCGGGGTTGAAATATTTTGTTCTCGGGGCGCTGGCTTCGGGGATGCTGCTTTACGGTATTTCGATGATTTACGGTTATACCGGGTCGATCGGGTTTGATGCTGTCGGGCGTTCCTTGACCGAGGCGCAGCAGGCGGGGGTTCTGGCCCCCGGAGCGGTGATCGGCATGGTCTTTATTTTGGTCGGGATCGCCTTCAAAATTTCTGCCGTTCCGTTCCATATGTGGACCCCTGATGTGTATGAGGGTGCGCCGACATCGGTTACGGCGTTATTCGCCATTGTACCGAAGGTCGCGGCGATGGGGTTGTTGATGCGGCTCCTGTACGACCCGTTCAATGCCATGATCCCGGACTGGCAACAGGTGATCTGGGTGCTGTCCGCCGCGTCGATGGGCTTTGCGGCCTTTGCCGGTCTGGTGCAAAAAAACATAAAGCGCCTGATGGCCTATAGTTCGATTGGCAATGTCGGCTACGCCATGATGGGGCTGGTGGCCGGAACGTCCGACGGGGCGGGGGCGGTGGTCTTGTATATGACGATCTATATGATGATGACGGCGGCCACGTTCGGGATCATCATGCTGATGCGTCGTGGCGACCGTATGGTGGAGAATATCTCTGATCTTGCCGGGCTGTCGAAAAACAGCCCCGCGCTCGCCTATGCCATGGCTATCATGATGTTTTCGATGAGCGGTATTCCACCACTGGCCGGGTTTTTCGGCAAGTTGCTGGTGTTTCAGGCCGCGATTGAATCCGGTTTTTATGTGCTGGCGGTCTTTGGCGTCCTGACATCCGTGGTTGCTGCATATTATTATTTGCGCGTTATCAAGGTCATGTTCTTCGACGAGGCCGCAGACCCATTCGATCCGCAACCGGCCTTTGTCCGCAAGGCTGTTGTGATGTTTTGCACCCTGTTCATTCTGGCCTTCGTCTTTGTGCCCGATACACTGGTGCAGACCAGTCGGGCTGCGGCTTCGGTGCTGTTCAGCGCACCGGCGGCCAGATGAGCATTTCGTGGGATATCGAGGTTTTTGATACCCTGCCTTCCACGCAAAGCCTTGCGGTGGAGCGGGCCGGGGCGGGTGCGCCGGAAGGCGCGGTCATACAATCCCTCGAGCAGACGCGCGGGCGCGGGCGTCATGGCAATGAATGGATATCGCCCATCGGCAATCTTTATATGTCGCTGGTCCTGCGCCCGGCCTGTACGCCGGATATGGCGGGGCAGGTTTCCTTTGTTGCCGGGCTGGCGCTGTCGGCGGCCATTGCGCCCTATCTGGCCGAAGGCCGCAAGAAAACCCTGAAATGGCCGAATGATCTTTTGATCGACGGGAAAAAATGCGCCGGGATTTTGCTGGAAAGCGATCTGGGTCCGGGCGGGTTGGTGGAAACCCTGATCGTCGGCATGGGGGTCAATATTCACGCGCCGCCGCCGGAGCGGGTTGGCCTGCAACAGGTGGCGGCGGACAATAAACGTGTTGCGATACACCGTTTCCGGGATGAGGTTCTGGCCTGTTTTTCCGATTTTTATGAAGGTTGGCGGGCAAACGGGTTTGCGCCTGTGCGCCGTGACTGGCTGGAACAGGCGCATGGCCTGAACCATAAAATGTCGGTTCGCCTGCCGGAGCGGACGGAAAAGGGCATATTTCGCGATATCGGCCCGGACGGTGCCCTGATGATCGAGGCCCCGGGCGGAAAATTTCTTGCGGTCAGGGCAGGAGATGTTTATTTCTATACATAATATATAGAGAGCAAAAGGAGATATATTCCCATGGCGCTTGTTTCATTTGTTTTAAGTGATCTCGACAGAGATGCTGGCGTCTATGCTGGCCGGACAATTTCGCTGCGGGCGGACTGGGTCGTGGCCGTCACCCCGTATGTCGACGACGTTCCGGTCTCGGTTGTAACATTCGACAGGCCGGTTTGTCTTTTTGAATTCAATTTCAGGGAGAAGGATTCCTTCAAGGTCATTGGAACGCCAGCCGAGATTGAACAGCGCGTCAATCACGCCATGAGGCTTGCAATCTGATGACAATGACGGATGACAAATTCTGGCGCAATCTGAGTATCAGTGCAGTTCTCGGCGCTGCCGCTGTCGTCGGGGTGAATGTCGGCGTCATGCAAATGACCGCGTCCGAGCATGTAAAAAACGTGAGCATTCTCAAAGGTGATTTCAGCCAGTGCGCCAGTGTATGGAGCAGATGTCCGATTGTTACAGATAAGGGCACGTTCCTGCTCAATATGAACACGAATATCTTCGGCGAAGGCAGGCCCTCCGTCGCCGATGCCTTGCGCAAAGCGCATGACGCACAGAGTCCAGTGAGTCTTGAGGTGCGCGGGTACAATAGTTTGCTGGCAAGAAAATCTATCCTTTCCGTCGATCTCTAATAGCTATAAAAAACCCGTTGCGGTCGGGCGCTCTTGGGTTTACCTTGGCGGCCAAGTTTTTATCTTTCCTGTGGTTTTAAAATATGTCCGAAAATATCCTTAGTCTTGATCCCAAGGCCATCCACTTTGTCCCGCTGGGCGGCAGTGAGGAATTCGGCGTCAACCTGAATGCCTATACATTTGATGGAAAGTGGCTGGCGGTGGATTGCGGCATCGGTTTTGCCGGACACCGTTTCCCCGGCATCGATATTCTCCTTCCCGATCCGCAATTCCTTGAAGACCGCAAGAAAGATCTGGTGGGCCTGATCGTCACCCATGCGCATGAGGATCATATCGGCGCGGTGCCGTATTTGTGGAAACGTCTGAACTGTCCGATTTACTGTTCACCGTTCACGGCGGAAATCCTGCGCCAGAAAATGAACGACCGTCCCGGAAACGAACGGGCGCGCATTATTGTCGTGCGGGCCGGCGAAACGGTGGATATGGGACCGTTCAAGGTCAGTTTCGCGCATGTGTCCCATTCCATTCCCGATGCGCTGGCCACCTTTATCCAGACAGATGCCGGGAATATTCTGCATAGTGGCGACTGGAATCTCGATCCGGTGCCGGTCATGGGGGCGCTGACTGATGAGGCGACGTTAAAGTCATGGGGCGAAAAGGGTGTTCTTGCCTATGTCGGGGATTCAACCAATGCCGAAGTTCCCGGGCGCACGGGGTCGGAAACCGATGTGGAAAAGGGGCTGGCTGCGCTGTTCCCCGAAATCAACGGGCGGATCGCCATTACCCTGTTTGCATCGAATATTGGCCGGGTCCGCAGCATTTGCCGCGCCGCCAAGGCCACCGGACGCAAGGTGGTGTTGATGGGGCGGTCCTTGCACCGCATGGTCGGGGCCGCGATGGAATGCGGTTATCTTGACGATATTCCCGAATTTATTGATGAAGATGAAATCGACCAGGTGCCGGACAGCAAACTGGTGATGCTGGTCACGGGATCGCAGGGTGAGTCCAATGCGATGCTGTCGCGCATGGCGCGGGGCGAACACCCGCGTGTGACCTTGCGGAAAAACGATACGGTTATCTTTTCCGCCCGGGCCATTCCGGGCAATGAGGAAGAGATCAATGCCGTGAAGAATAACCTTGCGGCATCGGATATCCGGTCCATCGGTACCTATGACACGCCGCATGTTATTCATGTTTCCGGGCATCCGTGTCAGGACGAAATTCTGGATATGTATCACTGGACCCGGCCCAAAATCGTCATTCCGGTCCATGGCGAGCGCAGCCAGTTGGAAGCGCAGGCGCGTTTGGCGCGGCAGGCGCAGATTTCGCATGTGGTCGTTCCCAATAACGGATCGGTGATTAAAATCACCAAAGCTGGCGCGACCATCGTCGATCATGTCCCCACCGGGTTGCTGGCGGTGGAGCCGAACCGGATTTTGCCCGCCGGCCACCAGTCCATTAACGCCCGCCGGAAGCTGCAATACAGCGGATCAGTTCACATAACGCTTGTGCTGGACAGTCGCGGCGTCCTGCTGGCCGACCCGAAAATCAGCTCCATGGGGCTGATCGACACCTCCAATCCGGAAGAAGCGAAGCTGGAGGAGGATATTTCCATTGAGGTGGAAGATGCTCTGGCGGATATGGACGATCGCCGCCTTTCCAGCGATGATGATGTGGCGGAGCAGGCCCGGGTTGCAACGCGCCGACTGGTTAGCAATGCTCTGGGCATGAAACCCAAGACTTCCGTGCATATCGTACGGGTTTAGGGGGCGCGGGCGTCGTCTTTGGAGGGGGCATTTCTATGAACTGGTTCTCGGGCGTGGTTGTCTACCTGTTGATCTGGTGGGTGGTCCTGTTTACAGTGTTGCCGTGGAAAAGCCGTCCGCCCAGAAGACCCGGAATGGGTCACGCCGCCAGTGCCCCTAAAACGCCAAATTTAGGAATTAAATTTGTCGTGACCAGTGTGATCGCCGCATTTTTCTGGGTGGTGGTTTATATCCTGATCGAAAAAGGTTTTATCAATTATCGTGCAATTGCGATTCACATGATGCAAGAGGGTTCTGCGAGATGAAAACGAAGATGATGAAGGTGAAGACAACCCTGATGACGGTGTCGATTCTGGCGATGGCCATGGCTGCGGGGTCGGCTTATGCGAACCCGTCCGTCATGTGTTCGATCCGGGCCGGGTATCAGGGCGGCGTCAGTGTTGACGGCAAGCCAGTCGTTCCGGCGGACCTCGACCCGGCCCCGGTGCAATCGGTGCGTATTCCGCTTACCGTCGATCTGGCGCAGCGCATGAATGAAATTCTACCCGATGGCCTGAAGCTTGAATCCCAAACGGGGATTGTCGATATCCTCGGCAACGGGCACGTCCTGTTTAACGGCAAGGACATGACGGGGCCTGCGAATGTATTGTGCAGCAATATCAGCAAGGAACGGGACGCGGCGTTGAAAACTAAAGATGCGCCGAAAAAGGCCGCCCGCCCGCGCCGCGCCGCCGATGTGCCCGCGAATGTCGATGAAGCTGTAAAAGCGCAACCCGTCACGCCGGTTGCTGCGGAACCTGTTCCGGCAGAGCCTGTTGTGGAAGAACCTGCGCCGGTGGTGGCTGCGCCGGAACCCGAAGTCGTTCCAGAGCCTGCGCCCGTTCTGCCGGAAGAGGCCGCGCAGGAGCCTCAACCGCAGGTCCTGCAACCTGCTGAAGAGGTGCTTGTTGCGCCCCCGGCCATGCCGGAGCCTACACCGGTTCCTGCGCCAACTCCCGCACCAGCGCCGGAAATGCCGCCGCAGCCCGCCGAGATTATTTCCCCCACCGAGGGCGGGATGATTCCGCGTCCGCCGACAGACCCGTTTGCACCACCGCCTGAAGAGGAAATGCTTTCGGGCGGCGGGCAGTAACAGTTTTTTCTTCTGAATACACGGCCATTCCGGAAGGATCTCAGGATTACCGGAATGGCAAAAGACAGGATTCCATCATGACGCAGCCCCAGACGAAATCCGCGCCCAAGGCAAAGACGGCCATTACCCCCACGCGGGAGGAAAACTTTCCGGAGTGGTATCAGGGGGTCATCAGGGCCGCCGATTTGTCGGAAAATTCGCCTGTGCGCGGTTGTATGGTGATAAAGCCCCATGGTTATGCGCTGTGGGAGAATATCCAGCGTACGCTGGATGATAAAATCAAGGCCGTCGGGGTGCAAAACGCCTATTTTCCGTTGTTGATTCCCTTGTCCTTTATCAGTCGCGAGGCTGAACATATTGATGGTTTTGCCAAGGAATGCGCGGTGGTGACACACCACCGACTGGAAAAGGGGCCGGATGGCGGGCTGGTTCCTGCGCCGGATTCAAAGCTGGAAGAACCGTTTATCATCCGCCCGACATCGGAAACGATCATCGGCGATTCCATGGCGAAATGGGTTCAGTCTTACCGTGATCTGCCGCTGTTGCTGAATCAGTGGGCGAATGTCATGCGCTGGGAAATGCGCCCGCGCATGTGGTTGCGGACGACGGAATTCCTCTGGCAGGAAGGGCATAATGCCTTTGCCACCGCCGAAGAAGCGCGGGCCGACATGATGAAAATGCTGGATGTCTATAATGACGTCTACGAAAACGATCTGGCCATTGGCGGGATCATGGGCGAAAAAACCGCCGATGAACGTTTCCCCGGTGCCGATAACAGCATCACTATCGAAGCCATGATGCAGGACGGCAAGGCGTTGCAGGCCTGCACCTCGCACAATCTCGGTCAGCATTTTGCGAAGTCGTTCAATATCCAGTATCAGGGCACGGACGGGCAGATGCATTTGTGCCATACGACATCATGGGGATTTTCCACACGTTCCGTCGGTGGTCTTATCATGTCGCATGCGGATGATGACGGTATGGTCATGCCGCCGAAAATTGCGCCGTATCAGGTTTCAATCATTCCGATTGTGAAGGACGACAGTGCCCCCGTGATCGAGCATTGCCGGAAACTGGCGGCACGGCTGAAGGAAAAGGGGATTCGCGTTCACCTTGACGTGTCGGATGCGCGTTCGTCGGATAAAATGTGGTCTGCGATTAAAAAGGGCATTCCGTTGCGGGTTGAAATCGGCCAGCGCGAAATGGATGAAGGCAAACTGACCCATGTGCGGCGCGATCTGGGCCGCGATTCCAAAATGACAGTTTCCGGCGATGAATTCGTGGGAACGGCGCAAGCAATCCTCAATAAAATGCAGGCGGATATGCTGAAACGCAGCCGTGATTTCACACGCGGCAATATCCACGAGATGAGCAGCCTTGCCGATGTGGATGCGTTTTATAGGAAAGACGGCGTTGGGTTTTGCAAGGTCGATCCCGGCCTGACACTGAATGATCCGGACGGTTTTAAAAAGCTGAAATCAGAACACGCGATTTCTCATCGATGCCTGCCGTTTGAAGATGAGGGCCGCAAGGTCTTGTTGGGTAAGTCGTATTGATGTTTTCTCCCTTTGAACGGATGATGGCTGGACGTTACCTGCGTGCGCGGAAGGCGGAAGGGTTTGTTTCCGTGATTGCGGCGTTTTCATTTCTCGGGATCATGCTGGGTGTGGCGACGCTGATTATCGTTATGTCGGTGATGAACGGATTCCGGGCGGAACTGGTGACGCGCATTCTCGGCCTGAATGGTCATATCAACATCTACGCCGATAGCGGGCCGCTGATGGATTACGACGTCTGGACGCTGCGCGTGGCGGATGTGCCCGGCGTGGTGTCCGCCGCGCCGGTGATTGAATCACAGATATTGCTCACCCTCGGCGGTTATGCCAACGGCGCGCTGGTGCGTGGCATGACCCGGGAGGATTTTGCAAGCAAGCCGATTGTGTCGCAATCGATCGTGCAGGGCAGTCTGGAGAATTTCGAAGGCACGAATGTCGCCATTGGCAAGATCATGGCGGAAAAACTGGGTCTTTCTATCGGGGATTCCTTCACCATCATGGCACCAAAGGGCAAGGCCAGCCCGTTCGGGACGATCCCCCGCACCCGTCAGGTGACGGTCGGCGTCATTTTTGATGTCGGCATGTATGAATATGACAGCAGCTTCATTTTCATGACGCTTGAAGCCGCACAGGCTTTTTTCCAGCTCGATCAGGCTGTTACTTCGATTGAAGTCATCACAGAAACGCCCGACCAACTTAATAATATTCGCAAGGGTCTTGAGGTTGTTACACGGGGCTATGCCGGGGTGCATAACTGGACCGATTCCAACAAGAGCTTCTTTAATGCGCTTCAGGTGGAGCGCAATGTCATGTTCCTTATTTTGACCCTGATTATCGTCGTCGCGGCGTTCAATATCATCTCCTCGATGATTATGCTGGTGAAGGACAAGGGGCGTGATATCGCGATCATGCGGACTATGGGCGCAACACGGGCCAGCATGATGAAAATTTTTGTCCTGACCGGGGCCAGTATCGGCCTTGTCGGGACCGTTGTCGGCGCAGCGTTGGGGATTGCATTTGCACTTAATATCGAATCCATTCGTCAGGCTTTGCAAAGAATATCCGGAACAGACCTGTTTTCGGCGGAAATCTATTTTCTGTCGAAATTGCCTGCCGTGATCGACTGGAACGAGGTGATCGTGGTTGTTGCTATCGCCTTTATATTGTCGATTGCGGCAACGATCTATCCCGCATGGCGCGCGGCGCGGCTCGATCCGGTGGAGGCGTTGCGCTATGAGTGATGTTCTGCTTGACGTTGACGGTCTTGCCAAAACGTTCCATCAGGGCGGTGCCGACCTGACGATTTTTAAGGATCTGTCGATGCAGATTCGCGGTGGAGAAATTGTTGCGCTGGTGGGGGCCAGCGGTTCGGGGAAATCGACCTTGCTGCAGATGGTTGGTTTGCTGGATGCGCCGACATCGGGGACGATTACGATCAACGGGCAAAAAGCCACCGGACTGAATGACAATGCCCGGACCAGATTGCGCCGCGAGGCGATAGGATTTGTTTACCAGTTTCACTATTTGCTGCCGGAATTCTCAGCGGAAGAAAACGTTGTCCTGCCGCAGATGATTGCCGGGGGGAAACGGAAGGACGCTAAAATTCGCGCTGGAAAAATCCTGAGCGCGCTGGGGCTGGGCCACCGTCTCGATCACCGCCCGGCGCGGCTCTCCGGTGGAGAGCAGCAGCGTGTGGCTATCGCCCGGGCCATTGCCAACCGTCCGAAATTGCTGCTGGCGGATGAGCCAACGGGCAATCTCGACGAGAAAACATCGGACGAGGTTTTTCAGATGTTGCTGGAATTGACCCGTAGCGCCGGAATCGGGGCCCTGATCGCGACTCACAATATGGACCTTGCTGACCGCATGGACCGTGTTCTGGAGTTGAAGAACGGCAGGTTATCACCATACTAGCACATCATGCCCGCCGGGGCGGGGGTGCAGCTTTTTAATGGTTTTTGGCTGGTTTCTTGGTAAGATCAAGATGTCTTGTTTTTTTTCGCCAAAGGTCATTTTCAGAGGGGTTGTTTGCCATGCGGATACGATGTCGTACATTCGGAGTTTTCCTGCTTTGCGGCCTGGTTTTTCTTTCCGCCCTGACAGGGATTCCCGGCAGATCCGGCGCAAGTGACACTTCTGCCGGGCTTGAGGCGAGCGGCGCTATCCCGAATATGATCTATCTCAGTATGGTCGAAAGGGCCAAGATTGATACCCCCGGATTCGATTTCAAAATGTTACGGGGGGCCTATACGCATACTAACATATACAAACCGGAAACGACCCGGCCTGTGCAGGATCTGGCGATAATACTGGAATGGGTTGATGAAAATCAGCCTGGCGCGGAATCTTATCTGGCAGATTACATTCTCAATAACTTTCCCCTTATAGAGGTTCATACCACGCTGATGTCATGGTATGAGAAGAGGGGGAGAAAGGCGCAATCTGATTTCCACGCATGGGTAGCCAGAGGTTTGCTCAACGCGGTAGTGAATCTTTTTGACGGGAAAACATACGATACGGCTTATCCCATTCTGAATAAAGGTGAAATCAATTTTATCCTGACATTGCAGAATGTGGTGTCTGTACGTTCCGCTCAGCGTGCGTCCCCGGACGGGCGTGTTTTTGAGAGCGTCTTTATTCGTGAGCCGGAAACGGGCCTTACCAGAGAGGTGTTCTTCGACATAACCGCGATGCGGACAAAAGGCGCAGAAAAAGCAGAAAAAAAGGAATGATCGCGGTTTCCGATGGCGTTTGAGTTTATTCATCTGCATGTGCATTCCGCCTATTCTCTGGCGGAAGGGGCAATCAAGATCAAGGACCTTGTGCGCCTGTGTCAGGATACAAAACTTCCCGCCGTTGCCGTGACCGATAGTGGAAATCTGTTTGGTGCGCTGGAATTTTCGGTTGCGGCCAGCAAGGGCGGTGTGCAGCCGATTATCGGCTGTCAGGTCAGGCTGGGGCATGAGGGGCATCAACTGGTCCTGCTGTGCCAGTCGGAAAAAGGGTACAGAAATCTCTGCGCTCTGGTGAGCAAATCCTTTTTGGAGGTCGAACCGCCAGCAGAGCCGCATATCCTGTGGGACGATCTGGCGGAGCGCGCCGAAGGGCTTATCTGCCTGAGCGGGGGGGTAAAAGGGCCTGTGGCCCGGTATCTGCTACACAACCAGCCCAAGCCCGCAGAAGACGCTTTAAAAAAATTAAAGAAATATTTTGGTGATCGTTTTTATATCGAATTGCAGCGCCACGGTTTGCAGGATGAGATTGCGATCGAGGAATCCCTGATTGATCTGGCCTACAAACATCATATCCCGCTGCTTGCAACGAATGATTGCTATTTCGCCGAACGCGAAATGCATGAGGCGCATGATGCGCTGTTGTGTATCGCGGAGGGGCGCTATATCACGGAATCCGATCGCCGCAAGGTCACACAGGAGCATTATTTCAAATCGCCGGAGGAGATGGCATCGCTGTTTTCGGACCTGCCGGAGGCGATTGCCAATACGGTCCAGATTGCTCGGCGTTGCCATTTCCTGCTGAAGTCTATCGACCCGATCCTGCCGCCTTTCCGCAGTGAAAGCGGTCTTCCTGAAAAAGACGAACTCCGCCGTCAGGCGCGCGAGGGGCTGGAATGGCGGCTGGAAAATTTCGTCTATACGGACGGGTGCAATCACGACTCTGTTGCCGCGCCCTATCGCGAACGGCTGGAATTCGAACTTGAAACCATTATCCAGATGGGTTTTCCGGGATATTTTCTGATCGTTTCCGATTTCATTACATGGGCAAAGAACAACAATATCCCCGTCGGTCCGGGGCGGGGGTCCGGGGCGGGGTCGGTGGTGGCGTGGTCGTTGAAGATTACCGATCTGGACCCGTTGCGTTTTGGGTTGCTGTTTGAACGCTTCCTCAATCCGGAGCGGGTTTCAATGCCGGATTTCGACGTCGATTTCTGTCAGGATCGCCGCGATGAAGTGATCCGATATGTGCAGAAACGCTACGGCAGCGACCATGTGGCCCAAATCATCACCTTCGGGCAGTTGAAGGCCCGCGCGGTCGTGCGGGATGTCGGGCGGGTATTGCAGATGCCCTATGGTCAGGTGGACCGTATCGCCAAGCTGATCCCCAACAATCCGGCCAGCCCCCTGACTTTGGAAGAGGTGCTGGAGCAGGACCCCGATCTGAGGCGGGAAATGTACAAGGACGAGGTCACGGCCAAGCTGATTGATATCGCCTTGCAGCTCGAAGGGCTGAACCGCCATGCATCGACTCATGCCGCCGGTGTGGTCATTGGCGACCGACCTTTGCAGGAATTGCTGCCGCTTTACCGCGATCCGTCGTCGGAAATGGCGGTGACGCAGTTCAACATGAAATATGTTGAATCCGCAGGTCTGGTCAAATTCGATTTCCTTGGTCTGAAAACCATGACGGTGATCCAGAAGGCTGTCGACCTCATTAATAAAAACAAAATGTTATCCCGGCAAAAGCCGGGATCTGGTGATAACGCGGCACAAGATCCCGGTTTGCACCGGGAGGACAGTGATTTCCTTGATATTTTGAAGGTTCCACTCGACGACCAAAAAACCTACGACCTGATGACCAGCGGCCTGACGGTCGGCATATTCCAGCTTGAAAGTGCGGGGATGCGCGATACGTTGCGCAAGATGAAGCCGGACCGCTTCGGCGATATTATCGCTCTTGTCGCGCTGTATCGTCCGGGGCCGATGGACAACATTCCAAAATTCATCGATGTGAAAGAGGGCCGAGAAGAGCCAGATTATATGCACCCGAAGCTGAAGCCGTATCTGGAAGAAACCTACGGCATCATGGTGTATCAGGAACAGGTCATGCAGGCCGCGCAGGCACTCGCCGGGTATACGCTGGGCGGAGCGGATTTACTGCGCCGGGCGATGGGCAAGAAAATCCAGTCTGAAATGGACGCGCAGCGACAGCAATTTATCGACGGCGCCGTTATGCATTCGCAGATAACGCCTGAACGCGCTTCCGAAATTTTCGACCAGATCGACAAGTTCGCCGGATACGGGTTCAACAAATCGCATGCTGCCGCCTATGCGCTGATTGCCTACTGGACGGGATGGCTGAAGGCCAATTACCCGGTGGAATTCATGGCTGCGTCAATGACTTTGGATATGGGCAACACGGACAAGCTGGCAATTTTCCGGCAGGATTTGCAGAAACTGGGCATTGCGTTGCTGCCGCCCGACATCAACAGGTCGGAAGTGGATTTTGCAGTGGAGGGAAATTCCATCCGTTACGCCCTCGCGGCCCTGAAAGGCGTCGGTGCGCAGGCGATGGAGCGCGTTATCGCCGAACGCCGGGCCGGGGGGGAATTCAGAGACCTTGCCGATTTTTCAGGCCGGATGGATCAGGGGACGATGAACCGCCGCCAGCTCGAACAACTGACCTGCGCAGGCGCGTTTGACTCCTTTGGCATTGATCGCGCCCAGATATATGCGGCCTCGGACATGCTAATGCGCCATGCGCAAAGTCTGGCCGAGGAGCGCGCCGCAGGGCAGAGCAGCCTGTTCGGCGGGCCGGAAGGCGCAGGAACGCCGCTGCCGTCTCTGCCCAAGGTGCAGGGATGGGATCATCTGGAGAAATTGCGGCATGAATTCGACGCCGTCGGTTTCTATCTGTCCGCCCACCCGCTCGATGCCAAGGCGGCGCAACTGGAGCGGCTGAACATCCTCAACCTCGCACAGGTCGAAGAACGTGTCGTCTACAGCAGCGCTATGGTCGATATGGCCGGGGTCTTGCTGAAAAAACAGATCAAGGTCTCCCAGAAATCGGGCAATAAATTTGCCTTTATCCAGATGTCCGACGCCACGGGGGTTTTTGAGGCCATCGTGTTTTCCGAGGCGCTCGCCCGCGCCCGTGATGTACTGGAGGAGGGTGAAACCCTGCTTCTCAAGGTGATGGTCGAGCGGCAGGAAGACCAGTTGCGTTTTATGGTGCAGGACATCCAGTCACTGGACAAGAGCCTGTCGGGCAAGATCCGTGAAGTCCGGGTCATTCTTGAAACCGGGGAGGCGGCCCAGAAGTTGAAGGCCTTCCTTGCCGATGAGGGGCCCGGCCCGGCCCGTGTGGTGGTGGAAGTCCCCCTGAACGACCGCGAACATGCGGTTCTGTCCATCCCCGGATCATACAGTTTCTCCCCGCAGGTCCGCAGCCAGCTTGGCAAGGCGGCAGGTGTGCTGGATGTGCGGGAGCTTTGAGCCTTTAGGCATTTCTTAATCGCAGGACACTAGAATTGTTGTGTATTGTATGGGGGGCAAATTGCCACAGGATCGTGCAAATGGAAAAAAACTGCTCGCTGCGTCTCTTGCCCAAGCCCGGCAGGAGGGCTCGGTTTTTTATGGCCACGTTGTTGATCTACTGGAAAACTATGCACAAAACGACGATGCGCTGATGGCGCATATCGTGGATATTCACGCTGATTCTGAACACTCAAAAAAACTGGGCATATATCTTGGTCTTCTTGAAAGCGTTGAAACTCCGGAAGTCCCCGCATTTGTGACGACGTTTTCAGGATCGGATACCGAAGCCATGGATCTTGCCAGAGTGGTTGTGTCGGAACTTGTCCACAGGGAAAAATGGGAAAGCACACTCAAAAACAATCCCCGGACCGAAAAGCTGTTTGTCCAGGTTGTGCGTCGCATGGGGATGACCTGATATGGCTATCGAAATTCAGGCAACAGCGATAGCGGAAAAAATTCTTAAAAAAGCAGGGCAAGCTGGCGGGTTGCCGATGGATCAGTATAAAGAGCTGCTCAAAAAAATGAACGACATCGACGGGCGCGTTGAACCGAAAGGGAGTAGCGGATTTTTTCATGGGATTGATCTGGGAAAAGGTTTGCGGGCCGTGTTTGTCATGGATTCTAAAGACAGCCCCGTCCTTGTCTATGTCGGTGACCATGATGGATACAATAAATTATCTGATAAAATACGCCATGATCCGAAGGGGATAAAGGATCAGTTCCTGCTTACCCCCCATCGCCCAATCGAGATGCCGAGATCGTCTGCATATAATATTACCGGAGATGAGTTTGCAGAAAATTTCAGGAAAGCTGTTGTCAGTCACGCCGTGAATAATGGCTACAGGCATTCCGTCGCAGATGATAAGGATCGTGCCGCTGTTGTTCCGGTTTTTGAAACGGAAATATCTACAGACTCTACGCTTGGGGATGTTGTGCAAGCGGCATGGGAAAAATGTACGGCCATGGCCGTATCGCCCGATCCGTATGGGATGGCCGCCATGCGTCTTGCCGCGATAGCGGGTGCGGATTGCGAGAAAAACATCAGCCGGATTCGTGCAAGTTTTCACCAAAGCGGGGCAGATGCAAACCCCGGCGTTATACAGACCGTCAGCCATCTGTCATCCGGCGCATTGGCGCAATTGGCGAATATCGGGATGGATATGGGCCACATAGACCAGAGCCAGCAGGTGACATTGCAAGCCGCAAATCTGGATGAATTTTATGATGACAAAGGGGCGCATGTTGATATGGGGGCCGTTTTGCGCAACCCGGAAAGCAGGCAATTGCTCCTGCGGGGATTGGAAGGAATCTTGGGCAGAACGCACGATGATATAGAACACGCGAGCATTGCTGACATGATTGAAGGGGCAAATCTCTTTTTAGGCGATGAAGAAAAGCGCGGCGAACTGGTGTCTCGTGCAGAACAGATCATTACCCGCAACATTACCGCCCCGGCATCGGCACCGCAGGGTGCGGTCTGGAGGCGGCAGGAGACGCCGCCGATCAGATGAATTTTTCGCGGGCCGGGGATTCCTGACCATATAGGGTCAGCCATTGGCAGGCCAGTTCACGCCTTTGCATGATTTGCTGCGCCTTGGCGAGAATGGTCTGGGGCTGGCCGCTTTCAAAAGCGGTGACGATTTTTATGGGTTCGAGTTTTTCGCAGCAGCTTTCATGCAGTAGACGTCCCAGCGATTCATCGCCGGTTTCCACCGCCAGACGAATACGGGCCGGGGAAGGAGTCTGACCAAACTGGCCCGGCGCGGGCAGCGGATAGGCGGCAAGGACGGAATTTTTGAATTGCTCTGGATAGATCATGGGCCCTCCGGTTCAAAACTGGGATATTATTGACATAATAATTTGGATAAGGCAATCTTTTTCATATGGTGAACCACAACGCAATCTCATTACCCTGTCATCCCGAGCGTAGCCGAGGGATCCGACCAAGCTGCAAACCCCTCAGATCCCTCGGCTACGCTCGGGGATGACGGTGGTGTGGGGGCAAATTCTGGATTGAAACGACTATAAAAAATCCTTGAAAACCGTGGATTTGTGCTATATAAACCCGGCAACTTGTTAAATTCACATGCGGGAATGGACCGTTCCAGGGTGGAACGTACCCTCCGGTGTTTTTCAGGAATTCGTAAGATTTCCGGGAAAATATCACCCCGCAGAGGCACAACCGGAAAAGGAAGTTCAAATCATGGCTATGCCAGAAGTCTCCATGCGCCAATTGCTCGAAGCAGGCGTTCACTTTGGTCACCACACCCGTCGCTGGAACCCGAAAATGAAACCGTACATTTTCGGTGTGCGGAACGGCGTCCATATTCTCGATCTTCAACAAACCGTCCCGATGATGGATCATGCACTGCGTTCGCTGCGCGATATCGTCGCCAAGGGTGGTCGTGTTCTGTTTGTCGGGACCAAGCGTCAGGCTCAGGTGCCGGTGGCCGAGGCCGCAAAAAAATGTGGTCAGTACTACGTCAATCACCGCTGGCTCGGCGGGATGCTGACCAACTGGAAAACCATGTCCAAGTCGATCACGCGTTTGCGCGAACTGGAAAAAATCCTCAATGGCGGCGAAGGCAAACGGACGAAAAAAGAACTGCTGATGCTGTCGCGCGAACTTGAGCGTCTGGAAAAATCCATCGGCGGGATCAAGGAAATGGGCGGCTTGCCGGACGCCATTTTCATCATCGACACGATCAAGGAAAAACTGGCCATTGACGAGGCGCATAACCTCGGCATTCCGGTGTTTGCGATTATCGATACCAATTCCGACCCCGACGGTCTGGAATTCCCGATCCCCGGCAATGACGATGCCTTGCGGGCGATTGAGCTTTACTGCGAAATGGTTTCCGCAGCGGTCCTCGATGGTTTGCAGGCCGAAATGAAGCAGAGCGGCAAGGATATCGGCGCGGCCGAAAACCCGACGGAAGTTCTGCCCCCGGTGGTCGATCTGGTCGCGCCGGAATCAGAGCCGGAAAAGAAAACCGCTTCGGCCTGAAATGTATAAGGGCGTCGTTCCGGCATGGACCGGAACCACTGGCCCCGGTTTGCGCCGGGGCGGCGAACTTAAGCTTTTAAATGAAATACGCCTTATAACCTCTTGAAGTAAAGGATAAAAACGATGGCTGAAATTACAGCTTCGATGGTCAAGGAACTGCGCGAAAAAACCGGGGCTGGCATGATGGATGCCAAGAACGCGCTGGTTGAAAATGGCGGTGACATGGAAAAGGCTGTTGACTGGTTGCGGACCAAGGGTCTGGCCAAGGCAGCGAAAAAGGCTGGCCGTACAGCGGCTGAGGGTCTGGTCGCCGTGGCCCGTTCCAGCAATGCGGCAGCTGTGGTCGAGGTGAATTCTGAGACCGACTTCGTCGCCCGGAACGAACAATTCCAGAATTTTGCCAAGAAAACTGCCGAAGCGGCGTTGGGCGCATCGGGGGATATGCAGAAACTGGCCGCTGCGGCCTATGGCGATGGTAAATCGGTTCAAGATACCCTGACCGGCCTGATCGCGACGATCGGTGAAAATATGTCCTTGCGCCGCACGGCGGTGCTGTCGGTCGGTGAGGGCGTTGTCGCCAGCTATATCCACAACGCGATTTCCGAAGGCGTCGGGAAAATCGGGGTTCTGGTTGCGCTGGAATCCACTGGCGACAAGGCCAAACTGGAAGTGCTGGGCAAACAGATTGCCATGCATGTGGCCGCAGCCAATCCGGCCTTTCTGGATAGCGCTTCGGTCGATCCGGCGGTGCTAGAACGTGAACGGAATGTTATCCGCGAAACCGCAAAGGAACAAGGCAAGGCTCCGGACATTATCGAAAAAATGCTGGAAGGCCGTGTTCGGAAATACTACGAGGAAGTTTGCCTTGTAGAGCAGGTCTTTATCATGGATGGTGAAACCAAAATCTCAAAAGTTGTGGAAAATGCAGCGAAGGATGTTGGCGCACCGGTAAAACTGTCCGGCTTTGTCCGTTTCCAGCTTGGCGAGGGGATCGAGAAGGAAGAAACCGACTTTGCTGCGGAAGTGGCTGCGGTGGTGAACGGTTAAGGGCTTGTTCGTATAGCGGGGAATAAAAAAAAGCGCGGAAAACCGCGCTTTTTTAGTTTTTCCCTGGGAGAGAGAATTCCTAGCCGTCCGCGTGTTGCGCGATCACGGGGGTGTGGGTGTATTCGGCGATCGGGGCGTCGCCCCTGTATTCCGTAACGGGATCGAAGGCGGTGTTGAAGTTTTCAAACAGGCCGCGCAATTCATCCCCGCAAAGTATTCCGGCGCTGGTCACCACGGCGCTGACGCCACTGATGACGAGACCGAGTTCAATCGAGGTCACGCCCCGGCGATCTGCGGTCCACAGATAAAACTTTGCCAAAATTTGTCTAAAATCCAATTTATTTGCCATAATCTTAGAATAAGGGGTATTTCCCGTCTTTGTCAAACTTTATGTTGGGCCCCGCAGAAAACTGCCGAAAAGAGCGAAATTTTCGTTTAAAACCTTGTCTTGCGGCCCGACCCTGACTAGATTGGGCGCGCATTAAAAAATCCACGAAAACAAAGAGTTCACCATGAAAGCAGCGTCCATGCCTGTCTCAGAAACCGAAACTGTGCCCACACTCGACCCGGCGGTCAAATTCAAGCGGATTTTGCTGAAAATGTCCGGTGAAGTCCTGCAAGGCGACCGGGAATACGGTATCGACCCGAAAACCATCGACCGTATCGCCCGGGATGTGAAGGGCGTGGTTGAAATGGGAGTGCAGGTTTGCGTCGTCGTCGGGGCCGGAAATATTTTCCGGGGCGCGTCGGGGGCGGAAAACGGAATGGAACGGGCCACGGCAGATTATATCGGGATGCTGGGCACGGTGATGAATGCGCTGGCCCTGCAATCCGCGTTTGAGGCCGTGGGGGTGCAGACCCGTGTACAATCCGCCATTCCGATGGATGCGGTTTGCGAACCGTTTATTCGCCGCCGCGCCTTGCGCCATATTGAAAAAGGCCGCGTGGTCATTTTTGCCGCCGGTGTCGGCAGCCCGTTTTTCACCACCGACACGCCAGCGGCCCTGCGCGCAACGGAAATGGATTGCGATGCGTTGTTGAAAGGAACGAAGGTAGATGGCGTCTACAGTGCCGACCCCGTCAAGGACCCGGGCGCAAAACGTTATGATACACTGAGCTACATGGATGTTCTGACCAAAGACCTGAAGGTTATGGATGCGACGGCTATCGCCATGGCGCGTGAAAACGAAATCCCGATCGTTGTTTTTTCGATCAAGGAAGAGGGTAATCTTGCCGCAGCGGTTTGCGGCAAGGGCAATTTTACGATTGTCACCGACAGGAAAGGCTGAGGATCAAGGCCGGTAGCTGCATCCCGAAGAACGTACCAAGGAGATAGAAAATGACCCTCGATAAAAATGAACTGAAACGCCGCATGGAAGGCGCAGTCGAGCAGTTGCGTATGGAATTTGTCGGGTTGCGAACGGGGCGGGCATCGACCAGCATGCTGGAAACCGTGGTGGTCGAGGCCTACGGGTCGCGTATGCCGCTGGTACAATGCGGATCGGTCAGTGTCCCCGAACCCCGTTTGCTGACGGTCACGGTCTGGGATGCGTCTGTGACCAAGGCGGTGGAAAAGGCCATTCGCGAATCCGGCCTCGGCCTCAACCCGCAGGCCGAAGGCACGGTCATTCGCGTACCGATCCCGCAACTGAACGAGGAGCGCCGCAAGGAGTTGCAGAAAGTGGCGGGCAAGTACGCCGAAGCCGCCCGCGTTTCGGTGCGCAATGTTCGCCGTGACGGTATGGACAGCATCAAGAAAATGACCGGAGATGTTTCCAAGGACGCTCAGGAAGACATGAACGAGGAAGTCCAGAAACTCACCGATGAATACATCCATAAAATCGACAAAATGCTGGATGAAAAAGAAAAAGACATTATGACGGTCTGAACTGGCAAGGCACCATGGCGCACATTCCCGCACATATCGCGATCATCATGGACGGCAATGGCCGTTGGGCGCAGGCCCGGGGCTTGCCGCGCACGGCGGGGCACCAGCGCGGCGTCGAATCCGTCAAGCGCGTGGTCAGGGATGCCGCCGATATGGGGATCAGATACCTGACCCTGTTTGGCTTTTCGACCGAAAACTGGTCGCGCCCGGCGGAGGAGGTCCGCGAGTTGATGCGCCTTTTGCGGATGTATCTGCGGGCGGAAACGGCGGAGTTGCACGCCAGCAATATCCGTCTGAGGGTGATCGGCAGCCGGACGGAACTCGAACCGGATATCGTTGCGCTGATCGAACAGGCCGAGACCCTGACTCGCGAAAATACGGGGATTACCGTGGTCATTGCCCTGAATTACGGCGGGCGGCACGATATCCTGAACGCGGCGGCGCAAATGGCGGCCGTGATGCAGGAAAAGGGGATCGTCGCGAATTTCCAGAGCGCGGAAGAATTTTTCCCACAATTTCTGTCTACGTCCGGAATTCCCGACCCGGACATCCTGATCCGGACCAGCGGCGAACAGCGGATCAGCAATTTTTTATTGTGGCAATGCGCCTATTCGGAACTGATTTATACGCCGACATTGTGGCCTGATTTTTCGAAAGCCGATCTTGAAGCGGCGGTGGCGGAATTTCAGGGCAGGGATCGCCGCTTTGGCGGCGTGGCGAATAACGCCTGACAGGGAAAACCTTGGAAAAATTATCGACGTTGCAAAAGCGGATTTTATCGGCTGCCATCGCGGGGCCGATGACGCTTGTTGTCATCATCTATGGCGGCTGGCCGTTTCTTGCGCTGGTGGCTGCCGGTACGGCGATATCGCTTTTTGAATTTGCGCAGATGGAACGAAAAGGCGCATATTTTGCGCGCAATATGCCCGTGTGGGTGGTTTACACGTTACTGTGCGCCTATGCGTTTATTCAATTGCGGCTTGAATTTCCGTCCGGCCTTTTCCTTGTTCTGGCCCTGATGCTGACGGTCTGGGCGTGCGATATCGGGGCCTATTTTACCGGCAGAAGAATCGGCGGGCCGAAAATGGCCCCGACCATCAGCCCCAACAAGACATGGGCCGGGTTGATCGGCGGTATGATCTCCAGCGGCCTTGTTCTCGCGCTGTTTGATCTCGGCAAGGATATTTTTGCGGCCAGCCCGGCGATCGTCTTCCTGACCGGGTGTGCGCTCGGCGTCGTCGGGCAGGCGGGGGATCTGTTGATTTCCGCGATCAAAAGGCGCATCGGCGTCAAGGATACGGGGTCCATCCTGCCCGGGCACGGAGGGCTGCTCGATCGGATCGATTCCCTTTTGCTGGTGACTCCGGTATTTTTGATTGCCTGCAAGGCGTGGCTCATCTGATGAAGACAGTTTCTATCCTCGGTTCGACCGGATCAATCGGGCGCAGTACAGTCGATTTATTGCAGGCGCATCCCGGCGAATACAGCGTCAATGCCCTGACGGCGCAGCGCAATGTCGCGTTGCTGGCGGAACAGGCGCGGCTGTTGAACGCCCGCCGAGCCGTGATCGGGGATGAACGGCTTTACCCGGAACTGAAAAACCTGCTATCCGGCACGGGGATAGAATGCGCGGCGGGACGGGGTGCGGTGATTGCCGCCGCACAGGATCGCGCTGACTGGATCATGGCGGCGATTGTCGGGATGGCCGGGCTGGAACCCATTCTGGCGGCGGTCGCGCAGGGCGGCCTTGTCGCCATCGCCAACAAGGAACCACTGGTGGCCGCCGGGCCGCTGGTGATTGCCGCGGCGCAACGGCACGGGACGACATTGTTGCCGGTCGATAGCGAACACAACGCGATTTTTCAGGTTTTTGACAAGGGAAATAAGGACTCCGTTGTGCGGATCGTGCTGACCGCGTCGGGCGGGCCGTTCCGGACCTGGGGCCGGGAGCGCATGGCGGCGGCCACGCCGGAGGAGGCAGTGGCGCACCCCAACTGGTCGATGGGCGCCAAAATCTCGGTTGATAGCGCCAGCATGATGAACAAGGCGCTGGAGGTGATCGAGGCGCATTTTCTTTTCGATATGCCGCCCGACAAAATCGAGGTGCTGGTCCACCCGCAATCGGTCATTCATTCGATGGTGGAATATATCGATGGGTCCTTTCTGGCCCAGCTTGGCGCGCCGGATATGCGCACCCCGATTGCCAATGCTCTGGGCTGGCCCGGGCGCATTGCCACTTCCGGCCTCCGGCTGGATCTGACGGTATTGAAACGGTTGGATTTCGAGGCGCTGGATCGCGACAGGTTCCCGGCGGTCGATCTGGCCTATGCGTGCATCGGGGCGGGTCCGGGGGCGTGTGTCGTTTTCAATGCCGCCAATGAAATCGCGGTGCAGGCGTTTCTCGACAAAAAAATCGGTTTCTGCCAAATTGTTGAAACTGTTCAGGAAATGCTCGGCACAACGGCCCCGCCGCCGCTTTCGGCCCTTGCAGATGTCATCTCTTTCGATCAGGCTGTTCGCCGCGCCACAGAATCCTATATACTATCCAACATATCCCTAACAAAGGTCAGCCAGTAAATGCCCGGAATTCAGGAACTCATTCTTCTTATCACCAGCAATATCTGGACCTATGGCGGGTCGTTTCTGGCGGTGCTCAGTATCCTCGTCTTCGTCCATGAAATGGGACATTATCTAGTCGCCCGCTGGTGCGGGGTGCGGATTGACAGCTTTTCAATCGGTTTCGGCAAGGAAATCTGGGGGCGCACGGACAGGCACGGTACGCGGTGGAAGGTTTCGATCATCCCCTTGGGCGGCTATGTCAAAATGTTCGGCGATGTCGATCCGGCCAGCGCCAAACAAACCGAGACGGTCGCCGATGGCGAGAGCGTGCGCCCGATGAGCGAATCCGAGCGCAAGAGCGCGTTTTTTGCCAAGAATGTCTGGCAACGCATGGCGATTGTTGCTGCCGGGCCGGGGATTAATTACCTGTTTGCGATTTTGATCCTGACCGGGCTTTACATGACCCATGGTCAGCCCGTTACACCGCCACAGGCTTCGGCGGTGATTGCCGGTTCCGCAGCCGATAGCGCGGGGTTCCAGCCCCATGACGTTATCCGGCGGATCGATGGTCGCCCGGTCACCCGGTTTGAAGATGTGCGCCGCGAAGTGACGGTCAAGCTGGATACGCCCACGACCTTTATCGTCCAGCGCGGAGATCGTGAAATCGAACTAAAGGCCGCGCCCTTGCGGATGGAATCCGAAGATGCACACGGTTTCAAGCAGTCTCGCGGGTTTTTAGGCATTGTCAGTCCCGGAAACGGCATTGACCTCAAGCATATCAAGAAAGTCGAAGGCATAGAGGTTACGGATGCCGATCAGGCCCGCGCCCTGTTGCTGGAGCGGATGGATACGACCTTTCAGATCGAACTGGATCGCGGGGAGGAAACCGACCTGATTCTTATCAATCCTCTGGCCGTAAACAACGCGGCCCTGAAGGATGCTGAGGCGGAGGGGCATAACGCGCTGGTCATTTCCGAGACTCTGGGGGAGGTTGTCATCAAGCACGGTCCCGTTGGCGGTCTGGTGCAGGCGACCAAAGAATCGTGGAACATCACGGTCAGCACGCTCGAGGCTATCGGCCAGATGTTCAGCGGTACCCGCAGCACGCAGGAACTTGGCGGCATTATCCGGATTGGGGCTATTGCCGGGGATATGGCGCAGGCGGGAATTTTAGCGTTGGTTACGTTCACAGCGCTTCTTTCCATAAACCTTGGATTGATTAATCTTTTCCCGATTCCCATGCTGGATGGCGGCCATCTGGTGTTTTATGCGGTCGAGGCCGTCCGGGGAAAACCGATTCCCGAACAGATTCAGGAGTATGCCTTCAGATTAGGGCTAGTCATACTTGTCGGAATCATGGTATTTGCTAATCTCAACGATATCATGCAGCTAATCCTCTAAAGCAGGATCGGCTGAACCCCTAGAGATTGGCAAATGATGATTACGTTCAAAAGGCTCTGCCTTGCTGCGATGCTTTGCATTCCGGTCACTACTGTTTCCTTCGTCCCTCTCTCCGCACAGGCCCAGCAAATGCAGGGCAGTTCCTATGTGGAACCTTCGGGGACCGCCATTCGCGACATTCAGGTCGTCGGGACGGAACGGATTGAACCGTCAACCGTTCTGACCTATCTGGACATTCGCGTCGGCGACCAGATGACGCAGGATACGCTGGACACGGCGTTGAAGAGCCTCTTCGCAACGGGGCTGTTCGCTGATGTCAGTCTGCGCCAGAAGGGCGGCACGCTCGAGGTGACAGTCGTTGAAAACCCCGTCATCAACGAAATCGCCTTCGAAGGCAACAGCAAGGTTAAGGACGACGAGTTGCTGGCCGAGATACAGCTTCGCCCGCGTCAGGTTTTTACCCGGACCAAGGTGCAGGCGGATACGACGCGCCTGTATCAGGTGTATCGCCGCAGCGGACGATTCGCCGTCAATATCGAACCCAAGGTTATCAAACTCGACCAGAACCGCGTCAATCTTGTGTTTGAGGTGGACGAGGGGCCGGTGACCTATGTGCGCGGCATCAAGTTTGTCGGCAACAGCCATTTCAGCGACGACCGCCTGCGTTCCGAGATCAGCACCGCCGAGACGCGCTGGTACAAATTCCTTTCGACCGACGACCGTTACGATCCGGACCGTCTGGCCTATGATCAGGAATTGCTGCGCCGATTCTACCTGTCGGAAGGCTATGCCGATTTCCGTGTGCTGTCGGCGACGGCGGAGTTGTCCAAAAACAAGGATTATTTCTATGTAACCTTCACCGTTGAAGAAGGTGAGCGTTACCGCGTCGGGAATGTCCGCGTTTCGGATGAATTGCGTGATTTCGACGAAGCAACCCTGTTGCCTTATCTCGCTGTGCAGCCGGGAAAATGGTATAACGCTGAAGACGTCCAGAAAACCATTGACGCCTTCACAACCGCGCTGGCGGAGATGGGGCACAATTTTGTTTCCGTTCGCCCCGATGTTCAGCGCAACCGCGAAAAACAGATCGTGGACATCAGTTTTACCATCGTTGAAACCCAGAAATTGTTCGTCGAACGGATCGATATCAAGGGCAATGTCCGTACCATGGACAAGGTTGTCCGCCGTGAAATGACACTGGTGGAAGGGGACCCTTTCAACAAGGAAAAGCTGGCTAGGTCGGAACAGGACATCAAAGACCTCGGCTTTTTTGAAACCGTTCAGGTAACAACCGAACAAGGCAGCGCGCCGGACAAGCGCGTTGTCGGTATTGAGGTCGCCGAAAAATCGACGGGTGAATTGTCTATCGGGGCCGGGTTCTCGACGGCGGACGGCCCGCTGGCCGATTTCCGCGTTCGGGAACGCAACCTGCTCGGCAAGGGGCAGGATTTGCTGTTCGCGACGACGATTGCGGGCAAACGGACGGAGTTCGACGTATCCTTTACCGAGCCGTATTTTCTGGGGCGCGATCTGTCCGCCGGGGCCAGCCTGTTCCACGTTACGCGGGACTTGCAGGATGAAAGTTCTTATGACCAGCGCCGGACCGGCGGATCGTTGCAGATGGGCTATCCGCTTTCGGAAAATTGGAGACAGAAATTCAGCTATCGCCTCGAGCGCAACGAGATTACCGACGTTCAGGCCGGTGCGTCGCGTTATATCGCCGCGCAGGAAGGAAAGCGCGTGACGTCGGCTCTGGGGCAGATGCTGACCTATGATACCCGGGACAGCAAGTTGATGCCTACCAAGGGGGCGTATGGCTGGCTCAATACCGAATTTGCTGGTATCGGCGGGGATGCTGAATACCTGTCGGTGAAACTGGGTTCGTCGTATTTCCGCCCGCTTTATGAAGATCAGGTGATCCTCAACATCCTCGGCGAGATCGGCGCGATTGGCGGTCTGGGCGATGTTGAGATCAACGAGCGTTTCTTCCTCGGCGGCGCGACCTTGCGCGGTTTCGAAGGCGCGGGTGTGGGGCCGCGTGACATCACGACCGGCGATGCGCTGGGCGGGAATTTGTTCTATCGCGGTTCGGTGGAAATGGCGTTCCCGGTGGGCCTGCCCGAAGATCTCGGGATCAAGGGGCATGCCTTCACTGATTTCGGTTCGTTGTGGGATCTGGATGAAGCCGCGAATCCGGCGATTGTCGACAGCGGTTCGCTGCGCGCTTCCGCAGGGTTTGGCCTTTCATGGCGTTCGCCGATGGGGCCGATCCGGGTTGATCTGGCGGCGCCTTATGTCAGCGAAGGTTATGATGTAGAGGAAAATTTCCGCTTCAGCTTCGGGACCCGTTTCTAGTCGGTTTTTTTGGGGGCGGCATTGTGCTGCTCCGGTTTTTGCTACAGGAGATAAATCGTTATGCGTTTGTTTTTCTTTACCCTCTGCGCCGTCGCCATGATGGCGATTCCCGGTTCCGCCCATGCGCAAGACGCCGGAACGAGAGTGGCCGTTGCCGATGTCCAGACGGTCATGAGCACATCGAAGGCCGGAAAAAGCATACAAGACCAGATCGCCAAACAGCGCGAGTCTTTCAAGGCCGAGTTTGGCAAGCTGGAAAAGGAGCTGTCCGATACGCAGAAAAAACTGTCCGAACAAAAAGACATGAAGCCGGAAGAAGCGGCAGCGAAACAAAAAGAGTTTGAAACGAAACTGCGCGATGCCAATGAGCTGGTGCAAAAGCGCCGCCAGTCGCTGGAAAAAGCGGCCTCCGAATCCCTGAACACCCTGCGCACGGAAATCGTCAAGGTCGTTGCAGGAATCGCGCAGGAAGAAAAATATGATCTGGTCGTTTCGAGCCAGAACGTCATTGTCAGTCAGGACAGCATGGATATTACCGCCAAGGTCCTGAAAAAACTGGACAAGGATTTTCCGGATGTGAAACTGAATCTGGAGAATGCCGCATCGACAGATGCGCCGAAGACCAAGAAGAAGTAGACTCTCAGAAAAATGGCTGATCCACGTTTCTTCCGCCGTTCCGGCCCGCATACGCTGGCGCAACTGGCCATGGCCACCGGGGCGGAGATTTTGCGTGGGTCGCCTGATCTGGGCATCGCCGATATCGGTTCTCTCGACCGGGCCGGGCCGGGAGAAATCAGCTTTCTTGATAATGTCAAATATCGTGACGCCTTTTGCGTCAGCGCGGCGGCGGCCTGTATCATCGCGCCGGAAATGGCGGCGGATGCACCGCCCGGCATGGCGTTGCTGGCCACGGCCAAGCCGTATAAAACCTATGCGCTGATCGCGCAGCTTTTCTACCCGGAGGAAAAGCCGCAGCCCGACATTGCGTCATCGGCGCAGGTTCATGACACCGCCAAAATCGGCAAGGGATGCGTCATCGAAAGCGGTGTGGTGATCGGCGAAGGGGCGGTGATCGGCGAGGGAAGCTGGATCGAGCATAATGCCGTGATCGGTCACAATGTCGTATTGGGTGCGCGTTGCCGCGTCGGGGTGAATGCGTCGTTGTCGCATTGCATTGTGGGTGAGGGAACGCGGTTTTATCCCGGTGCGCGGATCGGACAGGACGGGTTCGGGTTTGCCATCGACCCCGCCGGGTATGTCAAGGTGCCGCAGGTCGGGCGCGTCATTATCGGGGATCATGTTGAAATCGGCGCAAATAGCTGCGTCGATCGCGGCGCCGGTCCGGATACGGAGATCGGCGACGGCACATGGATCGACAACCTCGTCCAGATTGGCCATAATGTAAAAGTCGGCAAAAGGTGCATCATCATCGCGCAGGCCGGGATCGCAGGCAGCAGCGTTTTGGAAGATTACGTCGTGCTGGCGGCGCAGGGCGGCGTTGCCGGGCATTTAAAAATCGGCATGGGCGCACGGATCGGCGCGCAGGCCGGGGTGATGCGGGATATTTCGCCCCGACAGGAAGTTCTTGGATCTCCGGCCTTGCCAGTCAAGCAGTATATGCGGCAAATTGTCACCTTGAATCGTCTGATGAAAAAGGGGAAGTCGTCATGACCGGGCACACCATCGACATTATGCGGATCATGGATATGATTCCGCATCGTTATCCGATCCTGCTGGTCGACCGGGTCGTTGATTATGTGCCCGACGAGTCGGCGGTGGGGTTGAAAAACGTTACTTTTAACGAACCGCATTTCCAGGGGCATTTCCCGCGCATGCCCGTGATGCCCGGTGTTCTCATCATCGAGGCTATGGCTCAGACATCAGCCATTCTTGTCGTTCAGACTCTGGGCAAGGCCGCAGAAGGCAAGCTGGTTTATTTTATGACCATCGACGAAGCCAAATTCAGAAAACCCGTTACCCCCGGCGATAGCATGTACATCCATGTCACCAAGGAACGCAGCCGGGGCAATATCTGGAAGTTCAGGGGCGAGGCCAGAGTAGACGATGTCCTCTGCGCCGAGGCGTGTTACAGCGCGATGATCCTGGATAAATGACACTGTAACACCGCGCAACAAAGCGTGATTTTCCTTCGGTTTTACGGGGTTCTATACTCACCCTATGACAAATTTCATTCATCCTGCGGCTATTGTGCACCCTGCGGCGAAGCTTGGCGGGGGCGTTCGCGTTGGGCCGTATTGCGTGGTCGGGGAGCATGTGACCCTTGGCGACAACGTGGTTTTGCATTCCCATGTCGTGGTCGAAGGGCATACGACGATTGGTGAGGGGACGGAAATTTTCCCCTTTGCCTCGATCGGTCACGCGCCGCAGGATCTGAAATACCATGGCGAGGCGTCGCGCCTGACAATCGGGAAAAAGAATGTCATTCGCGAACATGTGACGATGAATCCGGGAACGGAAAGCGGCGGCATGGAAACGAAAATCGGCGATAACGGCTTGTTCATGATGGCTTGCCATATTGCGCATGATTGCGTGATCGGCAATAACGTCATCATGGCCAACAATGCCACGCTCGGCGGTCATGTGCATGTTGGCGATTTCGCCTTTATCGGCGGTCTGGCGGCGGTGCACCAGTTTATCCGCATCGGCCCGCATGCGGTGGTCGGCGGCATGTCGGGCGTCGAAAACGATGTGATTCCCTATGGCCGGGTCAAGGGTGAACGGGCTTTTCTAGCCGGATTGAACCTGATCGGCCTTGAAAGGCGGGGTTTTTCAAAAGACGATATGCGGATTTTGCAAAAAGCCTATAACCAGCTTTTCGCAGATGATGGTACAATGGAGCAGCGGATCGAGCAGGTGGAAAAGGATTTCGCCGGTCAGCCGCAGGTCCTTGAACTCATCAAATTCGCGCGTGAAAAGACGCGCTTCCCGTTATGTCAGCCATCGCGCAAAGCAGCATAGAAAAAATAGGGGTCATTGCCGGCGGCGGCAACATGCCGATGCGGCTTTTGCATGCCTGTGACAAAAACGGGATCGAGCCGTTTATTGTCGCTTTCGACGGCCAGACCGATCCCGGCATCCTGCAAGACCGCAAATATATGCTGACCCGTCTGGGCGCGGCGGGTTTGATTATCAATACGCTGAAATCGCATGGCATTCGCGATCTGGTTTTTATCGGTGCAATCCGCCGCCCGTCCTTGCGCGAATTGATCCCGGATTTACGCACGCTGTCCTTCTATGCCCGCCTGTCCACCCGTGCGCTTGGCGATGACGGGTTGCTGAAGGCTATGAAGAAGGAACTCGAAAACGAAGGGTTCCGCATTCACGGGGTGCAACGTTTCGCCCATGATCTACTGGCGACAGAAGGGCCGCTGGGGCGGCACAGGCCAAAGAGGGCGGATGAGGAAGACATCGTTCGCGGTCTGGAGATTTTGCAGTATATCGGCGCGCTGGATATCGGGCAGGCTGTCGTGGTTCAGGAAGGCATGGTTCTGGGCGTCGAGGCCGCCGAGGGGACGGATGAATTGATGCGCCGCTGCGGGGCGTTGAAACGCGCGGGGCGCGGCCCTATTCTGGTCAAGATCAGCAAGCCGGGGCAGGATCAGGATCTCGATTTGCCGACGATAGGGCCGGAAACGGTTGCCGTTGCGGGGCAGAGCGGTTTTTCAGGGATTGTGATCGAAGCTGGAAAAACGCTCGTTTTAGAACCGGACCGCGCGGCAGATATGGCCGACCGGTTCGGTATGTTTGTCTCTGGGGTAAAACCGGTATGAAAATTTATATGATTGCAGGGGAGGCCTCTGGCGATGTGATTGGCTCCCTGCTGATGCAGTCTTTACGCGCAAAGCATCCGGATGTCGTCTTTCACGGCATCGGCGGCCCGTTGATGGAGCGGGAGGGGCTGCACAGTCTGTTTCCCGTTCACGAGCTTTCGGTGATGGGAATTGCGGAGATATTGCCACGGTTGAAAAATCTTCTGGCGCGCATCCGGGAAACCATCGACCATATCGGCAAAATCGGCCCCGATATGGTTATCACCATTGATGCGCCAGATTTTTGCTTTCGCGTTGTCAGGGGGGTGCGGGAGCAGGGCACAACGATAAAAAACGGCAGGCCAGTCCTCGTCCATTATGTCGCGCCGACGGTCTGGGCATGGCGTCCGGGACGGGCGAAAAAAGTTGCCGATCTTTATGACGGGTTATTATGCCTGTTCCCGTTCGAGCCGCCCTATTTTCTGAAACATCAATTGCCGTCGGCCTATGTCGGTCATCCGGTCATGCAGCAGGGATATGTTGATGTCGGCGGCGAGGATATCCGGCGTGAATTGAACATCCCGGAAGAATCAAAGATCGTCGGATTGTTTTTCGGCAGCCGTCAGGGCGAGATAGATCGGCACGGGGAAATCCTGACCGGGGCGGCGCGGCGGCTGCAAAAGGAATATCCGAATTTGCATTTCCTTGTGCCGACCCTCCCGCATATCGAAGGCCCGGTGCGCGGGCTGTGCGGCGGTATCGGAAATGTCCATGTTATTGTCGATGCGGACCGCAAGCCGGAAATTTTTTCGGCCATGAATGTCGCCGTGGCCGTTTCAGGCACTGTGGCGCTTGAACTGGCGGTGACCAATGTGCCGCATGTGATTGCCTATCGCATGAACCCGGCCACATGGCAGGTCGTCAGGCGCGTGATTAAGGTGCGCTTTGCCCATCTGGCCAATATCTTGCTGAACAAGGAAGTCGTGCCGGAATTCATTCAGGACGCATGCACGACAGAAAAAATTGTCGCCGCGTTGAAGTCGTTGCTGAAAGACGGCCTTGATGTCGATACCCAATGCGCGGAATTTGCTACAGTGCGGAAATTGTTGCACGGGAAAACGAAAGAGCCGCCCTCAGATCAGGCGGCCCGGTTCGTTCTTGATTTATACAGGCAGAAAACGGATACGACGTTTGTGCCTTACGCCAAGGCGGGGTGATATTTTTCCCTCACCCCGACACTCTCCCTGAAGGGAGAGGAAGGACTGCGGTGTTTGTGCGGTCATCGCCCCCTCTCCCTTCAGGGAGAGTGTCGGGGTGAGGGCGGGTGTTCATCCGCGTTTCTTGATATCCGTATAGGGCCGTTGCGCGGCCCCGGTGTAGAGCTGGCGGGGGCGGCCGATTTTCAGGGTTGGTTCTTCGATCATTTCCTTCCACTGGGAAATCCACCCGACGGTGCGCGATACGGCGAACAGAACGGTAAACATTTCCACCGGGAAGCCCATGGCCTTCAGGATGATGCCTGAATAAAAATCAACATTCGGGAAGAGTTTGCGTTCGATGAAATACGGGTCGCTGAGCGCGATGCGTTCCAGTTCCATCGCCAGTTCCAGATGCGGGTCGTTGATGCCGAGTTCTTTTAAAACGGCGTCGCATTCCTTTTTCAGGACCGTGGCCCGGGGATCGTGGTTTTTATAGACGCGGTGGCCAAAACCCATCAGGCGGGTATTGTCCTGCTTTTCCTTCACCTTGCGCAGGAATTCAGGGATGTTGTCCTTGTGCCCGATTTCATTGAGCATTTCGAGTACGGCCTGATTTGCCCCCCCATGCGCCGGGCCCCAGAGGCAGGCAATACCGGCGGCGATGCAGGCAAACGGGTTGGCTTGCGACGACCCGGCCATGCGCACGGTGGATGTCGAGGCGTTTTGTTCGTGGTCGGCGTGCAGGATCAGGATTTTGTCCATTGCCCGCGCCAGCACCGGATTGACCTCATACGGTTCCGCCGGAACGGCGAAGCACATGTACAGGAAATTTTCCGCGAAGGTTAAGTCGTTGCGCGGGTACATAAAGGGCTGGCCCATGGAATATTTATGAGACATTGCCGCCAGAGTAGGGATTTTCGCGATCAGGCGATGCGCAGAAATTTCGCGCTGTTTCGGGTCGTAAATATCGAGCGAGTCGTGATAAAACGCCGCCAGACCGCCGACAACGCCGCACATGACCGCCATCGGGTGGGCATCGCGGCGGAATCCACGGAAGAAGAAATGGAGCTGTTCATGCACCATGGTGTGGTGCGTGATATTGTATTCGAATTCCTCGAGTTCCTTTTGCGTCGGCAATTCGCCGTTCAGCAGCAGGTGGCACACCTCCATGAAGGTGCTTTTTTCGGCGAGGTCTTCAATCGTGTAGCCGCGATGCATCAAGACGCCCTTGTCGCCGTCGATATAGGTAATGCGGGATTTGCAGCTTGCAGTCGATGTATAGCTGGGGTCGAAGGTGAACATGTCCGTCTGGTCATACAGCTTCCGCACATCGATCACACGCGGGCCGATGGTCCCTTCAAGCACGGGCAATTGCACCGCCTTGCCGGTTTTGTCGTCGGTCAGGGTGAAGGTGTCTTGCGGGGCTGGGGTGGCGGCTTTTGCTATTTCACTCATTATGGGACCTGTTTTGTTGAGAAAGAACTTGGGGCAAGGATAGGCGATATCCCTGAAGAATTGCTTAGGATTGTAACACAAACAGATATCCTGTCATCTTTGCACGGAGCGGCAGGATATTTCTATTTTATCGCAAATAAAAGGCGCTCAATCGCCTCATCCTTGCCAAGAATTTCTGCGGCGTGGAAGATGGAGGGCGATACGGTTGTGCCGGTCAGGGCGGCCCGCAGGGGCATGGCGACTTTGCCGAGTTTACCTTCGGTGTTTTGGTTGGCGATGTCCTTGCAGGCGGCCTCAATATTTTCCGCTGTGAATTCGGTGATGCCCGACAGCCTGTCTTTCAGCGTTTGCAGGATGGCGGAATCGAGACTGGCTTTTGCCTTGTCGTCGAAATCATATGGGACGGTCTTGCAATAAAATGCCCCTTCATCCGCAATCTGTAACAAAGTTTTGGCGCGGGATTTCAATTCGTCCATCCCGGCGAGCAGGCGGGCGCGGCCCGTCTCATCGACGCTCAGGCCCTTTTTTTCGATAAACGGTGTGACGAGGCCGATCAGGCGATTATTGTCGGCTTCCTTGATATAATGTGCGTTGATGCTGTCCAGTTTTGCAAAATCGAACCGGGCCGGGGATTTTTGCACATGGTCGAGATCAAACCATTCAATGGCCTGTTCCCGGGAAATAATTTCCTCATCGCCATGCGACCAGCCGAGGCGCAGCAGGTAATTGCACATGGCTTCGGGCAGGTAACCCATATTGGCGTATTCGGCAACGCTTGTGGCCCCGTGGCGCTTGGACAGTTTTGATCCGTCCGGCCCCAAAATCATCGGCAAATGCGCGTAATCCGGCAGACGCCAGCCCATGGCTTCGTAAATCAGGTTCTGGCGGAAGGTGTTGTTGAGGTGATCGTCGCCGCGAATGACATGGGTGACTCCCATATCGTGGTCATCGACGACAACGGCCAACATATAGGTGGGTGTTCCGTCCGAACGCAGGATGATAAAATCATCAAGCTGTTCGTTTTTTACCCGTACGTCACCCTGCACATGGTCGGAGAGGATGCTTTCACCCTCCAGCGGTGCCTTGATGCGGATGACGGGGGAGACACCTTTCGGCGCAGTCGATGGATCGGCATCGCGCCAGCGGCGGTCGTAAAAGGTTATTTTCCCTTCGGCCTTGGCCTTTTCACGCATCGTGTTGAGTTCTTCGGGGGAACAATAGCAAAAATAGGCCTTGCCGGTTTTAACCAGTTCCTGCGCGATTTCTGCGTGGCGTTCGCGGCGTTCGTATTGCGACAGGATATCCCCGTCCCAGTTCAGGCCCAGCCATTCCAGACCATCGACGATAGACTGGACGAATTCGGGGGCATAACGTTCGCGGTCCGTATCTTCGATGCGAAACTGCATCTGCCCGTTATGGCGACGGGCATAAAGCCAGTTATAAAGCGCCGTCCGCGCCGTGCCGATATGCATCAGTCCGGTCGGGGAAGGGGGAATGCGGGTAACGATGCTCATGATTTCTTCCTTTTGCGGGATCATAGACAAAATATGCCTTTCTGTCATCCCGGGTGGGCGGGATGACAAGGATGGGGGGATGGAGTAGAAAAGGCCATGCTTTGGCTCGAAAAACTCATCGCGGATCAGCGGCAAAATGTCTTTTTGTGGGTTCCTGTCCTGATCGGGGCCGGGATCGGGGTTTATTTTTCCATGAAAACGGAGCCGTCCGGCGCGGCGGGATTGATTGCGCTGGGGGGGTGTGCGGGCGTTGCGGCGCTGGTTTTTGGCCTGCGCCGGGCTGTAACATCGGCGCTGGTGCTGGCCGTTGCGTTTTTGCTGGTGGCTGCCGGGTGGAATGTGGCGAAGTTCCGCACTGTACTGGTGGAGGCCCCTGCCATATCCAAGGCGATGGCCCCGGTGATGGTGGAAGGGACCATTGTTTCCCTGAATACGCTCGACCAGAAACGCGGCACTCGTGTTGTCCTGAAAGATCCGGTGATTGAACGTCTGGGGGCGGAAGAAACGCCGCGCAGGGTGCGTGTTTCCATCAGGAAAGATGCAGAATTGAAGCCGGGGCAGCGCATTCGCGTTCTGGCCGGGTTGAACCCGCCTTCGCCTCCGGTCCTGCCGGGGAGTTTTGATTTCCAGCGGCATATGTATTTTCTGGGCATTGGCGCATTGGGGTTTGCCTATACCGTGCCGGAGGTTTTGGCAGAACCTGAAAAAAGCGGCAACGTGTCGCAGTGGATCGAAACGTTTCGGCAAAAACACGCCCTGCATGTCAGAACTGTTGTGGCGGAGCCGGAGGCGTCGATTGTATCGGCCCTGCTGCTCGGCGAGCGGGCGGGAATTCCGGAAGGAATATGGGAAGATATTCGCGCCGCAGGTCTGGCGCATGTGATTTCGATTTCGGGCCTGCATATCGGGTTGATCGCCGGGGGTATTTTTTTCCTTGTGCGCCTGTCCATGGCGGCCGTGCCGCGCTTTGCGCTTTATCACCCGATCAAAAAATATGCGGCGATTATTGCCCTTCTTGGTTGCACGTTTTACGCGGTGATGGTGGGGTTGTCGGTCCCGACATTGCGTTCGGTGATTATGACGGGGCTGGTCCTGACGGCGGTGATGTTCGACCGCAGTCCGTTTTCATTGCGGCTGGTGGCGTTGTCGGCGCTGATTATCTTGTTCACTACGCCGGAGGCGATAACGGGGCCGAGTTTTCAGATGTCGTTTGGCGCTGTTGCGGCGCTGATTTTCTTTTATGATGAGACTCGCGGTTTCTGGTCCCGCCTCAATCGCAATGCCGGGTGGTGGAAAAAACCCGTCATCTATATCGCGGGCATTTGCGCAACCAGTCTTGTCGCGACACTGGCGACGGCACCGTTTACTCTTTATCATTTCCAGCAATTTCCGATCTATAGCGTCATCGGCAATGTTTTGGCGTTGCCTGTCATTGGTTTCGTGGTGATGCCTGCGGCGGTGGTCGCCTATTTGCTGATGCCGTTCGGGCTGGACGATCCGGCCTTGCAGGCCATGGGCTGGGGGGTCGGCATCATGCTTGATATTTCAAAGTGGATCGCTGGATGGCCGCAGGCGTCTTTGGCGCTGCCCGCGTGGCCGCTGGGTGCGCTGGTGTGTTTTACGCTGGCGGGATTGATGCTGATGATTTTGAAGGGCAGGGTGCGGTTGATCTTCATCCTGCCGCTGGTGGCGGGGACGGTTTTTGTTCTGGCCACAGAAAAACCCGATATCGTGGTGGCGCAGAGCGCAAAACTGGTGATGGTGCGTCTTTCGGATGAGGATATTTTTCTAAACACCCGTCGGACGGAGCGTTTCCTTGCCGAAAACTGGGAGCGCGCGCTCGGGGTGGAGCGGGAACGGGTGAAACTGTTTCCGAAGGAGGGGCAGGTGGAAGGCGGCAACAATGTTTTGTCCTGCGATCACTATGCGTGCCGTTTGCAGTTGCAGGGGCGGCAGATTGCCCTGTCTTTTGATCCGCGCACCGTGGCGGAGGATTGCGGCAAGGTTGATTTGCTGATTTCAACAAAGCCGGTCAAGGGGTGTCGCGGTGAAAACGTCATTGACCGATGGGATCTGAAAGACGGCGGCACCCATGCAATTCGGGTAAGAGACCAACAGATTTATATTGAAACGGTTGAAGGGCGACGCGGGACAAGGCCCTGGAGCCCGCCTAGGAAAAAATGAATCAATCACGTCACCCCACCCTGCGCGGGGATGGCGATGAAGATGGGTATTTCTTATATTGCATCGTCATTGCCTGAATTTTCCGCAAGGAAAATTCTAAGGCAATCCATAATAAGACATTGATATTCATGGATTCCCCTAGAATTTTTGTAAGAAAAAATTCGGGGAATGACGCCGGGGATGGTGTTTTAAAAAAGATACTAGGGCGCGTCATCAATTAGCGCCGTCATAATTTTCCGGATTCACGCAAGAATC
>CAYNSR010000015.1:0-60405 GCA_964400125.1 uncultured Micavibrio sp. | reverse complement strand
ATACGCTGAACGGGAATGACGGCGATGATCTCCTGGATGGTGGCGCCGGGAATGATACGCTGAATGGCGGTGCGGGTGACGATACACTGATCGGTGGTACGGGGACAGATACACTGATCGGCGGTGCCGGGAACGACACGGCGATCTGGGATGTGGACAGCACGGGCTTTATCATTTACCGGGACCATGCGGATTACATCAAGGTGCGGGACGGCAACGATTCTTCGTCTGCGGGCTATGGAACGGATCTGGTGTATAACGATGTCGAGACGCTCGTATTCAACGACATCACCTTCGACCTGACGACGATGACCTTTGTGAATGGCGGCGCGGGTTGGGGAACAATGCCGACGTTGACCATTGGGATGAGCAGCAGCTATACCGGCACGCAGGCGCGGGACATCGTGTATGGAGGAATCGGCAGCAACACGATCAGCGGCGGTGCGGGGAATGACGAGCTGTACGGTATGGATGGCTACGATACGCTGAACGGGAATGACGGCGATGATCTCCTGGATGGTGGCGCCGGGAATGATACGCTGAATGGCGGTGCGGGTGACGATACACTGATCGGTGGTACGGGGACAGATACACTGATCGGCGGTGCCGGGAACGACACGGCGATCTGGGATGTGGACAGCACGGGCTTTATCATTTACCGGGACCATGCGGATTACATCAAGGTGCGGGACGGCAACGATTCTTCGTCTGCGGGCTATGGAACGGATCTGGTGTATAACGATGTCGAGACGCTCGTATTCAACGACATCACCTTCGACCTGACGACGATGACCTTTGTGAATGGCGGCGCGGGTTGGGGAACAATGCCGACGTTGACCATTGGGATGAGCAGCAGCTATACCGGCACGCAGGCGCGGGACATCGTGTATGGAGGAATCGGCAGCAACACGATCAGCGGCGGTGCGGGGAATGACGAGCTGTACGGTATGGATGGCTACGATACGCTGAACGGGAATGACGGCGATGATCTCCTGGATGGTGGCGCCGGGAACGATACGCTGAATGGTGGGGATGGGAATGACATTCTCTATGGCGGTGCAGGCGTTGATATTCTGACTGGTGGGAATGGAGCAGACCTTTTCGTCTTTGAGTCGGCTTCTGCCTTCAGCAATGTAGATACCATAACCGATTTTGATGTTGCATCAGGGGATGCAATCGATCTTTCTGACCTTTTGGACGGGTATGATCCGTTGAATGATGCCATTACGGATTATATTCAGATAACAACTAATGGCAGCAATAGCGCAGTCTTTGTTGATAGGGATGGCTTAGGTGGTGCATATGGCTTTCATCAGATAGCTACACTCACAGGCGTCACTGATCTTACAGATGAAGCCGCATTGGTTGCAAATGGTAACTTGATAATTTGATGGCGTCTGCCTGCACTAACCAGCTGTTTTTCCGGAGTGTGCTGATGTTTTCTCCGCGTCGTACCGGATTAAAATCCCTGAAAGAGGAAGTCCAGGGCGCCTGTAATTGTATGGTGTTGGTCTCCCAGATTGTCAGCGACTGCGCCTAAATCTTTGGTTCTTATGGTTCCGATGTCTGTTGTCATCAGCACATAGTCTTTGCCATTAATCCGGAGGACGGGTTTCAGGCGCGGGAGGACTTCTTTCTCCGCCTTTGATAAGGGAACAAGCGGCACTACTACGCGTGTCTTGAGGCCAGCCAGAAGATTTGCCTGGACATCGAGAACGAAAGGGACGGCGGCGCTTTTGAATTTATAGACGTCAAACCGTGCCATTATTCTTTTGCCCAGGCCGGCGTTAATAGCGGGCCATCTTTATCAACGCGGCTGTTATGCGCTATCAGTGCCGGCTTATTGGTTGTAATCCAGTCATCCTCCTGAGCCTGACGAATGGCGCGGATAATTCCCCTTTCAGCGGCTTGCGAGGCATTGAGTTTCAGCATTTTCGCTGCCTCCAGAACATCCTCGCGAATAGTGAGATTGACTGGCCGCCGTTTGCTTGTTTCATGCTCAATGAAGATTTCCATACTATCCTCCGAATGTTACACAATCCAATAATATCATGCATATTATATAGGCGTCAAATATGCGCATATAGCATGGAAAGTGATAATGTATCTTATGAAAAAGAAAATACATTTATATTAATTAAAACAAATAATTATACACTGACCGCATATTTACATTATGCATATCAATGCTTTCATTATCAATTAAATACTGAGATTGTTTTCTTTTATAAGTAAGTGAAGCGCTCGCATTTTCAAAAATTCTGTAGCATAACTTTCCTGCATACCAACAGCTTTACAAAAAGATTTTGGATCTTCATCCATAAAATCTTCCGCATGTTTCAATGCTATATAATGAAACATGGCGATTTTATTTCTTGTTTCTTCGGCTGTATCAAGAGCGAGCTTAATTTCATCATAATTCATCGGGTGACCTCTTATTTACGCTGCTGTAGATTTAAAGAGACGGCTCTATCCGGCAACTCATGTATTTTAACCTCTCCGCTAGTCACTTTTTGAGCAAGTTTGCATAAGTGTTTATGGTGTGTGAGGTAAACCACTTGGCCGTGCTTAGCCATTTCATTTAGGAGTGCAAAAGTTTCTTCTGAACGATCATCATCGAAAGGTTCCAGAATGTCATCTGCGAAGAATGGGAGTGTCTCTCCATTACGTGCCAGTTCTGCATGTCCTGCAATTCGTAATGCTAAGTAGAGCTGAAACCGTGTGCCACGGGACATTTCAGAAGCTAGGATCGTTGATCCGTCAGCGCGTACACCGAAAAGAAGTTCCTTATCATCTTGAGGTGTGGCAGACAGGCCTGTGAACGCACCGCGTGTCATGCGGGCAAATGCATCACTGGCGGCTTTCATCATGGAGCTTCGGTGTGTCTCCCTGTATGTACGCAGAGCTTCATTGGCTAACATGATCCCCGTTGAAAGACGCATAAAATCGTGTGCTTTAGCTTTGATTTCCAGAAGTACAGCTTCCCGCTCTTCAAAGAGTTCTGCAACTGTACTGTCCGAGCCAATCGTTGACAATTCGCGCTCCGATTCCTGCCAAGACGCATAAAGTTCGCTGACTTGTTGATCTATATCTTCTAAATCCCGTTCTAGCGCTTCGCAGTGGGCTCTCACAGCGTCTAGGGATTCAGAAGTGCCAACCTTCTCATTCAAGATGGCCAAACTTGCCGTTATGCTATCCTGACCAAGGCGCCGGATGAGGTCGATTTCCAATTCTGTTGACCGCTTTTGTAGCCTGAAACGCTCTAATCCCTGCCCTATTTTGTTACGGAGTTCCTCCAGTGTGTTTGCTGGGATTGTTTCGCACATCTCTTTAAACCGACTGGAAACGTGTTGTTCGGCTTGCGTTGCAGCGGCTAGGCGCTTCTCAGCGTCCTTCAAGGTTAAGGCCGCTTTTCGTTTTGCTTTATGAGCTTCTTCAGCATCGATAACCCGTTGACGCAGACGGTCGGCAGCTGACAGGGGGTCGTTATTTTCAAATTGCTCACCGGCGTGCTGGGCAAGATTTTGCACTTCCGCGCAATACCGTTCCCGGTCTTCGGCCATGGCGGTAATCCTGTCATCCAGCTGTCTGGCTTCTTTGATATCCGCGGCAAGAGACTCAAGAAGATTTAGTATTTCAGCAACCGCGGCAGGCGTTTGTATGCCAAGCCAAGTATCAGTCAGACAGGACGACCATGACGCAGCCCACGTTACTTTATCAGCTTGCACCCGTTCCAATTCCCGTTTGCGCTTTGTTTCGGCTTTTTTGGCTTTTGACAATATTTCTTCAAGCACTATTTTTTTCTGCTGTGCCAGTGTCCAAGTGTCAAGGGTTTCTTGCCCAAGCTGCAAAAGTTGAGACCATTCCAATTTCTCTACGGTCAGACCACAGGAGCGCATAGCGTTTTCAAGCTCTGCCTTGGCAGTATTGTGTTTCGCTTTCTGGCCCTTGCAACTGGCTTCCGCAGCCTTTAAATGCTCATCAGCCTTGAGTGCTTGCTTACAGCGTTCTAGCCATACCTTCAGTTCGGATAATTCAAAGTCTGCTGGCAGGTTCAGTTTGCCAAATAGTTTTTCCAGTTCTTCAATGTATGCCTGTTTTTTGGCATCATGTTGTTGCTGTTTTTCTGCCAGGCGGACTATTATGGCTTCCGTTTCGGCGCGGTCAAGCTGTGCCTTTCGAAGCTGAGCAATCTCTGTTGATTGACTGAAACGGTTGCTGACCAACTGGTCATTGGCAGCCAAAACAGCGGCGAATTCATCAGCAGATTGCTGAAGGATTTCTGCGGACGGCAGAGGCTTTTCATTTAAGCTGTTTCTGTGCGATGCCCACGCGTCATCCCGTGTTTGCCGAGTATTAGCGATGTTCTCATCAGAAATGACTTTGGCATCTTGCTTTAGCGCGTTTATAGTTGATATGTGTCTAGCTATATTGTCATGTAATTGATTGTTTTCTGTTTCCAGCTTTTGTTCTTCTTCAGAAAGCTTCTGTCCTCTGCTTTCCAGCTTTTGAATAAAATCCTGACTAGGGAAAGTCAGAACTGACAGAGCGGCAGCGTCCCCCTGCCAAGGAGCTAAGAGTGCTATTGCATCGTCTCGCTCAGCGCGCGCTTTATGGACACTATCTTCAATTGTTTTCAGGTCTCCCGGTTTGGGAGCATCTTTGGCTGGTTCCAGCGCAGATTTTATGGGGGCTGGATCATCTTTTGGGGAATGATATGTTTCCAGTGCTTGTTGCGCGTCCTGCATCTCGCTTTTGGCATCCTCATATTCACGTGTCGTCGATTTAAGCTCAGCGTCAATGGTGCCTATTTCTGCCATAAGTGATTTTATTGATCCTACGCATGCGGCTGGGAGGAGTAGAGTTTTAGCATCCGCATCAACTGGCTGACCTAGACGGCTTAATTTGTCCGCAATACTCTCTTGCAGATGAGTGCGTTCATTCCTACGCTTTTCTATATCATTCGAGGTTTTATATCGTGCCTCAAGATTGTCTCCCTGAAGCCGCCTCACTTGTTCGGACAGCGAAAGTCCGATTTCATCACAGACAATAGCATCCAGTTCCGCCTGCGCCCGCTCTACCGCTTGTGTTTCAGTTTCTGCTTTGCTGCGGGCCTCTGTATTTTTCTGGATAAGATCGTTAATTTCATCGGCCCATCCATCGGGGACATCAGGAGCACCATGTAGTGGGGCCAGGTCGTCCTGAATGGCGATATAGTCCCGCCAGACAGGATATGACTCTATTAGCGCCAGTAATCGGCGATTTTCAGATCGCATTTCATCTCGTTCTTTTTTCTTGTCACTCCATTGGGCTGCCGCTTGTTTGGCGTTGTTTTTTAAACGCTGGTAAGCACCGACCTCCACATCATTATCTTTGATTTCCTGATCTATCCGTTTCAGCTCAGTTTTCAACTCATTGAGGTAAAAGGCACGGCCGGAGGTTTTAAAAAAACCTTCTGTCTGTTCCTTGGCCTTCGTCAGAATTAAACTTACATCCGAAAGTCCAGACATGGCTCCAAATAAAAGCGCTCCCAAATCCCCTTCACTACTCAGGATGCTTTCTCCTCCGGCTTCCAGTGAAGCATCGTTTAGGGAATACATATGCTCATAGTCTTGGCGTGAAACACCCCCCATAATGGCCTTTAAAACAGTTTCTGGAAGGGGGGAGTTGCCTGTTCCAATTAAGGTATTTTTTTGCCCTTTTATTCTTTTTCCCTCATATGAATCTTTTGCCACTGTGATCTCGGCACCGATCTCCATTAAGGTGTAATCATGAAGGAAATTGTATTTGCTACGCGCCGGAATGCCATAAAGAAAATCAAGGCAGGCTTCTCTGAGCGTAGATTTCCCCGCTTCATTGGGGCCGTAAACGATATGAAAATCTCCGGACGAAGATTCACCCAAATCAATTACATCATCGGTAAAACAGCCATAACGGGTCAGGTGAATTTTATTAAAGCGCATTAAGCACCCTCCCCGGTTCCTTCGAGACGCGCCCGAATTTCATCGGCCCCTTGGCTCAAATATTCTTCTAAAAGTTTGCCATCTGGATCTTCAAACGCATCACGCAACTCCGGCGGCAGTTTTGTTTGCATATCCGTCAGCAGTGCTTTGGTATCGGCCGTAATTCGATCGAGAGGAATGCCCTGCCCCGCCATCAACCTGCTCAATTCCGAGACGGGATCTACGCTGGCTGCTTCTGTTTTAGCAGTAGCAACACGACAATTTTGGTCGCATTGCTCAATGAATATAGATCCGCTACGCCGTGCCGCTTCTCTTAATTCAGATAGTATAACGTCCGCATCCCGCCGTAACCGGCCTGCCAAAGGTGTTATACCGTTCAGGGCGACTCTGGCGATGACATGTGGAGTTTGTATGCTATCAATGAGTTTTCCAAAAGCGGTTTCACTGGCAGCAACAACATCGCGCCATTCTTCGGTTCCTTCTAGGTCGATAGTCAGTCGCTCAAACTGGACAAGGCTGGTGACGCGCTCTTCTATTTCAATTTCTCCGGATGGTGAGATAGCTGCCAGAGTGACTGTCTTTACACCAGATTCATTGATATGCCGCCCCTGAGGGATCCCAGGCATAACGACAGCACACGGTGTATGACTATGCACCGCCCGTTTGTGAATGTGACCAAGCGCCCAGTAATCATATTCCATATCCAGAAGATTTTGTAAGCTGCAGGGCGCATAGGTATCATGTTCTGGGGAACCGGCTAGGCTGGTGTGCAGCAACCCGATATTTTGGTAACCGGACTGTTTAACCGGGTAGGATGGCAGAAGACTGTCCGGAGCTTGAGGATTTGAAAAACTGACTCCGTGTAAAACAACCCCTTTTTCTTCCAGAACAATTGAATTTCCTCGACTTTGGAAGACATGTACGCCATCAGGTAATTGAAGTTCTTTGGTTATACGCGATTCTGCGTCGTGATTTCCCCGAATGATAAATGCTTGAATACTGGCTTCGACTAAGCGACGCATTTCTGATGAAAAAAACTCCGCTGTTTTCATACTACGCAATTCACCATCGTAGAGATCCCCGGAGATAATTAAAGCATCTACTTCTTCGTTAAGACATAGGTCTATGGTTTTCGAAAAACTTTGCCGAGTAGCATTAGCAACTAAAGCACCGGCGTCTGGATCTTTGAGAGCAAGAGATCGAAGCGGTGAATCAAGATGAATGTCAGCGGTATGAACGAAGCGAAACATTATTTTCCTTAAAATTAAAAATTACCAAGCTTGCCATTATAAAGAACCTTTGGACCTTTTACCCAAGGCTCCATATCACCGAGCACAATATTAAGGTCTTTTAATCCTTGCGCACAGCCTTATTAAAACGGGGATGTGTTAATAGCCCGGTCATCCAACCTTAAATGCCCTTTCAAATTGAAGATTTTGTCTATTCCGGTCGTAAATTATCAATGGAAGGTCAGCTTTTGGCATCCAGACCCTCCCAATCTCAATCGCCACTGACACAGGGACAGCTGGGCAGATATGTATCTCTGCATCTTTGCCGTGCTTGTCTTTGATTGTGTTTAACAGCCGTCTGAAAGCCTTCCTGAATAATGAAAGCTGTTCTTTCGCCTGCATGAAATCATTATGCGGAGCATTGATTGCCATTTGCCAGACAGCGGCATCGGTACCAACCGCAGAGAGTATATCCTGCTGCCCTATAGACCCGCTGAAAGAAATTGCCAAGGCAACCTTAGTCGGAGAGAAGTCAGCGGGAGCCGTTACCGTATAGTTAAAGTCGGGCGCATAATCATCCACCCAACGCCAGCCAGCGGGCTCTCTGTGCAGTTGATACACATCCGCCGGGGTTTTGTCGGTCAGGAGCGTTCCCAGATGGATCAGAAGCGGGATAGGAGCCAGACCGAAAACCGAGACATGCTTGATTTCCTGACGGTCAATGCGTGGTTTAATCCGTGTGGTGAAGTGATGATTCAGGTTATCAACTTCCGTCTCCCAAAATTTTGCCTGAGAGTCGTTGGCTGGGTTTCCTGTAAGATGAATAGTTATTGGCTGCCTTTCCGCTGGGTACCGCAAGGGAAACATTGCCTGAACAGCGCCTGTGTAATTTACAGGATTGGTCTGGCTGGAAATGTTGGCGCTGTATAACAGGACGTGGCTCTGCTGCTCTTCTGAAATGGCAGTCGCGAGTTCTATCCGTTCCTCGTGCCTTTTCTTAATATCCCTCAACAGGCTCGGCGGGTATTTTTCAACATACTCCTCCGTATCGATCTTCTTATGATGTTCGCGGCAGAGCAGCATGAGGTTGGCAAGGTCAGTCGCGTATTCTTCTGACAAGTTTTCATCGCCTCTGGGACCATCCGCGCTGTTTGCTATGATGTGAGCATGTTCGGCGAGGTTTAACTCTTCATGCGTGAGGTAGTCCTCATAAACAGGCTTGTTGCATAACTGGCATCTGCCTGCGGATTTCCCCCACAGGATATATTTAACCTTCTCAGGTATAGCGGGTCTGGCTGTCTTTGCCATTGCAGGCTCCTATTGAATGTTAACAATGAATGGGCCGCTACGAGCGAGCATGCGACTATTTCTGACGATGAAGCATTCGATAGTGTGGCTTCCCCGATATGAGGTACTCTCCTTCTTCTTGAGCCTACCCAACTCATAGTCGCCCTTATCGAATCCGCCGCGCAGTCCTGAAACTTTTCCTGCTTCATGGCCCGTATTGACAACTTGCCAATAAACATCATAGGGCTCCGGTATATTCGTCACCGCTTCAAAAACAAGGTCACAGTTTTTGGGTAAAGATGTTCCGTTGCTGTCGAATTTTCGCCACATGGAACCCCTTGCCTGCCTTTTATATTCGGCGGACTTGATTTTGACGTACCCTTGTTCCGCAACCGGCCACGGAGCCTGCTGCTTGTGGGGCTGGTTAAATACGCTCCACTTTGGCAATAGCGACGACAATGAATTCTTGCCTTGAGCGGGCTTATGGCGACCAAGGGCATTCTCCACCAGCTTAGGCCCTAAGACGGGTGAGAGACTTTCAGCGATGTCTTTTAGGTCATTAAGGCCGGCAATAGAAACCAAGTCGGTTCTGGCTTTCTGCAACCACTCATAAAAAGCCTCTTCCCTCTCTGGAAATTCGCGCCACTTGTCTGCAAAATTTTCCAAAGGATCAGTTGGGTTTAGTATAACGGCCCGGCCATGCGTATCACGCTGAATATGTTTATCCATTGTAAACAAAATTTGAAACAGCGCCTGATGTATTGATCCTTCCTGATTGTAGGCCAATGCCGCAAGCGTTGTAATGATGATCGAAATCGGTTTGTTGTCTGGCTCCCCGTCATACGTCATGTCCCGGTGGCGCTTTAGAATCTGAATTGCAGATTGCAACGGGGTTTTTACGCGGTATTCGGGGATTTCCTCAACGTTGGCCCGTTTTTCGGCCAGTTTAATTTCCTGCCTGCGTCTGTCGAAAGCAACCTGCATTCTTGACCTGAACCATTTTAGATAGCCGCGAGGGTTGCTGCGGGGCCATTCGGTACTGGTGATTTTGTAGGCAGGATGCTTTTCATCCGTAATAGAAATAGCCAAAGCGGCCCATTCGTTATTGATTTTGTGCTGCTCAAGCAAGACCCGCTGTCTATTTCGATCAGGACGGGCGGGAGTGGCATCCAAATGGAACTGGGCGCTATCGGCATAACGAACCCTCACACAGCGCCGATGCGATTCCGGCTCCTGCATGGAGTATTTTTTCGCATACTCCGCAAGCTCGTATTTCAAAAGATTTTTGAGTTTTTCCTGCGAACACTTTGCGGAATCAATCTCAAAGGAACAGATCATATCAATGTCATATTCCTCATCCTCGGAAACAGGCTTTATTACCGTTCCCAAGGCGAATGAACCCTGCGTATGAACGTCAGGGCTGGCGTGTTCAAAAACCGATCCCGGTCTTTTCAGCCAGTTGCCGACGGACTTGTACCGTTTCTCAGCCTCTTCATAGCGGCTGTCCGGAATTTCAAGGCTGTCCGCCAGATTTTTAATGAATTCTTCTGCTGCCTGGCTCAGCGGCGGGACTGGTGTGGACTGGCCTTGTTGCGGTTTTTGTATCGGTATCATTGCACCCTCCTGTTACCCTTAACCCTTCGGCGGGAACGGGTCTTTACCGAAGCTATCACGCTCGCGGATTTGCCCGTTGCGCCCATGGACGAACAGTTCGCTGTTGTTGTTCTGGGCGATTTCCCTGCCGCGCTGGATGGCCTCGGCCTGGGTTTCATGCACCGATGTTGCGCGGTCATTTCCCGCGCCGCGAACGGCCCATCCGTTCTCGTGGGGTACGATATGCTGATTCTTGCTCGACATTTCCTGTCTCCCTGTTCTAAAGTTAAACACATGAAAATCAGCGTTCCGACGTAAGGGGTCATTGACCGATTCTCTTGATTAGGATAGAAACTATCCGAACTCGTGATGGTTGTCAACGGGTACGAATAGTTTATAGTCGAACTAAGGAATTTTGCGTGGCCGCCCCCAAAGAGAAACGCCGCTGGAGCGTTGAAAAAAGACTGGAATTTATTGATTTCCGCCTGTTCTGGGAGGGGCAAATCAACCGCGCCGACATCATGGAGCGGTTCAGTGTCTCCACACCTCAGGCATCAAACGACTTGTGTCAGTATCAGGAAGTTGCCCCCAAAAACCTTGATTATGACCACAAGAAAAAGCGGTATTTTGTCACCCCCGCCTTCAAGCCCGCCTTTTTGAAGCCCGATTCGGACGCCTATCTGTGGCAAATGCGCGATGACGTGGCCGCCATGTCCGGCGTTGACGGAGCTTGGCTGCCCGATTTGCCGACCCATGACGTTGTGCAAATGCCCCGCCGCAACATACCGCCGCACATCCTGCAAAACGTTCTGGCAGGCGTAAGGGGCGGAAAGGCCATTGAAATCTATTACCAGTCCATGAGCAGCGATGAGCCGTCATGGCGGTCAGTCTCCCCCCATGCTTTTGCATTTGACGGTATGCGCTGGCACGTCCGCGCCTATTGCCACAAGGCCGGAAAGCATAAGGATTTCCTTCTTTCCCGCATTCAGGAAGCTCGCCCATCCTCGGAAAACCCTGTTTCAGGGGCGGAAGATGCGGTATGGAATGAGATATTCACCGTAACGCTAAAACCGCACCCGAAGCTGAGTAAAAGCCAAGCCAAGGCCGTGGCAATGGATTACGGCATGGAGGATATGCGGCTGGATGTGAAGGTCAGACTGGCCCTGCTTTATTATTTCCTGCGCCGCCTTGGGCTGGCAGATGGGGACGGGGACGGTGCAGACCATAGGGAATACCACGTTGTCGTCGCTAATAAGGCCGAACTGCGTAAAGCGATGGCGCGAGCGAATTATCAAGAAGAAAAATAATGAGCAAAAAAAATCAAATAAGGCCCGCATAACTTGCACCTAACAGGAGCCCAGTTTTCAGTATTCGAATAATATTCAGGTCGAAGCACCCTCGTAAATTAAGAAGCAGAAGTTTTTGATTGTTGGGCAGATTTTTTCTCACTCTCAACAGCCTTCTCTACTTAACTGCCTTATCGATGAATCCTAGTGTCGTAGCATTTTCCATCAGTGTCCTGACTTTTGCACGATCAAGGCCTCCGGGGACTTCGGCATCGATTTCCAATGTTATGCTGACATCACTCCCAGGAATCGTCGTCAGTTGTTCAATGATGGCTTCAACAACTTGATGGATCTCACGCGCTGGGCGGTCAGGAGAGATCGAAACCGTGCCAACGAAACGCGTGGGGTTTTTGGGTTCATCTGTGCCCCCGTCCCCGGAATTTCCACTCACTGTTGGTTTTTTTGCTACACTACCCTCACCGGAAGATCCGGCGCCAGAAACAGGAACGGCATCCTTTGCTGGCTCGGGGCGATTACGTTCGGCTACGTCTGGCTTTATAATGACGCTGTCGCCATCAATTACGATCAACGCGTTCGAGGCTTTTTCGATCACAAGACCCTTGTATTTTGCCGCTCCTTCATCCCAGCGTTCAGCATAGGCGAACGGTCCAGGGATCATCCCGGATACAGCTGACTGCACAGCTTTTGTAAGTGCAGCCTGATTTTTTAGACGCGGAAGATACGTGTATCGATTCATATACTCCCACAAATCTTTCAGGAGCAGATGATCTTTGCCATTCCAGATATATTTTTGTAAATCCCGATCCAGGCGGGTCGGGCCGATCTCAGGCAATAATCCCTCATCGCTGACAAGCTTTTTGCTGGCTCTAGATAATACTCCGTCCTGAGCGGGAATTTTACTGGAAATCCACTCTACGTTCGCTTGCGCGCTTTCCTGAACGGGATAAAGAAGGTAGCACCAGGCCTCTCGCATACGCGTTTTCATGGTTTCGACAGCTTCAGAAACCTTCGCCTCTGCAAGCGCGCTATCGCTTTGCGTAAGATTAAGGCGTTTTGTTTCTTTTACGATCTCTTTCCACGCTAGTGCGGACCGGACGGCATCTTTGAGACTATCCAGTTGCCGTGCTTCAGCTACCAAAAACGTCAGCATATTGCGGTAAACGCGTGGCGTTGAGCCTTTCTGCATCAATATATCCTTAGCCTCGGTCAAGGCTTCAGATCCTTCCCGGCCACTGTGGGGGTGGGCAACGCCGAGAACGACCATCCGAACGCCACCAGATTCATCCGGTACGTCGGAGGAGTTTGAGGGGGCCACCTGGACGGCATCGAAATGACCGCGATCCCCAATAGAATTGATATATTTTGCCAGCTCTTGGTCAATTGTCATTAAAACCAGAGCCTCTTCCAGCTGTCCGGCGCGGTCCGCGGCCATGCGGTTCAGGCTGGGCGTCATGGAGTACCAGTAACGTCCCAGATCACTATGCATGAACTTGGCCTGGTTGGTCAGGCGGCGAAGGGCATCGCCGAAAATTGCAGGACGTTCACCCGGCTGGACGACGCCCAGATTAATCTGCCGGTCGTCTAGCCCTTTGTTTTGCTCCTTATGCGTGGGCGCCGATCCCATGAAAATAGCCCGCGCGATACGGCGCGTTGCCGAATATTTGTTCAAATTCGGCGCAGACTGGTCGATTTTATAGGGCGTAGACGATACGCCATCAACGTCAGCAGCGATGATCGACTGCCAGTTGGTATCAAGATAATGCAGTAATTCTGGTTCCACCCGCTGTGAACTGATAGCGACGCTGCCAGGCATGATCATGACGGACGGATCATTATTCATCCAGAGTTCATGAATGACTTGTGCCATGAGGCGCAGCACGCCGCGCGTCCGCTGGAATTTTTCGAGCGATCCCCAGCTGGTATAAAGCTGATCGAATAGCTCCGGGTGAATGGGATAGGCTTTTTCCAGCTTGCGGCGATAATCCTCATCGGCACAGCCTTGCGGAAAATCATTAGCGTTTTCCCGATAAAGCTTTGCAAATTGCTTTAGCGTATTATCGCGGTGATGAAATTTATCGCCCGGTATTTCTTTAAATAAACGGCGCCGGACAATTTCATAGCTTTCTTCCTGCGATGCCGGGCGCCAGGATGATTCCACGCGAGAAAAGGTTTGTTTCAGGCGAGAGAGTGCTTCCTGTCCGCCTTCACCGCCAACCTCGATCTGGGAAGCCGGAAGGGATGCGACCAAAAGCGTGCCGGGGCAGGCCTTGACGGCCTCCGTCAGGGATTGGACGAAGGACAGGTTGGCGTCGAACGATCCGGAGGGGAGACCTTCGACTTTATATATTTGCCGCAGATAAGCGACCCATTCGTCGATCAGGATCAGGCACGGCGAATACTTTTTAAATATATCCTCCAGCAGGTTTGATCCCGGCGCGATACCCTTTTCATCGCATTCGGCGATCATCTCAAAGGCTTCCTCGCCGCCGAGCTGCCATGCCAGCTCGCCCCATGTGGTGCGGATTTTCCGGTCACCCTTGAGTTTGATAACGTCCTGCGGGCCGCGAGAGGTGCCGACCAAAACTGCCCGGCTGACTTTTTTGGGGACGTCCAGCTGGTGCTTGGAAAGAAGCTGATCCAAACCGGAAAGATCTTTCACCGAGGTGCCGCCCGCCATATGGTAAAGAGCCAGCATCGAGTGCGTCTTGCCGCCGCCGAAATTGGTTTGCAGCTCGACCACGGGGTCGCCACCGGCGCCGGACAGGCGTTTGGCGGCACCGATCAATATCGTGCTTAAGCCTTCCGTCAGGTAGGTGCGGCTGAAGAACTCACGCGGATCCCGGTACTCGGAAGGGGCGCTGCCGTTATGAACCTTGCCCAGGTCGGCGGCAAACTCGGCTTGCTGGAATTCGCCGGTCGCCACATCCTGGTGCGGCTCTACTACATCACGCCAGGGCATCAGGCCCGCGACAGTTTCAACGGAAATATCGGTACGGCTCGATTTGCGGCGCTCTTCATTTCGCTGCAGTTCTGTGAATTTTGTTCGCAAAATCGTATCACGCATCTTGCTGATTTGCTCCGCCGTTTCACCGGCGCTGATTGCTTCCATCAGGCGCCGCATGGAATCCAGCGCACGCTCGGCATCGTCATAGGAAAAAGTTTCATTGTGCGAGAGCTTGTTGCGAACGTCCAGAAGCTCTGAAACATAAGAGCGTTCGGAATGGCCAAGAACGGTTGAAAAGGCTTCCTTCCAGAAAATCATCATCGTTTTCAGGAGGCTTTGCTGATCCCATGCCACGGCACCATTCGTATTCGGGCGAAGACCCTGGATGCGCTCAACGACCTCCACCTGCCAATGGCCGCTCAACGAGCTTTCGAGACGCTTCTCCACGAAAGGGATCAGCCCTTCCGGCAGCAGCTCCATACCCTCGAATACATATTGTCTTGTGCTCTTTGCCATCTTTTTGTCCTCGGTTTAATTATTCTTCATCGGCCCGTCGCCGATTGTTGCGGAAATCCTTTGAGATAGTCTTTCACTCAGTTCCTCATGGGTTTCCCACGCGATATGATTGTACTGCCGCGTATCGAAATGTACCTTACCGAGCGCATCTTTGCGGCAAGTAAAAATGACCGGAATATTAAGCCCATGCGCGAACCCTGCTTCGTAATAAACGCCGCCGCGCGCGCCGGTTTCACCTTGGGTAAAATCGGCAACGAGGAAGCGTGACCGGCGGATTTCCGCGATTATTTCATCATCGATTTTATTATTGTGCTCTTTTCCATCGATGCGAACCGGTTTGTAACCAGCGGAACGTATGCCGGAAGCGATGCCTTTTTCATAGGCCTCTTGCATAGAGTCATCAAACCACATGGCGACGAAGGCTTGAATCGATCCGGAATTTTCGCCATCAAGTTCGGCAAGGCGGGAATAGCCTGGCGGCCTCAGCATCAGTTCATGGACGGTATTGCCTGATGCGCTTGATCGCTCCGTAACCTGGTGTTCAATCCAGCCTTCTTCGTGGCAATATTCAGCTAATGTTATAACTTCACTTATCGCTACAGATTCTGTCCAGGCTAGAATTTCATCAGCCGTTTGTTGAGCCTTTGCGTTGTCCAGTGCGTAAAACTTTACGACCGTACCAAGCAGATCGCTCCTCGCATTAAGATAGCGCAGCAAATTATCCGCCCTTTCGTGAACGGAAAGCGGGCGCCAATTCTGTGCTTCTTCAACAGTTGTTCTTGTAATTTTTGGCCATTCTTCGCCAAGCCGATGTTGATTAATGATCCAGGTCGTCAGACGTGCTTTTGTCTGGGGATCAATATTCATCTCAGTGGAGTTGTTCCAGCCACAGTTTCCTGCGTATTGGCCACCAGCTCTATCCGAGTGTATATAGGTAAAATGAACGTCTGCATTAATGCGCTTCGCTTCATTTCCCCAAATAGGGCATTTGATCTTATCTGTCATCGCTGCCTTCCCTTACACCATCATCCGCATCTGGCCGTCGCCGCGCGTGTCGTGGATCGTGGCGGCGAGGCGGGTCAGGTCTGTCCAGATTGCAATCAGGGCGTTGTAGGACGTCGCTTCTTTGGCATCTTTGCGCTTGTTGGAGCAGATGTCATAAAGACAATAAGCCAGATCCTTGACGGCCACGGCCCTTTCGTCACCTATTTTTTTTAGTAGCAGGGCGGCCGCATATTCCCCGTCTTTTTCCAGCGCGCGGATTAGATATTGGCAGCATTCCCAGATGGTCGGGTGTTTGTCGGTCTCCGGATCCCAGTCTTCCATCAACTCATCCCGTTTCAGGATGCGGACCTTTCCCGCCGCGCTTTCAACGATCCCGGCATGTTTGACGCTTTCCACAGCGATGCCGCGCGCCTGGGCGATGGAATTGGCCGTGCCGTAATCGCCCTTATCCATGCCATTCTGCTCGAACCAGGTAATGGCAAAGCGGGTGTCGGCATCGAATTCACCCTTGATGTCGTTCAAAAACTCGTCAAGCTCATGATTAATAAGCTGGAGTGCCGTTTTGACGGTCATGGGGCTGTCATCACTTTCCAGCACAGCCTTGTAGCGGGAGAATATGCCCATGCCGGGACCAATTGCGGATTGCGGCATATCGGCCGGGGCGATATTAGCCGATTGTAATTCGGCAATTGCCGGGGGCAGCTCTCGTTTGAGAAGGCGAATGAATTCAGCGCGGCTGATGATTTCCGCCGTTGCCTCCTTTTTACGGCAGACAAGAACGACAGAGTTTGCAAGAGCATTTGTACCGGAGGCAATCATGCGATTGGCCATTTCGGTACGTAAAGGCCATGTACCAACAACCGCATATCCAGCTTCGACAACAGCTTGCAAAAAGGTCGCCCAGCCCGTCGAACTGATTCCTTCTTGTGCAATTTCACTCTGCTTGAATGCGTAATAAATTGTTGCCGGATACTGACTCGAGGATTGTTGAGCCATATTGGAAATAGCTTTTCCCATACCATCGAGAAAAAACGCTTCTGCCGATTCTTTTCCACCGTGGCGATAAGATGTAGCCACCAATTCTTCTGTTTTGGGAGTGGCAAGCACACTAAAAAGATCAGGATAAACAGGACGAATGGCGGGCTTCATCCAGCAGAAAAAGAAATCTGACAAATCGGCATATCCAATGTTATCGTAATATGGTGGGTCAGTGGAAATTACACATCCTTCAGGATACACCACAGTTTGAGCATCATGGTTTATTTCAAGACCGGACTCGCCAGGAACGAAACGTTCGATAACCTTTACTATGCTGCCCAAACTAGTTCTGTAGTCGCCTGCGGCCTCTCCAAAAACATTGTTTTCACCGAAGTCCCAGAGCATCGGAATTGATTGTCGACCAAAAAGATTCCGAACTTGTGTTTTGGAAGACTCCCAACGACAAAGAGAGTTTAAGATATCAGAAAGCCGACTTACTCCAAAACCAAGATACACGCTCACGGCCTCTGCATATCCGCAAGAGCCACTTCCGCCATCTCTCAGGGTAATTTTGTCATTCTTAAGTCCTGAATCTTTAGCATCATTTTCGATCAGAACTTTTGCTTCATGAACAAGGTCACTTAATGTTTTCAATGCGACTAACTGGCGACCAGTGAAGAGTTTTCCCCACCGATCAAGACCATACCCATGACAAGTTCCGCCTGTGAGTTTTGCTGGCGTCTCACCTGAGAGGAATGTTTCACGGCATTCCACAGCAACTGGATGGTCGCGCAGACCTTCTGCAGTTGAACTTTGAAGCATATCAGGAGCTAAGAAGATTCTTCGCCCATTCATTTCGGTAACAACCGCCATAAGGGTTTCGCTGATCTCTCCCGCTTGCCCCTTGGTCTTTACGTATTCTGGAGTGATGGCAGCATCAGAGAGCAAACAGCGAAAATTTGCTCGTCCAACTTTTGTACCCTCGCTTGCTTTCGCAATTTCTGTTTTGGTTCCATTTTTCTTTATTCGAAAAGTGATTTTTTTCTGCGCGCGATCCACTATTGGCTCGATCCAGGCCTCTTGATTATCTTTCGAACTCAACAAGAAACTCGATGCAATTGGCACTTGTACGTCAGCAAAGGCTGGATCCGGGCTTGGTACCGTCCGCGACCAAATCCAGGCGATGACAGTCGCCTTGCCGCCGCCATATTCCTTCGGCAGGTCGACCTGTGGATAGAGGTGCCCGATACGCTCAAACGCCTTTTCGCGCATCCATTCGCCGTAATATTTGACGTCTTCCGCCAAGCCTTCAGCGTTGCGGTAAAATTGGCGATCTTTCACGCCGGGGTGGACGGGCGGTTTGTCCTTGAATTTCGGGGGGATCTCGATCATCGCCTTGCCGATCATGACGGCAACCGGGTTAAGGTCGGAGCCGTAAGCGGGAAGACCCAGGCGCTGGGCTTCGAGAGGGATCGATCCACCGCCGGAAAACGGGTCGTACACGGGCGGCAGTTCGCCGCCGCAGCTTTTGAGGATTTCGGCGCGGGCGCGTTCCAAAACCTCTTCGTTGGTCGAATTTTCCCATTGCACCAAATCTTCGATAATTTGGAACAGGCGCTTGCGCTCAGCCTCAACGGCCTCTTCGGTCGGGAATTTATCGGGATGGCTGGAAGGATCATCAACCAGCTGCGCGAACAATACCGCCCGGCATGCCGCCAGCGGCCGCCGTGCCCACCATAAATGCAACGTGGAGGGATGCCCGTGCCGGATCGATTTCTCCCGCGCCGAGGCCACATTGATCGCTTCCAGCGGAATGGCGACTTCTATGAGTTTCTTTTTATAGTTTTGGGTCATATTGGTTCCTCCGCCCGTTCCAGCAGGCGTTTGATATTAAATTGTATGGCGTTTTGTTCAAAAGGTGGTTCGCGGCTATCGAGCGCGCCGCGAACGTATTTCGGTTGCGTTGCAAATCCACCCTGAACTTGGACGATAGCCAGAATGAATTTTTCCGGCTCGTGCAGGGAGGTAATGACTTCCTGCCGGGTAATCATAACGGTATCGGCGCCGTCAATGCGGCCCTTGACCTCGATAAAGCGCAGGCGCTGGTTGCGCGGATCATATGAGACGATGTCGTATCCAACCTTCTGTGCCGAGACGTCCGTGGGAGCGTTGCCGAGGGCTTTTTCTGCCTTCATGACGGCTTCCATGGCAAGTAGCTCGATTTCGCGCCGGGCGATGGAATCTTCGGCAAAGCCGGTCGGGGCCTTCGAGTCATTTGCAGCAACAGTTTGTTTCGCCGCCAGAAGCCCTTGCGGGATAACAACCATTCCGCCCCTTATGCGTGGCGGTTGGGAGGTAATGAAACGCTCCTGCTCAAGCTGGGCCTGGCGGCGTTTGAGCCGTTCGGCCAGATCTTCCGCCCGACGCTGTGCATTTTGCCAGTTAAGACGCGTTTTTTTACCGGCCTTTTCTTCTTCCTTCAGTTCGAATGCGCGGCTGTCCCAATAATTTATTTCCTTTTTGAGGCGGGCAGTAACTTCCTGCTCAACCTTGTCGATTTCCGGGATCCTGCGGGCCTTAACTTCCGCTGTGTGGGCCTGAGCCAGTTCGACGGTGGCAAACTCAACGGCACGCTTTTCAAGCTCCGAAGTCAGCCATTCCTCAGACAGCTCATCCTTTACCAGCGCGATTTCTTCCGGCGTGGCGGGCCTCAAGTTAAGGTGAGGGGCAATACCGGCATTGGTGGTATTGCCTTTTTTGTCGATGGCGGCGAATTGCAGCTTTTGCGAGATGGTATGCGAATTGCCAGTGCTTGTGGTGCGCCCGTCCTGAACGCTGTGTTCCAGCAAGAAGATCGCTGCCACGTCTTTGTTTGGGTCGGTGTCATCCACCAGGATGGCGCCCTGTTTCATCAGCTGGCCGTAATCTTCGCGGATAATGCTGATGACTGCTTCCAGAAGGGGGTGGCCGGGGCAAACGAAGGTTGCGACCGGCTGACGATTTACATGCGATTTTTCAAAGCAAATCCGTTCGTATTTTTTTTGGATCGCCGCGCCGGTTCCTATTTGCCGGTCGCGGTCACGAATACGAACCGGGACATGGGTAACTTCCCACCGGCCTTCCTCGCGCTCCTTAAGGCGGCCGCCGAGATGCTGGAAGGCTTGCACAAAGAAACTCTGAATATGGTGCGGCTGCAGACGCTGGGCCTCGGCGCGCTCCATTTCAAGGCGAAGCTCCTGCACCTTCGCTTCCGGCATCGTGTCGTTTGTGAGCGCGCGGCGCTTTAACAATTCCAATAGATGCTGTTGATCGACGGCGCCATCAACTTGCTTGAACAGACGCGCCCGTACTTCTTCCTGTTCACCGTAGCGGATGGCTTCAAACAGCAGGTCTTTAAGAGCGACGCCTTCAAACAGCTCGCCCAGAACGTCGTAAACACGGCCGCCCAAAGCCTCGCGCGCAGCTTCCAGCTTCTCAAGAAGGCGGGCGTAAACCTCGCCCTCGCGGGTGTCGGCGGCGACGATATTCCACAAATGGCAGACTTCAGTCTGCCCGATACGATGGATACGGCCAAAACGCTGCTCAATTTTATTCGGGTTCCACGGAAGGTCGTAATTGACCATTAAATGGCCGCGCTGCAGGTTCACGCCTTCGCCAGCGGCGTCGTTCGCCACCAGGACGAGGAGGTCTTTATCCTGCATGAAACGCTCGATGACCTTGCGGCGCTCTTCCCTTGTCACGCCACCATGAATGACATCGACGGCGTCGGGATTGCCCAGACGGGCCTTAACCTTGTCGGCTAGATAATGGAGCGTATCTTTCGGTTCCGTAAAAATGATCAGCTTTCGGCGATTGCCACGGCTGTCGACCATAAGATCGTCATCAAGGATACGGTTAAGCTGTGCCCATTTGGTATCTTCGCCAGAACGCAGGACATCCAGGGCCATGTGCTCCAGCCCTTTGAGTGTTTCCACTTCGATTTCAAGCTGATCTATCGTCTCCGCTGTCGTGGCGCCGGTTGAGATCAAATCCTCCAGTTCATCGACTTCTTCCTGGCCGTATTCATCCATGTTCCGCAGGATTTCCTGGCTAACGCCCACATCGCTAAAGCCTGCTCCCCGACCTCTGGAAGCGATACGGGCCTCACCCAGTTCGTTTTCCAGACGTTCGCGTCTCCTTTTCAGAGATTGATATATGGCGGCCGGGGAAGAGGCGAGACGGCGCTGCAGGATTTGAAGCGCGAAGCCGACGTTATTTCGTTTTTTATTGTCTTCGTCAGCAAAACGTTGAACCCGGTTCATCTCATTGCGGACATATTCGGTAACAGCCGTATAAAGTTCGGATTCTTTGGGGGACAGATCATATTTGACCGTGTAAGCTCGCCGTTCCGGGAAAAGGGGGCGACCGTCGAAGCGAAGCAGTTCCTCTTTGGTAAGACGGCGCATCATATCGGCTGTGTCCGCATAATGGACGCCATCCCTGAACCTGCCTTCGAAACGGTCTCCGTCGAGCAGAGCCATAAAAAGCTGGAAATCTTCTTCCTTACCGTTATGCGGAGTCGCAGACATCAGGAGCAGGTGGCGGCAGATTTGCCCCAGCTTTTGCCCTGTTTGATAACGTTTCGTATATTTTACGTCGCCGCCGAAATAAGTAGCGGACATCCTGTGAGCTTCGTCACAAATGATCATATCCCATTCTTGCGACGTCATGAGCTTTTCTTGAAGCTCGTCATTTCTGGCAAGGACGTCTAACCTGACAATCAGACGATTGCGGTCGTTAAAGGGATTGCCCGACCGTGACGTTTCGATCATTTCCCGGCTGAGGATATCGAATTCCAGATTGAATTTTTCGCCGAGTTCGTCCTGCCACTGTTCAACAAGACTTCCGGGAGCCACAACAAGGCAACGATCCAAGTCGCTGCGGGCGATTAATTCTTTTATCAAAAGACCGGCCATAATCGTCTTCCCCGCGCCTGGGTCGTCGGCGAGCAGGAAACGCAGCGGCTGTCTGGGCAGCATTTCACCGTACACTGCCGAAATCTGGTGGGGCAGCGGATCGACGAGGCTGGTATGTATGGCAAGATAGGGATCGAAATAATGGGCGAGCTTGATCCGGTTCGCTTCCGTAACCAGCCGCAGCAAAGCGCCGTCAGCGTCGAAAGACCAAGGACGGCCTTTAGCATCTAAACTAAGCCGGTGCTCATCGTCACGATAAAGTGTGGTTTCTGAAACCGCACTATTTTGATCGCGGAAAACCACGTTTATTGCCTGATCGCCGATCCAGTCCACGGACACGACCTGTACGGGCTGGTTCGGTGCTACACCAGTAATCAGCGCGCCATTTTTTATTTGTTCCAGCTTGATCATTGGTAATATGCCCCATAGGCACGACTAGTGTTGCACATGCCTAGCGCTATTATTTTAAATAAAAATAAAGAAGTCCGTGTAGGTCTCTCAAAAATGGATAAGTTATCCTTTGGGGATTCGTTAGCTCTAATTTCATCCATACAATTTATCTTTAGGTTGCTTGTGAAGTTTTTGAGAGTTTAAAGGGCCACCAAGATTTGTTAGCACTCTGTTGCTGCTGCAATTCAAGAAGCGTTTTAACGGTAGTTTCTATTTCGGAAAAGCGTTTGGACTGCTCCTCCTCCCTACCGGCATTCTTTTCGGCGGTGGATCTTTGGTCGGTCAGCTGGGCTGTCACCTTCCCTACGACCTCTTGCTCTTTCTTTAGAAGCTCCTGGAGGTTTTCGATTTGCTCGGAGAGTTGTCGTCTCTCTCTTTCCCGTTCGATCTCTGCCGTTTTCAGGCGTTCGCGCAGGACAGCAACCTCGGTCGCCATATCTGGCTCATTGGCTGCTACCTTTGATGCTTTAGCGGCAGCAAGCTGATCCAGGGGCGTTACCTTGTCGCCGTAAACGCGCACTAGCTCGGAGACATCAATTTTAGGCCGCTTGGTTTTGGCATCAATTACGGAAATGCCCTTCTCTCTTATATGGGCATAGAGTGTTGATCTCGTGATCCCCACCATTTTTGCTGCTTCTGAAAGGGAAACCTGCATATGTATCTCTTTGTATGATTGAACAGTCAGTTCGACAATTTTGCAGTAAAATCACTGATTTGCAAGGGGTGTATAAAGGTCGTACGGAGATTGTATAATAAGTGTTCAAATCTTCCTCTGTATAGGCCTGTAGGATCATCCATACAGTTAGACTATTGGACTGTTCATCAACCGATTCGAGAATCATCAGGATTGACCGATTCTCTCTCACAAAATTCCAACAAGATGCCTCAGCTTATTCGGAATCCAGCCACTTCTGTGGATAAGTATCTAAACGACTCGGAGTCGCCTGCCAAATAGCTGTGTATAAGACATTTTTTGGACAGTCAGATTGTGGATAACAAAACTGTATGTTACCTTTTTCATCGGACAGTTGTTCTTACAGTACAATTGTCTGTCTAACGGACTGTCTTTGCTCTGTTCATGAGTGGGGACTGTCTGGATCAGGCCCGTTCCGGGCGATTTGGCACGATTAACACACCAGAGAGAAAGGAGACGCATCACCTAGACCCTAAAAAAGCAAAAACCGCAGTTGGCGCTGCGGCTGCTTTTAGAAAGCGATATTCGAAATCTCTTAATTCCGAATCTATCGCAATCCGAATCAGGACGCAAGCGGAAAAGTCTATTTTCCGTACCCTTTTTTGCACACTGATTTTGGGGGTTTGGATAAGCGAACAACCATGGAAAATCTCAATTTTTATGAACCGCCGGTTGGCGGGCGGGTAAACTCACCCAAATTACGGGGCGCAGCCCAGTTTATCAGCGAATTTGAGGGGTTACCCAAGGGCGTAACCCGATTTGATCTGCTCAAACTGGTCAAGCACGCCGGGCCGTTTGCCGGGTTCAGCTCCAAAATGATCCAGCTTCTGGAATATTACATCCTCTTTACCCGCGATTGTGACTGGGTCGCCAATGGCCAGCCGATCGTTTATCAGGCTCTGTCCAAGACAGCCCTCCATTTTGGAGTGTCCGAGCGCCAGATTCAGCGGCTGGAAAAAGACCTGTTTATGATGGGTGCCTTGACCTGGAATGATTCCGGCAATCACCGACGCTACGGGGTGCGGGATGAAGACGGCCAGATCATGCACGCCTTCGGGGTAGACCTGACCCCCCTCGCTGCGTTGCGCGAAGCTCTTGAAGTCAAATTGATCGAGAAACAGCGTCTCGATGCCGCCTGGATGGAAACCAAAAGACAGATTTCCTGGTATCGCCGGCAGATCAATGGCCTGATCAGCGAGGCTGAAGACTATCCAACACTTGATAAGCTGAGATTTGAGGTGGAGCAGAACTACGAGGGGATAGCCGTCTCGATCCGTACCTATATGTCCTTAAACGACCTGCACACCCTGTTGCAAGCTCACAAGGACCTGCACAGCACCCTCCTCCAGGCCGTACAGACGGCAGAAAACCGCCGTCTTGATGCCGAGATCGCAGCTGAGCAGCGGGAGCCTTCGGCACAGGGAAGTGTTCAAATTACTAAAGAAACGTCATCCATGGACGACACTTCTGACGTCCACATATACTCTACAAACCAAAATCAATTTGATAAATCAAATCTTAGTAGTCCTAAAGACAAGGGGGCTTTCCGAGAAAGCGTAATCGAGCCTCCTGAGACGAAAGCTGACCATCCCGCTCCTGGAAACACCGAGGGATGTAAGAGCGAAGCAGAAATTGCTGAAGAAATCGGCAAAATTACCATGAAACAACTGCTTTATGCGGCCTCTGACCGGTTTAAAGCCTATCTGCCACAACACGGACGTTCCCAGGATTTTGCTGAGATCGTTGAGGCCGCCCATTCGATCCTGCCCGTTTTGGGAATTCACAAATCCGCCTGGGCAGAGGCTTGCGGTGTTCTGGGACGCAACGGCGCTGCAATCTGTGTGATGATTATTGACCAAAAAATCCAGGATCCGGACAACCGCGTCCGCAATCCAGGTGGATACTTGCGTGAAATGACGGCCCGCGCGAAAAGAGGCGAGCTGAAACTTCATAGATCGGTGTTTGGATTGCTGAAACGAGGGGAGCGTAAACATGATGCATAACTGTATCAGTCTGATCAGTATTTTCATGCTCTTTATGCTGGGGTCCCCTGCCCTGAGTGGGGCGCAGGCTCAAGGGCAGGAGATCAGGGTTTTTGATGGCGATACGTTCTCGGTTTCCGGTGAAGTGATCCGGCTTTGGGGTATTGATGCACCGGAGAGCAAACAGCCCTGCTGGCGTGGTTCTGTAGAATACGCCTGCGGGGTTGAAGCCCGTTCGTATCTGCGGTCTTTGATTGATCCTGCGACACTCACCTGTGAAATCAAGCCGCGGGCGAAGAAAGAAACCCGTATTGTGGCTCTATGCCGCGTGAACGGTAAAGATCTGGCGCAAATGATGGTGCGCGCAGGCTGGGCGCTTGATTACAGACAGTTCAGTCATGGCGCCTATGCCCCAGATGAAGCGGAGGCCCGATCAAAAAAGCGCGGATTATGGGCCGGGGAGTTTCACCACCCGAAAGACTGGAGGAGGCGCCAATCGCGCTGATTTTTACGATAATCAGACAAGTCTGACGCGGCTCATCACTTAAAAGCGTATCAATCTACCAATAGAACAGTCGTAGAGATGGTTATTCAGCCTGTCTTTTCATCTTCAGATTCATCCGTGGCCGCTTGCCAACCGGCAGCAAAAGACTCTGCCATGGTCGAAACATGGCCACTTACGATATAAAGAAGATAGCCCATTCCGACTGCCGACAGGCTTTGAACCCCCTGCCCGTCCACATGGACGAAGCCCAAACGCTTGCATTCATCAAGGCTGCCAACGGATTCAATCAGTTTTTCGACCTGACGCAGATGATCGAAAGCAAAAATATTGTCCTGTGTCATTATCTCAACCTATCCGGCATGGGCCATATCAATTTTTTCTGGGACAAGGCGGTACCCCATGGCCTTCATGATCGAATTGATGCTCTCAAGGCGTGGGTTTCCTTTATCGGACAGTGCCTTTTGCAATCCCTGCCGTGTCATGCCGATTTCGTCCGCAATCAAGCTTACACCTTTTACCTTGGCAACCACGCGCAAGGATGCCAGCAGTGCCGGTGTGTTGCCGTCGGCAGCGAACTCATCAAATATAGCCTCAAGATAGGCTTCTATTTCCTCCGGATGTTGCCGGAAGAAATCTTCTTCGTACTGATCAAGCGTTCTGAGCTTACGCATGGTCTTTATACTCCTTCCAATAAGAGATAGCGGTTTGAATATCCTTATCCTGCGTACCTTTATCGCCGGCACATAAAAGGACAACAATCTTCCCGTCTACCTCACCAAAGTAAATCCTGTAACCAGGGCCAAAGAACAAGCGCAATTCATATACGCCGTCCTGAATATGCTTATAGTCCCCGTAGTTCCCCTGCTCTATTCGGCGCAGTCTGGTGAGAACTCGCTTATGAGTCACGCTATCCAGCTTTTCCAGCCACTCGATAAAGGGCTCACGCCCGGAATGATCAGCATAAAAAGCAACCGTTTTGGGTTCTATGGCGTGAGCCATATCTATCTCCTTCAATATACCACATGCAAACTATAGTTTGCAACAAATCCAAAGGTAAAGCATAAGACGCGGACCCCTTTGCGGGTCTAATTATCCTTTGATTCCAATGGTTTTGGCAAGAAAACTTATAAAAGGTCGGCTGCCCTTGAAGGTTAGCGCTTCAGCATACGGCCCGGAAAACAGGAGATTGAGCAGCCAGACGACCCAATAATCTTTCTCGACAATCGCATGTCCCCTTCCAGTTTTTTGAAACGTTCTTTCAACAAGCAGGGATAAGGTTTCACGATCAAGAGCCATCATGCTTTTCCTTTATACGGTGAGCTGGCGCGCAATATCGGCCAGCCACGGACTGCGAATATAACGCAGATTATCGTGAATGTCTTTCTTATCGGCGGGTTTTAAATGTTTGAGCGTTTTGTCGATCATCTTCTGATCAACATAATCAGGCCCCAGATTGTCAAGTGCCTGTAGCGCCATATACGCCAGCGGGCGTGTCAGTGTTTTTGGCAGTGTTGCCCTGTGCAGTTTGACCTTTACATTCCAGACCTGAACATCTCGGGGTTTTCCTGTCGTGACATAAGCCGTCCTCGCCGGAACCTGTGTAGTCAGGCCCATGCGGTTCGCCGCCGTCGGCCCTGTTGGGTAGATATGATCGCCCGTTTTGCGCGCGACGGCTGCCGCGACGTTGTAGGCATTTGGCGGGAAATCGCCCATGCTTGAGTGTTTGCGTGGATAATCATATACGCCGCGACTGACCTGACGGATGAAGCCCTGCGCTGTCAGACGGTGGAGGATCTGACCCACGTTGTTGCGTGTGGCGAGATCGAGGAAATCCTTGGGCGTAAAGGCCCAGCCGCGGCCTTTTCCCTTGATCCGGTTTTTTATTTTTTGCGCTACAGATGTCATTTTCTTCACCTTATATGTAACATTATAGTGCATAAATTTGTTACATTCAATATTTTAAGAAACACCTAAATTACATTATATAACAATGTATTAATTAGATAGCATGACTTTTCAGCCTTACATATACAATTCAGGGATATATAATTGTGCTGATCCCGCCTAGGCAGGCTTCGACAGCCTTGAGAGGGGCCACCAGGAATGGCCCCTCTTTTCGTTCTTTTCCTCATAAACGCTTTGTCAACAGGAATTAAGTGATCTTTTTCAATAGCTTGATGGTGCCTAAAATTTACTTTGCATAATTATGAATCGTGGTCTATATTTCTCCTTAATAGAAAATTAAGAATAGCCATCGCTTTAACCAGCCACCTGTTTAAAGGCGGTTTGCATAGAGGAGAAAGACAATGACCGGAACAACGCAACAGCCAGATGTGCTGATCAGCTTTACCGGATTTGTCGGCAAGGTCGCGATTGACGATTCGCGTTTTGAGGTGACATCGGAAGGTGATGTGGTTGCCTATACCGATCAGAAAGTTTTCCCGCAACCGTTGGCAAAGGCCATAGACGAAAAGAATACTGCCAGCATCGGCAAGGATTTTTCGGTAGCGGTTTACGGTGCCAAAATCATGAAGACAGAGGCCGGATTTACCATTCAGGCGGCCTCGATCGCCCTGCGCCCGCCCGCGAACGAGAATAAAGCCTCAACCGCCATCGGTCTTGCACAGCGCGCTCTTGAAGTGGGCCAGCGTCTGCGGGATGGGACGGTCGTGCTCTCCGTTGATCTTGACAAAGACGAAGCCCTGTTTGTCCCGGCAAAGATATTTGGCGGAGAAGCGAAATTCGATGATCAGGATCGTGTCGTAAGATCCGCTAACGGAAATGAATTACACGGTCATAAGGACTGGCGCCGGATTACGGACGCCGAAGGAGAAACGCTCTCCAAGGCCTGGGACAAGGTTGCCCCTGCAGAATTGCAGGGCCGTGCCGCCCCGTGGTTCTGGCTCGCCTCGCCCGACGTCTATTACGGTGGGCGGGTGCGCCGGGGTGGCGAGGCGGACTGGTTCAACTACTTCCGGAACGATTCGTATCCGGTGCCTGTCGTCCGCAGTGGCCCTGCCCGGAGCTTGGACATTTAATCATTCAATTATTTCTTGTCCGGGCGAAGCCCGGTCGCACGGCGCTGCAAAGTCCGTAATGATGAGGCTCGCATGAAAAACGGCTATCAAAAAATTGTGGGGGGGGGGGGGCGCGGCCCGGGGGCGGGCCCGGGGGGTAGCCCGGTCGCCCGGGGGTCAAAATGCCTTATTGTTTTGGCTCCCATTAAAAACCGCAAAAAAAAATTTTTCCCCCCCCCCCCCCCCCCCCCCCCGATTTACAGAATGTAAATCGGTAGCTGCCAATAGCCCCACGCCATTCCCATGCTTATACGAATTTTTTTCTGACGGCGGTTACGCCGTCTTTCATAATCCGTGGTGCGCGTAGCACCATGGCACAATATCAGCACTTGCCGATTTATAAACAAACCTACGATGTCCTTTTGCGCACGATGATGGCGACGAAGGATTTTCCCCGTGAATACAAATATACGCTGGGCCAGAAGATCAAGGATGAATTGATCGAGCTGGTCGTTCTGATTTATCGCGCTAACAGTGCTACTGATAAAGCGCAGCACATTGAATCCATCGTGGAGCGCGTGCAGGCGATACAGCTTATGATGCGTCTGGCCCATGACATGAAAATTTTGACGCGCCGCCACTATGCGGCGCTTTCGGAAATGACAGACAGCCTCGCCAAACAGGCGCAGGGCTGGCTTAAGAGTTCGGGAAGGGGGAAGCCGGAACGGGGATAGGTTACTTTTTTATGATGGGGCCTGCCCCGGTGAGCATATTCAGCTCGGATGACGGCGGTATCCTGATCCATGAGGGCTGGATATCAAAGCCGGGACTTCAGAAGTTCCGGGATCAGGCGGTCGAATATCGTCCGCCCGCATTAAAAGACCGTCATCGAAACGTCAGCGGGCCGTGCCGCCCCGTGGTTCTGGCTCGCCTCGCCCAACAACAATAACAATGGGCGGGTGCGCCGGGGTGGCGAGGCGGACTGGAACAACAACAACCGGAACAATTCGAATCCGGTGCCTGTCGTCCGCAGTGGCCCTGCCCGGAGTTGGAGTCCCCCTTTCCGGACACTTGAAGGCTATTTATATATGAGCACTGACCTGACTATAGACGCGGTATTTGATGCCTATTTCGATTGCCGCAGAAACAAGCGCAATTCCATCAATCAGTTACGGTTTGAGGCTGACCTCGAAAGCAATCTGGTTTCCTTGTACCGCGACCTTGCAAGCGGAACCTACCGCATCGGGCGCAGCACGGCCTTTGTGGTGACACACCCGAAAATCAGGGAAGTCTGGGCCGCAGATTTTCGTGACCGGGTTGTGCATCACGTTATTTACAGGGCAATTTTTGACCGCTTTTACAAGCGTTTTATCCGGGACAGCTATGCCTGTATCCCGGCTCGCGGCACACATGATGGAATGCGCCGTGTGTCGTCCTTTGCCCGCTCAATCACACGGAATTGGACAAAGCCTGCATATTTTCTGAAATGCGATGTTGCTAATTTTTTTAACACCATTGACCGTAATATTCTGATGGGCCTCGTCGAACACCACGTCCACGAAGACTGGCTTCGCGCCTTGATCCGGCAAGTTGCGTTACACGATCCGCGCCCTGATGCGGCCCTGCGCTCCCCTCCCTGGCTGTTTGCGCGCGTGCCGCGCCATAAAAGCCTGCTTCATGCCCCGGAAGGCAAAGGACTTCCCATCGGGAACCTGACCAGCCAGTTCTTTGCCAATGTTTATTTGAACGAGCTGGATCAGTTTGTAAAGCATGGCCTGAAGGCAAAATATTACGGGCGGTATGTTGATGACATGGTTCTGTTCCACGAAGATCCCGATGTATTGAACGAATGGTATGAGGAAATGGACGGTTTTCTGCAATCGAACCTTGCCCTGCGGCTGCATCCCAACAAGAAGCATCTCAACCACGCGGATACTGGGATAGATTTTACAGGTTTCATCATAAAGCCCGGACGGACTTACTTGCGGCAAACCAGTCTGTCCGGCTGCAAGCGAAAAATCAGGGCATGGGAGCGTAATAATTCCCCGATTGATCCAGAGTCCCTGGAAAAACTCTCTCAAAGCCTGAACAGTTATATGGGCATGCTCCGGCAGGTGAATGGCTATAATGCCCGCAAGGCAACATGTCAGAGAGTCGAAAATCTTTTTTTGAAAGCTGATGAGGGCTGCACCAAGATCCTGCCTGCCTAATCAGGTATCGCGCTAACCAAAACATTCTGCAACGGCCTGATCAAAGGAAGATCAGGCCGTTTTCTTTAAGAGTTTGATGGGCCGGATGCGGACGCCCCTTGAAGGGCGGGGCGGTGTTTTTGTTTTTGCCCCCTTCGGGCCGGTTATCAAGGCCCTCGCTTGCGCTCGCGCGTTGCGTTGACAGCCGGTCTCCCCAAAATTTTTGCCGAAGAGGGCAAAAATCCCGGGTGATCCCCCTCCGGCTGTCAAGGCCGTGACAACCTCCCCCCGCTTTATAGGCCGCTTTGCGGCGCTTCTAGGAAAAGAAGCGCAACCCCAATTTTTAAAAGGAGCAAAGTCATGAATAACCGCGCAGACATCTATCAAACCGTGACGGACACCATCATTGCGGCGATTGAAAGCGGATTGAACGGTACATTTGAAATGCCGTGGCATCAGATCAACCGTATCCCGGAGAACGCGAAAACAGGCAACTGCTATCAGGGTATCAACATCCCCCTACTCTGGGTTTATCAGATCAAAAATGAATACAGGCTTCCTGTATGGGCAACATACAAGCAATGGGCTGAAATCGGCGCACAAGTGAAGCGCGGCGAAAAAGGCGCGCCTGTTGTTTTTTACAAGACCTTTGAAATCGAAGCCGAGGATGGACAGGAGGACCCGCAAACGCGCATCTTTGCCCGCCACTCTACCGTATTCAATGCCGCGCAGGTGGAAGGGTATGACGCCGCAGCCACTGCAGAAGCCCCCTCCCCTGCCCTGATCGAGAATATCGGAAGCGCAGACAGGCTTGTGCAAGAAAGTGCCGCCGATATTCGGCATGGCGGAGATCAGGCGTATTACGCTCCCGCGCAGGACTACATCATGATGCCCGCGCGTTCCATGTTCAAAGACACCACAACCAGCACCGCCACAGAAAATTATTACAGCACGCTTTTTCACGAGCTGACCCACTGGACAGGGGCAAAGCACCGCCTTGACCGCCTGAACACGGCAAAATTCGGCGGCAAGGACTATGCCTTTGAGGAACTAGTGGCAGAACTGGGCGCCGCCATGTGCTGCGCCTCGACAGGCGTGACCTCATCCCCCCGCGAGGATCATGCCCGTTACATCCAAAACTGGCTCCATGCGCTTAAAAGCGACAAACGCTTTATTTTCGCCGCCGCCTCACAAGCCCAGAAAGCCGTCGATTTTCTGTTTTCTCAGCAACAGGCCGAAACACTGGCCGCCTGATCCCTTCAACATCATAGCAAGGTAGCAACATAGGCACGTTGCCACCTTGCTATGTGAACATTTTCACAAGGAGACGACCATGACCACATTGCACCACGCCCCTGCCCCGCAAGCCTATAGCCTGCTTTGGGATGAATGCGCCTTTCTTGATTCACGCGCCCAGGACTTTCTTGAATCCGGTATTGCGGAAACGGAAAGCGAAGCCTTTGAGATGGCTTCGCTTGACCATGAATTTTTAGGATTCGAGTTTGAGGATTTTCTGGAAAGCTTCACCGGGATCCTGCACCGCATATCCCCCAAAGGCCGATTCTTTGTCACAGGCGAAAACATGGGCTGGCGTCACCTTTCAGGGACAGCCATCATCGAGGCGCAGGATGCAGGCAGCTTTATCGCCAGAGCCTTCCCCAAAACATCGGAATGGACGTTGCGCGGACATTTCGACCGCAAGCACCGCATCCTGACCTATACGCTTTCGCACCATGACGCGCCGACAGGAGAGTTTTATACCGTCCGGGCCTGCCGCGGCGAAGAACGAAGGCGGGCTTGATGTGCCCGCCTGATTTTTAAATCCTGCCTATGTAGCAAAGTAGCTACATAGGCAGGAATGAAGCGGGTTTTTGACAAGCTGGCGCGGGGGATGATTGCAATCTGCTTATGTTGCTACATAAGCAGATTTCCTGCTGGTGTGGGCAATCTGCTTTTCCTTGTCATTGAAACACAATGATTATTTATATACATGCTTACATTGCTTTATATGCAGGATAGCTGTGATGTGTGGTGTCTCAGGGTCTGGTGTTGATGGGTGTTAACTTATGCAGGTGCATAAGTATGCAGAAAGGCACTTTACTAGGTTGCTAGGTTGCTATACCTTTACCTTGTCAGGTTGCTTGTTCTCTATGTTGCTTTTCTGTGCATGAAGCCGCCTCAAACACCACCCCGTTTGTTTTCCAGCAAGGAGCATGAAAATGGTTCAGATCATTACAGTCGCATCGCGTAAAGGCGGAGCCGGGAAAACCACCACCACCATTTCTTTGGCGGATTGCTGGGCGCGGCAGGGCCTGCGCGTGGGGCTGATCGACACCGACCCCAATGAAAGCCTGACCCGCTGGTTTGAAAAAGGCCGGGAAAAGGGCCATTTTCAGGGCATCGAGTTCCGCCAGGAGCTGCAACATGAAAAAATCATCCAGACCGTGAAGGCGCTGGCCTCCGAATGCGACATTCTTCTGATCGACGTGGCCGGGATTGCCTCGATTTCCTTGCTGAAAGCCGCAGGCGTGGCCGATCTCGTCATTATCCCGGCGCAGCCCAATGAAGATGATTTTCTGGAGGCCATCAAGACGCGCTCCATAGTCAAGGAAGCCATAGAAATGACCAATCGCAATATCCCCAGCCGGACGCTGCTGACGCGCGCCAAGCAGGGGACTATGGTGTTCCGCCATACGCTGGAGCAGCTTGAGAAAATGAAGTTCCCGATGTTCCGCTCCGTGATCTTTGACCGCACAGCCTATCCGCAAGCCCGCTATAACGGCATCACGCCGGTCAGCCACGAGCCGGGCGGGGCGGCCGCGCGCGATATTGAAGCCCTTGCCGATGAAATCATCCAGATTCTCGCAGCAGGGCAGGGCGCGGACGCGCAGGAAGCCGCTTGATCGGCAGGTAGGCACTTTGCTACATAGCAACTTATGCAGGATTTAGAGAAGGACTTAAAACTATGGCGAAAAGACAGCTTGATGACATCGTGGTGAAGGCAACCGATGACCGCTTTGACCGGTTCAGCAGCCTTGAGGAAAAGCTCTCCAGGGGAAGCCCTGCGACGGCCCTGCCGAATATCTCTCCGGCTGTGAAGCCTGCCGCTCATAAAAAGCGCAGGAACAGCTCTGTGTCCATGCCGCAATATGTCTGGGATCTTCTCGGCGATCATGCCCATCAGGCGCGGGAGCCGCAGAATATCTTCATCATGAAGGCTCTGAAGGCTGCCGGTCTGCCGATTGATGAGGAAGATCTGATCGATCCGCGCAAAATCCGCAATCGCTAAAGGCGGGCAGGGGGCGTGCCGGGATTGCCATCCCGTCAGGCTCTATTCCGCTAAGGCCGCGTAAGTCGCGTCCTAAGCTCCACCGAACCCCGCAAAGAGCGGGTTTCGGCCCATACGGGTCACGATCCTTCACGCGGCGCGCAAATCACCCGAACAGCACTGGCAATACAATTTTTCAGAGTCGCTGTCAATTCACTTAAGTGATTGTATTCACAAGAAAAAGTGTTTCACGTGAAACTTTATGTCTCGGGGGCATGTGGCCTTTTGCTGCGCCTCATCATCATTGCCGATCAGTCTTAAGCGTCCTGTCTTCGACAGGGCGTTTTTGTTTTAAGGGCTAAGGGCCGTTGCCCTCGCGCGCGCAAGGGTAAAGGCGCTGACGCTTCCAATTTTTTGACAATTTTCCCCTTGCCCGCGAAAAGCGGGCAATTCCTCGCGGACGCTTGCGCTCCAAAATTCTCAAAAAATCGCCCTTGCACTTGCTACCCCCACCCTCGGCGGGAGCCAAGGGTGCATGACGCACCCGTAATTTGATTTTTAAGGAGGACGCAATGAACCCAACACCGACACCGCATCTGAAACAAACCGCCACCATTCTGGCGATCCCGCAACCCAAAGCCCGCTTTGCCGTCAGGTTTCAAAGAATCGAGCATTTTAGCGTCGAGGTTCTCGCCCGTAATGCCGATGAAGCCTGCGCCGAAGCTGTTTTTGCGCTCCAGACCCAGCAGGGCAAGGCGCGGCTTCTGACCTCGCTTCTCGATTACTTCACCGTCGAAACTCTCAACTCATCCCAAGGAGCATAACGCCATGACCACGCAAAACCCCGCACAAAAGGCCGCCCACCTCAAGGCCGCGCTCAAAGCCTTCACCGGCACTGAAAACTGGTACAGACACGGGCTTTTTCGCCAGTTTCTCTATACCGATGGCGTCAAGTTTCTGGCAGGGGAGGCCGAATGCTATTGGCTTCTCGATCGGATTTTTGCCCTTCAGTACGAGCAAAAAACGCTTCAAGCGGAAGGCTTCCAGTCCTGGGACTTGATCGTTCAGGACGATAAAACCGCGCTGCTCAAATGCCATGACGGGAATTATCATCCCCTGCATACGGAAACCATCCCTTACACGGATTTTCCGCTCCCCAAAATCACGCTGTTTCTCATCGATAACGTCTTGCTTCTCACAACCGAGTATTAGGGGGTCATTATGCAAAAATATGATTTCACCGCCTTCAAGCAATCCGTGAATTTGAGCCAGTATGCCGCAGGGCAGGGGTATGAACTCGACCGGAAAAAATCCACCCGGTCATCCCTTGTCATGCGTCATGCGAACGGCGATAAAATCATCGTCTCCAAAAAAGGCACGAACTGGGTTTATTTTTCCGTCCATGACGACCGCGACAATGGAACGATTGTCGATTTTATCGAAAAACGCACCAGCAAATCCCTCACCGCGATTGGCAGGGAACTTGCGGCATGGTCAGGCGGGGCAGGGGTCTTGCCTGTTTATAGCCTGCCGGACGTGCAGGAGCAGGTTTATGATCTTGAACGCATCCGCCGCGCCTTCCAGTGGATGAAGCCCGCCACGGCCCATCCTTACCTGCTAGAGACACGCCAAATCCCCGCCGATGTGCTCAAAGATTTCCGCTTTGCAGGGCGTATCTTTCAGGACAGATATGGAAATGTTGTGTTTCCGCACCAGAACGGGCAGGGTATTTGTGGGCTTGAGCTTAAAAACCACGACAAGGGGGTTTTTATGCGCGGGAGTGAAAAAGCCCTCTGGCTTGGCAATATCAACCCCGCAGACACAAGCCTGATTCTTGCCGAGGCCGCCATTGATGCCTTGAGTCACTTCGCCTTGTTCAGGCCCTTGAACGCATCTTATGGCGCGGTATCAGGCGGCATGAAGGACAGCCAGTTTGACTGTCTTGTGGACATAATCCAAAAGATGCCAAGGCTGGCAAAAATCGTCCTTGCCGTTGACCATGACCAAGGAGGAGAGAAAATCGCCAAGCGGATTGAAACTTACCTTGCGCGAAAATTCACAGGCGAGATTGTCCGGCATATTCCGGAACAGGGGGGCATGGACTGGAATGATGTCTTGAGAGCACAGCCCTTGTAGCAACATTGAAATGACGAGCCATGAAAAAACCGCCTCCTCACAGGCGGTTTTTTGTTCTTTCGCGGGCGGGAGACACCGGACGACAGAGGGAGGGGTTATGAGAAGGTTTGAAGGTAGTAAACAAGATAAAAGATATAAATTACATTTATATTATATACATGATTTTATTGTAGAAATTGCAAGTTATAGAGAGTTGCAATAGGTGAAAATAAGTTGTATTGTAGGGAAGGTTTAAAACGCGATTTTTGCGAGCGAATTTTATGCTGATCGACAGATTGCACAGCGTTGGAAGAGGAGCGGGATTGGAGGGCATGGGGCCTCTGATCGTGACGAAAGACAACGCGCGCAAAGCCATCTTCACGAAGCTCAATCGCGGCGGCGGGATAGCGTCTGCCTCTTCAAACAAGAGAATGGTCCGCCGTGGTTTAATGACCCGCGGCAATTCTTTCGTCGGTTTCTCGTCCGGTCAGCGTGTCGTGGTGAAGGCCAGATATGTGAAGCACAAAGCCGGTGCCATGAGCGCGGGCGGGGGTGCTGCCAGTCTTCGGGATCACCTGAAATACATTTCACGGAACGAGGCCGGCAAGGATGGAGAGAAGGCGGTTCTGTTCAATGATCAGGAAGAGGGGGTGGACCGGAAGGGGTTTCTAGAACTTTGCCAGAATGACCGCCACCACTGGCGCTTTATCATTTCACCGGAGAACGGCCACGAGATCGAGGACTTTCACGGCTATGTCCGCGGCGTCATGAAGCTGGTCGAAAAAGACCTTCAAACATCCCTCACATGGACGGCGGCTGTCCACTACGACACGGACGATGTTCACGCCCATGTGATCGTGCGGGGTGTGAATGATCGGGGTGAGGATCTGGTGATCGGTCAGGATTACGTTAAGGAAGGTTTCCGGCGCCGGGCGCAGGAAGTTGCAACCGAACTCCTGGGTGAGCGGTCTTTGGACGAAATTCGGAAGAGCCAGGAGAAAGAGGTGGGGGCCTTGCGGGTCACTTCTTTGGATCGGTTCATGGCAAATCAGATGGGCGACGACCGTATGCTGGATGTTCGCGCCAAGACCAATTTTGGAAAATCCATATTCTACGAAGGCCTCATCAAAGGACGGCTACGGTTCCTTGCCGCGTCGGGTCTGGCCGTCGAACAGCCGCCGGGGGTTTATATGCTCAAAGAAGATTATCAGGACGACCTTAGGGCGATCGCGCAAAAGAACGAGGCAGTCAAGCGTCTGTATCCCAAGATTCGGGATCAGGCGCGCCTTGATGGTCTGTCCGTCTATGCCATGAAAGACGGGCAGGGGCCGGAAGTCAGCGGACGGATCGTGGACAAAGGCATTATGGATGAGCTGTACGACCGTAAATATGTCGTGGTTGAGGATATGTCCGCCAATCTGCATTTTGTGGCGGTTGGCGATGCCAGATCCTATGACAAGGCAGAGAAGGGGGCGTTGGTCACGATCAAACCGGGCACGCAAGCTACCGGCAAGGCCGACCAGAATATTAAGATGATCGCCGATATGAATGGCGGCATTTACGATGCTGTGGTTCACAAGGCTCATGTCGAGAAGGACATGAAATTCATTCCCGAAGAGGACCGTGAGCAATATATCGATTACCACCTGAAACGGCTGGAAACGCTTAAGAAGAACGAGATCGTGAAGCCGATGGATGGTGGACGCTACGAGATTCCGTCCGATGTGATCGCTCAGGGCGAGGAACTGACCAAGAAAATCAATGAACGCGAGAAGAAGCGTTTCTATCCGCACCTGAATGTTTTGAGCGCGGAGCCGGTCGAACGCCTTGTTCATGCCGAGAAGAAAACGTGGCTGGATCGGGAATTGTACAAACAGGCGAAAAAAAGCCCGTCCATTCCTTACGATGCCGGCGTGTCGCAGGCCTTGGCGGCGCGCCGCGATTGGCTGGTCAAGCAAGATCTGGCCTTTATCCAGTCGAACGGGGAATTTGCCCTGCGCGGAAAAGCCCTGCAGCAGCTTGATACGATGGAAGTCTATGCGGCCGGTCGCAAGCTCGCCAAGAAATTCGGGGTGGAATTCAGCGATAAGCGGGTCAAGCTCGGTCAGCCAGTCCAGTACGGTGGTTTCGTCAATCTTGAAACCGGTACATGGGCGATTGTGTCCCAAGGCAAAGAGTTGCAGTTGGCCCGCGTTCAGAGCGAACCGAAGTTAGAACGCGGAGATATGGCCGTTCTGAAACAGACCGAGGGCAATCTAGAATTGCAGAAAGCACCGACGCGGGCGAAGACACAGAACCGCACGAAAGACAAAGATCAAGAAATGGAGCTGTAATCTATGGCAAAGACTGAAAAACGGGTACAAAAGACGATCCAGTGGGATGCGGATGTTTGGGCGGCTTTAGTCGAGCACGACAAGCGTTCACGGCTTAATAATATGTCGGCGGCGGCAAATGATGCTGTCAAGTTTGCGTTGTTTCCTGAATTTAGAAGCGACCGCGAAAAGGATATGGTGAAGCTGATGCAGGATCTTCGCGCCTCGTTATACGAACACCGGAAGACCACAGCGCGGGATCTAATGATTTTGCAGGAGGGCCTATTTCAGTTTATAGACGTATTCTTCCAGCATACGCATTCTATCCCCAAAAGCGAGCTGGCGGCGGCGAAGGCGCAGGCCAAGGCACGAACGGAAGAGTTTATGGAACAACTGGTACGAAAGATACAAGACCCGAAGCGTAAAGCGCAGGAGAAAGAATAATGGCCTATTATAACGACGGGAACCGGATCCTATCCAGTGACGAGTATTATGCTGAACTTATTTTCAAGTGGCGATTGGCACTGTTCGCCATCGGTGCGTTTCTGGCCGGGTTTGTCGTTCATGAATCTCTTCCCGCAGAATGGGAAAAAGCTCTACGATTTGCCCTGATTATCGCCGCGGGGTCTGCCGGTGGTAGAATTCTCGCATTTTTTGCGCGGGAGATTGAAGCGATGGCGGGTTGGGCTGTGCGCCTAGGGGTTTTATTTGTCATTGGGTGCGTAATCTGGAGCTTTGTATAGACAGTACTATTGAATAGTGGTGACGGGAAGCCAATGACTACATACTTTGAGCTGCTAAAAGCAGAACTGTCCACAATAATAAATCTGTCGAAAAAGAACGGCGTAAACGGATTCTTTGCTCAAGAAGTACTGCGCTTTCATTCGATAGCGGGAACACTGTTGGAGAACAGCTTTACTTTGGACGAAACCTCTAGTGTTTATGAGCGATACTTAACGCACATTCTATTGCGTTCATTGCTAGAGAACTATTTCACTATCATCTACCTTTTTGATGACCCTTCACAGACTTCCGAACGATACGAAGAATTGAAGAATTCATTCAAGGAAGACTATCGAAAATTAATGAACGACTTGAACGCTTCCAGTTGGCAAAGCTTCATGCAGGCGCACCAAGCGAAGTTAGAATCCGCTAACCCTGCATGGACGCAAGCGAGAGGTCTTCCCAACGTAAGCACCATGCTTATGGGCCTTCGAAACAATTACGGCGACCGTTTGAATTATCTGTACCCCATCTATCGTATATTAAGCTTCGATACGCATGGCAGAAGTTTAGGAACCATCTTCGAAGCTGTTTTCGGCAAGACGTGCAGTTTTCCCGTACTCAAAATCAAATATGCCTTTGAACTTATAGCGAACCAATATCTTGTCGTCTTGAACGATTTGCGCAAAAACGGTGTAATCTAGTTTTCCGATAAAGAAACTGTCGGAATATACTCGGCTTGGTACAAGTGATCTATTTAAATGCTGATCGCAGAACATCCAGAATAGAATCCGTTTCATCGTTGTTTGGGTTTTCCTCAAGATCTCTGTGAAAATCTATGATTTCATCCCGCAAGGCATCATTCAGGTTAGTAGAATCTTTTCCGTTTCCCGAATCCTGCTTGAATATATCAAGCTGTCTTGGATCTGGTGTCTGTTTCTGTTTCTGTTTTTCGGTTTCGGTGAGAATATCGAATTCAGGGATTAGATGATTTTCAATTTGCAGTTTCGGAACGGAAGGGGGCGGCAGTAGCCTTTTTTGAAAGCTGGAATCTTTATAATAGGCGATTTTCCGTGCGCGGACGGGGCAGGAGGCTTCCGTTATAATAATTTCCTCATGTTTCGGAAGCTGTTTGACCTTTTCTTTTGAAATTAGTGGCCGGGCGCGGTAGCTGGTATTTTTACTTGGCGCTTCATATTTGAAAGAGTTTTTCTGCGAGGTTGATACGGTTTTTACCGTCCGATCGCCACAGGAGTTGCTGACGTAATTGGCGGTTTCCAGATCATTCGCCGCGAAGAATATCTGGTGTGCGCAGCAAGACAGGATACCGTCGCGCTTGTCTTTGCCGTAGGTATCGTCCAGCCATTTTAATCCCTGAACCACGGCCATGACCCGGCAATTATAGCCGCCCAAGAGGGTAAATGCCGAAGTCATAGACGACATTTCACCGAGCATGTGGAATTCATCCATCATCAGCAGGACTTTATAAGGGTCGCTTTCATCCGGTTCTTTCAAGGAAAGCGTGGTAATGACCTGCTCGAAGAAAATACGCAAAAGCGGCGCAAGGGTCTGGATCTGGCCTGTCAGGACGCCGACATAGACAGCCATGCGCTTTTTACGCATATCGGCGATAGAAAAGTCACTGGCCGACGTTGCCGCATCGATCACAGGGTTGTCCCAAAGATTGATCGCCTGGTTAAGTGAAGACTTCACGCCGCTGCGCTCTTTTGCGGCTTTATTTGCAAAGCTCATCAGAGATTTCTTGATGGTGGACGACAATTCGGGGTGCTTCGATACGATATGTTTGCAGATATCGCCTAAGTCTTGTTCTGTTCCTAGAAGCCGGTTGATGGCGCCGATCGTGGAAGGCATTTCGTCATTCTCCATGACGTAGAGGGCAAGACCAACAAAAAGAGCGCGGGCTTCGGATGCCCATACCGGGTCGCTTTTTACGGGGTCTTTAATCAGAATATTGGCGATAATCTGAATGTCACTGATCCGCTGATAGGGGTCTTTGCTGACCGCATCAAGAGGGTTATATCGATGCGACTGGCCGTTTTGATCGAGCGGTGACCACATAAAAACATCATGACCGTGTTCTTTCCTGAATCCGGCCGTCTTTTTAAAATTCTCATGTTTGATATCGAGGCATATCAGGGAATCCGACCAGTTCAGCAGGTTAGGCACGACAATTCCGACACCCTTGCCGCTGCGGGTCGGGGCAATGACGATGCAATGCGTTGGCGTGTCGCTGATAAGGTATTTGCCTTTGTATTTACCAAGGATCAGACCTTCGCGTGCGAACAGGCCGGCATTGTTTATATCCTGCCAGGTCGCCCAGTGTGCATCACCAAATTCAGGCTCTTTCTTGATAAAGAAGCTGATAATCATGCCGGCCATCATGATGTGAGGGATTGCCAGAGAAACCAGGAAACGGTTTTTTATGCGGGGATCATCAAGGTAAGGAATGTTTGACCAGATCGACCACGGCAGGGCCGTTTCGATATTCTGCCCGGCCCAACCCATATAGATAACAGATGCCAGATAAGAGGCCGTGATAAGTCCAAAAACAACGCTGACAGTGAAAAAGACGGCCTGATTTTGGAACATTTAAGGATACCAGACTTCCGATATGACTCTTTTCCCGCCAATCCGTTTAAGCTGCACGACCACATCAATGATAGACCGGATATAGTCCATGATCTGATCGTTCTGCAGGCCGAGATTGGCTTGCATGACCATCAGGGCGATTTGCTTGAAAGCGCCGTGGGGCGTGTCGGCGTGAACCGTCGTCAGTGATCCTGGGTGGCCGGTATTGACGGCGCGCAGGAAGGTATAGGCTTCCTTCCCGCGCAGCTCGCCAAGCAGAATTCGGTCGGGGCGTAGGCGCAAGGATGCTTCCAGCAGGCTTTGGATGGTGACTTCCGCCACGCCTTGCTCACCTTTGGAGGCGAGCAGCGGAATATGGTTTTTATGGACGGGTCGGATTTCCGGAGTGTCCTCGATCGTGATAATCCGCTCTTCCGGGTCGATCTCTTTTAAAATAGCGTTCAGGAGGGTCGTTTTGCCGGTCGATGTACCCCCGGATATGATGATGTTCTTCTTTGATTTCGCGGCCAGGGCGATAAATTCATAAAAATCCTTTTGTTCGGCCAGAGCGCGCAACTGGGTATCGTGCGGTTTCAGATCCGCATCTGTCACCCAATCAACGGCTTCAAACGCGCCTGCTGCGGCATAGTCGGCCAGGTTCATATCCTTTACGACCTGTTTCCTGATGGAAAGGACAACGCCGTGCGGAGAGGCGGGCGGAATGATAATCTGCACCCGTTCCCCGGTCTGGAGCGAAGCCGATAGGAGCGGATTTTGTAAGTTGATCGCCTGTCCGGTCGTGCGGGCGACCTGACGGGCAAGACGCATCATGTGATCATTATCGATATCCGCGGATTCAATCCGTTCCATCGAGGGGGTGCCGGCACGCTCAATCCAGAGTTCTCCCGGGCGGTTGACACAGATTTCGGAAATATTGGGGTCGGCCAGATATTGCCGGAACGCGTCAAGATAGCGCTCCATGAAGACGTTTTCGGCATTTTGAACCGATTGGTTGGCAACATCTGATTTCATCTTTATTCCCTTGGAATATTTCCGGCGACTTGTGAGAAATCGAGGTCTTTTCCCACGAATACTTTGATCCTTGTGCCTTGATTGACATGGATGGTCGGCGGGATCGCGATAGAGTTTTCAAGGGCGATTTCAGACGATCTTGAAAGATCACTTCCAGCTTCAAGAGCCACCGTTGCTGTGTCGGCATCATCCAGGGCGTTCACGCCGATTTGCAGGCCGGCATCAATCATGGAAAGTAGGACAGATGAGCCGAAACGCTCGAAGAAGTGCGTATCCACTTCACCTTCCAATCCTGAACGACCCAGGGCATCCGTTCCGTAGGAGCCAATATTGACGCTGACGCCATCGTTTCTGATCAGGCGGTTCCAAATCACGAAAACGCGGCTTTGCCCGCGCGTGATGCCGGAACGGTAGCGACCTACCAATTTTGAACCTTTCGGGATCAACAGATGGGAGCCGTCAAAAGAATAAACATCTTCACTGATCACCGCGCGCACCATGCCCGGAAGATCACTTTGGAGGGCCGTTTCCAGAATTCCCCCAATCATGGTTCCTTGCGCGATCAGACTGTGAAGATTTTGAAGCTGGCTGGCCGTCGCGGTTTCCACGTCCAGATTGGCGTTCTGGTTTGCAAAAGCTGTGTTGGGATCGTCACCGGCGAGTAAAGCGCCGCCACCGGCAGCTTGCCCGCCACCTGTACTTGCAGGAGATACGCCGCCGCTTTGGTCATAGATCAACTGCGGCGAGGCAATGCGTTGTTCCATGCGGCGTTTTTGCTCTTGTGCCATGCGGAGGGCTTCCTGCTGCATGGCAAGCTCTCGCTGTGCGGCAAGGGGATCGTAGTTCTGCGTTGTCTGTACGGGCTGTAATTCTTCTGCCGCTGGCATAGGCTCTGGCTCAATATAAGGCGCAGAGGCTCCGCCAGCGTTTTTGAAGGCAATTTCTTCGGCTTGCACAAAAGATTTCGGTTCGTTCTTTTTCATGCCGTCGATCACGACAAAGATGATGGCGACCGCTGCTAGGGCCAGAAAAGCGCCGCCCAGGATATATTGTTTTGTCGTGACAGCGGCAACGGACGGTATTCCGCGATCGGCGGGCGGCGCGGCGGGCTGGTCTGCCCTGTCTTTTTCAAAAATTTCTTCATCCATGACAGATCACCTAATTGTTCAAGGTTATGATGTCTTTCCCCCGGAAATAGGAAAAAGCGCTTGGTTCTTCGCTGCTTTCCGCCGCCGCCTCTTTCAGCGCAGCCGGTTTTTTGGTCGGAATGGGTGTGGTGGCAGAGATTTTCTTTTCCTGCAGCTCTACAAGTGGGGTAGGTTTGGCTTGTTTGCCTTTTTCTTTCGGATAACCATCATTGAAGATGCAGGTAGTGGTATCGCCATCTCGCAGAGTAAATTGCCGTCCGGTGGAATTTACGATCATGTAGGAGCCTTCGACATTGAAGTTCACAAGACTTTCATTGCCCTGATCATCGACGGCGAAAATCGCGGGGGTTATCCCCGGTTTGCGAAATTCAAAATATGTAAATGTTCCATCGTCAAAAACCCGTTTGGGGCGCAGACCGCGATCACCGGCATAGGAATAGTCGAAATTCCATGCCGATGCGTCCGCCCCGTCTAGGGGATTATATTTCCCTGCGGGCTTGTTGCCGAAATTGGCGTATTCCAGAGTTTCTTCTTCCGGGTAGCGGAATTTGACCCGGAAAGTCAGATCCCTTGCTTTAGGAGAAGCAGCTTTGTCTGCTGCCAGTTCAAAGGTGTATATCCGCTTGGATGTCAAAACTGTCATATTTGTTTCGGCATTTTGCTCGAGCGGCTTTATATAGATCAGGTTTTTACGACTGCCGGGAATAACCTGCCATGCTTCGGAATCCCCGATAGAAATGGATTCCACTTTTTCTTTCGGAGAAAATTCAACAACCATCGTGAATCCGTAATGGCCCTTCAGGTAGTACACATCATTTTCATGATAGGTGTATGATTTGATCCGCGCATCGGCTGTGCCAGGCCTTGCTGCACGCTCTGCAAGGGCAGGGGACCATAGGAGGGGCAGGATTATCAGCCCTGCCATGAGGTAGTTTCTTATTTTCATCTGACATTCTCCAAAACTTCGGGGTTAACACGGTAGCTTGTGACCTGAAATCCAAGTGGGTTCAAAAAGCGTTCCGCCATTTTCATGGGCTTTTGTGCGTATTGGTAATCGATGATCGCCGTCCAATAGCTGACCTTTGCTTGGTTGTTTTCCTTCAATTCGCGCTGAAATCGGATGGATGCCGTTTTGTCGTTCAGGAATGAAACCGACTGAATTTTTATGTCGATCGCGGCTTTTCGTCCCAGGATGATACTAGGATTATTAGGGTTCTTACCGTTCCAGAGCTGCTGATATTCCTGCAGGGCCGCGCCTTGCGACATTAACGACACGAGATCGTAATTTTCTCGCAGGATGGAGGGGTTATAGGATTCCCGCAGCGACACATATTTTACAAGATTGGCCTGCGTTATGGCTTCATCCTGCGTCAGATTTCCTTGATACAGTCCTTGAGTAACTTCCAGATAGCCGGTATTCCGATCAACCGTTACGACATAAGGCTCAAAGGTTTTCAATGGCAGAAGCAGCAGGAGTGTTATCAAGGAAAGAACGGCAATGCCCATGCAGAGAAAGGACAGGATCCATGCCCGGTTCCTGGATTGGAAAGCATTGGCGATAATCTCCCGCTCCCAGGTCTCGCCATCCTTAAAATATCTCTGTGAGTTTGCACTTTCGGTTCTTTTAAACATTATTAAATCTCATTTGTCTTCTGAATAGCTGTTCCGAGCTTGCCACTTCTGGAAGTGCGATTTCTGACTTTTCTCCATGACCACGCGCTTGCTTGTCTAACCGGCGAGGAGATCTTGCGGGAAGCCCATGCGCCTGTGCCTATCGTGGATAGGGATACGCCGCCTGTGATGGATGCGGCCATGTTCAGGATTTGTGATAGAAGCAGCATCGATACGATAGCCGTGAGCAGGAAGGGGCCGATGTAGGAAAGTAAATTACTGTTTGTATTGCTGTTTTGTTCCAAAATGGTCAAAGGTTGCTCGATCAGCATGAGGATCAGGGCCAGCAGCACATAGACGAATATGGGCACAATGGCATAATTCAAAAGGGTTCTTAGCCATCCCTCGAAAAGACTTTTGGTGTTGATGAAAACAAGCAAAAGAATGAAGACCGGGCCGACAGCTAGCAGGATGGCGACGGCGAGCTTGGAAAGCACGATCAGCATAGTGGAATAACCGGTCAGGCCGATCGTTCCAAACCAGACTAGGCCAGCATACAAATATTGCCCGAAATCACTCCATCTAGCACCCTCTAGGAGTTTTGATGAAACGGACATGCCGCGGTCAAAAAATGTCGAAAGCGCTTGGTTGGCCGAACTTTCATCATTGGCGCCTGTCCCGATATTGTCTGCGGCGGCGGCAATCAGCAGGCCAGCAATATCGGAGGGTAGGTCGGTTGCCATGTTATAAACGAACAGGTAAAACGTGTCCCATTCGGTCGCTATGACCAGCAGGATAATTATTTTGAAGCAATGCCAGATGAGATCGGATGCAGAGAATCTTCCACTGATAATCACCTTGTAACCATAGACAGCAATAAAGATGATGAACATCAACCGCCACAATATCTGGATTGTGGCGGTCAGGCTTCCAAAGGATCCTTGGGCAAAGCCTAAAATGATGCTGTCAACGTGGCTGATGAGGGATTCCATGATCTATTTTTTACCTGGCCTCCACTCAAAGACTTTCGAAAGATCCTCGTCCGCCTTTTTCCGGCGCGCTTCCAGAAGGGTTTCATAGTGCGTCCATATCGGCGCCAGGCGCACATTTTCGGAGGAAATGTCTGGTCCGAAACCGCCTTCATTCAGAAGATTGGCGATTTGTGTTGCCGTTCGGTTGCAGTCCTGCAGAACGGTCGTATTGGCGCTTTCAGAGTGCGCCCATATTTTAGAGCAGCGCGTGATCGCCAGATTGCCGTGCTGCATAATGAATTCAGCAACTTTTTCCGGTGGATGCTTTTCCAGGGGGTTTGATGCTCCGCAACCGGTTAACAAAACAGTGAGCGTAAATATCTGTACGATTGATTTTAATCTCATGAGCTTTTTCCTTTCTGATCATCAAGAGAGGCCACATTCAAAGGAATATGGGCACATGGATTTTGTGACAGGCTGGCGCTGGGGCTGCAAGGCGATTTCAAATCACGGTGTCCACCGGCGCAGCCGGCAAGAGCGAGGGTCGAAATGATGAGGATAAAAAAGCGCATGATGATTACTCCTGTGGTTTGAAAGCATCGTTCGCCTGGGCTGCATCATATTTGTGAGCAGCCATGGCACGGCGATAGGTTGTTAAGGTTTCGTTGTCGGTGGCGGCCTTTTGCTGGATCTGCATGGCCTGGAGCCGGATAAGCTCGTTGAGGATCATTCCATTTTCGGCGGCAATACGGGCCTGCAGATCAACGGAGGCTTTCAGATCCGTCGTATTGTTCAGCTCTTCCAGCATATTTTCGTAAATATCGATGCGCACCGAAATATTATTGTAGGCGGATTCCGATGCCGCCATTGCCGCATAGGTCGTGTTGTTGCGTCTGTCCAGAGCTTGCGCGATCGGGCCGGTCGGGTCGCTTGGCAGGAATTCAGAGCCGGGGAGGGGCTGGAATGTCGTGGTCAACGAATTATAGACATTTTGTGTGCCGAGGCCTGCGCTTCCCAAACCTTGCGCGCCCATCATGTGCATGGTTTGCTCCCAAGTTGTCGGCAGGTAGCGGCGCAATTCGGATTCAAGGGATGAATTGTTCAGCGACCCCATGTTGCGCGGACCGGTGATGGCGTTGGCCTGCTTGATGGCCTGATCCAGCTGCTCCAACTGTTTTTGATAATCCTTGGACATGGCCTCAATCTGCGTGACCATCTGGCCGAAGCTGGAGGCGTCATAGACCGGGATACCCTGCGCGTGTGCCGAAGGGGATACATATATAAATAGTGAAATTACGAGATAGGAGAGGGCGATACGTTTCATAGGGCGTTCCTTCCTCCGATGAAAGCGGGGAGCCAGTTTTCCGGTGCCGGGCCGTATTGGTGTATCAGGTCGTGCATGTACTGGACGGTTTGCGTCCGGCCTGACAGGACGGCAATAAAATCATCAAGGCCGGTAAGGTCGAGGCGGGCGATCACGGAATCCGTCCCATGCCGAAGCAGGAAATTGCGGGATTCTGGCCGGAGCTTGCGGATGATTTTCAGCTCGTGCTTTGAGAGACCGAAGCCTTTGCAATAGTCGTTTTCATCCGCGCGTGGGTTGGGAAGAAAAATCTGTGTGGGCGATTGTTCGATAATGGCATCGCCAACGCTGCTGCGGAGCGCGTCGCGGACGGATTGCGTGGCGAAACCGATAATCCCGTTCTGTTTCCGGATAGTTTTCATCCAGTCCTTGATGCGGGCGGAGAAGGCTGGATCATCAAGCAGCTTCCACCCTTCATCCAGCATGATAATGACTTTCTGGCCGTCCAGAATCTCCTGAACCCTATGGAAAACATACATGAGCCATGGTGTCCGGCTGATTGGGTCGTCCAAGATGGAGGTGAGGTCAAAGCCGATATTCCGGTTATCGAGGGCCAAGGTGTCTTGTTCATTATCGAACAGCCAGGCGCGTTCACCGCCACTATGCCACTTTGCCATTCTTGCCGCCAGAGAAGATCCGTGACTGATTTCGTGGCCGGATAGGAGTTCGGAAAAAAATCGCAGGCGGCGGTGATGCTGCGATTCCTCGAAGCTGGCATTGACCGCATCGGCGATAATATCCAAATCCTGCGGGGAAACAGGGGTACCGTTATCAAGCGTGATAAGCAGCCTGATCCAATCCCGGATAAAAGCCCTGTTTTCTGGTGTGTCGGGGAGCTGCAGCGGATTCAGACCCGTGGGCAGGCCTTGCTTGACAGTTGTATAGTTTCCACCAATGGCGCGCAGATAGATTTCGGCACCATGATCTTTGTCAAAATAGATGGTGCGCGGTTTTAATCTTTGGGCTTGCGCGTTCAAGAAAGTCAAAAGGACGGTTTTACCGAAGCCGGTAGGCCCGATTACCGTGAAATTGCCAACGTCACGCTCATGGAAATTGAACCAATAGGGTGTTCCCGATGTGGTTTCAAGGCGCGTGATCGCCGGCCCCCAATGATTGCCAAGGACTTTTCCGGCTGGAAAATTGTGCAGGCTGGCGAACCCTGCGAAATTGGCGTTGGAGATCAGAGATCGGCGGGCGATAAAGCTGAAATTCCCCGGAAGCTGCGCCCAATAAGCCGGTTCCAGATTGATATCTTCGCGTGTACTGACAATGCCGAGATTCACAAGGGCGCTGACGCAATCGCTGATCACGGCATCGAGGGCTGCCGTATTCCTACCGATGGCCGTGATCGTCAGGTGATGTTCGCCGAAGGTTGAACGGCCGGATGCTAGGTCGTCTATGGCCTCATCCAGATCCTCTTCGAGCGAGGTTGCGCCCTGTTCGCCGGCGATCAGTTTTCTCTTGGTATCACGCATTGCGTTGAGGGAAGCCTGTCGATCGACAAAACCGAACGATTGCGTCAGGATGAATTCATGCGGTAGGCGCAGCAGGCTATCGAGCATTCCCGGCCCGGTGCCGTCCGCATATTCTTTTAAGGAGAGGATGGCGCCGAGCTTCACATCACCGGGCGCGCTGCCGCGCACTTCAAAGGCCTCTTTCCCGAAGGAAATACGCTTAGCGGGCAGATAATCTGCAATCCCCATGCGCGGAGGGCGGATTTCCGTTTTCTCCCAATTTACCAGATAGGAGAGGAATGACAGGTTTTCTGCAAAAATTTCTTGATCGATTTTCTTGAAACCCAAAATCAGAGGTCGATAGGGAGAAAGGGTCGTCATAATATGCCCTGCGGCCTCATTCAGTGCCTTTATATCTTCGACTTCCTGATTCTGCTGGATCTGATGATCGATGCGGGTGAACAAGGTCCGGCCAAGATCAGCCATAAGGCCGAAAGCACCCTGTGCAGGTCTGCGGACAATAGTGATATATTGCTCATTGACGAACATGCGCTTGCCGGCAAGCCGTTCCTGATAAGCATGATCGAGTTCACGGCAGAAATCGTTTTCGAAGTATCCGTCTTGCTCACTGTTTTCTTCGCGGCGGATAATATGGTGATAAAGTGCAAAACGGCTGTTTGAGAGGCCGCGGAGCAGAGTGGCGCGGACGTTTTTTCTCTGGTTGATATCTATTTCATCGGCAGTTTCGAAGGGCATCCCTTCAATTTTGATGATTTTCAGAAAGAAACCTTCTTTTGTTTTGATGGTTTCCTCATCGATCAAGCGCGTATATGGAATGAATTGGCCAATAGAGGCCTCTGCCAAGGCCTCTTTGCTGAAAATTGTGTTATCTTTCTTTGCGGTAACGAGCATTTATGACCTATGGCTTATAGCTATTGCTTTTCCAAAAGCTCTTATTTCTTGTGGGCGCACATTTATTTAATTTTGTCAGCCAGACTCGCATCCAGTGTGGATCTTTTTCAGTGGCGATATGTCCGGCCGCATGAAGTGGGAGCGTAATGCAGGCAAAAAAGGCTATCTTTCCTGATAGCGACATAAACAAGATCATTCCGATGCCGAAGATAATGAAATTGATCCCAAAAAATTCCATTGGTACGCCCATCGCTACAGGCGGGCGTGTCATGCCAATGAATAGAGGGTCAATTTCAATCCGCTCTTCTGCCATCTGTCACAACGATCCTGAGATACTGTCCACGATGGCGGGTGCGCCAAAAACCAATATAATTCCGCCAATAACGGACAGGGCCAGCTGCATGGAAATGCGGCCAAACATCCAGGCAAACCCAAGGAAAACAACGGCGATGATCGCTATGATCCGAGCCCATGTGGATGTTAGAAGGGTTTGCAATGAGGTTAGAAAATTTGTTCCTGAATCGAAAAGTACTTGCGCAGAGGCCTCGCTGGGGGCCAGGAGAACTAATGTCAGCGTGGCCAGAAGGGTAATTTTTAACAGAGTTTTTTCTTGCATCCTGGTCCTCATCACTGTGCGATTTTTCAATATTTTTTATCGGAGTGATGAGATATAAGCTGATGTCGTTTCATTCTTTCAATAGCAATCTTGAAAGGGAACGAATTATAAAACCTCTGGTGTCGATTGCTCCTCTGCTTTGTTACCCGCAGGTTATTTTATTGGAGTATTTTCGATTGCCATCTTCATGATGGCAAGAATGGTGTCTTTATGGTGCGGGTTTTTAATGCTCATCCAGATGCGTACGGCTTCTTTATCTATATTTAAAGGCGTATTTGAATTTGATGGCAGATTAATTTCTATCAGCTCAGCCGCAGTAACGCCGAGAATGTCTGCAATTTGCCCCAGACGTTGTGCGCTAATTCTGTTTCTCCCAAGTTCATACTTCCTTAGTTGCTGGCTGGATACACCAATGCGACCAGCCACCTCGTTAAGGGACATTTCCCTTCTTTGCCGTATCTGCCTAATTTTAAAGCCCAGCTCTAAATCCAACTTATTGGTACTGCGTTGTTTATTGTTATTCGACATGATAGTTACACCGTTTTCTCCAATTCTCTTATCTCATCAGGTCACACAGAAACTCCCGGACGCACATTCTCACCTGAATGTCAGGCGCGAAGTGGGGTTCCGCTGAACAGTAAGAACGCGGCCCGGGAGCAGTCTCACTGTGGGGGTGAGATTATTTGTTAATTGATTAACTTTGTTACTTGAACCGTCATCAGCCCTTATTGCGGGCAGCTGCGGCACTATTTCTTGCCGCATTAAGGTATCCAAGCACCGTAGAAGCCAAGAAAACTATCAAAACAAGCAGAAGTTCAGTTTCGGTCATGATTGTCTCTCCACACACAATCGGATAATATTTGATATAATCGTAGAATATCCGTTCTGGAAACTAATTTCAACAAAAAATACGATTTAAATGGAAATTTAATTGCATTCCTGCAATACTAGAGAAAATGCGAACCTATATTTCAGGAAAAAATAAGTTATGTTAATTCAAGCCAATCAAATTCGTGCAGCACGTGGTTTATTAGACTGGACAGTTGGCCATTTGGCAGAAAAATCGGGCATTGGGGCAAGCCAGGTTTCGGCAATTGAGAATGGGAAGTCAGCAGGGTCTATAGAAGCTATTTCAGCAATCGCAAATGCTTTTGAGAGGGCTGGGATAGAATTGATGGAAGACGGTGGAGTCCGCCCCCGAAAAAGCAGAATTTATACATACAGAGGGCGCAATGGCTTTTGCTCATTCTTTGATGATGTTTATGAAACAGCGCACAATACGGAGTATCCTGATTTCTGCGTGGCCAACGTAGAGGAGCATCTGTTTGAGAAATGGCTTGGCGCATATGATTCTATTCATATGAACAGAATGGCGAAACTGAAAAACAGGGCTGTTCGGGCTCTGCTGAAAGATACAGACTCATATGTTTCATCTTCTGCATATACGGAATATCGTTGGATTTCAGAAGACAAGTTTGCTGACGTTTCTCTATATCTCTATGGTGACAAATCAGCTTTCATTGAATTTTTAGAAAACGATGTCGTTGTTACAGTCGTTGATAGTCCGGCCGTTACTTTAGCGCAGCGCAAAATGTTTGAGCTTGCCTGGAGTATGGCTTCTACAGAACCACGGGACACAGATTAATGACTAGGGCATATACAAAGGTTCTGAAGAATCTTGCTCATGCTGATGACGTAGCAATCAGCAGTGATGCGCTGGCCTTTTTCACCAAGCAGAGTGAAGGGCATATGGGGAAATGGGAGTATGGTCCGTCACTATATGAGAACGATCCTGCGGGAGGAGCCGATCTTTGGTCAGAAATGGTGCGCAGGCCAGGACATTACTATGTAACAAAATCAGATATAGCTCTTGTTAGGTGGGCTGTCCGGCAAGCGGAATTTCAGCGGTATTTTGAAGACATTGAAACTCTTATTGAGTTGGGGCCGGGAAGCGAAGATGTTGTAAGGCAAAAAACTATCCCTCTTGTTAAATCCATAGGTAGTTTGAAATCTTATGTAGCTTTGGACATATCGCAGGATTTTGCGGAGATGACTGCAAAGATTGCGACCAAAGGTCTGAACATTAAAGCCAAGGGAATAGCCCACGATTTTTCAAAACCTTTTACGAAGGGTTCAAAAGAGAATACTGGTTTTGTGCTTCTGGGAAGCACGATTTCAAATCTAGAATGTAAAGCTGGCGAAAACCCATTCCATAAATTGTCATCGCTTTTTAAACATCTGCGTACCGGCATGACTCCAGGCGATGTGTTTATGGCGACTTTTGACATGGGTAAAGATGCAGATCACATCCTTCGCGGATATAGAGGGAAGGCCGCCAGAAGGCACGGAATTAATTTGATACACAGATTAAAAAGGGATGGGGTTGTTTCGGGGAATTTCAATCCCCACACTTGGCAATATGAGCCTGTCTGGATTCCACAGACATCGCAATGTTGTCATACAGTTTATCCCGTTATTGATCAGACCTTACGAATACAAGGCTTTGATATCCGTGTTCCCGCATATAGCAGCTTTGTTTCAAACAATAGTTATAAATACAAACCGGAATTTGTTACATGGGCAGCGCAGGCAGCAGGGTTTAATGATTGCTCTACAATAATTCACGGTAACATGGCTATGCTATTTGCACGCGCATAAATCTATCGATCAATATTGATCAGTTGCTTGATTTTTTCTATATATTCTATGGTTTCTGGATAGGGGGGAATGCCCCCATACTTCTCCACCGCGCCTTCGCCAGCATTATATGCAGCGAGAGCCAGTGTCAGTTCCCCGTCAAACCGATCAATTAAATATTTCAGGTGCCTTGTTCCCGCATAAATATTCTGTTCCGGGTCAAAGGCGTTCTCAACGCCCAGACTCTTGGCAGTATCGGGCATGAGCTGCATAAGCCCCTGAGCCCCTTTGGGGGACAATGCATTTGCCCGATAGGAAGATTCCGTTCTCACGACGGCATGAATGATGGCAGGGTCAATTGAATATTTCTGCGCAGCAGCGCTTATAATTCCGCTAAAATTATCCTTAGGTTCACTCGCATGTGAGGATATATGAACCTCTGGTTTCATTCGTGAGTGACGCTGCCCAGCAAGATAGTCTCTTGCCTTATATGTTGTTACAGTCCCGTCAGTGTTGAATTCTATCACTGTGGCAAAAGATGCTGACGACCAGAGACTCATAACGAAAATCAATAGGGAAAGTTTTTTCATTCTCTCTATGTGGATTTGGGATGCGGCATACCTGACAAAAAAGACATGGATGTGCAACAAAAAACGGCGAAGAATTTTATGAAGCTTGTTTTAATGCTGGTGTTTTCACTGGCCATGGTTCTGTTCGCGGAACCGAGAATCACATATGCCGCTTCGGAGGCAGAGTGTGCCATCTGGATATGTTTACCAGGGGGCTTTCCATCCGGCTGCGGCGCAGCGCAAAAAGCCTTTCATGATCGGCTAAAGCATGGGCGGTCGCCGTTGCCGGAACTCTGGTCCTGTTCCACAGGGCCAAATGGTGAGCGAGTCAGTGGAAACTACCAGTTGGGCCGGGAGGTGTTCGAGGCTTGCACATCGGGGTATGTTTTAAGGCAGGATAATCGCAGCGGCTTTTTGAGAGGGAAATGCTATCTCGCCCAATGTGCTCCCGAAAAATATAGGGCCAATGAAATATACTGTAAAAACTATGAAGCTGTGAGGCGGATCCAGCCGAACTTTGTAAAGATGTGGGTTAATAGCGATTATTTAGGGCAGTTTTGGTATCAATGACGGGCTAATTTCTTTCCGTCGTTTCTTTGGTACCCATCCTCAATTGTCATAAAATATAGCAGACTCTAACTCAACATGGTTCAGTTTACGGGGGGCAGGTCAGGGGCAGATCAAGAACAAACGCTTTGTGTCTTGCAAAAATTACGCTACTTTTGCGAGAGGTCTATTCTTGGGGTAAGGCAGACGGGGAAATTTAGAGTTGGGGGTGTATGGTGAAAAACTTTATTACGGAGTTCTTTACAAATGATGGCCATAGATATTCTAGAAATGAGGCAGGTGAAGATATTTTTTATCCTTGGTACTATCCAGGGGAAGCCTTCTTAATTTCTCAAGAACTTAAATCGCGTTTAATACTTGGAGATTCTCTCCTTTTAATAGCTTTATTAACGTGCTTAGGTATTGCATGCTACTTGCATTATCTTAGCCTGATTACCCTTAATATGTTAGGTGTAACTCTGGGAATTGTTGCAAGCGTCTACTGCCTGCTAAAAATATTTTTAGCAGTGTACTTCAGAAAGAAATGCAGGCTATATCTTCTTCCAGAGCAAAGTCGACCAAGAAAGGTGTTTATTTTTGCTTGGGGTATCATTCTTTTCCCTTTAGAGGCATTGCGAATTCTCTGGTATGAGAATTTAGCTGACCCCATGATGCTTTTATTATTTTTGTTCCTGTCTATAAGCACGATATTTATAATATACACGTTCTGTTTGACTTTGAAAACGCGGGGATACGTCTTTGAGAAGATCGGTTTCTTCGGTTCTTAGAGTCTGTTTTAAAACTCAAGATATCTGGCCAGCCTTCGCGACATAAGCTTAATCATGGCGGTGTAAATGAAGGCCAAAGCGGTTTCCGAGAAACGTTCAAAATCCTTTGAGAGTCTGCGATTAATGCCGAGCCATGCGAAGGTTCGTTCGACGATCCATCGTTTGGGCAGGACGACGAAGCCCTTGGCCTGATCGGAACGTTTGACGATTTCAACGGGCCTTGGGCTGTTGCTCTGTGCGATGGGGCCGGCATAAGCGCCGTCAGCGACGACTTTTTCGATGAACGGAAAACGCGCCGTTATTTTATCCAGCGCCAGAGCCGTGCCGTCGCGATCCTGAATGCCTGCGGAATGCACCTCTGCCTTCAGGATCATGCCGAGAATATCGACGACGATATGACGTTTGCGCCCTTTGACGTTCTTGCCTGCGTCAAACCCGACATCGCCTCGTGCATCCGGGCCGGTTTTCGTGGACTGTGCGTCGATGATCGCCAGCGTCGGACTTTCCTCCCGGCCTTCAAGGACCCGGACATCCCGGTACAAGGCATCGTGAATATGCTCCCATGTCCCGTTTCGCCGCCAGTCCCGGAAATAGCCGTAAACCGTTTGCCACGGCGGAAAATCACCAGGAAGCATGTCCCACTGGCAACCGGATTGCAGCAGATAGAAAATCGCATTCACTACAGCCCGCAAACAGGTTGTACGCGGCCTTCCCGTTGATGCGGGCGGCGGTAAATGGGGCTTGATCCTTCCCCATTCCCTGTCTGTCATATCGCTTGCATAACCTTTGCGGTCGCGGGCATAATCACGGCGAGTGTCGGGCGTCCATACCATCTGGTCCTCCTTGTAAAGCGTCGAATACTCTACAAGTGAATCAAACGGTTAGCTCGCACTCAACCTTTTATGTGGAGTTTTAAAACAGACTCTAAGTTTGATGCTCCAATAAAGGAAAATCATCATGTCCAATAATACATACTGGTCCGAGCAATCCTTTCTCCGTCTTGCCTTTATCAGCGACGAGAGCTGGAAGAAAATCTTCAGTAATTTTCTCAGCTACGCAGGTGGGGATCCGCTGCAGAATATAGAGGCGGTGCTGGAAGACGAGATTGCCCGTCTGACGGATATGGGGTTGTCGCAACCCAGCCTTCTTGCTGCTTTACAATTTGCGCTTGAGCGTGCAGGTGATTTCGGCTCTCTGGCGGAGCGGAGCCGGGAAGGGTCTCTGGGGCAGGGTTGGTCGTCACTTGCCGATATTGAACTGATGATATCGCCCAATGGGGCGATATCTGTTATAGGCCTCGTCAATGTCGATCTATTGCGCGCACTGGACGCCACCAAAACGGCACAATATGCGGTATCCCTGTCGCTTGATATGGTTGTCGGGCAGGAGGGGTTGCTTGTCGATGGAAGTTCGTTCCTCCGTCCGTCCTTTGCGCCAAACCTGAATCAGTATACGGATAGCGGCATGACTTTGACTGTTGTCAGCAACGGCTACGTAGTGACAACAGGTCGGGGCGACAGATTTATTTTTGATCAGGACGGCAAGCTGACATCGTTTGTTTCGTCCACCGGCGAAGAAATTGCTGTCATATACGATACCGAAGGTCGCATCGCGCGCTATGAAGATGCGCAAGGCAATTTTCTGGAATTCACCTATGACATGACGGGCCGTGTTGCCTCCGTCGAGGAGGGCAATGTCCGGGTTGTATCCTATACGTATGATGGGAACGGTTTGCTGACGGATAGGGTGATTGCGAATGACAATCATCCGGAGCGGAGTCCCGCGCGCGGCGAAAGAATGATCGCGTGAGGGTTTTTCGCTATAGCGTCAGATTGTTTAGGACAATTTTGGTGTCAATGATGGGATAGTGCGCCCGTGTTTCTTGTGTTGGTAATTTCGCTATGCATCTTGACTATTTCCTCTATGTCCGGTTGTCTGGGTAGGGTTGGGACGAGGTCTTGTGTTCATAGCTGTGATGAGCGGATATAGACCTTGTTTTGCTGTCAATTGGAATTCTCTGGTCGTTGGGAGTACATGGTGAAGGGTTTGGTTACGAATTTTTTATTAAAGGTGTTTTTTGACTCCGAGAAGAATGATAAAGGACAGGTAATCTTCTATCCGTGGTGTCGTCCGGGGGAAGGGTTAATACTAAAAGACGCCAAGCTTCTAAAATTCATAATTATATGTTTCATAGTGTTGCTCTTATCATTTTTAATGAGCATTTTTCTTGCTTGTACGGCCAGTGACTTGGATATGATAAATGCCAATATGCTGGGGGTTTCACTGGGAACTATAGTAAATGTGCACGGATTTTTTTATATACTACTAGTTGTTTATATGCGGAAGATGTGCGCTTTGCATGTTGTTCCGGAGTCTAACAGGCCCAGAAAAATGATTTTCTTCGCATGGATTTTGGTGTGTGCGCAACTGATATCAATTAGAGCCGCGTATGCTCAAGGAAGCTTATCTGATCCATTCACACTCATCCTACTATTCTTTCTGATAGGCAGCACAGTTCTCACAATATCCCTCTTTATTGTGATTATAAAAACGCGAGGGTATGTGTTTGAGAAGGGCGGTTTCTTCGGCTCTTAGTTTTCCTACTCTCATACTGCTCACAACTTTCCATTCAAGATAAACAGGTGATCAAATGTCTCAAAATTTTTGGATCGAAGAATATTTACGTCCAGCTTTTGTATCTGATGCAGCTTGGCAAAAAGTACGTGATCACTTGTTTCTGGAAATTTCCGATCCGCTCGAAGGCGTACCGGATTATTTAACTGATACGATTACGCGGCTTGAGAGCATGGGATTTACAAACGTCACCATGCTGACGGCTTTGAAGTTTCAGGTCGAACAAATCCTCGATCTCGGTTCACTGCAGGAACGTACCAATATTGGTTCTTTGGGTCAGGGCTGGTCGTCATTGGCCGATGTCAGACTGCAAATCAGCGAGACTGGAGCAAAAACAATATCAGGGCTTGTCAGTATCGATGCTTTATACAGTCTGAATGCGAGCGCTTCAGCTCAATATATTGCCTCTGTGTCTCTAGGCAAGGTTGTCGGGCAGGATGGCAGTATGACGAAGGACGGCGTTATGCTGCGTCCTGTATTCACATCATCAAATACTTCGAGCAATGGCTTCTCTTTGATTACAACCCTGGCCGGGTATGAAGCCATCGCCTCTTCAGGGGACAAATTTGTCTTTGATGCGGATGGCAAGTTTCTCTCGTTTGTAACCAATCAAGGGCATGAAATCGATGTCATCTATGATCTGGAGGGCAGGATTGCTCGTTACGAAAACGGCTTCGGCGAGTGAGCCACCCCCTATAAATGAGTCCGGACCCAGAGTGAATCTGGATATATTATGGACACATTTAAGGAGGATTAAAAATGGCTCGGAAGAGATTTACGACGGAGCAGATTATTGGGTATTTGCGGCAGGCCGAGGTTATGATCGGGCGTGGATGCACGATTGAAGAGGTGCTGCGCGAGATTGATGTAACGGCGAATACGTATTATCGCTGGCGCAAGGAATATGGTGGTTTGGGTATGGATCAGGCTCGCCGTCTCAAAGAACTGGAAACCGAGAATGCGCGTCTTAAGCGTGCTGTTGCCGATCTGACGCTTGATAATCTGATCCTGAAGGAAGTTTCGACGGGAAAGTTCTGACCAGTCCGGAGCGGCGACGGGAGGCTGTGATTTATGCGCAGCAGAAACTGGGAGTGACAGAGCGGCGTGCATGCGCCGCTCTTGGTCAAAGCCGGGGGTTACAAAGGCGTAAAAAGATCAGACCTGATGATGAAGCGGCTTTAACGGCAGATATTATCCGTCTTGCCAGCCAGTATGGGAGATACGGCTACAAACGGATTACAGCACTGCTCCGTGTGGAGGGTTGGCAGGTCAATCACAAACGGGTTGAGCGTATCTGGCGGCAGGAAGGTCTCAAGGTTCCTGCAAAACATAAGAAGAAAGGTCGTCTTTACCTCAATGATGGGTCATGCATCCGGCTGCGCCCATGCTGGCCGAACCATGTCTGGGCGTATGACTTTGTGGCAGATCAGCTCAAAGACGGAACAAAGATACGGACGCTCACTGTCATTGATGAATACACACGGGAGTGTCTTTCTCTGCGGACCGGCTATAGTCTCAAAGCCGATGACGTGATGGACGTTCTGACCGATTTGTTTATCACACGCGGGATACCGGATCATATCCGGTCGGATAACGGGTCTGAGTTTACAGCGAAATCCATCAAGGCGTGGCTACCGAAGCTGGGCGTCGAAACACTCTACATTGAGCCGGGCAGCCCGTGGGAGAACGGCTATAACGAGAGCTTCAACGGGCGTCTGCGGGATGAATGCCTGAACGGGGAGACGTTTTATACCCTGAAAGAAGCGCAAGTCATTCTGGAGCAATGGCGGCATCATTACAATCATATCAGGCCGCATACCAGCCTTGGATATAAGCCTCCGGCACCGCTGGCCAGAACGAATACCCCCATGAAGGAAGGGGCCTTCGCTTACGCTCCAGCCCCTTCCTTCATGCCCCCATCAGGGCAAAAAGATTCACTTAAACCATGGACTCAATAATGGGGGTTGACCAATACGCTGAACGGGAATGACGGCGATGATCTCCTGGATGGTGGCGCCGGGAATGATACGCTGAATGGCGGTGCGGGTGACGATACACTGATCGGTGGTACGGGGACAGATACACTGATCGGCGGTGCCGGGAACGACACGGCGATCTGGGATGTGGACAGCACGGGCTTTATCATTTACCGGGACCATGCGGATTACATCAAGGTGCGGGACGGCAACGATTCTTCGTCTGCGGGCTATGGAACGGATCTGGTGTATAACGATGTCGAGACGCTCGTATTCAACGACATCACCTTCGACCTGACGACGATGACCTTTGTGAATGGCGGCGCGGGTTGGGGAACAATGCCGACGTTGACCATTGGGATGAGCAGCAGCTATACCGGCACGCAGGCGCGGGACATCGTGTATGGAGGAATCGGCAGCAACACGATCAGCGGCGGTGCGGGGAATGACGAGCTGTACGGTATGGATGGCTACGATACGCTGAACGGGAATGACGGCGATGATCTCCTGGATGGTGGCGCCGGGAA
>CAYNSR010000014.1:0-70107 GCA_964400125.1 uncultured Micavibrio sp. | reverse complement strand
CATCTATCTCGCCGCTGCCGTCCAGTGGTTGCTGTAATTGTCAACACGCCCTAAATGGCAAATTTACAGCGTTCATTTGCTGCCGGGTGTGCAGGTTCCGAATCTGATCTGAAGCGAAAAGAAAGACTCGATAAAATTTTAGATAGCCTCTTGCGCTGTTTCGAGCATGAAAAGTTGACTGTAGAACTAGAAAGAACGCATGACAATAGTGCTAATCTGACTCTCGAAAAAGATGGTCGTTGCCAGAATTTTCAAATTGAATGTGAATATAAACTTCGTGACGTAGTAATAAAATTTTTGGTCTTAACAAAAACACCGTGGTATAAACCAGATGGCGTAAAATGTTTTGGTCTTGATAACTGGAGATTTTGTGATGAAAAAAATTGGGTCGTCGTTGATAATATCGCGGAACACATGGCTTTTGAACTAGGGAAAGCGCCAGTTTCAAAGAAAGACGCAGCCGTATCTCCCCAGCTAAAATAAGCAGCCTGCTATAGATTCAAAATATCCCGCATGGTGTAAAAACCATGCGGTTTGTTTTTCAGCCACTGTGCTGTGCGTAACGCACCCTTTGCAAATAAACTGCGGTCATGAGCGCGGTGGGTGAGTTCGATGCGTTCGCCGGGGCCGAAGAAACTGACCGTGTGTTCCCCCACCACATCGCCGCAGCGCTGCACGGTATAACCGACTGTGCCCTCTTTGCGTTTGCCGCTGCGGTCCATATCTGCATCGGGGCGTCCGGTTGCGCGGCCCAGCATCAATGCGGTTCCCGACGGTGCGTCCAGTTTGTTGCGATGGTGTGTTTCCAGAATTTCAATATCGAAACCGGGGCCAAGCCGCGCCGCCGCCTGTTCGACCAGTACGGCCAGAAGATTGACGCCGATGCTCATATTCGCGGACCAGAGCAGGGGGCATTCCAGCGCGGCATCGCGCATTTCCCTCATGTCGTCATCCGACAGTCCGGTTGTGCCGATAACGATGGGTTTGTGGTGCTTCGCCGCCAGCCAGATATGCTTGCGCGTGGCGGCGGGGGTCGTAAAATCAATGACCACATCGGCGTCGAACAGGTTTTCGGGCGGGTCCGCCGGGGTCGTGCCCCCGTAAAAGGACAGGTCCGGCCAAGCTCCGCTTTCCAGTTCCTTCAGCAGCATCCGGCCCATACGGCCCTGATATCCGGCAATGGCGATTTTCATGCGCCAAGGCTAGCACCAAAAAACAGCGTGACAAAGCCGGATCAGATGAGTTATCTTTTACCATAAAATGGAGGTGTCATGACAGAGGAAAAGGGCGAAGACCGTATTAAAGACCTGTTGGCGCGGGCGCAGGAAAAACCGTTCGAGGCGCGCCGGGTACAGGGGCACGTTATTGAATGCAACACACTGATCGAATCCGGGGAGCGGATTTTTGTCGTGAATATCCGCAACGGACCCTTGTATGAAATGTTCTGGGTTGCCGACCAGCCGGGCAACCTGCTTTTTTATCCGCCGCGTGTGGGGGATCGGGTCCGGGGTGTGGTTAACAGTTTTGACAGGGTTATTGATTTTGCCGACTTCAAGCTCGAAGCAATTTTTGATTTTAAAAACGAAACGGCTGAAAATGAGGACGCGCATTTTGCCTGGTTCCGCCACCAGCAATACCTGATGAGCATCAACAGCCCCGATGTTTCGCCGGTCTATAAGAAACATCAGCCGTAGAGTTCCGTACTCGGACCCGGAGATTTTTTATTGATCTGGTGTCAGGCAAGGTGATGATAAACGTAGCTGTGGATCAAGTCTCCCCGCAAGTTGTTTGCCGTTTATCACAATGTTATTCGGATCGGTGACCGTGACATTCTCATACTTCCCGCGTTCTGGGGATATCAGAATGGTTGTCTGCCCTCCGGTGTTATATTCCCGAGATGCAAGATCATTAAAAAATTTTGGTATGGCGCCATAAATGGCATGCAGATCCTTTTCAATTAACATGACGTCTTTTCCGCCATCGAGTCCATCATGAAAGACTGCCAGAACCCCTGCGGGCAATGTTGCCGGGACGATGCGCATCTCTCCTATCATGGCATGCTCAATATTGTTAGCAAATTGTACAGAATCGACCGATGGCAACAATGCTGAATCCACGAAAGACGCAATCAATCGGTGTGTTTTCAGGTATTTTTCCGAAGGTGTATCCTCTAACGCGCACATGCTGTAGTGTTCAGAAAATCGACCGGCGAGCGTGTTTATTCTTTTGACGGCTTGCATCCGTTGTTTTGTAAGGGGAGCGGATTCCGGTACCATGGCTGGGGCGGACGCATTGTCCATTTGGTTAGCAACGTTGTACGCAAATGTTGCAGATAAAGCCCCACAAAATAACCCTACGACCAAGCCCCCAACAAAAGGTACTTTGTCGGATGGGGTGGTGCTGGATTCCTGTTTGTGTTCGCTCATTTTCCATTCTCCCTGATTGAAGGGAGAATTTAGAAGGAGGATATGATACTGTCAATTAATTTCCGTAGTATTTTGGCGATATTGATATTTACTCCGTTAAATCGCTCCAGAATTCCTTGGCCTTGCTTAAAAACCCTGAGGCTTCGGGGGAGTTTTTGCCGCCGCCTGATCCGCCCATGGTTTTGTCCAGCTCTTTCAAGAGGTCCGTTTGCTTGCGCGACAGGTGGACCGGGGTTTCGACGAAGACCTCGATATACATGTCGCCGCGTGCCTGAGAGCGCAGGATCGACATGCCTTTCCCCTTCAGGCGCAGTTGCTGGCCGGACTGGGTGCCTTCGGGGATTTTCACCTTGGTGCGGGCTCCTTCGATTGTCGGAACCTCGATATCGCCACCCAGCGCCGCCGTGGTCATCGGGATCGGTACGCGGCAGAATAAATCCGCACCGTCGCGACGGAACAGCTTGTGCGGCTTGATCGCCAGCAGGACATAGAGATCCCCGGCGGGGCCGCTGCGGATTCCGGCTTCACCTTCGCCGCCGAGGCGGATGCGCCGCCCGTTCTCAACCCCGGGCGGAATTTTGACGCGCAGGTTTTTTTCCTTGCGGACGCGGCCCGCGCCGTTGCACTTGTCGCAAGGGTCGCGAATGATCGCGCCTTCCCCGTTGCAGGTCGGGCAGGTGCGTTCGATCGTGAAGAAACCCTGTTGCATGCGGACGCGGCCCTGACCGTTGCAGGTCGGGCAGTTTTCGCTGCCTGAACCCTGTTTCGCGCCGGTGCCGGTGCATTTGTCGCAGGTTTCGGACAGGGGAACCTTGATGGTGGTTTCCTTGCCGGCATAGGCTTCTTCCATGGTGATTTCCATGGTGTACTGGACATCGCTGCCGCGTTGCGGGCCGCCGGTATTGCGCCCGCCACGCTGGCCGCCACCCATAAAGTCGCCGAACATGTCTTCGAAAATATCGCTGAAGGCGCTGCCGAATCCGGCATCGCCGCCGGGGCCGCCGCCGGGACGAAAGCCGCTGCCCATGCTGCCGTCGAAGGCTGCGGAACCGAAGCGGTCATAGGCGGCCTTTTTCTGCGGGTCCTTGAAGACGTCGTAGGCTTCGTTGATTTCCTTGAATTTGCCCTCGGCTTCCGGATCGTCCTTGTTGCGATCCGGGTGAAATTTCATCGCCAGAGAGCGATAGGCTTTCTTGATTTCCTCATCGGAAGCCCCGCGTTCGACGCCCAGTACTTTATAAAAATCTTTTCCGGCCATGGTTCGTATATCTGTCTTTTGAATCGTCACCCCGGCGAAAGCCGGGATCTTCATATTCATGTTGGCAGAAGACCCCGGCTTTCGCCGGGGCGACTGAAATTAATGGATGCTAGCCTGCGGATTTCTTGTCGTCTTCGTCATCGATTTCGAGGAAGTCAGCGTCAACGACATCGTCGTCCTTCGGGGATTCCGATTCGCCACCGGATTTTTGATCGGCAGGTCCGGCATTGTCCGGCGTTCCGGCGGATTGTTCCTGTGATTTGCGATAGGCAATTTCGCCCAGTTTCATGCTGGCTTCGGTCAGGGCCTTGGTTTTTTCCTCGATCATCGTCTGGTTTTCGCTGTCGAGGACGGCGCGGACATCCTCAATCGCGGCCCGGACCTTGGTCCTTTCACTTTCAGGGACCGTGTCGCCAAGCTCGGTCAGGGATTTTTCAATCGAGTGGATCATGCCTTCAGCCTGATTTCTCGCCTCAATCAGGCTGCGGCGTTTTTGATCGTCTTCCTTGTGCAATTCCGCTTCGCTGATCATTTTTTCAATGTCGGCGTCGGAGAGCCCGCCACTGGCCTGAATGCGGATTTGCTGTTCCTTGTTGGTGGCCTTGTCCTTGGCCGTTACATGAACGATACCGTTGGCGTCGATGTCGAAAGTGACCTCGACCTGCGGGATTCCACGCGGGGCGGGCGGAATGCCCACCAGATCGAACTGGCCGAGGAATTTGTTGTCCGCCGCCATTTCCCGTTCGCCCTGAAAGACGCGAATGGTCACGGCCGTCTGGTTATCTTCCGCCGTCGAGAACACTTGCGATTTTTTGGTCGGGATGGTGGTGTTGCGGTCGATCAGCCGGGTGAAGACTCCGCCCAGCGTTTCAATGCCCAGCGACAGCGGCGTAACATCGAGCAGCAAAACATCCTTGACGTCGCCTTGCAATACGCCGCCCTGAATGGCCGCGCCATCGGCAACGACTTCATCGGGGTTGACGCCCTTGTGCGGTTCCTTGCCAAAAAATTCCTTGACCAGTTCGATGATGCGCGGCATGCGGGTCATGCCGCCGACCATAACGATTTCATCGATGTCAGAGGCCTTGACGCCCGCGTCCTTCAACGCGGCCTTGACAGGGTCGATGGTTTTTTTGACCAGATCATCGACTAGACTTTCCAGCTTGGCGCGGGTCATTTTGATGTTGAGGTGTTTCGGCCCCGCTGCATCGGCGGTGATGAAGGGCAGGTTGACTTCGGTCTGCGTTGTCGATGACAATTCGATCTTGGCTTTTTCCGCCGCCTCTTTCAGGCGTTGCAGCGCCAGTTTGTCATTGCGCAGGTCGATACCCTGTTCTTTTTTGAATTCGTCGGCAAGGTAATGGATGATGCGGTCGTCGAAATCTTCCCCGCCGAGGAATGTATCGCCATTGGTGGATTTGACTTCGAATACGCCGTCGCCGATTTCAAGGATGGAAATATCGAACGTCCCGCCGCCAAGGTCATAGACCGCGATGGTCCCGGTTTTTTTCTTGTCGAGGCCGTAAGCCAGTGCTGCGGCTGTCGGTTCGTTGATGATGCGCAGGACTTCCAGTCCGGCGATTTTACCGGCGTCCTTCGTGGCCTGACGCTGGGAGTCGTTGAAATAGGCGGGAACGGTAATGACCGCCTGCGTCACCGGCTGGCCGAGGAAGCTTTCAGCGGTTTCCTTCATCTTTTGCAGGATCATCGCCGAGATTTGCGCGGGGGCGTATTTTTCGCCGTCGATATCGACCCAGGCATCGCCGTTATCGCCCTTGATGATCTTGAAGGGGGCCGTCTGAATCATTTTCTGGACCTGCGGATCGTCGAAGCGGCGACCGATCAGACGTTTGATCGCATACAGGGTCTTGTCGGGATTGGTGACAGCCTGACGCTTTGCGGGCTGGCCGACCAGACGTTCGTTATCCTTGGTGAAGGCAACCATGGAAGGGGTGGTGCGCGCACCTTCTGCGTTTTCAATGACCCGCGGTTCCTTGCCGTCCATGATGGCAACGCAGGAGTTTGTCGTACCGAGATCAATACCGATGACTTTGCTCATTTTTCAGGTCCTCTTCTGTGGCAAATACATAAACGGCCCGTGATTGGCACCGTTTCGATTTCCTTTGTGGATTGGTGTCATACTCTGATGCCCGGAATATAGCACATCGCAAGCGTTTCACCAGTCCCGGAGAAAGGAAAAATCCGCTGTTTTCTGCGGTTTTTCTCTTCTCATAAGATTTTATACGCGGCAGCAGGCCGATGGATCAGTTTTTTGGGAAAAAAATCACATTATGGGGCCAGTCAGGCCGTTTCATCGACCTGGTGCGGGCCGCTGCCGGAGGGGTCGGCCTTGGCGATGCCAACGCGCGCGGGACGCAGCAGGCGGTCGTTCAGCACATAACCCGGATCGACCAGTTGAATGATCGTCCCGGCAGGTTTGCCCGGCATGGGGGATTCGAACATCACTTCATGAAAATTGGGGTCGAACGGCTCGCCCAGCGGTTCCAGTTTCCGGAGGCCGTTTTTTTCAAAGGATTTCAGCAAGACACGTTCGGTGGCCTCGATTCCCTCGATCATCGTTTTGACCAGCGGGTCGTTTTCGCGCGCTTTCTGCGGTATGGCATCGATCGCCCGGCGGAAATTATCGGCAATTTCCAGCATGTCGCGGGCGAAGCCGGAAATGGCGAATTTCGTCGCGTCCTCCCGCTCCTTCGCAGCGCGCCGACGCACATTCTCGGTTTCGGCCAGCGCCCGCAGCATATGGTCCTTCATCCGGGCCAGTTCGGCTTCCAGCGAGGCAACCCGGTCCATTCCTACCGTTTCGGGGGCGGCGGGATTGATGTCCGGCGCGTCCTCCGGTGGCGTCACTGCCTCGGCGGGGTCGGGTTCGACGGGTGTTTTCGGTTCGGGTTCGGTGGTCATGCTGTCAAACGGGTCTGTATGGGGTCATCACTGTGGAACGAAAAAACCTAGCCCTTATAGGGGCGTCTGTCCAGAGGGATACACGTTCAGGGGCGATCAGGCAATGTCTGATTCCCCAGCAATTTCCCCATGATTTTCGAGGTATAGTCGACAATCGGGATGATCCGCCCGTAATTGATGCGGGTGGGGCCGATGACGCCGATGGCGCCGATCAACTGTCCTTCGTTGCTGCGATACGGCGACATGACCATCGACCATCCGGCGTGCTGGAAGGTCTGGCTTTCTGTGCCGATGAAAATCTGGATGCCGTCGGCATCTTGCGTGGCTTCCAGCAGGCGGGCGATGGTTTCGTGTTCTTCCAGTGCCGCAAAAAGCTGGCGGGCGCGCTCCAGATCCTCAATCGCGCGCACATCTTCGAGCAGGCGCGACTGGCCACGGATGATAATGTGCCCCTCCGGCGTATCACTTGCGGGGAGGGCCAGCCCGGTTTCGACCAGATGCGCGGTGATGGAATCGAGCTGGGCGCGTTTCAGGCGAATGTCTTCGGTAATCTCGTTGCGCGCCTGTGCAATCGTGCGCCCGCTCAGGCGTTCATTCAGGTAGTTGCTGGCGGCGATCATGGCCGTGGGCGGGATTTCACCGCTGATATTCATGACGCGGTTTTCGACCATGCCGTCCTGCATTACCAGCACGACCAGCACGCGGCCTTCGTCGAGTTGAACGAATTGCACCTGCCGGACGGGCTTGTCGGTTTTGGGCGCGATTACGATCCCCGCTCCGGAAGACAGGCCCGCAAGCAAGGACCCGGCGCGTTCGAGGACTTTCGTCATCGATTGCCCGGCGGTCTGGCATTCGGTTTCGATATGAACGCGCTCATCCGCCGTCAGGTTGCCGACCTCCATCAGCCCGTCGATATAAAGGCGAAGCCCCTGCGCGGTCGGTAGGCGGCCAGCCGAGGTGTGGGGCGCATAGAGCAGCCCCGAATCTTCAAGATCGGCCATGACATTGCGGATGGTGGCGGCAGACAGGCCGAGGTCCAGCCGGTTGGCGATCGTGCGCGAGCCGACCGGGTCCCCCCCGGCAAGGTAGGAATCGACAATCAGGCGGAAAATCTGCCGCGAACGGTCATTGAGGTCGGCGATCATTCAGGGAATATAAGGTTTCCCCGAAAGATTGTCATCCCCGCTGGTTAGCGCACCGAGGGAAGATTCGATTTGCAGTAATCCCTGAAGATATCGTACATCTTTACTTCAGCAATGCTTGCCGTCAGGGCTGGAGTAAATACTTTGAGAAAATAGGCAGTATTTGTAAGAGCGGAGGAGTTTGGGGCTTGCTCATGGGCCTCTTGCAAGGGAACCACTCTCCTCATGGCGTGCGCATATCGTTCATACAGGGATTTGTATGCGGGGTTATTTTCTAAAATCTTGTCGTGAATTGCCGCAGAGAGTTGTGCTTCTTCTTGTGCAATTTCTTTACGTACTTCAGGCCATACTGATGCTTCGTAATTTCGGGTGGCGATCATCCTTGGTTCGAAGATAGATTCTTGATTGAAAACCCGCAAAAGCAAGCCATTCCTAAAATTGTCTTGATTGTCCTCAATATTAAAGTTGAATTCATTTTCAAGTGCCCTATTAACTTTTGACATAATAAACGACCCTTCCTTTGCTGCGATTGCTGTAATTATTTCCAGAATATTATATATTTGATGTATGATGTCCACAAAATTCAAATGTCTTTTTGGGAAATGGAAACTTTAATGTTTGGCTTGATCCCTGTAGAGTGCGACACCGTATTCACTACCACTGCTTCAGCTATTTCAAGGAAAGATGATGAGACCTTCCGGACGCACGCCTGAATCGCTTCGCCCCGTCGAACTGGTTCTGAATGTATCAAAACATGCCGAAGGGTCCTGTATGGTGAAATGTGGGGATACGCATGTGCTGTGTACCGCCACGGTCGAGGAAAAAGTGCCGGGCTGGATGAAAAATACCGGCGTGGGGTGGATCACGGCGGAATACGGCATGCTGCCGCGTTCGACATCGACCCGCATGGACCGCGAAGCCGCCAAGGGAAAACAGTCGGGCCGGACCCAGGAAATCCAGCGCCTGATTGGCCGGGCCTTGCGCGCAGCCATGGATATGAAGGCTCTCGGGGAACGCCAGATCCGTATCGATTGCGATGTATTGCAGGCCGATGGTGGCACGCGCACGGCCTCCATCACCGGGGGTTATGTCGCGCTGGCGCTGGCGACGCGGCATCTGGTGGACATCGGCGCATGCGCGACCAATCCCGTGATTGATAGCGTTGCGGCGATTTCGTGCGGAATTTTTCAGGGTACGCCTGTTCTCGATCTGGATTATCTCGAAGATTCCGCCGCCGATACCGATGCAAATTTTGTGATTCTGGGGCGCGGCGGGATTGTTGAAATTCAAGGGACTGCGGAAAAAGACCCGTTCAGCGAAGCGCAGTTTCTGCAATTGCTGGGGCTGGCGAAGGCGGGCTGCATCGATTTGAAAAAGATACAGGATCAGGCTTTGGCGGCATGAACAGGCGGATTGAGAAACTGGTTCTGGCCACACATAATCAGGGCAAGGTGCGGGAGTTTGAGGGGTTGCTTGCGCCCTATGGCATCGACATTGTCCCGGCTACCGATCTGGGCCTGAGCGAACCGGAGGAAACGGGGTCTACTTTTGCCGAAAATGCCGTGCTGAAGGCCATGACCGCAGCGCAGATCAGCAGGCTTCCGGCGCTGGCCGATGACAGCGGGTTATGCGTCAATGCGCTGAACGGCGACCCGGGGGTGTATTCTGCCCGCTGGGCCGGACCGGAGCGGGATTTTGCGCTGGCGATGCAAAAAGTGCATGAACGTCTTGGCAACCAGCCGGACCATTCGGCTTCTTTCGTTTGCGTGCTTGCGCTGGCGTGGCCGGACGGAGAATGTGAAATTTATGAAGGGCAGGTTGACGGCGTTTTAGTGTGGCCGCCGATGGGGACGGGCGGGTTCGGCTATGATCCGATGTTCATGCCCGAGGATTTCAACCGCACCTTCGGCGAAATGAGCGATGAGGAAAAGAAAAAAATCAGCCACCGCAGCCGCGCTGTCCGGAAATTTATCGGGGCTGTTGCGCTTTCGTCGTCTCTTTCGGCGGGGAAGAATTCCTGATGGGCGTTCCGGACGGGAAATCCGGTTTTTCCGCGCCCTTCGGTCTTTACGTTCACTGGCCGTTTTGCAAATCGAAATGCCCGTATTGCGATTTTAATTCGCATGTTCATGACGCCGTGGACCATCAGGCATGGCGCGATGCGCTGGTACAGGAGTTACGATATTTTGCAGAGCTGACGCCGGGGCGGACGCTTGATTCCATTTTTTTCGGCGGGGGCACGCCGTCATTGATGCTGCCGGAAACGGTGGCGGCGGTGATTGATGTGGCGCAACGGGCGTGGATTTTTTCAAACGATATTGAAATCACGCTGGAGGCCAATCCAACCTCGGTCGAGGCGGGAAAGTTCGCCGCGTTCCGTCAGGCGGGTATCAATCGCGTGTCGCTGGGGATTCAGTCTTTTCGCGATGACGACCTGACATTTCTCGGGCGTCAGCATAGCGCCGCGGAAGGGCGACGGGCGATTGATATTGCGGCGGCCACGTTCGACCGATTCAGCTATGACCTGATTTATGCCCGCCCGCAACAATCCCCCGACGCATGGGCGGCGGAGCTGGAGGAGGCACTGGCGGTCGCGGATGCCCATATTTCCCTTTATCAACTGACCATCGAACCGGGGACGGCATTCTTTACGCGGCATGCGCGCGGGGAGTTCGATATCCCCAACGAGATTCGCGCCGGTGAAATGTATGAAATCACGCAGGATATTCTGGGTGCCGCAGGGATGCCCGCCTATGAAATTTCGAACCATGCCAGACCGGGGCAGGAATCGCGGCACAATCTGGTTTATTGGCGCTACGGCGATTATGTCGGCATCGGGCCCGGCGCGCACGGGCGGCTGGGCATTGACGGAAAAAAACAGGCGACCCGCACGCACCGCGCCCCGGATATTTGGCTGAAACAGGTGCAAGAACGCGGTTCCGGGGCGCAGGGGACGGAAATCGTCACACCCGATCAGCGTCTGGTGGAATGCGTTATGATGGGGTTGCGTCTGGCGGAGGAATTGCCGTGGTCGCGGCTGGAGCGGGAGTCAGGCAAAAGTCGCGACGCCATTTTCAAGTGCGAAAAACTTCGTTCACTCGGTGATGAAGGATATCTGGTCACCGGCGAGGGCGGCCTTACCACGACGCCAGCCGGGCGGCAAAGGCTGGATGCGCTGCTGGCCTATCTTCTGGATTAAGGTTTGGCCGTTTCCGGTGTTTTTTCGCCTTTTGCCGCGTTGATCATATTCTGGATAGCGGTCAGGTCGGTTCCATTCAGTGTCAACTGGCCTCCCTTGGTCAGTTCCAGATCGTAAATGCGCGCATTTTTATCAACGGCATCTTTCTGGCCGAGAGCCTGGATGATGGTCATGGCGAGCATGATTTCCTGCAATTTCTTTCGGGCGGTTTCGTCGAGTGTTTTGTCCTGCGCCTGTTTTTTCATGACGGCCAGCAACCGATCGAACCCGGAGATGTTGAGCGTGACCTTGCCAGCCGCCTTCATCGCGGCGTTCAGGTCGGCAAGGATTTTCCCGTTCAGCAGCACTTTGTAAAGAGCGTTCCCGAGCGATGTATTGTTGATGTCCAGACTGGTTTCTGCATTGGTCATGATCTGCAATGCCATGGTCAGCAGGGCAGCGTTTTCTGCATGTGTTTTTTCTGCCTCGCCGGAGGATTGCAGTGACGATTTTCCGAGATTGACGAGATCGCGGAAGGGCACCTTGCTGAAGCTCAGGTCCAGATTGAAATGGGTCGGCGTTGTATCGGCCAGACCTTTCGGCGCGGGTTCGATATTCAGGTCGTCGTAAAAGATGCGGTTGGACAGGTTGACGTTGTTGGAACGGAATCCTTTTGCCTTCAAGGCCATTCCGGCTTTTGCAATCCGGATACTCCCGTTTTTCCCGTCCAGCGCGGCGGTATGCGCCAGCGTGATGTCGCTGGCCGTGATGCTGCTGTCGAAGCCGTCCCAGATGGTACTGAAAGAATCGAACATCATGTTATACATGCCGACGACATGATCCGGGCTGATCGGGCCGTCCCCTGAGGATTCCACCAGCGCGGCCATTTTTTCCTGATGGGATTTGGCGCTTTCCGGCGAATATTCGTGCAAAAATGCGTCGATGTCGATGCGCCCGATGCGTGATGGAGTGGTATCGCCGCCGCGCAGGATTTCAAGATTTTCCATGCGGTATCTGGCGGGGCCGGACCATGTTTTTTTATCCGCCGACGGCGTCAGGTCGAATAAAACGGATGTCGCGGGAATTTTGATGGTCATGCCGTCCTGAATGCGCTGGAGAACGACTTTTTCATAGCGGGCATCCAGCTTTATAAAATGGCTGGCCTGTTCGCTCCATACACCCGCCAGTGTCTGTGCGCCGATATCAATCCGGGATTCGATTTTCTTTTCGGCGTCATAGCCGATGATCGGCGTCGGGACGGCGATGGTCATCCGCCATTCGCCCTGTTTGTCGCCCGGCATGGCATTGATCGCCAGAATGCCGATATCGGTGTAACTGCCGTCCGGGTTGTGGACGGATATATGTGGCATGGTGACGGCGTAATAATTATCGCCCGGTTCGACCATGATGTCGCCTTGCAGTTTCATTTCCTGCCCGGCGAGGCGGTTGGAGATCTGGCGTTGTTCCAGATATGTGGTAAAGATCCGTTTCACCTGCGCGGCTCCGGCTTGGTCCAGCGCGGCCTGGGCGGGCATCGCCCATAACAAAACCGGGACGCACAAGGCGGCGAGGATGCGTTTCATCAAGATCTCCTGATCGGGCGGCTGGAACGTACGGAATGTAAAAAGTTAACAAAAAAATGCCCCAACAGCCAGACTTATTGCTTTCCTCCGGCTATGGAAAGGCTATAGTAAGTGCATTCAATATAGGGTGCGAAAGATGATTGTAAATTCCCAGCCGAAACAGTTCCGGCTGCAAGATGACGGCATGATCCTGTGGCAGGCTGATGCCACGAACCCGATGCCCGGTGTGCCCGTGGCCCGGGTTGGCAAAGGTGAGAGCCAGTTGAAGCCGCATGTCGTGCTGGTGGATGCCGAGGTGCTAAAGGATCAGGATTCCGAAGCGGTGCGCGATTTTATCCAGACATGGCTGGAACAGCATATCGCAACCGTCCTTGAAGTCCTGAGCGCCATGACCAGAGAAGAGGGTATTGACGGACCGGCGAAAGAAATTGCGCAAAAAATTGCCGATGCGCTCGGCATTTTGCCGCGTCAGGATATTGCGACCCTGATTGCTGCTCTGGACCCCGATGCGCGCCGGGTCTTGCGCCAGCGTCATGTGCGGCTCGGGCCCATTTTAGTTTTCGTTCCTGAATTGAACAAACCGGCTGCTGTGCGTTTGCGGGCGTTGCTGTGGTGGTTGTGGCATGATCGCGTGCTTCCGGCCCCGGTGCCGAAGGACGGCGCGGTTTCTGTTGTTGTCGATGAAGCGCAAAGCGACCCGGTCTATTATCGTGCCATCGGCTACCCGCTTTACGCGAGCCGCGCCATCCGTATCGATATGCTCGACCGTGTGGTGAGCGCAGTCTACGACAATGCCAAGGACGGCAGTTTCAAGGCGACGCATGCGATGGCCGAATGGCTCGGTTGCTCTATCCCTGATCTTTACAAGGTGCTGGAGGCGATGGGCCATACCAAAACGTCTGATCCGGCGGAACAGCCCGTGCAGCTTGCCGCCATACCGGAAGCGCAGGCGACGGCGGAACTTCCGGCAGAAGCAGTGCAGGAAGCCGTTGATGCTGTTGAAAAATCGGCGGTTTCTGCCGTTGCCGTAAAACCGGAACTGGCAACGTTTCGTCTCAGACGTGGTCGTGCGGGTGATTCAGGGCGGCCACCCCGCCTAGAACGTCGCCCTGCGGAAAAGGCCGGACGCCCGAAATTTGAAAAAAAATCAGGCGATGGGCCGCGCGACCAGCACAAGAAATTCAAACCGCACGACAAAAAAGGCAAGCCCGCGCGCGAAGAAAAGCGCGCGATGAGCTTTGAGGCCGCGCCGTCGCGGATCGAGGATTCTCCCTTCGCGGTCTTGCAACAGCTAAAAAGCGGCATGAAAGATCAATAGGGCAGGACATATGCTGCGCCATTATCTGGTCATTGCTGTGCTGCTTGCGGGGATGGTGTCCTGTTTCGGCTTGCCCGCGCAGGCGGCCCGGTTTTCCGGGGCATATATGATGAAAATATGCGGTATCAGCTCCGACGGGAAAGAGGTCAGTCCCGGCGCACATGCGGCCTGCCAGTCCTATATTGCCGGCGTTTTGGATTATCACAATATGCTGCGCGGTATGAAGATGGCCCCGGAAATCAATGTTTGTATTCCGGAAACGGTGACGATGAACGAACTGCATTTGCTGGTTTTGAAGTATTTTCAAAAAAATCCGCAGCATGATAGCTTTATCGCGGCTCCGGCTGTGTTGCTGGCCCTGTTTGAAAAATATCCCTGTCCGGGAATAAAGAAGAAGTAGTTTTTTCCATGAGTGCCCAGCCTGAAATTCATCTGAACCATGACGAGGACGGGGTGCGTCTGTTGCCACGGGATTTTTTCGATGTTTTAGGACACCGTTTTTTTCCGGTCCTCAGTCTGACCTATATTGCTTCCGTGATCGGCTTTGCCTTCCGGTCGGGTCACCCCGTGCATTACATGATCGAAGACGGTCATGCCTATGACATGGCGATGTGGGTCGGGTTGTGGGTCAGTGTTCCGGCCCTGTTCTGGATTGTCATCCGCAATAGCCTGCTTTACGCGCACAAGGCCGATTTGTGGTATCGGGTGATTGCCGGATTGATGTGTTTGACGTTGGGAGTTAGCTTCTTACTTTTTCCCGAATGGGAAATCGGGCGGGGGTTGCGGGTGTTTTTCGTGGCGACGATTCCTGTTTTTTTTATCCAGTATTTTTTCTTCGTCAAAGGCGGTCTTCCAGCCTTTGCGGCATGGCCGCTGACACTGGCGGGCATTGTGTTGTTGGTTTACGGGCAAGTGGTTCTGCCTTAAAGGCCCGCCTGATTCATGATCCAGCCGAGCAGGACGATCTGCGGCACGGTCAAAAGCGGCAGGGATAGCGCCATTTTCCATGAGCGCGTCATGTTTTTCAAAACCATGATTTCGGTGTAGTCGGTGGATACCCCCGCCATCAGGAAGGCAAATCCGTTCCCCGGTGCCTCGGCGCGTATGACCAGATCGGCGCCGATCGGGGCGGAGCCTTCGGAGCAGACCTCGATCAGGGTGGTGGCAACCAGCGTCAGAGCCAAACCCGCCAGCGTTGGCGCAAACCAGTCCGCAAAGGTTTCCGCTGGAACGAAGGTGCGCACCAGCGACGCCAGAACGATCCCGAACATCAGCCAGCGCAAGACCACACGTCCATCGCGCCATCCTTCTGCGACGACATCTTTAAAAAATTTTTTGCCGGGGCGGAATTTTTTCAGACGCATTTTTGCATCCGCCATCAGGTGAAAATCGTCCGGGGTTTCGATCGCATTCGGGTTGGATGGAAATACGCCGATTTTTGTCAGGAACAGATAGATAAATCCCGTGACGACGGCGATCATCGCAGACCCGAGGATAAACAGCAATGTCCATTTCAACCCGATCAGCGCGATCAGGATGAATGTCAGAGAGAGGGAATTCCACGGGCTGGCGATCAGGAATGTCATGACCTGCGCCAGACTGGCACCGCGTTCATAGAATTTTGCGCCGACCATCAAGATACCGTGCGAACACAGGTCAAGCAGCAGCCCCGCCGCCGCCGCGCGGAAAATGCCACCAGCTCTGTCGCCGCGTCCGAGCAGGGCATTGAAATAGCTTTTCGGCACTTGCCCCATCAACCCTACGGTGACCAGCCCGAGCGCAACGCCCCACCACATGGTTTTCAGCAGATCAATCAGGCTGTGCCCAAAATGATGCACCCATGGCGCATCAATGCTCAAAAATCCGGCAAGAAGGTGTGCCAGAACCCCGGCGACAATCACCGTTAGCGACCCCCAGAACAGCGTGTCGGTGCGGGTGCGGCCATGGATATGTCCATGGCCGGGGGATTCCGGTTCCGGTATGTCACAGCATGAATTCATTCCGCATCGAACCTTTTGAACAGATCTTTTAATTCGTCGATTTTCTTTTGTGCATCCTGTGGATTTCCACTGGACAGAGATTCTGCAACACAGGATTTTAGATGATTCTCTAAAATATTGGCCTCAACGCCGCGGATGGCGGCGCGAATGGCGCGGAGCTGGGTCAGGATATCGGGGCAATAGCGGCGTTCGGCAATCATTTTTTTGACGCCTTCGACCTGCCCGGAGACCCTGTTCAGTTTGCCGAGTTCGGAGTCATGCATGTCTATTTTTCCAGTATGGTAAGGCGCGATAAAGGCAAAAAACGCACCCGTTGAAAAGCAAAGGATCGAAAACCCCCAGATCCACCCGCTCAAACGGCGCAATCCGGCGCAGGCTTGTGCCGCATCGGCGGCAAGGGCAGGTTATTATGCGCTCCCCACATAGGAAATATCCCGCGCCTGTGCAGGGGCGGTCATGATGAAGAGCAGAATTGGGAGAAGAGGATACCTCATAAGGGTATAGTATACCCTATGGGGGTATAAGTCAAGGGGGGCAGAAGGTATTTTAATTCCTTAATGGGTGGTGATATCCGTCCAGGCCGGGGGATCGCTGGAGGGGAAAGATTCAATCGACGCCTGATCCACCGTATCCAGATCCGGTTCTTCAGGAAGGTTCTGCTCTTCTGTTTCACCCTCGGTTTCACCGGGATGATCGTGATGTTTTTGGGTTTCCTCTATCCAGTCCCGCGCTTTGTCTCTATCCTTGAATCCGGCCTTGTAAACCCTGTAACCATCTATAATCGCGTAGACGGACCACGGATAAGATCGCCCGCTTTCGTTCTTGACGAAGTATTCCATGCCGAGACCAACGGTGTGTGGGCGGTGAAAGTTCCACGGGGTTTTGCGTAATAAAGTTTCCTGTTTGTGGCAGGTTTTGTAAAAATAATTCCGGCATATTTCACGAAGCGTTATAATCCCGGAAGAAGGGGAAGAATAAGGGGTGTTACATGGATGAAGATTCTAATGATTACCGTGATCTGAACAGACCGCAGGATTTCCTCCGCCGTACGCCGGAGGAGCGTCGTCTGGCGGCTATTTATTTCCTGAAGGCCGGAGCGATTGGCTCCTTCAATGATCGTGTTGCATTGGCCCGGAAGGATGATCCGGCGTTTGTGCCTGATTTGCGTGGCGCGGAATTGATCGATGCCTGTTTGTGGGGGGCCAGTCTGGCCGATGCGAATATGGAAGGAATCAATCTGGAAGGGGCGGATTTGCGCAACTGCAACCTTTCGGGGGCGAATTTGTCCAAGGCGAATCTGGTGTGCGCGGATTTGCGGGGGGCTGTACTCGTCGGTGCAACGTTGCGCGGTGCGGATCTGCGTGGTGCTGATTTGTCGGATGCTGATTTGTCGGATGCAGACATGTCGGATGCCATGACTGGTGCGCCGCCGCCGTGGCGTGATGAGTTCGAGGATTGGCAGGAAGACGATGATGATGGTTATGACGATGATTATGACGACGACGATGATGATTCCGGACAGGAAAGATTTCAGGAATCCGGCGGCGTGTCATCGGGCAGTTATGCCGCGCCGAAGCGCAATTACAGCGTAAAGAAGGCCGGGAAATCGTCGGAACAGGACAAGATGGCCGAGGTAGAAGCGCAGTTGAAAATCCATGCGGAAAAACAGCAACTGAAAAAAGCTGCCGATAAAAAACTGATGCAAAAAAGAAATATCAAGCGCAAGCGCACGGAGTCAAAACGGCTGTTGCAGGAACGGCGCAAGGAGCAGGCCAGACTGGAAGAAAAGCGTCTGGAGGAGAAACGCCGACAGGCGCAGCAGCATCAGGAACAGCAATTTCTGGAGCGTAAAAAGCAGGAACAAGAATCCTTTGACAGAAAAAAACGGGAACAGGAAGATTTTGAGCGAAAGAAGCGGGAAGAACAGGCGATTCTTGACCGGAAACGGCAGGAAGAAAGTCGCCGGAAATGACCGGGCGGGGACATGTTAACCTTTTGTTAAGACGCCCGTGAGACCCTGAAGGGTATCACCTTGACGCTAGAAATGGAGACATGAATGACTGAAGCTCGTGGACACGCCGACACATCCTCGCGCCGCGCGGACGCGCTCCGCGCCCGCCACGCAATTCTTTCCCGCGACATCGATCAGTTAATGAAACACCTTTCCACCAGCGATCTCGACCTTCGCCGCCTGAAACGCGAAAAACTGCATATCAAGGAAGAGATTGAAAAAATACAGAAAACCTCCTGACGAAAAATGTTTAAAAAACACGGCCCGGGAAAATTTCCGGGCCGTGTTTTTTGTCTCTTCCGGATGGAATGAAACCGTTATTGATCCTGATTTCCGCCGCCGATTGATTTCCCGAGGAAATTGCTGAAATCGAATCCGGTCGGTTGCGCCGGGGCGCTGTCTTCACGCTCCATGTTTTCAAACATCTTGCTTTTCTGCGCCTGAATTTCATCGGTGCTTTTCCCGGCAGCTTTGAGGCCTTTTTGTACGGCGTATTCCATTTCCGCGTAGGTGCAAAGGCCGAGATCGACCGGATGCCGGGGGCGCAGATTGGAGCTGTTCGGGTGCGAGCGCGTGCGTACGGCGTCAATGGTCGGCTTCGTCGTGCCGACCAGTTTGCAGATTTGCGCATCACTGATTTCCGGGTGGTGCTTCAGCATATAGGCAATCGCATCGGGTTTGTCGGCCCGTTTGGAAACGGGCGTGTAGCGCGGCCCCTTGGCACGCAGAGAGATCGATGGCAGGTCGCCGGCCTTTTTCGCCATGCGCATGCGGTATGCGGGATCGGCCTGCGCCTTGTCGAGTTCTTCCTGAGTCAGTTCGTTTTTCTCAATCGGGTTGCGCCCGACAATACCGCGCCCGACCTCTTCATCGGCCAGCGCCTGAACTTCAATTTCGTGCATGCCGGTAAAATCGGCGATCTGCGCAAAGCTGAGCGCGGTGTTTTCCACCAACCATACGGCGGTGGCTTTGGGCATCAGCAAACCGATAACAACGCCTTTTTCTGCCATGATATACTCCTTGAAAAATAATGGTTCTTTGCGTGGAGCCCCCTGTTTCAGGAACCCACTCTCGATGCTGATCTTCAAGCTTCGGGAATGGGAGGAATATATGGGACCCGGCGCGGAATCACCAGCTTTAATTAATTAACATAATTTTGTCAGGGTGTGATCGTTTCAAGGATGATCTTTCCGGTGACGCTTCCCGATTCGAGCGTTTCGTGAGCCTGTTGTGCGGCCTGCAAAGGAAAATGTGCATGAATAACGGGCCTGAATTTTCCTGTCTCAATCCACGGCCAGACGGTTTTGCGGATGCCCTCAGCGAGGGCGGTTTTTTCCACGATGGGGCGGGGGCGCAGGGTTGATCCGGTTAATATAAGTCGTTTTTGCATGATCGTGCGAATATCGATTTCAGCTTTTGATCCGTTCATCGCGGCGATGCTCACATGGCGCCCTCCTTCGCCGAGGATTTTTAAATTTTTGGGAACGTAATCGCCGCCGACCATGTCCAGTACGATGTCGATGTTTTCAAGGGTAGAAAAATCTTCGGTTTTGTAATTGATGGCCTGATCCGCGCCGAGGTTCAGGCAGGCGGTGCATTTTTCATCGCTTCCTGCGGTGATAACAACTTTTGCACCGAAAGCTTTTGCCATCTGGATCGCCGTTGTGCCGATGCCGGATGATCCGCCATGGACCAGCAGGGTTTCACCGGGCTTTAACTGGCCGCGCACAAAGACATTGTTCCAGACTGTAAAAACGGTTTCGGGGAGGGAGGCGGCCTCGGCCATGGACAGGCCCGCGGGGATGGGCAGGCACAGGTCTGCCGGGGCGACCGCGTATTCGGCATAGCCGCCGCCCGCAAGGAGCGCGCAGACTTTTTCCCCCGTGCCGACGATTTCGCCTGCGACCTCCAGACCCGGGATATCCGTGACGCCGGGCGGGGGCGGGTATTTCCCCAATCGTTGCAGCAGGTCGGGGCGGTTGACCCCGGCGGCATGGACGCGGATCAGCACCTCACCCGGTTTTGCAACCGGAACAGGGCGTTGGCACAGGGCCAGAACACCCGGCGGGATAATCTCGACGGCTTGCATTTGGTCAGTCATGCGCATAATGTAGGGGCCTTCCGTGCAACCGACAATCAAAGATTTTTGCCATGTTTGATGACGAGCTTGAACCCCGCAAAAAAGCGCCCGCCCAGAAAAATCTTGTTGATATGGGAATTGTCGAGCTTGAGGAATACATTGCCGAACTGCAAGGCGAAATTGTCCGGGCGGAGAAGGAAATCGAAAAGAAAAAAATTATCCGCGACCGCGCTGCGTCCGTTTTCAAATCATAGGGTCATTCCATGCGTATCGAACAGGATATCAAACTCGACTTTAAAGACGTACTGATCCGCCCGAAACGGTCAACGCTGTCCAGTCGCAAGGAAGTTGATATTCGCCGTGAATACACGTTCAAATGGAGCCGTCAGAAATATCATGGTATCCCCATCATAGCCGCCAATATGGACGGAGTTGGCACTATGGCGATGGCGCGGGCTTTTGCCGCGCAGGGTGACGGGATGACGGCGGCGCTGCACAAGCATTATCCGCTCGAAGACCTGATCGATTTTTACCGGAATGACGGCCCGGCGAATATCTGGTTCAGCATCGGCACGGCGGAGCGCGATGAAGAAAAATTGACGGCGTTCCTGAAAAGCCCGGTCGGATCGCAACTGGACAAGATATGCATTGATGTCGCAAACGGGTACAGCGAACCGTTTGTACAATTTGTCGGCAGGATTCGTGAAAAATTGCCCGTGGTGACCATCATGGCCGGAAATGTCGTGACCGGCGAAATGACTGAGGAACTCATTCTGGCTGGGGCCGATGTGGTCAAGGTCGGGATCGGTCCGGGCAGCGTCTGTACCACCCGCAAAATGACCGGGGTCGGTTACCCGCAGCTTTCCGCGATCATTGAATGTGCCGATGCCGCGCATGGGTTGGGCGGTCTGGTTTGTGCCGATGGCGGTTGCACCGTGCCGGGTGATCTGGCCAAGGGGTTCGGGGCGGGTGCCGATTTTATCATGCTGGGCGGCATGCTGGCCGGGCACGATGTTTGCGAGGGCGAATTGAGCGAGGAAGGCGGAAAAAAATTCGTCACGTTCTATGGCATGAGCAGCAGCACGGCGATGACAAAACATTCTGGCGGCGTGGCTGAATACCGCGCCAGCGAGGGCAAGACGGTCAGGATTCCCTATAGGGGCGATCTCGCCCCCACGTTGCAGGATATTCTCGGCGGTATCCGTTCGGCCTGTACCTATGTTGGTGCCCGGACGCTGAAAGAGCTTTCCAAGCGCACGACCTTTGTTCGGGTGACGCAGCAAATCAACAATATTTTTGGAGAATCCTAGGGTTTGCGCGCCTCCTTTTCTGCCTTCCCCTTGCGCAAGGGCCGCAAGGGGACTATCTTCAACCTCTTAAAAGTTTCCCAAAAAGGATAATTCAAATGGATGAAATTGAACAAAGACTTCGTGATGTTTCTGAAGCCTGCGTCAAAGCCTATCTGAACTGGCAAGGCAAAAAGCGAGATCCGGAGTCGCGGGAAATGTTGCAGGATGCCATTCACGAAATTCGCAAAGTTTCAGCGCGTCTTGAAATCGAGATCGCGGTCAGTGAACGTGACGAAATGGCCGCACGCCCGATTCCAATTCCGCCGCATCGCGCCACACGCAAGGGTGCGCAGGGCGAAGACGATGAGGGGGACAATGCCGGGAACTATGCAGGCGAACAACAACCGCCCAGCAGCGGTCCGCGCCAGCCCCTGCGCCGCCGTTCCCAGCATCACGGCGGCGGCGGTGGCCGTGGCCGTCCGGAAGAATAGGACGCAACGATATTGATCGTTTTTAAAATGACCGGTTTCCCGCCGGTCATTTTTTATGATTCGAGGAATGCCGCAAGGCTATGCGTGGCGGAACCGCGTTTCAGGGGTTTTTGCTGGCTTTCATGCGGGGCCCAGCCAATGGCAAAAATGATTTCAAAACTGGCACGAATCCGGCCATCGCCATCGGCGAAGCGTTCCTGATAAAGCCGTGCAGCCTCAACGAACATGCCGCGCGGCGGAATAGTCTTATCCCGCCGGGCCATGGCGTTTCCTTCCCCCATCAAGCGCAGGTCGCGCATCAGCCGGAAGGAGTTGTCGTAAGTGACCGTGACAATTTCGCAATCCACAACCGGTAGTGAAAATCCCGCCCGTTGCAATAAGTCGCCGATTTGCGGCTTGTCGGCGAAGGGGGCAATGCGCGGACTGATGCCGCCGCGCACCGTCATCTCTGCCTCGGTCATAACCTGACGCAATTCGTGCAGGGTTTCGCCACCGGGAAATCCGGCAAGGAAAAGCCCGTCCGGTTTCAGGCAGCGGCGAATTTGAAACAATGCGCCGGGCAGGTCATTGACGGTATGCAGCGCCATGGGTGAAACAACAAGATCAAGGCATTGATCCGCGAAGGGGAGAAATTCTTCATCCGCCTGAACCGCCGGGCCGGAGGCGCGGGCCAGAGGTTTTTCAGCGATATCCATGGTTGTCAACGCGCCGATACTGGTGTGGCCATAAAAATTTTCTGCTGCCGTCGCGCCGATGCATAGCCCCAGCGGGAAGCTGCGCTTTATATCCAGCAGGCGGGAGCAAAGCGCCCGGGCGGTCCATTGGTGCAGGAAATCGTGCCCGTCGGTCTGCGCGGCCCGGTTGCGATTGACGCGAACACGCGCCCGGTCGAAGATGTGGATATCGCCTGTCATAAATGCGGATTACTTCGGCAAGGGTTTTCTCTGGTCCTGTGCGGACGTTTTTTCATCGCTATCGACCATGGCGGATGTTGGTCCCTCAGCCTCGCCGGAGGAGGAATCCCCGCCCTTCCCGTCCGTTGCTTTTGCGGGACCGGGCGGGCTGCCGATGCCGCGCATATCGGTGGCATGCGACACAATGGGCCGGTCACGGACGGCGCCGAGTTTTTTACTGAAATCCCATGCCGCGCTCAGGTCGGAGTCCCCGGCCATTCTCTTGTAGGCAAGGCCGACGATTCGCATAAAGCTTTTGCTGTTGTCCCAGTAGAGCAATTTCCACAAATCCTCGACCGGGGCATAGGAAGACACCCCCGTCAGGCCGCCATCTTTCGCGGCGGGCGCAGTCATAGCGAAGGGATAGATGCGTTGCGGCGTCAGCCCGGCATGGCAAAAAAAGCTTTCGCCCATCTTCATCACATTGTCGATATCAACCTTGAAATGATCGGCAATAAATTGCCTTGCGCCGTCGATGGAGGTGATTTCACGCGGAATGGCAAGGGTGGGCGCGTTCACGGTGAAGCCGGAGCCCTTGTAACGCTGGGGTACGGGAAGATATTCCGTGACGAAACCGGCCAGAACTTCGCCGGATAGGTTTTTGACCAGCGGAAGGACCACGGCAACATTTTCCGACGATTCATCCGAGACGATAAAATCAATATCCCGCGACGCCAGCCCCGTCATACCGCCATTGATCTGTCCTTCATCGACGAAGACCGATTGCAGCGCTTTCCATTGCCCCGTCGTGCCACGCGACGGGCGGTAGCGGTTGTCGGTTTCGGTCATGGACTTCAAAAGATCGCGGATGTCGGTTTTTGGAACATCGACTTCCGGCAAATTCAGCGGCGTATCCGCCCAGGCTTCGGCCTTCAGGCCGAGTTTTTGGTACAGGGACAGGATCTGGAGTTCGAGTTGTGCATTGGGGACGATCCCGACGGCGATCGCATTCAGGATCATCTGGGCGTTGATTTCCATGATCCGGCCTCTGGCGGCAAATCCGATCAGGTCCGGCGTCATGGATTTTGGTTCGATCGGGCCTTGCGGCGGATCGACTTCGATAAAGCGCGTATCGATACGTTCGTCGATAAAATCCGGCGCGGGGTAGAAGGAAGGGCCTTTTTCAAGAGCGCGGTTGACGACCGGGCGCAGGCCGATTGCATCGCGCATCAACTGTACGGAACCCTTGATGTCGTTTTCCGCGATATTGCTGATGATTTCCGAGTTCACGGAAATGGCTTCGGTCATGTGGCCGGACCAGCGCTTTCCATCCAGTCCCCGCCCGTTGCGCGGCACGGCATTGATGATGCCACGCGGCGCGCCGATATGGACGAAGACATGCAGTTCGCCGGATTCGGTAATACGGTAGGGCAAGATTTCAGTTGTACTGATGTCGCGCGAAACGACGTCCATCATGCGTCCGTCAACCTCGTTGCGCATGGTCTGAATGCGCAGGTGCGAATCCGGGTTTGATGTCGGGCGGCGTTCGTTCAGGCGCAGGGAATTGCGTTCGCCGACCTTCTGGGTGATGGCGATAAAGCTTGTCGGCGGCGTGCCGAGAGGCTTTCCGTCTTCGCTGTAGAGGCGGAAATGTCCGTCAAAGCAGGCTTTGGTGTACTGATCGTCCCAGTGCGGGGCCGTATACAAAACCCGTCCGCCCATGCCGCGCAGCGTACGGCGGTATTCGCGCTCGGTAAAGAAAGTATATTCCTTGGGCAGCTCATCTTCCCAGATATCGCGCTCATCCTTTCGGATGATGAATTCATAGGCCCATTTCGAGGGCAGGCGAAACATGCGGGTTTTCGGGAATCTGGGCGGTAGTTCTTCAAGGAAGAATCCCTGACAGCCATGATCCTGCCGGGGTCGCGCGTGTTCGGCATACCATACCAGAAGATCGGCTTCGGACATGTCGGCCAGATTTTTTCCACGGCTGTCGACATCGGGCATTTCCATCAGGACATATTCGCCGGGCAGGGGCATGACATAGTCGCGGATAAACAAGATTCCGTTTTCCTTCAACAAGCCAAACTGGTTCGACAATGTTTGCACGACCGAACGATCATTGTAATGGTCGGAGTAAATCTCATGCAGCAGGAAGGAATTGACAATGGCATCGATGCTGCCCGGTTTGAACAGATCGGGTGCGCCGCAATCGCCGCAGACGAATTCCAGATTCGGGGCCTGATAATTTTCGCTGGCCTGCTGAATCAGGCGTTTGCTCTGATCGACACCGATGATGCGCAATTCTGGGCTGAGGAGCGCCATGGCATAGGCCATGGCTCCGCCCTGACATCCCATATCGATGATCGTCGCGCCGGGTTCCACCATGACATGGGCAAGGGTAAACCATGCCTTGCGGATGGTCGTATGCGGCAGATCCTGCAATGCGGCATAACGGTCGATCAACGGGTTTGTTGCCGGAACAGTCAGGCGGTATTGCGGTTTTTCGGCGCGGGCAGAATCGTCCGATGCGGGACGGGCCTCTTTCGAGATGCCGATTGCCGCACGGTGACCATCACGCAGGGATCGTTTCCTGTTCGCTGCCATACCGCCTCTATTGTCTCGCCGGGGTGATGGACCCCTTTTCCATATTATTATACCGTCTGGATTGCTGCATTCTAGCGTAAAAACCGCTCGCCAGTCCATAAATATTAGGGTAAATCAAGCACCTATGCGCAGTTTTTCTCTTGCCGGATTCCGCAGGCTTGCCATGTGGTGCATCGATCTGATCCTGCCGCCGCGTTGCGTGCTGAGCGGGGAGGTTGTCGCCACGCCCGGAACCTTGTCACCGGAATCGTGGCAGTCTTTAAGGTTTATTACCGCCCCTTTTTGCCGGACCTGCGGCTATCCCTTTGAATTTTCTATGGAAGGGGACAGCCAGTGCGCCCTTTGCCTGAGCGACCCGCCTCCCTTTGCAAGCATGCGGGCGGTGCTGGTTTACGACGATTCCAGCCGTAATCTGATCCTGAAATTCAAGCACGGCGATCATTTGCAGGCCGTTGCCAGCCTGATTCCGATGATGCTGCGGGCGGGGGCGGAATCGCTCGATTCGGTCGATCTGGTCGTCCCGGTGCCCCTGCATCGCTGGCGTTTGCTGAAACGCCGCTACAATCAGGCTGCCTTGCTGGCCTGGGGGTTGGCAAAAGCGCGCGGGAAAACCTGCCTGCCGGATGCGTTGCTGCGAATTCGTGCAACCCCGCCGCAGGGGCACAAGCGGGCGCGTGACCGGGCGGCGAATGTCAGACGGGCTTTTGTCCCGCACCCGAAACACATGGACGCAATCGCAGGAAAGTCGATTTTGCTGGTGGATGATGTTTTCACTACCGGATCGACCTTGCGCGAATGCGCACAGACCCTGTTGAAATCCGGGGCGCGGGATGTGCATGTGCTGACCGTGGCGCGGGTGCTGAAATCCTGATGTTTTTTTACAAATCCTGCCCGTGCGACAGGCGGCTGTCATCGTAGCCCGGGGCAACGCCTTCATGCATGGCGAAGCGGCGCAAGGGTTCGAGTGTTTCCACGGTTTTTAAACCCGCCCGGCGCAGGGTGCGCAGAAGACTGATATCGTTGCTGATCATGCGGGTCAGGCCGTCTGTGCCGAGGCTGCGCGTCATGATGTCGGCGCGGCGGCGGAACTGGTAGCGATTCAACAGGGCGTGTGATCCGGTATCCAGTCCGCTGCGGGCAGCATCGGCAATTTCCTCCGCCAGTACGGCGGCATCGCGCAGGCTTAGGTTCAAACCCTGCGCCCCGAGCGGGTGGACGACATGGGCGGCTTCCGCAATCAGAGCAATGCGCGGCGCGATCAGGCTTGCGGCCAGAAGACCCTTCAGGGGCCAGCTTTCCGGCAGCGTTTCGAGCGTGATCTGCCCGAGCATGTTTTCAGTGCGATCCTGTAGGGCGCGTTCAAAATCATTCCGGCGCATCTTCATAAACGTATCGGCGTCGTCATCGTATTCGACCCAGACCACGCTGGACATGTTTCCCGGCATTGGCACCAGTGTAAACGGTCCGCCGGGGCGGTGAAATTCGGCTGAAACGTGGTTGTGCGGTTTTGAATGCCGGATCAGGCAGGTGATCGCCTGTTGTGCGTAATGGCGTTCGGTGACGGAAATACCCGCCATTTTCCGGGTGATGGAATTGCGACCATCGGCACCGACCAGAAGTCTGGCGCGGAATGTGGCTGAGTCAGTCAGGGTGGCGGTGATGCCGAAGGCGTCGCTGGCAAAATGATCGATCCCGGCGGGATGAATTTTGATGTTTCCCGTGCGGGCGATGCGTTCCGCAAGCGCGGCGCGCAGAATGCCGTTGGGCATATTGATGCCGAAATAGGGCAGCCCGATATCCCCGGCGCGGAAATCAGCCTGCGTTTTTCCTTCGACGATGCGCAGTGTTTCCAGTGCAGCGCCGTATTTTGCGCATTCATCCCAGCCACCTGTGGCTTTGAGGATATTGACCGACCCGGCCATGAGCGCTGCCGTGCGGCCATCGGGGTGGATGTTGTGAAGGGGCGGAGGCTGCGCGGGGTCCGCGACGACGACATCCAGTCCAAGATGCCCGAGAAGCAGCGCCAGCGCCAGCCCCGGCGCACCGGCACCGCCGATAAGAACATCGCAGGGGTTATTCGTAGGAGACATTGCCGTTTTCATCTGCGAAGGGGTTGTAGGGGAAGCAACGGTTTTCCCGGCAGACGGGTTCGATATCGGGCGCGGTGCATTCGCATACGGCACCGTCATGATCGGCGCAATAATCCGCATGTAGCTCGGAAAACGTATCCTTGCTGGCGGTATTGATGGAATCATAATCGCAGCAGGCGCTGCACAGCATATCAATCAGAATGCAGTCGCTATCGACGCTACAGGCGCGGAATTCTTCAGGGATGGTCATAGGCGGCTTCGGCGCGGCCATGGCGAGGGTTATCCCCAGCGCGATGATGGCCGCAGAAAAGATCAAAAATCGCATCGAACCCCCTGTTCCATCCGGGAAAACACGCTATAACGCTATGACGTTATACCGAATATGACCCTCAGGAAAGTCCGTGAAGATGGCAAAAGTCGAAATTTATTCAACTGCCGTGTGCCCCTATTGCGTGCGCGCCAAGGATTTGCTGAAACGCAAAGGGGTTGATGCTATCGAATACAAGGTAGATAGCGATGTTTCACGCCTGAATGAAATGCTGGCGCGGTCCGGCGGCAGGCGCACGGTTCCGCAAATTTTTATCAATGGCCACCATGTCGGCGGATGCGATGATTTGCATGCGCTTGACTCCGGGGGCGAACTTGACCGGATGCTAAATGACAATCCTCCCGACGGCCCTCGTCCAGCTTAACAGCGGCCCGGAAATTGCCGGGAATTTGAATATTGCCTCCGGTCTGATCCGTGAAGCGGCGGGGCAGGGGGCGCGGTTTATCCTGACGCCGGAAAATACCTGCCACATCCTGTCGCCGCAGAGCGAAAAACTGAAAACCGCCCCCCCGGAAATGCATCATCCGGCGTTGCCGTTATTTTCCGATCTGGCGCGGAATCTTGGGGTGTGGATTCTGGCAGGGTCGTTATCCATCAAAATCAGCGATCATAAAATCGCCAACAGGTCATTTTTGTTCAATGACCGGGGCGATGTCGTGGCGCGCTACGATAAAATTCATCTGTTCGATGTTGATTTGCCGAACGGAGAGAGCCACCGTGAAAGCAGCGTCGTGGAGGCGGGGGATCGTGCCGTGGTGGCGGAAACGCCATGGGGCGGTGTCGGCATGACGATTTGTTATGATTTGCGCTTTGCGTATTTGTTCCGGGCGCTGGCCAAGGCGGGGGCGGGTATTATAACCGTGCCATCGGCCTTTACCGTGCCGACCGGACAGGCGCATTGGGAGGTGTTGTTGCGCGCTCGGGCGATTGAAACCGGATCGTTCATTCTTGCCCCTGCACAAACCGGAACACACCATAACGGACGCACGACTTACGGGCATTCCCTTGTCATCGACCCGTGGGGCCGCGTGATTGCCGATGGCGGCGAGGGCGTGGGGGTTATCCGTGCCGATCTGGATCTGCGTGAGATTGTCACGGCGCGTCAGGCCATCCCGGCGTTGCGGCATGACCGCGCGTTCAGATAGGTCCGGGAATCAGAATATCCAAAGAGACGTTCAGCGCCGTGGCAATGGCGCGAAAGGCGGCGATTGAGCCTTCTTTCTTTCCGGTTTCGATTTCGGTCAGGTACGGGCGCGACAGGCCTGCGGCCCCGGCAAGGTATTGCTGGGTCATGCCGCGATATTTACGGATGACTTTGACGGGATGATCCTGCCGCGTGGCCAGAAGATCGAGGATATTTTCAGGAATGTCGCTAAAAGAGACTTTGTCGCCGATTACAAGGCGACGATATTCATGCATCGGGACCATCATAAAAGGTTTTCCGTCAACATGGACCAGATCGGGCATTTAAATTATTCCTTTTTTACAACATTGTCACTCATAGCGACAATACAGGATTGGCAGGGGGGTTGGCAAGAGTGGCCATAAACTAAAGGTCGAGCAGGATACGGCGCCACGGGCCATGTGCGGGCAGGGCTTGCACAATTGTTTCCGCAATATCCGCCGGGGTCAGATGCCGTTCCTGCCGCAGGGATTGCAATGTCACGCTTTTGTTCCGCTTGGCAAAACGTTTGCCCTGCTCATCCAGCAGCAAGGGGTGGTGCGCCCAGACCGGAACCGGGTAATTCAGGAGGTGTTGCAAGAGACGGTGTAAATGCGATGCGTAAAACAGATCCTCCCCGCGTGTGACCATGGTGACGCCCTGCAAGTGATCGTCGACGGTAACGCAAAGGTGATAGCTGGCGGGCATGCCCTTGCGCGCCAGAACCACATCGCCCAGAATTTCCGGCGTGGCCTGTTGCTCCCCGCGGTAAATATCCCGCCATGTCAAGCGGTGGCGGGCATATTCGATGGCGGCCTGCATATCAAGGCGCAGCGCATAGGGCAGACCGGAGGCGATTTTGTCATCGCGTTCGGCGGGGGAAAGATGGCGGCAGGTACCGGGATAAATGGTCCCTTCCGGCCCATGTGGCGCGGCCCCGGCCCCGTCGATTTCGTCCTGAATATCTTTTCTGGTGCAAAAGCAGGGATAGAGAAGGTCCAGCGCCTTCAGCCGGTCAAGCGCAGCGCTGTAATCGGCCATATGTCCGGATTGCCGCCGGACCGGTTGCGGCCATGTCAGGCCAAGCCAGTGCAGGTCTTCAAAAATCGCATCGGTAAATTCCGGGCGGCATCGTCCGGTATCGATATCCTCGATCCGCAGGAGAAATGTTCCGTCCCCCGCCAAGGCGTTGCTGAACAGCGCCGACCACGCATGACCGAGGTGCAAAAGGCCGGTTGGTGACGGGGCGAAGCGGGAAATCATCTGTTCTTTTGCCAGTTGTGCAGAGAGGAGATTAGATGATCCGCCAGTGTTTGTCATCCGCCCCGCTGTCGTACGGGGTGACAGCGGTGGGGGGATCGCGTAGTATCCTTTGACATGGTGTATCGGTCCGGAATCTGTCAGGGCGCGAATTACCCCGAAAACCAGAGCTGTCATTGCCTGCTTTCCCCGAATATGCGGCGGATGGAGCGCGTAATGCGCCGGTGGCCTATGATGTTTCTGGTCGTGGGATCAACCTGCCCTGCGCATTCACCCTGACGGAAGAACAGATTGAGCATTACTCCGGCGGGACCAAAACGATTTTGGGACTGTGATGCGTTCGGAACTTGATGATGTGCGTTGTATCGATTTCCCCCAAAGGCTGACGCCCGGTGCGGTGCTGTCGATTTACGAACACCCGGCGGAGGTTCCTTTCCCGATTGCGCGTGTCTTTGTCACTGCCGCGACGGAGGTCATTGACCGCGGTGCCCATGCGCACAGGGAATGCCAGCAACTGCTGATCTGTGTGCATGGCCGGGTCTGCGTGACGGTCGATGACGGAGCAAAGAAAATCATGGTCGATCTGGATGCGCCGGGTCGGGGGATGCTGCTTCCGGCAGGGTTATATCGTCTTCGGAAAAACACGGCATGTAGGTGTGCCCAAGGCGTAAACCGCGCTTTTTGAAGGTCATGTGAGGTGACATTTCACTATCCCGCGCCGTACTGTCTCCATGGGACACTGGTGGGACATTTGCCTGTGAAAAAGCAGGATTATCCCCGAACACCCATCGGTCTGGGCGATAAGCAAGTAACTGGAATGACTATCTTCTTGTAAAACTGTGTGTCCTGTTTTATCGTCACTTTTGTGTTTGCAGGGCCTCGCAAGCCTATGACGCAGGCGCGGTTTTGATGGTTCTGGCCAGCCATGGCTATGACGAGGCTGATTATATCCGCGATTACAACGACTATCCAAACCTATCGCCGGAACGCCTAGTTCATAGGCTTCGGCAGATTGTGCAAGCGTAACTGCCGAGCGAGGATATCTGCCATGACATTACGGTCAAGGCCTGGCACCAGCGTGACGGATGACTGGGATATGTGTCCGGGATCGACGTAGATAAAAGGCTTTCCCTCATCATTCACAAGCATGCAGTTGGCTTCGCTCAGGATCAAGTCAACTGGAGCATTGTCCCAGATGCCAGCGCCAGCCTTCATATTTCGGTATTTCTCATTCAGATACTGAATGCAGAAATCCGTATTTCCATCAGCGACGGCTAGTTTGAAATGCGGGTCAGCTAGGGAATAGGTGAAATCGACCGATTGATTATACCCGGAAGCCTTTGAGAATTCTTGACCTAGAACTTTGATCACCGGATCGTCGTAGAACAGTTCAGAAGACAAATTGCCACAAGCGTAAATGCCGATGGATTTTTGGCGCAAAGGCTGGCCTTTGATCGGAGCAGTGCGCCATAATTTTTTGACATTGCCCGTAGAATCCATTTTGAAAGCGCCGATGCCCTTTTCGGCAAAATAAGTTTCGCCCGTGGCGGGCTGATGAATAACTGAAACTTTAGGCGTAAAGTTTTCCATCTTGACCATCATCACAAGGAACGATGTGCCGCCATTCATGAAAACTCTTGTCCCATCCAGCGGATCAATAATCCAGCACGCAGGCGGCATGACGGGATAAAGCCCTACAAATTCATCTACTGTTTCTTCGGAGAGAACTGGCGTCAGCGGATCGTGCGTCACCAGAGCCGCTTTCAGAATTGTATCCGAACGAAAATCGGCTTCGGTGACATCAGTTTTATCGGCCTTGAGCTCAAGTGAGATGTCTTTTCGGCCATGGAGCGGGCGGATGGCCTCGCCAGCGGCATGGGTAGCATCAATGGAGATCAGGAGATCATTTGAAAAATTCTTAAATGCAAGGTTCAAAGTTAAATCCTTTTTTCGACTGGTTTTTAAAGGTCAGGCTTTGCGTGCGGATAAAAGTCGTACAACAGGTCGGAATCGGATAGCTGTATGTGCGTTCCGGGCGCAAGCTGAACGGGATGTGTGAACAGACGACAACAGGACGATCAGAATCGGTCAAGGTGTCGGCAAGCCGGATGAAGTCGCTCAAGCTTGAGTCAAGCCTATTTATAAAATAAAGGAAGACAAAGCGCAATATTCTTCCATACCATAAAATGGTGCACTTCTAAATTCACCAGAAAGTCTTTATGATTTCGGAGCTTAGAACTCTAAGATTAGCAATTTCTGTAATCTGCGGTCGTTCCCAAGGAGTTTGCGCCATGTCCGATTTCAAAACCTATGCCTTTGGCCCGGCCAGCGGGGGGAAGCCGCGCAAGCTGGTCGTGATGTTGCACGGTCTGGGGTCGAACGGGCAGGACCTGATCGGCCTTGCGCCGATTCTGGCGCAGGCCTTGCCGGATGTTTTATTTCTGTCGCCCGATGCGCCGCAGGATTATGATCTGGCACCACCCGGTTTCGGTTATCAGTGGTTTTCGTTACATGATTTCGACCATGACCGCATGCTGGCAGGTGCGCAGGCGGCGGAGCCGGGGCTGAACGCCTATATCGATTCCGTTCTGGCGCGGACGGGGTTGACGGATACTGATCTGGCGCTGCTGGGGTTTTCACAGGGCGCGATGATGAGTCTGTTTGCCGCCATGCGCCGCCCGTCGCCGATTGCCGGGGTGCTGGGGTATTCGGGGGCATTGCTGGCGGCGGATACGCTGCATCTGCCGGAAATACTGAAGGTTCCGGTTTGCCTGATCCATGGCGAAGCCGATGATGTTGTCCCGATCGAGCGCTATCATGCCGCAAAGGAGGCCATGCAGCAGGCGGGGTTTGATGTCGAGGCGCACAGCATTCCCGATCTTCCCCACAGCATCGATGAGTCCGGCATCCGTTTCGGCACCGCGTTTTTAAAAAAGATATTCCGCTGATGTTTCTATGTACGGTTGCTGCATTGCACGATAGAAAATTTCAAATACCGTGTGAATTAGCGTAATTTTAACGTATAATGAATGTGTAGACGAAGTGCTTGAGACCTCTTGGCCTCACCGTCCTTTAAGCAGGGTCTCTCCCTTGGTCTGAAAGGAAGCGTGCATGCCTGAGACGAGCGCATCAATGCCGGGGTTGGCCCCGCTGGAACATTGTCCGGCCCTGATCCTGAACGCGGATTACCGCCCTTTAAGCTATTATCCGTTGTCGCTTTTGTGCTGGCAGGATGCGATCCGCGCCATCTGGCGTGAATCTGTCGTGGTCGTTTCCGAATATGAACGCATCGTCCGTTCACCCACCCGGGAAATGAGATTGCCCAGTGTGCTGGCGCTGAAGGAATTCGTGCCGGTGCAGGAGCGCCCGGCGTTTACAAGGTTTAACGTGTTTTTGAGAGACCGCTGGACGTGCCAGTATTGCGCACATTCTTTCAAAACACAGGAGTTGACGTTCGATCATGTGATCCCGCGGTCGCGTGGCGGACGGACAACCTGGGACAACATCGTCACCGCCTGTCAGGACTGCAACCTGTTGAAGGGAAGCAGGATGCCGCATGAATGCGGCATGTTCCCGATGACGGAACCGCGACAGCCGACGATGTTCGAGCTCCAGGCAACGGGCAGGAAGTTTCCCCCAAATTTTCTGCATCAGAGTTGGGGGGATTTCCTCTACTGGGACACCGAGTTGGTGGACCAATAGGGTACAAGTATGAACCTTAAGGAGGTTTGTCATGTTTGGGAAGGCAATGAACTTTGATAGCAAAAGGGTGTGGGATGCCCTTACATACTACATCGTCCAGATGGTTGTGCTGGTCGGGGTATCCACCACGCTTGTCCACGTTCTCGGGATGGTCGGCGTCGTTGACGGCGCAGGCAGTTTCTTCGATGGCGGCGACACCTATACCCTGATCGGCACGGCGTTCGTGCTGCTGGTTTCCAGCGGGATACTGTTCAGCAAAGGCTTGAGCAACGATCTGTTTGCTTTCGCGCTGACCGTGGTTGCTGTGTACCTGTCATGGGATAGCAGCGTTATGATGGGGATGATCCCTGTCGCGCTGCTGAGCACGCTGGATGCGAAGAAATAACGCCTGATTTTAAAAGGTAGGAATCGAAGCCGGTAACCCGCGGGGTGCCGGCTTCTTCTGTTTTTTATAGAAAAGCCTTGACTTGTCCGGTGTAGAAATCATAAAACCCCTTTATCCACTGCATTTTTTGTATTTCCGGGGTTTGGCAATGTTCAAGGATCTGTTTAATTTCTCCAAGGCGCGTACGCTGAAAGAGTCGATCGGTTTTTATATTTTCTATTGCGGTCTGGCGCTGGCATTCAGTGGGCTGGCCGGTATTTTTGGCTAAAGGCCGTTCGCCCGGCGTGTCATCAGGATGGATGCGATCACCGCGTAGCCGGACATACCGACCGAAAGTAACGCATTGTACCCCGCCATGGAAACGCCGAACAGGGACCATGGCACGACATCGCAACGCACGGCGGCGGTTTGTTCGATTTTGGCCAGCAGGTTGTCCGATGTCAGGTCTGCGGCGCAGGCTTCGAGAAAAGATGTCCACCAGTGCTGCTCCACGCCGACATGGTATCCCGCAATCGCCGCACCTGTCAGGGCAATCGGTGCGGAAAGAAAGATCATCAGGGCCGCAGGCTTGACCCGCCCCCGTCGCGCCAGAAAGACAGCCGCCAGTCCGACCACGACAATGGCGGCATGGGGGATGCGTTGCAAAAGGCACAACGAGCAAGGCGCCATGCCCAGCACATATTGCGAAAAATAGGCCCCGCCCAGTGCCAGCGCGGAAAGCCCGCCCAAAAGCAGACCCGCCCAGAACGGCGTATAAAAAACCCTGTCCGTTATCTTACAAAAAGCTGCGCAGCGCATTGATCCCCTCCAGCCCGAAGACAATATATAGGCTGATGATGCAGCCCGCCCAGAGGAGCGCACCCGCAGCACCGACAAGAATGGCAAGGCCGTCCCGCATAATCAGGCCCAATCCCATAATGCCGAGACCCAGAGAGGTCACGGTGTTCAACCCCGGCAACGGCGAAATAATACACAGCGAAATCAGGCCACCCGCAATACCGGTCAGGCGGGAGGGTAGTCCGGCAGTAACCCATTCATGGCGCGGCTTCAGCAGCGCCTCGATTTGTCTGGCGCGGGGGCTTATGGCACCAAATAAGCGGTCGAGACGCTCTTTTTTAACGGTTTTGCGGTTTATAATGTCCGGAAACCACAGGGTATGGCGGCCCAAAGCCAGTTGCCCGGACAAAATCAGCATGGGAATGCCGAAAACTGTGCTCAAGCCCGGTGGTTTTGGCAGAGGAATCGCCATAGGCAGAGCAAAAAGCGCCAATGCAACGCCAAAACCCCGTTCATGTAACCCTTCGAGCAGGGTTTTGACGCTGACCTGATCCGGTCCTGTTGCGATCTGGTCCCGGAGAGTATCGAGCAGGACGGAGAAGGGTCTTGTTGCCATAGGAACGATCCGGATTGTCAGTGAGGTTGATTCAACACAGAAAATCAGTATGATAGATAGAGAGTTTGAAATACCTTCTCAAGGGGGTTTCGTCCTGAAGCACCCTTCTTTCACAGAAATTCGATGATTTTTCATGCGCATGCGAGGTTTCTTCATGGCAGAATCCATCCTCAAGAACCCCTGTTCCGGGGGGCGGCGGCCAAGCGCTTCTGTATTGCGTGATTATGAGTTTGGTAAGAGTTTTCTGACAGAATTAAAGGTGCGCGAGTCCGTCCTGTGGGGCTCGACCGCCGTTGCGAAGGACCTGGGGGAGCTTTAAGGATGCCGGATAACGGCAAAAACCGTCAAAGCGGGAATATCTTTTTCACCCTGTTCGGTGCGATTGCATTGGTCGGCGTGATCGGTGCTGCGACGACGACGTTGATCCGTGGCCCCTTAAGTACTGTTTCTGCCGTCAATACAAAAGCCAAGGTTGATTCCCAGCTTGCGATCGCGTCGAGACTGGCGACGATTGCAGCGGCGCAACTGCCCAATGGCGGCAACTGCGATTACGGAACGGGCGATACATATGTTGAGCCCTTGCACCCCACGACCGGCGCGCCTTCCCCTGCTGGTGGTGGCCAATTGCCGAATTCCGTTGGCGCGTCGCAGGTGGACCCGTGGGGGACGCCGCTCGGATATTGCGTGTGGGACCTCGGTGCTGCACCGGCGCAGGTGGGGGACCCGTTATGCGATGCGGGTGCGGGTGAAGTTGCCTATCTTGCGGGCGGTCATGATTCGACCCAGCCGGTGTTCGTTGTTCTTTCTGCAGGTCCGGACCGTATCTTCCAGACATCATGCGAAGCGTGGGCGGATAATGTTGGCGCCGCCGGACCGCCATCGAACGCCGCGACGCTCGTGAACAAACCGGCCAGTTCGGACGATATTATTGCCGCGCTAAGCTATCAGGAGGCGTTGAACGTTGCCGACGGGTTGTGGTCGATCATGAGCGGTGATCCGAATACGATTACCACTGACAAGAATGTCGCTTTCTCAAGCGGGTCAGTTGAATTTGCGAGCGGCACGACGGCAATGTTTCAGGGAACGGCCCAGTTCGCAGCCAACAGCCGACTCGATCTTGGTTTTGGTGCCGGGGCGGCAGGTTTGTTTCTGCTTCCCGACAACACGGAATTGCTCGACGCTGAATGTACTATCGCGAATAACGGTGTGTTGAGGATCAATGTGACGTCCTTCGCGCCGAATACCGCGCTTGAGATGTGCGACGCCTCCATGCCCGGCACATTTCAGACGCTGGGCGGCGCGGGTTTGACGGTATCGAAGCTGGACGATCTTTCGGATGCTTCGGCGGGGGGCGATTATCTCTTCCTCGGTCAGGGGGCAGGGCTTTCCTACAACTCGGCTTCCGGCAGTAACAATCTCGGTGTTGGTATCTCCGCCGCATCCAATCTGACCACCGGCAGCGATAATATCGTGATCGGCAATAACGCGCAGACCTTCGCTGTTGGAACAACCGACAGCATCGTCATCGGGCACGGTATCACCGGTAGCGGAAACGGCACGTTGAAGATTGGCGAGTTTGTTACAGGGTCCGGTATCTATACATCTGCCGGACTTCTCGACATTTCCGGCACAATCGAAGCCAACATGTTTCGTTTTGACAGCAACCTTTATATCGACGATTCCGCTGGCGGAATGGTGCTGGCGACCGGCGGCGGACCGCGCCTGACCATCGATTCGTCGGGGAATGTCAGCATTGCATCGTCTGCCGGAACGGAACTGACCGTGACCGGCGATGTCGATGTCAGCGGTGATACGGAATCTTACCGCTTTATCTCGACCGGCGGGACCTCCGGTTCTCCCGGGTTCACGTTTGACGGCTATACGAATTCAGGAGTCTATTACAATAGCGGGTCCGGCCTCGGCTTCAGTGTCGGCGGCACATCTGAAATGGAGCTCGATTCCGCAGGCCTGAGGGTGCATGGTTTCGGTGATTTTGATGATTACGGCACGTTTGATGGTTATGTTCAGGGGGACAGTTTCCAGTTCAACAATTCAACATCCAGCGGTTTGTTCTTCACCAGCGGCACGGGTATGGCTCTGAATTATGCCGGGGTCAGCCGGGTATTCGTTGGCACGACCGGACGCGTCGGGATCAGCACGACCAACCCGCAGGTGGAATTGGATGTTAACGGGGCGATCCGTCCCGCGGCCACATCGGCAACATGCGCGGGCGGCAGCATCTACGGGGCAATCCGGTATGCCAGCGGCGATTTGCTGGAAATGTGTTCCGCGATTGCCAATGACTGGGTAACGATCGGGACGTCGGGCGGCGGTGGCGGTGGCACCGGGTCGCTTTGGACCAATAACACGACCTATATTACGCGCGGCTCTGCCCATATGCTGAATACGGGTGTAGCATTGCCGGGCTCACTGGAAGTTGCTGGAACCAGAATGGTCTGGTATCCGAACAAATCTGCTTTCCGCGCCGGTGGTGTTGGCGGATCGCAGTGGGATGATACCAATATTGGCAATTACAGCATGGCGCTGGGCACGGATGTGACGGCCAGTGGTGTTGCCAGCTTCGCCGTCGGACAGGAAGCAACCGCCAGCGGAGATAACGCTTTCGCCTTCGGGCTTGGCAATACTGCCGGGGCGGCACCGCAGGTTTCTGCGGCCAATTCATTCGGTATTTTCATGGGCGATCAGGCCGGGGTGAATTTAAATACCGCCAATGTCATGCTGCTCGCAGGCGGAAGTCTGGTGATTGACCCAGATCCGACTTCGGCAACCAATATTGCCCCGAGTCGTGCCGGATTGAATATAGACGTCGAAGGTGATATCGGTGCGATCCAGTATTGCGACGAAGACGGCAATAATTGCTTTACCGCTTCGTCGATTGCCAGCGGGTCCGTCGGCGTCCCCGGCTTCGACCGTGAAATTATCTACAACAGCAACGGCACGTTCTGGACGACGCCGGGATTCGTATTTTCCTCTACCGGGTATCTCGGGATTGGCAACGTTAACCCGCAGGCCTCAATCGATATTGGTGGAACGGGCGCCCTGTTACTGCCGCGCGGCGACGGCACAAACCGCCCCGGTGGAATCAACGGGATGCTGCGTTACAATAGCGCCAATGGAAAATTTGAAGCTTATCAGGCAGGTGCGTGGCAGGATATTCTGACCGGTGCGGCGACGAGTTCGTTTATCGGGCTGACGGATACGCCTGTGGCCTATGCATCGGCGGGCCAGATGTTGCGTGTAAATGCAACCGAAAACGGGCTGGAGTTTTTCGTGCCCGTCCTGAACGACCTCGCCGATGTCAATACGACGCCTTCGGATAATGACGTTTTGTCGTATGACAGCGCATCGGGCGAATGGGTCAATGTTCCGGGCCGCTCCATCGTTGCGGGGGCCGATACGCAGATTCAATATAACAGCGGCGGATTTCTCTTTGCCGAAGCGGATTTCACATGGGATGGAACCAACAACGTCCTGACCATCGCCAATAGCGGCACGGGCGCAATGCGGGTCGGGAACGGCGCGGTGGGAACACCGTCATTGAGCTTCACGGCGGATACGAATACGGGTCTTTACAGCGTCGGCGCGGATGCGCTGGGCGTGGCGGCAAACGGTGTCAATTACATGACAATTCAGGCGCCGGGTACGGCGAATGCCTCGGTTGTATTGGGTGGGGTCGATGCGATTATCCTGCCGCGCGGGATCACCGCCGAGCGTCCTTCGACCGGGGTTGACGGGATGCTGCGGTATAACAGCGCGAATGGCAAGTTCGAAGGGTATCAGGCGGGCGCATGGCAGGATATTCTGACCGGGTCCGCCGCAGCCTCCGCCCCGGATCGCGGGATTCAGTTTAACTCCGGCGGGAATTTTGCTGCGAGCGCGAATTTCCAATATACGTCGGCCGGAGCACTTTTGGTAACAGGTTCCTATACCGGCGCAGGCACAGAGCCTGTTTCCGGCGCAGGCACGCGCATGTTCTTCGATCCGGGTAAGGCAGCATTCCGTGCGGGACATGTCACAGGCAATCAATGGAATTTCAGCTCTGCCGGTAATTATTCAACGGCGTTTGGATACAATACGACGGCCAGCGATCTTGGTGATGTGGCAATGGGTGGCAGCACAACCGCTAGCGGCGGCTACAGCACCGCAATGGGCACGGGCTCAACCGCCAGCGGAATGGTAAGTACTGCAATGGGGGCTGGTACAACCGCCAGCGGTACGGCCAGCACCGCAATGGGTCAGGCTACAACCGCCAGTGGACTGTATAGTACAGCCATGGGATGGGGCACGATCGCCAGCGGCACTGTCAGTACGGCTTTGGGGCGTAGTGTCGTCGCGGGTAATGGCACGGCAGGAAGTGGTCTTGGTGACGGGTCCTTTGCATTAGGGCTAATCGACAATATTGTACCGATTACGACGCGATCGCAAGTTACAGGCATCCAGTCCTTTGGTATCTTCATGGGCGATCAGGATGGTTTGGTATTCGCGTCATCCAACACCATGGGTCTGTTTGGCGGGAAGTTTGTAATTGATCCGCGTGTTCCGGCGCAACAGCTTTTTGCCCGTTCCGTTCTTGATCTCGGTGCCGCGACGGATGCGATTTTGCTGCCGATTGGCGATGGCACCAACCGCCCGGCAGCGCCCGTCAACGGGATGCTGCGGTATAACAGCGCCAGCGGCAAGTTCGAAGGGTATCAGGCAGGCGCATGGCAGGATATTCTGACCGGTGCGGCGACGAGTTCGTTTATCGGGCTGACGGATACGCCTGTGGCCTATGCATCGGCGGGCCAGATGTTGCGTGTAAATGCAACCGAAAACGGGCTGGAGTTTTTCGTGCCCGTCCTGAACGACCTCGCCGATGTCAATACGACGCCTTCGGATAATGACGTTTTGTCGTATGACAGCGCATCGGGCGAATGGGTCAATGTTCCGGGCCGCTCCATCGTTGCGGGGGCCGATACGCAGATTCAATATAACAGCGGCGGATTTCTCTTTGCCGAAGCGGATTTCACATGGGATGGAACCAACAACGTCCTGACCATCGCCAATAGCGGCACGGGCGCAATGCGGGTCGGGAACGGCGCGGTGGGAACACCGTCATTGAGCTTCACGGCGGATACGAATACGGGTCTTTACAGCGTCGGCGCGGATGCGCTGGGCGTGGCGGCAAACGGTGTCAATTACATGACAATTCAGGCGCCGGGTACGGCGAATGCCTCGGTTGTATTGGGTGGGGTCGATGCGATTATCCTGCCGCGCGGGATCACGGCTCAGCGCCCGACCGCCGGGGTGGACGGGATGCTGCGGTATAACAGCGCCAGCGGCAAGTTTGAAGGCTATCAGGCGGGATCATGGCAGGATATTTTGACCGGGGCGGCGACGAGTTCGTTTATCGGGCTGACGGATACGCCTGTGGCCTATGCATCGGCGGGTCAGATGTTGCGTGTGAATGCGACGGAAGACGGGCTGGAGTTTTTCGTACCCGTCCTGAACGATCTGGCCAATGTCAATACGACGCCTTCGGATAATGATGTTTTGTCGTATGACAGCGCATCGGGTGAATGGGTCAGTGTTTCTGTCAGTTCTCTGGTTGCCGGTGCGGCAGCGCCGGATCGCGGCATACAGTTTAATAGCGGCGGCAGCTTTACGGCTAATAGCAATTTTGTATACAAGGAGGATGGTGACCTCTCCCTGAAAGGAACGCATAACGCAACAGCCAGCGGTCCGGGAATGGGGTCTTATTCATCGTTCTATTTTGATGTTCAATCCTCCTCCATTCGTGCGGGTCAAACCGTATCCGGGGTTGAATGGAGCGATGCGAATATAGGGACCCATAGTACAGCTTTTGGCCGGAACGTCACAGCAAAAGGTGATTACAGCTTTGCACAGGGTAATGCTGCGACAGCAGAAGGAGAAAATGCCATAGCGATAGGTGATGTTGTTGTGGCACACGCTAATAATAGTGTTGTTATCGGACGGAGGCTGGAAACATTTGGTTTAGATTCTCTAGCCTTAGGTAGTATGGTGCAGGTGGGCGATAATTTTGCAGCCGGCAGTGGTGATGGGTCAGCAGGTCTGGGCTTGTTTGATGATGCTACGATAATCGTAACACCCCCGCAGGTGCTAGGCATTCAGTCCTTTGGTATCTTCATGGGCGATCAGGATGGTTTGGTATTCGCGTCATCCAACACCATGGGTCTGTTTGGCGGGAAGTTTGTAATTGATCCGCGTGTTCCGGCGCAACAGCTTTTTGCCCGTTCCGTTCTTGATCTCGGTGCCGCGACGGATGCGATTTTGCTGCCGATTGGCGATGGCACCAACCGCCCGGCAGCGCCCGTCAACGGGATGATCCGTTACAACTCGGCGAGCGGCAAGTTCGAAGGCTATCAGGGCGGTCTGTGGCAGGACATCCTGACCAGCGGCGGCGGGGCTATCACTGCGGCGGGCGCCAACACGCAAATCCAGTTCAACAGCGGCGGCACGCTGGGGGCGGATGCGGATTACACGTGGGATATGACGAACAACATCCTCGCCATCGCCAATAGCGGCACGGGCGCAATGCGGGTCGGGAATGGCACGGTAGGAACGCCGAGCGTTTCGTTTACGGCGGATACGAATACCGGTCTTTACAGCATCGGCGCGGATGCGCTTGGCGTGGCGGCAAACGGCGTTAATTATGTGACGATACAGGCGCCGGGTACGGCGAATGCCTCGGTCGTATTTTCCGGTGCGGACGCTGTAATTCTTCCGCGCGGCGACGGGGCCAGCCGCCCGACCGCCGGGGTTGACGGGATGCTGCGGTATAACAGCGCCAGCGGAAAATTCGAGGGGTATCAGGCGGGATCGTGGCAGGATATTCTGACCGGGGCGGCGACGAGTTCGTTTATCGGTCTGACGGATACGCCTGTGGCCTATGCATCGGCGGGCCAGATGCTGCGTGTAAATGCAACCGAAGACGGGTTGGAGTTTTTTGCGCTGGCATTGAACGACCTCGCCAATGTCAATACGACGCCTTCGGATAATGATGTTTTGTCGTATGACAGCGCATCGGGTGAATGGGTCAGTGTTTCTGTCAGTTCTCTGGTTGCCGGCGCTGCGGCCCCGGATCGTGGGATACAGTTTAATTCAGGAGGCAGCTTCGCTGCGGATGCCGGACTGGTGTTTTCCTCTACAGGCGATTTGATGGTAACTGGCACTTATTCCGGCATGGCTTCTGTCCCGGCCAGCGGTGCGGGCGTACGGATGTTCTTTGATGTGCAGGCAAGTGCTTTCCGTGTCGGTAGGGTGGATGGAACACAGTGGGATAATGCTAATCTGGCTACCTACAGTGTGGCCATGGGGCGGAATACGACCGCAAGCGGTAGCAACAGTATGGCATTTGGTCTTGGTTCTATTGCCAGCCAGAACACCAGTACAGCACTGGGACGGAATACGACTGCAAGCGGTGACGTCAGCATGGCCACGGGAGATGGAACGACCGCAAGTGGCACCGCAAGTACGTCTATGGGATTTAGTACAACTGCATCCGGAAATTACAGCACGGCCATGGGGAGCAACACAATCGCTGCCGGTGATTACAGCACTGTTTTTGGCAGCGAGGTGAATATTTCTGCCACGGGCGACGGTTCTGCTGCTTTTGGCTTGACGACGACGTCCCCCGTGACTGATCCGATCGTATCAGGAGCGCAATCCTTTGCCCTGTTCATGGGCAATCATAATGCGGTCAACTTTGCCTCATCTAACACCATGGGCCTGTTCGGTGGCCAGATGGTGGTCGATCCGCGTGTTCCGGCACAGCAACTCTTTGCCCGTTCTGTTCTCGATCTCGGCGCGGCGACGGATGCGATTGTTCTGCCCTATGGCGACACGGCGCAACGCCCTGCGTCCCCCGTTGACGGGATGCTGCGTTACAACAGCGCCAGCGGCAAGTTCGAAGGGTATCAGGGTGGCGCTTGGCAGGATATCCTGACCGGGGCGGTTGCCGGTGGCGCATCGGCCCCCGATCGCGGCATCCAGTTCAACAGTGGCGGGAATTTCGCGGCGGATGCGAATCTGGTGTATACGTCGGCTGGCTGGTTCGGCATCGGGACGGGCTCGCCGCAGGCGACGCTGGACATCGCGGGTACGGATGCGATTGTTCTGCCGCGCGGCGACACGGCGCAGCGTCCGGGAACGGCCATCGACGGCATGATCCGCTACAACTCCGCCACCAGCAAGTTCGAAGGGTATCAGGCCGGATCCTGGCTGGATATCATCACCAGTTCCGTCACCCCGGCGGGCGTCGCTGGCAATATCCAGTTCAATTCCGGCGGCACGGCGCTGGGCGCAAGCGCCAACCTGACTTACACCTCCGCCGGGTTCCTTGGTCTGGGTCTGGGTGCGCCGCAGGTGATGCTTGATGTCGCGGGCGAGGCGCGGCTGGGGAATACGTCTCTGACCTGTGCGGCAGGCATACGCGGGGCGCTGCGGTTCAATAGCGGCAGCACGCGGCTTGAGATGTGCGACGGGGTTGACTGGCGCGCGCTGGTGGCGGATACGATCACGGTCGATCTTGTCCTGACCCCGGCAACGAACAACGCGATGAACGTTACGGGTTGCGGCACGCCGCCATGTCAGGGGACGGCGGTGACATTCACTTTGCAAAACCAGGGCGCAACGACATCGGCGGTGATTGCGACGTCTTTAAGCAACACGACGAATTTTACCATCACGTCGGATACCTGTAACGGCAACACGCTGGCCCCCAGCCTGTCCTGCCAGATCGATGTGACTCCGCAATCGAGCGGCAATGAGGCCTTCACTGGCCTGCTCAACATCACCGCCAACAACAACCCGTTTGCAATCATGCAGGGGACGTCGAGCGGCTTCGGCTGCTCGCCGGGCGTGGTCGGCGCGGGCGGCGTTTACGCAGCTTGCGGCCTGAATGACGGGGATGGCGTTTACGATCTGATCGTGATGCCCGGCGGATGCGATGGAACGACGTTGAACCCGACTTGCTCTGGTAATGATGGGGCGGCGGTACAAAAATTATGGGGGACGTCAGGTGTTGATATCCCATATGTTTGTTACGTTAATGATTTTGCCTGTAAAAATGCCAAGAATGCGGTGAATATTATGGCCGCGCAAACTATAGGCGCCGGATCATTTGCAGCGGCGAGCTATTGCGATGCGATGACCTATGGCGGTCATAACGACTGGTACCTGCCCAATCAGTATGAATTGCAGTCACTGATTTATCCGCAGAAAAATTCTGGAAATCTTACGGGTTTCACAAATGCTTATTATTGGAGCAGCAATCAAAGAGGGTGGACTTATACTACTCAGGCAATTGCCGTAGATATGAGTTCAAGTGCCGATGGTTATTCTACAAGAAATGTTACAACCCACAGTGTCCGCTGCGTCCGCCGTGAAAATCTGCCGTTACCAACGGCGACTGCGGACACAAACCCGAATAATTCCACCACCGGGTACAGAATGCGGGTGACGGAAACATCAGGCCAGCGCATGACTTCGTCGGAAGGAATTACCATCATCGGCATCTTGCAGGCCGCCCCGGTCAGTGTTTCCGGTGCGTCTGGCAACCCGAAACTGACCATTAACGGCGGCGCGGAAGTCGACAGCGGCACAGCCAACTGGGGCGATGTCATCCGCGTGGTGATGGATGCGCCAACCGTGGCAGGCACCATGAATACGGCGACAGTCAATCTGGGGCCGGATACTTACACCTATAAGGTGGCCTATGCCGATACGACAAAAGAATCGCGCGTATTTGTAACAGATGGCGATTGGACTGGTATTCTGGGGGGGCTTGGCGGTGCGGATGCAAAATGTACAAATGCCGCTAATGCGGCGGCCATTGGCGGGACATGGGTTGCGATTTTGTCTGACGCGAATTCTAATGCAGTTGACCGTGTTCCGTGGAACTGGGGAGTCCTGAAGCGGCTCGATGGAGTGGTGGTAGCCAATGATTGGGCCGATCTTTGGGACGGAAATATTCAAAATCCAATCAACGTGAATGAAAATATGATCACGGCAGGCAAGAACGTCTGGACGGGGACCTTGTCAAATGGAATGGTTCGCAGTGCTACTTGCGCAAGCTGGACAAGTAACAGTACAAGTTCAGTAAACGATCTGGCCTATGGAACCAGCGGTGGTGTTGGTGATTCATGGATAGATACAGGAGTGGCAACCTCGTTTTGTTCCGTCTCGCGCGCCCTCTACTGCGTTGAATCCGTCGCGGGCGGTATTCCACCCGGGTCCCCGGCGATCGGGCTTGACGATCTGGCCGATGTTGATTTGACGACCACACCGCCGGGTGAAGGGCAGTTGTTGAAATATGTATCCTCCTCCGGCCTGTGGGTCGTTGCGGATACGGATGCAATTGTCCTGCCCGTGGGCGACACGGCGCAGCGTCCGGGCACGGGCATTGACGGGATGCTGCGGTATAACAGCGCGAGCGGCAAGTTCGAGGGCTATCAGGCCGGGTCCTGGACGGATATCGTGACCGGCGCGGCGACGGGCAGCGCGGCGAACCCGGCGGGCGCGGTGCAGTTCAATAGCGGCGGTTCTTTCGGCGGTTCTGCGGGTTTTGTCTGGGATGCGACGAATACCCGCCTCGGAGTTGGCACCGCAACACCGGCAAATCCGCTTGAGGTTGTCGGAGTTGCGCAGGTGGATGCGTTGCAGGTCGATGGAACGAGCGGCCTTGCCGCGCCGACCAACGGTTTGGTCGCTGGAGCGGATACACAGATCCAGTTCAACAGCGGCGGGACCTTCGGGGCATCGGGTAATCTGACGTGGAATAATGGCACGGCGAAACTGACCGTCACAGGTGATATCGATTATACTGGCATGCTGACGGATACATCAGACAGGCGCCTGAAAGCCGATATTCATCCGCTGCGCGAACGCGGATCGATGCTGGAAAAACTGGAGCAGGTCGATACTTACAGTTTCCGCATGAAAAACGATAAACTGGCCCGCGTTGAATTCGGCGTGATGGCACAGGAACTGGAAACGCTCTTCCCTGAACTGGTCATGACGGCGCAGGATGAGATGGGCACGAAATCGGTCAACTATATCGGCCTGATCGCGCCGATGATTACGGCGACGCAGGAACTCCGCGCCGAGAATGAAGCGTTGCGCGCCGAACTTGATGCGGTGAAAACCGATATTGCGGGCCTGAAGGCGCATACCGGATATGGCATCGACAAGGCGATGATCGGGGTTGGTATGCTGCTCGCCTTTATGCTGGCGGCAGGTGCGACGGCAGGATTTGTTCTTATCACGGGCCGGATCAGGAACCGCACGCACAAGGCGGGGTAGAACATGGTCTTTATAGCAAAGTTCCTATCCGGTCGCATCGTGCCCCATGCCCTCCCGTCGTCATTCCCCGGTTTATCCGGGGAATCCATGGAAGATACATCCGGGAAGCCGGGTTTTATGCGCCATACCGATAGATGGATCCCCCGAACACGTCGGGGGATGACGGTGGAGAAAGTTTTTTTTAAACCGCAGAGACGCAGAGGACGCAGAGTTTTTCTTCTTTTTCCAAGCGCCGCAGGCAATAAACGACATATCGTGAATTCGGCAGCTCTGTTTATGGCACCTTCGGCGCGGGAAGAAAAACTCTGCGTCCTCTGCGTCTCTGCGGTAAAAACATTCTTTTTACCGCTCCTGTTTCTTGCCATGACGCTGATGTCCGGCCCCGCCCACGCCGCCTGCCTTGCCCCGGCGGGGGATGCGGGGAAGATGATTTACAATGCCGATCATTCCATGATGCAGTATTGCGACGGCACAAACTGGGTGGCGATGGGGGGCGTATCTCCTGTCGAGGGGGATGTTGCGACGGGTCTTAACGCCCACTGGAAGCTGGATGAGAGCAGCGGCACCACGGCGGCGGACAGTTCGGGTAGTGGGTTTAACGGCACGCTTGTGAATATGGACGGAGGCACGGACTGGGTTTCCGGAAAAATGAATAATGCGCTGGATTTTGACGGGATCGATGATGCCGTTAATTCCGGATACGCTCCCGGGATGTCTTATGATGATGGTGAATGGACAATTTCCGGATGGTTCCGGTCAAACAGCACCCGGGCAGGAAATCATACTATTGTCGGGGCGCGGAACGGCGCAGCAGGGGCCAGATTCCGTATAAATTATACTCAGTCCTGTAGTTGTATTAATGTATCCATGGCGGATACAGGATCCGGCGCAGGTGGAACAAGTTTTTCAGCGCCGGCGATGGCGTTGTTTGATGGGCAATGGCACCACGTTTCCGTGACGGTAAAGCATAAGGAGTATTTGCGAATATATGTTGATGGAGTGCTGGTCTACACATCTGCAGACATGTCTGGGAATTCACAGGTGAACGGATCAATGAACATATCCGCATATGGTATTGGTGCTTTTTATAGTGGCGGCGTTTTTCAGGATTTCTTCGAAGGCCAGCTTGATGAGATCCGGCATTATACAAGGCGGTTGTCCGGTGAAGATGTGGCTAAACTCTATTGCGTGGAATCGCGCGGGAAGATCTTTTATGATCTGGATTCCCGCGTCATGCGGTTTTGCACTGCGCAAGGAGTCGGTGTCATGGGCTCTGCCGGGCCGATTCCGCCGGGGGACAGCATTACATCAGGCTTAACCGGGCACTGGAAACTGGATGAAGGGGCGGGACTGACAGCAGCGGATAGTTCCGGATTTGGCTATGATGGAACGCTTACCAATGGTCCAATCTGGATCAACGGAAAAATTGGCAATGCGCTCGATTTTGACGGTGTTAATGATCACGTGTTGAGAACGAGCTATAATCCGGCCGCTCTCAATTATGTTCCAGCGATATCAGGCTGCGCATGGTTTTATTCCGATGTTAATCAGAATCGATATGTTGCCTTCTGGAATAGATCGGCGGATGGCGGATTGATTTTCAAGCCCGTGTCACTCACGGGAAGCAGCGGGAAAATCAATGTTGCTGTTCGTCTAATTGGCGGCATAGTAACTTTGGAAACGCCGAATATGGGAGCGGGATACTGGAACGGGAAATGGCATCACGTCTGCACGGTATTCGATAAAAATCTTGCGTCCGGGCGTTTGAAAATTTATGTGAACGGTGAAATTGCCGCGCAGGATGATGCGCTGGATGCGACTCTTGACCAGAATAGTGCCTTCAATCTTGGCCGCCTGAACATTGGCAGGGACCCGTTTAACGGCACCTATTTCGACGGCAAAATCGACGATGTGCGCATCTATAACCGTGCCCTGAGCGCGAACGAGGTGCGGATCATTCATACCATGAGCGCCTGCGCTGGCCCGGTGGCTCCGCAGGGTGAGATGATTTACAATACCGATCACGCTATCATGCAATATTGCAACGGCACGGACTGGATCGGGATCGGGAAATCGCCATGACGCAGGAGCGTAAGGGTTTGAAGCGGTTTTCAGGTTTTATAGCCGAGCCAGATGGCCGGTCAACCGACCTCAATAGAATAAGGGGGCTTATGACGGGCCTTTTTCAACCATCCTCTATCCGCTCCGGGGTCTTCGCGTTTGTCGTCGGCCTGATCATGCTGTGCGGCTTGCCGGGGGTAATCATGACCGTAGAATTTTTTAGACCGCATAGGCGCAGAGGACGCAGAGTCTTTCTTCCCGCGCCGAAGGCGCCATAAACAGAACCGCCAGATTCACGATATGTCGTTTATTGCCTGCGGCGCTTGGAAAAAGAAGAAAGACTCTGCGTCCTCTGCGCCTATGCGGTGAAAATATTCTTTTCAGGTTACGGGTTTTGTGCGCCGTGCCGATTGATGGATCCCCCGAACAAGTCGAGGGATGACGGCAGTTGAATGTAATCCAACATCACCGGGAAATGCTCTATGTATTGAAGACCCGGCTATAACCCGGGAAACAGGCAAAAAAAACGGGTAAAAAACTGGGGCGAACCCGCTTCTCTCTTGCGTAAACCTGAAAAATTGCTACAGATAGACCCCGTGCGGGTGTGGTGAAACTGGTAGACGCGCCGGACTCAAAATCCGGTTCCGCAAGGAGTGTCGGTTCGATTCCGACCACCCGCACCATCTTTCTTCTTTTCCTTCGTTGAATAGGCTGAATCATTTGGAGCATTGTCTGATGAGGTTGGTTTAAAAATTGTCTCCGTCATTCCCCGGATTTGCGAAGCAAATCCTAGGGGAATCCATGGATCGCCTTAGAATTTTCTTCGAAAATTCAGGCGATGACGGTGGTTGAATTTGATCCAATTTCATCGAAAAATGCTCTATTTCAGTCCCGGTGCGCCCTCTCCACCCAAAAGCCTTTGTAACCGATGTGTTTCTGCATCGGTCATGGCTGGATTTTCTTCCTGTGTGGCAGGTTTGGCCGCAGGGGCCGATTGGCAGTTGAAAATATTGCACACGGTATGCTCCCAGAGAGATTCAGCGACTGCGGGTATGACACCGCCGTAAAATTGTTTAATGGACCATCCATATCCTTTGGCCCAGCCACTAACCGCGTCGGAAAAGAGATTGCTCACGATTTTACCAACCGCCTTGCCGCAGTTTTCCTGATCATCGATGCATTGTTTGACATTGTTGTTGACGCTGGAGGCTGCGCCGTTGAGAGTGTTTCTAGCATCGTCAAGGGAATCCGGGGTGGAGGCGACGGTATTTTTCACCATCTTGTAAGCCTCCTTCGCCATGGGCGCCGCGGTGCGCGCTGCGCCGCCGCCGAGCTGTACATAATCGTTGAAGGTTGTTGAAAGGGCGTTTGCGACACTGTCAAGCGCTCCGCTGTGGCCTTCGGACATATCTATCAGTGCACGTCCTGCCGTGATGGCGAAAAAAGAACCAACGAGCACCCGGAAAAATAAACTTGCGGTAGCGCCCACAATAAACTTGCCGCCGACGGCGGTGTTTTTCGTCGTCCTGAGAATGTTCCGTAACCCCCCCGGACCGTTATAAACAAGAGCCTTGCCCGCCTTCCAGCTATATTCTGGGAAGGCCCAGATAGGAAGGGTGGTGGCCAGAAAGCTATAGCGGAAGGTTTTGCTATTCTGATACAGGTGCTCCGCACCGGTAATGGCCGCGCCGATGCCGAAGGGCAGCGCTTTCAGGGAATGGCCTATGCTCGCAAGCCCGTTCTGCCAGAGGCTGTTTTTTTTCGGAGTGTTATTTTCTCCTTCGCGTTGCTGGCGTTCCGCCTCGCGACGCGGGTCTGTTGCGGAATTTTCGGCACCTCGGTTGTTGGCCGTGGCCAGTTCATGGACGAGCTGGAAGATTTTTTCTTCTTCCGGCGTCATGCCCGACTTTGCCTTTGCATCGCTGAACCCTGGTTTACCTTCATTACGCATGACACACCTCGATTTTTTGTCGGAGCAAGCTCCTGAAAACGGGATTAATTTAACATAATGTTAATGTTTCTGGCAAGCATTTTTATGCTCTTCCGGCGGAGAATATAAGGATTTTCCAGTCAAAGTGCGAGAAAATTGGAATGCCCATTTGATACAATCACTTGACCATAAAATCATGCTCCGGCGGCGATCGCCTTGCGGGACCTGAGAACCGGGGCCAGATATTGTCCGGTATAGCTGGCCTTGGCGTGGGCGATGTCTTCGGGGGTGCCTGTGGCCAGAACCTGACCGCCGCCGGATCCGCCTTCGGGGCCGATATCGATGATCCAGTCTGCGGTTTTGATGACTTCGAGATTGTGTTCGATGACCACCACGGTATTGCCCTGATCGACCAGTTTGTGCAGGACCTCGAGCAATTTGCGCACATCCTCAAAATGAAGCCCGGTGGTGGGTTCGTCCAGAATATACAAGGTCTTGCCCGTGGAGCGGCGCGAAAGTTCCTTGGACAGTTTGACGCGCTGCGCTTCGCCGCCCGACAGGGTCGTCGCGGGCTGGCCGACCTTGATATAGCCAAGGCCGACATCTTTCAGCGTTTCCATCTTGTCGCGGATGGACGGAACGGCCCTGAAGAAATCGGCCGCTTCCTCGATGGTCATGTCCAGAACATCGGCGATTGATTTCCCCTTGAACTTGACCTCAAGCGTTTCGCGGTTGTAGCGGTGGCCAGCGCAGGTTTCGCAGGTGACATAGACGTCGGGCAGGAAGTGCATTTCAATTTTAATAACACCGTCGCCCTGACAGGATTCGCAACGCCCGCCCTTGACGTTGAAGGAAAACCGTCCGGGACCGTAGCCCCGCGCCTTTGCTTCCGGCAGGCCGGAAAACCATTCGCGGATGGGCGTAAACGCGCCCGTGTAGGTGGCCGGGTTGGAACGCGGCGTACGACCGATGGGGGACTGGTCAATATCGATGATTTTGTCGATTGCCGCCAGACCCCGGATGGATTTGAAGGGTAGGGGATGTTCGTGGCTTCCCATTAACTCCTTGCTGGCGGCGCGGAACAGCGTGTCGATGGTGAAGGATGATTTTCCCGATCCTGAAACGCCGGTGACGCAGGTAAATGTGCCCAGCGGAATTCTGACATCGATGTTTTTCAGATTGTTTCCGGTGCAACCGGTGACTTCTATATATTGTCCTTTCCTGCCCGGACGTCTGGTCGCCGGGATGGCGACGGCCTTGCGCCCGGTCAGGTAATCGGCGGTGATGCTGTTTTTATTCTTCATCACCTCTGATGGTTTTCCGGCGGCGACAATCGTGCCGCCATGCGTCCCGGCACCGGGGCCCATATCGATCAGGTAATCGGCGGCGCGGATGGCGTCTTCGTCGTGTTCCACCACCAAAACGGTATTACCCAGATCGCGCAGACGCCGGAGCGTTTCGAGCAGGCGGTGATTGTCGCGCTGGTGCAGGCCGATGGACGGTTCATCCAGAACATAAAGCACGCCTGTGAGGCCGGAGCCGATTTGCGATGCCAGACGAATGCGTTGCGATTCCCCCCCCGACAGTGTTCCGGACGCACGGGACAGCGTCAGGTAATTCAGGCCGACATTCATCAGGAACGTCAGGCGTTCGTCGATTTCCTTCAGGATTTTCTCGGCAATCTCGCGTTGTTGTTTCTTCAGCTTTTTATGCAACCCTGATATCCACGCATGGGCATCGGTAATGCCCAGCTCGCTGATTTCCGCGATATGTTTCCCGTCGATTCTGACGGCCAGAGATTCCGGTTTCAGGCGATACCCCTTGCAGGCATCGCATGGCGCGGTGTTTTGGTATTGCGCCAGATGTTCGCGCTGGTTTTCGCTGCCGGTTTCCAGCAGGCGGCGTTTCATGTTGTTGATGACGCCTTCGAACGGTTTGTTGGTGCGGTAGGTGTTGGCGCGGTCTTCATAGGTGATGGGGATGAATTCATCACCGGAACCGTAAAGAATGGCCGTGCGCACCTTTTCGGGGAGCTTGCGAAAAGGCGTATTCATGGCAACGTTGTAGTGTTTTGCTACTGCTTGAAGGGCTTGCTGGTAATAATGTGAAAAACTTGTTGCCCATGGTTCGATGGCACCTTCTGCCAGCGATTTTCCGGGGTCGGGGACGACCAGATCGGGGTCGATATACATCTGCACGCCCAGACCATCGCAGGACGGGCAGGCGCCGTGCGGGTTGTTGAAGGAAAACAGGCGTGGTTCGATTTCAGAAATGGTGAATCCGGACACGGGGCAGGCGAATTTTTCTGAAAAAAGCGTCCGTTCGCCATGATCCGCGTTTTCAACGATCAGCAGGCCATCAGCCAGTTTTAACGCGGTTTCAACCGAATCCGGCAAACGATTTCCGATATCGCCGCGCAAAACCAGACGATCAACGACGACCTCGATATCGTGTTTGAGTTTTTTATCAAGCGCCGGGGTGTCGTCAATTTCGTACAGTTTCCCGTTGATCTTGACGCGCTGGAATCCCTTCGCCTGCAAGTCTTTCAATTCCTTGCGGTACTCGCCCTTGCGGCCCCGGACGATAGGGGCCAGAAGATAGAGTTTTGCTCCATCGCCCATGGCCATGATCCGGTCGACCATTTGCGTGACAGTCTGACTTTCGATGGGCAGCCCCGTCGCAGGGGAATAGGGAATACCAACCCGCGCCCAGAGCAGACGCATGTAATCGTGAATTTCGGTGACGGTGCCGACGGTGGAGCGCGGATTGCGGGATGTGGTTTTCTGCTCGATCGAGATCGCCGGGGAAAGGCCGTCAATGGAGTCGACATCCGGCTTTTGCATCATTTCGAGAAACTGGCGGGCATAGGCTGAAAGGCTTTCGACATAGCGTCGCTGGCCTTCGGCATAGATGGTGTCGAACGCCAGCGACGATTTCCCCGATCCGGACAGACCTGTCAGCACCACCAGTGAGTCGCGGGGGATATCGACAGTGATATTTTTCAGGTTATGTTCCCGTGCGCCCCGGACCGAAATGTACTTCAACATGGATTTGTTCTCTATAAGTTCTGCCCCGGCCAATATATATGGGATTCGCAAGGGGTTTGGCTATAGCTGATTCCCGAAAAAAATCCCCCCGCCACGAGGGGCAGGGGGGTTCTGAAGGTGTCAGAGAGGGAACTCCTTATGTATGGATAAAACCGATACTGCGTTTTTGGTGTACGATTTCGTTTTTCGGTTTAATTTTTTCGGTGTCAGCAAGCGTGATCGTGACCATCCGGTCTTTCAGGTTTTCCGGCAGGCTGATTTTTGCGCTTGTGATTTTTCGTATTTTGTCGAGTGTGCCGTCTTCCTTGGTCGCGGCGGCGTGTTCGTCGATCAGGAGGCCGACGATGTTTTCAACCGTCCCGGCGTTCCCGAAATCCTTGCCCTTGATAATTTTGATTTCTTCCAGAATGGCCTGAACGTGTTTTCTGGCATCGCTGTCGATCTTCATGCCACGGCGGGACAGGTTATTGTCAAAGATTTTCATCAGTTCATCCATGTGAAAATCCTTGAAGTTGACGGTGTGTTTGAAACGGCGCGTCAGGCCGGGGTTTGACTGTATCAGTTGATCCATTTTATCGGGATATCCGGCAAAGACGACAACAAGATGGTCCTTGTTTGTTTCCATCGCCCGCAGGATGACCTCTACCGCTTCCTTGCCAAAATCATTCCCCTCACCGAATAACGAATAGGCCTCGTCTATGAATAGAACGCCATCGATGGCCTGCTTTACGGCTGCTTGTGTTTTTATGGCTGTCTGACCGACATAGCCCGCAACCAGACTGACGCGGCTGCCTTCGACGACATCGCCTTTTTTCAACAATTCGGCATCCTTGTATATTTTTCCGATCAGGCGGGCGAAGGTGGTTTTTCCGGTCCCCGGCGGGCCACGGAAAATATAATGGTCCATGCCGCCCTTGTCGTTGCTGAGGATTCCGGAATCAATCATGGCTTTTTTATATTCGACACGGGACCTGATTTTTCTGACCTGATCTTTTGCTTCCTCCAGCCCGATCAGCTTGGCCAGCTCGGATTCGATGTCCTTGATGTCGTCCGCACGGTGGATGATGATGCCGTTATCATCGTCTTCCTCTTCGTCATTGTCGTTTCCAGCTTTCTTGCTATTTTTGATGCGCTCCAGTGCGGCATTGCGCGCTGCAATTTTTTCGAACATGCTCTGATAGGTGGTGTTTGTTTTTGTCAAAATGCTCGCCACTTTTTTGGCCGTGATAATGGCTTCGTCCGTCATCAGCAGTTTGCTGAAATTGCTGACGGTGCTCATCCAGTTAAACGCCAGATTTTGCACGATATCCGGTTCGACATTTTCATTCAGCAACAGCATGAATTCGGGGGGCTGGATGTCCGATCCCGCTGGTTGAGTCCGCTTTTCGGCCAATGCGGCATCCAGATGTGCATTCGCTTCCTGCTTGCTCACGGTGCGATTTTCACGGTGCGACAGGAGCTGTTTGTAGAAAGAGCGGGGAATTTTCTCGTCCGGAATATCGCGCATCAGGGAGACAAAGGCCTCGAGCGTGTCGTCCATCACGATGTCTTTCAGGCTGCGCCCGTTTGTCAGAATGTCAGGAGCGTTCTCGACGGCCCGCAGGACGGCGGGTTGTTTTTCAAAAGCATCGACAATGTTTATGAAAACACTAAGGTTGCTGTAGACAGCACGGTGGAATTCCACCCGTGGACTTTTTTTCATTACAGTGATCTCCCAGATCGTTTTTTCTCTGTTCAGTATTTTTTTTAATGCAGCGGTTCTTTTGTTTTTGCCGTCTGCATCTTTTTTTCGTTCAACCAGTGTACGCGCATAACAGGGACTTTCAAGGTAAAAGATAAATATATCGTTAATTATCAAACCCTTGCGAGGTTATGAAAAGATTTGCAAAAAACAGGTGCGGGGGATGGTTCTACAAAACCCCTTTTCACTGCGCGTGTCTTGGTTATAACTAGTCACCTCAAAACATTCATGCCTTACAGTGGAGAAGCGCCATGGCCGGTAGCGTCAATAAAGTCATCCTGATTGGTAATGTCGGGGTCGAGCCTGAAATTCGCAACATGCAGTCGGGCGACCGGGTTGCCAACCTGTCGCTTGCCACATCGGAAAGCTGGAAAGATAAAAGCGGCGAACGTCAGGAACGGACGCAATGGCACAAGGTTGTCGTCTTCAACCAAAACATTGTCGGCGTCGTTGAAAAATATGTGAAGAAGGGCGCGAAGCTCTATATCGAAGGTCAGCTCGAAACCCGCAAATGGGAAAAAGACGGCGTACCGCAATACACCACCGAAGTCGTCATCAAACCGTTTCGTGGAGAACTGACCATGCTCGATTCCAAAGGCGGCAGCAGCGGCGGTTACGGTGCCAGCGATATGGACCAGTCCGCCTACAGCGCTGCTCCGGCCCGCGCATCTTCGGGCGGCGGCGCGGCCACAGCGGCCAAGGTCGATGAATTCGAGGATGAAATTCCGTTCTAGGGGTGTTGTCGGCAATGAACGCAAATGCGGTGAAAAGCGTTGCGGCTTATGATGCGCAGGCGAATAAATTATGCGTGGCGTATAACAGCCTGAATACTCCCGATGTCCTGTCAGGCATAGACCGTATCCTGCCGATGAAGCCTGCACGCAGGGCCCCGGTAGCTCTTGATCTGGGCTGCGGCAGCGGCAGGGATGCTTTCTGGCTGGCATCGCGCGGATTTCGCGTGATTGGCGCGGATGCTTCGATGGAAATGATCCGTAATGCCTGGGATAAAAATTTATACGCGGGTCGTGTCACTTATGTTGAAGACCAGATTCCGGATCTGCGCCGTGTCAAACAAATGGCTCTGGGCTTCGATTTTTACCTTATGAGCGCCGTATGGATGCATCTGGATACAAAAGAGCGCGAACGGACCATTGCGTTTATGGATGACCGTGCGTATCCCAATGCGACCGCCTATATCAGCTTGCGTCATGGCCCCAGCCCGGCTGACCGACCCATGTTCGACACATCCGTTGAAGAGGTGCAGGATCTGGCTGCGCAGCACGGTGCAAAAACCGCAGTTTTGGATACAAGGCCGGATCACCTGGGGCGCGGCGATGTGACATGGGATTATGTTGCCATCCAGTTTAACCCGACAAAACCCCATCCGGGGTTCTAAAATCAAGGACTGCCTTTGTCTTTTCACAATATTCCGATAAGTTAGACAAGGTCGCTGTCCAGCCGTTTTTGCCAATTATGAGGGTTTGTATGTTCCGCATTGTTTTTGTACTCCTGCTGCTTTGTTTTGGCTTGTCTTTCCCCGTCATGGCGCAGGATATGGGTGACAAGGCCCGGCGTCTGGAACTGGCGACGGAGATGAATACGATCCGTCCTGCGCGGGCGCAAGTTGATGAGGCCGTCAGGATTGTATCACACGGCCTGCCGCCGATGGACAAGGAACGGCTGATGCGTCTGGTAGACAGGGCGTTTGATTACAAGGCGCTTGAAAAGCTGTCGATCGAAACCATGGCGGAATTGTTCACCGTCACGGAGCTGGAAAAGATGGTGGAATATTTCGGCTCGGCCGAGGCCCGCGCAATCGGTGCAAAATTGCCGCAATATCAGGAAAAATTGCAGCCCGAAATCATCCGGATGCTGGATGCCGCCCTGATGGCTGAAAAAACCGGCGGCCCGCCGGACAAGATTGTTCCGGCCCCCGCCGCACCGTAGTCCGGAAGAAACGCGGACCCGTGGTTACATCCCGTAATATGATGCTAAAAATCATATAAAAATCAATGGCTTATGCCTTGCATAAGGCCTTGTTTTTAGTTGTTTTACGGACGTGAAACTGCTACAAAATCAGGTCTTACAAGCAAGGGTAAATTTATGACCGATTCAGCCGTGACCACTCCCGATATCCCGTCCATCACACTCGAAGACGAGATGAAAAAATCCTACCTCGATTACGCCATGAGCGTCATCGTCAGCAGGGCTTTACCGGATGTGCGGGATGGATTGAAGCCGGTTCATCGCCGTATTTTCTATGCGATGAAAGAAGGGGGCTATGCCTCCGACAAGCCCTATAAAAAATCTGCCCGGATCGTCGGTGACGTCATGGGTAAATACCACCCGCATGGCGATTCTGCGATTTATGAAGCCATGGTGCGGATGGCGCAGGATTTTTCCCTCCGCCTGCCGCTGATCGACGGTCAGGGGAACTTCGGTTCCATGGATGGCGACCGTGCTGCGGCAATGCGTTATACCGAGGCTCGCCTGTCGAAACCGGCGGAAGCGATGCTGGACGATATCGACAAGGACACGGTCGAATGGCGCCCGAACTACGATGAATCTCTGCTGGAACCCGTCGTTCTGCCTGCGCGTATTCCAAACCTGCTGGTGAACGGGGCGGGCGGTATTGCCGTCGGCATGGCGACCAATATCCCGCCGCACAATCTGGGTGAGGTGGTAGATGCCTGCTGCGCGATGATCGACAACCCGGAGATCACCAACGAAGATCTGATGGGGATTATCCCGGGTCCGGATTTCCCGACCGGCGGGCAAATTCTGGGCCGTATGGGTATCAGGGCCGCCTACATGACCGGCAACGGGTCGGTGCCGATGCGGGCCAAATGCTCGGTCGAGGATATTCGCGACAAGCGTGAAGCCATCATCGTGCATGAGGTTCCTTATCAGGTAAACAAGGGTCGCCTGCTTGAGCGTCTTGGCGAGGTAGGGCGTGAAAAAATCGTCGAGGATATGGCCGAGGTGCGCGATGAATCCGACCGCGACGGTGTGCGGATCGTGATTGAACTCAAGCGCGGGGCCAATGCCGATGTGGTGTTGAACCAGTTATACAAGCACACATCGCTGCAAACCACGTTTCCCTGCAATATGCTGGCGTTAAACCATGGCCGCCCGCAGACGCTGATTTTGCGCGACTTCATCCATGCCTTCCTGAAATTTCGTGAGGAGGTCATTACCCGCCGCACGATTTTTGAACTGGGCAAGGCCCGCGACCGGGCGCATGTTTTGGCAGGTCTGGCGATTGCTGTTGCCAATATTGATGAAATTATTGCCCTGATCCGGGGTGCGCGCGATCCTGGCGTGGCGCGTGAGGCATTGCTGGCGAAACGCTGGCCGGTGCATGATATCGCGCCGCTGATTGCCCTGATCGACGATCCGGAATACGCGGTTGATGATGCGGGCACATACCAGATGTCTGAGATTCAGGCCAAAGCCATTCTCGACCTGCGCCTGCATCGCCTGACCGGGCTTGAACGCGGCAAGATCGGGGACGAGTTGAAGGAAATCACCGACGCGATCGCTGAATATCTGGCCATCCTGTCCAGTCGTGAAAAATTGATGGTGGTGATGCGCAACGAACTGGTGGATGTAAAGGCCCGTTTTTCCACACCGCGCCGGACGGAGATTATCGATTCCGAATTCGAGGAAGATATCGAGGATCTGATCCAGCGTGAAGATATGGTCGTGACCATCACGCATGGCGGTTACGCCAAACGTGTGCCGCTGGCAACCTACCGGGCGCAAAGGCGCGGCGGTAAGGGGCGGTCGGGGACGGGACTGAAGGATGAGGATTTCGTTTCTGAAATGTTTGTGGCCTCCACCCACACGCCGTTGCTGTGCTTTACCTCCAAGGGGATCGTTCACAAGCTGAAGGTCTGGCAATTGCCGTTGGGGACGCCGCAGGCGCGGGGCAAGGCGCTGATTAACATGTTTCCGCTGGAGGAAGGCGAAAACATGTCCGTTATCATGCGCTCCCCCGAGAACGAAGAAATGTGGGACGAAATGGATATTATTTTTGCCACATCGCATGGCAATGTCCGCCGCAATAAACTCTCCGATTTCCGTTCCATCCGTTCCAACGGTCTGATTGCCATGAAGCTGGAGGAAGAGGGCGAGAAGCTGGTCGCGGTTAAGATCGCACATGAGGATGAAGATATTTTGCTGGCGACGGCGCAGGGGCGGGCGATCCGTTTCCCGGTGTCCGATGTGCGCGTTTTTGCAGGCCGGACCTCGACCGGGGTGCGTGGCGTCAGGCTGGCCGAACCCGGCAAGGGCAAGAACAAGTCCGATGTAAAGGACGAAGTTATTTCAATGTCGATCCTGAAACATGTCGAGGCAACGCCGGATGAACGCAATGCCTACCTGAAAATGGCCGGAAAATTGCGCGGTGCCGACGATGAGGGCGTGGAATTTGAAGAGGGCAGCGCCGGGATCGAATTGTCCGAAGAGCGTTTCCGCGAAATGCAGGCGAGCGAACAATTCCTTTTGACCGTCACGGTCAAGGGCTTCGGCAAGCGCACCTCCGCCTATGAATACCGCATATCGGGGCGCGGCGGGCAGGGTGTGGCCAATATGGGCCTGACCGCGAAGAACGGGGCGCAGGTCGTCGCAACCTTCCCGGTGACGGATGAACACCAGATTATGCTGGTTACCGATGGTGGCCAGTTGATCCGCACGCCGGTCCGCGATGTCCGCTTCACCGGTCGCAGTGCGCAAGGGGTTACCCTTTTCAAGGTTGCGGAAGATGAAAAGGTCGTGTCCGTGGCCTGGTTGATTAATGAAGACGACGACGATGATGAAACCGATGGCGACGGGAGCGATACCGTTCAATGACGGAAACATCCCCGCGCGAAAAAAACGGTAAATACATCATCGGCGTCTATCCCGGCACCTTTGACCCGATCACAAAGGGGCATTTGCACCTGATAAAGCGGGCGAGCAAGCTGGTGGATCGCCTGATTATCGGTGTGGCTGCCAATAACAAAAAAGGCCCGCTGTTCAGTGTCGAGGAGCGTGTTTCCATGGTCAAAGCCGATGTCGCCACCATGTACGAAAAATATTGCGACATCGATGTGCTGCCGTTTGACAATTTGCTGGTGCATTTTGCGCGGGATATGTATGCGTCTTGCATTATCAGGGGGTTGCGCGCCACCTCGGATTTCGAGTTTGAATTCCAGATGACCGGCATGAACGCGCGGTTGGACCCGAATATTGAAACCGTGTTCCTGATGGCGGCGGATAAGTGGCAGTTCGTTTCGTCCTCCTTCGTCAAGGAGATATTCTCCCTTGGCGGGGATGTCGGCGAGGTGGTCACCCCGGCGGTGGAAATGCTGCTGAAAAGCAAATACGGACGCGCCTGAAAACTCCCGGTTTTTTCGCGTTTTCCGGGGGCTTTGGGGGTATTTCAGTGTTTTATGATTAAACCCTTGACGTCTGCCCGGAAAGTCCATATTTTCCAGCGGTCTACAGGCAAAACATACGCCACACATGACTGCGTAGCTCAGTTGGTAGAGCACCTGACTTTTAATCAGGTGGTCGTGGGTTCGACCCCCACCGCAGTCACCATTTAATCATTTGATAATAAAAGAAAATTCAAATTCATCCACAAAAAGCGTTCAACTGGCCTTGGGAAAAACGTTCAACTGTCCCCTTTTATTTTTCGGTAATTTTCCAGCTTGGCAATGCCACGGTCAGCCAACCAAGAGGCGAGGAATATTAAGCACTTGTCCTAGTTACCGCTTCAAGCGGTAATAATTCCGGAACAGGGAATTCAGGCCGCTTTGGCCACCCGTACCATTCCAGCCTTTTTCCATCGCTGTTCCTTAATAACTACATCCATCGGAGTCTTCATGTGTTTTCTCCTCTTTTAGTGATGATGTTCGCCATGTTCATGATTCCCATATTCATGGTGTTCCTTATCCATCACGGGGGCGGATAGAACGCCCAGACCGTGACGATAAACCAGTTCGCCGCCCTTGTATCCGGTGACAGCCAGCATTAGCCCGGCGATAACCATAAAGGTAACAAAGATGTAATGACGAAAACCTGTAAAAGCAGTCTTGCCTCGCACGGCCATAAACAACAACCAAGCCGCCAGCACCAGAAATAAGGCAGCGGTGCTCAGGGCCCATTGACGGTGATCAAGCATAGCCAGATGTTGCTCTTCCCTGTTGTGGTCGACGGTGTCAAAAGCATAAAGTCCTGCCAGCACCGTACCGACTGTCATGGCCGCTCCCAGCCATAAATTCCAGCGGGCAACAGTGGCAAGCTGGCTATGCAGTGGTTCCTTCCGAAGGATTGCGGCGATTAAAAACAAAAGCACGGCCATAAATAGCAAGCTCACGGTAAAATGCACAAAAACAGGGTGCCAGTTGGGTTGAATATCGATAATCATGCCTAGTTCCTTTTTTCAGCAGACAATTTAAAGGGCTTTCCTATATACAACGCATACAGCACCGGGATCAGTACAAGGGTCAGGAGCGTAGTGGAAATCATTCCCCCGACCATCGGCAGGGCAATCCGGCGCATAACATCCGACCCCGGCCCTTCGGTCAGGAAAATCGGAATCAACCCAAGAATAATGACTGATACCGTCATCAGTTTGGGCCGCACACGCTGTACCGCGCCGTGTCTGATATTTTCAATCAGGTCTTCATATGTTACGGGAGGATGATCGCGCATCTGGTGGTCGATATAAATCAACATGACAATTGCTGTTTCAACGGCGATGCCCGCCAGTGCGATAAAACCGACCGCTACGGCGACCGACATATTATACCCTGCCAGCCACACCCACCAGAACCCGCCCGTAACGCCGAACGGTACTGCCAGTATGATGAGCAGCGTACGGTCCCATCGTCCGAAATGAAAATATAGCAACGTCAGAATGATGAGCAGTGTTGCCGGAATAGCAATCGACAAACGCGCTCTTGCTTCTTGCATTTGCTCGAACTGGCCTGAAAGTTTCAGGCTATAACCGGGGGGCAATTCCAGTGTTTTCAGTTTCGCCTGCAAATCCCCGATATAGGAACCTATATCCCGGTCCATGATGTCCACAAATACCCAGCCATTCAGGCGGGCATCCTCTGATGTAATCATCGCCGGGCCTTCAGCAACGCGGATATCTGCTATATCCGCAAGCGGAATATAAGCGCCCGAAGAGGCAGGAACCAGAACCTCATTGAGGTCGTTAACGTGTTCACGGTACGGGCGGTCATAACGCAGCATGATCGGGTAACGCTCACGTCCTTCTACGGCTTCATCGAGCTGCATGCCGCCCAGCGCGGTCTGGATTACCGTTTGCACGGTCGTAAGGTCTATGCCATAGCGGGCGATTTTTTCGCGGTCGGGCATAATCTCGATATATTTTCCGCCCTGCACGCGGTCGGCAACGGCGCTGCGGGTTCCCGGAACCTGCTGCGCAAGCTGTTCCACCTCTTTCGTCAGTCTGTCGATCTCGTACAGGTCGGGACCGGCGATTTTGACGCCGACAGGCGTGCGGATTCCCGTAGTCAGCATGTCGATGCGAATTTTGATGGGGTTGCCGAAGATATTCCGCATACCCGGAAGCCGCACTTTTTGATCCATTTCAGCAATCAGTTTTTCAGGTGTCAGGCCAGCCCGCCATTGGTCGCGGGATTTAAGTTCAACCCACGTCTCAATCATGTTCAGGGGCGCTGGATCTGTTGCGGAATTGGAGCGGCCTGCCTTGCCGAAGACATGACTGACTTCAGGGATCGCCATGAGCTGGCGGTTTGTAACCTGCAGGATTTCGCGCATTTTTGCGGGAGAAGCGCCCGGCAAGGTCATCGGCATATAAAGAAGGCTGCCCTCATACAAAGGCGGCATGAACTCAGACCCCAGTCTGCTCGCTGGCAAAGCCGTGCTGACCAGAACGACCAGCGCCAGAATTATTGTCATTTTCGGGAACTTCAAGGCCGCATCCAGCACGGGTTTGTATAACCTGATAAAGAACCGATTGATGATGTTTTCATCCTCACGCTTTATTTTTCCGCGCACCAGCCAGAGCATCAGCACCGGCACCAGCGTGACCGACAACAAACTGGCCGCTGCCATCGCGTAGGTCTTGGTGTAGGCCAGCGGTGCAAACAGGCGGTGCGACTGTCCCGTCAGGGCAAAAACAGGCAGGAACGACACAGTAATAATCAGCAGTGAGAAGAACAATCCCGGCCCGACTTCCTTTGCCGACAGCAACAAGGCTGCTTGCCGCTCCGATCTGGTTGCTTCGGGGGAAAGACCGGATAATTTTCTGTGCGCGTTTTCTACCATAACGATGGAGGCATCCACCATCGCGCCGACGGCGATGGCAATCCCGCCCAGCGACATGATGTTGGCGGTAATTCCTTGCGCCGCCATGATGATGAAAGCGGCCAGAATCCCCAAAGGCAGGGTAATGATTGCCACAGCAGCGCTACGGACATGGAGGAGAAAAACAAACGTCACAAGAGCCACCATCAGGCTTTCTTCCAGCAGCTTATGCTCCAGATACCGAACCGAGCCTTCAATAAGCGTGCTGCGGTCATAAACCGTTTGTATTTCTATGCCTGCGGGCAAACCTTTTTTGATATATTCCAAGCGTTCCTTAACGTTCTGGATTACGGTATCGGCGTTCGCGCCGGGGCGCATGACGATGAATCCGCCTATGGCCTCGCCTTCGCCATTGAGTTCTGTTATCCCGCGCCGGATGGCAGGGCCTTCGACAACGCGGGCGACATCGGCAATCGTGACCGGCGTACCGTCAGGGCTGACTTTCAAGACGACTTTTTCAAGATCAGCGGCTTTTTGCACATAACCGAAAGACCGGATCATGTATTCAGTTTCCGCCATTTCCAGTGTGCGACCGCCGGTTTCCTTATTGGCGCTGCGCACCGCATCGATCACCCGCTCCAGAGGAATATCATAGGCGTGGAGTTTATGCGGCCTGACCAGAACCTGATATTCTTTTACAAAGCCTCCCACAGAGGCGACTTCCGCTACGCCATCAACCGTCGCCAGTTCATAGCGCACAAACCAGTCCTGAAGCGAACGCAATTCCTGCAAATCGTGTTTTTCGGTGCGATCTATAAGCGCGTACTGGAAAACCCAGCCCACGCCGGTTGCATCCGGGCCAAGCTGCGGGCGCACACCTTCCGGCAATTGCCCCGCCACCTGCGAAAGGGCTTCCAGTACGCGGCTGCGTGCCCAGTACATATCGACGCCATCTTCGAAAACAATGTAGATGAAGCTGTCCCCGAACATGGAAAATGCCCGCACAGCCTTAGTTTTGGGCAGGCTTAGCATGCGCGTCGATAGTGGAAACGTTACCTGATCCTCAATCACCTGCGGTGCCTGTCCCGGCCAATCGGTGCGGATAATGACCTGTGTGTCCGACAGATCGGGAATCGCATCCAGCGGCGTTGTCTGCACGGCAATGATTCCCGCGACAAGCAACACGATGGCACCCAGAAGAACAAAAAACCTGTTCGCTGCCGACCAGTCTATGATCCGGGCCACAAATGATTGTGTGGGGTCGTGGATATGGTCAGTGTTTGTGTTCATGACCTATCTCCTTATCCGGTGTGTTTTCGGTTGGGCTGCCTTCTGGCGTTTTGGCATCCATTCCAGCCATGCCGCCGCTTAAGGAGCTTTCCGCATCAATCATGAACTGGCCCGAGGTGACGATGCTTTGGCCTTCTTTCAGGCCCGAAACAATTTCTGTCATGCCGAGAGATGTAATGCCGGTGGTGACGGAGACGGGCCTGAAATATCCGTTACCTGCGTCTTCGATGACGTGACCGCCATCCTTGCCGTACAATACAGCTTCCGCAGGGACGGCAAGGCGCGTATGACTGTCGGTTTCAAAGGTAACATTGACCAGAGCGTCGCTTTTCAGTTTTCCTTCCGGATTGTCAAGTACAAGTCGGGCCATGCCCTTGCGGCTTTCCTTATCCATCACGGGGTAGATATAATCGGTGAGCGCTTTGAATGTTTCGCCCGTTTCTTCGACCTTAACTGTTGCGAGCATTCCTGCTGACAGAAATTGCAAATCCTTCAGAGGAATGTGCGCTTCCACCCACACCTTTGAGAAGTCCTGCAGCATCAAAATGGTATTGCTGCCTTCTTCCGGATCAACATAAGCACCCTTGCGGACATTCAGTGCGATCACCGTACCATCGGCGAGCGCGTAAAACGGCGTTTCTTCCAGAAACTTTCCTTTCTTTTTAAGTTCCGCAATCGCCTGTTCATCCATGCCGTAAAAGCGGAGGCGCTGTTCCGCGTTGCCGACACGACTGCCAATAAGGAAATCAGACTGCGCTGTCATGAGGTCAGGGCTGTAGAAAGTAAAAAGCAGGTCGCCTTTTTTTACCGTATCGCCCACGGCACTGGCGTTCAGCGTGACAATCCAGCCTGCCGTGCGGACGGCGACGGCAGATTCAAGCCGCGTACTTGGCACAACATAGCCAAAAGAGTGAATTTCCTTGCCAAATTCTTGCAGCTTTACCACAGCCGTCTTTACGCCCAGAGCCTGCCGGTAAACCGGATCGATATGAATGGTGTTTGGGGCGACCTGTTCGCCGCTCATTTCCTCTTCATAAAAAGGAACCAGATCCATGTCCATGAATGGTGATCTGCCGGGCTTGTCGAATTTCTGGCCCGGCACCATCGGATCATACCAGTAAAGGACTTTACGCCCGGTTTCTTCCGCAGAAACGGGTATGGCAAAGGCCAGCAGCAATAAAACGATCAGGAAAACGCGCATAACAAAGCTCCTTTTTCAGCCTGGAAGAATCCAAAAACAGAAAAAGGCTTCTTATTCGCGGAAGCGTTGGGCCGTCAGGAGGATGGAAGGTCGGGTTTGGGAAATGTCGGGCCAGTCCGGAGGCGGGCCACGAACATCATTAAAATCAGCGGGCGTAAAGACGGGACTGGGAACAATATCGCTCCATGCCACGAAAAGAACGTTTGCTGTATCTGGTTTTTTCAGACTGACATGATCGGCACCATAAAGATCGGCTTTTGAGCAATCCTTGAACAACATCGGGCTATCACTATCCGATATTTTCTTGCTGCCTGAGTCCTTATCCAGACTCGTGTCGTGGCAATGCGTCATGCCTTTCATCTGAACCGTCGCCGCATGCGCTTTGCTGGCGGACATAAACGGCCCGCATGCCAAACCCGGCATGAGCATTACAAGCATGAGCAGATGGATCAGGAATTTCCTCATGCGTTAATATTACACCTTTTCCTTGAAAAAACTATAATACAATCCCGGGCCTTAGCCTGCCCGCCACGCGGCTTTCTCGCCGCCCGAGGAAACGCGGAGATTTTGCTCAAAATCACGTTTTCTCTGCGTGTGTCGGGCCATCCAGATATAAAAAAGCCCGCAGAACTGCGGGCTTTACAGGGTAGTTTTCTCTGCTGTGTATCAAAAAGAAAACTAGATGGCTGTGTACGAAGTCAGCCTATAACTCTTCTTAGAGTCCGTCCGGAAAGTTTATGAAGGGTTGGATAATTTTCTGAGCATGAAGCGGATGGAGGCGAGTTTGAGGAAGACGAGGGCTTTGAGATTGCGTTTTTCCCAGTCTTTTGCCAGCCTGCGGCAGCGGTTGAGCCATGCCAGGGTGCGCTCGACAATCCAGCGTTTTGGCAGGACGACGAAGCCTTTTGCGGTATCGGGTCTTTTGACGATTTCGATTTGAAGATGTGGCAGGACTTTGGCCAGCGCGTCATGAAAGACGGGTCCGGCATAAGCACCATCAGCGAAGAGTTTTTTCAAAAACGGGAACAGGCCGAACAGCGTAGAGAGCAGCATGATGCCGCCGTCCCGGTCCTGGATGTCCGCCGGATGCACGATTGCGTGCAGCAGCAGGCCTTGTGTATCTACGAGGATGTGCCGCTTCTTGCCTTTGATCTGCTTGCCTGCATCAAACCCCGGCGGATCAATGCAGACCCCCCTTTTTCCGCTGATTTCACGCTCTGGCTGTCAATGATGCATGCGGTGGGACTGGCCTCTCGCCCGGCCTGCTCGCGGCACTTCTCGTAAAGGACATAATGGATACGATCCAGTGTGCCGTCATAAACCCACAGATCAAAATAATCGTAAACCGTGCTGCGCGGCGGCAGGTCTTTGGGGATATACCGCCACTGGCATCCCGTGGACAGAACATACATGATGCCGTTCACCACCTCCCGGACATTCACCTCGCGCCTGCGTCCGCCACGACGCGCCGGAGGGATCAACGGCTCAATCAGCGCCCATTCCTCATCGGTCATGTCGCTGGGGTAACGCAGCTTGTCGCGATTGTATCGGGCGCGGTTCTCAGGTGTCCACATCGGCGGCCCCTCCTGTCGGGCCACATCCATTGAATCGCAACTGATTCTTTTGATTCAAGAACTTTGCGGATGGACACTAAGTTTATCTGCTTTGCGGCGAAGGTGAAGGAGGCGATGGAGGGGTAGGATATATGCGGGCATTCGGTAGAAAACGCGATGGATCTGAGATAGGATCTATACCCCGTGATTGATTCTCCCAAAATAATTCCCCATTTTGAAGTAAAGAATAAAGGTTGGATTCAAAAAAACTTTTTCTTTCTTGATCATAAGCGCGAGCTACGAGTGAGTTGTCGGCGTCTTTGGAAGCAAAGAAAACCTGAATGCCTTTGCTCATAGCATCTTCAAAAGTTACATCCGTGATCTTTTGTGGATATACAGGAACACTCTTATCCGACACCCATTCATATGTTTGGTGGCCTTTATAAAGAACCATACGGAATGTATCGGAAGGTACTTCATAGATTCTTCCTTTTCGCTCCTCCTTCATGAATGTTTCGCGATCCTTGATTATGCAGGCATGGAGTGGTGAAAGGCCCGGCATATGCATGAAATGAATGCAAAGCATATCAGGGCTTTTTAAAGCATAGGCATGGGCAGCCAAATAGTCCTCGCCTGCGAATACAAAAGATCCTTCCTCGCCATCAATTGTGATGGATTTTCTTGGCTCCAAATAATCATGAATATCTTTGGCTGTTGATGCGTGGAATAAAGTTAAAGGTTTTTCGAGCATGAGGATATCCTCTTGGAGTGCCGTTATGATCCCGTAGCTTATTTGTTAAAGTGCATACCTGTATATTTCGACGCAACTCCCAGCAGCTCTCTGGCTGGAACATGTAATTCATGAGATACAATCTGGGCATGCGTTGGGAAACCAGAAAATGGTGGTGGCATATTGCTGCTTGCGCTTTTCCACTCCTGGAAAAAACGGTCAGCAAGAGTTCTGTCGCTTGGTGGTATATCGTTGTCAGGTTCAATGATTCTGATTATCTCTTCCGATTGTCTGAAATTGGGATGCCTCCAAGTTTCTTTGGACAGACAATAATGCAGGTCTGTTAGGGTATTTACTGGCGGCGGAAAATCTTTTTCGCTTGCATTGCGAAAGCGATCCATCCATTTTGACAAAACGGATCTTTCAGATTGAATATCCGGAATGGAGTCAATCTTCTGTCGCAGGTCTTTTATTTCTTTTCTCTCTGTTCGATTATTTGTACACAGCAAGAGTCGATCAAAAACGGCTTGGAGCAGTTGGTGTCTGCTGAGAAGAGTGTCCCTTGGATACATGCTTACGCTCGAACCGCCTAGCAAGGTAAAGCTTCCTGCTGCATACATCTGGCGAGTATTTAATTTTTTAAGGTCGATGTTTTCAATATCAACTGTAGTTCTGTAATCACTATCGTACTGGCGTTTGGTCGGGACAATGATCAATTTCTCTGATGAGTTGTATTCTCTCTCAATCCAATAATTTATATGCCCAGAGTTTTTGAGAAGATCGAGTCCCTGGAGAAGGGGGCTTAGAAATTCTTTTTCTTCCCGGATTTTTGGATCTGCAGACACATGCGCAAGATCAGGGAGATTAACATTGTCATAATACCAATCTCCCATAGTGCCGGACCCCTTATTTGTTAAATTTATTATGTTAATAATATATGTATTTCTTTTCGATTGTCAAAATAAAAAGGAGCCAGTTAACAAAGAATCCAAAAGCCGATATTTTGTGTCAGCATTAAAAGAGAAAACAAATGTCCGATACAGCGATCAAACTCGACCAAAGCTGGCTTGACCACCTGAAGGGTGAGTTCGCGCAATCTTATATGGTCCGGCTGAAGCAGTTTTTGCAGGAAGAAAAGGTACGTGGGGTTGTCGTCTATCCGAAAGGCCCCGAGATTTTCAATGCCATGAACACAACGCCGTTTGCGCATATTAAAGCGGTGATTATCGGTCAGGATCCCTATCATGGTCCTGGACAGGCGCACGGGCTGGCATTTTCGGTGCGCAAGGGGGTGCCGTTGCCGCCCAGTCTGATCAATATCTATAAAGAGATTGAATCCGAGTATGGGGCGAAAATGCCGCCGCATGGCGACCTGACCCGGTGGGCGGAGCAGGGGGTTTTGTT
>CAYNSR010000013.1:0-72096 GCA_964400125.1 uncultured Micavibrio sp. | reverse complement strand
GGCGGCATCTATCTCGCCGCTGCCGTTATCTGGCTCAATTGATGACACGCCCTAGCGGTCATTTCTCTCTGTCACTTCAGCCCTGTGGGAGAAGGCTTTTGTTCAAATACATACCGGTTTGCAAAGCCATCTTAAACTATAGGGCAGCACCCTACAGCTTTATTGCAATAAAATCAGTGACTTGATTAGAAAGCTGAAGGAATATCAATATCGCTAAAAAGCTAAAGGCAACATCAAAAAGTTTTTATCCGCCTGCAAGGCATTGAAAACTTTTACTTATTTGGTTTGTTTTTTATTGGTCCCGCAAGCACGATCTGAACTCCCGACCTTCGCTTCACAAAATCACGCCGCCTTCTGCCCCGGCACACCTTTGGTCGTTGAATATTCCATGTGCAGTTCCCGCCCCGGATGCAGGCGTTTATAGGCCGCATGGGCCGCCTGCGCGGATTCGGCGAATCCGGTCAGGATCAGTTTTAATTTGTTGCTGTAAGACGCAATGTCGCCAATAGCATACACTCCGGGAATATTTGTTTCCGCCGTCGATGGATCAACCGCGATATGATGATGGGCCAGATCCAGATTCCAGGTCGCAATCGGCCCAAGGCTGGCGGCCAGCCCGAAAAACGGTAACAAAATATCCGCCTCCAGCCTGCGGGCATTCCCCTCCATATCCTGCAACACCACCGCCGCAAGCTGCCCGGCGGCCCCTTCCAGCGCATGCAACTGGTACGGCACGGCCAGCGTGATACGGCCCGCCGCCACCAAATCCCGCAGACGCGAAACACTTTCCGGCGCGGCGCGGAACTGGTCGCGGCGGTGAACGATGGTCACGTTTGCGGCGATTTCGGATAAAGACAGCGCCCAGTCCACGGCGCTGTCGCCGCCCCCGGCAATCACCACGCGTTTTCCCCGGAAATCTTCCCGGCGGCGCACCATATAAAAAACCGATTTGCCTTCATACGCCTCCAACCCGGCCAGAGGCGGGCGGTTGGGGCCGAACGCCCCGGCCCCGGCGGCAATCATCACCGCCCGGGTTTTGAGCGTGTTTCCGGTGGAGGTCGTCACCTGAAAAAAGTCGCCATCAGCAACTTTTTCTAATCCCGTCACCTGCTGCCCCAGCCAGTAGACCGGGTGGAACGGCGCCGCCTGCGCCTCCAGCCGCCCGATAAGGTCGCCAGCAGCAACATTTTGGAAACCGGGGATATCATAAATCGGCTTTTCCGGGTAAAGCGCCACGCATTGCCCGCCAATATCGGACAGGGAATCAATCACCGTGCAAGACATGCCGAGCATACCGCACTGAAACACCGCGAACAGCCCCACAGGCCCCGCCCCGATAATGGCAATATCTGTCATGTTTTCCTGCACCATAGCGCCGTTTTACCCCGCCCGCCCGCGCGTGAAAAGGTTTTTTTGCAACATTGACGACCCCAAAAAGCCCCTGTCATCCCGGGGAATGACAATCCCTATAGGGGCTTATGTTCATCAGAGGTGTTGCAAAAGTCACTGCCTTCCATAAACAGCATCCCGGACTTGATCCGGGATCCAGTAAGCCGCTGATTTTTCTGGATCCCGTCTTTCGACGGGATGCCAAAATCTGGAACGCAAACAGGCCTCACGCCTAGAGCATTGTCTGATGAGATTGGTTTAAAAATTGTCTCCGTCATTCCCCGGATTTGCGAAGCAAATCCTAGGGGAATCCATGGATCGCCTTAGAATTTTCTTCGAAAATTCAGGCGATGACGGTGGTTGAATTTGATCCAACCTTATCGAGAAAGGCTCTAAAAATATACCGCCCTGCCCGAATTCAGCTATAAAGGATTCATGGAGATTCTCACCCACACCGAAGCCGAAACCGAAAATTATGCCCGCACCCTTGCCACCACCCTGCGGGCGGGCGATGTGCTTTTTTTGCAAGGCACGCTCGGCATGGGAAAAAGTGTCTTTGCCCGCGCCCTGATCCGGGCGCTTTGCGAAACGCCCGCACTGGACGTGCCCAGCCCGACCTTCACACTGGTGCAAACCTATGACACGCCCGTGGCCCCGCTATGGCATTTTGACCTCTACCGCATCGAAGACCCGGAAGAAATCTGGGAGCTGGGCTGGGAGGAGGCCCGCAGCGGCGGAATAATTGTGCTGGAATGGCCCGAACGCCTCGGGAACACCCTTGCCCCCGCCGACCGGCTTGCGCTAAAGTTTTCCGCACCCCCTCAAAGACCGGGCCAGCGCCGGATCGTGCTGGAGCCTTACGGAACATGGAAGGACCGCCTGTGACCACGACATTCCCGACACGCGCTTTCATTCTTGCCGCCGGCAAGGGAACACGGTTGAGCGCCTATACCAGCACCCTGCCCCAGCCCGTGCCCAAACCGCTGGTCCATGTCGGGGGCAGGCCGATTCTCGATCACACGCTCGACCACCTCGATGAGGTCGGCATTACCCATGTCACCATCAATGTCCACCATCTGGCCGACCAGATCACCGCGCATCTGGCCACCCGCCAAAGTCCCGAAATCACGTTTTCGCATGAAACGACCTTGCTGGAAACCGGGGGCGGAATCCGGAAGGCCCTGCACACCATGGGGGGCGAAGCGTTCTTCTGCTTCAGTGGCGATACGCTCTGGGAAGACGGCCCCGCGGGCAACACCCTGCGCCGCATGGCCGCCGCGTGGGACGACAGCACGATGGATTTGCTGTTATTGCTGCAACCCCTCGACAAGATGACGATCACGCGCGGCAGCGCCGATTACGACATCGGCGCTGATGGCAAACCCGTTTTATCTCTGGATAAAAGCGGGCGTTTCTTCTGGCCCAGTATCCGGATCGTGCATCCGCGCCTGTTCGATAACACGCCTGACGGGCCTTTTTCGTTCCTCGAACTGATGAAACGGGCCGAAGCGAATGGCCGCCTTGCCGCAATCAAGCATGATGGGGTTTGTTACCATATCACCAGCAAAAGCGATCTCGACGAGGTCAACGCCCATTTTTTGTCCCCGGCCGCCGCCGCGGCCATCATGCCGGGGAAGCCTAAAGTGGCATGACCGGACACGGGCCGCACCTCTACACGATCCCCGCCGGGATGGCTTTCGCGGAAAATTTTGCTGCAAAATTGTTGCAGCAAAATCAGCAAAACCCTGAAAAACTCGCAGAAATACTGGTTCTTTTACCCACGCGCCGCGCCTGCCGTATTGTGCGGGATTCTTTCCTCCGGCAATCCGGCGGTGTTGCCATGCTGCTGCCGCGCCTGCAAACCATCGGCGATGTCGATGACGACATGCTCGGGCTGGAGATGGCGGCATTGTCCACCGCCGGGACCGCAGCCCTCGACATTCCCCCCGCCATCTCGCCCCTGCAACGGCAGATGCTGCTGGCGACGCTGATCCTGCAATGGCCGGATTACGCCGGACACCCCGATCAGGCGCTGGCGCTGGCTGATGCGCTCGGCAAACTGCTCGACCGGGTGCATACCGAAGGGCTGGACATGGCGGCCCTGCCCGGTCTGGTTGACGATACCGGGCTGGCGGAACGCTGGAAAATCACGCTCGAATTTCTCTCTATCGTGCTGGAAAACTGGCCCGCCATTCTGGCCGAACGCGGCCTGATCGATGCGGCGGATCGGCGCAACCGCCTGCTGCGGGCGCTGGCCGCACACTGGCAGGACCACCCGCCCGCCTACCCCGTCTATGCCGCCGGATCAACAGGGTCGATCCCCGCCGTGGGCCATCTGCTGCGCGTGATTGCCGCAATGCCGCGTGGCGCGGTAATTCTGCCCGGTCTGGATACGGGGATCGACCCGGCGGGCTGGGACGCCATCGACGATACCCACCCGCAGATCACATTGAAGAATTTGCTGCAACAATTCGCAATCATGCCGTGGGATGTGCCGTTATGGGACCCCGCCGCCGCCCTGCCGGAACGCACCGTTTTGGTGCGGGAAATGATGCGCCCGGCCAGCGTCACCACCGGGTGGCAGGATCTGGCGCGGCACGGCGAACGCATCCGGGACGGGCTGAAAAACCTGCAACGCATCGATTGCCAGTCGGCGGAGGAAGAATCCACGCTGGTTGCCATGCTTTTTCGTTATGTCCAGCACCAGCCCGGAAAAACGGCGGCCTTGGTGACCTTTGATCGCGGGCTGGCCCGGCGCGTGGCCGGGGCCTGCGCCCGCTGGGGCTTACGGATCGACGATTCCGCCGGGCAATTCCTGACCACGACGCCGATTGGCGGTTATCTGGAATTTTGCATGGAAACCTGCGCGCAGCATTTTGCCCCGGTGCCGCTTTTGTCCCTGCTCAAGCACAACCATACGGCGTTGGGGATGGAGGCGGGGCTCTACCGCGCCCATGTCCGGCGGCTGGATATCACCCTGCGCGGCGTGCGTCCGGCCCCGGGGATCGCCGGGCTGGCCGCCCATTGCCCTGAGGATCTTTCCCCCCTGATCGCGGCGCTGGCGGCACGGATGGAGCCGCTGACGGCCCTGTGCAATGGCGGGACACATCCCTTCGCCGCCTTTGTGCAGGCGCATCTGCACGCCGCCGAAAACCTTGCCGCTCGGCCCGGGCAGGACGGGGCAACCCGGCTCTGGTCCGGGGATGACGGGGAAGCAGCCGCCGTGTTTTTTGCCGATCTGGTGGGCCAAGCCAGCCTTCTGCCCGCTGTAGACGGGGGGCAATATATCAGGATTCTGAAAACCATGATGCGCGGGGTGCAGGTACGCCCCGCTTGGGGAACCCACCCGCGCCTGTCGATTCTGGGGCCGATGGAGGCCCGGATGCTGCAAGCTGATCTGGTCATCCTCGGCGGCCTAAACGAAGGATCGTGGCCCGGGGCACCCGAACCGGACCCGTGGATGTCGCGCCCGATGCGGCAGAAATTCGGCCTGCCCAGCCCGGAACGCGGGATCGGCCTGTCCGCCCATGATTTCGCGCAAGCCTTCTGTGCGCCCGAGGTGATCCTGACCCGGGCGGAGCGTTCCGGCACGGCCCCGACCATCCCGTCACGCTGGCTCCAGCGTCTGGAAATTGTCCTCAATGCCTCCGGTACAGCCCTGACCCGGACCGACTGGCGGGAAAAAGCCCGGATGATCGACAGGCCGGAGAAAATCACCCCCGCCGCCCGCCCGGCCCCTGTACCACCACTGGACATACGCCCCGTACGCCTGTCCGTTACCGAAATAGAAACGTGGATTCGTGACCCCTATAGCGTGTACGCCAAACACATACTCTGCCTGAAAAAGCTTGATTCCCCTGATGAATCCATGGACGCCTCTGACCGGGGAACCCTCCTGCACCGTATTCTGGAACACTTCGTCCGTATGTATCCCGACCGCCTGCCGGAAGATGCCGAAGCACAGCTGCTCGAACAGGGACATAGGCTGCTCGACACGGAAATCAAAGACGTACGGACACGGCATTTCTGGGGCGTACGCTTTGAAAACATGGCGAAATGGTTCATTTCTTATGAGCGTACATGGCGTACCAAGGCCCGCCCGCTTGTTCTGGAAAGCAAGGGCGAAATGCGCCTGCCCGGTGCGGAGTTTACCCTGTCCGGCAAGGCCGACCGGATCGACCGCCTGCTCGGCACGGAAGATGGTGGCCCGGGGGCGGTAGCCGTCATCGACTACAAAACCGGAACCGTGCCCAAGGGCGGGGACATTCTCCTCGGCCTGTCGCCACAATTACCGCTGGAAGCGGCGATGATCCGGGCCGGGGCATTTTCCGCAATCCCGGCGGGAACGGGAATCGCCTGCCTCAGCCACTGGTCCGTCAACGGCAACCGAGACGGCGGCAAGGACATCCCCGTCAGGGGGGATTCCGAAAAGCTGGCCGAAGACGCTCTGGCGGGACTGATCCGGCTGGTGGATGTTTTTGCCAATCCGGCCACGCCCTATCTCAGCCTGCCGCGCCCCGCAGCCCGGCCCCGTTACAATGATTACGCCCAGTTGGCCCGGGTGCAGGAATGGGCGGTGCTGGACGATACCGCAGACGGGGGGGCCGCATGAGCCTCCAAGGCGCCGCCGCGAATCCGGAGACTCCCACCACCGCTGGCGATCTGGCCAGCCGTAACCAGTCCCGCGCCGCCAATCCCGCCCGGTCGGTCTGGGTCGGGGCCTCCGCCGGATCGGGCAAGACCAAAGTCCTGACCGACCGGGTGTTAAGATTGCTCCTGCCGCGCGGCGACGGCACGCCCGGAACGCCGCCGGAAAAAATTCTCTGCCTGACCTTTACCAGAATCGGCGCCTCGGAAATGGCCCTGCGCATCAGCGGCAAAATGGCCGCATGGGCGGTGGCGGAAGAAACCCGCCTGCGAGCGGAGCTGGAAAGCCTTCTCGGCCCCCCGGTCACGGATGCAACCCTTGCGGCGGCGCGTCGCCTGTTCGCACAAGTCATCGACGCGCCCGGCGGCCTGAAAATCCTGACCATTCACAGTTTTTGCCAGTCCGTCCTTGGCCGTTTCCCGGTTGAAGCCGGACTGCCGCCCCATTTCAGCGCCGCCGACGAGTCCGTCACCCGGCCCTTGCTGCGCAACGCCATGGATTCCGTCCTCCGGCAGGCGGCGGCGGATGCGAACAGCCCGCTTGCCCGGTCGGTGGAGGCCCTGTCCCGCGCCAAGGATGAAGGCGGGCTGGACGATATTCTCGGCACGTTAAGCGGCGAACGCACCCGGCTGTTTTTCCTGCGGCGGCATTTCCGCGACCTGCCACGCATCGAAGCCGCCATTTTCGACTGTCTCGGCCTGAAACCCGGCGCAAATGAAGACGACCTGCTGGATGCCGCGTTTGCCTCCGGCGCCTTCGACCATGACGGTCTGCGCCGTGCGGCGGTGGCCATGGCGGCTGCGACGAAATCGAAAACCATGCAGACCCGCGCGCCCGCCATCACCGCCCTGCTGGACGCAATAGCTGCTGGAAAACCGCCGGGGCCACATTACCCCGACTATCTTCGCGCTTTCCTGACCGCCGGGGGAACCCCATTCAAGGATCTCGTGGTCAAAGCTATTCAGGACGCGCACCCTGATATTGTTGGTGTTATGGAATCAGAGGCCGCCCGGCTGATGGCCCTGCAGGACCGCATCAAAACCCTGCGCTGCGCAACCATGACCCATCATCTGCTGGTGTGCGGCCTTGCCATGCTGGATGCCTATCGCCGCGAAAAAACCGCCCGGGCCGTGCTGGATTACGACGATCTCATCGCCTGCACCCTCGATTTGCTGCGCGGCGACAGCATGAGCGTTTCCCCCGAAGCCGCCGCCGCATGGGTCCGCTACAAGCTCGATCAGGGGATCGACCATGTGCTGGTTGACGAAGCGCAGGACACCAACCCCGAACAATGGGAAATCATCCACGCCCTGTGCGATGAATTTTTCTCCGGGGACGGTGCGCGCGCCGGAATCGACCGCACCATCTTCGCGGTCGGGGATGAAAAACAATCCATTTTCGGCTTCCAGCGCGCCGCGCCGGAGAAATTCCAATTGGCCCGCGACGCCTATGCCGCAAAGGCCGACGCCGCCGGGAAACGCTTCGACCCGGTGGATATGAATATCTCCTTCCGCTCCACCCCGGCGGTTTTAGCCCTGACCGATGCGGTGTTCGATACCGCCGAACCGTGGCGGGATCTGGGGCTGGCCGCCGGAACCCGGGTGTCCCATACCAGTTACCGCGCCGGGCAACAGGGCGTGGCCGAACTCTGGCCGCTGGTGGAAATTGCTGCACCGGACGATCCCGCGCCCTGGGCGCTGCCGATCACGCCTGAACGCGCCGAAAACGCAGAAAGCTTGCTCGCCCGCAATATCGCGGCCACGATTGGCGACTGGTTCGCCCGGGGCGAAACCCTTCCCGCCTATGACCGCCCGCTCGGCCCCGGCGACATCATGATTTTGGTGCGCTCGCGCGGAACGCTGGTCGAACATCTGGTGCGCGCCCTGAAAAAAGGCGGCATCCCCGTCAGCGGCATCGACCGCATGGTTCTGGGCGACCAGATCGCGGTGCAGGACATGATGGCGGCGGCCCGCTTTGCCCTGCAACCCGAAGACAATCTGTCTTTGGCCTGCTTGCTGAAATCGCCGCTGGTCGGCTTCGACGACGACCGGCTCTACCGCGCCGCCGCCAAACGCGGAACGGCCCCGCTGTGGTCCTCCTTGCGCGACCGCGACGACCCGCAACTGGGCGTGTGGCTGGCGGCGCTGATCGCCCGGGCGGGGGACGTCCATCCGTATGAATTTTTCAGCCATTTGCTGCACCATCCCTGCCCGGCGGACCCCGGCGGCAGCGGCCTGCGCGCTATGGCGGCGCGGCTGGGCGAAGACGCCACCGACCCGTTGCAGGAATTCCTGAATACCACCTTGCAATTCGAACAGGACAACCCGCCTTCGCTGCAGCAATTCCTGCGCTGGCAGGCGGAAGGGGATACGGAAATCAAGCGCGAACAGGACGGCGCGGGCGACAAGGTGCGCATCATGACCGTCCATGCCTCCAAGGGGTTGCAGGCCCCGGTGGTGATTTTGCCCGATACCGTCCATCTGCCCGGATCCATCGGCAAAATCGGCGTGGCCGAACGCCTGATCTGGGCCCCGCATGACGGGACCGTCCTGCCGTTATGGTCGCCGCGTCAGGAAGAAGATTGCGTATTTTACACCGGGTTGCTGCAGGAACGCAAAATCCGGCTGGAGGAAGAATATCGCCGCCTGTTCTACGTCGCCCTGACCCGCGCCGCCGACCGGGTGATTATCGCCGGATGCAAGAAATCCTCCCGGGACATGGCCGAAACCTGCTGGTACAAAATGGCCGAACGCGCCTTTGCCGAACTGGAAAAGACCCCGCCGCAGGGATTTGTGTTCCAAAGCTTCCTCCCCGATACGGGAGCCGACCTGCCCGGCTGGCGGCTCTCCAACCCGCAAACCGACGCGCCAGACATGCTGGCCAAAACGGCCCCCGATGGGGCGAAAACCATCATCACCCCGGCCTGCACAGATTGGTCGTGGCTGGAACGCGACCCCCCGGAAGAAGACTCGCCCCCCCGCCCGTGGAGCCCGTCGCGCCCGTCCGACCCCGAACCGGCGGCGGCCTCACCGCTGGCCGCCATGGGCGATCCGTACCGTTTCCGCCGGGGCAAGGCCACCCATGCCCTGCTGCAATTCCTGCCCGCTTTGCCGGAAGACCAATGGAAAAACGCGGCCCAACAATTTCTCGCCAGACAGGATCTGGATGATACGGTGCGCGCGGAAATCTGGCGTGAAACCCTGTGCGTCCTGACCCACCCCGATTTTGCGGCGCTGTTCGGTCCGGGATCCATGGCGGAAGTGCCGATTACCGGCCTGATCGACGGCAAACTGGTCAGCGGCCAGATCGACCGTCTGGTCATCACCGCTTCCGAAATCCTGATTGCCGACTACAAAACCAACCGCCCGCCGCCAACAGACGCCAAAGACGTCCCCGCCTTGTACCGCACCCAGATGAAGGCCTATCGCGACACGCTGGCAAAAATCTACCCGAACCACGCGATCCGCACTGTCCTGATCTGGACCGACGGACCCCGCATGATGGAAATTCAGCCCTATAAATGATTTTGAGTGTCTCTTTCAAAACCCCATCCCCGGCGTCATTCCCCGAATTTTTGCTTACAAAAATTCTAGGGGAATCCATGGATATCAATATCTTATGGGTTGCCTTAGAATTTTCCTTGCAGAAAATTCAGGCAATGACGACGATGCAATTTATGCGTTTTGAAACAGACTCTCAGGCAGGCCATATTTTTGTGCAGTCTTCATCCGCATTCAAAAACAGGCTTTCAACGTGCTGACAGACAGTCTCGCGACCCCGCTTCACGGGGACACAATAAAGAAAATAATTGAACGACTCTTACGCAAGCTTCAGTCCTGGCTCGTCACGGACGCAACGCACGCGTGCGTGCGCTGCGTCCGTATAGTTGGCGAGCGAGAAGCCGTCGTCGAGGTACCGGACCCGCGCGTGGCGCGGATTGCCTGGGACGGTCGTGCCAGACCAGTATTTGTCCTCCAGATCGGAACCGCTGGTGTTCAGCTTGGCGTTGCCGTTGCGCCCTGCCTTCACAACTTCGTTGTAAATGACGTTCAGCTCATCGTTGTCATCATCGGCGCACGGCTGACGGGCATTCGCATGGCCTTGACTGCACAATGCGGTGGCGTGTTTCTCACCCTCATGCCAGGTTTTATAACCATCCAATGCGCCCGCTACGGGTTCGAGAGCCATGACGATGCCTGTTTTCGGTGAGCAGGGGCCAACGACCCAGCCATCCGGCAAAACATCGCCGATATTATAAGCGCGCTTGTCAACGGATGCATTGATAACGTCCGGCTCATTGGTTTGTTCTCTTGTCGGACCTTCAAATTCCTGTTTCACTGCCTTCACCATGACACTTTCCTTTCAAAACGCTCCAATAGAACAAATGCTTTTATTTTAGGGTACTCTGGAATACACATGTTATCGTTATGGAACTTACAAGCTTTTTTGTACCTTTTCTGCACTTTTTTATTAACTGAAAACTTAGCCCAGCTTACTACCCGGTTGCAAATAGCCGCCATTTATCGCCGCCGCGACATCCATGGGGCGGGCGTTTTCCGGCTGGACGCGCAGCAAACGCAGACAATCCTGCCCGCAGGCGACGATGCCGTCACGGCTCAACACCGTGCCGGGCACCGCCACCCCGGTCGATTCAACGATTTCGGCGGCCAGAATCTTCAGGCGCGTCCCGTTTTCCGTCATCGTCCATACCCCCGGCCACGGGTTCAGGGCACGAATCTGGCGGTCGATACGAACCGCATCCTGCCCCCATTCGACCCGGCCATCTTCTTTTTTCAGCAGCGGCGCATAAAGCGACAAGGCCTCGTCCTGCGGCGTTTTGACAATATTGTCCAGATGGTCCAGCACCGGAACGATCATCGCCCCGCCAAGGGCGGAAAGGGCGTCGTGCAATTGCGGCGCGGTGGTTGTGCGGTCGAGAACGATCATTTCATGCGCCATCATCGGCCCGGTATCCAGCCCCTCTTCCATCTGCATGATGGTGATGCCGCTGGTTTCATCCCCCGCCCAGATCGCCCGCTGGATCGGCGACGCCCCGCGCCAGCGCGGCAGGGACGAGGCGTGAATATTGATGCAGCCATAGCGCGGCGCATCCAGCACCGCCCGCGGCAAAATCAGGCCATAGGCCGCCACAACCGCCACATCCGCACCCAGCGCAGCAAATTCCGCCTGCGCCGCCGGGTCTTTTTTGAAGGAATGCGGATGGTAGACCGGGATCCCCAGTGCCTCGGCGCATTCATGCACCGGCGATTTCTGCAAGTGCTGGCCCCGGCCCTTCGGACGCGGCGGCTGGGTATAGACGGCGATCACCTTGTGCCCGGATGCAGCAATGGTTTCCAGCGCCGGAACGGAAAATTCCGGCGTTCCCATAAAGACGACCCTGAGCGGAACGCATGACATCGCAGATTATAACGCCTCTTTGTCTTTCAGCAGTTTCGCTACCTTGCGCAACATCATGCTGCGCTTCAGCGACGACAGATAATCCACGAACAAAACCCCGTTGAGATGGTCGATTTCATGCTGGACGCAATGCGACAGCAGTCCTTCGGCCAGAATTTCCTGTTCGGTGTTGTCGATATCGAGATATTTCACCCGGACGCTGGCCGGGCGCTCGACATCGGCATATTGCCCCGGAATCGACAGGCATCCTTCCTCATAGACGGAACGCTGTTCCGATTCCCAGATCACGACCGGATTCGCCATCAGCAGCGGCTGGGGCTTTTCTTCCTCCGGACGCGCCGATTCCAGACGCAAGACCCCGTGCCGTTCCTCGCCGCTATATTCCCACGAACCGTCTTGCACATTGCACACGATCAGGCGTTGCAAGACATTGACCTGATTGGCGGCAAGGCCGATCCCCGGCGCGTTATACATGGTATCGCGCATATCCTCGAGCATCCGGCGCACCGAATCATCGACCCGCGCCACTGGCTGGGCCACGGCCTTTAAAACGGGGTCTGGCACGGTGATGATTTTCAGCAAATTCATGATCGCTCTTTCGTTTATTTGTTCCCGGCGTTTATTCGTTTCCGGCGAGGCGGCGCGGGGCCTCTTCAATCGGCGTTATCTCCGCCAGTTTCTTGCCGCCGTCCTGCACCCCCAGCTCCTGCAATTTGCGCGTTGCCGGGAAAACCATGCGGTCAAGCGAACCGACGGCACTATTATAACTGTCCAGCGCCCCTGACAAGCCCTTTCCAACCCGGCCAAGATGGTCGGAAAAAACGACAAGGCGCTGGTACAAAATCGACCCCTGCTCGGAAATAGCGCGCGCGTTTTCAGCCAGATCGGCCTGACGCCAGCCCATTTTCACTACCCGCAAAAGCGCCATCATCAGCGTCGGCGACGCCAGAATGATATTTTTCGACGCGGCCAGATCGACAAGCCCTGGATCGCCCCGCAACGCCATCGAAAACAACGGCTCCGAAGGCAGGAACAAAACGGTGAAATCGACCCCTTCATTTTCAAGGTTTTCCCAGTAACCCTTCTTCGACAGCGCCAGAATGTGATTGCGCACCTGCCCGGCAAGTTTCCGGATCACGGCATCGTTTTCATCCGCCGACAGGCTTTGTTCCATCATCGCGGCAAAATCGTTCAGCGGCGTTTTGGCATCGACGACGATCTTCAACCCCCCCGTCAGATTGATAATCGCATCCGGGCGGTGCGCGGCGCCGAGCGTTTCCTGCGTCACATAATGCACACCCTTTATCAGGCCGGAATGCTCCATCACCCCTTCGAGAATATATTCGCCCCATTGTCCCTGCGCGGTGGGATCGCGCAGCACCCCGGACAGTTTCGCGGTTTCGCGGGTCAGGGATTTGATCTCGTCCTTCAACGCCTGATCCGTGCCCTTGATCTGTTCGACCGTATTGCCGAGGGCTTCGAGATGTTTTTGCAACGGCTTGACCATTTCCAAAATCGCCGTCTGGCGTTTTTCCAGATCGTGCGCCCCGTCATTTTGCAGCGCCTTCAGCTTTTCCCCGGCCAACACCAAAAACTGTTCCTGATTGTCCTTCAACGCCGATTGCGCCAGCAAACGAAACTCCGCCTGCGCCCGTTCGCGCCCTTCCTGTTCGCTGCCCAGCCGGGCGGCCAGCGCGGCCTTTTCCCGAATCAGATACAGGACCGGAAACGCCGCGCACAAAGCCCCCAGCGCCAGCCCGGCAATCCCCCCGGCCAGCAGAGAAAAAACATCGATGGAAATCGCATTCATATCCATTGCATAATCCCGTCCAAGCGTTGCAAACCTTTTTATGATAGAATGACAAAGTTATGACACAGCCCGCCCCGTCTTTCAAAGATTCAAAAGAACTCGGGAATGCAACAATTTATGTGTTGCTGGTCGTGGCCCTGTTTGCCGCCCTGTCTTTCATTCTCGCCCGCCAGAACGACAGCAGCGAAAGCGGCAGGCTGGACGGCGACCGGGCGGCCATTCTCGCCAACCAGATTCTGGCCTACCCGATGCAGGTGCGGCAATCCATCGACATGATGCTGATGACCGGCGAATCGGTTTCCGACCTTCTCTTCATGCTGCCTGGCGAGGTCGGGTTTGACGACCCGTCCGATTCCCCCGCGCCGCAAGTCTTTCATCCGCATGGCGGCGGGCTGATCCGCGCCGCCCTTCCCCGCGACGCGGTCCAATCCGGGATCAGCAACCCCGATGCAGGCTGGTATCTCGGACGTTTCAGCAACGTCGCATGGACGCCGACGGCGATGACCGATGTGCTGCTGGTGGCATGGGGGCTTGCGGAACCCATGTGTCAGGCCATCAATAAAACCCTGACCGGATCGACCGCCATCCCCGCGTTGAGCAATACCGTCCCGAACGTCTTTATCGATACGTCCCGCCACACGGGCACCAATGTGCTGGAATTCGATGCCACGATCTGCGCCGATTGCGAAGACATCCCCGCCCTGTGCGTGACCAATAGCGGCGCATACGGTTTTTACACCATTATCACTGGCCGCTGACCGCCTGCAAAACGGCGGTGCGCAAGGCGGCAAGACCATCGCCCGTTTCGGCGCTGGTCGGATAGATCAGCGGAAAAGCGGCGGGGCGTTTTTTCAAGACCTCTGCGGTTTTGGCCATCATATCCTCCAGCGCCTCCGCCTTGTCCACCTTGGTCAGGACGATGCGATAGGGAACACCGGACGAATCGAGCAGGCTCATCACCGCAAGATCGACATCCTTGATACCGTGCCGGGAATCGATCAGCATAAAAACCACGCGCAGCGTCTTTTGGTCGCGCAGATAGGTAAAAATCAGGTCATCCCAATCGGCGCGCATCTGCTTTGACACCTTGGCAAAACCGTATCCCGGCATGTCCACCATCATCAGATGGCCGCCGAGATCGAAAAAATTGAGCTGCTGCGTCCGGCCCGGCGTATGCGACACCCGCGCCAGCGTCTTGCGCCCGGTCAGGGCATTGACCAGCGACGATTTGCCGACATTGGACCGCCCGACGAATCCCGCTTCGGGCAAAACCCAGTCGAATTCACGCAATTGCGCCGGTTTTTGCACCCCGGCGATAAAATCGCATGACCCGGCAAAAATGCGGCGGGCGTTTTCGGCGGCGTCTGCGTCTTCGTTCATTTCTTCTTTTTCTTCCTGCGCGGCGGCGAAACATTCACCGGTTTGGCAGGCTCCGCATCATCGCCAAACAGCGCATGCTCGATATTGTCTTCCGCCATCTCCAGACCGGGATGGACCGCCGGGCCTTTTTTGACTTCGTCTTCCAGCTTCTTTTCGGCTTCCGGCTTGTGGAAGAATTTCACTTCGACGCCCATCGAACGCATGATGATATATTGCTGGAGGATCGACAGCACGTTGCTGACCGTCCAGTAAATAACCAGCCCGGCGGCAAAGTTCGCCATGATGAAGGTCAGCAGATACGGCATCAACTGGATCATTCTGGCCTGCACCGGGTCTTGCGGCGGCGGGTTCATCTGCCGCTGCACCAGCATCGCCACCATCATCATGCACGGCCACGCCCCGATCATAAGAAACGACGGCGGCGTCCACGGGATCAAGCCGAACAGATTGAAAACCGTCGTCGGGTCCATGACCGACAGATCCTGAATCCATCCGAAAAACGGCGCATGCCGCATTTCAATCGTCACCGACAACACCTTGTAAAGCGCAAAGAAAATCGGGATCTGCAACAAAATCGGCAGGCATCCCGCCGCCGGATTGACCTTTTCCTTGGTATAAAGCGCCACCAGCGCCTGTTGCAGCTTTTGTTTATCGTCGCCGTATTTGGTCCGCATTTCCGTCATTTCCGGCGCGATTTTCTTCAGCTTGGCAAACGACCGATAGGACGTATTGTTGAGCGGAAACATCGCCGCCCGCAAAATGATGGTGAAGATAATAATCGCAATGCCGAAATTCCCGGTCGAATGGCCGAGGAACGACAGCAGGAAAAAGAACGGCTTGGTCAGGAAGTACCAGAGGCCAAAATCCACCGCCAGATCGAAATGCGGCACATTGTATTGATCTTCATAACGGATGAGCTGCTGCACCTCTTTCGCCCCGGCGAACACATGCATGGTCGATTCTACGCTGTCCCCCGGCGCGATATTGCGGGGTTCGCCGCGCAGATCCGTCTGGTAACGCCGGTCGCCATTCGATGCAGGCGTCGCCAGAAAACGATATTTCATGACCTCGCCCTGTTCCGGAATCACGGCAGTCAGCCAGTATTTATCGGTAATCCCGATCCAGCCCCGGTCGGCGACGAAGGCCTGATCGCCCTTTTCCGCCAGCGTTTTGTATTTGATTTCATGCAATTTTTCGCCGATATACCCGATCGGCCCCTCATGGGCGATGGCGGTCTTCGACAGCCCCGGCGGCAGGCCGATCCCGGCGACCAGCGCATAAGGATACAGCGTCGCCGTCGCCCCGCCGTCATTCCTGACCGTTTGCGTCACCGTCACGACATAACGATCATCGAGCGAAAGCGTGCGCGTGAACACCAGCCCCTGCCCATTCGCCCAGCTCATGCGCACCGGTGCGTTGATACCGAGAACATCGTTTCCTTCGACACGCCAACTGGTGTTTTTATCCGGCACCCGTGTCGTCGTTTCCTCCGCGATCCAGCCCAGCTCGACAAAGCGCGGATGCGCCGTACCCGCAGGCGACAGCACCGGCACATGATCCGATCCGCCCAGTGTCAGGAAATATTTTTTCAGTTGCACATCGTCGATGCGCGTCCCCTGCACCGGCAGGGTGCCGAAAATCGCCCCGTTATCAAACGGCATGCGCCGCGCCGCGCTCACGGCCTGTTCGCGGGTCACGATCACGGCTGCTTCGACCCCGTCCCCCGCCGGACGAATATCCGTACCCTCGGCGGTCTGCATCTGCACCGCGCGCATCTGCGCGATTTTCGGCTGCAAAACGAAATGGTCGAACGCGAAATAAATCGCCATGGCCAGCAAAATGAAAATAATCAGATTGCGCCGATCTTCCGGGTGCATCTGGTCATTCTGGTTGTTCATGCCCATCACCGGGCCGCCTCGAAACGCCATGTCAGTACCTTTGCTTATTATCATCGTCGTCTTGGGGGGCTGTTATAGACGAGGGAACCGGATCAAGGAAGGGCCTTCGCCCGTAAGGGTGGCAGGCCAAAACCCGGCGCAGGGCCAAAAATCCGCCCCGGACGCAGCCATGCCGCTCGACCGCTTCGACCGCATAGGCCGAACAATGGGGGAAATAGCGGCATTTCCCCGCCCCCAGCACAGGTGACACCCAGCGCGCATAACCGCGCAACAGCAGCATCAGTATTTTTTTCATTCAGGTTCCTTCAGCAGGTCGAGCCGTTTCAGGCACCATAGCAAATCCTTTTCCAGCACCGCGAAATCCCGGGTTTCGGTTTCGACGCGCCCGATCAGGACATAATCGACGCCCCCTTGCGCCCGCTCCGCCAGCACATGCGCGGCCAGCGCCCGCAAACGGCGGCGGATGCGGTTCCGGACCACGGCGGAAGAGGAGACTTTTTTTGTGACCGTCAGGCCAAATCGTGCCTGTTCTCCTGTATTTTCAACAACCTGCAGGATCAGGCTTTGCGACACCCACTTGCGCCCCTGCTCCCGGGCCCGCAAAAAATCAGACCGCCTCTGCAGGCGGCCTAACGATTCCAACTGGTTCCTTGTCGCTTTCATAACCCTCGACCGGGATGCGGGGAGGACGAAAAACGTCCCGCCCTTCGCGTTATGCCGAGAGTTTCTTGCGACCCTGCGAACGGCGATTGGCCAGAACGGCACGACCGCCACGGGTGGCCATGCGGGCGCGGAAGCCATGACGGCGGGCGCGAACGATGCGGCTTGGTTGATAGGTGCGTTTCATGGTTTCGCTCCGATTTCCTGAATTCCGTGGATAACTCTGCTCTAAAGGGCGGTTTTATAGCCCCCGTGGCGGGTTCTGTCAACCACAAAGCAACACGGCAGAGTGCTGCCGGGCCGCCATTAGCCTCTTGTTAACCGGACGCGGCGTAGATTGGGGGGGTTCACCGGGGGGCGTCCGCTTCCTATCTCTATCTTAATGAAAGGATATGCCAATGTCCTGCGATCATCATCACGATTCCGGAAAATGGCGCTGGCCGCTCGGGGGGTTCCTTGCGCTGGCTGGCCTGACGGGGCTCTATCTGGCGGCGCACACCGCCGGGGGCGGGTTCTACCTACACGGTCTGGGGCTGTTTACTCTGTGCACCCTGTGGATTTTCCGTCTGATCGGGCAGGCTTTTGACGACACAAACCGCCATCATCACGCCTGACATTTTTACAGGCTTCACTTTTTGTAATCAGGGGCTTGCACCTTTTGACCGCTCTGGTCATGATAGCGTCTGGATTTGTCCACCACTTATTCAACATGAAGGCAAGGATCGTCCATGTATAATGACGACAACTGGACCCCGGTCGAGGGGGAATATCTGCAAGGCTTTATCGACCAGATCAACCCGATCGACGGGAAGTATAAAGTCTCGCCGCAAAGTACAAAGGTCGCCTGGCGCGCTTTGCCCTTTTACGACAATGTCGTGCTTGTTCGCGTGCAGGACCCGATGTGGTCGCCGCAGGCCCTGACCATTTACTATCTGACCGAAGCGGGCAATCTCTACCGCCTGAACGGCACATCGCCGCCCATCCATGAAGTCAACGCCAAGGCTCCGGTCAAAATCACCGAAGCCAATGTGCTTGAATATCTGCGTTTCTTCTGCTTCTTCGTGCGCGGGGAGGAAGGCCCCTTCCTGATCGCGGAATCAATGGAAGACGCCGACATGCCGAAAAACATGGATGCACAGACCCGCTCCGTCATCGAAGGCACGATCCGTCCGGCCACCTATGAGGGCAAGAACGAGCAGGGCTTTTATCTCTGCGATGCGGTGGTGTTTTATTCCAATGCGCTGTTTATCGCTAATTTCGCGGTCCAGCCCACCGGTATGATCGAAATGCTCGACGACGAACCCATCGCCGCCGACCTACCGATCCGGGTCGAAGCGCCGATCGCGTAAACACACGGACATAAAAAGGCACACATACAAAACCCCGGCTGCACGAAAGGCCGGGGTTTTTGTTGGTCCAGACTTTATGCAGACATACCGTTCATATAGAGCCAGGCTGTGTAAATAGTATAAGCGCACAGCATCACCAGACCACTGATCCGCCCTATGGTCGCCCCGCGCAACAGATAAACTGACAGGAACGCTGCAACGCCAAGCATAATCCAGACATCTGAGCCTGCGATTTGTTCACCAATAGGAATCGGCGAGATCATAGCGGTCACTCCGAGTATCGAAAGAATGTTAAAGATGTTGCTTCCCAGAATATTGCCAATAATCACATCACTGTGCTTTCGCATTCCTGCCACAATGGCTGTTGCCAGTTCCGGCAAAGACGTTCCAACAGCAACGATTGTCAAACCAATAACGGCCTCGGAAATGCCAAAGCCTCTGGCAATAGAAACCGCGCCTTCAACCAGAATATAGGCGCCACCAATCAGCAGGGCCAGACCGCCCAGAGCGAAAACCGATGCTTTTAACGAGCTGAGCTGCGGCTCGCCTTCGATATCTTCTTCGATGTGCTGAACAGTTTCGGCACCGCCTTTTTTATCTTGGCTGTATGCATAGGCGATATAGCCAATCAGTGCAGCAAACATCACAACGCCGGCCAGAGGAGAAATCATGCCTGTCAATGCAATACCGCACAGGGCAACGCTGGCCGCCAGCATGACAAACGTATCGCGTTTAACGGCGGCCCCAGCAACAAATATCGGGCACATAATGGCCGCAATACCGACAATCAGAAGGATATTCGCAATATTACTGCCTACGACATTCCCGATGGCAATATCCGACGCGCCTTTCAGGGCCGCGCCGACAGAGACTGTCATTTCTGGCATCGATGTGCCAAAGCCTACCACAACCGCACTGACCAGCAGCTTTGAAAGCCCAAAATTGCGGGCGATCGATACCGAGCCTTTAATCAATCCCTCACCGCCGAAAAACAGAAGCACAAGGCCGCCAAGTATCATCAAAATATCAATCATCTATTCTCTCCCTTAAGTTGGGAACCGATATTAGAGCCTTTCTCGATAAGATCGAATCAAATTCAACCACCGTCATCGCCTGAATTTTCAAAGAAAATTCTAAGGCGATCCATGGATTCCCCTGGGATTTGCTTCGTAAATCCAGGGAATGACGGAGACAATTTTTGAACCAATCTCCTCAGACAATGCTCTAATCAACCTCAGTGAATTTGATTTTACAGGCATCTGCACGAAAGGCCGGGTTTTTGTTGGCTTGCCCTGCCGGACGGTTTTGCGTAGAATCGGGGCATGTCCTTCCTGCGTCGGTTCCGGCGCGCCTGCAAGAAACACATGGCTCCGTTCCGGTTTTACACAATAATCGGTTTTGCGCTGCTCCTGACGGGGGCTGCGGGATCGGCGCTGGCTTCGGGGCCGTTTTTGAAGGGCGGTTTTATGGGTCTGAATCTGACCCCGGCCACGCCGCAATTTTTTCTTGCATCGCAACACACCGACTCCGCGCCCGCCTTCGCCGGATCGCTCGGGTTTCGCCTGTCGCCGCGATGGCGGCTGGAGGGGGAAATCTCCTACAGCGCAAAGGGAAATGAAGGTGGCGGCGAAACGCAATCGCGCCTTGCCCTCGTCAATCTCTATTACGACATCGATCTCGGCAACAGCCGCTTCCAGCCCTTCCTGAGTATAGGCGCGGGACTGGCCAGCCATGATTTTTATCGCGGCGGCATTGATGGCCTCGGTCTTGCCACGCATACGCAGACAACCGGAATCTGGCAAGCCGGGGGCGGCCTGAATTACAGAATCGACGACGATCTCTCCCTCTCAGGCGGATACCGCCATCTCGGCTTCAGCAATGGCGGTCCCGCTACGCAAAATCCCGACGGCAGCCATGAATTACGCCTTGGCGTCACATGGAAACTTCCCGTCAAACGCAATCGCGGCGGGCCGGGGGAATAACCCCGCCTCGCAAATGTTGGTCCATGACAGCACGCCGCTTTTACGTTAGTACTGGGTTCTATTGCCGTTTCAAGGAAAATACCACTCATGACCCGCCCCGCCCCGCGTCAAAAAAACCGCACCAAAAAAACCGCCTCCCCCGGGACGCATTTCGATGTCCTGATTATCGGTGGCGGCCTGTCGGGCGGGACGCTGGCGGCCCTGCTGGGGAGCAAGGGCTTTCGCGTCGGCTGCATTGACCGCGACCCCCCGGTCACGCAACTCGATGAAGATTTCGACGGGCGCACCACCGCCGTATCGTGGGGGTCGCGCAAGGTGCTGGCGACGGCAGGGGCATGGGCCGGAATGCAAAAGGACGCCTGCCCCATCCGCACCATCGACATTCTCGACGGCGCGTCCCCGGTATTGCTGCGCTTCGGCGCGGAAGAAGTGGATAACGAATCGTTCGGGTGGATTCTTGAAAACCGCACCTTGCGCAAGGCCCTGTTCGACCGCATGGCGGCGCTGCCCTCCGTCACCCATTTCGCCCCGGCGCAGATTGAATCGATGGTGCGCGGGGACGACGCCGTGCGCGTGCGCCTTGGCGATGGTACAATCCTGTCCGCCCCCCTGATCGTCGGGGCGGATGGTCGCGATTCCATGGTGCGCGACTGGGCCGGGATCGGCACGCGCAACTGGTCCTACCACCAGCGCGCCATTGTTTGCACCGTCACCCATGAACACCCGCATCATTTCGTCGCGGTCGAACATTTCCGGGCGCAGGGGCCCTTCGCCATTTTGCCGATGACCGACGGGCCGGACGGTGCGTACCGTTCCTCCGTCGTGTGGACGGAAGATGCCCCCGTGTCGCGTTCGGCTATCCATGCCGGGCAGGACAGTTTCGATGCGGCACTGACGGCACGTTTCCCCGGCAATTACGGGCGCGTCCGCCAGATCGGGCGGCGCTTCAGCTATCCGTTATCGCTCCAGCATGCCTATGCCTACAGCGCCCCGCGTGTGGCGCTGGTGGCCGATGCCGCGCACGGCATCCACCCCATCGCCGGGCAGGGGCTCAATCTTGGTTTCCGCGATATCGATGCGCTGGCCCATATCTTCATCTCCGCCCGCGAACAGGGCGAAGATTACGGCAGCACCACGGTCCTGGACCGCTATGAACGCCGCCGCCGCATCGACAACATGGCCATGGCCGGGGCCACGGACATCCTGAACCGCCTGTTTTCCACCGACCTGCCGGGCGTGGCGCTGGTGCGCCGGGCCGGTTTGCGGATGGTATCGCGCATGAAACCGGTCAAGACCTTCTTTATGCATCAGGCCATGGGGAAAAAGGCATGAGGGTCGTAAAATATTTGCGGTTTTGTCTATGTTTTCTAGCCCTCCTCCTCCCCGCCACCGGGTGGGCGCAAGACGGGTCCAAACCCACGATCACGCCCAATATCCCGCCCTTTCTGGCCCAGGAACCAGCCCCTTCCGGCCCGTTTCCCGATGCCCCGCAGGGAATCTGGTCGGCCCCGGATTGCACAAATGCGCAATCCGTTCTGGTGCTGTCGCGCTATTACAAACTTCATGTGGAACATGGCAAGCATACCCTGAGCGCCATTGCCCGGTGGCGGGATGAAACCTATGACGACGAACGGCTGTTTTTCTACCTGACGCATGATGGTGGCGGGTATCTGTTCAAAATGACCAATGACGGGCTGATCCATCACCTCATGTCTTTCGTCCACCCGCAACAGCCCCTTCATACCGCGTGGGACAGCACGATCGAACGCATGAGTGATGAACATACGCGCTGCGCCAAACTCTTCACCGAAACGCTGGTCGTCACGCAAGACGAAGTCAACCTGCCTTTCGTTCTCGACCGGGTGAAGGAACCCTGCACCGGAATCGATCCGGATCGATTCGCCAAAGCCTCAGCCTGCCATGCGGCCCTGTTCGCGGCGGTCGATCACGACAACAACGAAAAACTGGACACGGCGGAGCTGGTGCGGCTTTACAAACAGGCTGTCTTTCTCGAAATCGGCATGGCCGCCGGATGCCGCGTCACGGCGCAAACCCCCGTGGAAGACGATTCTGGCGCGGCCTTTGCGCCGCGCTTTGCCGGCGATCTCCTTCGCCTTGGCGATACGGACGGGGATGCCGCGCTCGACATGGGGGAAATTCGCCGCGTGATTGCCAATCCACTCTCTTACCGCCTGCATGAAACCTTGCTGCAAAAACTGCGCAGCGTGCGCTTCGCGCTCGGCTTCCTGCCGCTTTCCGACGCAGAAAAAACCTGCACCGCAAATGCGCCGGGCGGAAAGGCACCCGTCTATACCGGGGTCATCATTCTTGAAACACCCGCCCCCGGACAGGGCCTCGGCCCCCCGGGCAGCAGCGGCTGCGGTTGCGGCGGATAAAGTTACGTCGTGACAGCGGGGCCAGTCATGCCCAGTTGTTGCTGCAACACGGCGGCGGATTTCCGCTCGGCTTCCGACGGAGTCGGGGCAGAAGTGAATTGCTCGCCAGTCTGGGCTTGCTTGCTGCCGTCTGGTGTCTGTACCGTGACGCTGGCGGGTTTGGAATCCGTCTCGTTCAGGGCCTGACGGGCCATCTTACCGCCACTGTTCGACTGAACCTGCAAATCCTTGCCGTTCGTGCCCAAGGCGAAATCGACCCCAACTTTCCCGAGAAGACCATTGACAAGGTTGGACAAACCGCCCTTGGCAAAAAAATCGCCCAGAAACTGGAGCAGCATCTGCCCTAGCGACGCGAAAGGGCCTTGTTGCAAGAAACTGCTTTGAGCAACCTGACTGACACCGACAATCGCCTTCAGTGCACCCTTGCCGCCGCCGCCAATATTCATGATGTCGTTTCCAAGTCCATTCAAAAGGCCCGGATGCTGATCCATAGTTCTGTTGATCTTGGCAAAAAACTGCGGGTCGGCTTCCACCTCTTTTTTCAAGTCATCAAAAGCCTTGGTCTGCTCCTCCGGGGTGCTTTGGCCAGCCAGAACAGCGCGATAGGCATTGGAGACGCCTTCGATCTCGTTACCTTCAACCTTGCCTATAAAGGTGGTGAAATCCCCCTTAACCCCCGGTGTTTTCTGATCCTGCGCCTCGAGGAAACCAAGAAAAGCGGCCATGGGAGTGACATCGGATTTGGGTGCCGCCGCCTCCGCGGACGGAACGACCGCGCTCAGCGCGGCATCTGCTGCAGCAAGGGCGGGATTGGGCGCCGCGGGGGCCGCAGGAGCCGGAGTGGTCGCAGCAGGAGCGGCGGCCTGCGTCGGTTTTGCCGTTCCACCCGCCAGAACAGGCGTTTGTTGGACAGGTGCGGCTTGTGCCGTCGGCGTCACACGCCCGGAGGCTGCCGCCATGGAAGAACCGGGCACTGCGGCAAGTTGTTGCTGAACCAGCGCGGCAGTCGTTTCCGGTTTATCAAAAATCTGCGGCAGCACTTTTTCAAATTTTGCAGGATCGCGTTCGATCAACTCGGTTACCTGCGCGAGAGTCTGCGGGTTATCAAGCTGGTTATTGATCTGCCAGATGGAAAGAAGGGCTGTGGGAGTTGCCAGTTCGGTAAATTTCCGCCCGGCGGAATCAAGCGCCGGATTTTGGCCTTCCTTTTCCACGAATTTTTCCGCAAGCGTCGCCACATGGGGCGCCACCGAGCGTAGATTATTGAGCTGCTTCTGTCTTTCCGGGTCCATCGCCATATCTCACACCTTCTTCTTTTTTGTTATCCGTTATAATGCCCGGTTTCGCGCACCAGCAGCGGCAATGTATAGGAATCATCCAGTTTGCCGTTTGTCATGCGCATCGTGACCAGTTGCCGCGCCTTGCGCAGATATTTGCGCGTTTCAGGGAAAATCTTCATCCCGAAATCGATGATCCGGCCATCGCGGGCCACCAGATAAAGCGCCGCCGTATCCACATCATATTCCGCCCAGATCAGGCCGAGCGGAAAGGGACGGTCATGCACGATCCAGACATTGCCCTCGGGACTGACAACAAGGTCGGCCTGCATCGTCGTGCACAGGGACGGCAACACGGGAGACTCCGCATTTTGCTGGTTGCCATCGTAATAAAGAACCGCACTCATGACACTTCGCCCCGCCTCATGGAAATGTTTCCCCATTTTATGTGAAAACGCTTAAGAAAGCTTTAACTTTTTTCACGATAACTATCTTTTGTTTTCAGAGCGTTAACCCTATTGATAGCGCGGCGGACGCCATAAACCGGTCAACGACCCGGACATCGCCGAAGGCAGCGCCAGATCCGGAGGATTGGCGATAATCACAGGGATTGTTGCGTTGAATGTTGCGATTTCCTGCTGATCCAGCTTCTGGCGATTGAGCAACACCCCACTTAGGGCAATTCCGGTGACCGGATCGGGGCGGAACACACATGTCATGCTGTTGAAAAGCGTGTCGCCAAATTCATTCACGACCGTATAGTCGATCCGCACATCGCTGGGTCGTTCGAGAACGGAAATAATATCCATATATAACGGATACGACACCTGTTTTTCGATAAAAACCTTGCATATCCCGTACTGGATCGACCCCTGCACCGGCGCGAACCCCCAGGCAAGGAACAAGGAAAACAGGACGGCGAAAACCAGTATGTAGAGCCGGGTATATTTTTTCTTTTTTTTCTTTTTATTTTTTACAGATCCGGTTCCGTCCGTTTGTGGTCTGGCCGCAGTTTTCATGAAGCCGCCTTTATATCGTCGCTGCCGAGGGGTTTTTTCTGGACGATTTCGGCCAGCTCATCGACAATTTCTGCAACAACAGCCGAAATCAGAGCCGACTTGCCTTCCGCGCCGCCTTTTTCACTGCGCATCATGACACGGCGCTTGATCTCGGTGCGGGCGCTGCCGCCCGGGAAAGTGACCGCCAGAACCTGCCGCGCCCGTCCCGCCCCGATCCGGGTATACAGGCGGTTGCGAATGGCGACATCCTCGACCGAAGTCGACATCGCCCAAAGCTCGATCGGACCCAGCGTATTGATGAGATGCTGTTCGTAACGCCCTTCCGTCGTCCCGAGGACGAAAAGCGCCGGAGCCCCGGTCGATTTCGGACCTGTCAGTTTGAAACGAATGACGTTTTTGGCTGTTTCTGTCAGACCGAATCTCTGGACGGTTTCCTCAACGGCGGCGTCGGAAATCGCCGTCCCTAAAACCCATACACCAGTGGCCAGATCGATCATGTCCTGATCGAAGTCGTCCAGCAACTGAGATGCTAAAACAATTTGAACGCCGCGCTTTCGGCCCTCGCGCACATCCCGGATGACCTGCCCGCGGACCGCAGACGATCCGGACGTCCGGTGGAATTCGTCATAGCAAAGCCGCTTCGGCGTTTCCGCCATATCCTGCAATTTCTGTTCGTGCCAGAGACGGAATTTTTCGGGCACGAATTGCAGCGATTCCTGCCCCATCCACCAGCTGCGCACCAGAACATGCCGGGCCAACATATACATGATCGCCGTTTGCCTGTTTGCCGATTCATCTCCCTGCGGGGCCACATCCATCAGATCAAGCGAACAGATCCGGGTCGAACTGATATCGAACTGGGTCACCGATGACAAAATAGGGTATTCACGGATGGCCGATGTAATCATCCGTTCGAAGGCGCTGATTACGGTTTCCGTACTGAACCCGATGGATGTTTCTTCCAGCAGGCTGCGAATTTGCGGGCGGCGGGACGCGGTGATGGAATCGCCCAGTGTCGGCACGGCGTGGCGCTGGGCCAGTCCGGCGACATGGTACTGGCCGAGATCAAACATCTTGTCGACCACGTCCCACCAATACGGATCGCTGGGCAAATGTACATTGAATTTCTGCAACGCCTCGTCAACCTCAGCGTCAAGACGCGCCAGATAAGGTCGCGGCTCGGCATTCGCCGATGTATCGTCGCGCCAGCGGAACATTTCATCAACAACCAGCCCGCAAAGCTGCTGGATACCGTCATAGGGCTTGTCATGCCCCGGCGGCGTAGACAGAAGCGTCATCAGCTCCACCAGATAGCTGCGCTCATCCAGCAAGGGGAAGCGGCAGCCCAACTGCGTATCGAAGGGATTGATCGCGTACTGGTGCGCCATTTGCAGACGGTAATACCCGGCTTCATGCTGCCGGCTCGCAGGCAGAGCCTCCTTGATCAGGGAAATCAGCCCCGAAGAGGACGGCCCGATATCGACCACCGCGATAAAAGGCAGCCGGCTTAATCCCGGCGTCAGAACCGTGCCCAGATTCAAGGTGTTGATCAAAACGGATTTACCCGCCCCCGGCTGCGCGAAAATCAGGTCAAACCAGGTCGTGGTCAGATTCGAGCCCGTCTGATAGGGCCACACTTTTCCGTCCGGGGTCCGGAACAGCATGGCACCGTATTCGAACGGGCTGGACGGGCGCTGCCACGGCAAAAGCTTCATCGCCTCATACATCGGCGCAACGGCTGTGGGCGCGGTCCCGGCGCAATGAATGCCAAGGGCCGACGACATGACGCTTTCCAGCGGATCGCCGGAAAATTCGCTGACCTGACAATAACCCCAGGACTCCACGGACTGCACCAGCGTCGACAGGCGGGTCTCGAGTAGTCTCATATCGCCTTTCGGTGCCCAGGTCGCAAAGGAAATCCTCAGCCTGACCACAGGCTCCCGGCGGGAGAGCTGCTCCAGCGCCTCCAGAGAAAACTTGATCTGCTTGTTCAACGCATTGGTCACGGCAAAGACGCTGGCAACAAAGGTGCGGAACGCCATCGCCTGGGCCCCGCCACCTTCGATCAGGAAGGAAACCCGGTAAGGCACATTCGCCTCGAAAAGACGGTTGAGCAGCATCGGAAACGGACTCGCATCCATCGGCCCCAGCGTCATATCCGCTCCGGCCCAGATCAGATCGCCGATCTGTACGATCGTGCCAGACAAAACTTTTGCGTCCCCGACACAAAGCTGCTGGCGCAACGGCGGCCACAGAATATCAGACATGTCGGAAGCGCTCTGCGGCGCACGCGGCGGAATGGGATCGGCGGGCAGGCAGGCACGCCATTTTTCATTTGCGCGGGAGGGATACATATTGTCGCGAATGACGCGCAGCGCGTCATGCACCTCGATCGCTTCAGCCTTCAGGCCCATTTCGGACATGCTGCCGAGAATGGATGAAATAAAGCTCCTGTGGCGGTTCCGCAAGGCATCAAGCGCGGCGAGAGGATTTTGCGCAAACCCCGCAGGCAGCCATTTTCTTTCCCTGACCTCTTTGGCGGCCCGTTGTATTTCGCTTTTGGTCAGGATGGATGGCCGCGTCCACAGCACAAAATAACATTCCTCGTGCGAAAGATATTTCGACAGGTGACGCACGCGCTCTTCGAACAAATCATCCAGATCCAGCCCGGAAGCCTGCGCGGTCATGCGGCTCGGGCGGATCATCCTTTTGAGGTGATACCCCATCCTCTCCGGGTCGCGCACGAAAAAAACCTGCATGGCGTGGCCGGGCCGGTCAAATCGGCTGCCGATCTTGATCGTCGCCGATTCGATAATTTGCGCGTATTCCTTTTCCCCGATCATCTGCCGACTGCCATCGACACGCACCAGCGTGAGAAGAGAGCCATCCTCGGCCACCAGCGTACGTTCGTCATCCGCCGTTTCCAGACGGATAAAGGCCTCTACCGATTTGCGAAGCGCCCTTTGAAAAGGAACAAGCGTTTTGAGGAGGTAAGACATGAAATGCCGCCAAAATGATAACAAAGGAGATTATATCCGGTTTTCTCGACGATGCAAAAGCGAATATCGTGAAAACCCGGAAATGAAAGACACCCGGCTGCGTGCGCCGGATCAGGCCGCCTGCTGCTCACGCACATCCAGCAGGAAATCAACCCACTGCGCGGGAAGACGCCCGCCAAACGGTCCGTCCTTCGACCTCCAGAAGGCCAGTATCTGGGGGAACTGGTTAAATTCGAGATCCGCCTCGCGGATAATGCGACGATCCAGCGGAAACAGGCGAACGCCGTCGAGCTTTGACCCGCGCAGACTGTAATGACGGCTGGTCAGATAATCGCGCATCACCGTCGCCAGAATGAACGGATCGTCCGTGCCCAGACGCCGCCGCGCCTCTTCGCGCCGATGCAACAGAACATCCAGCGCCTGCCGCGCTGCATTAGCCACCGGCCCCTGAGAAATGCGGGCGACATAGATCGCGCGGGCGAGATGATGCAATGCCGCCTGGTCAATTTCCGGAAGCCAGATAAGAACGCCGGAACGCATCGTGTTGATCTGGTCCAGATTGAAGCACTGATGACAAAAGATACATACGGTGGACATGTTTTCCATCCGTATATCGGTCACCGTCCCGTTTTTGAACAGGACATCCTGATATTTCGTCGACTGGAACCCGCAACAGGCACATGTATTCTGATCCCGCTCAAAAACACGCGCCCTGAGCTCCGCCGTCAGGCCGGATCCGCCTTTGTCCGGGCTCGGAGATGAACTCTGGGCATTAGCGGAACGCGCAATGCCCAGAGTCACAGGATAAGTTTTCATTTAAAATCCTAGATTGGAAGGATTCTTCCTGACCTAACCAGCCAGAATTACTCTTGAACCCTTACGGGGCGAATGTCAGGGAAGTCAAATTTGCCTGAGTGGTTGCCGCACCCGTACCGATCGTGGTTTTTGCTGCTTCATAGATCATCGGGATGGCAAACAGCGCACCACCGGCAGCAAGGCGGATTGCTCCGTCTTTCAGCGGGGTCTGGCCCGGGTTTTCAACATGATCCTTGATTTTCATCACGCCTAAAACACCCAGCAACAGACCAAACAGATAGGACAGCGCCGAAAGCAGAGTCGGCAACATCGCAATTGATCCTACCATGTTACTGGCGATACTGCTGAAATTTTGGCCTGCCGCCGCCTGGGCCGGATCCGCCATCACCAGCGTCACCGCAAACAGCCCCAGAAATAAAAACGCACTTCTTTGAATTTGAGTCATGATACCTTGTTCCTCTTGTTGATGGTTTGTAATGTTCGTTTATCTACGCCGTTCTGCCGCCCTTACGGGGCGAATGTCAGGGAAGTCAAATTTGCCTGAGTGGTTGGCCCACCCGTACCGATCGTGGTTTTTGCTGCTTCATAGATCATCGGGATGGCAAACAGCGCACCACCGGCAGCAAGGCGGATTGCTCCGTCTTTCAGCGGGGTCTGGCCCGGGTTTTCAACATGATCCTTGATTTTCATCACGCCTAAAACACCCAGCAACAGACCAAACAGATAGGACAGCGCCGAAAGCAGAGTCGGCAACATCGCAATTGATCCTACCATGTTACTGGCGATACTGCTGAAATTTTGGCCTGCCGCCGCCTGGGCCGGATCCGCCATCACCAGCGTCACCGCAAACAGCCCCAGAAATAAAAACGCACTTCTTTGAATTTGAGTCATGATACCTTAGTTCCTCTCGTTACAGTTCCTCTTGTTTACACTACCGTTTCTTCTTGCGCCCCGCGAACAGAACGCCATTATGATACCTTACACGAACGACAACAAAAAGGGAAACTTTTTAACGCTATCTGGAAATTATTATACTTCCCCTGATTTTCCGCTCAACTGAAACCAACCCCCATACTCACAAGACCGAAGGTCGCCTGCACGGCATTCAGGACCGGGCCCAGATTGACGGCCATCGCCCCGCCGAACAGATGGGTCATGCCCGCCATCATGGAGGCCTGATGATCCCCTTCAGCAACGGCGCGCAGGATAAAAAATCCCCGGATAAAGCTGATCCAACCGATAATCATCATAAAGGCCAAAATCGCGGCAATAACGGTTTCGATATGCTGAACATCCGTACCCGACAAACCCGTCGTACTAAATGTCAACTGCCCGTATGTCTTCAAATCGCCGCCCAGACTCGGAAACAGGGAAACACTGAACGCGCCCATCATCGCATCAACGGAAAGCAACGCGCCCCCGACCAGAAACGTGGTAATCGTCCCGGCCCCGCTCGGGCCGCGCGGCCCTTCTTGCGCGGTTTTCAGCAGCCGCGAAATTCCTATGATAATCAGGAGGATACCCGCCAGATAACAAAAAGCCGGCAACAGGATCATCAGCGGGGTCCAGAGATCCGACATAAAATTCACCATCATGGCATCAAGACCAAGACCGATCGGCGCGGTCACATTAAACCCCTTGACCCCGTCGGCAGCGCACCCCCCAAACATACACCCCGATGCCACCGTATTGTAGGCGGCCTCAATCACCATAGGCAGGGCAAAAAGCCCGCCCGCCACAACAAGGCGTTTGACCCCGTCGGAAAGCGGTGTTTGCTGCGAATTCAGGACATGGTCCTTGAGCTTGAGAACCCCCAGCACCAGAAGCAAAAGCCCAAACAGATAGGACGCGGCGGCAAAAAGCGTGGGCAACTCCGCTGACGACAGAATCGTATTTTCTACAACATCACCCATACTCGGGCTCGGGGGGGCCATCGCCGCGACAGCAGGAAAGGAGGAAAACAAAAGACCGACCGCTGCCAGCACCAAAGCCGACAGGAAAAAACGGTTTACAGACGTTTTTTTGCTACCATACATCAATCGTCACACACCCGAACGGCCCGGCGCCGCCATTGGTTTGCATTTTCTTTCCGGGACGCTTCTTTGATTAAATCACATTTGACCTAAATATTGCAAACTTCCCGACCTTTTCATCATGCGCCCAAATTCTTAAAATTGTCTTTAGTTTCCAGACAGCCCGGACTACTGCGCGATCGTACCCAGCGTCCCGATTACCGACCATTTTCCATCCCGGTACTCGATCGCCGTGATTCGGCCAATACCGGGAAGCGTGTCCCCGACAGCCACCGGATGCAGGTCGTTTTCGCCCTTTTTGGCAACCATGGCTCGCCCGGGCTGCGCGCCCTTCAAAACCCAGACCGTCGTTACAGGAGCAACAGGACGGGGCGGGACGGCAGCCTCCGCACCGCTTTCCCCGGCTGAAATCCCGCCCGCAGCACTTTGCCCCAAAATCTGCGGCTTCGGTTTGGCAACTGGCGGGGGGGCGACCGACTCGGTATCCGCCGCAACAGCAGGACGACGGCCTGAGGACGCCTGCGCCTCCACACGTTGCTCAAGCGTTGCAAGCGATCGCTGCAAGGCCTTGATCTGGTCTTCCGTCACCGCCGGAACCTGCCCGGCCGGAGCTTTTTCCGCGCGATAGGCTTCCAGTTTTGCTTCCAGCGATTCCATGCGTGCCGACAGGGAATCCAGCTTTTCCATCACTGGCCCAAAATCGGGACCGGACACAACCGGGGCCGGAACCGCTGGCATAGCCACAGGGGCCACAACCTCAGGAGAAGCGGAAATAACAGGTACGAACCCATCGTCAGAGGGGTTTCCGGCAGGCGCGGCCTTGAGCAAAATATCTTCCGCCTTTGGCATCCTCAGCCCGGTATCCGCACCTTCCGGCGCAACACCACTGCCCGGCAACTCCGGTTCAGGTGCTGGCGCGGGGGCAGGAGAGGATTGCAACAAAGCCGCTTCCGGGGCCACTTCCGGCTGCTGGATCGGCGCGGGCATCGGCGGCGTGGGGGGCGGATTCTGAATCTCCGCAACCTGGGCCTCCATCATCGGGTCGGGCTGCTCGAACGCAGGAACGGGTGCGGTGGTGTCGCCCATTTTCAAAACGATGAAACCACCCCCTGCGAGCGCAACCCCTGCGATCAGCAACAGATTAAAAAGCCCGGATTTTTTCTTTTCCGGCGCCTTCCCACCCTGCCTCTCGCCATCTCCGCCGTCAACAGAAGCGCCCTCGTTCCCAGCGAGATGGTCCCAATCCTCATCAACAGAAGCGACATCCGTAACGGCATCCAGATCATCCGACACCTCGTCGAAATCATCGAAATCGTCCAGATCGTCAAATTGGTCGTTATTGCTCATTTGCGCCACATATCTCTATTTTGCGTCAGAAAGAAATTACTGCCCCGTTGGCGTTCCCGATGTCTGGATCTGGGTTGGCCCGGCAGAGGCACCTCCGGGCAGGGCCGACGCCTGATCCCGCCCCTGATTCCTCAGGACCACACCTTTGCTGTCCGTGCTGCGCTCGACCCCTTGCGTGAACAGCAACCCGAGATGCGCCCCTGCCGCAACGCGGAGCATGGGTCTGACGGCACCGCCATCCTGATCCAGAATCTCGCTGACCTTTCCGGAAGCTTCCTCAACCCCCTTGAAAAACTCCTGCTTCGTATCAAGCTCGTTTTCAGCCGATGTCGTCGTCCCGGCCCCGGCGGAAACGGTGGTGGACCCGCTCTGGGCGATAGCGCCGCCGATTCCCTCGATAAAGGCCGCCGCCGCAGGCAGAATGACGCGCTGGAAATATTTGCGGTCGATTTCAGTAATAACACCCGGCTTTGATGTCGCCGGATCCAGCGCCACAGCGCTGGTGCTGAGCGCCTGCCCGTCCACAACAATCGTGCCGAAGCTCAAGGTCAGATATTCCTCACTGGCGCTGAATGTGCCAATCAGGCGGCTTCCCGCCAACGGCCCGCTCGCCAGTACCGCAAGCACAGGACCGGGCGCATCCGTATTGGCCTCGGTAATCAGTTGCGCATACTCGATCCGGCCCGGCTCCAGCAGAACCTCGACCGTTACAGCCTCGCCCGCAGCAGCGGCGGCAACAGCAGCCACCTGCTGTTCGCTTGCCGCAGATGCAGCCGCAGCCCGCTCGGATTCGATAAACTTGGGATCGGCAATAGTGGCTGTTTTCATCGACGTTAGCGCCACACCGTCAAGAATGGACTGCATCTGCGTGGCCAATGTCGACGCCAGCGCGGATTTTTGCTCCATATAAGGATCCACCGGCGCGACCGCATCCGGCGGCGGAGCCTGAGATGCGGTCAGCAATTGCTCCTTGCGCAAACGCTCTTCCTGAATCCGGCGCCATCTCTCAAGGGGATCATCCGTGCTCGTGACCTGCATCATCGGTGCCAGAGTCTTCGGCGGGCCGAGCGGTACCGGAATCGCGCTGGTCCCCTGACGCTGCGCCTCCTCAAGGATTTGCTCGTTCTTGTCCCTGATAGCATCTTCATAAACCGGGGAAATATTTTCCGACCCTGCCGTTTGCCTGACCTCGGCAGCGCCCTTTACCGATGAAGGGTCCACCGGCATTTCCTTGCCACCGAAAAGCATGATGCCTCCGGCAATCACCGCAAAGGCCGCAATAACGATCCCGACCTTGAAAAGCGGATTCGTCTTGACTGCGCCCGACAAGGACCCGGAACCGGTATCGAAATCTTCAAACTCCGAATCCGCGCCCGCATCGCCGGCATCAAGAATGTCGTTTTCCTGATCACTCATCTTTCCGTTTCCTTCTCACTCAGCCGGGCATGGATCATGCGGCCCTGATCGGAGAGCAGCAGCACAGGGGCATTCCCCAGCAAATAGACATTCGTTCCGTCGGCAGATTTGACCGAAGCTTTCCACGCCGGGGAGAGCAGAGTCAAAGGCGTCCGGACATAAGTCGAGTCCTCGAATTTGTAAGCCGTTGTCCGCCCGTCCGCGCCGGTAACCCGCATCTTCACGGCATCTTGCGGCGGCATGCCGTCCAACACCGCCGTCATCGTCATATTTCCCGCCGCGATCGTAATGCCGCCGTCGATCAGGGGTGGCGTCGCATACGGGCCGTATTCCGGCAACTGGATATCGACGCGATAGAAAACGCCGTCACGATGCGTCCTCAGGATGAAGGTGATCGGTGTATCCAGCTCCAGCAGGCGCACGGACATATTGCCATAGGCGAATTCGGACATCGGCGTGATCCGGATGACATGGCCGCCCGCTTCGGGCTGGACGATTTCAAAATTACCGGCCCAGGTAATATCCTGTATCGGCCAGACCGCGCCCGTTATATCAACGATATTCATCGTCGTGACATGGCCTGCGGCCACCTTGATCAGGGGCGGTGCCACACCAGGATCGAGCGAAACGCTTTTCACCACGACCTCAGGCTTGGGATACGGATAGATCGGCGTTTCTGCCGCTTCCATTGTCTGGTCGTAACGTTTCAAAACCTTGCGGATTTCCGGCGGCTCCAGCGGCAGCAACCCGGTGAGGGCGGCGTTAAAGGCATCCTCGCGGATCTCGGCGTCAATTTCTTCCTGCGTTTTCATCGGCATGGCCGCCCCGGCCAGTTGCCCCGGGAGCAAGCCGCTGCTGACCGGCAACTGCAGGCCCGGCGCGCGCACATCCAGATCACCCCCATCAGGCAGGGCGGACGTCTCCGGTGCCGCAGCCTCGGCAACAGGCAATGCTGGCTCTGGGATCCCCCCCTGATTCCACAACATCTCGTTTTCCTGCGGTGACTCCGGGCCCTGCGCGCGAACCGGGCCAGTGTATAAACCGCACAAAATCACCAAGGCAAGACAAACGCAGCCGGGCAAACCGGCGCGAAAAACTGCTGTCGAATTTCGTTGTCTGAAAATCATGATATGGACCGGATGAAAACCCTCGAAGAAATAAGACGTGCCCCAATTCGCACCGGAAGTCTAGCGGCCCCCGGTTATTGTGTAAAGCCGAAAGACGCTGTCAAAACCCTACCCCCCGACAGCAATCCACTGCTCGATCCCGACACCGTTCGGGCTCTCCAGACGCGGCGTCCGCACGACAACGATCGTCACCAGCAACTGGTCGGACCGCGTCTTGGACCCGGACTGGTATGTGACAATCATCGGAATCTGCACGGTCCACTGATAGCGCCCGTTCACCAGCCCTTCAGATTGCAGGATCGGAGCACCGCGCGGCGCGGCAGTAACAACCTGCTGGTTGGCCTCAACCATTTCGATAATACGGGCGCGTTCCAGCGCCAGCGTAAAGCTTTCCCAGCCGCGGCGGGTGAAATTGCGCGAGGATTCCTGCAACCTGCGCCGGTAATCGTTAAACCCGAAGGTCATCACCTCCGTCGCCGCCTGCGCAGCCCACGACATCAGCGCAGGCGCACTCAGATTGGCCTGATTCAAGGGAACCATCGGCACAAGCCGCCCGTCTTCCGTCGTCGCAAAATAGCGATTTTCCGGCTGATTCTTGTGAATAACAAAAAATATTGCCATAATCAGAAAAACAATAATGGCGCCTTGCAACAGAGCCAGCTTCAGCAAGGCGCGATAACCGTCCTTGTAGAACTGGTTACGGATCACCACGGCCCCGAGACCGCGCAACCCTTCCCGCCCGGAAGGCTCCGGCGCAGGCGGGGTATCATCCTGTTTCGCCCGATCCTGTGCCGGACGCAAACGCCGTGGATTGGGACGTGACACTGAGGAATCAGACGGGGCCATGGCAGATGGACATCTCTTCAAGGGTTGAACCGGAATCGAAAAACCGACAGGATCGAATCTATCAGGATCATGATGCCCAACCAAGGGTTAAAATTCCGTTCAGGCCCAACATTTCCCATGTGACGGCAAAGGCGCACTTAAGGTGTACTTTTTGTTTCCGGATATGTTAAAATTAACCCAACACTTTTGAATCACCGGGCAAGGCGGGGTGCGCGGGTTATGAAATTTTTTACAGTGAACCGGAAACCGGACAAGCCAGATCCGGCGCAATCCGTGCGCAAAGGCGCGGCACGACCGAATACTTTCAGGATATTGTGCATCGTCGCCATCATGATCCCGCTGGTCTTCGCCGCACCGAAACGGGCCGAGGCAGTCTGTGTTTGCTGCTGTACACCAATTGCCGCCGCGTTGATGGAACAGGTCTTCATGGAAGTCCTGATCCAGCATGTCATTACCAACGCCCATATCGTAACAGAATTCTTGTTTCACGAACTGTGGCTCAGGATTGTATATTTCCCGGAATATCTCGGCGCTGCACTGGCCATGATGACAGAGCAAATGTCCGCCATTTCGATGTATCAAATGAATATTCTCGGGGCCTTTATCGACGCCAAGCACCAGATTGAGACCCAGCGCCTGTTCTCCGAACTGACGGCGCAGGCCATGAAAGACTACACCCCCAGCGATTCCTTATGCACCATCGGGTCCGCCGCCCGCAGTCTCGGACAAGCCGATTTCAATACCCGCCTGACCAGAAACCTGTTGCAGCAATGGTCGCGGGACAGGCAATTGCTGAACGGCAACAGCAACGCCTCCATCGGCCAAACGGGCGACCGCGCGGGCCGTCTGGCGCAATTCGTCAAAAATTACTGCGACGTCAACGATTTCGGCAGGTCCCTGACAAACGTTTGCGAGGCTGGCATCACGCAGGCGCGGCGCAACAGGGATATCGATTACGGCTACACCATCAGTCAGCCATGGACGCTTGATATCAATTTTGGGGATACCGTCCGGACCGATGACGAAGAAGACGTCCTCGCCCTTGCCTCGAATCTTTACTCTCATGACGTTTTTGAAGGCATGACGCCGGGACTGCTGGAGGATAACCCGACAAACCAGCAAGCCTACCTTGACCTGCGCGCGATCGTCGCCAAACGCAGCATCGCCGAACAATCCTTTCAGGCCATCGCCGCGATGAAGGCCAAGGGAACAACCGATGCCGCCGAAACGGCAAAATACCTGCGCGCCATCATGCGGGAACTGGGCATTGCCACAGATGCCGAAGTGGACGCCATCATCGGCGCAAACCCCAGCTACTATGCCCAGATGGAAATTCTGACGCAGAAATTATTCCAAAGTCCCGATTTCTTTGTCGACCTGTATGACAAACCGGCCAACGCCGCCCGGAAAGGCGCGGCACTCGAGGCACTGAACCTGATGCAGGAAAACGAAATTTTCAACAGCGCCCTGCGCAGCGAGCAAATGATGGGCATATTGCTCGAACTGCGCCTTGAACACGAACAAAATGCCGTCCAGAACAAAGTGGCGAGGATGGTTAAATAATGAAGATTCCCTTCCAAAAACTGGTCATGTTTACAATTGCGCTGGGCGCACTGACCGGAATAGGCGTTGTCTTGCCGGCGAAGAAGGGGCATGCCGTATGCTGCGACACAGGGTGTTGCGCCCTGATGGACCCGACCCTCGACCGAATCGACGAAATTTTTCAAGAGGAAACTGGCGCCGTCGATCGTCCCGGCCCATCAAATCCCAACCCTGGGACAAATGTCTTCGACAATGTCGATGGCAACGGTGAGCCGACAGGCGAAACACCCACCCACTTCACCGCCGAAATGCAAAGACATACGCTCTGGTGGGTGAATGAATATTTTGTGGACTGGTGGCTGCCCGCGATGATGCGCGCGGCGGAGCATCTCAGCGCAATCGGCATGTACCAGATCTATGTCCTAGGGACGCTGCTCGATGCAAAACAGCAACTCGAGACCGAACGCGCCTTCTCCGCCCTCGCCGCTCAGGCGCAACGCGATTACCACCCGAGCGACTTTCTCTGCACCGTCGGCAGCAATGTGCGCGGTCTGGCCGCCGCCGAACAAAAAGGCACCACCACCGCCCTTGCCCTGTCCGAACGCGCCATTGACCGTCAAACACTGAACATGAACGCTAGCTCAACCGAAGGACCAACGGAAGATCGCAAGAGCCGTCTTGCCCAGTTCACCGCTAAATATTGCGACCGAAACGATTTCGGCCGTGCACTGCAGGTCGTCTGCACGGGGCCGCCGCAACCGCGCATCAATCGTGATATCGACTATACACGCCTGATCGTAGAGCCGCTGACGCTGGATCTCGATTTTACCAACACGGCCGTCACCGCCGACGAAGAAGATGTTCTGGCGCTGGCGGCAAACCTCTATTCCCATGATGTTTTCTCTCAGGAGGATGTCGAAAAATTCGATGCCGCAGAAGGAAACCAGCAACGTTATCTTGGCCTGCGGGCGGTTGTCGCCAAACGCAACGTCGCCCAGCAATCATTCAATGCGATCGCCGCCATGAAATCCCGCAGCGCGCTCAGTCCCGGCAACACGAATTTCCTGCGTGAAATCATGCGCGAACTGCGCATCGGCACCAATGCCGAGATTGATGCCATCATCGGTGCAAACCCCAGCTATTACGCCCAGATGGAAATCCTGACAAAAAAAATCTACCAGAACCACAATTTCATCACCCGGCTGTACGACAAGCCCGCGAACGTCGCCAGACAGGGCGTGGCGCTACAGGCTTTCAACCTTATGCAATCCCACGATCTGTATGAAAGCGACCTGAGAACGGAATCCATGCTGCAGGTATGGCTGGAAACGGAAATCATGAAGGAACAAGAGGCGGTCCAACGAGGCCTCGAACCTCTGACGGAAGGAAAAAGACCATGAGACAGCAAGAATCAGCCCGCCAGAAATCAGGTCGTAAAATCCTGCATGTCATAGCGACCCTGTGCGGCATAGGCGGCGTTTTCGGCCAGATCGGAAATGCCCTTGCCTGTCCATGTGCCGGAATCATGGCTGCGCGGGCGGCTGCAACAATCGCCCTGATCGAGGCAGAACAGGACGCAACACGCGACCACATCACGCAGGAATTCATAGACCACCGCGAATGGCTGGTTGAAGTCTATTTCAAGCAATATATTCTCCCCGCCATGGCGATGGCCACCGAGCAAATGTCCGCTGTGGCGATGATGCAAATGATGATCGTTGGCTCTTTCCTCGATGCAAAAAACCAGCTTGAGACGCAAAGGCTCTTCCAGACGCTGGCCGCCCGCGCTCACAAGGATTACCAGCCCAGCGAAGGGTTGTGTACCTTGGGTTCAAGCATGCGCAGCCTTGCGGCCTCCGACCGGAACGCCGATCTGACCGCCCGCCTGCTGAGCCAGCGCTCCATGGATCGGCAACTCCTGAATATGAACGCCAATTCATCGGAAGGCCAAAAAGAAGACCGCGAAGGACGACTTGAAAAATTTCGCACGACATATTGCGACCGCAACGACAACAATCGCGGCCTGACTACCGTTTGCGCGGGAGCGGTGCCGCAGGAGCGCAAAAACAAGGATGTCGACTTCACCCGCACCGTCATGACGCCGATGTCCCTGGACATCAATTTTTCTGACACGACGACGACACCGGATGAAGAAGACGTTCTTGCCCTGATGTCCAACCTGTATGCGCATACGGTCTACGACCCGATTACGGCCGCAAAACTCCGTATTCCGGGGGCGAACGCCATGGCCAACCGCCAGTTGCTCCTCGATATGCGTTCGATCGTGGCAAAACGCAGCGTGGCGGAGCAGCCTTTCCACGCGATCATCGGCATGAAGACGAGCGGCACCACCAGCGTTTCCCGGGACTACATGCGGGAAATCCTCGAAGAAATGGGAATCCCGGCCACGGAGGCCGAAACCATCATCGGCCCCAACCCCAGCTACTACGCGCAGATGGAAATTCTGACCAAGCGTGTCTTCCAGCGTCCGGAATTCTTCGTCGATCTGTATGACAAACCGGCCAACGTGGCGCGCAAGGCCGTGGCGCTACAGGCAATCTCCCTGATGCAAAAACGCGACATCTTCAAAAGCGCCTTGCGCAACGAAGCGATTATTTCGGTCTTGCTCGAACTTGAACTGATGAAATCCCAGAATGCCGTACAGAACGAACTGAACCGTGCCACCGACAAGAAGAGCAACTAGGAACATGAAGGCGAGAACAGTACATCCCCTGTCCGACCCCGGGAAATATCTCGGATGCCTGTTGCTGGCCTGCATCCTGCTTTTCTCTTTTGTTGAAAAAACCCATGCCGTCGCTACGACCATCGACGAAGTCTCCGTATTTGGTTCCGGAACATACCCGAACACATGGCTGCTGACCGTTTCCCAGACCGTCAACGGAAATGCGACCAGCGTTCTCCAGCATGAAGGCAGCTATGTGACCACCGGCGTCAATATCGCGGGCAATCCCGGCACCGTCACCACCGTGGTTTCCATGGATGAGTGGGACTGGTTAAACGGCGTCATGATTAATCACGCCACGGTAACGATCGTCACCAACGTCAACACCGGTGCCGTGACCGTGACCGTCAGCGGCCCGGCAATGTCGGCTGACCCGGCCATCGTTACGATTGACGGAACGTCGACAGCCGTTGCCAACCCGGGCGGCTTCACCGCGACGGGCATCGCCACGGTCGATGACCGCATGATCGAAGTCTGTGTCGATGCCGGCCACAGGGTTTGCGTCAACGTCTTCATGAAAAGCAATACGCCGGGTATAACTCCAATAGATCCGGCGACCTTCAACAACGACCTCCTTGATGGAATCCGGAACAACATCGTTCGCGCCATCCGCCTTTTTTCCGACCAGCTTACCAATGTCATGGTGATGCAAACCATGATGATCGGCCCGCTTCTGGATGCCAAGCACCAGCTCGAAAGCCAGCAGATTTTTGGTGAATGGCAGGCGGAGACCCACCGCGATTACCAGCCCAGTGAACAGGTCTGCGCCTTCGGCACCCTGTCGCGCACGATGGTCAACGCCGAAGACCGGGTCAAACGGAACATCGCCGCCCTTGATGCCGTCATGCTGAAACGGGAATTGCTCAGCGGTTACGCCGCCTCGTCCTGGGGGCCCTTTGCCGATCTGTCCACCCGGCTGACCCATTACCGGACCGTTTTTTGCGATGAAAACGACAACAAGCGCGAACTGGGCACGATGTGCGCTTCCGGAGCATCTCTGCGCAAAAACAATGATATCAACTACTACAGAACCGTCGCCCGGAAACTGACCCTGCCGATCGACTTCACCAACACTGCCGCGACAAACGAAGAAGAAGACATTATCGCCCTGTCGAAAAACCTCTTCAACCACACGGTCCTGACACCAATCCCCGAATGGATCCTGATGCCATCGGGCTTGCATTTTTCCCATCTTCAGGATTCCCGCATGCTGTCCGCCGTCCGGGGCGTGGCCCGCTACAGCTTCGCCTTGCAGGTCGCGCAGAAAACGCCGGGGACGGGTCTCGAGGCAGCGCGGCTGCGGGAAGTCATGGCCGGAATCGGCGTTGCCCCGGCCGATGTGAACGATCTGATCGGAGCGCAGCCGAGTTATTACGCGCAGATGAACCTGCTATCCAAAAAACTGTTCCAGAACCCGCAATTCTTTACCAATCTGTATGTCAGCCCGGCCAATGTCGCCCGCACCGGCGTCGCCCTGCAGGCCCTCCAGATCATGCATGACCGGGAACGCTTCGAAGCGTCCTTGCGCAAGGAAATGCTGCTTTCGATGATTCTGGAGATGAACTTGCGCCGGGCGCAAGATTCGGTGCAAAACAAAGTCTCCCGCGCCAAGTAGCGACCCTGTCGAAATTTCCGTAATTTTAGCTCGCCCTCTGGCATCGTCCTTGCAAGGAAGAACGATGAACCGGTCCCGTTTTCCCGACGACAAGGCAAAATATGCCTGTCCGGCGCAAAACGGCCCGGCAGGAAGTATATGACAGAGGTCCAGTATGGCTATTTCCGGTCTTGATGCCGCCTTATCCGGGCTCCGCGTGGCACAGCAACAGCTGAATGTCATTTCGTCGAATATCGCCAATGTGTCCACGCCCGGCTATTCCCGGAAGATTTTGCCTCAGGAAAACGCCGTCCTGCTCGGTGAAAGCGCCGGGGTACGCAGCGGCGCCATCATCCGCAAGGTCGACCTGAACCTCGAACGGGATTTATGGACCCAGATCAGCGCGACGGAATCCTTGGGCGTCAAAGCCTCCTTCATGAACCAGATTCAGGAATTCCACGGCGCCAGCGATGCCGAAATCTCGATCGCGGCAGAAATTGCCCGCCTGCGCGATTCCTTTATCCAGTTGACCAATGCGCCGGATGACAATCTTTTGCTGCAACAAACCGTCAACGGGGCCGATCTGGTCGCAAAAAAATTCAACGATTTTGCAGCCCTGCTGACCCAGATGCGCAACGATGCGCAGGATCAGATGCGCGTCAGCGTCGCGAAAAGCAACGGCCTGCTGGAACAAATCGCCGATCTCAACCGCCAGATCAAGGAAACGTCCGCGCTGGGGCGCAGCTCCGCAGCGATGGAAGACCTGCGCGATTCTGCCATCAAGGATCTGTCTGCGGAAATGCAGATCACCTTCTTCACGCGCGGCGACGGGGTTTTGGTGGTGCAGACCAGTCAGGGACAACAACTGGCCGATGAAAATGCCACGCCGCTTTTCTTCAACCCCGCCCCGGTGGGGGCCACCAGTTTCTACCCCGCCAGCGCCGCTGGGCTTTATATCGGGGGCGACCCGGCTGATGTTTTTACCGCCCGGGATATCACCCAGACCAATATCGGCGGCAAGATCGGCGCTTTTATCGAGCTGCGCGACGACATCATGCCGAAATATCAGGCCCAGTTGGACGAACTGGCGCACAAGATGGCGCTGCGCTTCGATGCGCAAGGGGTCCGGCTTTTCACCGCCCCCGACGGGTCGATCCCGGCCAATACCGATCCGGTGCCGAATCCGCCCGGGCCGCTGACCCCCGTGCCCTATGTCGGCTTTGCCGCAACGATGCAGGTCAACGACCGCATCCAGAACGATTATTTCCTGCTGCGCACCAGCACCCTGTCCGGTCTGAGCGTACAGGACGGTTCCAGCGAATTCCTGCGCCGGATCGTTGAATTCACCTTTGGCGAATTCGAATATCTGGAAGCCAACGGAACCGTCGATCTGCGCGTCTCCGGAATTCCCGACACGCTGCAAAATGTGCTTGGTCTTGATCCGCAGGCGCAAATCATCGGCACGGTCGATATCGGCTCCCTGTCGACCGGGGTCGATCTCAACGCTGCGCCGGGCAACCCGTTCCTGCCGCCTGCCGGTCCACCTTTGCTGGATGATTTCACCCTCGGCGTCAATGGCGGCCCCCCCACCGTTATCGATCTCGGCACCGTCGCCGGGCTATACCCGGCCCCCCCTGCGGCAAGCGGGGCGGCGGCACTGGTGACCTATCTGAACAACGATGTTTTCCCGGCGCTAGCGCTCCCGCTCGGGACAGAACCGGTGGCCCTGCTCAACCAGTTCGGCCAGTTGGTTATCAATTCGCAATACGATCTCGACATCGGGGCCGGAACGATGGGCAATGACGGCCTTGCCTATCTCGGCCTCGCCGCAGGCAGCATCCCGGCGGAGTCGCCCTATTTCAGCGTACAGGTCGGGCGCGACAATATCGTCCGGGTGAATGTCGATCCCGGCGACACGGAAATCACCCTGCTGGCGAAACTGAACGGCATCCCGGGCGTCAACGCCAGCATCGATCCGCTGACGGGCTTTCTCAATATCCGTCCCGGGCCGAATTTCGGCGGCGATATCCGTATCATCGACGGACCGATTTTCAGCACCAGCAACAATTCCGCCGTACAGGAAATCTTCGGCAGCAACAATCCCGTCAGCGGCGTCGCCCATGCAGGATACAAAAATGCCAATCTGGGGCCTTCCGCCAGCCTTATGACCAGAATAACGACGGCAACAACACTGGTCGATTATTCACAAAAAATGATTAGCACCCAGACTGAGGATATCAATCTAGTCGATGCCGCGCTCAAGGATGAAGAAAGCTACAAAACTCTCATCGAACGGCAATTCCTCGATGATTCCGGCGTCAATCTCGACGAGGAAATGTCACACCTTATCATGATCCAGACCGCCTACGCGGCATCGGCGAAAACCGTGAATGCCATAAACGAAATGTTCAAGACCCTGCTGAATTCATTCTAGCGGGCGGAAGCCAGGAGATAAATTTATGACCTTCATTTCAAGCCTCGGACAACAGCAATCCCAGACGGTGCGCCTCGGCAGCCTCCAGCTTCAACTCTCCCTCCTGCAAACGCAGATCGCCACAGGGAAAAAAACGGCGACCATGAAGGGTCTGGGCGTGGATGTCGTCATCACCAACCGCGCCCGCGCCGATTTCCAGCGCATGGAAAGCTACCTGCAAAATATCGCCCGCGCCGAAACGCGAATCAAACAGATGGAGCAAGGTCTTAAAACCATCCAGAATCAGGTCAATAATGTGATCGATTCCGTCGTCAACCAGACACAGGAAGGCGATGTAGAGATGGATTTTATCCGCCGCCTTGCTGAAAACAGCTACGATTTTATCCTCGATACCCTCAACATGAAAGACGGCGACGCCTATATCTTCGCCGGATCAGACACCTCGAACAAACCGATCTCCGACACAGGCAGCCTCGATGCTTTCTACGGCAACCTCAACGCCGAATGGACGGCAGGCACCCTGACGGTGACACCCCCGAACACCACGATTTCGGAAGAGTATATTTCCCGCTACAAAAACATCCCCGCCGTCACTCTGGGGTATTCCGGAACCATATCCAACGCGAAACAGGTCTATGTACGCGCCGACGATACGGTGGAATTCAACTATACGGTCCTTGCCGACAACCCGGCTTTTCGCGATATCGTTGCCGGTGTCACCGCGCTCAAAAACATCGCGGACCTCGATACCGCCCCCGGGGCCACGGAAGAAGATCGGCAGAAGAATTTCTTTGCCGTCTTCAACGATATCGCCCGCACGCTCAGCGCCGCCGTAGATTCCCTCGATCAGGAACGTTTCAAGCTACAAACCACGCTGGTCAACGCGGATACCGTGCGAAAGGAACTGACGCTGGAGAAAAAAATCCTGCTCGACACCGTTTCAGAGATTGAAAATATCGACCTGAACGAAGTGGCGCTGAAAGTCACCGCCCTGCAAACCCAGCTCGAAGCCAGCTATCAGGTCACCGCCATCGTCAGCCAGTTGAACCTGTCCAACTTCCTGTAAGGGCTTTACGGGTCTGATTTAGGATTCTGTGCATTTATAGTCATTTGAAGTAAGAATCCGACATCTCAACAGCCGTCATTCCCCGGATTTGCTTCGAAAATTCAGGCGATGACGATGGTTGAATTTGATCCAACCTCATCGAGAAATGCTCTAGTTCTGCGCGGCCTCGATAATCAGGACGGAAGGCCCGGTCGGCAAATTGGGGTGCAGGCGCCCCTGCGGACGCCCCTCGCCCTCGCCGTAGACACCAAGAATCTGTGTCAGGGCTTCGGTGTAATTCCCGTGCAACTGCACCGCTTCGGGCAAAATATAATCCTGTGTCGAAACCCAGTACAGCTCCACACCCGCCACGCTGGACCAGGTTGCAAGGGTGTTTTTCAGGCTGCCGCCTTTTTCCGCTTCCCAAAAACGCACATCATAGGGGTCCATGACGCCCTGACGTTTTGCGGTCTTGACCACAGCCGGAGACAAATGCGCCTCGTTTCCGTCCGAAAGTGAAACCGGCTGCATGAGCGCTTCCTTGTAATCACTCCCCGCCGGAGCCGTCAGCAAGGGGGCCTGCAAGGCACGCGCACCGGAACCGCCTGCGGCTGGATTCAACGCCTCATTCATGCCGTTGCCGATTTGTGACGTTTCACCCCCATGACCATGACGGCGGATATAAATCTCACGCACCGGATCGGGCCTTGCCGGGACGTCCTGCGCCGGGGCAACCTGCAACGGCGCGGCCATGGCGGGAGCCGGTTTTTCAACTATAACCGGGGCGGGCATCGCGACCGGCATCTGCGACAACGGGACGACATGCACGGCAGACTCGGTGATCTGCGCCCCCAGCCCCAGAGGCCGCAATGCGTCTTCAAGAACAAGATTCCACGGCTTGCCGCCGTTCCAGCTCACGCGCGCGCCCTGATCGACTGACGGGTCGAAGGCAAAGGCGTAGCGCGGCGGCACAACCTGACGCAACGCCAGCACCAGCGGCATATCGCTGCCAAAACCGATCGCCTCGGCGAACACGGTCTCCTGCATCGCGGGGGCCTGCGGGACCGGAACGCCTTCCACAACCGGCGGGGGCAACGGCACACCCACGGGCGCAATCACCTGCACATCCACCGCCGGGACGCTGGGCATCAGCGGACCGTCGCCTTGTATTTGCGGCATTGGCGCAGGCGGGGGCGTCCACTCAAATCCGGCCTGCGCGGGCATGGCGGAAAGGAGCACCAGCAAAAAACCTGAAACGAAACGAAAGGCTGTCATGAAAATCCCCCGGTCAGAAAATCTTCCTGAACATAAAGGGACCGGATCAAAATAACAATCCCCAAGGGGGGATATTCCGGGAATTTCTCCGCCTGTTTTCACGAAGGAGGCTGGAAAAGTGGCAAGAGGCCTTAACCGTAATCGCGCATCCGCCTGTGGCGAAAAGTCATCCACGCTGGCCGGTTATCGCCGATCAGCCAGACCCGCAGCGACCGCAGCGCGGCCGGAAACGTCATGCCCTTGATTTCAAGAAAACGGAAAACCATCGTCACGACAAAGCAGATAAAAAGCGTCACCGGGCGCAAATAGACCAGCAGCACCAGAAACGGCAGGCTGGCGCGGGCATCGAGGTTGAAGAACCGGACTGTACGCATGGTATTGCGCCAGTGCCAGTTGGCCTGCTCCATCTCGTTTTCTTTGACGACATTGACCATAAAAACCTCGGCTTCCCTGTTGTCTTCAAGCGTAACCCGCCGGACCCTAGCAAATCCTTAAAATCCGGGAAAAGCAAACCCCCCGCAGGCAATTGCACGGGCCCTTAACCGCCCGACCCGGTCGAGGAGGTCAGCAACAGATACCATCTGCGGTCGATCAGGCCCTGATCGAAGGCCAGAGAGGCGGAGACAGCCATGCTTTGCCCGTAATTCGGCAACATCCGCTGGATCACCGGGGGCCATTCCAGAAAATCCATATCCATCAGTTTTTCCCGGACCTCGTCGGGGAATTTCATCCATTCCCTGACCCCCATGCGCCCGCCGTTCTTTTTCGGCACCAGTTGCTGGGTGACGATCATGCGCAGGGTTTCCATCAGCGCATAGGCCCGCTCCGACCGCTCCCCGGGTTCGAAGGCGGTAATCATCCGCTGCACGGTGGCGGCGACGCCGGTCGTGTGGGTCGTGGTATAGACCGCATGTCCGGTCTGCGCCGCTTCGATGGCGGCGGAAATGGTTTCCTTGTCGCGCGCCTCGCCGACGAGGATGACACTGGGCTTGCGCCGCAAGGCGTTACGCACCCCCTTGGCAAAATCGGGAAGGTGGCGGGGAATCTCCGACTGCGCGACCAGCGAGCGCGGGCTCTTCACGCCGTCATACACATATTCGATCGGCGCTTCATAGGTCAGCATTTTGCCGCAGCCATGCGGACGTTCGAGAATCATCCGGTTTCCGGCGGCCAGCAAGGTGGTTTTCCCCGACCCCGTCGGCCCGGTGATGATAATCATGCCCTGACGCGGCGACCAGTTCTTGATGATATCCGGCTCGATATTCAGATCGGCCATGCTGGGTGGCATGTTCGGCAGGACCCGCATGGTAATCTGCGCCGCATCGCGGCCCCGGGACAGGATGGCGGTGATATTGACACGAAAACGGATGCGCGTGTAACGATCCGGCCTGATTTCATAGGACAGATCGAGATCATGCCCGGACGCAAGGCGGGCCAGCGCCTCCGGCCCGTAAATCTTTTGCAGGATCGCCGCCATGTCAGCGGCATCAAGCGCCCGGAAAATCGCCGGATATAACACACCGTCAAGCTCGTGATAGACTGGCCTGTCGGACTGGAAACTGATATCGGACGCACCCTTTTTGACCGACCAGAGCAAAAACGTATCGACAGTCTCCTCGGTGAAGCGCGGCGGCTCCTCCGGCCAGGTGATGGCGTGGTTGTCTGCGCCCTTGACGAGGCTTATCGGCTTGCGGGCTGCCATTCATCCGATCCCGGTTTGAACTGTGGGCGACCGGAAATCTGGATGGCGCGGTCCCCGATGCGCATCTTGTCGCCGCCGCCGGTGACACCGCGATCGACCTGAAGCGCATAAGGCGCGGAAACCATGCTCTGGGCCAGCAACATCCGGTAGCGGACCATGCCCTGATAATCGGCGGTCAGCATATGCAAATCGTCCTGAAAGATTTCGTCGGCCTGTTCATAGCCCTTTTCCCAGCCCTTGCGCACATGGTCGATCCACAATTCGCGCTCTTCCTTGTTTTCAGGCAGCAGGATATCCGGCGGTGGAGAAACATCACCCCAGTCGCGCTCAAGATAATTGCGCCAGTAGCGCGGCGCGGAAACAATCCGGGCATTGACGGCGATATTGTAGATGCGATCCGCGACAGCGGCTTCCTGACCGGCGGCATCGATAATCATCGAATTTTCATCTTCGCTGATGATCGGCGGCTCGATCAGCAGCCCCGACGGGGCGGCAATCAACAACTGGCCGAAATCGAAAACCTTGTCCAGATAGGCCGATTTGTTTTCCAGTTCCTGGCGGATCTCGAAAGTGCGCCAGGCCAGACCGCCGCGCGCGCCGTAGGAAAGGGCCGCTTCCTTGATGGCGTTCTGGCGGATATTGAAGGGCATGCCTTCTTCGTCACTTTTCTTGATGATTGTGGACGGCTTCGCGGCTTCAAGCGCGGCCCGCGACGGCGGCATGGGCGGGGTGCCTTCGTCATTGGCCCGCGACGGCGCGGCCACACCGGAAATCCCGGCCACAAACACAAACGCGAAAAGGAAACGCAAGACGATACGCATCCGGACCTAACCCCCGAAGGACGCGCCGGTCACCGGCGCGTAATGGATTTCAACGACACGGCGCGCCGCATCCACTTTGACATCGGCGCGGCGGCCCAGTTGCAGGCCGACACTGCGCAATATGTCGATAATCGGCCTGTTTTCTTCATCCACCGACACGACCACCGGCACAGGCGGCGCATCGCCGACGACGATGAAATCATATCCGGCGCGATTGGCGAGGGTCTTGCCGATCGGCTCGACCGGGCCGACCCAGTTGATGGTCATGGCGCGTTGCAGTTCGGCCGGCGCATCGCTGATCGGCGCAACGGCAATATCCGGAGAACGGGCCTGTTCGACCGCCGCCAGCGTTTCCAGCGCAACCGAAGCGCGATCCGCCGCATCCGCGATCATCATCGCCGCCTTGTCCGGAGAGGCCACGATCTGCGGGTTATAGGATTTATCGACCGGGCTGCAGGCAGAAACCGCCCCGATCACAGCAAGCATTGGGAAGAAGAATCGTGCGCGAATCATGGCCATTGAAACCTTACGGAAGAAGCGGAGCTGTCCGCTTTTTACTGAAAGACAATCTGTTCTCATAAACCCCTCATGAAAACCACCATTACCTTAACCCGCCTGCCGGGCCAGAACAAGCCACCTTTTCACGTTCAGGCACAGCGAAATTGCCGTCTATTCCCTTCGCATCAGACCATGACGCTCCATCGTGCCGACGACCTTGCGCTTATAGGCCCCGCCAATGGTCGGCGTCCGGGAATGATAATGGGCAATCGACCGGGCCAGATCGCCGGTTTCATCAAGATTCCGGCGTAAAATCCACGCCGCGACGCCAACATTGGTGCAAGGATCATCGCGGATCCACTGTTTGGCGGTCGCGGGCGAAACCCCCCATTCTTCCGCCAGTTGCGGCACCCACACCGTGTTGATCTGCATGGGACCAAGGTCGTAGCTGCCATTCTGGTTGGGGCCAACCTGTTGCCCGATCCTGCCGCCTTCCACCTGATAAATCCCGACCAGCACCGCCGGGGGGATGGCGTAAGTCTGCGCCGCAATCAACAGGCATGCCGCAATCACATTCGTCGCTAAGGCCATTTATATGCAAACCCGGTCAAGTAAAAACGCTCTCTAGGGATATTACTGTAGCCCAGGACGGGGGGAAAACGCCAGTCCTGCCGGAACAAAAGGCCTTAAGACCCGCTATCAGCGGATTTTTTGGCCCCGGGCGCAAAAAACGCCATCGGGTTTGCTGGCTTGTCCGCCCCTACCGCTTGTAACGGCGCGGCGGGAAAGAAGGTTTTTGTTTCCATAATATGAACATGTGGGGCGGGAGACGGTCCCTGCCCGGTCCCACTGGCGGTCCCGGCGCTGCCGGGGGCGGGGATAATCTGGTCCGCCATCAGCCGGACCATTTCCACCCTTTTATCGAAGAGCGCCCAGACCCCGTCCATGCTGATGACGGTCCCGGCGCGGGATTTATCGTCCATCCCCATCAGGCGCAGCATCTCGGCCCGGTGGCAATGCGCATATAACCCGCACACCAGATGGAGCAGAACCAAATCCGCCTGCCGCGCCGCCCGGGGCGGCAGGTCCGGCCCGAACATGGATTTGCGCAGATCCTCGGCCCGGATTACCAGCCGCGCCGCCACATCCTGCAACAGCCTGTTTTCCGGCTTGGCAAAAGCATATTCGCTCACCGCCAGCAGCACCGGCGAAAAGGCCTGCAACATCTGGACATAGACCATATGCTCGTCCGCAGGCTGGTCGCCCGGCTCCATATTCTGGAGGCGCAACGTGGAATCCGCCGCCGGGGTAAAATTATCGGCAAAGGTCAAAACCGCCTGTAACGATGTCGCAAGACGCTTGACCTCCGTATCACCCGGTATGCGCCCGCCACCGGACATGAATTGCCCGGCGATCAGCGGACCGGAAAACGCCGCCAGCGCCAGATGCACCCCGTCGGCGCGGGCGGCGTCGCGCACATTCATGCTTTCCGCCATCGATAACCCCAGTTGCACCGAACGATTCAGCAATTCCGCCACACGCTGTGCATCCTGGCGCACAACGGCATCAATTCCGGCATCGGGATTTTGTATCGGCATGGCCGTCACCGCCATCGCCAGCGGCGTGCCGATACGTTCCAGAACCTGAATCAAAAATGCGGTCCGCTGATCCATCAAATCTCTCTATTGCAGGTCGTTCAGCAAATCGACCGGGTTGCGGGGACGCCCCCGGATGATCTTGATATCGCCGCTCGTCGCCTTGTAGATGACGATCGGCGTCGCGTCGAGCTTCCATTCCTGCATGATCGCCAGATTTTGCTCGACCGCCTGCAGATTGACCGCCGCCGATATCGGCAGGGCAGTTTCGTCGCCGTCAAGATGGCGGAACCAAACGGCCTGCGGATCAGGCGCCGCCAGCAGCAAGGCCGCCTGCGCCTTGGTCTCGGCATGGAACCCAACCGGAATAACCTTCATCTGGATCTGCCCACCGTCGAGATAATCCTTGCGGATCTCATTGATAAACTGGTGGCAATGGGGGCATTGCGGATCAAGAAACGCATAAACTACAGGCGCATCGGCACTGCCCAGCGTGATCGTATTGGCCTTCTCGATGGCCGCATAAAGCTGTTGCGCCGGGGAGGCCTGCTGTTTCTCCGCGATCTTCGCCTGCAACTCCTTTTGCAACACCGCGAGCTGGTCCGTGTTCATGTCCGCCTGCGGCATCGCCATCAGGCTTTCCAGCGTCGGGTCGTTCCCCTGCTGGAGACTCTGGACCTGCCGCACGGTCACCATTTTTCCCGACTTGTCGAACAAAAGGCCCAGCAAAATCGCTTCGTGGTCGGGGGTCACATAAAAAAACTGCTCCTGCCCGCCTTGAATAACCAGCCAGCCATCGAGTCCCTTTTCCCGCCCGAGATAACGCATCTGCGCGCCCTGCGCCGCCATGTTCTGCAAGGTATCCGGCAAGGGCGGGGGTGTGGTTTGCGCCCGGGCCGCAGACACGGGGGCAAACCCGCAACAAACAGCAATCAGCACGGTCAGAAGAAGGCGGGTCATGGCCGGAATTTCCTTTGGTCAGGGTGAAAATCAGAGGAACAGTATCAAAACACCGGTATATCCGTAAAGCCGCTGGTTGGAGATTTCTCCGTTGGCATAAAAACCCGCCATGGGGATATCCCCAAGAACGCTCCGGATCAGGGCCATTTCGCCCCCCGGCGCGGACGGAACGTCCCGGTTATCACAGCCCGGCCCGAAATCGGTCATCGCCCGGGCCACGCAGGAAATATAAATCCCGGCCTGCGGCGCAAAACAACCGTGATCCCGGATGACGCGCGCGCGCAAATCCACCAGCGTGCGGAGCAAATCATCCCGGACGGTGGCATCGTCCCGGTGGACAAAAAGCGCCGTGCCGCCGCCATGCACCGCCTGCGGCACGGCCAGCCAGCCGCTTTCCGCATCGACGCCCAAAAGGTTACGCACCATGAAATCGTTCCGGTCGCTGCCCTGCACCGGGAAGGCTACATGAATCTCCCCCCTGAACAGACGGGCGACATCCTCGTGCAGGTCTTGCGTATCTTTCCCGACCAGCACCTCACGAATTTGTGCCGTCTCCGGCGACTCCCCCGTCTGGGCAAGGGCCATGGATTTCAAATCCTGAGTGAACACCTCGAACGCGGGCTGGCCGTCCAGCTCCATAATGATGTTGCCTTCGGCACGGGTGATGACATGCACCGGGCCGATGGGCGTACAGCCCTGCGACAGGGCCGAAACCACCGGGATATCAACGGAAAACACCGCGCCGCCGACCCCGCCGGACGACACCTGATTGGCAATGATGGCATGATCGCTGCGCGATGCGCTCAGGCCCCCGGCGATAAACCCCCCGGTCATATGCTCCAGCGCCGCGATGATCCGCACCGGGTCGTCTTCCGCCAGCGGATCGCCGTGGACAAGGGCCAGCATCGCCTCGTTTTGCTCCAGCCACGGGGCCAAGGCCTCCCGCACACCGGACAATGTCGTATCCGCGACCGGGAAAACCCGAAAACTATCGTCCGGAAACCGCCCGGCCAGCACCGATGCCGCCGGCATATCGACATAATCGTTCGCGCCGGAACAAACCCCGATCCCCACCGCTCCGATCCAGTGTTCGATGCCGGTCACCGTGCGCATCAAATCCAGTATATTGGCCGTGTCTGCGGCAAGATGGTCGCTGACATAGAGAAAACCGAGATTGAACGGCTCGTCCCGGCGGCGCAACGGCTCCAGCGCCCCCAGCAATTTGCGGGTGACCTCGCGCCAGTCCGCACCCGTGGCGGCCGTACTGGCAAAATTCCGGGAGGTAATGAATGTCATGGTCTTCTAGGCGATACTCTGGCTGTTCCGGAAAGGCAGGATAGACCGAATTCCGGCGCGGCGGAACCTTCTTTTCCTCAAACCCTCCGCGCCCCCGTACAAAAATGCTCCCTTCCCCCGACTTTTCTGCTAGACTTGCCCGGTCAGAAAATCGGGCGATATTCTTTCGCGCCATGAAACCGGGTACCGGAAACATTTTTCAGGAGAATAATTATCATGGATATGCAGTGGATCATTCTTGGCGTCTTGGGCCTTGTCGCGGTCGGCCTGATCGTCATTTACAACCGTCTGGTTGCCCTGCGCCAGACCCGCAAGAACGCCTTTTCCGACATCGACGTCCAGTTAAAGCAGCGTTTCGACCTGATCCCCAATCTGGTCGAAACCGTCAAGGGCTATGCCGGGCATGAAAAAACCGTCTTTGAAAACGTGACCGCGGCCCGTGCCGGGGTCAGCAAGGCCGGACCCGGACCGGGTGCCGACCGCCTGAAAGCCGAAGGCGCACTGGGTGCGGCCATGATGAATCTGTTCGCGGTGGCCGAAAACTACCCGCAACTCAAGGCCGACGTGAACTTCCAGCATCTTCAGGCAGAAATCAGCGACATCGAAAACAAAATCGCCGCCGCCCGCCGCTTCTTCAACAGCGCCACGGCGGAATACAACACGGCAATCCAGCAATTCCCGGCCAATCTTATCGCCGGGCCCTTCGGCTTCCACGACGAAATCTTCTTCGAACTGGATGCCGCCGAAGCCGAGATGGTCAAAAAACCGGTCCCCGTCAATTTCGGGTCATAAGGTATCCGCATGGCGGCTATCGGCCTGAAAACCCAGATCTGGAACAACAATCTGCGCTCCATGCTGCTGATTGCGCTCTACCCGTTTTTACTCATGGGGATCGTCTGGGCCGTCACTGCGGCAGGGGCCGGGTTTTCAGGGACAGGTGAACGCGCCCCGGACACAGCCTTCGCCTATGCCAACGGCGTGATTGCCACCTACTGGCCGCTCATTCTGGCCGCCGTCGCGATCTGGTTCTGCATCGCCTGGGTCTATAACACGCGCATGGTGCGGATGATGTCGCACGCGCACCCGGTGACGCGGACGGAGGAGCCCGCGCTTTACAACATGCTGGAAAACCTGTGCATTACGCGCGGCATCCGGATGCCGATGCTGGAAATCATCGAAACCCATGCCCGCAACGCCTTCGCCAGCGGCATCAACGACAAGACCTATACCATCACCGTGACGCGCGGCCTGCTGAACACCTTAAAGCCCGACGAGATCGAAGCCGTCCTTGCCCATGAACTGGCCCATATCATCAATCGCGACGTCCGGTTGCTGATCGTGTGCATTATTTTCACCGGAATGATCGGCTTTTGCGCCCAATTCCTTTTTTCCATCATACGCCACGGCATGCGCGTCCCCAGCCGCAACGGCAACAAGTCCGCGGTCATCTTTATGGTCATCGCCGCGATCCTGTGGCTTGGCTATCTGGCCAGCGCGCTGGCGCGCTTTGCCGTCTCGCGCAGCCGCGAATTCATGGCCGATGCCGGATCGGTCGAACTGACCCGCAACCCGGACGCAATGATGCGCGCTTTGCTGCGCATTTCAGGCCGCGACCAGATCCCGGAAGCCACCGACGACGTCGCTATGATGTGCATTGAAAACACCAGACCGTTTTTCGGGATTTTTGCCACGCACCCGCCTATCGAATCCCGGGTCCGCGCCATCGCCGCGATCAGCGGCCTGCCCGTCCCTGAAATCACCCCGCACCGCGCCGCCGAAACGGCGGAGCGTTTCCAGCAGCCCGGAGAGCGCCAGATCGACTGGATCACCCGCAGCCGCCAAAACAAAGACACCCCGGTGCGAAATCCGTGGCACTGAAAATCGGCGGCGAAACACGCAAAACCCGTCCGATTTCGGTTGGCCTGCCCTTCAAATAACGCTAAAATGGTCTACATAGACATCATTGCTACATAACCACTTCAAGGAGACGAACACTCATGCAACCCGACCATCTTCAACCGCCAACCGTCAGCCGCAGCACTACGGCCACGACCTTTGACGCCGGACTGCGTGTTCACTTCCAACGCGTTTACAACACCATGGCCATCGGCCTCGGCGTCACCGGGCTTGTCGCGTTTTTCATTTCCAACTCCCCGGCCATGACCCAGTTGCTTTTCGGCACGCCGTTGAAATGGGTGATGGTCTTTGCGCCACTGGCCTTCGTCATGTTCGGCTTCAACCACAGAACGATCGCGTCCAGATCGGCCAACTGGCTGGCCGGGATGTTCTACCTGTTCTCGGCGGTGTTCGGCATGTCGCTGGCGACCATTTTCATGGTCTACAGCAACGAAAGCATCGCCCGGGTTTTCTTTATCACCGCTGGCATGTTCGCCGTGACCTCCGTGTTCGGCTACACAACCAAGCGCGACCTGTCGCAACTCGGCAGCCTGATGATTATGGGCGCCATCGGCCTGTTACTGGCCATGGTCGTCAACCTGTTCCTGCAATCAAGCATGCTGCAATTCGTCATCTCCGGCGTCGGCGTTCTGGTCTATACCGGGCTGGTCGCGTGGGATACGCAAAACATCAAGGAAACCTACAGCGGCAACGCCGGGGCAGAAACCAACAACAAAATGGCGATCATGGGCGCGCTAAGCCTCTATATCAACTTCATCATGCTGTTCCAGTTCCTGATGCAGTTCCTGGGCCAGCGCGAATAATCACGCCCTTCCAAAACCGATTTGGAAAAACCCGGCCCACCGCGCCGGGTTTTTTTATTCCCCCCGCAAAGCCGCCTGCACGGCATCGTTCAGGCTTTGCAAAAAATCTGCTGCCGGGCGCAGGGTGATGGTGGCGATCCCTTGCGCGGCCAGCGTTTCGACATCTTGCAAAAGCGCGTGGATACGCCGCAATTCTTCGGGGCTGAGAACCACTGCCGGACCGGGGACCGGCTGAGGTGTGGGGCTTTCTTCTAAAGACAAAGGCTCTCCGGTGCGGGCCGTGGTCTGATAGGCGCTGGCCGCGCGGGATGCCGGGTGCGGTACGGAGGGCGCAGGCGGAACGGCGGATGCAGGCAACGGCGCAACGACGGTATTATCCGCGCCCGGCGCACCGGCCTGCCGCAGCAACATCGTCAAAAATCCGTGCAGGGAAAGCAGCGACAAGACCGTATCATCCGTCACGGCTTCTTCCGGTTTTTCCGTGCCGTCATGTTCTTTCCGTTTCTGCCCGTCTGCCGGGTCCTCGCGGCGGATGCCCTGCCAGACATCGGTTTTTTCAACAGGGTGAAAACCCGTCCTGAAAATCGCCTCCAGCCGCGAAACCATATCCGCCTCTCTTCCCGTTATTGCAACAAATCCGCGACATTGCGGGCGCTCCAGGCCGTTCCACCCTCGCCATCAAGCAGATGAAGCGCCTGCAATTCCACCGCCATCGGCCACAAGGGCTGGTCACCGACCTCAATCGGGGTCAGCGGGTCGGCGGCCAGCGCCAGAACCACCAGTTCCGCAGTAATGTCCTCAAAACCCTCCAGCGCCGCCGCGCCGAAAATCAGACGCAGCCTGTCATACTCCGCATCCGAAACCGGATGAACAACCTCCCTGCCCAGGCCGAGCGGCTGCACCGCAATCCAGAGCGGACCGATTTCGTAGGGAAAATAAATCGCCTCGTCAGTGCTGCGGAAATTGATCCCGATGGCTTTTTTCCCCGGCTCCGCCAACGCCACCTCGCGCAGGCGAATTTTGGTATAGACCCGGATCGTGTCGCGATAGGGCGCAAAGCTTAAAAACCCGGCCTTCAGGCGCTGGCCTTCCTCATAACGCTTGTAATACCGCGCGCTGGGGCTGAGTTTTTGCAAGGATTCGTCGGCATCAAGCCACGCCTGAAACGGCGGTTCGCGCCGCGTAAAATGGTAAAAGGCAAAACCGATTTTTTCGCTTTCCGAATACCCTTGCATCAACACATGACCGGGCGCACCCCAGCCTTGCGCGAAAACCGGGCCGCACAGGAAAATCAGGGCTAAAAAGAGTCCGCCCCGAAAATTTTTCAACACCGAATGCACAAGCCTGTCCTTCTCCACCGCATCAACTCATACTATGATTATTCCAGACAAAGCAGAAAAATGCCAAGGGATTGCCAGAAAGATTATGAACGACACCGGGGGCGGCAAGGGCGGATCGGGACGGGGGGAGGATGAAAAACTCTGGAATTTCGTCATCCGCACGGTCACGCCCCTGACCGGAAAAGGACGCATCCGCAAGGAACAAACCCCCGATAAAACACCACCCCCACCACAAACCCCGACGCCCCCGCCCCGCCCCGACTGGACGATTGATTTTGGCCTGAAACCGACCCTCCACGCACCGGAACCACCCCCGCCCGGACACGGCAGCGACCGCCGTACCGCCGCCCGCCTGCGCCGGGGCGACATTCCGGTGGAACAAATCCTCGACCTGCACGGCCTGCGACAAGGGGAGGCGCAGGAGCGCCTGTTCCGGTTTTTGCAAAATGCGTCCCGGTCCGGGTGCCGCTGCGTTCTGGTGATTACCGGCAAGGGCCGCAGCGGCGGAGAGGGTGGCGAAAGCGGCGGGGTCCTGCGCCGCGCCCTGCCCTTGTGGCTCGGCCTTCCGGCGGTGGCAGGCCTCATTCTGGATTTCACCCCCGCGCAACCGCGCGATGGCGGCGACGGGGCCTGCTATGTTTTGTTGCGGCGGGCAGGTCACGCGGGCAGAAAATGATTGAATGATTAAATGTCCAAGCTCCGGGCAGGACCGCTGCGGACGACAGGCACCGGATACGAATTGCTCCGGTTGTCGTTGCTCCAGTCCGCCTCGCCGCCCCGGCGCACCCGCCCACCGCTATTGCCGCCGGGCGAGGCGAGCCAGAACCACGGTCTGTCCTTATCCTGCCAACCCTGCTTCTCGAACTCCGGCGGCGCGAACCGACGACCTTCCTCTTGCCAAAATTTCAAAAGAGCTTTGTCCCAAACGTCCGAGAGTATTTTTCCCTGGGCCGCCGTAATCCTGCCCCAGTCTTTGTGGCCGTTTAGTGCTTCTGTATTGGCCTTCCTCACAGCAATGTCCTGAGAGTCAAAATCAGCCCATCCGGCAAAAATCTTGCCCGGAACGCGCAGGGACACGTCTTCCGCAGGATCGACAAAGATACACACCGTCCCATCCCGCAGACGCTGGCCCACTTCAAGGACTCTTTGTTCAAGGGGGGTGCGCTGCGCCAGATCAATGGCAGTTGACGCTTTATTCTCGTTCGCGGCCCAAATGATTCCAACAGGGGCCTCCGAAACAACCCGGACGCTCCTGCCATTCGCGTCCACTTCAAGGCGAAGGCCGTTTAATGTAATGTTTGCGGCGCCAAAATCATCACCGAGTGAAATCTGTTTTGCCTGTTTGCCTTCGCCAGTCATCGTTTTTCTCCCCTATACAAAGCCGCCTCAAGCGGGCTTTTATTCTTGGTCATTCTTGATTTTTCATTGTGGAGGAATATAGATTACACCTTATGCTTATGCAAAGTATATTTGGGTATCTTTAGGTTATTGAAAAGGCATCATTTACAGTCAGGCCCGTTAAACACCCGGATATTCCCCCCGCCCATTTGTGGGGGACGGGCAGCGGACAGACGCCGGGGGTCAAATTTTTCCAACCCCCTCTCTATTACCCCCTCAGGGCAGCATCACCCCGTTGCTGCCGTCTTGGGAGGGGCGTTCGACCGGGGTGATGACGCGCAGGATTTTTTCGCTGCTGCGGGTCAGTTTTTCCGTGGATCCGGCAATGGCCCGCGACACCGTGACCGACCCCTTATAGGGCCCGGTTTGCAGCCCTCCGCTGACGCGCTTGCCGATATAGTAAAACTGCCGCGATTTGACATCTTTCTGGCTGATGGTGTTTTCCGCAAACACGCTGCCGTCCGGCGCAATAATCCGCAGCACGATCTCATCGCCCGGACTCATACCGTAAAGCCCGGTCCAAAAGGTCAGGGCCGGAACCGCCGGAGCGATCTGGTCGGGACTGGTGGAATCTTCCTTGATCTGCTCGAAATCCGGCACGCCGCTCGCAAACCCGGTGACGAAAATCGCCAGCGGTTCGTAATCGAGCGAAATCCCGTAAAGCCACATCGGCCCCTTTGCCTTGCCACAGCCCTCATCGGCATAGGTGCCACTGAACGGATCGACCGTGCGGTTATTGTGGAACAGGCCAAAATGGACATGCGGAAATTCCGCCGCACCACTCTGCCCGATCTCGGCCAGTTTCTGCCCGGCGCTGACCATCTCCTCCGGCTTGACCGTGATGCTGCCCGATTTCAAATGGCAATAAATCGACTGCCAGCCCGCACCGTGATCGACCAGCACACCATTGCCACACCCCTTGTTCGCGGCCAGATATTCCTCGATCTGCGGCTGCGTCGGCTGGGCGTCGGGCATGGCATCCCGGACGCGCAGCACCTTGCCCGGCGCGGCGGCCAGAACGCTGATCCCGGCGGTAATGGCGCGGCGGTCTTTCAATCCGAAATCCGTGCCCTCATGCCCGTCATAGGCGCGCGGCCCGCAGGTAAAATCCTGCCCCCGGTCTTTTTCCGGGTTCATATCGACATGATTGACCACCCAGCAATCCGTCCCCGGCGTGCAGGCGGCAGGCAAAATCAGTTGCGGTGCCGCCGCCCGCGCCAACCCCGCCGCCAGAAAAACAGCCAGAAAGCCAAATAAAAACAATGTATCCAAGCGAATCATCAACAAAATCCGTCTCTCACCAAATATAATCGCGCCCCAAGAGATAACATGTCTCCGGTTAAATTCAAAAAGCGATGCTGTGTCCCTTGCACCGTGTCGGCTCTGGGGCGGGCAGTTTCGTCCAAACCCTCCAGAAAAATCACAAACCCGGTGCTTTAATATCCAGAAACTCCCTGCGCACCCGTGCGGCACCTTCGCTCAAAGGACTGGGCAACGCATCCGATCGCAAGATGTCCAGAGCATGCAGCATGTGTTTCCGATAGACCTCTATTTTCTCCGCGGCATCAGGCCTGTTTTGCAGATATTCCGGGCTTTTGAATTGCTCAAAGCCGCTGATAATGTAGCTCACCATGGCTTCGCGAGTTCTCTCCCCCAGCGTTTTTGCGAAAAGATTGGTTTTGTCTTTTTTAAGCCATGTGATTGAGAGGCCGCAATATGTTGCATAGAGCGTGGATTTTATACCAAACATCCGGACCGCACCGGAAAGTCCCTGTTCCGAATACGTCATGTAGGTCGCGATAAAGGGTGCAATGGCCGCGTCCATGCGCTCTTCTTTCGGAACGCCGTCATTGATGGAAAGAAGAAGCCGGGGGGCCAGAGCCTGATCCAACAAAAACTGCTCAAGGATTTTTGTATGTTCTTCCATCGAATCCGGAGCTTTTCTGGCGCAATAATCAAGACTGGCCTGATGCGCAGCAATAAAAGCCTGCTTTAAACGGGATTCGTTTTCTGGTAACCCGGATTTCTGAAATAAATCAGTCATATAAGGTTTCTCTCTTAATGATTTATGAAAAAAATAGCATACTGGCCCTGTCCCGTCAAAAATGCAGCGGCGGCTTGGCTTAGCTAAAGAATAAACCGCGACAGATCGGCGCTTTCGGCCAGTGCGGCGACCTGGCTTCGGACCAGCGCGGCATCGATGGTGATGCTTTCGCCGCTGCGGTCGGGGGCGGAGAAGCTGATCTCCTCCAGCAGTTTTTCGATCACCGTATGCAGCCGCCGCGCACCGATATTTTCAACCGTTTCATTGACCAGTGTCGCCAGATGCGCGATTTCATCGATGGCGGAATCGGCGAAGGTCAGGCTCACCCCTTCGGTCCCCATCAGGGCGCAGGACTGGGCGATCAGGCTGGCTTCCGTGTCGGTCAGGATACGGCGGAAATCCTCCCGCGTCAGCGCCCTCAGCTCAACCCGGATCGGCAGGCGGCCCTGCAATTCGGCCAGCAAATCCGATGGCTTGGCGTAGTGAAACGCCCCCGATGCGATAAACAGGATATGGTCTGTTTTCACAGGACCGTATTTGGTCGCGATGGTCGTGCCCTCGATCATCGGCAACAGGTCGCGCTGCACCCCTTCGCGGCTGACATCGCCGCCGCGCATATCCTGACGGCTGGCGATCTTGTCGATTTCGTCGATAAACACGATGCCGTTTTGCTGCACCAGTTCCAGCGCCGTTGCCACGACCTTATCGTCGTCGAGCAACTTGTCGGCTTCTTCGGTAATCAAAACCTCATAGCTGTCGTCAACGCGCATGCGGCGGCGCTTGGTGCGCTCGCCGAACCCCTTGCCGAGCATGTCGGCAAGATTCATCATGCCCAGCGACGCCCCCGGCATGCCCGGCACTTCGAACATCATGTTGCTGCCGCCGCTATCGCGGACATCGATATCGATTTCCCGGTCGTTCAGTTCGCCGCTGCGCAATTTCTGGCGAAACGTCTCGCGTGTGGTTTCGCTGGCATGGTCCCCGACCAGAGCCGTCAAAACGCGGTTTTCCGCCGTGATTTCCGCCTGCGCGGTGACGGCGCGGCGCATTTTTTCACGCATCATATGAATGGCGGATTCGACCAGATCGCGGATAATCGATTCGACATCCTTGCCGACATAGCCGACTTCGGTGAATTTGGTGGCCTCGACCTTGATAAACGGGGCCTGCGCCAGCTTGGCCAGACGCCGGGCAATTTCGGTTTTCCCGACCCCGGTCGGGCCGATCATCAGGATGTTTTTCGGATAGATTTCCTCCTGCAACTCCCGCCCGAGCTGCTGCCTGCGCCAGCGATTGCGCAGGGCAATAGCCACGGCGCGTTTGGCTTCGTTCTGGCCGATAATATAGCGGTCCAGTTCCGATACAATCTCGCGCGGGGTCAGGGTCGGGATGTCGATAACAGGTGCAATGCTCATGCCCTATGAGCTAAACGAATCCCCGGAAAATTCAAGCCTTTCATGTCTCGAAAAGATCGCCCTGGCGGTGAATTTCGGTTTCCCCCAGCCAATAACAAAAAAGCGGGGCCGGAATTTTTAAAACAGATTTTCCGCTCCACTGCTCCGGATCAAGGACACCAAAATCCTGTAGCGATTTTGTAATGACATAACCACGAGAAACATCGCCCCGTGCGCAGAATTCCTTCAATCCTTTTAAATCGCGCGGGGCCGTATGCTGGGTCCGGTATTTGATTTCAAATGGCACCAGTTCACTTTCCATCGCGGCAACAATATCGACCTCGTGATCCGCTTTCCCCTTCCAATACGAGAAACGAACGTTGAAGTTATAATAGCGTGCGAAAAGATGCTTGAAGACAGCGGTTTCCACTGCATGTCCCATGGCGGTGTCATCATCGAGCATGCTTTTTCCGCGCAGCATAACAGCCGATGGAATAGCGGCATCGGCCAGATAAATTTTGAATTTTCCGCGCAGAACATCCTTCCCGTAGCCGTGCGGTGGCAATCGGTAGATGAGGTGGGTGGCTTCCAGCAAATCGATAAAGCTTTGCGCCGTCGGTCGTTTGACTTCGAGATTTTTGCAAAGGTCGGGCATGTTCAGCAGCATTCCGCTATGCATGCACAAATAGAGGAAAGTATGCTCAAGGTCGAGAATATGCCGCACCCCGAACAATGCTGTCATGTCGCGTTTTAGAACTTTGTCTATAATATCTTCGCGCATCAGTTTTTGCGCCTGGGTGATGGTGGGGACCTGCGCCGTCTGCGGAAAGCCCCCGCGTACCAGATATTCGTTGAAATGCGCAACATAAGGTGCAGCATCAGCGGCAATTTTAAGAAAGAAGGAAGGATGCTGCCCGTTCAACTGCCGCAGACTGCGGATGGAAGGCAATTCGCGTAACTCCAGCTTCTTCAGCCGCAGATACTCATAAAATGATAACGTAGACAGTTTAATGGTATGCCAGCGGCCAACTCCGGATTCTTGCCCCTGCTCGACGAGAGGAATTGCAGAACCGGTCAGGATGATATGGCGATCCTTGTTGAAATCGACCTGATGCTTGACCCATGTTCCCCAGTTGCGGATGAACTGCGCTTCGTCCAGCAGGATATACTCCGGACCGGGGATGCGCACTTCCCGGTTGCGCCAGGCTTCCAGCGTGTTTTCAATTCCGGCCAGTTTGAGGAGATAGTGATCGAAGGTCGCATAAAGAATATTCGCTGGCGGAACGCCATCGGCAATCAGGGCCTCCGCAAGCTGGAGCATCAAGGTTGTTTTGCCGATTTGGCGCGGTCCCGATACGAGGACGGCACGATGCGCCGGGGGGGCCACAGCCCAGTTTTTCATTTCATGGAAAGCCGCACGACGCCATTCCGGCAAATCGGGAAAAGACTCGCCGCGCCACCAGGGATTATACTCCGCTAAAACCGCACCAAGATCAGATTGCGAAACTTCCATGGTTAAAAATAACAAAATCGCTATTTTTATACAAGTATAAAATAACTAAACTGGCAAAATAGTTATAATTAGAGTTTTTCCAGCGTCACCTGACTGTTGGTATACACACAAATCCCGGCGGCTATTTCCATAGACTTTCTGGCAATCGCCTCGGCATCCATCTCCGGGCGATCGATCAGGGCGCGGGCGGCGGCGAGGGCGAAGGTTCCGCCCGACCCGATACCGATAATCCCGTCTTCCGGTTCGACCACATCGCCCGTCCCGGTCAAAATCAGTGAATTTTCGGCATCGCACACCGCCATCAGCGCCTCGAGCCGACGCAGATATTTATCGGTGCGCCAGTCCTTGGCCAGTTCGACGCAGGACCGCACCAATTGCCCGGGATGGGCCTCGAGCTTGGCCTCCAGCCGTTCAAACAGGGTAAAGGCATCGGCGGTGGCCCCGGCGAACCCGGCCATGATCCGCCCGTCTTTGCCCAGACGCCGCACTTTCCGCGCATTGGATTTGAGGACGGTCGCGCCCATGCTGACCTGCCCGTCCCCGGCGATCACCACCTGCCCGTCCTTGCGAACGGAAAGGATGGTCGTGCCGTGCCAGTGGGCGGCGTTGAAAGAATCGTGAGTCATGATGCCTTATAAATGACGCGATTTGACGTCACGTCAAGACCCCGGTTTGCAGCATATCTTTTTTAAACGTCCGGAACGCGCTACACTGATTCTGTCATTTTTTACGACCCTTCCCGGGTCAGGGGTATTCATGGATTTTTTCGCCGCTCTTCTTGCCAGTGACTTCCTCGGCCAGTCGGTCCTCCTGTGGGTGACCTTTATCACCGTAGTCGTGGTGCTGCTGGCTTTCGATCTTGGTGTGCTGAACCGCAAGGACCACGAAATCGGCATTCGCGAAAGCCTGCAACTGACTGCACTTTACATCATCATCGCCCTGATCTTCGGGGTCTGGGTCTGGTGGCAGCTCGGGGCCGATGACGGCATGGATTATTTTACCGCCTATCTGGTGGAAAAATCGCTTTCCATGGACAATCTGTTCGTGATTTCCCTGATCTTCGCCTATTACGGCATCCCGCGCCAGTACCAGCACCGCGTGTTGTTCTGGGGCATTCTCGGCGTTGTCGCCATGCGCGGTGTGATGATCGGGGTCGGCGCAGCGTTGATTCACAATTTTGAATGGCTGCTTTTGCTCTTTGCCGGCTTCCTGATTATCACCGGGATCAAGATGGTGTTCTCATCCGACAAGGAGGAGGGAAAAATCGAGGAAAGCAGGCTGATAAAATTCCTGCAAAAACACCTGCGCGTAACGCCCTTCATGCGCGGTCACAAATTTTTTATCCGGGAAAAGGGCCTCGGCGGCAAATCCGGTCCTCTCCGGGCGACACCGCTTTTTCTGGCACTGGTCACGATCGAACTGGCCGACCTGATCTTCGCCGTCGACAGCATCCCGGCCGTGCTGGCGATCACAACCAATACCTTCGTCGTCTATACCAGCAATATTTTCGCCGTGGTGGGTTTGCGCGCCATGTATTTCGCCATTGCCGCCATCATACACCGTTTCATCTACATGAAATACGCACTGGCGATCATTCTGGTCTTTATCGGGATGAAGGCGTTCTATGCGCATTATTTCGACAAGGTTCCGGCCTTTATCTCGCTCGGGATCACCCTGTCGACGCTGGCGGGCGGATTTATCTTCTCCATGATCCGCACCCGTTCCGAAGCCAAAGCCGTGGCCCGGATGATAACAGAACAACAGCAAAAAGACGCGGAAATCTGACGGGGTTTTTGTTCCTTGAGGATAACCTGAATGGATAACACCCTAGCTGGCTTCGGCCTTGCCCCGCGCCGGGGAGGGGGCGGCGGCGACCTGGTTGCGGCCATTGTGTTTGGCGGTGTAAAGCGCGGCATCGGCACGTTGGATCAAGTCTTCGATCCGTTCGCCGGGGATGAATTCCGCCACGCCGACCGACATGGTGATGCGCCCGAGTTTTTCGCCGGAGGAGCGGTTGATGACATCTTTCGTGGCCAATGCCTTGCGCAGCGAATTTCCGACGGCAACGCCCGCGCTCAGGGTGGTGTCCGGTAGGATGATAGCGAATTCCTCGCCGCCGTAACGGGCGGCAAGATCGCGTCCCTTGACGCCTTCGACCAGCGTTCTGGCCACCAGCCGCAGGACCTGATCGCCGATCTGGTGGCCGTAATTGTCATTGAAGGTTTTGAAGTGGTCAATATCGAGCATCAACAGGGTAAAGGTGGCGCTGGTGCTTTGCGCCTCTTCGGTGACGCGGGAAATGGCTGCATCAAAGGCCTTGCGGTTCGACAGGCCCGTCAGGCCGTCAGTCATGGCTTCTTTCCGGACCTGTTCCAGATCGCGTTGCAGATCCTGCATCAGGGCCGAGGATTTATCCAGTTCATGCTCCAGTTTCTGGTTGCGTTGCAGCATGGTGCGGGTGTCGTCCATGACGGACCTGACGATCTCCCGCATTTCTTCCGGTTTTTCAATCCTGCTCATGCGCTCGGACACGTTTTCCAGCGTGCCGCTATAGGACGTGGTGGCATCGTGGACATCCCGAACCGCGCCCGAGACGCTGCGGATGGTGTCGTTGATTTTGTCCCCGGCACGGCGCATGATTTCTTCGTTGCGGGCTTCGCTCAAAAATCGCGCATGCATGTCGCGGCAGCGGTCTTCGGTGATTTGTTGCTTGTTGGCGACCAGAATGTCGATGGCGCGACTGACCTCCGGGCTGACCCCGGCGTAATAGGCGTACCACAATTCATAGATCTCGGGCGTCGGCGCCAGCGCCTCGTGCAGAATGCGCTCCAGCGCCTGCTCGGCGTAGGTTCTTGCCTGCTTTGGGTCGTGCGGGTAGTTCATTACGAAAGCTGGCCTCTTGTTAAAGACGATCAGGATATAGAACGGGCCTCGCCTTGGCGACCCGGTTTATCCTGACTTATATCATGATGCAAATCACCTTAAAGCGGTCTTAACGTGCTGTAGTTTCAATATTTTTCATAGCCATTACAAGGGTTTTTGCACCCCGGTTTCTACGGATTTGCCTCAGATCCACTTGGTCTGCGGATCGACCCGCTCGCGCGGGGCGGTGGCCAGTGCCGCCGGGACGTCATCGACCGATTCCACCACTTGCAGCATCTGCCGGTCGCTTTCGCGTGCGAAGCTCTGGTCGATCAGGCGGTCAATCAGGATCAGGAGCGGCGACCAGTAGCCTTCGATATTGACGATAATAATTGGCTTGTCGTGCAAGGAGAGTTGCCGCCAGGTCATGATTTCAAAAAATTCATCCAGCGTCCCCAGCCCCCCCGGCAATATGACGAAGGCATCGGCCATGTCGACCATCATCTGTTTGCGTTCATGCATGGTATCGACCATGTGGAGTTCGGTCAGGCCGGTATGGCTGATTTCGCGGTTGGCGATATGGTGCGGGATGACGCCACAGGCCTCGCCGCCGCCGGCGAGCACCCCTTCGGCCACCAGCCCCATCAAACCGGATTTTCCGCCGCCATAGACCAGTTTCAGCTTGTGTTCAGCCATCAGCCGCCCGAGCCGCGTGGCGGCCTGTCGGTAGAGTTCCGGGACATTGGCGGAGGAGCCGCAATAGACGCAGACCGTTTTGATATCGAGATCGGCACCGCCGAGGGTTTTTTGGTGATCGCTGCTCTGGCCGGATTGCTGCATAGTGGAAATCAGTCCATAATGTTCGTAAAGTAGTCGGGCGCGCACACCTTAGCGCGGCCCCGATCCTTTTAAAAGCATGAATTTTCAAGCGCAAGGTCTGTTACGAAAAGATGATCGATTCAGAAATTCACCCCTATCTCGAAAAAGCCTTCGACCGCATGGCGCGGGTTCTGGCCGCAAAGGGTTTCGACGCCAACATGATCTCTATCATCGGCGCGGCGATGATGTTGCCCGCGTTTGCGGCGCTGGTCTTTCATGCCTATCCGCTGGCGCTGTTTTTTATCCTGCTTAACCGCTTTTGCGACGGGCTGGACGGGGTTGTCGCCAAATACCAAAAGGGCGGCCCCACCGCCTTCGGCAGTTTTCTGGATGTGGTTTTCGATACCCTGTTTTACAGCGGCACGATTTTCTTCTTTGCGCTGGGGCGGCCCGATGTCGCGATTGCCGCCGCTTTCCTGATTTTCAGCATGTCCGGGAACAGTATCAGTTTTCTGGCCCTGTCCGCCGTGGCGGAAAAGAAAAAGCTGCCGCGTTACAGCGGCGGGCTGACGGAAGGGTTCGAAACCATTTTGCTGCTGGTCGGCATTTGCCTGATGCCCGATGCCTTTGTCCCCATGGCGGTGATTTTTGCACTGTTTTGCTGGATAGCGGCGGCGCTGCGCCTGTCGCAGGCCAAGGTCTTGCTGGCCCCGGCACCGGAAAAGAAAAGCGCAGCTTAGCAGGCTGCTGAAAAACCCGTATTTCGTCATTGCGAGGAGGGCAAAGCCCGACGTGGCAATCCAGAAATCGTGGATTTTGACATTTTATGGATCGCCACGGCCACTGTGTGGCCTCGCGATGACGCTGGAAAGGGTTTTTTCAGCAGCCCGTTAAGGGAATTTCTTCGGAAATGGCGACAATTGATGAGAAACAGGCGGTTTTGCTAAATAGCCTTGGTCCTGAAGGGTTTTAACAGCTTCCTTGACTCCGTCCCGGACAGCCTCCGTGAGCATTTTTTTCAGTTCTTCTCTCGTCAAAGTGATTGTTTCGGAAGGCGAATGGGGCGTTGCAGATGGGGAAGTATTTTCCGGTGTAAACCTAAAACGTTTCTCAAGTATTTCACGATGCAAGGGATCACGCACATCTTGAAGCCCAAGGTCGCTCGCGACAAATTCCAACATCTCTACTTCTGGTAAAACACCTTTAAATATATCAAGATAAGTCCCTGCTTTTTTTTCTACTTCCAGCTTTGCGATTGCTTTTGAGGCATCATCCGAAAGCGTGGCGAAACCCTTTCTATCTTTTACGCCTTTGATCCCGAAACGTTCTTTCAAACCAGACTCGGTTAAAAGAGCATCCTCGATTTTCCTCGATCTTTCCTGTGAAAGATCAGTTATTGCGTACGCTTGCACATCATTGGCTGCGTGTTGTTCTGCCGCTATGGTGAGACGAACAGGATCGACATCCACAATGCCCGTTACATATTTGAGGACTTCCTCATCCCTGAGAAGGGGGACCAGCAAGACAGAATCAGGGATTCTTTTAGAGGCACCATGCTCTTTGGCAAATTCTGTACATTCTTCTATAAATTTTTCTGCGGTTGTTGGCTCAAAATTCATTTCGTCCTCCATCTTCGTGATGACAATATCCTATATTATGGTAAAAGTCAATTTTTGACTATGCCCTTTCATATAGTCGCCTGAATTAAGCTTGGAGGGTATTTTCTAGGTCATGTGAAAGGTCGGGATTTTTGGACCCTGCGTGACGGGCGGCTCCATGCCGAGTTCCATCGTCCTGTTCAGGTTGTCCAGCGTGGCGTCGACGCCGTCGCGTTGCGCCCGCAGGGCTGTGGTCGTCTGGCGGCTGTTCACGCGCATATCCTCGATGGCCTTGCCTGCGGGGGAATCCCCGGCGATCTTGATGGCCATGTCGTCAAAGGTTTGTTTGGGCATTTTGGAATCGGCCAGAATATCGGCGCGGCCAAACCCCGGGCCCTTGCTCATGCCCTGCTGGAAGCTGTTTGAAACCGGGGCGCTTGTCTGCTGGGTCACGGACGGGGCCGGACTGTAGCCGTAATCGACCGGGGCGCTTTCTCTGCCGCGATGGCGGCCGGAAGACAGGGCGGCCCCGAAATAGCCCGGTGTCTTATTGAAGGTCACGAGTGTGCCCTGCCCCTCGAGCCCGGCGCGGGCCGCCATGACGCCTGTGGCGACGACCGCGCCGACAGGACCGAGCAGAGATGTCAGGCCGGTGGTCAGCAGGGTATCGCGGGCAAAATTCCCCGCCAATCCGCCGCCGGGCGATTGTCCGGGTGCTTGCGCGACCGGGCCGATTCCTGCAGCGGTCATGTCTTTCAGGATAGCCTTGATTTCCGCAATCTGCGCGGTCTTCATGCTGTCCGCCGTCAGGCCCTTGGTCTGTTCGCTATGGCTGCGCGCGAGGGTTTCAACGCCCCCTATGACCTTGTCAGGCCGCACAGCATCCGCCGCCTTCCAGATGCCGGAGGTTTTGTGGGTAGCCGCTTGCAGGCGGTCCTGCAGGGCCTTGGCCGGATCGGCCGGGCCATCATTACGCGCCGCCGGGCCGCTGAACCATTCCATCGGGTCGATGGCTTGGGCCGGGGCAACGGAGAGGGGATTTTGGAAGGTTGCGGGATTGATGGAATCAAACCCGGTTTCAAACACACTCGGTCCGGCAAGATCACCCCGCGCTGCGGCGAACTGGTCGCCGAGGGACAAGGTCTTAAAACCGGCCGGGGCATTTGAAATCAAGGCCACGCGCTCCTGAAACAAGATTCCATAAAATTCTACTTATTTAGTATGAACAGAGCCTTAATATCTTGTCAAGAACGACCTGCGGGGAGACAGAAACCCTATGCTGTCACTTGCCGGTAGCTCAGGGCTTCGGCCATGGCGGCGGTGGAAACGGTGTCCGCCCCGCCGCCCAGATCCTCGATGGTGCGCGCAACGCGCAACAGGCGGTGATAGCTGCGGGCGGAGAGTTTCATCTGTTCCGCCGCCGTCCCCAGCAGGGATTTCGCCGCCGGGTCGAGGATAACGGCGTGTTCCAGTGCCGCCCCGTCGAGCCGGGCATTGAGGTGGGGGCCGCGCTGGTGCTGGATGGCGCGGGCCTGCGCCACGCGGGCGGCGACAAGGGCGGAGGTTTCGCCCGGCCCGGCATTTTGCAGATCCCCGATCGCCACCGGCGTGACATCGACACGCAAGTCGAAGCGGTCGAGCAACGGCCCGGAGATTTTGGCCTGATAATCGCCGCCGCAGCGCGGGGCCTTGGTGCATTCCCGCCCCGGATCGCCGAGATAGCCGCAGCGGCAGGGATTCATCGCCGCCAGCAACTGGAACCGCGCCGGGAAGGTGACATGGGAATGCACCCGCGCCACCAGCGCCCGCCCCGTTTCAATCGGCTGGCGCAGCGATTCCAGCGTGGCCCGGGCGAATTCCGGCAATTCGTCGAGGAACAGAACGCCGTTATGCGCCAGCGAAATTTCCCCCGGTTTTGCCTTCGTCCCGCCGCCGATCAGGGCCGGCAGCGAGGCCGAATGATGCGGGTCGCGATAGGGCCGCCGCGTCAGCAGCCCGCCCTCGGGCAGGGACCCGGCGAGGGAATGGATCATCGAGGTCTCCAGCGCCTCCGCCGGGGAAAGCGGCGGCAATATTCCCGGCAGACAGGCCGCCAGCAGGGATTTCCCCGATCCCGGCGGGCCGCACATCAACAGGTTATGCCCACCGGCGGCCGTAATCTCCAATGCGCGCCGCGCCGTTTCCTGCCCGCGCACCTGCGCCAGATCCGGCCCCGGCACGCTGGAATCATGGCGCAAGCCGGCAACGGGGCGCGACAGCACCTGCGTGCCCTTCATATGGTTGATGAGTTGCAGCAAATCATGCGGGGCGAGGATGTCGAGCGTGGCCCCGGCCCATGCCGCTTCCGGCCCGCAAGCCCCCGGACAGATCAGCCGGTTGTCATTGACCGCCGCATGTACTGCCGCAGGCAAAACCCCGGCCACGCCGCGAATGGACGCATCCAGCCCAAGCTCGCCCAGCACCACGGAATCCGCCAGCGCATCCCGCGGCAACACCTCCATCGCCGCCAGCACGCCGAGGGCAATCGGCAAATCGTAATGCGAGCCTTCCTTGGCGACATCGGCAGGGGCCAGATTGACAGTGACGCGCTTCGACGGCATGGACAGCCCCAGCGCATGCAACGCCCCGCGCACCCGCTCCTTGCTCTCCCCCACCGCCTTGTCAGGCAGACCGACAATGGTGAATGCAGGCAGACCACCGGAAATCTGCACCTGCACATCGACGTTTTGAACGTCCACGCCGTGAAAGGCGACGGTGTTAATGCGAGCGACCACTTACTTTATCCTCTAATTTAAAAGGTTATCGCATAGGAACAAAAAGAAAACAAACGCCTTGCAAAATAGATGTTGCGTTACGGAAATAAGTGCTGTTATAGTGTACCATCTACTTGAAAGGTGATTGGTATGGCAAAATCAGAAAACGCGGATGAATTTAGTGCTGCTATGAAGCCGGTTATAACTGCAATGGAAGAAGCTGTTGCGTTAAGATCTGCTTTTCAGTCAGGCTTGCCACTTCCTGAGACGCCAAGTCTTAAAGCCCTAGGGCGTGTTGACAATTACAGCAACCACTGGACGGCAGCGGCGAGATAGATGA
>CAYNSR010000012.1:0-75706 GCA_964400125.1 uncultured Micavibrio sp. | reverse complement strand
CCAGAGGCTGCTGCGTGACGAGCGAGTAAGGTCCGATCGAACGGGCATGGATCTTGTCATCGACAAGGTGGTGCAGTTTCAGCATATAGATGTAACCGACCGTCACCTGACGCGAAAACGCCTCACCGGTCCGGCCATCAATCAGCTTGACCTGACCGGAGGTATTCAGACCCGCTTTTTTCAGCAAGACATTGATATCGGCCTCCACCGCGCCGTCGAACACCGGTGTCGCCATCGGTACGCCGCCACGCAGATTATCAGCCATTTCAACCAGTTGCTTATCGCTCAGGCGGGTGACTTTTTCGTCAAACTCGCTGTCGCCATAGACATCTTTCAGCAACGCTTTCAGTTTGGTGACGTCACCTGCGGCGGCGTTTTTACGATCTGCGAAGGTGTCGATCATTTCCCCGATCTGCTTGCCGAGAGAGGCCGAAGCCCAGCCCAGATGCGTTTCGAGAATCTGGCCAACATTCATCCGCGATGGAACGCCAAGCGGGTTCAGCACGATATCAACCGGCGTTCCGTCCTCAAGGTAAGGCATGTCCTGCATCGGTACGATGCGGGAAACGACCCCCTTGTTGCCGTGACGACCAGCCATCTTGTCACCGGATTGCATCTTGCGCTTCACGGCGATAAAGACCTTGACCATCTTCATCACGCCGGGGGGCAGCTCGTCCCCGCGCTGGAGTTTTTCGACCTTGGATTCGAAACGCTTCTGCAAGGCATCAATGGCGTCTTCGAAGGTTTTCGACGTCGCCTCGATCTCTTCCATACGCTTTTCATTGGCAACAGCAATCTGCCGCCACAAGCCGCGCCCGATTTCATCGAGATCGGACGCCTTGATCTTCTCACCCTTGGCGGTATTAAGACCCTTCGGACCGGAAGCGAGATTCTGGCCAACCAGAACGTCTTTCAGACGGGCATAGAAACCCTCTTCCAGAATGGCGCGTTCGTCGTCGCGATCCTTGGCCAGCTGTTCGATTTCTGCGCGTTCAATGGACAACGCACGGGCATCCTTGTCGACGCCGCGACGGTTGAACACGCGAACCTCAACAATGGTTCCGGTGACGCCCGGCGGCACGCGCAGGGACGTATCCTTCACATCAGCCGCTTTTTCACCAAAGATGGCGCGCAGGAGTTTTTCTTCCGGCGTCATCGGGCTTTCTCCCTTCGGCGTCACCTTGCCGACCAGAATATCCCCGGCATTGACCTCGGCACCGATATGAACGATTCCGGCCTCGTCAAGGTGTTTCAGGGCTTCTTCACCGACATTGGGAATATCGCGGGTGATTTCCTCTGTGCCCAGCTTGGTATCGCGGGCCATGACCTCGAATTCCTCTATATGGATCGAGGTAAAGACGTCATCACGCACGATCCGTTCGGACAGCAGAATGGAGTCCTCGAAGTTAAACCCGTTCCACGGCATAAAGGCCACAAGAACATTGCGCCCCAGAGCCAGTTCACCAAGATGTGTACACGGACCATCGGCGATGATGTCACCGGCCTTGATCTCGTCATTCACCTTGACCAGCGGTTTCTGCGTAATGCAGGTCGACTGGTTGGAACGCTGGAATTTTTGCAGCTTGTAGATATCGACCGTCGCCTCGTCAGCGCGCAGATCTTCGGTGGCGCGGATAACGATGCGGGTTGCATCGACCTGCACCACAGTCCCCGAACGGCGGGCCGTAATGGCTGCGCCGGAATCCCGGGCAACCGTGGCCTCCATGCCGGTCCCGACCAGCGGCGCATCGGAGCGCAGCAACGGAACGGCCTGACGCTGCATGTTCGATCCCATCAACGCACGGTTGGCGTCATCGTTTTCGAGGAAAGGAATCAGCGCGGCGGCGACAGACACAATCTGTTTCGGGGAAACGTCGATCATAGTGATCGAATCCGGCGTCACCAGCAGGTTTTCACCCGCCTGACGGCAAGACACCAGATCGTCGGTAAACTTGCCGGACTTATCCAGCTTCGAGTTTGCCTGTGCAATGGTATATTTGGATTCCTCCATCGCAGTCATATAAATGACTTCATCAGTCACCTTGCCGTCGACAACACGGCGATACGGGCTTTCAATAAAGCCGTACTGATTGACGCGAGCGAACGTGGCGAGACTGTTAATCAGTCCGATATTCGGCCCTTCCGGCGTTTCAATCGGGCAGATGCGCCCGTAATGGGTCGGGTGAACGTCACGCACCTCAAACCCGGCGCGTTCGCGGGTCAGACCGCCAGGTCCGAGCGCGGACAGGCGGCGTTTATGCGTGATTTCCGCCAGCGGGTTGGTCTGGTCCATGAACTGGCTGAGCTGGGACGAGGCGAAGAATTCGCGCACCGCCACGGCCACCGGTTTCGCATTAATCAGGTCATGCGGCATATAGTTGTCGATTTCGACCGAGGACATGCGCTCACGAATGGCACGCTCCATGCGCAGCAAGCCGACACGCACCTGATTTTCCATCAGCTCACCGACCGAACGCACACGACGGTTGCCAAGATTGTCAATATCGTCGATTTCGCCCATCCCGTCTTTCAGGGAATGGAGATATTTCAGGATCGCTAGAACGTCAGCCTTGCGCAGGGTGCGGTGCTGGTCCGGCGCATCGAGGTCAAGACGGATATTCATCTTGACGCGACCCACCGACGACAAATCGTAACGTTCCGCATCGAAAAACAGCGAATTGAACAACGCATCGGCGCTATCCACTGTCGGCGGCTCGCCCGGGCGCATGACACGATAAATGTCGATCAGCGCTTCTTCACGCGTATCGCATTTATCGGCCAGCATGGTGTTGCGGATATAGGGGCCGACATTGACATGATCGATCGCCAGCATCGGCACGGCATCGACCCCGGCATTTTCCAGCGTCGCCAGATCGTCTTCGACCAGCTCATGACCCGCTTCAAACAGGACCACGCCGGTCTTGGCGTCGAACACATCCGCCGCCAGATACTGGCCAATCAGTTGCTCGTCGGTCACCAGCATGTCCTTCAGACCCTTGTCCTCGACCAGTTGCTTGGCCAGACGCGGGGTGATTTTCGTTCCGGCATCGGCGACTTTCTTGCCGGTCTTGGCATCCACCAAATCATAGGGCAGCTTGACGCCACGCATGCGTTCCGCGTTGAACGGCGTGACCCAGCCGCGCTTGTCTTTGGAATGGACAACGACATCGTAGAAGGTCTGGAGGATTTCCTCGTTGCTCATCCCCTGCACCTGCAGCGGATCGACCGGCGTGTCATTTTCTTCGCATTTGAGGCGATAATTTTCCGTCCAGGCGGAATCGAGCGCGCGGAGGAACGTGGTCGCCGGAAGTTTGCGGCGGCGGTCGATACGCACATACATCAGATCCTTGGCATCGAATTCAAAATCGAGCCATGACCCGCGATACGGGATCACGCGGGCCGAAAACAGGTACTTGCCCGAAGCGTGGGTTTTTCCGCCGTCATGATCGAAAAAGACCCCCGGCGAACGGTGCATCTGCGACACGATGACACGCTCCGTGCCATTGACGACAAAGGTGCCGTCCTTGGTCATCAGCGGCATATCAACCATATAGACATCCTGTTCCTTGATGTCGCGGATTGAACGCAGACCAGTATCCTCATCAACGTCGAAAACCGACAGGCGCAACGTCACGCGCAACGGCGCCGCATAGGTCATGCCGCGCTGGCGGCATTCATCGACGTCATATTTCGGTTCTTCGAGTTCATATTTCACGAAATCGATTTCAGCCTTGTCGGAGAAATCCTTGATCGGGAACACGGAAGTGAACACCTCCTGAATGCCCTGCAATTTGCGGTCATCGGGATAGGTATCCGCCTGAAGGAAGGCCTCATAGGACTGGCGTTGGATCTCGATCAGGTTCGGCATCTCCGCCACTTCCTGAATCTTGCCGAAGGAACGGCGGATGCGTTTGCGCCCGGTAAAGCTGTCAACCATGTTTTTCGGACGCACGGTCGCGAAGGTCTTGGCAAAAGAAAACGTCTTGATCGGCCCGGTGGCGATTTCAGCCCCCTTGCGACCACCGCGAGCGGCGGGTTTTTTTGCTGCTGATTTTTCTGAATTTGCTTTCGCTGCGCACATGGTCTTTTTGCCCTTTGCAAACCATTTTTAAAAACTCACCCCACGGTCAAAACCGCAAGACACAAATTCCGCGACCCGGAAAAACGCGGAAAACCGCCATTTAGCATGCCTCATCTGCAGCTAAAGCGGTCGCAATATCAAAGACTTATCCGTTATTCGGAAGCTTCGCAGTCACAATCATCCCGGGTGTTTTCGCAAGCGCTTTATGGCGGATGCACCCGCGAGAGTCAAGCCTTTTTCACAACTTTTTAACGAAAGGCGATACGGAAAGATTGACAGGGGGAAACCCACCTCTTTCGGGATATATTCAGCCCGCGACACTATGAAAATAAAAGGCCTCTGCCCTGACAAAACAACCCGCCGATTTGGCGGGTTGTTTGTATGCGACGGAGGACAGGTCGCCGGGATTTCGTTTAAACAAGCAAAGCTTATTTAAGCTCAACCTTACCACCGGCAGCTTCCAGCTTTTTCTTGATTTCTTCGGCTTCAGCCTTGGAAACGCCGGATTTGACTTCCTTGTTTCCGGCATCAACCAGATCCTTGGCTTCTTTGAGGCCGAGACCCGTGATCGCGCGGACTTCCTTGATGACGTTGATCTTGTTGTCACCGCCGGAAACCAGAACAACGTTAAAGCTGTCCTTTTCTTCCTCAGCAGCAGCGGCAGGACCAGCGGCAGCAACAGGTGCAGCAGCCGAAACGCCCCATTTTTCTTCGAGTAATTTTGCCAGATCAGCGGCTTCCATCACCGTCAGCGCGGACAAATCCTCAACCAGTTTTTCCAGATTAGCAGCCATTTATTTTCTCCTTTAAAAGTGTAATGCAGTCGTTGTTAAGCTTGTGTTTGGTCCTTGGTGGCATAGGCATTCGCCAGACGCGCCAGTTGCGCTCCCGGGGCCTGCAGGATGCCGACGATCTTGCCGCGCAGCGCATCCATCGACGGCAGGGTCGCCAGAAACTTGATTTTCTCAAGACTCAGGACTTCCGCGTCGTTGGCACCGCCGATAATGACCATTTTCTCGTTTGTGGTCTTGGCAAAATCATGCACCACACGCGCCGCGATAATCGGATCGTTCGATGTGGCAATACCAACCGGCCCGACCAGCTTGTCGGACAGGCCTTCGAACTTGGTCCCTTTCAGGGCCAGTTTCGTCAGAGTGTTTTTTGCAACCTTATAGCTGCCGCCTTCGGCCCGCAGCCTGTTGCGCAATTCCATATCCTGAGCATGGGTAATGCCCTTGTTATGGACCAGAATCATCAATTCGCTGTTTTTCAGCAAACCATTCAGATTCTGGATTTCTTTCGCCTTTTGTGCGCGATCCATGGTTTTCTCCAAAGCTAAAAAATGAAAAAGGGATGCCCCTTAATCGGTTCATCCCGTTCAAAACCCATGCGAAAGACAGGAGAGGCCCGTTTTCAGGCCTGCGGCTGAATTTCCCATCTATGCAGGATTTACAAGGCTTTCGAAGGCCAAACCCACAGTCTTGGACAGGTGAAACTGGGGTGGTTATACGCACCCGCACCGCAGCAGTCAATGGTTTTTTTAACCGCAAAACGCCCGGCGCAGTAAACGAAAACCCCTGCCGGATATCGGCAGGGGTTTTCCATTATTCTTCTGGATACGATCAGGCCGCTTTCGACGCCTCCGCCGACAGGGACGACAGGTCAATCTTGACCCCCGGGCCCATGGTCGTGGACAGGGTGATCTTCTTCAGATATGTACCCTTCGCACCCGACGGGCGGGCGCGTTTGACGACATCGATGAAGGAGAGGATGTTTTCCACCAGCTTCTTCTCGTCGAACGACGCCTTGCCGACACCGGCCTGAACGATCCCGGTTTTTTCGGTGCGGTATTCGATCGATCCGCCTTTGGCAGCCGCAACGGCCTTGGCGACATCCATCGTCACCGTGCCGAGCTTCGGGTTCGGCATCAGGCCCTTCGGACCCAGAACCTTACCCAGACGACCCATCAGCGCCATCATATCCGGCGTCGCGATGCAGCGGTCGAAGTCGATCTCGCCCTTCATCACTTTTTCCGCCAGATCTTCTGCCCCGACGATATCCGCTCCGGCTTTTTTCGCTTCCTCGGCCTTGGCATCCTTGGCGAAAACCGCAACGCGCAGTTTTTTACCTGTGCCGTGCGGCAATTCCGTCATGCCGCGCACCTGCTGGTCCGCCTGACGCACATCAAGATCGAGGTTCATCGCCACTTCGAACGATTCATCGAATTTGCGCGCCGCCGCAGCCTTTTTCAGGATCGCCACCGCTTCATTGACGGTATAGAACTTGTTACGGTCAACCAGTGCATTCGCGGCCTTCGTTTTTTTGCTCAGTTTCGCCATGATCTAGCCCTCCACCACTTCGATGCCCATGGACCGTGCGGAGCCTTCGATCGTGCGCATTGCCTGCTCGACCGACGCCGCGTTCATGTCCTTCATTTTTGCTTCCGCAATCTGGCGGATCTGCTTCTTCGTCACCTTCGCCACAGCCGCATCGCGACCGGGGTTTTTCGACGCCGAGGTAATGCCCGCTGCCTTTTTGAGGAAGTGGGTATTGGGCGGCATCTTGGTGATGAAGGTGAAGGTCCGGTCCTTATAGACGGTAATGACCACAGGGGTCGGTGTACCGGCTTCCATGTCGCCTGTCTTGGCGTTGAACGCCTTACAGAATTCCATGATATTGACGCCGTGCTGACCCAGAGCGGGGCCGATCGGCGGAGACGGGTTGGCTTTACCAGCCGGGATGATCAGGTTGATATAACCTGTGATTTCCTTTGCCATGGTGTCCTCCGTTTAAAGATTGGCAAACGGTTGTGGGACGGCTTTTCCTTCGCAAGAAGGGCTCCAGACGGACTGGTCTGAAACGGCCTGCCACACGCCCCCGGACCATCCGGGGACGGGGGGAAAATAGGGGTTTATACGCAGGATTGCAAGGATTTTATGCAAGGCGCGCTGCCCATGGCTCATAATTAAGTATACTGGATACAAAATAAATCCTCGCCACCCTGTCCAGAGGCCCGCAACGCCCCACCCTCGTCATCGGCTTTGCCGCCGAAACCGAGAATTTAAAAGATGAAATCGCACGGCATCTGGCACAGAAAATAGTTCAGTATTTGACACCCAATAATAAGAAAGAATTAATCAAATCAGTTAGTTAACGAGATTTGACACAATCATCATATATATTCTAAATTGGTACAGTATAAAAAATTCATACGAGGTAATATTATGAGGTTAGTATCAGAATTTTTAGCCAAACTCTTTTCTTCTTCTGCTGAGCCTGAATCAAAATCGGCTTTTTCAGAAGCTCAATTGAGGTATGCCTGCCAAGATTTCTTGCAAGATGCCTTTTGCAGGCGGCCCAATTATCAACATTGCGCAACTGTGTTTCGCAAGTATTTCTCACCTGATAATCCGCCCGGCTATAACCAAGCTCTGGTTGATAAAATAGCAGAAAAACTTAGAGGCCGAGAAACCGTAGGTGCCCATATCTGGCTAGATGCTGGTGCCCATATCTGGCTAGATGCTATAGATGAAGTCAAAAGCGAGGTTCACGCAGTTTCCGATCTAAAGGGGCTTTTCAGACAACACTGGCAACAGGAGCAAGATCGACAAACAGAAATTAATCGCAAGCTTTATTACCCAGATATCAGCTGGAGAGGCGGACCCTTATAATTACCCCTATTCTGCATTGCGAGACCACTCTCTTGTAATTGACGGGGATTGAGATAGCCTTTCAGGCATGGAAAGCACCCGTTTCAATGCCTTACCCGTCCATCCTCGACTGCGTCGGCAACACCTCATTGCTCGACCTTATTGTAAGCCTAATTCATTAACCAAGTTTTTCCAAACCGGGTGCGGCTGGTTAAACCTTCTCCACCTGCGAAAACTCCAGCTCCACCGGGGTCGCACGACCAAAGATGGACACGGAAACCTTCAACCGGCCTTTTTCCTCGTCGATTTCCTCAACCGTGCCGTTGAAGGAAGCAAACGGGCCGTCGGAGACCTTGACCGCTTCGCCGATATCGAACAAAACGGATGGGCGCGGGCGGTCGACCCCTTCTTGAATCTGCTTCAGCAGACGCTCGGCTTCCTTGGCGGAAATGGGGGACGGTTTATTCCCGGCACCGAGGAAACCCGTCACTTTCGGGGTATCCTTGACCATGTGCCAGACCTCGTCGCTTAAATCCAGATTGGCCAGAACGTAACCGGGGAAGAATTTGCGTTCGGCGTTGACCTTCTGGCCGCGACGCACCTCCATCACCTCTTCCATCGGCACCAGAACCTGCTCGACCTTTTCATCGAGACCCAGTTGTCTGGCCTTGTCCATGATGGCTTCGGCCACCTTGTTTTCAAAGCCTGAATAGACATGCAGCACATACCAGCGTTTTGCCATGATTTTTCTCTTTCTCTATCTAAAACTAGCCGCCAAAACCAAGGATCATGCGCACAACGAAGGCGATGACCTGATCGGACAGGAACAGGAAAATGGATGAAATCAGCACCATCACAAACACCGCCACGGCGCTGACGGTCGTTTCCTTGCGCGAAGGCCATGTGACCTTTTGCATTTCGGTTTTGACCTGCTTGTAATACTCGACCGGGTTCGGCATGACGATGATCCTTGTTGACCGTTTCATTTCGATTCGCGCGTTTCCACCAAAGGTTCGTATCGCGGCGGGGCCGGAGGATGCAAACCGAATTTTTGAGGGGAACACGGCATGTCTAGCGCGAATCGCCCGCCTGGTCCAGTAAAAAATAAGGCTTTTGCTGTATTCGAGGCTATGAATTTATGAAAAATATGATTCAGGATATCCCGTGCTATATAATGTCCTGCCATGCAAAAAAATGTACCGGTAAAGCAAACCTCCCTGCCCTCTGCCGCACGCTGGCAGTGGATATTATTGAGCGCAAACCTGATCGCAATCGCCTTGCATTTCGCGCTGCGCTGGGCGGACCTGCCGCCTGTCCATACGGTCAGCGCCCAAAACATCCCGCTTCTGGCGATCATCATTCTCGGTGGCGGCCCGCTGGTGATTCAAATGCTGCTGAAAATTTTTCGCGGCGATTTCGGGGCTGATTTGCTCGCTGCGCTGGCCCTTGTGACGGGCGCATGGCTGGGCGAATATCTGGCCGCAACCTTGATTATCCTGATGCTGACTGGCGGTCAGGTGCTAGAGGCCTATGCCATGCGCAAGGCCTCCTCCGCCCTCAGGGCGCTGGCGGACCGCATGCCTGCCACAGCACACCGGAGGCGTGACGGGGCCGTCGAAGAGATTGCTTTGGCCGATATTGCCATTGGCGACTTGATCGTGGTCTTTCCGCATGAAACGGCCCCCGTTGACGGGGTTGTGGTCGAGGGGAACGGGGCGATGGATGAATCCTATCTGACCGGCGAGCCTTATCAGGTCTCAAAAGCACCGGGAGCTACGGTTTTATCCGGTGCTGTTAACGGCGAGGCCGTCCTGGTCATTCAAGCCGAGAAACTGGCGCGGGATTCCCGCTATGCCCAGATCATGGAAGTCATGCAAGAAGCAGAGCAAAAACGACCGACCATGCGCCGTCTCGGCGACCAGATCGGGGCCTTGTTTGCACCGCTGGCCTTGCTCTTCGCGCTGACGGTCTGGTATCTCACCGGCGACAGCACACGTTTTTTAGCTGTGCTGGTGGTGGCAACGCCGTGCCCGCTGCTAATTGCCATCCCCATCACGCTGATGAGCGCCATTTCCATGGCGGCCAAGCGGGGCATTATCATTAAAGACCCGGTTGTGCTTGAGCGTCTGCCGACCTGCCGTACCGCCATTTTTGACAAAACCGGCACGCTGACCTACGGCAAACCGGAACTGACCGAGATTATTCCGGCGGAAGGCCTTGCCGCAAGCAGGATTTTGCAGCTTGCCGCCAGCCTTGAGCGCTATTCAAAGCACCCGCTGGCAGGAGCCATCTTGCAAGGCGCTCAAAAAGAAAACATCCCTCTGATCGATGCGTCCAGCGTTTCAGAAAAACCCGGACAGGGCCTGACCGGCACGGTTGACGGCGCAGAAATACGTGTCACCCATCGTAAAAAACTATTGCAGGGTAACCCGGGAATCGTGGACATCCTCCCGCCAACAGCGGCAGGGCTGGAATGCATTATCCTGATTGATGACGTCTATGCCGCGACGTTTCGCTTCCGCGATGCACCGCGTACCGATGGGAAATCCTTCATCAGCCATCTGGCACCAGCACATCAGTTCAACAAGATCATGCTGGTATCCGGTGACCGGGAATCGGAAGTGACCTATCTTGCGGAGCTTCTTGGCATTCAAGAAACGCTGTCTTCACAAAGCCCGGAACAAAAAGTAGCGATTGTGCGCGCGGAGACAGCCCTTGCACCAACCCTTTTTATGGGCGACGGCATCAATGACGCCCCGGCGCTGGCCTCAGCGACCGTGGGTATTGCCTTTGGCCAGCATAGTTCGGTAACGGCGGAGGCCGCCGGTGCGGTGATCCTCGAAAACTCTTTGGTCAAAGTCGATGAATTGCTGCATATCAGCACCGCCATGCGCCGCATCGTTTTGCAAAGCGTCATCGGCGGCATGGCCCTGAGTTTCATTGCGATGGGCTTCGCCGCTGGCGGAATGATTACGCCGGTAACGGGAGCCTTGTTGCAAGAGGGCATCGATATCCTGGCTATCGCCAATGCCCTGCGCCTGACATGGAGCCGCAACATCGAAACCGACATAAACGCCCCCGTCCTTCCAGAACGCTGAACGGAGAGCCTCAATTCCTGAATGAATCTTTTAAAACAGAAAATCGGCAATTGATCCGGACCGGGCAGACAGAACGCTGAACTGGATTTGCTGCCGGGTTTGCAAGGCTAACAGTTTGGCGCTTTCTTCTTGCTGGTCTGCCAATATCAGGCGGTCTTTTCCTTCTTGATGGATATTGATGAATGACTGGGAAAAGTCTTCGCGGGTTTTGATGATATTAAGATTGCTTGCCAAAGAAGAGGCGTAGTCACGGATGACGGTGCGGGCTTCACGAATTTCTTCAAGCTTGAGGGTAACGGCCTCCAGTGACGAAAAATCGTCACTGCTAAGCCACAGACCCGCTGACTGGGCATTGATACCTTTTGTAACAAGGCGGCTGGTGCGGTCGGCATTGAATATTGTCGTCATCTCGTCATTATCAAGAAGATTGATGCCTCTGTAGCTGCTGTCTTCAACCACCATATCCAGTTGTGAGAGGATAGCGTTGTATTCATTTTCAAGCTGATCCCTGACCGTATAAACGGTCGATCCGGGGACTGATGCGGTATCAACCTGATAACTGATGATTACAATACCGGAACCACCTGCGGCACCTACGCGGGAATCATTTCCGCCGCCACCGCCACCGCCTGTGTTGGGGACTCCGGCTGTGGCGGCATTTCCGGCATTGGCTCCGGTACCACCGCCACCATTGCCGCCTGTACCGCGAACATCATTTTGCGCACCCCCGCCGCCACCGCCACCACCATAAAATGTGGCCGCACCTGAGATGGATGATGAAATGCCCACGCCGCCATTGCCCCCAGCAAGGGATGTCAGAACGCCACCTGCACCACCCGCACCGCCGCCACCGCCACCACCATCACCAGCAGCAGATGTGCCGCCACCACCTGCATTGCCAGAACCGCCTTGTATTGTACCGGGCTGCAGGCCAGCGCCGCCGACCCCGCCCCGGCCACCACCGCCTGATCCTCCGGGGAGACCATTGCCATTGCCGCCAATGCCGCCGCCGCCGCCCAGAGCAACAAGACCATTGAAGCTGGAAGCGCTGCCGCCAGCGCCCGAGAAATTACCAGAAGCGCCTGCGGCTCCTCCTGTCCCCACAGTAATGTTGTAGGTGGTAGCCGGGACAACCGTCATGGTGCCTGTGATAACACCGCCAGCGCCGCCGCCGCCGCTTCCCGCATTGGCAAAAGCAACACTGCTGCCGCCACCGCCGCCACCGCCAACAATCAAGTAATCAACCGAGGTAACACTTGTCGGCGCGGTGAAGGTGGTTCCCCCTGTGGCGGTGAAGCTGTGAACCATCAACCCGCCGCCAAGGTGGACCGCTTCCGGATAGGCGTTGAGTATATCTTGCACCGATGTGTTGATCGTGCCGGGCGTGACGACTGAGGCATCGAGATCCAGTATGCCGTTAATGATACCTTGTTCAACATCGAGAAGAAAACTTTCCGAAAGATCGAGAATTTTCTGAGCGGCCCGCAGACCCGCATCGGCAGTTTTGATGACTTGCAGATTTTGGCCAATACCATCGAGCAAGCGCATCATGTCTTGTGCCTGAAATTGTAATGATCGTGATGTGAAAAAATTTTGCGGGTTATCAATGGCGGAGCTGACCTTCAACCCGGACGATAGTCGCAATGTAGCGATATCGACGGCGCGCGCAGTCGATTGAATCGCGAACAGCCGCCCATGCTGGACCGCTGTAAGAATGTTTCCTACATCCGCAACCATCAGAATCCTTCTGAAGCTTCAAACTCTTATGCGTGATACCAAGATACCATTAACAAGTGTAAATTTTCGTTAAAGTTTGATGTCCGGCGCACCTTTTTACAGGTTTTTTCTGAGGAGCAGGCACCATTCTTGCCAGAAACCCGCTCAGGGCTACGGCATGATTCTGTTTCACGAAGAAGCATGGCAAGAAAGGCGCACACGAGGCCCGGAGGTTTTCACCGAGACGGCGATACGCTATTCGCGTATGCCCTTTGTAAAAAGTGTCCCATATGTGTCCCACAGGAGGGACAAGACCTAAAAAATGGCAGGGGCAGAGGGATTCGAACTCTCGACCTTCGGTTTTGGAGGGCGACTTTTTTGCCCTTTTAAACCGCATTTTTTGCGTCCAACCTATTGGAAAAAATAGATTTTTTCCTCTGCCCGTTTCAAACACTATAAAATCGCTTGAAAACCAAGTCAAATCAAAATATTATCGAGTTATATCAGTAGCTTACGCACGATTCCCACTGCCCCCTGCTACTCTGCTTTGCTCTCCAAATATCAGAAATTTGCTTCGGATGTGCTTCGGGAACGAAGCACTTTTTTACCACAGCCATGAAAGGGGGAACGTGCCATGAGCACTCTTACACGCCGAAAATTGACGAAGGGTTTTGTCGAAAACCTGACGCCGAAAGACAAGCCTTATAAAATCTGGGATACGGAACTGAAAGGCTTCCATGTAGAGGTCACACCCAGCGGCAAGATTGTCTATTACCTGTTCTACCGCACCATAAGCCACCGTCAACGGCGACCGGCTCTCGGCGAACACTCCCCGGCATTTACGACGGAGGACGCCCGCAGCACAGCCCGTGACTGGCTGCACCAGGTCAAAGGCGGCGGCGATCCCTTTGCAGACCGCTGCAAGCTGCGCGGCGATATGACATTTAATGAATTCGCCGACATCTATTTGCGCGATTACGCCTCCCAAAAACGCCCCCGCACGGAAGTCGGGATCAGGGCCAATATCAACAACCACCTGCGGCCTTGCCTGGGACATCTTAAGGTCATTGAGATCACCAAGGATGACATCCGGGCGACTATTGACGCCATAATTGAGGGACGGACAGCAAAAACCCGCAAGACCCGCAAGCAAGGGAAAAGCGTTGTTACCGGTGGCCGGGGTGCCGCCCGCAGCACTTACACCCAACTGCATCATATGATGACAACCTATGCCGTCGAAAAAGGCCTGACAACCCAGCCGCATCTTTTCGCCCTGACAAAAAAACCGGAAACCAAATACTCCAAGAAAGGGCGCGACCGGTTCCTGACCGAAAAGGAATATGCCCGCCTTGGCGAATTCCTGGAAAAATGCAAAAGCCGTCCGGGCATTGCAGAACCATCCCGGCTGGAACTGTATAATGAAGTGTGGGAAACGCCGCGCCTGCAATTATGCAAGAAATACGGAATCTCGGATGTCGGGCTTGGAAAGATATGCCGGAGGCACAATATACCGATGCCCCATCCTGGATATTGGCGGAAGAAGGAAACCGGGAAGCCAGTCGAAACCCGTCCCTTGCCGGATATGGAGAGCGCCGCTACACAAAGGATAGAGATCAAAAACCCTGCCCTTACCGAGTACCACATAAATCCCAGCATCCTCATGGCGCTGGAACTGTATCTCTACACCGGCTGCCGCAAGACCGAAATTCTGGCCCTGAAAATCGAGGATGTCGATTTCGAGGAAAGCTATGCCACCTTACGAACCACCAAGACGGATGAGAATGTCAGGATGCCGCTGGCTAAACCCGCGCTGGATGCTATCAGGACTTTCCTGGATGACCGGCAAAAGAACCCCCACCGCTACACTTATACTGACGCCAATAATCCCTACGTCATACCGGGATGCAAGGAAGGCCAACATTTTCAGGAACTGACGCCCGCATGGGATTACATCCGAAAGCGCCTGGGATTGGAGGATGTCACCATACATGATATTAGGCGCTCTTTCGGAAGCGTCGGCGCAAGGCAAAATATGTCGCTCCTGATGATCGGCAAGGCACTCGCCCATAAATCGACGGAAGCCACAAAGGTCTATGCACGGCTTTCGGATGATGCGACACAGAGCGCCGTTTCCATGATCTCCAATAAGGTCTACGAGCTGGTCAAAGGTATCCAGCCAGAGCCTGAAAAGAAAGAAACCGATATGAGCGATCTGGTCGCTGCCTCGGTTCTCAAAGTCCTACAGACCTTGCAGGACAAAGGCACAGCCAATGACCAATTAAGGGCTTTACTGGAACATAACGGGTAGTCCTGTCGCCGCCAACTAGCAATACTGTCCACAGAAATTCTCTGTCAGCGAATTTTTCTGATTGACCTCGCCTGGGAATCGCCCAAGGATGATCATGACGGCTGAAAGGTTGATCGGCCCATCCTATGGGTTCTACGGAACCTGCGGGCGCTGAAAGGCGCTTATTGTTGGCCAGCAGATGGAATATCTGCATCGTCGTATCTCTGTACGATAATGTCAGTGTCTGCATGTGCGCGAAAAGATGGTGTCGGGAGTCTCCATGCCTCGCCGACTGGTTTGTGGGCCAAAGCACTTTGAAAAGGGCGAAGTGCAACTCAAACCAGAAAGGAGGTGATTGCCTTGGGCAAGCACTTACAAAGACCGTCAGGCGATGGAGCATGCAAACCTTGGAGGAAGTGGCTTAAATTTTTGCTGCGGAATCCTTTGGTGCTGAAGCTGGTTATCAAGATTTTCGTCCAGATATTGGACGCGATCTTTAGGCAGATGGACAGGTAGCAACCGACACCACTTTTTTCTAAGGTTATCATGATTGGCACAGCGCTTAAAATTATCCGGAGATTCCACAATATAAAGCAGAATGATTTTTCTCTAAAAACTGGTTTGTCACCATCGTACGTCTCGGAAATCGAAAACGGAAAAAAAGAGCCGACCTTGGAGATCATCCAGAAATACAGCGAGTTTTTTGGAATCCCCGCATCCTCCATTTTATTTTTCTCAGAGGAAATGAAAAATCAAAAGGCCGGAGAGAAAATGAGAGTTAAATCCGCCGGGAAAATACTGCAAATCCTGGAATGGATCGACAATCTGGAAGACGAGGAAGATGACCAAGGTAAAAAAACAATACGCGCATGAACAGGCGGCACTGTCCGGCATAAAAACAAAGACGCGACTTGCAGAAATCCTGTTTCAGGACTGGGATTCTCTCAAAAAAATGTCGGCCTCATATAAAAACTATTACAATGTCTTTCCCAGAACGGAAAACGACAAAACGCGCATTATAGAGGAACCGGTCAAAGAGATGCGCGTTCTTCATGACAGGATCGCTAGCCTGCTAAGCCGCATTACACCGCCAGATTTTCTTTTCTGCCCTGTAAAAGGACGATCTTCAATTTCTAACGCCAGAGAACATTTGACCGAAGGGGAAATGGTAAAATTGGATATTTCCAAATACTTCCCTTCGACTACGTTTGGCCGCATCTTTAATTTTTTTCATGACCGTATGACCTGTTCGCGGGACGTAACGTGGCAATTGACCTCACTATGTACATACGACGGCCATCTTCCGACCGGCAGCCCCTTAAGCCCATACCTCTCATATTATGCCCACGAGGATATGTGGCTGGAGATAAAAAGGATTTGTGATGATGCGGGTTACAAAATCTCGGTTTACATGGATGATATGGGGATCTCCGCAGAGCGCCTTGACGGGCGCATTATCTGGCAGATCAAACAAGAGATACAAAAATACGGCCTGAAATACCACAAAGAGAAGAAATACGAGGTGGGCCAAGCCCGGCTTCTGACTGGGGCAATCATAAAGGATGGACGGCTAAAGCTACGCAACGCCCATCATCTGAAAATCAGAAACACGAAAAGGGAATTGGCCGCCTGCACCGATCCTGACGAGAAGGAGCGTCTCAAAGCCAGTCTGCGTGGATTGCTATCTTACAAAAAGCAAGTTGAAGGCACGAACTAACTACCCATTAAAATATAACTTCCTGTTTTTTTAGCGCCTGCAAAATGTATTAACTCCATATCAACCAAAGTCGCCACGTCACGCTTCGCAGTTCGCAAGGTGACATTCCAAGTCTGCGCGATTTCCTCCACCTTCGGCCTGCGTTTTTGCTGTAACTGCCCGATAAACCATAGCTGTCTCTGGTTCAAGCTGCCTACTGCCCTGAAATCGATGGCCACGTTTATAGTGACAGATTTGTCACCATAAACTTCCCCGATATAAGCCGGTTTCGGCGACGGCAGAGGAAGGTTCCTGCCCCAGTAATGGGCCTGGTAAATCTTCCAAATGTCATGCCTGCCCGCCAGCGCGAGAAACGCCTCAATGATAATATCCGTGTGTTGGGCCAGCAGGACAAGATGCTTGAAATTCGGGGTGTTCCGGTCTTCATACCAGTTCCGGATAGCACGGGGATGGGCACCAGTCATCCGCCCGATCACCTTCACGGCAGAGTGAAATTCCCCGTATTCCCGGCGCAATGCCTGGGCGATAGATTCAGGAATTTTCTCTCCAATAATTTCATCATTTTCCGATGGAAAAAGTCGGTCGTTTTTAAAAAAAGACATATTTTCACTCCTTGGTTAAAATCCAAAGAGATAGTCAAGCGGTGCTTCCGCTTGGATGGGAGTGTTTTTTGCAATTTGGTTTAGTGGAATGTACGGCGGCAGTAGAAATACAGGAAAACAAGAAAAAGATGGAATACAGGCAACGCGGAAAGCAGCCATGTATGTCCGCATGTCTACGGATCACCAGAAATATTCCACTGAGAATCAGGAAGTCGCTATCCGGGAATATGCGGAGCGCCGGAATATCGAAATCATAGAGATTTATGCCGATGCTGGGCGAAGCGGCCTGAACATTGACGGGCGGGAAGCCCTGCAAAAACTGATCATGGACGTGGAGGCCGGTGACGCCGCCTTTTCAATGATCCTGGTTCTTGATGTTACGCGCTGGGGCCGGTTCCAGGACGCGGATGAAAGCGCCTATTACGAATATGTCTGCCGACGCGCGGGCATCGATGTCCAGTATGTCGCAGAGCAATTCGAGAATGACGGCAGCCCCGTGTCCACCATCGTCAAGGGCGTCAAGCGGGCAATGGCGGGCGAATATAGCCGGGAACTTTCCAGCAAGGTTTTTGCCGGGCAATGCCGCCTGATCGAAAAGGGGTTCCGCCAGGGCGGTCTTGCCGGTTACGGCCTGCGGCGGAAACTGGTTGATGAACACGGGCAGGAAAAAGCTATCCTGAAAATTGGCGAACATAAGAGCCTGCAAACAGATCGCGTGATCCTTGTACCCGGCCCGCCGGAAGAAGTTGAAACCGTGCGCTGGATATATAAAGCCTTCGTCGAAGAGAGCTTGCAGGAAAGTGAGATTGCCAACCGCCTTAACCAGCGCGGAATCGTTACTGACTTAGGCCGTCCCTGGACGCGCGGCACGGTTCACGAAGTCCTGACGAATGAAAAATATATCGGGAACAATGTTTTCAACCGCACATCCTTCAAATTAAAAAAACGGCGCGTCGTCAACGAGCCAGATATGTGGGTGCGGTACGACGGCGCGTTTGAAGCGGTGGTCGAACCCCGCTATTTCTATACGGCACAGGGCATGATCCGCGAACGCAGCCGCAAGGTTTCGGATGATGAGATGCTGGCGAAGTTACGCGCCCTGCGTGACCGCCAGGGTTGGCTTTCCGGCATCCTGATCAACGAAACAGAAGATATGCCCGCCAGTAGCGCCTATGCACACCGTTTCGGCAGCCTGACCGAGGCTTATAAATTGATCGGGTATGATCCAGGGCGGGATTTGCGTTACATCGAGATCAACAGGCATTTGCGCCGTATCTTCCCGGAGATTGTTGAGGATGTGATCCGCCGCGTCAAGGATTTGGGCGGAAATATATGGCGGGAAGTCGAATCCGACCTTCTGTTCGTAAACGGAGAATTGAAAGTTTCCGTTGTTATCTGCCGGTGCTACCAGACGCAGGGCGGTGGTTACAGGTGGAAAATCCACCTTGATTCCAGCCTGGAGCCTGACATCACCATTGCCATCCGCATGGATGCGGAGAACAAGCAGCCGCTGGATTATTACATCCTGCCGTCACTGGATATTGAGAACCCAAAAATCCGCTTGGCGGAAAACAACCATATCGCGCTTGATGCTTATCGTTTCGATGATCTGGAAGCCTTTTTTATCCTGGCCGAGCGCGTAGCATTGCCGGAGGCTGCATGAGCAAGGGAAAACGTTCCTCAAAAATAAAGATGATCCCGATTGATAAAATCAATGTCCTGAATCCGCGAGTGCGGAACAAGAAGATATTCGGGGACATAACCGACAATATCGCGCAAGTGGGACTTAAACGCCCGATCACTGTTACGCTCTGCCAGTCTGGTGCGGAAGGAAAGGATTATGACCTTGTGTGCGGACAAGGGCGGCTGGAAGCATTCCTAGCTTGCGGCCAGAAAGAGATACCGGCGCTGGTCATTGATGTTGATGAGGAACAGGCCTTGATCATGAGCCTAGTTGAGAACCTTGCCCGTCGGCAACACCGGGCGCTCGACCTGTTGCAGGGTTTGGAAATCCTACGGAAGCAAGGCCACGACCTGAAAACGATTGCAGCCAAGACGGGCCTGAGCATGGAATACGTTACAGCCGTCCTCAATCTCATGGAGCGCGGAGAAGAACGCTTGCTGGCGGCTGTGGAGGCCGGACAAATACCAATCAGTCTTGCCGTCGTGATAGCGCAATCGCCGGGCGGGGATCAACGCGCCTTGCAGGAAGCCTATGAGAAAAATTTGCTCCGCGGCAAAAAACTTCTTGTGGCGCAACGCCTCATCGAAGTGCGCCGTAGCCAGGGCAAATCTCTCCGCCTTGATCGTGCCGACAAAGGCAAGGGCCGCCGCAGTGACCAGCTATCAGCCCAGGATGTCCTTAAGGTCTACCAGAAGGATGTTGACCGCAAACGTTCCCTGACACGGAAGGCAGAACAGGTGAATAACAGCCTGTTATTTGTCACCGAGGCCTTGCGTCAGCTTTTGCGCGAGGATCATTTCAACACATTATTGCGGGCGGAGGGGCTGTCTACTATGCCCAAACAGCTTGTTGCCCTGCTGGATGAGAAAGGCCGGGCACATGGCTAAACCACCGCGCAAACGGACAATACCGGACGACGGCATCAAAAGGAGCTTTGATGATGAGACCGTGGATTTACGGTTGGATCAGATCATGGCCCTGAAAGCCGTGACTCCTGCCGTTAAAACCAGCCCTAAATACCAGCAGATCGTTGCCTCTATCCGGGAAGTTGGGATCATAGAACCGCCCGTCGTGTCGGCGGATTCAAAAGGGAAAATGTATATCCTGCTGGATGGTCACCTGCGGATTGAAGCCCTGAAAGAGATTGGGGAAACCGAAGTCACATGCCTTGTTTCCACGGATAGCGAGGCTTTCACCTATAATAAGCATATCAACCGCCTTTCCACGGTGCAGGAACACCGCATGATCGTGAAAGCTGTTGAACGCGGGGTGTCGGAAGAAAAAATCGCGCAGGCACTCAATCTGAATGTGGCGCGGATTGTCCAAAAACGGACACTTCTGAACGGTATTTGCGATGAGGCAGCGGAACTCCTGAAAGACAAAATGGTTGCCAGCGGCGTTTTTCCTATCCTGAAACGGATGATCCCTTTCCGCCAGATCGAAGCCGCTATGCTGATGAACGACGCAAATGTCTATTCCCTATCCTACGCCCGCGCCCTGTTGGCGGCGACGCCGAAAGACAAGCTGGCCAACCCGAACAAACCAAAAAAGATCAAAGGGCTTGATGATGAACAGATGGCCCGCATGGAAACCGAAATGGCTTCCCTGGAGCGGGAATTCAGGCTGATCGAAGATACCTATTCCCAGGATGTCATGAACCTGACGCTGGCCAAGGGATACCTGACAACATTGCTCGAAAACGCCAAGGTCGTCCGCTACCTGGCGCAAAACCATCCGGAAATCCTGACGCAGTTCCAGCGCATTTCCGAAATGAAGTCTTTGGGCGGCAGAAGCGCGGCAGCATAAAGACAGATAATTTATACCCGTCGTCACATTGACGGTTGCCGCTTCCCGAATTTTACCGTATTTTCCCAAAGATAACTCACGGATTCCCAACGGAGATTCGCGTGGCTACAGATATTATGACCATCAGGGAAGTCGCTGATTACCTGAAACTGACGGAAAAAACAGCCTATCGTTTGGCGGCGGATAAAAAAATCCCCGGCTTTAAAGTCGGCGGTGCCTGGAGATTCCGAAAAGGCGAAATTGATAAATGGATTGAAAGGCAAAAATAATCAATGCCCCGGATTTTTGACAACATAGAAAAATCTCTCTTACCAGCACTGTCTGAGACTTTAGCTGTCGCTGACCGGGCTGACTTCTGTGTTGGATATTTTAACTTGCGCGGCTGGAAGCAAATTGATCAGCATGTTGAGAAATGGGCGGGCGGGGAAGGTCAGTGTTGCCGTCTTCTTGTCGGCATGCAGAAGTTGCCAGAGGATGAGTTACGAGATTTATTAAGTGTATCCGACGGACATCAAGCCTTAGATAACCAAACGGCATTGCGGTTAAAAAAGGCGCTTGCGAAGGAATTTCGCCAGCAATTGACATTAGGCGCACCAAATAACGTCGATGAACAAGGTTTGCGCCGCCTTTCCCGGCAAATCAAAGAGAAGAAAGTTGTTGTTAAACTTTTTCTCCGGCATACGCTCCACGCAAAACTATATCTTCTATTCCGTCCAGACCCCATAAATCCGAAAATTGGTTACCTTGGCAGCAGCAACCTTACTTTTGCAGGCCTTTCTAACCAAGGGGAATTGAACGTCGATGTTATGGATGAAGATGCCTGCGACAAACTGGCAAAATGGTTTGAAGATCGCTGGAATGATAAATGGTGCATCGACATATCGGAAGAACTGGCCGAAATCATAGATGAAAGTTGGGCACGGGAAGAAATTATCCCGCCCTATCATATATACGTCAAGATTGCTTACCATCTTTCGCAAGAGGCCCGCGCTGGCCTGACAGAATTTCAGATTCCCAGGGATTTTGGAAACCGTCTCCTAAGCTTCCAGAATGCCGCTGTTAAGATTGCTGCAAGACATTTGAATGCACGAAAGGGCGTCATGATTGGCGACGTTGTAGGTCTTGGAAAGACCTTGATGGCCGTTGCTCTCGCTAGAGTTTTTGAAGATGACTACGGACTGGAAACGCTGGTTATATGCCCAAAAAACCTTGTATCCATGTGGGAGGATTACAAAGATAAATACCGGATGCGGGCCAAGGTTATATCTGTCACATCCGCTCAAAATGAACTTCCTGAATTGAAGCGCTATAGGCTGGTTATTATCGATGAAAGCCATAACCTGCGTAATCGTGAGGGTAAACGTTATAAAGCCATACAAGAATATATTGCAAAAAATGATAGCCGGTGCATCCTTCTGTCCGCGACGCCATACAATAAGACCTATCACGATCTTTCGAATCAATTGCGGCTGTTTTTAGCAGAGGATGAAGATTTAAAAATTCGCCCAGAACGTCTGCTCAAAGAAATTGGAGAAACAGAATTTATCCGGCGGCATCAGGCAGCAGTTCGCTCCATAGCCGCATTTGAGAAATCCGGCTTTGCAGATGACTGGCGTGAATTGATGCGCCTTTATCTTGTTCGCAGAACCCGCAGCTTCATTAAAGACAACTACGCTGAAACTGACCCGGATTCAGGTAAGAAATATTTGCTCTTTGATAACGGAGAAAAATCTTATTTTCCTGTCCGTGTACCACGAACAGTTAAATTCCAGATGAAAAAGGGCGATAAAAATGACCAATATGCCAAGCTCTACGCTGATCATGTGATTGATACCATAGAACACTTGTATCTCCCCCGCTATGGCATGGGAAATTATACCGCCCCCAGTCCACACGCCCCGCCAACGCAAAAAGAAACCCAAATTTTGGATGATCTATCCCGCGCCGGGAAGCGGTTAATGGGTTTTTGTCGCACAGGACTTATGAAACGGTTGGAGAGTAGCGGCGAAGCATTCCTGCTTTCTTTAGAACGCCATGTTCTGCGAAACTATGTCTTTCTTCACGCTATTGAACAGGGATTTGAAATCCCGATCGGCACAACAGATGCCGGATTGATGGATACGCAGTCTTTTGACGAGGATTTTGATTCTGTCTTGCAAAGCGACGATGAGAACGGGGATGAAAACGGCACTGAAAAAATCGAAACTGGTCATGCCCTTAAAACAATAGCTCAATATAAGGACAGGGCCGCGCATGTTTATCGTGCCTTTCAAACAAAAGGTAAGCGCCGTTTCCGCTGGCTAAGGTCTGACCTTTTTATTAAGCAATTAGCGGACGATTTGGAAGCAGACGCAAAAGCCCTGATTGATCTTCTAAATTCTTTTGGCAATTGGGACGCCGGAAAAGATGCAAAACTGAATGCGCTATTCGATCTGCTGACCAGCAAACACCCAAATGATAAAGTTCTAATATTCAGCCAGTTTGCCGACACGGTTCATTACCTGGAAAGGGAACTGCAAAAACGTGGGCTGGAAAAGGTCTCCGGTGTAACTGGGGACAACGAAAATCCCACAAGCCTTGCCTGGAGATTCAGTCCTGTCAGCAATGAGAAAACGGACAAAATATCAAAAGACCAGGAATTGCGGGTTTTAATAGCTACGGATGTTCTCAGCGAAGGCCAGAACTTGCAAGATTCCGCCATTGTAGTGAATTACGACCTGCCTTGGGCTATTATCCGCCTGATCCAGCGGGCAGGCCGTGTTGACCGTATCGGCCAGAAATCCGATACAATTTATTGTTATTCATTCCTACCCGCCGAAGGAATTGATCAAATTATCAATCTGCGTGGCCGAGTACGGCAACGGCTGAAAGAAAATGCCGAGGTTGTGGGTACGGACGAAGCCTTTTTTGAGGATGAAGATCGGCAGACTGTCCTTGATCTGTATAATGAAAAAAATGGAGTCCTGGACGGTGAAGACGACAAAGAAGTTGATTTGTCGTCATATGCCTATCAGATATGGAAGAACGCTATTGAGGCCGACCCTTCGCTTAAAAACACTATAGAAAACCTGCCCAGCGTCGTTTATTCAACCAAGGGATATAAGCCCACGGCAGAACGGCCTGAAGGAGCGCTTATATATGTTCGTACTGCCAGTGAGCATGATACGCTTGCCTGGATTGATCATAACGGCAACGGCGTCACGGAAAGCCAATTCGAGATTCTGAAAGCGGCTGCCTGTGAACCTAATACTCCCGGCCTGCCCCGCCATGAAAAACATCATGAAATCGTTCAGAAAGGCGCGGAACATATCGCCAAGGAAGAAAAAACAACGGGCGGATCATTGGGGCGTCCATCCGGCGCTCGTTTCCGCACCTATGAGCGACTAAAAGACTATCTCAGAACGATTGAAAATACTTTGTTTGATACCGAGACGCTAAAGCGGACGGTTGATGAAATATATCGTTACCCTTTACGCCAAACAGCCATTGACACATTGAACCGCCAGTTAAAAAGCGGCATTTCAGATCAACAATTAGCGGAAGTCGCTATCCAGCTAAGAGAGGACGACAGGCTTTGCATCGTCCATGAGGAAAGCCACCCCCATGAACCTAAAATCATCTGTTCAATGGGCTTGTGGGATCAATAATTAAGGACAGGGAATAATGACATTCGATCCGGACAATGTACGCAATTACCTGAAAACGGCAAACTTCAAGAAGCTTTTTGTCGAAGAACTAGGCTGGGATAATCCTCCGGTTGATCAGCAGATCATGGTCGATGGGGAGGTGATACCCCTTAAAGCAGTCGCCGAAAAACGCGGGATGGTCGTTTTTACCTGCGGGCATCAAATAGATGGAAAATTGCCGGACAGCAATCTGCGTAGAAAAATAGATACCCAACTAACAAAATATGTCCGCGAGCATTTGATTGTCTTTGTAACGAATGATAACGCCCGACAGGAATGGCAATGGGTGAGGCGCGAACCCGGAAAACCACTGGCACTCCGCACAGCTTCTTTCACCCAAGGTCAGTCTGGACAGGCCTTGATCCAAAAACTCCGTGGCCTTTATTTCAGCCTTGACGAAGAGGAAGGCCTAACAAACCCGGATGTCACGAACAGGGTGCGGGCCACCTTTGATGTAGAGAAAGTTACCAAGAAATTCTATGATGACTTTAAAAAGAAACATGAAAAATTCCTGTCTTTCATAAATGGTATCCCGGACGAGGAATTCAAACGCTGGTACGCATCCGTCATGCTCAACCGGCTTATGTTCATATATTTTCTGCAAAAAAAGCATTTCCTGGATAATGATGATCATTATCTCCGCACGGGCCTGGAGAAAGTTAAGGCAAAGAACAAGGGCAGCTATTACAAGACCTTTCTTTGCCCGCTATTTTTTGAAGGGTTTGCAAAAAAAGAGAAAAACCGTTCCAAGGAAGCTCGCGAATTGCTGGGAAAAATTCCTTATCTGAACGGCGGTTTGTTTCTCAAGCACCAGGTTGAAGAACGTTACGGCGATAAAATAGAGATTCCCGATAAAGCGTTTGAAGATTTATTTGCCTTTTTTGATCTTTATCAATGGCACCTGGATGAACGTCCCCTGAAACGTGACAATGAAATAAACCCGGATGTTTTGGGATATATTTTTGAAAAATACATCAACCAAAAACAAATGGGTGCCTACTACACCAAGGAAGATATAACGGAATATATAAGCAAAAATACAATTATTCCCTGGCTGTTTAGTGCCGCCAGCAAGAAATGTGAAATTGCTTTTGACAAAGGCAGCTACCTTTGGAAACTTCTGAAATCCAATCCTGACAAATATATCTATCCTGCCGTCCGGCATGGAATCGGCCATGATCTGCCCGCCAATATTGCCGCCGGTGTTGATGATGTGTCCAAACGAACCGACTGGAACAAATCCGCCCCGATGGAATATGCCCTGCCGACAGAAATCTGGAGGGAAGTTATCGCCCGCCGACAGCGATATGAGGAAATAAAGGCCAAAATCACAGGCGGAGAGATTCAATCCATTGAAGATTTTATCACTTATAACCTTGATATGCGCCAGTTTGCCCGCGACGTGATTGATGGCGCGGAAGGGCCGGAACTGGTTCGGGCATTTTGGAAGGCACTGGAAGAAATTACCGTTCTTGATCCAGCTTGCGGTTCGGGTGCGTTTTTGTTTGCGGCATTGAACATTCTGGAGGATTTATACGACTCCTGCCTCGACAGAATGCAAAGTTTTGTCAGTGACCTTGATTCCTCCGGCGACGGTAAAAGCGCAAAGCTGAAAGATTTTCGAGAGACGCTGGAACGTATCGCCAGTCATCCGAATGAAAAATATTTCGTCTATAAATCCATCATCATCCAGAACCTGTTCGGCGTGGATATTATGGAGGAAGCGACAGAAATCTGTAAGCTGCGCCTGTTCCTCAAACTTGCTGCGCAACTGGAAAGCCCGGAAAAAATTGAACCCCTGCCGGATATTGATTTTAACATCAAGGCCGGAAATTCACTGATTGGATATACTTCTGCCGGTGATGTAAGAAAGGCAATTGAGCGAAACGGCTTCGATTTTGACAATTCCCTGGATAAAATCCGTGACCGCGCAGAAGACCTGGATGCCGCATTCACGGCATTCCGCCGCCAGCAAACAGAACTGGGAGGCGAGGTTACACCCGAAGACAAGGATGCGCTAAAGGCCCGCCTGAAAGCGTTGGAAGAAGAACTAAACCGTTTCCTGGCCAAGGATTACGGGATTGATCTGGATAAAAATACCGATCTGGAGAAATCTGCAACATATCAAAAGTGGAAGCACGATCATAAACCGTTCCACTGGTGGATTGAGTTTTATGGGATCATGAACGACGGTGGGTTTGACGTGATAGTAGGAAATCCGCCTTACTTAGAAACAAGAGAGGTCGATTACCAAATACATGGATTGGAAACATACGATACAAAAGCAATCCATGTAATGTTTATCGAGGTAAGTTCTAAAATATTAAATAAATTAGGCTCTTTCAGCATGATTGTTCCTCTTGCTTTAGTTTCAACACAGAGGATGAAAATAGCACAAGATTTAATAGAGAAGGAAAGGTCAGCGTGGTATGCAAATTATGCGTGGAGACCAGGAAAATTATTTGATACCGTTAATCGTGCTTTAACGATCTTCGTAGCGACTTCTGCTAAAAATCGAGAAACTATGGCTACCAACTATCAGAAATGGAATTCTGATAGCAGAGCCGTTTTGATGCACAACTTGCGTTATGCGTCGGTTGAACGTGAAAGGAAGAGTTTTTGGGTTCCCAAAATTGCAGATGAGATTGAGAATTCTATCTTAGATAAAATAAAAGCGTCTCCTACTTCTATCGCGCATTTTTTATCTAAAACTGATCACAAGATTTATTACAGAACGACAGGTGGCTTGTATTGGAAGGTTTTTACAGATTTTGCACCCAAGTTTTTCTTGAACGAGAAGCCTGGCAGCTCCTCTAGGGAAACGACGCTAAGCGTTTCAGATAAGGGGATGATTTACCCTTTAATTGCTGCATTAAGCAGTGATGTTTTTTGGTATTGGTACACAATTACGTCCAATCTAAGAGACTTAAATCCTTCTGATATTCAAGGGTTTCCATTGCCAAAATCTGCGTTAGAGGACAAAGCCCTTATTGAAAAAGGGAAGGCCTATGTGAAAGATTTGGATAGAAATAGCCAGATGCTTGTCAGGCAACAAAAAAAGACAGGAAAAACAGAAACGCAATCGTTTAAAATCCAAAAATCAAAACCGATTATCGAGGAAATAGATCGTATTCTGGCGAAACACTACGGGTTCACAGACGAAGAATTAGACTTCATTATAAACTATGACATCAAATATCGCCTAGGTGCTGATGACGGGGAAGATGAGTAAGAATGAAGCCGCAGAGTATAAATAATCAGCAGCCTGACTTTGATACTTTGGGGAATGATACCCTGTTACATACACAAAACAGGATTGCTCTGTTTTGTTCAAACAAATGCCCCGGCGACATCATCCTAAAATGTCAGGATTGGGCCAACAATGTGACAGGCACGAATACGGTTATCGTCAGCGGTTTTCATACACCGGTTGAACAGGACGTATTGCGTATTCTGCTACGCGGAAAGAATCCCGCTATTATATGCCCGCCTCGCGCCCTTAATAATATGCGCCTGCCTGCAACATGGAAGGAAGGAATTGATGCTGGGACGCTTTGCATAGCGGCGGATTTTCCGACAGCGACGCGCCGCGCCAATACCAGGACAGCGGAACAGCGCAACCGTTTTGTGGCCGGTCTGGCGGAAACCGTCCTGATCCCGTATGCGGCCCCAGGCGGCAAAACAGAATCCCTAGCGAAGCAGTTGCTGTGTGTAGAGGATTTTATATGTACCCCTTCCAGGGTTTACACGTTTGATAGCCCCTACACCCAAAATCTACGAGATTTTGGGTGTCAGATATGGAGTAAATGAAAGATGCAACCATTTCCCAAAACTGCTTACGAGCTTTTCTCATTGCCTCGCCGTTATACAGTTCCCCTGTATCAACGCTCCTATGTATGGAATCGGGAAGAACAGTGGATGCCCTTATGGGAAGATATTGAAAACCGGGCGCTAGACTGTCTGGAGCGATTAGAAAAACAACAGCCTATAGAAAAAACTCACTTCCTGGGCGCTATCGTTTTAAGCAATCCAATGGTCGTCGGGCGCGGTCTGCACAGGTCGGAAGTAATTGACGGACAACAGCGCCTCACAACATTACAAATCTTCCTAGCAGCATTAAGGGATTATGCAGCCCTGATTGATGAAAACCTGCATAGTGATTTAGTCCGCCTGACTGAAAACCCTGTCCATGACAAGGAATCGGAAGAACTATTCAAAGTCTGGCCAACCAATACTGACAGAGAAACTTACAGAAAAATTATGACGGCGGGAAGCCTGGAAAGAGTAGTCAAAGCCCTTGAAGATGAGGATGATATTTTAAGCGGGCTTATTTTGCCTCGCATGGGCGAGTCGTACAGATATTTTTATAGTGTCATCAAAGAATTTATTGATAACGAGAAATTGGGCCAAAAGCCCCAAGATAGGCTGTATGCTATCATACACGCCTTAAAAACAGCCTTGCAGTTTGTTGTTATAGAACTTGAAAAAAACGATGACCCCCAGGTTATTTTTGAAACGCTAAATGCCCGTGGCCAACCTCTTTTGCCATCGGATTTAATTCGTAACTTTATCTTCCTGGAAGCTGCCAACAAGGGGGCTGATACGGATCGCCTTTATAATAAATACTGGCGCGAGTTTGATGACAAACGGATCAATGACATCCCAGATACTGGAGAAAATAGGTTTTGGCATATAGATGAGCGTCAAGGCCGGTTGACGCGCCCACGCATAGACCTTTTTATTTTCCACTATCTGACCATGAAAACAGAGAGCGATCTAAACATTGGACGCCTGTACCGTGAATTCCGTGATTGGTATTCCGTTCAAACAGGAACAGTGGAAGATTTTTTAAAAGACATGGACAGTTACCGGGATCATTTTGCACGTTTGATTCTGCCCGAAGGAACAGACAGGTTGGATGTTTTTGCTCGGCGCTTGAAAGCTCTGGATACCAATACCGTTTATCCGTTTCTTCTGTATATTATGGGCCTTCCGTCTGAGACGATGACACGGCCCGCCTTTGAACAAATCATCACAGACCTTGAGTCCTGGTTAGTACGGCGCTTTGTTTGCGGCTTGACGCCAAAAAATTATAATCGCTTCTTCGTCGCCTTGCTGCGCCTAGCGAAACAGGCCGTCAAGGACGGAAAAGATTTGTCATCGGAAATTCGGACAGAATTGACGCGCTCCACAGAAAAAACTCTACTATGGCCGTCAGACAGCGAGTTTCTTAAGGGTTGGCTGGAAACCCCGGTCTATGTGAAGAGCCGACCGGATCGCAGCGTCATGTTACTCCTGGCTTTAGATCAGGAAATGAAAACCCGAAAGAGTGAGTCGTTCGGTTGGCCAAACTGCGACCTGACCGTTGAGCATTTATTGCCCCAAACTTATGATCTTGATATTTATCCATATCCACAAAACTTCCCTTTAAAAGAAGGCGATAACGAAGAAGATAGGCGCAAACGTCTGATCCATACTGTCGGCAATCTGACGGTATTGACAGCTCCCTTAAATACCAGCATAAGCAACGGGCCTTTCCCAGACAAAGTATTAGAAATTTCCAAATTCAGCGACCTACGGCTAAACTCTGAATTCCGTACAAAATCTCCTTCAAAATGGGATGAGCAGGAAATCGAAAGCCGGGGAAAACAATTATTCGATTTTGCCAAGAATATCTGGCCGACTCCTCAAACAAAAGCCGCTTAAAAAGTGATCTCTTCTTATTTTGATTAAATAATCAGCAGCTTCACGTCGGGATCAGCATCCGGGATGCGTTGCATTTTGCCATCCGCTGTTACAAAAACCAAATCCCGTTCTTTTGCCTGAGCGCACATCCAAAGATCATTCTCATCGATGCCCAATGCTTTCCCGGTCGCTTTATCAACCCAGTCTTCAATGTATTTCGGGCGATTTTTGCGTAAAGCACTGCCGAGATATTTGGTAGCCATTTTGGCTTTTATATCGGCATAGGTTTCCGCCGTATGAATTGTCACATCAAGAATGGCATGATTTCGGGCTTGACGAATCATCTCTTTCAGGGCGCTCATGTTATTCTTGCCCAATGTCTCGGCCAGCTTGATTCCGAATGTCAGTTCGGCCAACCCCACCGCTGAAATATAACGCGGCGTCTCTGCAGGCAGAGCATTCAGAGCCGCCGCTTTCTCCGCATGACGTGAATCAGCAGGGTTCAAATATATCGACAGAATGCTCGTGTCCAGAAGATAAGGATTCACTGACGCTATGCTCCATATTCACGCAGGAGCGCCGCTTCATCCTCTGGCAGAGGGCGAAAGACTTCCGTGATCCAATTTTGTTTTGGCCTCATGCGGCCCGATACGCGCTCAGCAAGCCGAAGTCCTGGAACAGGGTCAGCAATATCCCAATGTGTCCAGGGATGGGCCACAGGACGTTCTGCGCCATGAAAATATTCAAGTAGGTCGCGTTCAAGACGAGGGGGCAGATCGTAAGCCCCTAACACCATTGCATCAATCTTGAATAAGAGAGAATTCAACCTTACCTCATCTTGCATTGGGTCTTCTTGAAGAAGTGTTATGTATTCATATACAAGATTACACATCTGGTCAGGAATTGTCGGAGGGAGTGGTATTTTTTCAACCGCAGAAACTCGGAACATTTTGGAAGGAGAGTGTACCTTCATAAATGCATTCGCTATTGGTCCGTTTAAGATTGCAGAAAATGCGATTAAATCTTCATTGGTCATGTGAGCTTTGGGCCATAAACCAAAAAACTGTTGGGAGAATAAAAGTCCTGCCTTGTCCACCGAAACAGCTACACGCCACGGCCCTCGGCTTAGGCGGGCGGCGTTCATAATTAATTTAGGCTGTTCCCAATTCTTGTTATAATTACAGCGTAATTTTTCAGGCCTGAAATCTAGCCAGGCTGTCGAATTAATCTCAAATTGTCGAAGTCTTTTTGCTGTATCTAGCCCTTTGCGGAAACCTTGTTGGCGACGATCACTTGCCGCCTCAGTTTGGTTATATGTCCATTCAATTCCTCGGCTAGGTTGAAATTTTTCCCCTAATCGAGGGTATGAACCTAAATATTCCCAAAGAGAGATCAATGGTGGAATCCAAAGATCTCCAGTCATATCTTCTTCAACGTCACGAGTAATATCGCGTTGAATGGTGATCTCTCCCGTTTTTAAGAAGTTTATACGGTCGCGATCAGAAACCTCTGTTGATTTTAATGTAATAAATTTTGAGGCAGGGGGGCGCGGATTTATTGCGATTAAAACGGACGCTTCAATATCCGCCGCGCCAAATATCCTATCAGGAAGCTCAACCAATTCCACATGGCCGTATAATTTCTCAATCCGACGGCGTTGGTCAGAAAATTGCTTTTCTAAAATAAATGGTCTTGGAAGAACAAAACCCAATGCAAGCGGATGAGCATCGATAGCAGCATTAAGAACGGCAACAGCCTTTGAATGTGTTTGAGAAGAAATCGGATATTCTTTCCGTTCTTTGGGGGTAAATGATTCGAAGGGAGGATTGCAAAGAATAACGTTATGCTCTTGCATACGCTTCTTTAATACGCCGTTTTTGAATAAATCTTTTTCCTCTATATGCCAGCCATTATGATTTGGATAGTCGGCAAGAATGAGAGAAAGACATGCAACCTCACATGCGAAGGGGTCAATTTCATCCCCTGCTAGATGCTTAATTAAAAAATTATGCCGCTGTTGATCTGTCCAATCAACCGGTAACAAATTTCGTAAATGACGGAGGGCAGAAACAAGAAAGATGCCCGCACCTGCGAACGGCTCATAAATTTTTAAATCTTCTGCACGATGTTCGTGCAATTCCAAGCGTTGAACAATGTATTCTGCTACCTGCCGGGGAGTGCTATGTGTCCCAAAAAGCTTCCTTGCGTCCGGCGTTACTAATGTATTTTCATACACAAAGGCAAGGTCATCTGCAGAAATATTGGAAAAATTGATTCCTTGCCGTAAGCAAGCCCAAACTGCTTCATATGCGGGTATAATTTTTTGACGATTAGCAACAGATACCTTATCAAGCGAATAATAAGATTCGATCCCCTTTAAAACCGATTGGAGATTATTAGCATCCCATCCTTGTGCATAAGGGTGATTACGATCCTGAAGAACTTTCGCCGCAAGCAAACGAAATACGACGCGAAATAGGGTTCGAACATCAACGGTGTTTCCACCTTGTGCATTTTTAGCAGCCGCTAACGTTTCAACTAACAGGCGATCAAGTTTTGTATGGATTTCACCTTCAATCGCCGGAAGCAATCCAAGGTCAACAAAATCTAGCTGGTATCCTTTTTCTACCGCTCCCACAGATTTTGCGCGGTGGATTGCATCAGGATTCCAAACATCCTTCTTTTGCTGAAAGAGAGCCGATACTTTCGACACCGTTGTCCGTTCCAGGACGCGCGGCGGATCATTACTCCGTACCTGCCAAACGGTAACCTGGGAACCATCAATAACGAATAAAAGCGGTGCCCCTAAAGCGCGATGTTCACGCACCAGCCCAACATTATCGCCACTACTTCCCTGGACAACCGCGAATGCCGCAGAGCGATATGAAGGTGGTGTCTGCGTAAAACCGACAAGCGGAACCTGTCGTGTAGTCGCCGATGGATCTAATACGTCGGCAAAAGCATAGTCACGAACAACCGCTTCTGCGCGGTATCCTGTAGCTTGGGCAGCCGTGGCAATAGTTTCAACAGCATTCATGACTGGCCTCCCATTACAGCAGGGGTTACGGACGAAGGTACACTAACCAAGGGAAACGGAAGTGAGCTTTGTCGATCTGCTTCCGCCGCTGTTAAAAGTTGCTCACGCAGTTTTGTGACAATAGGTCTCAACGGAACGATAATCATGATGTCGTCATGCAAATAATCCGAGAGTTCTGCTCGGAATTCTATTTTGGCATTTTTCAGGTCTACCATGATCTTTCCGCGCTCCAACGTCGGCCACGGTGTCGAATTACAGAAATCAAATAGACTCTCGGCAATGGGTGCCAATGCCCCAATCCTGATTCCAAAATCTGTGGAGAGTCGTTGGACGATGGACACTGCGATAATATCTCCCGACGTAAAACAAGGGCTATGACCCTTATCCCGCCGCAAAGGGGTTAGAACCTTTTTCCAATGACGGTACGTTTCCGGCGCTATTGAGGTAGCGCTTCTAAGCTGGCCTGGGGTGTAACTGACTGTCATAATTGCGGGAAATGCTTTCTTGTTGTCAGCAACAGGATAATCTGTTTCCGAGTCCAGGGCAAGTAGCCCGGCTGAAAAATAAGGCGATTTCCTCTTAAAATTTCCCCACATGCCGGGCCAGCAGCAAGTCAATTGCGGCCTCCGCCTCGGCATCACTCAGGAAGGCATTCCCGAATGACAGGTGCGCCAGACGCTGGCCGGAAGCCAGAGTAGAGCTGCTTGAAACTCCAGAGATCTGCGTTGTCGCCGACGGCGCGGAGGACGTTGCCCCGAAAGCTCCCAGTGTAACAGCCTGCTGATCCTTGCTGTTCCTCCAGAACCGGGCTTGCCCGACACTCTGGCTGAAACTGAAAATCACATAATTCCAGGCATCCAGTTTGTTCATGCCGCCCGTCAGGAACGTTGTCGCCTGGGCGCTGCCATTATGCTGCCGGAAGGAGTAACGGGTATTGCCGATCTCAACCCGGAAATTGAAACCGTGCTGGGCATTGGATGTAGCATTACCGATGAACACCATTTGCCCGGCGGTCACACTGGCCGGGTTATACCAGATCACCGCCGTCCAGAAATCAGTCAGAATCGTGCTTTTGTGCAAGTCCCGGAGCAAGGGCGTATTGCCGTTGCGGATAATAAACCGCTGGCCACTTGTGAATGACCAGTATGCACCGGGATCACCGGCAACCCCAATGAAGGACGGATCGGATGTCGCGTTATCGTCCAGCCCCAGCGTATGATCGTATCCCGCCTGGGCAATTCCGTCGGCGGGAATTTTTGCCAAGTTCGCCCATACCTGCCCCGTTCCCGGATAACTGCCCAACATGGTCGCGTCGAGTTCACAACAGACAGACGGCAAAATACTGTCCAACACAGGATTCTTCACCACATGCCGGGGTGTCATCCCTAAAGAACCGACATTCAAGAGCATTTATATGTCCTGGTTGGAGGCTGTCAGGGTGCAAACGTCCACTGGTAAGCGCGGTGGCTGCCGTTCACATGGATGTAATCATTGATTCCTGCCGGGGATGTCGCCGGTATTAACGGCATACCGTCCTGATCGAAAAACAATATGTTCGGCGGGAAGCCATACGTTGCAATACTCTGCATGTAAATCTTCACAGCCGTCAGGATGATCGGAGCCGAAAACTTGAACCATGCCTTTAGGCTTGAACTTCCTGAGTCGCTCCAATGTGGCGACAATTCGCCGGGAAAAGCCGTTGTGGGCCAGTTCTTGACGTTGGCATTGTAGTCGCTATTCGTGTTCATCTGACCGAGAGCAAGATCATCAAACCCCGTAATGATAACGGCGTTCGGGCTGGATGCCGCCATAGATGGAATAATGTCGATGTCGTTATCCAGGATGGCGACATCCTTGATGCTGCACCAGTTTGTCGTGTAATTGAAATCGACCAGCAGGCCGGTGATCATGGCCGGGCCAGCGTGGCACTTCCCGTTCGCTACAAAATGGCCGACGGATAAAAGCATGGTTTCCTCATTTCTGGATCGCCTCTGAAACGGCATATAGCTTTGACTTGCAATCGCCGTGCGCATACCACAGCTTGGCCGTCCAGGCAGCAACATCACGCTGGGTCATGTCGCCCTCCGGACGGGCTGGGGCGTCGGCGCACGTCAACAGGCTTGGCGGTATCTCTGGCTTAATGAGCTTCACCTGCGGCATCGGGGCCGTACAGGCTGTCAAAAGCATCCCGCAAAACGGGAGCAACAGGGCCATCTTTTTCATCACTCGCTCCTTCAATTTGTCCAAGCAGGCGTTCCAAGTCCCGCGCACGGGAAACTTCCCGGTGCTTTTCCCCTTCGAGCGCCGCAATTTTCGCCGCTGTATCGGCCTGCACCGCCTCCAGCGTTTCCCGGTATGACGCAAGGCTGGTGCGAGCATCGTCGCGCTCCCGTTTCAGGGACGTGATCTTGTTCCCCTGCCAGGCCAAGCATCCAATCAGAACCAGCACAGCCAGCCCCACACCAAAGATTTTCCAGTGCCGTAAAATGAAAGAAGTCATTTTTCCTTGTTCCCATTCTTGTGTGCGGCGTAGAGATAGGCACCGATAGGCCCGGTCGCCAGAACGCCGATATAGGTGAGGATGGCCTGCAAAAGACCAATGTCAGCCTTTGCAAAAACCTGATAGAGAACCAGCAGGTTCGGCAACACCAGGAAAGCGTAAACAGAAATCCAAAAAGCCAGCGTCCGCCGGACTTTAATAGGATCATTCGGATCAGGCTGGAGCATTACGATCCTCCCAAAGCCCAGAAACGGGCCGGTTCGCCCAGGTCAATACGCAGGTCAAGATGGATGAACCGCGCGTCGGGCGTGATGAAATAAGCTGAGAACCCCATAGCCAACGCGATCTTAAGAAGCTCATGCCGGTCTATGGAATCCACGACACGAATATCAATCGCGCATGTGCCTTTCGCACCGCGCTTCGGCTTGTCGTAGATATGCAGGCTGTTCGCCGACGATTTCCCCAGCGTTGCGTTATAAGCTTCCGACCGGCAGCAACTGGTGACATAAATTGGCTTTGCATACATATTCCGCAACGCCTGGAGTTTTTCCGGGAATGTCGGGTGAAAAGCGTAACCGCCTGTCCGGGGGCAACGCAGTTCTTCCGGCGTGAAATTCCGGAGGATAGAAAACGGGTCTCTCATGATTGCTTGTCCACTTTATGGTGAAGGGTCTGGAGATCGGCTTTAATATCGACAACCTGGGCCTTGATGACGGCGAGATCGCCGCGCATTTCCCCGACCACGCGGCGGCCCGTGACATCATTGTCGATCTGGTACTGGAGCTGGCGGATACGTTCGTCCGTCACGGCATGCTTCTTGACGATCCAGGAAATCAGCTTTATGGCTGCCGCCACGACGGCAACGCTGTGCGCCAGGATTGCCAGAAGCAATCCCCATTCAGTAAGTGACATGGAAATTCTCCCTTTTTATTGAGTGCGTTAAGGAAATGGTCTAGTCTGTACGCGCCTGTTCAATAGAACAGGACGGGAATGAAAACCCGGCACTGAGCGGATGGATACTTTCCGCAACAAGTATCGCCTTCGGTCTTATGGCCGGGAGGCGATGCTGCATGTCCAATGGCTTCGGCCTAAAGAGCATCGTGCCGACTCAGTGCGGCTTTTTCACTCCCGGCCACCACCGACCGAGGAGCAAAAATGACGACTAAAAGAAGAAGATCGAAGCGCTCGCCAGATCATATTGACGTGGTGATCGCCGCCGCGTTGAAAACTTTCCGCGCCTTGCGGAAGGTTTCGCAAGAGGAACTAGCTGAATCCATCGGTATAACGTTCCAACAAATCCAAAAATACGAAAACGGCAGCAACCGGGTTTCAGCTTCCCGGCTATATAAGATGGCCTGCTATCTCGAAGTTTCTGTCCTGGACTTTTACATGGGCCTCGATGGTGCGCGACCAAAGGTGAAAGACATTTTGTTATCCGAGGATGAAATAAAACTTCTTACGGTGTACAGAAACATCAATGATAACGCCGGGCGCAAACACGCTATGCGCCTTGTGCAAGCAGCCGCCAGCTACAAACTGGATGGGGATGACTAATACGCTGATAAAACAACCCACTGGCCCCCGTCGGAAAAAATGGTCATGGCCGCGAAGTGTGATGTCAGGCTCCATATCTGTGCATCCGGCCCGCCCGACGCGCCCGCCAGTTGGATTTTCACATGGTTTGATGACGGATCGATTTTCTTGATCGTCGCCAACCGGCCTGCCGCCGCCGAAGGTGCAGGAAGCTGGAAAATAATTTGTCCCGTAAAAGCAGATACAAGATAAACCCGATGCAACATGCTGGCTTCATACGTTCCGCCTGGCACAGCATCATTATCAACGAAAGTGCTTAACGCTGGTGTACGGTTATCCTGGACAATCCACCAATTCGCACCGTTCGACACCAGCGTTATGGTGTCGTACTGCTGTAAAAGGACGACATCCCGCCTGTCAGGGCCAGGGCCATCATCCTCTTTCACCGTGATCGGGTTATCCCGCAAGTCGGATTTCTTCAATGTTACCCAGCGCCCCACCGCATCCCCAGCGTTGGGAAGGATAAGGTCATAGGATTTATTGAAGGAACTCAGCAGGTAAAATGTATGCTCCAGGTCAATTGAAATGTCGCCGACATGATCAGAGGGAGGATCAATAAACGTGGTTCCCCGTGTCATGCCATCGATATGGATGTCCTTTACCCAGGTTTCTTTCAGGAAATTCTTGAACGGGAATCCGGCGTTATAAGCCTGGTATTTTCCGCCCAGCGTCGGGTCCCAAATAGCCGCGCCGCCCGTGGCGGAAAACAGGTTTACGATGGATGTGTTTTCGGAGCCATTATCAATCCGGATACCAGGCGCAAGGCCAAGGCATTCCGCGTAAAAATTGACAATGACATTGTTGTCCGTTGCAAAGCCAAGGCGGAAACAAGCCTCTGCGGACGTATGGACATTGGCTTCGCAATCGAAGAACGAATTATTATAGCGCCCGGCGCTGATAAAGAAGCCGCTGCCCGCCATCGGCGCAGACAGGGAATAAACCCGTACATCGTGCAGTTTGTTGGCGTTGGGACTGTCCCCGAATGTTTCCGGGTCTTCCCAATCCGAAGGTGTGACCGTAAACAGGACGCCATTCAATTGAGGACGGGCGATCAGGATGCGGCTGGCATTATTCCAGTAACAGGGTTTATCCGTATCATCCCAGCCATCGAATACCAGCCCGTTGATGCAATCCCATATCGAGACATTCTCGATTACATTCTTGACACAGGGGCTGTCCCGGCCATAAAGCATGATCCCCGACCCGCCGCCAACCACGCGCAGGTTCTGGATCGTGCTGTAACCCTCCACCACCTCAATGGCATTGAATTCTGATGGGTAAGTCGGAAGCTCCACGGGATCATACGGGAATTCCCGCGCCTGTATTACCGAGACATCCCCAGCGCCGAACAACATACGTCCGTATGGAACAACCACAGCCGCTGTGGTGCGGTAATTTCCAGGCGGCAAAAATACAGCCTGGTTTTCTGCCAAGGCCGTATTGATGGCCTCCGTGTCGTCCACGATCCCATCACCATACGCCCCATAGTCTTGCGGCGTGGCGACCTCCCGGCTTCCTAGGTATTTCCGCAAGTCCAGCTTGTTGACGTTCTGGCCGGGGATCAGGATGTTGTCAATTTTCTTGGGCATGGATCAAAGTTCTGCGCTAGCAAGGATGAAGCCGCTTGTGCCGCGCTGGATATAGAAACGGCCAGATGTAAGACCAGAGAACAAGGCAATGTCCGCCCGCCCGCTGTGCGCTGTATTATCGTGGACAGTTCCAATATTGGCCGAGGATTGCGAAAAATCCGCCGTATATCCGTCCGTCATATCGATAGCCGCCAGCGCCTCATAGGTTGGGGCTGCCCGCATGCCGGGATGGTTGAACACGGCCTGCATATTGCTCCCGGAGTTTGCAACGGCAATTATTCCAGCGACAGGGCATAGATAACGGTGAACCAATTTCGTTTCCAACGCTACGGGCCGCAATTCAAAAGGCCGCTTCACGTCGCCGATGGAAAATTGTTGTTCGGCGAGGAAGAAATCCTTAGTGGTTATCGCACCACAATCGATTTTTACTTCAATCTCAATTCCATTGCGGCAATCACCCATGTCCGGGATAACCAGTTCGATGCTGGCATTCGTATCATTGGCGACCTGTACCGTGTCCGTCTCGATTTCCGTTGTAGATGAAAAATTATCAGCGGCATCGGCTTTCCGTACCGTGATGATGTAGTCCATTGTCGATCCGGCATCATGATATGTCCGGGCCGAAAAATGTGCCGGTTGGTTATAAAATAAGGCAGCATCCCGCGCTTCGATCCTGCGCCGGAACAGGATAGCACCGGAGCCGGTCAATGTGGCATTCTCAACAAAGCAGGCCGCGCCCGTTGCCGTTAGCGTAAAAGCACTGGTTACCTGTTTAATCGTGCCCGCTGAAACTGTCCCTTCGGCTTTGACAGCCAGTAAGTCTACCGCGCCGTACTGCCAGGAATTGCTCAGTGATTTATCGCCCCGATGGGAAACCAAGCAGCTACCGTTAATAATGGCATTGATCAATCCCGGATACGGCGCGTTGTCCAGGTCGGCATAATCCCCGCTAGTCGCGACATCGGCCAAGTCTTCCGGCTGTACCGCGCTATCGGCCTTGGCCCCTTGCGCCGCCGTCGCGAAATCTCCTGTGTCCGCGCCTGCGGCTGTCCCCAGGTCTTCCGGCTGGACGGCACTGTCTGCCTTTGCACCTTGGGCGGCGGTGGCAAAATCCCCAATATCAGCCCCTGCCGCTGTCCCGGCATCGGCAATATCAGCAAGGACGTGCGTATGTCCATCCGAAGACAGGCCGTCACGGATGTCACCAATCGTTGTTTTGCGCGTCGCACCTTCCTGTACCAAGGGAATTTGTTCGTCGCCTTGCAACTCCCCGGCGTCGGGAAGCTCCGATATTTTCTTTGTGGTTGTCATTTCTTACTCCAGGACAAGGACAATGGATGCTTCGCCGCTTGTGGTGTCATCCACAGGGCCAGCAAAGGCAGATTTGTTTCCATAGCGGTCAACTGACCGCAGCCAGTAGTAACGGGTTGATGATCCGGCGAGGCCGGTACGGGTCAGTTCACTTCCATAAACTTCCATGATCCGGGAAGCGTCGCTTTCCGGGTCTTCGGTATCCTCGGTATGTTCCCAGACTTCGATATAGCGCAGGTCACTGTCCGCCACGGGCGTCCAGGAAATGTGGATATAATCGGCTCCAGCCTCTGTCTGTATGTTTTGCGGCATGCCCGGTGGAACGGAAGCATTGTTCGGTGCGACCACTTCCGGCGCACTGTCCAAACTTTTCAGGTCGGTCGGCGAAAATTCGTATATGTCCGCCCCATCCTCATCCAGCACAAGATCAACACCCAAATCCTCCGTCATGGCCCATGTAGTGATAGTGCAAGGCAGGCCGGACAATCCCATGCGCGGCAGGTCTATCGCCACGGTATTGCCTGCCGCCAACTGGAATCCGACGAGATTTGACGGAAACAGAACCTGCTTTTGCCGCCTGTTTTGTTCCAGCGCAATCAAGGCAATGCGTTGTGCCATCGTCGATGACTGTGTAAACGGCAAGTCCAGCGTCGCGGCAATTTCCTCGTCGCCGTCCTGTGTGACATAGGCGGTGTTACTAACCTCCGGGTAATCCGTGGGTTGCCAGTGATGATCAGGCGACACAAACGCGCCGCGCACAGTATTGACCAAGTTGCGCCGTGAACGATGCGGCTTCAACATAACCGGGTCGCGGGCATGTTTCGGCTCCAGCGTAAACATCGGCGCGGTATAGGCTCCGACTTTCAGCCGCCACTTCCCGCCTGTATAAGTCAGGAACCCGGCGCAACTTGAAAGCATATCCTCCAGGATGTCACGCGGTTTTGCGGATAAATCGATGACGCCGTTGCAGGTATATCGTTTCTCCGTGCTATCTATCGTGTCTACCATTTCGTCACAGATATTCGCGGCGGCAATAAAGGAATTAAGGTCAATTTCATCAAGCGTTGCCCCCAGACCAAAACCGGCCATGACGTAATCAAGGATGCAGAGCGCCGCGTTGTCAGACCATTCCGTTTCTTCCGTGCGCGGATCATAAACTTTCCGTCCATCAACAACCGCCGATATATTCGGCAGGCCGCTGGCATAAGCCTTTTCATCAAAACGCAACATGGCGTGGATATAAGTAAGACCACGCAGGCGGTGACCGCTTGTCCATTTGCCGTCGCTATTGTCAATCAGAACCTGGTCAGCAGCTTGGTTCGAAAGCCCAAGATGCTTGTAAACACTGGCATAGACAGTTGAACCCTGTTTGTAAGGGTCGGCGGTTGCGTTGCCGCTTCCGTCGAGCGCCACAATACCGTCATTGAAATAAATATCGCCAACGGCTTCCACTTCATGCGCCGCCAGGACAATCACGACATGCAGCATGTCCAGCTTATCGCTGGAACCGCTGACAGGACGGCTATGGATAAAGACAATCGGCCCGCTAACCCGTGTACGCCCGTACACAATACGATGGCTTGTGATAGGTTGGCGCACCATCTGCGTCCTGCCGCCGCCTTTGACATCGGCGGAAAGCAGGCTTGGATTCTGGATGCGTGGCTTGTCCGGCGCAAAAGCCTTTTGTCCCAGGTAGGAAACCCCAACCGACACAATGCCGCCTGCAATCGAGCCAACAATAGTGCCGATGACGCCACCGCCTATGGCGGCAGCCACCCCCTTGCTGACCAATGCGCCAGCAACGGCACCGACAACCGGAATTGCCTGCGGCATTTCATCCGATCTCCCATGCGCGGATGCCCTGAAGAAGCGGGAAAGCCGTCAATGTTTTAGGGCCGGGCGCAACGATCCAGTCCCCGATGCAGACGCCCAGCGTGTCACCACGACCAGCATTCAGCAGGCATACGTCGCCCCTGCGGGCCAACAGGGCCGGGATCATGCGGATGTCATGATTACGGGCGACCGTTTCAGCAACACCGCCGACGCCGCCTAATTTTTCCAGGACAACCATTGCCTCCTGCCGTGTCCGGTATCCCCGGAACGGTGCGGCAACATCCACGCCTGTTATGGCGAGGATGCAATTGCAGGCGAACAGGCAGCAATCATTTGATCCCCAAACGAAGGGCAGCCGGTAGGCATGCGCGATCTCGGAAGCAAACGCCTCCGGCCATTGAACGTGTCGTTTCAACATTTTTGATGTCCAGGAAATGAAAAAGGCTCCCGAAGGAGCCTCTGTTTTTAGAAAATTACAAAATCAGGCTAGGAGATTTGTTCGTATGGCCAACGATAAGAACTGTAAAGGAAAGGTTTTCCTCCTTGCCTATCTGTAACCTTTGCCTTGATTTTAAATTTGCTACCGACTGGAAAATTTCGAGAGAGTTCCTTTGAACACTCCACATGCATGTCGGTTTCTAAACCTTGGCCTGCAACAGGACGAATATGAATAGCACCATGCAAGCCAGATGTATTTTGAGGTATGTAGCTTTCCACAATGACGTATTGATAACCCATGCGGTTATTCCTCTTCGACAAACTTAAATTCAATAGCGTATTTCTTTAGGCTTAGAGTAGGAACGACACGAGCCGCAGATTTAGCGCGTTGGTCAAAATCATGCGCAACCAATATTCCGCGCACTGGCTTTCCACCTTCTTCTTCCTGCAAATCACCCATGTATCCCAATATTTGCCCGATAGCACGGCTATCCGCCTTGCCTGCTTTTAATTCGACCACAACAATAGAGCTTCCATCCTCACAAGTAATATCAATAAGGCCAGAGCTTACAGCGCGTTCTGCACCGTCATCGATAATCTTTAAAGCAGGATCAAGAGATTCAATATTGCGCCTGAGCGCCGCCTGCATATCGCGTTCCAAGGAAAACCTTTGTATTGATTCTTCCGTGGTAGTGAGAATATCCCCGCTTTCCTGGGCCTCAATTGCGTCTAAAGAGCCGCCTTGGAAAGTATTGTCATTAAGAAATTTTCTATAGCGGACGACTGCATTTTTGTATGACTGGAGATTATTTCTGATATTTCCTTCAAATTTTATCTTTGAAGGATTTGGTTTATTTGCCCTTTCATCGTTCGTTGAATATTCAAGAGAATCTATTACTTCCTGATAAGTTCCGTTTGCAAAATGTTCATCGAGATTACCGTAGTTCTCTTCTACTTTTCTTACGCGATGAAGCTGCGCGGTTTGTGTGCCTTCTGAATATTTCTGCTCAATAAGCCATCTTGGGTAATCTGGACGCATAGTCTCTCCTAAAAATTCAATTAAGCCTTTAATACTGTCAAATATAACTTACTCTTTTGGCCTTCCCCAGGGAATATCAATTTCTTGCAGAGAGGGGACGTATTCCAGCCCCCGGTCATTGGCATAGCGGGCTTGTTGGTCGGCGTCGGTGTAGCGGCGTGTCCTGGCCCGCTCCAAGTCACGCAGGCGGTTTTCCACCATCAAAGTGACAGTGGCCGTCGGCCCACCATCAATGATCTCCACAGTATCCATGCGACCGTCAAAAATAATGACAGGATCGGAAACCAAATCATGGTTTTCATCGAGGAAAGCGAGATAAACTTTTGCTTTCCTGCCTTGGATAGGTTCCGCAATAACCTCAGTCAGGTTCTCGGCCTTGACGCCGGAAAGCTGCATGGCCATGCCTGCTGCCCGCAACTCCAGTGTCTCTTCAACCGTGGAAACCTTTCCCAGCGTCCCGATGCCTTTCCAGGTCTGGCTATCCCATTCAAGGTCACCTACGCCAGACCACAGGCGCGTCGTTCCGGATATGAAATCAAGCCACGCCAGCAATATAGGTCGCACGACATCCTTTTCGGTTTCGGCGGCTGCTTCTTCGTCCAGGCGGTTTGTCACGGCAGAACTTCTTCCAGTCTCAGTTTGTAAACAGAAATCAAAGGCGGCGTGGTGTCATTACGGCCCGCGTCATTATCCAGCAGGCGCATGAGGGTTTTTACGTTTCCGGTAGCCAGTTCCTGGACAGGAACCGGCGCACGGATTCTTGGTGCAATCAGGGTTTGCCCGTAACCATTGGCATTCACTTCAACATCGAACAGGACAAGATAGGCGCGGCCCAGTGATCCCTGGATAGACTCTCCAGCAAGCAGAATATTCTCCAGCCAAGGTTCAAGACCATCGATAGCGATCCTGTTCCAGGCGCCGCCAACCAGCTTTGGTGTACCAACCCCTTCAAAGAAACGCCCACCGACCTGGAAAAGGATGTCGTCGCCGTTTTCCGCTTCCATGCCATAGCCGCGCTCCATCCCGATTTCCATTGGCGGGCCATGTTCCAGCGTCATGGAAATGCCGCTTTCGGTCAGGAACGGTATATCGACATTCTCCCCCCAAATTTCAGCGCCGTCCTCGGTTAGCAAGGCAATATCATCCGGTGATAGCAGGAGCGCATCAAACACCGCGCAAAACAGGATGTTTTCCTCCAAACCCAGCGGAACGGATTCCTCAAACGTGAGGATGCCGCCATCCTGCGTCATATCGGTAAAATCATACTCGTCATCAAAGAACGTCAGGCCGATACGCTCGGCATAAGCGTCCATGCTCTCCGTGACAACACGGGATTTCGTGCGCCGGAAATCAGGCACCAATACAATGCCGGACGGGCCTTTCAGTCCTGCCAGCAGGGCATCCATGATGACGGCCTTGCTTTTTCCTAACCTGAAATCCAGCGCCGCCACCCAGCGGGAACCATCCCGTTCCGCCGCCTGGATATGGGCGGTCAGGTCTGATAAATGGGCCACAAGTGCCGGGCGGACATAGAGGCTTTGCAGGACAGGATAAAGTCCTTCCGGCCAGTCCTTGGGATCGGTCATTCTTGTGGCAACACTTCTATAAGGCTCAGGTTAAACGTCGAACGCATCCGGTTATCGGTCGGGTTGTTCCCGGCCTGGTCGTCCAGCAGCCTCATCAGGACACGGCAATTATCTGTGACCAATGCCCCCGGCTCGACAGGATCACGCAAACGCGGCTCAACCGGCACGGCAGCTTCGCCGTTTTCGTCTGCATCAATATCCTGTACAACCATGTGCGCCCGTCCTTCGGAAGCCTGGATCAAATCTCCCGCTAACAAAACACCTGTGGCGGACGGCGTGAATCCGGACAGCGACAAAGTGTTTCCCGTTCCGCTATCAAGCTGCGGCGATCCGGCCAATGATCCCCTGGCAAAAAGCCGCCTGAAATCGGGCAACAGGACGTAACCGACCGGCCCGCGCAAGGCAGCAATAATGGCGTCCAGACGGCGGGAATCTGCGTCACCCCGGATCAACTGGATTTGCGCGATCCACCGCGCACCATCCCGTTCCTGCACCTGCACATGACCTGTCAAAGGGCTTTCAAAACGAATAGTGTTGGTGCGGATGAAAAACGACTGCGCGGCTGGCCGCAAGTTAAGCGGCCAGATGACGGTTGTTTCGGTCATCAGGTTATCTTTTTTTAAAAGAGTTGTTGTTAGATGTTATTTCTTCTTCTTTTTTGAGACGACAAGGCGTGTCAATTTATCGACCGGCTTGGCTTTCTGCTCTTTTAGCTTTTGCAGCGGAGAAGGAACATTGTGTGATTTTGTGGTAAAAAATTTCTCTTTCAATATCCTGGGTTTTAAACTCAACTTCCGGGACATCAGTTCTTTCCTTATTTTCTCATCCTTCCTGTTCACAAAGTATAACTCTACAAGCTGGACATCACTGAGATTTTTAAGATCTTTCATAAATTTTTACCTCGGCCCCATCTTAACTATAAAGCATGGAAAATGGCACCATAATTATGGGCTGCCTAATCAAACCTTCCCCCACGCCGTTGCCATGAATCCACTACCTGCGTCCGTGCTGCCGCCGCGCTGGTGCGGACAATGCCGGGAATGCGGGCGGATAAGGCCTGATCAACAGCATCTTCTACTTGCCGGGCTGTTGCGGCGGGATCATTCGATCCCCGCGCATCAACATTGACGGTATAGGTTGCACCGCCACCGGCAGATTCCACACCCAGCCGTCCGGACGGCAGGCGGCGGAGCGGCATGATGGCCTCCGGCCCGTCCTCACCCATAAGGCCCATGCCCCTGGCCATCGGGAAAATTGTCGGTTCGAATACAACCGTTCCCTTGGCAAAGCCGCGCACCGGAACCCCATGACTGAAAACATTGCCTTTCGCGCTCCCGAAAAACCCGCCGATAGCATCACTCAACGCCCCGGCCAACGGGCCGGTGATCTGTGTGCGGATGATCAGGCGGGTAATGTCCGCGATCATGGAATCCACCATGTCCCGCCAGTTGAATTTCCCGGTCGTGGTGAATTCAACCAAGGCATCTTCCAGGCCATTGATCATCTTGAGCGTGATCTGTTCGACCTGCGATGCCATGTCCGTGGCTTCGTCAGCATAGCTTCGCAAGGCCCGTTCCAGGCCAGCCGACCATTCACGGCTATGCTGGAGCATGTTATCCCGCGCCCTGCGGGAAGCGGCTTCATATTCCTTCTGGTTTATCGCTCCTTCTTTGAGGAGCTTGTTCAGTTCCTCCATTTCCTTGTTGTATTTTTCCTGGGCGTCCGTCTGCTCTTCCGTCAGGCGCTTGATGTCCTCGATCAGGGCGGCGCGGCGTTCCTCTTCCTTGCGCTTTTCCTCCAGCGCCTTTTTTTCATCATATAAGGCCGCTGCCAGCCCTTCGACTTCCTGCCTTTGCTGTGCTGTTGCCTCGGCAGACAAACGCCGCACGGCTTGGTCGATAAAATTCTGGCGCTCTGATTTGCTTAAGGCTGCGGTTTCCGCATTCAGGGACTCAACGACTTTCTGATTTGATTCATAAGCCTTTGCCTGCCGGTCGGTTTCCGCCTTGGCCCGTTTCTCCGCAGCATCGGCTCGCCTTTTCTCCGCTTCCGCTTCCTGATCGGCCAGTTGCTTAAGCTTCAAGTTCCGCACTTCCAGCGCATTTGCCAGAAGCTGTTCAATCTCTTCGCCATTAACTTCATTTTTCAGCGTCTGGATTTGCTCCACCATGCGCTGGTACTCAGCTTCAATCCTATCTGCCCCACGGTAAGTGAAATCGAAAAGCTGCTGGTCTAAGGTCTGCTTAAGGCTTTCCGCCGCTTTTGCTTGGTCTTCCAGCTTCCTGATTTGCGCTTCAATGGTTTCCGCCGACGCTTCTTCCGGCTGTCCCGCCAGCGCAGCTTCCTGTTCAACTTGCAGCTTCTGGAGCTGGAGAACCAGCTTCGAACGCCGATCTTCCAGGACATCGATCATGTTCTGGTAGACACGGACATCCCCTTCGACAAAAAACTGGATTCCGCCGCGCTCCCGCCGTGCGGTAATTTTTTGTTGTAGCTTGTCGATGTCCTCATTGACCGCTTTCAGGTCATGCCGGACGGAACGCAGGCTTAAACCTTCCAGGCCGAAATCCCCGGACAGGAACAGTTTTGTTTTCTCATATGCGACGCCAGCCCCAGCCGCCAACTCCGACAACAGCGTTGCCGTATCAGCAATGACCGGTGCCAGCCCCAGCAAGGCGCGTGAAAGATTGACGGAAACAACCTTGCTGAGCGTTTCCAGTTCATCCCCGGCCACCTCTGCATTGCGGAGAAGGTCTTCTTCCAGCACAAGGCCAAGATCACGCGCCCGCTGGCGCATTTTTTCGATCTCGGCGGAACCATTGGCCAGCATATTGACCATTGCCACGCCGTCCCTGCCGAACAAGTCAAAAGCAACGCGGACACGTTCGGTCGGGTTCTCAATACCAGCAAGGGCGTCTGATACTTCCCGGAAAAGCGTTTCCGTATCACGGATGCCGCCTTGGGCATTGAGAACGGAAACTCCCAGGACATCGAACGCCGTTTTTGCCGCGCCTGTACCCTGGGCCGCTTCGCCGATATTCCGGACAAACTTTTCAAGCGACTTATAAAAACGTTCCTGCGATACGCCGGATAGTTCGGCGGCAAAACGCAATTCCTGCAATGCGTCTGTGCCAACACCAATTTTAGCCGCCGTCTTTGCAATAGCGTCCGCCGACGTAATCGCATTCTTCGTTAGCAAAGCCAATCCGCCAACGGCGGCGGTTGCCGCCGCCGCCACCCCCAGGACTTTGAGGGTTTTCCCAAGCGATTGCGCCCGGTCTGTTAAAGAAGCAAGCCCCTTCGATGCTTTCTCGCCCCCTTGCTCTATCTGCTTAAGGGATTTTTCGCCCTTATCGCCGATCTCTGCTAATTCGGCTTTGACCTTGCCGCCTTCCTCAACGGTCAGCCGGACAGCGTATGTATGCTGGACTTTAGCCATGTTCTTCAGAAGCTGCTTCGTTCAAAAGAGGGATAAGGGTTGCTTCGGCTTCCTGCAAAAGTTCGGAAACCGCAGCCACGTCATAGCCGCGTCCCGCTGTAATCGACAGGGCCGCAGCCATATCAAGGCCGATAATCCTGCCGGAGGGCGATACCCGGATTTGTCCCAGCGAGGCCATCAAAATTTCCCATGCTTGGAACTCTTCCTCATGGACAAGCTGGTTCTGTTTATAGGGACATTCCGCGCAGTCGAGATTTAAGCTACGACATCCCACGCAGTATTCCGGGCCTCCGCCGCGCTGGAAGTGCCAGCCGCAGAGACCCTTGATGCGTTTTTTGCGGCGTTCATCAAGACCTGCCGCAATGTGAATTCCTGGTAAAACCTTTCACCCACCGGATACAAATCCATGACGGCGCGGATATTATCCGGCGTGACCGCCGCATCCTTGCCGCCGCTTTCGACACCTTTCAGGGCTGTGATATGCCGGATGGCGAGTTCATATATAAGGTATGCCTGATACAATCCGTCCCGCGTGTCGGGATCAGTGTTTTTCGGGCTTTCCTTTTCAGCCGTCCGCCGCGCCGCCGCTTGTGCGGCCAGCATGGCAGGCGTCGTCAAGGGTTTTACAGTGACGGAAATGCCGTATGGCAATTCCAGGTCATAGGGTTCTTTTTCCTGCTTTAAGGTGATCATGCGTATTGTGTCCCATCAAGATCGTTGAGAAGGGTTACAGTGAGCATCCGGCCCGCCGTAACATTCCGCGCCCCGCGAAAATCGAAAGATGCCTGGACGCCACCCGGCCCGGTTACCGCCAATTTCGGCTTGGGCAACCAAACTTCATGCGCCGTGATCGTCAGGGCCAGCCCTGCCTCCAGGACGTATGAAAATTCCAGATCAACAGGATCGCCCCCCGTGGCGGCGTCGATCAGCGTCGTATCGGCAAACCGCACATCAATGCTGCCGGTCAGGGCGGCAATCGTTGGATCGGCTCCATCTATCAGGCCGTCATCACGGATTGTCTCAATCCGCTCCAGGTTGTTTGAATAGGTCACATTTCCGGCCGTCAGGTTAGCAATCCGCTCCCCGCCGCTTTTGATTGCGCCCTGGAACTGGCTGATACGCCCGAATGTCAATTCCTGTGGTGTCCCGCCAAGCGTAGCGTTGTTCCTCGCCTCGCCTTGCGCCACGGCATTAATGGTCGCCGTTGCCGCGCCGGAACGTTGGAAATCAAAGGCAATGGAATTCAGGACAACGCCAGTGTGCATGAAGAAAGCCGGAACCTGCGACATGCCGACTTCAAGGGAATAGCTGGGCAGGCTGTCCAGGCCGGAAACAAAAACATGCTCCGTCCCGCCTCCTGTCAACGTCGGGCCGCTGGCCGTGGCCACTGAAGCCGCAAGAGTAAAAGCGTTCCCAGCCGCCCCAGCAGTGTCATGGACAATCCGCAGGCGCTGCGTACCCGTCGGGCGGCTGTAGGTCGCGTCATTGACATCATCGTCGCTGGAACCGTTCAGGACACTGACAATTTCATCGACGGTCTGGATAACCGTGCTTTGAATGTCGATTTCCCCAGCGCCAGGCGTGTCATCAACAAAAGTAAAAGTCACGCCGTTTATGGTGATCGTATCGTTCTCGCTGGGATTGACAGCAAAATCGATATAACCTTCCGCCGCAGCAGGATCAGTGTCGGGATCGCCGAAAATGCCCGTCAGCCAGAATCCCAGGTAGCGCGGATCAACCGGAACGACAATATCACCATCGTCATTGATCACGTCGCGCAACGGCTGGGACGGATCACGGCCCAGCCCCAGGACAGGATCATCAATCAATCCCTGTTCACTGCCCAGGTTGCAGCTTGTGAAAGGCATTTTCCAATAGTTACCCGTCGCCCGCTGCCCATACGCGGATTCGCGTTTGAGCAATAGCGCGGCGTTTGAGCCATAAGCCCGTGCCATGTTTTTCTCCATTGTTTGGGGTTAAAAGAAAAACGCCCTCCGAAGAGGGCGTTTCGTATTGATGGACGCAGGCGCTGCCGTTATGATTTCCGCATGTTGATCAAGACCAACCCGTCATATTCACTGGAAGCCTCGCCCGCTGATTTCAGCAAGGCGATCAAGAAAATCACCCGCAAGTCCAAGAAGAAAGATCCCGGAATGTTCGAGGTCAGCTACTTCATGGGACAGATGACCTGCCGGGGTCTTGATGATACGGTTGTTATCCCAGCCCGTGGCGAATGGATCACGCCCGTCCGTATATCAGCCGTTGCCATGAAGAAACTGGCAAACAGCCTGCCAGAAACGGAAACCATGCGCCTTGGATACTGGGATGAACGGTTTTACATCGATAATTTTTCAATTCCGGCCATAGCCGTTTCATAAGTCATAGCAAAGGTGTTTGTGTTTCGTATTCAGCCGTAAGGATAATCGTTGCGGTCTTTATTGCTGGCCCGCCAAGAACCGGTTCAATCGCGGTTTCCGGACGGCCATAAGTCAATCCCGACACCAAACCTTCCAAATCCGGGTAAATTTCCAGCACCGCACCAACCTGTTGCAGCAGGGAATCAAATTCCTGGTCGCGTTGCGCCGGATCACCTTTTTCGACATACAGGACAACTTCAATGTCATGCTGGTAATAGGCACTTGAAAAGCCGCCAAGGACTTGTTCAGGTTCGCCAGGATCTCCGTCATAAATAACTATCAAGCCGTCGCCGGGAATCTTTTCCGGCAGGACGGAATTGCGTTCTACCCTTGCGGTGCAATTCGCCTCCAAAAGCGTTTTCAGCTTCTCCAGGATTACTTCTGCCTTACTTGTCGGCATCGGCTTGTGATCTCCTTGCGTGTTCCGCCTCAATCAGGGACGGCATTTTCTCCGCCCAAACCTTTGCGGCGCTTTCAACATCAAAACGCTTTTCAAGTTTTACCTGCCGGATCAGGACAAACATGATCGCCGTTGTCAGCCCCTTGCCGGTTCGCAGTGCCGTATCACTGGCCTTGCGAAAACCCCGCAACTGTCCTGTCTTGCGGCTGTATGACGCCCGGACATTATGGACGACAAGGAATGATGGCCCCTTGTCACGGTAAATAAATTCCAGCTTTCCCAGCTTCGCTTCGGGAAAATTCAGCGGCGTGATTTTCCTGCCATCCGTTCCCCGTTTCGGTGCCGTTACGGTCGGAACCGCCAACCATACGCCGCCCGCTTTCGGCTTGATTAAGACACCCTTGTCAAAAGTCTCCACAATGCGCGGTGCCCGTGTGTAAACGAGGCCTGCCGGGTTATATCCTTTGTTCTCATAAACCTTTGAACGCCAGGCGTTGGCCAGTTTCGACCCCATGCCTGCGCTGGTGACCTGCTGACGCAGACTGTTTTTTAGGCCTTCCGCCGCTTCCTTGGTGCCGGTCTTGATCGCGCTTGTAATTGCCGTGAATTCCTTCTCCATGTCCTTACGGATGGAGCGGGCGATCTTGGCGACAATCTTCATGGTCAGGCAGGCCGTGTATCCAAAGTCCAGACAAGGCGGTCAGTATCCAGGATTTGCGGCTCCCCTTGTATGATATAGCTGTCATCACCGATAACCAGCGTATCTCCGGCCTGCGGCGTAACAGGCTCTGAGCGCCGCAATTCAAAAACCCGCGCGGTGGCATGAATGCGCGTCATGTCAAAGGCAATGGTTTCGTCCCGATGCCTCGACACAACGCGCACATCAACGGACGGGCCGGATTGCGGAACATAAACCGCATTGATCCCGAATGTGGCGAATACGGAATCAACGGCTATATTTCCCGGCCCGCTCATTGCCCGCCTTTGGCAGAAAGCCTATCAAGGAATGCTTGCGCTTCTTCCTTCGGTAATGGTTTTGCTGTCAGGACAGAACCGTCGCCGCCGATAACGTCGTATTTCCCGAAATGCCGGTGCTTGAGTACCAGCGTTCCCTTTGCCGGAGGGGCTTTCTTTTCCCCTGCGACTTCGCTAAGCGCATTAACCAGGGCTTTAGGGACATTGCCATCGGGAATACCGATCACTTCACCGCGCTTGAATTCCACCGGCGAAATAACGCTGTAAAGATTCCCATCCAGTTTCCGGAGACTTTGCAGGCGTGGTTGCGCCTGCCGTTCCGTCAACCCCAAAATAAAACCGGGGGCAAAGGAAACTTTGACCCCGGTTATTTCATATTGCTTTATCAAAATGCCCTCCATTAGATCAGGGAAGCCAGGCAACCGTACTGCCAGAATCCAAACCCGACATTCCGCCAGGTATCGACGCCGTAGTGGTGCTTGTCTTCGTTGAACTCCAGTTCGGAACCTTCCGCGACGGCTTTGAGGACGACCGGTTCCTCTTCCTGCCGGATGAAAGGCTTTATAGCCCCGTCCGTGCGGAAGACGGAAAATTTTGTCGTCCAGGGCAGGCGCGGGTTCGGGGCCACACGCAGGGAAATAGCGTCCATGACCTGGATGATATTGGTCTGGCCATGCGTGATAACCGGCGCAGCAGTTGCAGCCTTAGCCACATGCCACATCGGAACCGGCACCATGACAAGAAAGTCGCGGGCGTTCTCGTTCAAGGGTTCGCCCTGGTCATCCTTGAAACCAAACATGGCCTGGACACATTGCAGGATAGCAAGCTGCATTTCCTCGACGGAAGGAACGGTCGTACTGCCGTGGACTTCCACGGGCAGTTCGCTAATATCAACAGTCAGCAAATTGCTTTGCGTCCCGCTATCTCCCTCCGCATGGTTCGTGTCGAAGAAATACTGCCCGTCATAGGCAACCCTCGACTCGCCATTGGCGATAAGCTCTGAAATCAGCTTTGCCCAATGTGCGTTTGTGCGGTCGGCGAGTTCATCCACGCGCACCATGACCTGTCCGGTCTTATCGCGTTTCATTTCCCGCACAAGCAATTCCAGCGTCGCCTCGAAGTGCTTGTTCTCGATGGTGATACCGTTTTCGCGGAAGCCCTTGGCATGACGGCCACCAACCCATTCACGCATGGCCGGGACTTGGCCGAGCCATTTATAGGTCTCGGATTCCTGGTCAGACGTGAAATAGTTGGAAAGGGCATTTATCCATTCCAGCCCCGGATTTTGTTCCAGTCGCTGGTAGTACCGGCCAATAATGGCCCGGCTAGAGAGCGTTGTCGCACCCATAGTTAGGTCTCCTATTGTTGGAATGTTGGGAAGTTAAAAAGAAAGGGCTGCTTATGCCGCAGCCCGAAGGACAGTGTAGGAAATGACGGCATCATTGCTGGTGTTGGCAGCCGATAGAGTCAGGGTCACTTCATCGTCGTCGCTGATTTCAGCCGCTTTTAGATAAGCGGCCTGCGTCGGTGCCGTTTCGATGCTGGCGACAAGGATGTCCGTCGTCAGTACGCCCGCAACGGCTTCCACAAGGCTGGCACCATCACCAGACCATGTGATTTTTCCTGCCTTCACGGCGATATGCGACGGTGTGATGCCGGGCGCAAGTTTCCCCAGCGACACGGCGGCATTGGCGATGTCGGAATTGGTGACCGTCGCCGGAGCGCGGGCCGTCCAGAATTCGACAACGCCTTTTCCGTCCGCGATATACCGCCTGACAGCACCAATTTGAGTATTGGTACTGGCGGTCATCGTGAAAGTATCATCATCTGAAGCATAAACCGGCTTGCCAACATCATCGATGGTAAGGCCCGTGACATTCAGGATGATCGCGCCACGCGAAACAACACGGATATTCTTGGCACCGTCAGTGCCGCCCGCATTATCACATTGCCGGAGCGCAAAGCCGCCGAAAATGTCACCCGCAACAAGCGGACGGGCATAGCCGGAGCCGTTAAGGCCTACGGCAGCCCCTTCGTAAATGACATCCCCAGTAATGACAGGAAGATCATTGTGTTCGCCGAGTTCATAATCCCTCGGCTTGTCTACAGCCAAAGTCGTCATGGATTTTTTCTCCTATATGGTTGGGTGGAAGTGATGATTACTTTTTCCGGGAATTATTTTGCTGCAAAGCGGCGCACCCGGCCTTCTTCTTCCGCTTTGCGATACGCTGTGTACGTTTCGAGGCTTTGGAACTCCGTGCGGATTTTCGGGTCTTTTTCCCATTCCGATTTTGCTCGATCCTCGACCGGCGCATTCTGGTCAACTGCTGGCCCTGCTGTTGGCTGTGCGTCCGTTGATGCGCCGACATCTTGGTGACTTTTGGCCTCCCTCCGGCGTTCATCCAGGTATGTGTCGCCGCGCTTCTTTTCGGCGGCGAGGATTTTCATGGCCAGTTCGCCGGGTTGCGTTTTCCCGTCTTTCTTAGCCTCTGCCAAAAGGGTTTCATGGCCGGACAGGGCCATTTCCTCCAGCGCCATGATGCGTTCACGTTCGGCTTTTGCGCCTGTGGCAAAACCCTCGTCATATCCTTTTTTCTTTACGTCATCCTGGGATTGCGCCCGGCCTTCCTGGATCAGGATACCGGCCACTTTCGGGAATTCTTTCATAAGGAATTCCGCCGTAACCTGGTCGCGCCGGATTGTTTCTGCGTTGCCGCCGTCTGCTGACGGCGACAGGTTTTCTTGCTGGGTCATAGTCGCTCCTTTTTTTGGTGGTTGAAGTTCAGCAATCAAAGCCAGCGCATCCTTGAACCCGCCGGCAATATCAGCCATGCCTACGCGCACAGCCTCACGGGCAGGAAGGACATCCCCCTGTCCGAACTCTTTCAAAACCTTGTCCTTGGAAAGGCCGCGATACACCGCCACGGCAGAAATGAACTCATCTTCCATTGCATCAAGGCGGCGCTGTATCGAATCCTGCCCCTCCTTGCTGTCCGGGTTAAGGGCTTTATTCGGCGCGTTGCTGGAAACAAAGCGAACCCAGCGGCGGTCTTGGTCTTTAGCCACCGCCATCGAAACGCCGATTGATCCCAGGGATGTGGTCGGCCCGGCAACAATTTTGTCTGCTGCCGCCGCAATCCAATAAGCCGCCGAGGCCGCGTTGCCATAGGCATACGCCACCACAGGCTTTACCCCCCTGGACGCGGCGATAGTGGACGCCAATTCCTCAACGCCGGTAATCAAGCCGCCCGGACTGTCAATACGCAGGACAATCCCTTCGATGGATGGATTTTCAAGGGCTGCTTCAAATTGCTCGGCAACAGACTCAATGTCCGTCCCACCGAACAGGGCCGAAAGGATATTCGGATAGGGCGTGATAACGCCGGATATATCAATGACGGCAACGCCGCCCTGATCCTGGAAACGGGCGGGCGCGGCCAGGGGCAAGGCATGTATTGCCGCCTGCGGCGCTTCCACAGGCAGGACATCAAATTGTATGGCAAGGCCTGTGCTGGAAGGAATATCCCACATCATGCACCCCCTTCCGTCGCAGCCGGGATGATGAACAGGGAGCCGTCCGTACCATCGGAAATCACCGAAACCTTATGTCCCGGCGTAATCGTTTCCGCCCAATTAATCCCCGCTGACAGGAAAACGCTTCCTGCACCGTCGCTGGCTTCCGGGTTTTCACCGACGGTGTAGTAGCAATCCTCCGTGGCGACCAGGCGCACTAATGGCGCATCCACTGTTCCGGACAGCGCCGCCGTGCCACTGAATTCTATTTCCTGCCCGTCGGCATAATTCCATTGCGGCGCTGGCACGGGGATATGCTGATCCCCGCTGAATGCGCTCTTCACGCGCTCAGTCATAAAAATCTCCTTTTTGTGAAAGTCAGTCCGTTTCTTGTTCGATCAATTTCTGGTTTTCAGGATCGGGCGCAGGCGCGGAACCTTCCAGGCCATCATCAACACGGCGGCGGTATTCCTTGGCGCGTTGCTTGTGTTTTTGTTCCCAATCTCCGCCTGTCAGGGCTGCCGTTTCTTCGGCCAGCGTCGAAATACCCATGTTGACGCGCTCCTTGGCGGCATTGGTTTCCTTGAGCTGGTCGATCTGGCCACGCGGCGGGCCGATCCATTCCGAATCCAGGTAAGCGGCGCGTATAAGCGGATCACTGAAAAATCCCGGCGCATGCAGGCGTCCACGGGCGACGGCCTCCGTGATCACCGCTTCATAGGCAGGCTGGCAAAATGTACTGGCCATCCACTGGCGGCGGGCGCGGAAAAACTTCCATGCCTCGACCAATGCCGCCTGCGCCGCGCTGTATGAGGACGTGAAATGTTTGATCAGGATTTCAAAGGGGATTTCCAGAGCAACCCCCACTTGGCGCAAGATTGCCTGGACAAAAGGATCAAATGACTGGTTCGGGCGCTTTGGATCGGCAATCTCTATGCTTTCATAAGGCATCAAGTCAAGGATTGCCCCTGACCCCAACCTGAATTCGTCATCGTTACGCCCCAGCGCCTGGCCGGATGGCGCTTCATTCATGGATGACAGGCCGTCCGGGTCTTCCGACTTCACAAACACCGTGAACATGGCGGAAATCACGGCGGACATGATTTCCGCCTCAGTATATTTATCAAGCTGCTTGAAACTCTCAATCACCGGGGCCATATACGGCACACCGCGCACAAGGCCAGGACGCTGGCGGGTGAACAGGTGCAAAACCTGCCGTATGCCATCCTGCCCATAAGCCGGGATACGGATGCTTTCACGGCTGCGCGGGTCTGTTGCATCACCGGGATGGGCTTTCAGGACATGATAGGCGACAGGCGCACCGTAAATATCCATTTCCACACCGCCTGCCAGATATGGCTTGTCGGTCTTCATATCCGGATTGCAAACGCGGTCGGCTTCGATGACCTGCAAGGCAGTAGCCAACGGCCAGTTGCGCCGGTCGATGAATGTTTTCAGGACAAAGACATCCCCGGATTCCAATGTGGAGCGCAGCACAAGGTCTTGCAGGCCCGCGAAAGTCTGTGTCCGGGAAGCGTCGCAATTCTGGTTTTCAGCCCACAGGCGGAATTCCCGTTCCGCATCCCGCTCAAAATCATCGAACGCTTGTTCATCCTCTCCCAGGATTCCATGCAGCACATCCCGGTCGATCCGGCTTTGCACGATCAGGCCTGTACCGACGACGTTGGTGACAACGGTGTTCAATGCGCCGGTTGCCAATGGCGCGTTACGGATCAAATCCCGCGAACGATCCCTGAGCGTCGGCAGGTCGGGCAATGTGACTGTGTTCGCGCTTCCTTCCGAAACCTGCCAGTATTTTGTCTGGCGGCGATCCTTGCGGGCGGCATTGTAACCGCCATAAAGCGCCATAGCCGCACGGGCTTTTAGGCGGCGGGCACCTGCCTCCGGGCTGATCCAGCCGATAGCCTTGTCCAGCACCGTTGGCTCCGGCAATGTTATATGCCTGCGCCTCATAATGGTGCGCCTCCGCGTGTACGGATGCCGCCCCCGCGCTGCTGCCGGGCAAGGCGCTGTTCTAGGTAGGCTTCACGCTCATACAAGGTTTTCAAATCGGCCTTGCTGACACTGCGCCCTTCATAGGACACGCTTTGCCCGCCTGTCTCAACAGCCTCGATGGCTGTCCGCACACGGTCGAGCTTTTCTTGCAAGTCACTCATAACTTGATTCCTTTACTGCGAATGCGTCGGCGCATAGGTGCCGGACTCCCAGAAGGTGCGGAGAGGCCGTTATCCAGCCCCTCCGCATCCAACCGGGGAGGTTGATCAATGCCAAGGCCGCGCTCCAGTTCTGACCAATGCCGTTCACCGAAACGGTCAATACCTTCAACAGCGGCGGCGGCGCGGGCGTAGACGTAGCAATCCAGCGCCTCGTTCCGTTCGCGGGTTTTCTGCCATTCCCGCACTGGATAGCCACGCCGGTTGCGCGAAGTCACCAGTTGCTCAGAACAAAACTGTTTCAGGAATTCCTCATCCACTTGCGGCAGGTGGACATAGCCGGGCGGGAAAGGTTCGCCGCTTTCCTTGGTTGGCGGCGTCTTCCGCAAATTATTGAACAGTTCCAGCTTGGCGATACCGCCCGCCACCGGGCGCACACGCAAACCGCGTTTAAGTTTTTTGCCATCGGCGGCGACTTCCACGGCGGAAGGCAATCCAACCAAAGCTGCGCCGCGCTGGATGCCCTTGATCGCCATGACTAGCGCCGGAGATTGGCGACGCGCCCAGGCATAAACTTCCTGCGTAGCAAAACCGCTATCGATAGCAAGCCGACGCAAGGGCAAGTCAAATCCAGCCTCATGCTCCCAACTTTCTGAAAGCAGGGCGTTTAATTTGTGCCATACATCGGGCCGCGCCGTGTCGCCGTCCAGGACACGGTGTTCGACAAGCCAGCTTTCCTTTTCCCGGCCCCATGCCCAGACCGATACTTCTATGCGGTCTTTCTGTACGTCGGCACCCGCCGTCAAGAACAGGCCGCCACGCGGCACCATACCAATGCGGTAACTTTCCCGTCGCTCATACAGGCGTTGCCAGTCAGGGGCTTCGCCTGATTCCTGGAAGGTCATGCCGAGTTCCGTATTCTTGAAGGACTTGATAGCGGCGTCAGACCCTTGCGCGTCTACCCAGGCGCGAGCGATTTCTGCCCAACTGCGCCATCCTACGGGCGAATAAAGGGATGAAATATGAAACCCTGCCGTCCTCCGGTCGCTTTCCGCGTGTGCATGCCAGTAACCATTTTCCAGCATCCAGGTCTTGTGGTGTTCCTCGACCATCCGGCTGCAATGTTCGCATTCATAGCGGGCCTGCTCCGGTTGTCCTTTCGGCCATTTTAGTTGCTCGAATTTCAGCCACTGATACGCACTGCATTCCGGGCAAGGCAGCATGTAATAACGCTGGTCACTGGCCTGGAACTCGCGTTCGATCCTTGAAAAACCTTTGATCGTCGGCGTAGAAACAATGAAAATCTTGCGCCGGGAAAATGTCCGTGTCCGGGCTTCTGCCAAGGCAACGGGATCACCTTCGCCGTCCACGTCTCCGGGATACCCGTCCACTTCGTCCAGGAACAGGAACCGCACCGGCATGGAACGCAGGCCGACCGCGCTGTTTGCGCCGGTCATGACCAGGACTCCGCCTGGAAATTCTTTTGCAAGAACGGTATTCCCTGAATCACGCGACCGGGCGGGCTTCACCAGCCGCCTGAGTTCCGGGCTTTCCTCGATCAACGGGTCAACCCGCTGCTTGGAATTCCGCTTGGCCATTTCCACCGTAGGCAACACGGCCAGCATCGGCCCCGGCGTATGGTGGATCACATAGCCAATCCAGTTATTGCCGCATTCCGTCCCGCCGATCTGTGCGCCTTTTTGCAAAACCACCCGTTCCACCGGAGAGCTTGGCGAAAGGCAATCCATGATTTCTTGCAAGTACGGCGTCCGGGCAGTGCGCCACGGCCCCGGTTCTGCTGCCGCCTTGCCGGATAGAAAACGATTCCTGTTCGCCCATTCTGAAACCGTCAATACCGGGTCTGGCCGCAACCCCTCCAGATAGGCGCGGGTATAGGATGATTCCTGCGGCTCGGACATTCCGGTACTTCATAACTTCATGGGATCGGATTTTGAAAACTCTTCCAGCACACGGGCGATTTCCTCCGTGATCATCTGGTTGACTTTGAAACGGTCACTTTCGGCGGCGACCATTGCATCAATGCGGTTGGGAATTGATAAAAGCTGATCGCGCAACTGGCGAGACAGATTGAACCAACGCACCGTAACCTTATCGACAGGGATCAACTTCCCTGCCTTTTCCTCATATTCCAGCTTGCGAAGCCGGGCGACGTAAAGTTCCCGGATAGCGCGGCTCTGGATATATGTCGGGCCACCTTCCGGAGAAGTTGGTTCTTTTTCTTCTGTCTGCCTTGAGGACGTTGATTTCTTTTTCGCGCTGTGCCTTTGCCTGGTATTCTGCACTTCAACCTGGGTCGGATCACTGTTTGCGATCCATGCCGCGTCTGCCTTTACAGGATCAATCTTCCCATCGGCTTCCCGCGTAATACGGCCTTCCTTTAGTGCCTTATGGACGGCGTTCCTTGAACAGCCGCGATGCTCGGCATATCCCCGGATCGACAAACGCATTTCTTGATCATTTTCTGGAATTTTTAAGGGGTGTTATTCTCTATCAGCCATCCGGCGAATTCACCAAAACGGAAAAACTCAATAGCGTCAGGGCCAAAAATCGAAGGATTAACCGGTCTTTGCACACCGCCAAGGCTTAACTCCTTGGCGACAATTTCATCAGCATCAACACCGGCGGCAATCTTGTTGGATAAAGCCAGCCGCCACAGGACGGTTGCTGGATAACCCGATACGGCTTCGCATTTATCAACCACGATAATAGCTCCGCCTGGCCGCAGCTTATCTTTCAGTCTCCGGACAAATTCCCGCCGTGTGGACGGCGGGAAAAACATCATAACCAGAAAGCAAATGGCAAGATCAAACTCCCTGTAATCACATTCCAGGGCGTCGCCAATCAAAATCATTCCCGGCCCTTCGTATAAACCGGCCATCTGTGCGCTGTTCTCAATGGCGATCAATTCAGCACTCCGGCTTTCCAAGACAGGCTCTATTGCGCGTCCTATATTCCCTGTTGACGCCCCGATGTCGTAGACCAAGCCACCAGCAGGAATGTAATGACGGGCGATATGCGCAACTGCCCCGGTCAGAAGGTCATACCAGGGCAGTTGTTCGCGGACATGGCGGTCAAAAGACTCTGCAACGTCATGGTTACGGAACGTCCATTCACCAGGTATCTTCATACCTGTTTCTCCTTTCACTGGGATATTGGGTGTTTTCAGATAGCGGCGCGGATGTCCCGTGCCAGATCTTCTATGGTTTCGTGTTGCAGGGCAGATTCGGCATTAACAGCCGCAATGCCATAGCGGGCATACATGGCCCGTGTCCGCGGATTGCTTTCAATGGCAATATAATTCCCGCCCTCATTCCCGTATCCGGGAAAAATCCTGGTTTTCAAAGCCCGCTCCTTGCATTGCGCCGGAGCAAGGTTCCATTCATTGAAAATGACATCATGCGGCTGCCATCCGGTTTTTTCCTTGATGCTCTCCAGCGTCGCGGCCTGGTATTTGGCAGGACGCGCCGTCACCAGCAGGACGGTATGATCTTTCAAAAACGCAACGAGTTTTTTTGAATAGCGTTCATTGACAATCTGGCGAACGAAGGGATTCAGTTTTTCCGTACTGTTTTCAACCAACGTATAATTCAAATCCAGCAGGATAATCATAACTTCAATCCCAAACGTTTGCCGTATGCAGCTTTCGCTTCATCGACAAGCCCCATGCGGCTTCCGTCAGGATACGGCAGGTCGAACTCAAACTCTATAGCTTTTGCCAGCCGGATAGGATCAATTTGCACAGGATCAGCGCATATCGCCGTCACATTGGCTGATTTCTCCCCAATCTGCACACGCCCGAAAAAGGGACTGAACAATTCATAAAATTCTTTTTGCGAATGATATTTCTGCACCTTCGGCTTGGCCTGAAAATCGCCAAGGGAAATTCCCGTTTCGTATTCCAGACGGAACACGCACTCGGAAACACGGCGGTCAGATAATTGATGCTGGCCCAGGATATTCCGCCAGTTCTGGTGTGACCGAGCCGACGCCACGGCATAAAGCCGTGTCTTTTTCCCGCACAATGCCGCGCACAGGCAGGCGATATGTTCCCGATCATCACGGAAAGGGACGCTGTTCAAGACAGAGGAAATAAAAACCGAAGTGTATTGGACGCCGTTTGCAACATCGGCCAGGAATTCCTTTGTCAGGGCCAGGCTTTTCCCCTTGTCGATCTTATCATTATCGCCGATGCGGAACGGTTCGAAGGCTGTTACATGAACGCCGATGGAACGTAATATCTCTGTCTCTGTCAAATGGCCCGCGCCAAAATCCAGGATCACGGAACCATGTGTGCGTTTCCATGCTTCTGCATTTTCTGGTTTGGTAACATCATATTCCTTGACGGACTTCCCCCGGTAATGGGCAAACACGAAACCCCAGCCCAATGACCGGCGCACACGGCGCGAACGCCGGAAAGAGTTATAACGCAAAAGGTCTGCATAGCGTGTATGAAGGTCAAAATCCATGCTGAGAAGGTTCAACATGGCATGGGATAATGCCGCTTCATCCTCGGAAATCCAGACAACGGATATTGCGTCTTCTTTCTTTTCCGCCGCAAGCTCCAGGCGTCCGATGCCGTTGACAACCTTGTAGTCGCGCGTGGCGATAACCGGCATTTCAATTCCGCGCCGCCGCAACATGTATGCAATATTGCGGGTATAGGGTATCCAGCGCCCCTTGTTTTCCTGCAAGAACGGTTCGATGGAAACTTGTTCTGCTTTCAAGCAGGGGTATAAATCATCCTTGTCAGCAAGTCGTGATGCAATCTCAAAAACGTTGCTGCGATCAAGCGCCTCTTTCAAGGTATCCGGCGCATCCGAATGATTCATGTCGTTCGTGCCACGGTTAAAGGCTACGTTTATGGCCTTACGTTCATCAAGCGACATACGCGGGACATAGTAGACCGGGACTTCTTTCTGCCCCATGCGCGATGCGACAAGATGGCGCTGGTGTCCTGATAAAATCTCTCCGTCCTGGTCGGCATAGATCGGCAGGAGCCATCCCAGCTTACGCAGGGACAGTTCGATAATTTTCAGACGCGCCGGGTCTGACTTGCGCGGGTTATAGGCGCTGGGACGCACCTTATCGATGGGGACAATCTTGATCATAATTTCAGGCGCTTGCGTATCTCGTTGCGGATGGCGTCTTTTTCAAAGCCAACTTTTGCACGGATTTCATCGTGCCAATGCAGGTAATCCTCGCGGGATATAGGAATTCTGTATGATCCGACAACGCATATCGTATCGGCTTCCTCGATCTCCTCTTCCTCTTCGTCGCTGTCAAAACCATCACTGATTTCGTCTTCGATCTCGCTCAGAAGGCTGGCTATCTCATCTTCCGAAAATCCGGCAATGCCAACATCGAATCCCTCGGCAATCAGGGTTTCCAGTTCCTGTACCAGGATATTTTTGTCCCATCCGGCATTTTCAGCCAGCTTGTTGTCGGCGATTATATAGCTGCGTTTTTGTTCCTCGGTCATGTGATCAAGGACGATCACCGGCACCTCTTTCATGCCGATCAATTTTGCAGCCTCCAGCCGTCCGTGTCCGGCAATGATCCCGGCTTCCGTATCGACAAGCAAGGGACTGACCATGCCGTGGTACAGGATGCTGGCGGCGATCTGGCTGATTTGTTCGTCGCTGTGGGTGCGGGCATTGCGGGCATAGGGCCGCAGTTTTTTCACCGGCCATACTTCGATGCGGCTTGCCATGCCTGGAATTTTTGGGTTCATGGTGTCCTAAAATTATTTTCTATAAAGCGTCCACCCTTTCAAGGTGTCCACCCTTTTTCTGGCCTGTTGCTGGAAATGTCCCGCGCAACGCCCGCCCACGGACGTTTTCGCGCTGGAAGGACCCGCCAATGCTGTTTCCCTCGCGCCAGCGCGGGCGTGTAGGGGCTTTTAGGACGGGGCCGGTGAGAAGGGGAAATTGCCAGCGGGCGTATCTCTGCTGAGCGTAGTGGAATTTTGGCACAAAAATCAGAAAACTGTTTCACTTGGTTTGTTGAAACGTTGTTGCAACATTTTTTTGCAGAAAAAATAATAAGTTATCATCCGCGATAGGACATAATTTGATCGCCTGCGGGATCAACCATATTCAACCGGGCAACAATCCATACCAAGCCGTGAGCATACTGACGCCATAGCGTGGTGCGGGAACTTTGATAACGGTGCTCCAGGACTTTCCATGGAATCCTGTTGGCCCTATCCCAGATGATCCTGCGTTCAAGCAATGATGGCCAGCGCAACCATGTCAGGACATACTCCATCCTGTCTATCTGGAATGGGGTGGGCCTGAAACGGTTTCGCGCCGGATCATCCCTGCCGTACACGATCCAGTAATCATGGATAGGCTCAGGCCATGTAGAAAAATATCCCTGCACACGCACGGGCGGCAATGCCCGCATGACCTTGGCTGCTTCTTCGAGATAAGCCTCGACCATTTTTTCCGTCCAGTATGGCTCAAAGGGAGGATATATTTTTTCTGCCATCATTCTTCCCTCCTGTAGCCATAGAGGCGTTCGCCGATCTGTTTCAGGAATTCCTTTTCTGGCCAGTTAAGTTGGGAATTGGACAGTGACACGGACAAAACGCCTTGTTCCTGCCATGCCCGGCGTCTCATGCCGTGCATTTCTTCTTCGTTGGCCGGTGTGCGTCCTGAAAGCCTGTTCAGGGAACATCTAAAATCGCTCATAACGTTTCTCCTTTCGCTGCAAAGAGGGGGCCGGACTCGGTTGTCCAGTACAGAAGGGCCAAGGCGTCAGCTTCGTTGTCATCCATCGGGGTGCGCCCACGATCCATGACGGCGCGGAAAACTTCTTCCTTCGAGGCATTGCCCTTGCCGGTGATGTGTTTCTTGATTGTCCCGACCGGGACGCCGAGATAGGGGACGCTGTGGGCTTTGGCCCATACCTTGAGCTGTCCCAGGAATTCGCCGTAGACATGGCAGGCGTTTGTGCCAAGGTGTCTCCGGACTTCCTCAAACACGCAATAATCAACGCCGCCGCATGTTTGGTATAGGACATCAAGCCAGCTACGAAATCGCAACAGCGCCATGCCGCTATCCTCAAAACGTCCGGGCTTAAACCGTTCGGTGCCGGAATGAATATCACCGCCGCTACGCCGTAAAGCCCAGCCGGTGTTCTGGCCCAGGTCGAGGGCCAGAATTTGTTTTGGTATGTTCCCATCCATGTGTTGCTCCTTTCGTTAGCGGTCAGAAGGGGATGTCATCGCCTTTTTTCCAGTCAAAGGCGGCGCTATCGGTTTTTGTGAAGGGGTCGTTTTTGTGGATCGCGGTAATTTCCGCGCCCGGAAAAGTGCGCTTGATTTCGGAGAGAAGATTCCCGGCGCTTTCTATCAGGTGTCCGATTTCAGAAAGCGTCCAGGTTTCACGTTCCGGCGTGGCCACAAGATGGGCTTCGGCGGTCGTCTTGACTATCGCTACAGCCTTGCCCGTTGTCGGAAGCCTCAATTCCCACACATCAGGCGAAAGAGGTTTATGGCCGCTATCCTCGGCATGCTTATCCAAAGCTTGCCATGCCCGTTTCATGCCGTTGGCCTGGATGTCCAAAAAATTCAGGTCGCCAGATTGGATAGCCGCATCAAAATAATCGCGTTGCTGATCGAAAGCGGATCGCAGTTGATCACTTGCCAGCAACCGCAAGCGGTCAATGCCCCATTTCCGTTCCATTGCCGTTGCAATAACGTCAACGCCATCCAGTAAGGAACGTTTTTTATAATCATCGGGAGCCATTGCGTTAAACAGGGCCTCCCTTTCGGAGGCGCTGTAACGCTGGGGACGTTTCTGCCACTTGCGTGTCATAGCCGCCCTCCTGATACTCGGAAGCGGACGCCGCCGCTTGCAGAGGCGGCATCCGCTATAGATACGAAGTATCTATATAAGTTCCGCCGCGAACGGCTATCGTTCCGTTTCAATGGTTTGACATGGGCATTTCCGCGACTTCCGCGAATTCTCCGCGCCTGTGATTTCAAGGTCTTAGCGATCACGATCCGTTACCTCCGCACGATTGTTGAAAGGGCGTTTTGCGACAAAAAGACCCAGAGCCTTGTTGCGCGTGTCATAGGTGCTTTCTTCAAGGAAGCCCTGGGCCAGCCAGCTATTGATTGTTTCGTTGGCCTGCGCCCTGGTAACCCCGTATTGCTGCATGATGTATTTGCCGAGATAGCGATCCGACCGGCTGGATGCTGAAAAGGGCCGGGTCTTTTTGTCCCAGCGGCTTTGCACTTCATCGAAAATTTCATTTGCGGTTTCGATATCCGGGAGGCCGTATTTGGATGGATCAGCTTCGTTGTAATCGTCCGTCTGATCGACCAGCAGGCCGCTTTCGCCGCGCACATAGGTTTGCATGGCGTATCTTGCTTCCTCGTTTGCTTTGACAATCGCCCCCTGCACGACGCGGCCAGGCTCATATTCAAGGCTTCTCATTTCACAGTAGAATTGCGCCCGTTCGGTATTGGCCCGCCATAGCGCGTAAACCGCCCGTGCGCCGTCAACCAGCGCCGTAGAGCCACGAATGTTTTCCCGCGCTTCCTCGGCTGTAGTGACGCGGTGCATACCGTCTTTTCTCATGTGATGGGTGACGATGACCGTTGCGCCCGTTGTGGATGACAGTTCCGCGAAGGCCGTCCACATAAATTGTCCGGCTGCCGGATCAGCAGTGACATCCGCCATGACGAAAGCCTGCAACGGATCAATCACAACCAGCCGGAGGTTTTTGATTTCCAGCAATTGCGCTTTTAGGTCATTGAAAAATTCTGTTTTGCGCGGTGCGCCCTCATGCATTTCAATGAGAGGCTGCGGCCCGCCCGCATTCGGCATGGGAACGACAACCAGCCTTTCCCCGACATGAACGCGCTTTTCCGCCGGATCGATTTTGTTGAAGCGGCGGTGGATGGTTTCAAAACTGTCTTCCGCCGTCAAAATAACCGCCGTGCCATGCGCGACCAGCGGCCCGCCGAGGACGACCTTGGGGAAACTTAAATGATGCGCGTCCAGCGCGACATGCAAAGCCAGATCAAGCGCCAGAAAACTTTTTCCAATACCGCCCATTGCTGCCAGCAAAACCGGGACGCCCAGAGGGATTGCATCCTTGATCAGCCATTTGATTTCCGGGGCTTGCCCTTGGTATCGAGTGCCCGTCCAGTCCATCAGGCGCAGTCCCTGGACAATAGGAAGCTGGTCGAGCGCAACAGCAGGATTAGGGATGTTCCATTTTTTCCGTGCGCCGTCGATCATGACCCGCAATTCGCGGATTGTCTGTTCAACGCTGTAGCCCGCCACTGTCAGGCGCGGCGCAAAAGCCAGGATTTCATCATCGGATAATTCGGCCCGTACCCACCGGCCTGTCAGCCGCAGTACATTTTCATGCCACTGGCTGTTGGCATAAACTGCATTCAAGCAGGCCGTGACCGGCAAACCCTTGGGATCAGGCAGGTTTAATGAGCTTGCGGATGTCGCGGCGGAAGTCACCGGCAGTTCCGCCGCACGGGGAAAAGCCCGGTCAAGGCTTTCAATCATGATGGGGGGACGGCGCGCAATATGCAGGTCAGTCATTTCCGCCACGCGCTCCGGTTTGAGCGGCCAGGCGATTGATCCCGCCAGCCGCATAACCCGCGAAGGATTTACAACCGCCTTGTCTCCCTCCATGAACGCCGTCAGGGATTTCAGGAAATGGCGGGCCTTTTCCTGGTCGGCAATGCCGCCATCCAGCTTCCACCAATATTGCTGCCGTAAATTTGGGATTTGTCCGGTCGTGACAATCAGCGTCGGCGGGCAGGACTCGCTTTTCTCTAAAGCCGCTTCCGCCGCGCCCGGCATATCGAAATCGGAAAACAGGGCTGGCAATTTGATAATATCCGCGTCGGAGGCCCGCACATTGCGCGGCGCATCCATCCGGCGCAGGCCAGCGCCGATATAGACGTTCTGGCCATCGACGCGGTTCAATCTATCGGCATGGGCGACAAGCTCATCCAGTTCCCCTACGTCATAGAGAACAGCATGTTGCAAGTTGCCTGTATCCCGATCTGTCCATGCCAATTCGACAAGGCCGGTCATGCAGTCACCAAAAAGATGCTGGACATGCTCAAGCATCTTTTTGGTGTCTGGTATCAGAAAATTCTCGGCCATGATCCTGGGTCGATTCGTTAGGGGTGGAGGGGAACCGCCCGGCGCAGGGCCGGACGGTTCGTTTGTGGCGGGTTAGAAAACTGGCTTGGAAAGATTGCCGCTGCCCGTGACGGCTGGCGTCTGGGGAGGTTGGACAGGGTTGGCTGCCAGTTGGGGGGATGGAGACGGCGCGGGCGCAGGTGATACCGGTGCTGGTGCCGCCGCCACTTCATCGAGTGCGCCGGGGCGGTCGATCCAGTCAACGATGACAAGGCGCGGCACGTTGGTACGGCCTTTGCCGAATTGCGCGGCTGTTGCGCCCTGGTATTCCACGACGGGAACCTTGCCGGGGTGGGACGGCGCTTGTTCTTCATATTGGGCGTATAGAAGCTTTATGCCTTCCACCGCGCCGGTGCCGGTTGTGGCGAATTCACGCACACGGTCGCTGAATTCCTGCGGCAACAGAATATCGACGCGAAAACCTTTTTTCCAATCGCGCCCGTCCTGCGGCCTTGGCGCTTGCGTCACCAAGTCCGGGTCCCAAACCCATTCGGGCGGGGCGGCTTCCGTGAACAAGCCCCAGCCGGTACGGATATTGGCAAGGTCAAACACGCAACGCGGCAGGTTGAAGGCCTGCGTTCCCTGTTCGGTTGAGATCATCCAACTGCTGGTTCCGGCCATGTAGCGGATGTGAGGGACGGCGACGCCGCCTTTGTACAGATTGAGAGGCATGGTATTTTCTCCTTTGTCAGTTCGTGGTTAAAAGCCCCAAATGTCTCTGGCCGAACCGACAGTCATCGGGTCCCACCGGAAGGTCGAATAGTCGGGGATGGTGTAACCGGCGAGTTCCCGCCAGTCGGTGGACAGAGAGAGGAACCGCATGAGGTTGTGCGCTATGCCGGTTGCCGTGTTGATGGCGGCTTGTGCTGACTCTGCGGATAATTCGAGAACTTTGTGATCGGCTTTTGTGACGTAGCAAAAACGTTGCGCCCGGTTGCCGCTGGCCCGCCAATAGATCGCGGCCTGCAACTGGTGATCAGGGGACATATCTTCCGGCATGCGGGATGTGGTTTTGAGATCGACATCGAGGCCGTGGCTTTCAAAAGCAAAATCCTTGAATCCGATGACCGGGACAGGGATGCCATCGAGCCTGATTTCTATTTTGTGCTGGCGCTGGCCGTTTTCTGGGCGCGTTGGGATTCCGTAGGGCCGTAATGCTGTAAGGGCGTTGCGGACAAAACCATCAAAGGCCTTTTTCCTTCCCTCCGCCTCGCGTCCGGTGATTTCCTCTATCTTTGCGTCGCGGGCTTCCTGGTCAAAACCACCAAGGGCCGTTTTGTGCCGAAATGACTGGAGCGCCGTTTCAATGCACTGTTCGGCAGGAATATCGGGATGGAAAAGGCCTTGCGTGACGCCATCTTCAACCGCCTGTCCCGCGTGCATGGCCATGCTGGCCGGGCCTTTTATGCCGCCTAAGTAATGCAGCAACCACAAAGGCAGGCTATGCCGGGCAAGATTCAGGCTGGATGCGGAAAGATGCTTGATGCCGTGGTTCTCGAAGGGATTCATGCGCGGCCTCCGTACACGGTGTTGCTGTGAAGGCGGGCATTCTCGTACTCTTCAATGTCCTTGATCCGGTAGACGACACGGCCACCGATTTTTATGAAGCGCGGCCCTTTGCCCTGCCAGCGCCAGCGATCAAGCGTCCGGTGCGACATATTCCAACGGCGGGCAAGCTGCTTTGAATCAAGGTGTTCCTCTTTTCTCAGAAGCTCTTCGATAATTTGCGTTTTGCTAGATGAATATTCAGGCTGTCTTTCCAACACTCTTTTTCTCCGTGTATTGAAGATCAATCACGGGTAAAAGGTGCCGGAAGTTTTTCAGGGGTGCGTGTAGCGAGGGGGGAGTTGGAAGGGAGTGAGCGTTATTTCGCGCTCAATCCGGGCAGGTTCAGGCGGTAATATCCGCGCTGGTTGGACGTGATCAGCTTTTGCCAGTTTGGTTGCGAACTGAAAAGATCACGCATGCGGAAAGCATTCGAACCGGCCTCCTGCAAAAGCCGTTTGCCGTGAAGCCACGGATTGTCTGTTTGCGTTGCTGCCTTATAGAGTTCCGCAATAACACGGGCCTGCGTATCGCCCAGGTGCCATGTGCATCCTTCCAGCGTCACAATGCGGAATTCATTTTCATGGTTAAAAGGTTTCCTTTGATCGTCATTGGCGGGACTCAGCCCGTATTCCTCTTCAAAACGTTGGCACTCTGGGGAATCAACGACAATATCGTTTATCCTGAAATGCAGTGGCAGCGCGTCCTCCCCGATCAGGACATACTGGTAACCGTTAAAGGGCTTGAAGGTAGCAACCTGGGTTTCTCCTGCCTGCCGTATCCTGAAAAGATCATCGATGGTGAGTTTTTGCAGGCCGGAATACCTGATTCTGTCAGCATGGACGGGAAAAGGCCGACCGTCCGAGCCAACCTTATATTCCCCGTAAATCAGCGGGGTATTACATATAAAGACAGACAGGTTCAAAATATCCCGCATGGCGCAATCCAGTATGTCCTCCTGCGAAACACTCCAGCGTTCTGACACCTCTTCCAGACGAAGGTAGTCTCTTATTGGAAAAGCCATGCCCGTCCCCCTTTCTTCTCCCTATAAAAAAGACTATGTATGTAACTTGAAATGTGTTACACAAATCAGGTTTTTGTACAAGCACGGATTGTAGGGAGCACACTAAAAAATGCCTCATGGTGGGAAAAGGCGCGGTGCAGGCCGCCCCAAAGGGCAAGGCCCGTATGGTGAAAAAACCAGGGTCATGCGCGTTCCGGAGAGCCAGTTTGAAAGCATCCGGGCGTTCCTGGATAACAATGGTTACAGGCTTCCCCTTTATGCTTCCAGCGTGGCGGCGGGTTTGCCGTCCCCTGTGGATAGTGACATCGAGGATCATATCGATGTATGCGGGTATGCCATCAAACATCCGAAAGAATCATTCTGCGTCCGCGTTTCCGGCGAATCGATGACCGGTGCCGGGATCGACCTGAATGACATCCTGATTGTCGATAGCCGCCTTGAACCGAAACACGGCAACATCGTGATCGCCCTGATCGACGGCAAGACAACGGTGAAACGGTTTTACAAGAAGGGGGAAGTGTTGAAACTTGTACCGGAGAACCCCGACTTTCCGGAAATCCTGCTCAAAAAAAACGACCGTGTGGAAATCCAGGGGGTCGTCGTTCACATCATGAAAAACACGGATATTGCGAAATAGAAATTTTTGCTGGATTTTTCTGATATAATTGTGTTTTATAGGGTCATTCCAAGCATCGAAAAACGCTTGTATTACAGGGGTGTAGCTCAGTTGGTAGAGCGGTGGTCTCCAAAACCACAGGCCGTGGGTTCAAGTCCCTCCGCCCCTGCCATTTCTTGAATTAAATCAATCTGTTATCCCTGACCAGGCCCGTCATAATTCGTGATGCCTTTCGACAATGTGGCGCATGCCAACCGGATATAACCGGGGATCGGTACATTCTCATTTTCCGTCCTGCGGCCCCGTTCATAGTTGCGATATGAATTGAAAGAGACGCCAAAAATTTCTGCGACTTCTTTCTGCGATAGCTCCAGAGATTCACGCCAGGTTTTCAGCGAACCTTTTATTGGTTTCAGGCCCAGCGCCACAGCACAGCACGCGAGGCCTATCCCGTTTGGTATTTCTACCGGATATCCGTCATGTCGGTAACCGCGTTCCAGGTTCCTGTATTTGGAATCGGCAACAGTTAGTTGCCGGGCTGCCTCCGCTTTGGAGAAGCCCATATGTTTCCGCCATGCTTCCAGGCCGTCCCGATTCAATTGAAAAACTCCCGCAAGATTAGCCGCATTCAATCCTATAACATTTCCGCAGCTTGATCAGCAGGCATATGAAATACAGAGGTCGGATAAAAATCTAATTCTGCGTGTTTTTCTTAAGTTTAAATAAGAAATTATGCTTCTCGCCATTGGCATTAACATTCAGAATTACAGGCATTGATGTTTCTGAATTTGCAAAGGGAGGAAGTTGTACCTGTACTACGCCGCCATGCGTTTCTCCAGGCATAAGGGTGTGATCCTTGAAGATCGTTAGAGCTAAACGCTCCATATTCGCCCTGTTCTGGGCCGAAGCATTCGCTATTTCCGCATCTGTCTGGGCCTGTGCTGCATTCCGAGCCGCCTGTGCAGCAGCATAATTGTATCCAGAATAGTTATATGTGCCATATACAGGGCCACCATACGGGCTATAGGTGTTAAAGGAACCATACCCGCTCTGATAACCTGCATTTGAAGCTTGCATAGATCGGCCCACTCCTCCTAATGCGATGGCAATGGCTTGAGCGGTGGCCCGGCTGTCTTCTTCTTTCTTTAGTTCCTGGTACGAATAAACCTTGAGAGGCATATCAATTGTCGGGCCATTCTTATATGAAGCAAGGTAGGCTTTTGCATTTGTAGCTGCTTCAAATTCAGGGACAGATAGTTTTTCATCTGTCTTACCCTGAGACTTATCTTGGCTAATCTCCGATGCGCTATTATCGAAGACCAAGGAACTGGCCTGAACGTCATTGGTTGAAATTAAAAAATCTTTCTTTGATTGATTGGTTACGAGAACCAAAAAAGAGGCTCTACCACCATCATCGACGACTTCATTTACTGGTGAAACAGAAACGATATTCTTTTTATCGGAGAGAACTGCTTGCTGCCCGTCTCTTACAACCTGTTTTTGCCCAGCGTATGTCAGAGGGGACAGCGTTCCGGTTGTTTGACAACCCGCTAATCCCAACGAGAAGAAAATAAGAACTGCAATATTCCTAAATTTCATAGCTTTGTCTTTTCAATTGTGCAGATACAAGCGGAATATATTTACTATCTATAACAATGGGATGCAAGTTCTCATATCATTAGCGCCAGGGTTATCGCGCCAGGTAACCGTTTGCGACAAAACGCCGGGAAAATCCATGTGGTATGGCACTTGCATATATTCAGTCCGCTGAAAAATCCTGGAACTACAGCCTTTTTAAGGCGTTTGTAAAATATTAATGAAAATAGCGAAGAATGAAGGCATGAAAACCATAGAACGAGAAACCATTGCTCAATTGCCGCTTGATTGCCTTGTCAAAGAAGGAAAATCACAACGGGATCGCATTGCTAAAGATGTGATGGAATTTCTCTTTGCTAAGCTTCCTGACAAAGCTTCTCTTCATCCAGATTTTTATCTGGATGACGGTACAAAATGTTGGATCAAAAAATTCCATCCTCCGCGCAAAGACGAAAACGGGGACTATATATACGGGTTCGATGTCAAGCTTGGGGAAGGTTCCCCGCTTAGCCACTTGGAATTTTCTGTGCGGTGTTCAGGGTGGGAGCGAAACCTAACCGCCCCCACCTGAAAACTATTTCAGCAAATCATTGCAACGTGGCTGGAATGTCGCAACCAGGTCTGCTTCTTCACTCAGCCTATCCGCCTCAACACTATTGGTGTGCGCCAGAATATGCGTGGCACCGGCCTTCATAGACACTGGAAGCTTTTCATGATTGGCGAGACGGGCACCGAGATCATTCGTTTGGCCGATATAGACAGCATGCCAGCCAGCCGTGCTTTGATAAGCGAAGATATAGTTCCCCGGAACATTTTTAAAATTTGTTCCAATGGGGTGCGGGTAATATTCATAGCTTGTGCGGCGGGTAGTCCATTTTACAGTATTGGTCATCGTTACTTTCTCCTTGTTCAGAGTTTATAAAAGCAACTGCCGTATTGACCGGGGAAAGAAGGGCGGGATATGATCGCCCTATCAAGACTTCTGATCCGCAGGCAGTTGCCACTTATTGCGGGTCTCATGAAAGCTGGGGCCACAACCCCAGCTTTTTTCATGTGCCAATCCTTTTATTATCGGGATGTTTCGGGATATTGCAATGAGATCATAATGAGAACGTTCAAAAAGAAATTTTTTTTCTTATTGCTTTGAAAAACCCATCATTTCGTCTGAGAAAAAAGATCAGGTTGCTGTGCCGATCCCTCATGTGCTGTGGATATTGCAGGAACATGCAGTGGCGATTCGGACTCTTCAAGGTGCCGCAGCTTCTGTGTCCAACCACCAAGAATGTGCGCGGGCGTGTACCAATGGGATGTTTCCTGGAGCCGGAGCGTGTCGCCATGGACGATCACAGCCGGAACATGGAGCAATGAAAGCTGGACATAGGCCATGTGGACAGCCCGTATATCAATATCCACCGCCGTGACGTGAAGGTGGCGCTGGTAATTGATGCCCTGCGCCCGCAATTCATTACACAGGCCAATCACCATAGCACCGCCGCCGACCGCCGGTTCACAAACCCGGACGAATCCGCGCTCCTGGATGATGGCCTTGGTATCTTCGCTGAATGACATAGCCGCCATCAACCGGCATACGCTGTCCGGCGTAAAAAACTGGCCTGCCCATTTATTGCCGAGTTCCAGTTCGCAGAACACGCGCCCCAGCACGTCAGAGGCCTCGCCTTCGAGCGCCAGTGTAAGTTCCGCCAACATGCGCGGGAACCGATCGATTTCCTCCCGGTCATAGCGCCGGACAATCCCAAGGTATTCCTCTTCACGCTCTTCCCGGTGTGAGGCGTCCACGGCGTTGCTGATACTGATTGCCGCCATAGCTACAAAATCCCGGAAGACCTGCCATGCGTCGTGCCGACGCGCGGTCGCCTCTATAAGGGAAACCAGCGGCTTTAAATCCTGGGCAGGCCGGGTCATGGTGCGGCCTCCTGCCCGAATTCCAGCGCGGCATGAATTTCATCTTTATAACGGTCATAAAGTTTGGAGAGAGTCCGGGGCAGGCCCAGGAAGCTGTCGTTGAAGTTATAACGGGGCCAGTCCCTTTGGGATTGCCATTCCCCGGCTTCAAAATGATGGCCGGGAAAATAATAGGCCGGGCGACGCCATTCAAACAACGTCGAACGCGCCGGGATCATGATGGCCTGCTTGCGGTCGTAGAACCTGCTGGGGATGACCGTCACGCGCCATTCGTGCTTGCCGATCATCATCGGCGGGCTTGCGTAGAAAATCATGCCTGCCCTCTAATCAATCTGATTACCGAAAATCAGGGCAACATCCCCGACGATGGGTTGCCGGGCGATACAGGAGGCCAAAAGATTGAGGGGCAGATCCTTGATCAGCCCCTCTTCATTCACCACCATGATCCGCGTCTGGCTTCGCGGTTCCTTTTCATCGTCCGTTCGGTATAGATGCAAAACCTCTATCAGCCCGCCGACCGACCTTTGCAATTGCTGGAGGTTGAACCTGCGTCCATCAGCCGGGACAAAAGGCAAAATCTCGCCGGTGGCGAGTATCCGGCAGGGAACCGGCATAAGGATTTTCTTCTCTGACATGGTTTTTTCCTTTCTTTTGAGGTTACTAGCACCGAAAGGATACCATATTTCCTTGTACATAGTAGCATCTTTTGCTATCCTGAAAGGGTATTTTGACGCAAGGCCAGAAGGACATGACAGGTTTTCAAATTTGGGGAAAAACAGAAGCCGGGAATCCGGTATCGAAGGGGATAAAACCCTCACCGTTTTGCTCTGAATTGGACGTATTTACGGGAAGATTTGCTTCGGATATGCTTCGGGAAGCCGATTACGAAGCAATCAGGGTATCGGTTCTGGAAATTAAAACGCGGTGGGAATTGTTTAGTA
>CAYNSR010000011.1:0-77342 GCA_964400125.1 uncultured Micavibrio sp. | reverse complement strand
GTATTGCGTCATGGTATGGCCCCGGTTTTCAGGGCAAAAAAACCGCCAGCGGCGAGCGTTTCGATACGGCGGAACTGACCGCCGCGCACCGCACATTGCAAATGCCGTCGCTGGTGCGTGTGACCAATCTTGAAAACGGGCGGTCGGTGATTGTGCGCGTCAATGATCGCGGCCCGTTCGCACGCGGCAGGGTTATCGACGTATCGCAGCGGGCGGCGGAATTGCTGGGATTCAAAAATCAGGGGACGGCCAAGGTTCGGCTGGACCTGTTGCCGCAGGAAAGCATGCAAGTGGCCGATCTGGCGCGGCGTGGACACAACACGAAAGGCGTCGAAATCGCCGCCAATCAGGGCAGTATGGCCACAGCCTATCAGCAGCGCGTTTCAGCAACGATGCCCGGTGCTGTGACGTCCGAATCCCTGCCGCCGCTGGCGGTGCATCGCGCCGCAGACGGGCGGGTTTTGCCTGATCCGGTGGTCACGCAAATGGAAGTGCGCCCGAGCAGTATCTATGTGCAGGCCGGAGCCTTTACAATTTATGACAATGCCGAGCGCCTGCGCCGGAGTTTGAGTGCTGTAGGGCAGGCCAATATCCAGCAAGCGCAGGTCAACGGCCAGCAATTTTACCGGGTCAGGGTAGGGCCCGCCCCGACCGTACAGGCGGCAGACCACCTGCTGTCGCAGGTGGTCGCCATGGGTCACGACAGGGCCATTATTATGGTCGATTAGAATTAAGGTTACAGTATACTTAATTATTATCTTCAATGCAGATATAAAACCTCTATGCGCAGAATAATTAAGTATACTGTAACCTTAATTCCCGGGTTGATTTTTTATGGCCCAGACTGTTTCATGGCAGGTGCCCGATAACACCCATCAAGACCGGATACACCCCCATGACCAGCATTTTTCATATACTCTTTGTCGCCTTGCTTCTGACACTTCCTTCCGCCGTGCGGGCACAGGATGCGGCAGACGATCCCGCCAGCGGAACGACGGTTGCCCGGCAGGCGCTCATTCTCGATTACGATACCGGCACGATCCTGCTTGAAAAAAACGCCGACCAGAAAATGCCGACCTCGTCGATGAGCAAGGTGATGACGATCTACATGGCGTTTGAGGAAATCAAGAGCGGGAAATTGTCGCTCGACCAGAAACTTCCCGTCAGCGAGAAGGCGTGGCGGATGCAGGGGTCGAAAATGTTTGTCGAACTGGGGAGTTCCATCCCCGTCGAAGATCTGATTCGTGGCATTATCATCCAGTCCGGCAATGACGCGACCGTCGTTCTGGCCGAAGGCATTTCCGGCACGGAAGAAGATTTTGCCCGTCTGATGAATGCAAAAGCGGAAGAAATCGGCATGTCGGGAAGCCATTTCATGAATGCCAGCGGCTGGCCCGATCCGGAACATTATTCAACGGCTCGCGATCTTGCAACGCTGGCGGTTCATTCCATCCGCGATCATCCGGACCTTTATAAATACTATGCGGAAAAAGAATTCACCTGGCACAATATCCACCAGATGAACCGCAACCCGTTGCTGTTTCGCGACCTTGGCGTGGACGGGCTGAAGACCGGACACACGGAAGAGGCCGGATACGGCCTTATGGCGTCCGGTTTGCGCGATGGACGGCGCGTGGTTCTGGTCGTCAACGGATTATCCAGTGAAAAGGAACGCGCGCAGGAATCCACCCGCCTGATGGAATGGGCCTTGCGCAATTTTGTCAATACAACACTGTTTTCCGCCGGTGACGCGGTTGAACCGGCACTCGTCGTCATGGGGCAGGCAACGCAAGTGCCTATGGTCACGGCGGAAGATATCACGATTACCCTTCCCCATGCGATCAGGAACGACCTGAAAGTATCAACCGTCTATCATGGGCCGCTGATTGCGCCCGTGAAAAAGGGTGACAGGATTGGAGTCCTGAAAGTCGATATTCCCCGCGTTGGAATCCGCGAATACCCGTTGCTGGCCGGGGAAGATGTGCCGAAACTCGGTTTCGTGTCGGGGGCGCTGGCAAAGGCGAAGCTGATGCTCGGCGCGAAGATGACCGCGACACAGTAATGCGCCGGGGCCGTTTCATCACTCTGGAAGGCGGCGAAGGGTCCGGGAAAACCACCCAGATCAAAAAGCTTGCCGCCTTTTTGGAAGGGCGCGGGGTGGATGTGGTCGTCACCCGCGAACCGGGTGGTACGCCGGACGCGGAAAAAATCCGTGATCTTCTGGTCCGGCGCGACGGCGGAGACTGGAGCCCGATGACCGAATGCCTGTTGATGTTCGCGTCACGGGTGCAGCATGTCGAGACCTTGATTATGCCCGCGCTGGCCGTTGGAAAATATGTGATTTCCGACCGTTTTGCGGATTCATCGCGCGCGTATCAGGCCTATGGGCGCGGGTTGCCTCTGGATACCGTGGAACAGATCAACCGTGTCAGCCTCGGCGATTTCCGCCCCGACCTGACCTTTATTCTCGATCTGCCAGTGGAAGCCGGGCTGGCCCGGTCCGGAAAGCGGCTGGCAGCGGAATCTTCGGCGGAGGACAAGTTTGAAGGCCTCGGGCTGGAATTTCACCAGCGCCTGCGCCATGGTTATCTCGATATCGCGGCGCAGGAGCCGCAACGCTGTATCGTTATCGACGCCAACCGTGATATAGAAGACGTAGCAAAAGATTTACGACAACAGGTTTTGGAAAAACTATCCGAAAATGCTCTTTGACGATCCCGACGATGATGATCTGGTTGACGATGCGGAAGGCGGGTTTTCTGTAGACGAACCCGATGCACTCCCGCAGCCGCGTTTTGCCACAGACATCATCGGGCATGCGAAGGTTGAACAACACCTGCTTGATTCCATCAATTCCGGAAAAATCCCGCATGCGATGATTTTTTCCGGACCGCAAGGCATCGGAAAATCAACCATGGCCTTCCGCTTTGCCAAGGCCATGCTGGCCGCGAAGGTTGATGCTGGACCGTCATTGTTCGGCACGCCGGAGCCATCCGTTCTCACCTCGCTTTCCATTGACGCGGAGGATCAGGCCGCCCGCCTTGTTGCCTCCGGCGGGCATCCCGACCTGCTTGTGGTTGAACGTGTTGCGGATGAATCGAAGGGTGGGCGGCTGAAGGACGTCGATGTTGAACAAATTCGCGACATTCCCGGATTTTTGCATATGACCCCCTTTATGGGCGGATGGCGCATGGTGATTATCGACGATGCCGACACCATGACCCGCGCCAGCCAGAATGCGTTGCTGAAGGTTCTGGAGGAGCCGCCAAAAAACGCCCTTCTGGTGTTGGTCGCGCACCGTCCGGGGATGCTGATTTCAACGATCCGGTCGCGTTGCCGGGTGATTGATTTTTCACCGCCGGGGCAAGAGGAATTCGATACACTTGTCAAACGCGCCATGCCATCGATTTCCCGTGCCGACATGGATGCGCTTTACAATATCGCCGGGGGCAGTATCGGCGATTCATTGAAACTGATGCAGGACGGCGCATTGAAATCCCTGCATCAGGTCACATCCCTGATGCAGTCATGGCCCGATATCAGTTGGAAAGACGTTCATCTGATGGCCGAAGTTCTGGGCGGCAAGGGCAATGACGAAAGCGCATTGAACGGATTCCAGAACATGCTGCTGTGGATTTGCGAAACGATCACGCGGACGCGGGCGGGCGGGCGGAATGAATTGCCCGTACCGCTGAATACGGGGCCGTATCCGGAATTGCTGCATCATTACACTCTCGAAGGCTGGTCGAAGATCTGCGATTCACTGAAGACACATTTTGCCACGGTGAAATATGGCGCGCTTGATCGCCGTCATGCCATATTCGGCGCCTTTTCCATCCTGAAATCCGGAGAAACAGCGTGAAATCATATTACATCACCACCCCGATTTACTATGTCAACGACAAGCCGCATCTGGGCCATGTCTATACCACTGTTGCATGCGACGCGCTGGCGCGGTTCAAGCGCCTCGACGGGTTTGACGTCAAATTCCTGACCGGAACCGATGAACACGGCATCAAGGTCAAGCAGGCCGCCGAAAAAGCCGGTATGGACCCGCAATCCTTCACCGATCAGGTATCGCAATCCTTCCGCGACCTGATTCAGGCGATGAATTATTCAAACGACGACTTTATCCGCACGACGGAAGACCGTCACAAAAAGGCCTGTCAGAAGCTCTGGAAAAAACTGGTCGATGCCGGTGATATATATCTCGATAAATACAGCGGCTGGTACGCGGTGCGCGATGAAGCTTATTACGGCGAAGAAGAATTGAGCGACGGACCAGGCGGAAAAAAGATTGCCCCTTCCGGCGCGGAATGCGCATGGGTGGAGGAGGAGAGCTATTTTTTCAGGCTGAGCGCATGGCAAGACCGTCTGCTTGAATTTTATGCCAAAAACCCCGATGCCGTGATGCCGGAAACACGCCGGAACGAAGTTGTATCCTTCGTCAAATCGGGTCTGCGCGATCTGTCCATCAGCCGCACTAATTTCGATTGGGGCGTTCCCGTGCCGGATGCGCCGGGGCATGTCATGTATGTCTGGATCGATGCACTGACCAATTACCTGACGGCTGTGGGTTATGCCGATGAAACGGAAGAATTTCAAAAATTCTGGCCCGCTGACCTGCATATGGTGGGCAAGGATATTTTGCGGTTCCATGCCGTTTACTGGCCCGCCTTCCTCATGGCCGCAGGGGTTGCGCCGCCAAAACGCGTCTTTGCCCACGGGTGGTGGACGATCGAGGGAGAAAAAATGTCGAAATCGCTCGGCAATGTCATCTCTCCCGATGATCTCATTGCGCGTTACGGTGTCGATGCGGCACGATATTTCATGCTGCGCGAAGTTCCCTTTGGCAATGACGGCGATTTTTCGCACGGGCAGGCGATATTGCGGATCAATAACGATCTGGCCAACGGTCTTGGCAATCTGGCACAGCGCACGCTGTCGATGATTCATAAAAATTGCGGCGAGGCTATTCCGGAATTCGGAGATTTGACTACGGAGGACAAGCAGCTTCTTTCTATGGCGCAAGTGGACATGCTGGCCGCTGTGCGCGGTGAACTCGACCGCCAGAAATTTCACAAGGCGCTCGAGGAAATCTGGAACGTGGTCAATGCCGCCAACGGTTATATCGATGCACAGGCACCGTGGGGCCTGAAAAAAACCGACCCGGCGCGGATGAATACGGTTTTATATGTTCTTGCCGAAACTATTCGTTGTCTTGCTTTGGTGATCCAGCCCTTTGTGCCCGTGTCCGCCGCAAAAATGCTCGATCAACTCTGTGTCCCGGACGACAGGCGCAGTTTCGATTTTCTTGATGCAAAACACGCACTGACGCCGGGAACCGCCATTCCTGCACCGCAGGGAATTTTCCCGCGTATCGTTGTGGAAGAAGAACAAAAGGCCGCCAGCGCATGATTATTCCGCTTTGGGCCATTCTGGCGTTTTCAGCCTCAATCCTGTGGGGGATCAGCTATGCCATATCGGGAAAGCTGTTGCAGGCGGGTATAACACCGTCCTTCCTCATTAGCTTCGGTGCAGTTATCACGTTGCCGTTTTATCTTTTTATTCTAATGAAATTCGGTAGTTTCCAACACAACATCGAAGTCTTGACGTCCAACAAAGGCTTTATCGGCATGCTGATCGTGCAGGCGGCTGCGGTCATTACCGGGGTTTTTCTGATTTACATGTCGATACAGCAAAAAAATGCCACTTATTCTTCGGTCATTGAAATCACCTATCCCGTCTTTGTCTGTTTTTTCGTCTGGCTTTTTTTTCGCGATATCCAGTTGAACTGGAATCTGGCGCTGGGCGGGATGATGATTTTTGCGGGATCGGCCATTGTGCTTTTAAAATCCGGTCACTGAGGCGCCATGTATATCGATTCACACTGCCATTTGAATCATGATCGCCTGCTTAATCTGGGCGGGACAGGGCAGGTTGTCGCCAATGCCAACGCGGCAAGCGTGGAGGGGATGCTGACCATATGCTGCCGCATTTCCGACGAATTCCCGGAAGTTCTGGCCGTGGCGAAGGCGCACAGGAGTGTATGGTGCACCATTGGGACGCATCCGCACGAGGCCAGCGACCCGGCGGAAAATTCTGTGTCGCAGGACGATATCGTCCGCCTCGCTATGTCCGACCCCGCAATCGTCGGCATTGGTGAAAGCGGGCTGGATTATTTTTATAAGCACGCCACAGTCGAAGACCAGCAGGCGTGTTTTCGCAAACATATCCGCGCCTGTATCGAATCCGGTTTACCTCTGGTCGTGCATGCGCGTGACGCCGATGACGATATCATGCGCATTATTCGGGAAGAGGGGGCAGGAGGAGGATTAAAAGGGGTAATGCATTGTTTTTCATCAGGCCGGGCCATGGGCGAAGCGGCGCTTGATTTCGGGTTTTATATTTCTTTTTCCGGCATTGTGACCTTCCCCAAGGCCCCGGAGTTGCGCGATTTTGCGAAAGACGTTCCGCTGGAACGTCTGTTGATCGAAACGGATGCGCCCTATCTGGCCCCGGCCCCGTTCCGGGGAAAAATTAACGAACCCGCGCTGGTCGTGCATACGGCGGCCATGCTGGCGGAACTGAAAGGCGTAACGCCGGAGATCATGGCGGCGCAGACCAGAGAAAATTTTTTCACGCTCTTCAGCAAGGCGCACTTGTAACATGACGACGAACTGGACATTTACCGTTCTTGGCTGCGGCAATTCCGCAGGAACGCCCACCATTGGAAATTACTGGGGCGCTTGCGACCCGGAGGAGCCGCGCAATCGCCGCTCCCGTTCTGCCGCGATGATCCGCAGCGATAACACGACATTGCTGATCGATTCCAGCCCAGACCTGCGCGAACAGGGCAACCGGCACGGCATTACCGATGTTGATGCGGTGTTGTTCACCCATGCGCATTCCGACCATATCGGCGGCGTGGAGGAATTGAGAACCATTCGTATCCGCCATAAAAAACTGATCCAGATTTACGGCGATGATATTACGCTTTCTGAATTACGCCAGCGCTACGATTATTTGTTTATCGAACGCAACGGCGGGATATATCCGGAAGTGCTGGCCCCGAATATCATCCGCGATGACCAGATGAATACGCAGATGCGCGTCGGGGATATAGATTTCATCCCGTTCGTGCAGGATCATGGCACATGCAAGAGTCTGGGCTACCGCTTCCGCGATCTGGCCTATTCAACTGACATGGTTGATCTCGACCAGCAGGCGCTTGAATCTTTGAGCGGCATAAAAACGTGGATCGTCGATGGCGCGGGCTATAAAATGGAACGCAGCCTTGTCCATGCAACGTTGAAAAAGGTCTATGAACTCAATGAAATCGTTCAGGCCCCGCAAGTCTACCTGACACACCTGCCGAATTTCATGGATTACCAGACCCTCCTGCGGGAATTGCCCGATGGTTACAGACCCGCATGGGATGGTTTGACGATCACCCTTTAAGCGCGCATTTGAGCGCCGTAAATATAAGAGCCAGCGCCTTAAGGATTGAAGCCACCCTCTTATATTTACCATAATATACATTATCACTCTTTAAAGCGGCACCTTAGCGAGCAATTAAACAATTATCACAATTTGACGGCAATTAACCCGCAACTTTCACGCCCATCAAGCTGGAGCCATTTTGGGAAGTCTGGCCTTGGAAAAACATCACATTTTTCGATTTTAAATCCCGCGTTTTGAAAAACTCTCCATAGCATTTCCGGGCTAAAGAAATGTTTTGTTTCCGGCAGCTTATTTTTAACTTCAGGCGCGCATCTTTCGTGTACATCATCGAAATAGCCAGGCCAATTCTCACCCTTTGCTATTCTGTCCTCAAACTCCCGAATGAAGTTTTGCATCGTCCTGACGTAAACTGTTTCGCCAACAATAAAAACTTTTCCACCCGTAGAAAGCCAAGAGTATATTTTATTGGCACTGGCTTCAATTGTAGAGCCATCAAAAAAATGCATGACACGGCAAGCCAGAACTGCACTTAAACTTCCTGCTTCAAAATTCAATTCATCGGGAAATGCGCCCATAACAAGCCGGAGTTTATCTTTGTATTCTTCCGGCGTTCTCTCTTTTAAAATTTCCAAGTGACGCGCATCTATATCATTTGCAATGACTGAAGCGCCTGCTTTTAATGCTTCCAAAGAAGCAACACCGAACGCTGCCCCAATATCAAGCACGGGCTTTTGTGCGCGGCCTGCAAAAGAAACAAATTCTTTGGAATAAATGTCTAACGAACTTGTCATGAAACCTTGATGATTTAAGGTCTCTATAAATCCTTCTTTTTCTTCTGGCATGCGGCTTTGATTCATCATAAGAAAAGTATAGAGGAATGGCTCTATTTATGCAAAAAATAGCGTTTACGCATTTCTATTTTTCTTCAATGTGTTACAGACGCCCCCCGCCACATCTCGTGCCTGTTCCCGCAATTCGGGGACGGCGGTGGTTTCGAGGAGGTGGCCGAAAAGTGGTGCGCCCAGAATCCATTCACGTTCGGCAAGACGGAAAGTTTGTACCGGGGTCTGACGGTACGCGATAAAACCGAGGCAATTGATCGCCATATCGCCGGATATTTTATACGTCCCCAGATCCACAGCGATATGATTTCCTGTTATCTCCACCCCGCGCACAGCGCCGCGATGCGTATGCAACTGGCCGGAGGTTTTAAGAGATTTTATGATGGCGGCACATTCCGGCGGCATGCGGTGGCGAATAACATTCCAGCAGGTAATATTTTTCAGGCAGAATTTCCGCATGAAGGCTGGCATCGCCCGCCATAGGCGGTTCGTATGGGGCCGGAGCGCATCGACATAACGCCGCCAGTGCCAGAACCTGTCCTTCGGGCCGTGCGCGACGGGCCAAAGGCCGGTGCGGGAAATGCAGATGATTTTGCCGCTATAGCCGTTTTTATGCAGGGTTAAAATGGCATCGACGGCGCTCAGCCCCGTGCCGAGGATCAGGATGATTTTTGTATCGGGCGGAATATCGGCAGCCCTCCGGCAATAGGGATTGGCCAGCAAGCGCGGAGTATCATCCTGTGTGCCTGCCCCGCCCGGCCATAAGGGTTGCGACGTTCCGGTCGCGTGGATTGTTGTGATGACATTATCATGATCGTCCCTTGCCGCGCGCCCTTCCCGCAACAGGATTTTATGGCCCCTTTCCTGCCCCCGTTGCAGGGCATCCTTCATCAGGCAGGACAGATAATCGCCGTAAACCATGCGCGGATAAAACCGACCCCGTTCGGCCCCCTCGCCCAGCCATTTTAAAAAATGGTCGCAATCATCGGGCAGCGCACTCATCCCCGCAGCGGGCACATTCAGCAGGTGTTCCGGATACGGCGTGGAATAGGCAACGCCGCGCCCGTGACGCCCGCCTTCATCGAACCATGAAATTTCCAGTGGCGGCAAACCGTCGCAGCGCATCAGGTGATACAGCACCATGGTCCCGCAAAAACCGCCCCCGATGATGGTAACGGGAATCATTCAGGGCAGCCGCCGATACGATCACGCCGGGCCTGCATGTCCTGCGCCAGTTTCAGAATGCGGTTACCGGCGCTGCACTGGAACCATGCCGGGACCAGCAGATGCACCAGCAGCAACACCATGGCCGAGCCCATCATCCAGACGGCGTACAAGGCAAAGCGCATGTGGCTCCAGTAATTTTCCTGGACATCGTGCAGGTGCGCTTTCGATTTTCCAAGGATATCGGTGGCGCATTGGCGCGGATTGAATGACATAATAACCCCCATGAAATGTTGCTTGAGAATATCATAAAGTCGCCCGATATTAAGCCCCATGGAAAATCTGGACCAGATTATCACCTGTATTGTTCTGGCCTGCGTTACGCTGGCCTTTCTTCTGGAGAAATTCCCCGCCCATATGGTGGCGATGACGGGGATGGCCGTCTTGCTGGTGGCCGGGGTTCTGACCACCGAACAAACCCTTGCCGTCTTCAGCAACAGCGCCCCGACCACGATTGCCTGCCTGCTGATTATGAGTGCCGCGCTGGACCGGACGGGTGTAATCAACATGATTGGCCGGAAAGTTATCGCCATCTCGGGCGATCATAAAATAACGGCCTTTGCCCTGTTATTCGTCGGGGTGATAGTGATGTCGGCGTTTATGAACAACACACCGGTGGTCATCGTTTTAACCCCTGTGGTTATTTCACTGGCCAAGCGGTTTGAAGATTACCCTTCCCGCTACCTGATCCCGCTATCCTATCTGGCCATTCTGGGCGGGGTCTGCACCCTGATCGGCACATCCACCAATATTCTGGTCGACGGTGTGGCGCAGGAATACGGGCAGAAACCTTTTTCCATGTTTGAAATCACCGGCGCGGGGACGATCATGGCGGCGATCGGCCTTATCTACCTGATCTGCGCAGGCCCGTTTTTACTGCCCCGGCAAGAAGAAATAACGCCTGATGATGCAGAAAAAAAGAGCCGGGAACGATACAGCTTCCATGGCCGCGACATGAGCTTTCTCAGCTTTTCCAGACGAGCCGATGCCACCGCCAAAGCGGGTGAAAAAAGCCTGATCGCGGTACTGGCCCTCGGGGTTGTGGTCTTCCTTGCCAGCCTGAATTTTTTGCCGATTGCGGGACTGGCCATGATCGGCGCACTGGTTGTTATCATGACCGGATGTTTGAGCATCGAGCAGGCATTCAAGGCAATCGACTGGAAAATCGTCTTTCTGATTTTCGGAATGATCGGCATCAGCAAGGCATTGACCAGCAGCGGCGTGGCGGAAGAGGTTGTCATCAGCCTGACCGATATGGTGAAGCATATGGGGCCGCTGGCCGTGCTGGCGATGGTTTATCTGGTTGCGACCATCCTGACGGAAATGATGAGCAACAATGCCGTTGCGGTTCTCCTGACCCCGATTGTGATTGCTCTGGCGCAAAATCTCGGGCTTGACCCCCGCCCCTTCCTTGTCGCCATCATGTTCGCGGCCAGCGCCAGTTTTGCAACCCCGATTGGCTACCAGACCAACACCTATGTTTACAGCGCCGGGAATTACCGCTTCCGGGATTTCATCAAAATCGGCTTACCCCTGAATATTCTGATGCTACTGGCGGCCCTGTACGTCATTCCGCGTTTCTGGCCGCTTGTGCTTGAAAACTAGGGCCGGAAGGTTACCTTATCTCCTGCAATATTTTCACATTCACAGGCTGCATCTTCCATGCCCCACCTTTTCGATCCGCTGACAATCAAATCTGTCACCTTGCGCAACAGGATCGGTGTTTCGCCGATGTGCCAGTATTCCGCCGTTGACGGTTATATGAACGACTGGCACTTCGTTCATCTGGTGACACGCGCTATCGGCGGGGCCGGGCTGGTGATGGTCGAAGCGACAGGCGTGTTACCGGAGGGACGCATTTCCCCGGGCTGTACGGGGTTGTGGCAGGACGGCCAGATTGACATGCTGGCAAAAATCAATGCCGCGATCAAACAATATGGCGCTGTGCCGGGAATCCAGATTGCCCATGCCGGACGCAAGGCCAGTTCGGCCCTGCCGTGGGAGGGTGGGCATCATCTGGCGAACGATGCGGGCGGATGGGATATCGTCGGCCCGATGGATGAGGCCTTTGGCGGCAACCAGACAAAAAAACCCGCAGCACTGGACAAGGCAGGCATTGCGCGTGTGGCCCAGGCCTATGCCGACGCGGCGGCGCGCGCCCTGAAAGCCGGTTCGGAATGGCTGGAAATCCATGCCGCGCACGGCTATTTGTTGCACAGTTTTCTATCCCCCCTAACCAATCGCCGCACGGACGCATATGGCGGCACTTTTGAAAACCGGACCCGCGCCTTGATGGAGGTCGTACAGGCCGTCAGAAAAACATGGCCGGATCACCTGCCCCTGAGCGTACGGCTTTCGGCGACCGACTGGGTCGAGGGCGGATGGAACGGGGACGATTCTGTTCATCTGGCAAAAATGCTTAAAAACGCAAGGGTAGACCTGATTGATTGTTCTTCGGGCGGATTGCGCCCGGATGATGTGAAATTCTACCCCGTCGGGCCGGGGTTTCAGGTGCCGCTGGCCGAACAAATCCGTCGGGAGGCGTATATCCCCACCGCCGCCGTCGGCATGATTACCGCACCGGCGCAGGCAGATACCATCATCCGCACCGGTCAGGCGGATATGGTTTTACTGGCGCGGGAATTGCTACGGAACCCGTATTGGCCCGTGCATGCGGCGCGGGCTTTGGGGCAACAGGATAAAATTTCCCTTCCCGCCCAGTACGGCAGGGCTTAATTTTTCCGGCGGCAGGCGTATACTCCGGTTTCAGGAGTACGTTTTATGAACCTTTCCCGCCCGTCTGAGTCCTTCTGGAGCCTTTATATTCCCAAGCTTTTTGTGGTCCTGAAGCAGGGCTACGGACGGACGGATTTCCGCGACGATGTCGTTGCCGGGCTGACGGTTGCCATTATCGCCCTGCCTCTGGCCATGGCGCTGGCGATTGCATCGGGGACGACGCCGGACAAGGGCCTGATTACGGTCGTCATCGCCGGTTTGCTGATTTCCCTTCTGGGCGGCAGTCGTGTCCAGATCGGCGGGCCGACCGGGGCCTTTGTCGTCGTGGTTTTTGCGATTATCGCCAAGCATGGTTATGACGGGCTGGTGGTGGCGACACTGATGGCCGGAGGAATCCTGATGCTCGCCGGGTTATTGCGGCTTGGCACATGGATCAAATATGTGCCGCAGCCGGTCGTGACCGGTTTTACCTCCGGGATCGCCGTAATTATTTTTGCCAGCCAGATCAAGGATATTTTCGGCCTGAAACTGGAAACGGTCCCCGGTGAATTTATTGAAAAAATCGCCGCCTTCTGGGCCGTGCGCGATACGATGGACCCGGTCAATCTGGCCATGGCTGCGGGGTGTCTGGCGATGATTGTTGGATTGCGCCGCTACGCCCCCAAATTACCCGCCTTCCTGATTGTTATTCTGGCCGGATCGATGGTGACGTACCTTCTCCAGCTTGATCTGACGACGATTGGTTCAGCCTTTGGCGGAATTCCACGCACCCTGCCCGCCCCGCATATCCCGGAAGGGCTGTCCTTGGGCATGATGCGGGAATTATTGCCGAGCGCATTGACCATTGCCTTTCTGGCGGGGATTGAATCCCTGCTTTCCGCCGTGGTGGCTGACGGCATGACGGGGTATCGCCACAGGTCGAATTGCGAACTGGTGGCGCAGGGCGTGGCCAATTCGGCGTCGGCCCTGTTCGGCGGATTGCCCGCGACGGGGGCCATTGCGCGCACCGCAACCAATATCCGCGCCGGGGCGAAATCGCCCATTGCCGGGATACTCCATGCCGTTTTCGTGCTGGCCTTCATGATGTTGTTCGCGCCTTTGGCATCCTACATCCCCCTTGCCGCGCTGACGGCGGTGCTGGTGATTGTCGCGTGGAACATGGCGGAGGCCCATCGTTTCATGCATCTGATGCAGGCCTCACGCGGGGAAACGGCAATTTTGCTGCTGACCTTTTTCCTGACCGTTTTAGTTGATCTGACCGTAGCGATTGAGGTCGGGGTGGTGCTGGCCGCGATATTGTTTATGGTCAGGATGTCGGAAATCGTTGAACTGCAAACGCATGTTCCCCTGATCGAAGGCGATGCCCCGGATGGTCCGCCCCGCGACCCGTCCACAACGATGCGCGCCCGCCTGCCCGATGGCGTCGAGGCCTTCCAGATACGGGGGCCGCTGTTTTTCGGCATGTCGTCACGGCTTCTCGATATGCTGGACAATCTGGTATCAAAACCGAAAGTATTCATCTTGCGCATGAGTCTGGTACCCATGATTGATTCCAGCGGCATAACCGCGCTGGAAGAATTCATTCGCCGCTGTCACAAAATGAATATTCAGGTGATTTTAAGCGGTGTGCAGCCGGAGCCGTTCAAGATCATGAAAAAAATGGGCCTGACCGCCCCGGATTCCGGCATCGCCTTCGCCACGGATTTCCAGCACGGGCTGGATATTGCCGAACAGTTTTTATAAACGACCTTATTCCGCCGCCGCAGGAATTTCCGCCCCGCTGTGCTGCCAGTGGCGGCGGGCGAGATAGGTGTAGACGGCGGGAATGACAAACAGCGTAAAGAATGTCCCGACCAGAATGCCGCCAACGATCACCCAGCCGATGGATTGACGGCTTTCCGCCCCGGCCCCCGCAGCCATGGCCAGCGGCAGCGCCCCCAGAGCCATCGCCCCGGTGGTCATTAAAATCGGACGCAGGCGCATCACGGCGGATTCCAGAACGGCTTCGGCGCGGCGCATGCCCTTTTCCTGCATCTGGTTGGCGAACTCAACAATCAAAATGCCGTGCTTGGTAATCAGACCGATCAGAGTGACCAGACCAATCTGGCTATAGACGTTCAGCGTCCCACCCGTCAGATACAGCGCCAGCAATGCCCCGGTCATCGCCAAAGGTACGGTCAGGATGATAATCAACGGGTCTTTGAAACTTTCAAACTGCGCCGCGAGGACCAGATAGATAAAGCAAAGAGCAAGAAGAAAGGTGATATAGAGGCTGGCGCTGGATTCCTTGAATTCACGCGAAACGCCGCTGAAATCAATCTGGGCGTTCGCCGGGATAACCTCTTTTGCCACGGATTCAAGATGATCGAGCGCTTCACCCAGCGCAAACCCGTCATTCACATTCGCGGTGATGGTCACGGCCCGCAGTTTGTTGAAGTGGTTCAATTCACGCGGCGCGACCGATTCCCGCACCTTGACCAGATTCGACATCGGAACCATGTCGCCGTCACGCGAACGGACATAGATATTGGTGATATCGTCCGGGTTTTCGCGATCAACATCGGCGACCTGAAGGATGACATCGAATTGTTTGCTGTCGCGTTTAAATCGCGTCACCTGCCGCCCGCCGAGCATGGTTTCCATGGTACGGCCCAGTGTGGACGCATCGATCCCGAGATCGGCGGATTTATCGCGATCGACATCGACCTTCAACTGCGGCTTGTTCAGCTTCAGATCGGTTTCAAGCGACGACAGCCCGGGATAGGAAGCCACGCGGTCGATAATGTCCTGCGCCCAGCCGTCGATAGCGGCATAGCTTGACGTTGACATGATGACCAGTTGCACCGGTTTTGACCCGGCCCTCTGCCCCAATGACGGCGGATTCGTCGGGAAGGCGTTGACGCCGGGAATATTGCGCATTTGCGGCATCAATGCGCTGGTGATGTCTTGTTGCTTGCGGTCTCGTTCGTCCCAGTCAACCATACGGATAAAGGTCCGCGCGTTGGAGACTTGCGGAAACCCGATGACGGCGAAAATTCGGTCCACTTCGGGAATTTTTTCGGCCATGGCTTCGACCTGCTTCACATAGCGGTCGGTGTAATCCAAAGATGCCCCTTCAGGGGACGAGATAATCGCAACGACCGTCCCGCGATCTTCGGTGGGGGCGAGTTCTGACGGGATCAACATGAACAAGATTCCCCCTGCCCCGGCAACCGCCCCGGCGATCAGCAGGACAACAAGACGCATTTTCAACGCAAACCCCAGCAGGGAACGATACCCGTCTGTTATACGGTTCAAAATATTTTCGCTGAAACGGTAGAAGGCATTGTGTTTTTCTTCACGGCGCAACATGCGCGAACACATCATCGGCGTCAGGGTCAATGCCACAAAACCGGAGACAATCACCGCCCCGGCAAGGGTCAAGGCAAATTCGGTAAACAAACGCCCGGTGCGCCCCTCCATAAAGCTGATCGGCGCGTAAACTGTCGCCAGCGTAATGGTCATGGCGACCACGGCGAATGTGATTTCCTTCGCCCCGGTAATGGCGGCTTCCTTCGGTGGCTTTCCCTGTTCGATGTGGCGGAAAATATTTTCGAGCATAACAATGGCGTCATCGACAACAAGGCCAATCGCCAGAACCATGGCGAGCAAGGTCAACGTATTGATACTGAACCCCATGACCAGCATCAGCGAAAACGCCCCGATCAGCGATACGGGGATTGTGACCAACGGAATAACCGTTGCGCGCGGCGTGCGCAGGAAGAAGAAAACCACCAACGCCACCAGCACAACCGCCTCGATAATCGTGTGATAGACGGCCTTGATGGATTTATCGATAAAAATAGACGAATCGTAGGCAATATTGACCGTCATGCCGTCCGGCAGGCCGGATTCAATTTCCGGCAGGATTTTGCGGAGTTCGCGCGATACATCAAGCGGATTGGCAACCGATTGTTTGACCACGCCCAATGCCACGGCGCTTTTTCCATTGAAACGCGCCATGCGCCGCTCGTCCTGCGCACCCAGTTCCACCCGCGCCACATCGCCAAGACGCACGAGATACCCGCTATCCTGACGCAGGATCATGTTTTCAAACTGTTCAACGCTGCGCAGGTCGGTTTCACTTAGAACCGTGAATTCACGCGAGGCGCTTTCTATCCGCCCGGCGGGGATCTCGATATTCTGGATACGCAGAGCATTTTCAATATCCTGCGGCGTCATGTTGTAAGCCGCAAGCCGTGCCCGATCGAGCCAGATTCGCATCGCCCAGCGCCGTTCCCCGTTGATATTGACCTCCGCCACGCCGGGCAATATCTGCACGCGGTCTTTTACAAAGCGGTCGGCGTAATCGGAAACTTCGAGCTGGGAATGACGGTCACTGGAAAAGGCCATATAGATAATCGGCTGGGCATCAGCCTCTACCTTTGCGACATTCGGCTCATCCACCTCATCCGGAAGGCGTCTGCGGGTTCGGCCCACGCGGTCGCGGACATCGTTGGCGGCGATATCAACATCGCGGTCGGCCTTGAAGGTGATGGTAATCTGGCTGCGCTCTTCCCGGCTGACGGAGGTGATATATTCGATCCCTTCGATCCCGGACAGGGAATCTTCCAGTGGCTGGGTAATCTGGCTTTCGACGATTTCCGCCGACGCGCCGGGATAGGTGGTGCTGACGGTGACGATCGGTTCTTCAATTTTGGGGTATTCGCGCACGCTGAGGCGGTCATAGGAAATAAGGCCGATCAGCAGGACCAGAAGGCTCATCACCGTCGCAAAGACGGGACGGTTGATGCAAAGCGTCGGAATATTCATTGCCGCGTCCCTTCGCCGGATGATGGCTCAACCACCGGGGGCAGGACCGTGACTGCGGCATTGGGGCGGATTTTCATCTGCCCGGCGGTGATAACGGTATCATCGGTCGTCAGGCCAGAGGTGATTTCCACCTTCCCGGCGCGACGCATTCCGGTTTCGACCTTTGTCATGACGGCCTTTCCGTCGATGACGCGGTAGACGAATTGTTCATCCCCTTGCGGCATCAGGGCCTGTTCATCGATCATGATGGCATTTTCTTTTTGTTCAACCACCAGCTTGACGCGGGCGAAAAGACCGGGGCGCAGGATATTATCCTGATTGGAAAGTCTGGCGCGCAGGACGATAGCGCGCCCGGCACTGTCGATGCGAGGATCGATTGCATAGACGACGCCTTCAAAAGTTTTGTCCGGAAAGGCATCGACACTGACCGCGATTTTTTGCCCGACCTTCAGGCTGCTGAGATACACCTCCGCGATGCGAAAATCGACCTTGAGCGGATCGATGCTTTCCAGATTGGCCAAGGGCTGCCCCGGCGTCACATAATCCCCGACACTGACCTGCCGGAGGCCGACAATGCCGGTAAAGGGTGCGGAGATAAGGGTTTTATTCAACTGCGCCTTGGCCAAATCAATCTCGGCCAGATCAATATTCAGGCGCGACAGGGTTTCATCCCGTGCCCGCGCCGTACCTGTCTGGGCCTTCAGCAATTCCTGCGCCCGGTTATAATTCGCCTGACTGAGAGCCAGCGAGGCCTGCGCCTGCGCCAGTTGCGCCTTGTAGATGGAATCCTCTATCCGGAACAAGGGCGCATCGATCTCGACCCCCTGCCCTTCTTCAAACAGAATTTCAATGACCCGTCCGGCGATTTCGGGACTCAGAACCACGGATTCATTTGAAATCAGATCACCAACGGCTTCGATCGACCGCTCCAGAGGGCCAGTGACGACACGCGCAGCTTCAACAGATGTGGCGGATGGCGGGCCGCCCGCCCCCCGTGGTGCCGCAGCAAAGGCCAGCCCCGTTGTCAGGACCAGAACAAGAGTGCCAAGGGCCGCTTTTTTAATCATTACGCCTGTCCATCTGTACCAAAAAATTACGATTCAGGTAGAATAAAATAATCCGGAATCAAGGAGATACCCGATTATGCAGGGATTAGCGGCTTTCTGCAAAAACATATCTAAGCCGCCTGCGATTCAACCGTATCAGACTGTTTTTCCAGATATCGGTCCCGTGCGGATTGCCGCGAACGGTATGCGATATCCAGAAAGTCTTTTGTGATGGAGAGAATGATCTTTTCCGATTCCCGGGTTGGGATGAATATCTTTGCCATGAATACATAATGACCGAGATCGGTCGTGCGCAGGCCGAAGGACGGGCCGGAGTTTTTAAAATCAATTCCGGCCTTGCGTGCGACCCGCAGCGTGAATTTCTCCGCCTCGTCCAGCAAAGGCTCCATATGACGGCTGACGACGGACTGGAACTGTTCGAATAATTCGGATGGTCCCAGATCGGTCGATTGTACCACCAGAGAAATATCCTGAAACGTATAGTTTTTGGCAAAGTTCTTGTTTTCAACCTGGGAGGTGAACAGTTTGCTGTTCGGAATGATGACTTTCTTCCCGGTAAACTGGCTTGATTTCGGGTCGATCTCCTCCACGCGCGTGGAGAAGGCATCAATGTCCATGACTTCGCCCATGATGCCGTCAAGCGTGATCCAGTCACCAACCTTGTATGTCCGGGCGCTGACCCGCAGCAAAGACCCCATCAGGCACAGGATCATTTCCTTGGTCGCTACCACCAGCGCCACGGCAAAGGCCGCCAGAGACAGGGCGAAGGTGTGTAGTTGCGGTGCCCAGATCATGACCAGACCGGCGGCCAGCAAAATGAAGGTGCCGCTTTTGATCTGCATGATCCAGCGACGCTGTTCCTTGGTCAGTATCTCCTGATCCCGCCGCACCATGCGCACCAGCAGGTAACGAAGCAAAACCACCAGCCCGAAGAAAAGGAAAGACGTTATCAGTTCCGGTGTCACGCCGGAGAAAATCGGTTTCATGCCCCTCAACCCCTTTGCAAAATGCCAAGGGTATGGAACATCGGGAAAATGGCGATTTTATGGGGTAAAGGCCTTTTCAATCGTTTTTTTCAGCAAATTGAAATCGAGCGGTTTTTCGAGATAGGCAAAGGGCCGCAAGCTTTGCACGGAGTCCTTGTCGCGCTGGTCGGTCATGGCGGTCAGGAAGATAAAGGGGACGCTGCCGTATTGCGGGTAGGCGCCGCGCAACCGCTCGAGCAACTGCGAACCGGTCATATGCGGCATTGCGCGATCACAGATAATCAGGTCCGGCTCGATATTCTGGATCTGCCGCAACCCGTCATTCCCGTCCCGCGCCACGGCGACGCGATACCCCAAAGACGTCAGTTCCGCCCTTAGAAGCGTGGAAAGGCACTCTTCATCTTCAATGACGAGAATGGTCTGGCTGATGCTGCGCGATGCCGCGCCCTGATTCATCCCGAAAATCATGTCCCTAACGTCCCACACACATAGAATCGCGGGTATATCATTACCCTTATCCTATATATTAGAGAAGTCGGATTAATATTATGTAAACATCAGAATTAAAGAATTAAGGTTACAGTATACTTAATTATTCTGCACATAGGTGTTTTTATGATCCTCATTGAAGATAATAATTAAGTATACTGTAACCTTAATTCTGCAATCTTGCTATCAACTTATGCATAGGTTACGATTCTATAAGAAAAACACAAATATGGAAATAAATATGGATAAAACGACCGAACCCATTGTCACACTAAAACCCAAATTTCATGTTGCCTACAATCTTATCTGGAGCGTTATTTTTTTCCTGCCTCTTCTCGGTTCTATGAACCGCGTTATCAATGATACTATTTACGAATATAATTTGTTAACGATTTATTGGTCAGGCCTTACTTTAGCGACCTTATGGGCAGTGGTGTATTTTTATGCAAAATATACCACTATCCGGTTTTATAGAGATTATGTCGAGTTTACATTCACCTTTGTCTGTTCGATAAGAAAGATCGTGTCATATAAAAATATCAGGCAGGTGGATTTTTATAGAGGCCCAATAGGCAACCTGTTTAATCTGACAACCGTGAAACTTCTAAGCTCTGCCACTGTGGCACAGGGCCATTCCGGTGGCATCAATGTGGCCACATGCGTTGTAACGGACGAAGACGAGATCAAGATATTTGAGATTGTCTCCAAATCCTCCACTCAATCTTTATAAATTAAGATTTAAATTAAGGTTACAGTATACTTAATTATTCCGCACACAGGTGTTTTATAACCTGCAATGAGAATAATAATTAAGTATACTGTAACCTTAATTTAAGCCTGCTCAAACCGAAGGGTAAACCGGGTTCCTTTTTCGACTTCGCTTTCGACGGCAATTTCACCGCCCTGCATCCGCGACAGATCCTGAACCAGATTGAGACCGATTCCGGTTCCAGCGATGCCGACGGAGGTCGAGGCCCGGTAATAGCGATCAAAAATCCGCGCCAGCTCATTTTCCGGGATACCGATGCCATTATCGGCAACGGTCATCACCACCGCGCCATGATCGTCATGCCGGGCCGCGATGTGGATTTCCGGATTATTCCGGCTGAATTTGACGGCGTTCCCCAGAAGGTTGCCGATAATCAGCGTCATCATTTTCCGGTCCAGAACGACATCCCCCCTTAATCCGGAAACATCCGCTGTTATGGCCCCGGGTCGGGACAGGACGATCTGTTCTTCGCAGAGTTCGACGATCAGCGCCCCGAGATCGAACGGCTCCATATGCGGGTCCAGTTTCCCTGTCTTGAGCATGTTCGAAGACAAAACGCTCTCCATCATGTGGACCAGCCGCGAAATGGCACTGCGCATTGTTTTGCAATGGCCGTGGATCATATCGATATCATTGCCGCTGAGCCTCTGGATGCGCTGCGCGTTGCCGTCGATAATGGCAAGCGGTGTACGGAATTCATGGCTGACCATGCCGATGAATTGCTTTTGCAATGTGCTTGCCTCCTGCTCTTTCTCCAGCGCCTCGGCCAGCAGGCGCGATTTTTCCTCGATCACTTTTTGCTGGGCAACCAGTTCGGAAATATCCGTCGTTGTGACGATGGTGCCTTGCCCTTCTGAAAGGGGGGCTGCCTTGATCCGCCATATCCGTCCGTTTTCCATGGTGAATTCAGCCTGCCCGTGCAACGTTTCCCAGAAATGTTTCATCGGCAGGAAACGCGGGTCGTCGTCGGTGACGCCTTGTTCAATACGGGCAAGCTCAAAGGCCTCCATGACCGGCAATCCACGGACCAGTTTTGTCGCCAGTGCCGGGTAGGCGCGTTTGTAATGTTCGCTGACAAAGAAAACACGGCGTTCGGCATCCAGCACGATAAACGCATCCGGGCTGGCGGTCAGGGCCGCGCGGAACCGGCGATATTCCTCCTGCATGATGCGGTTAGTCTGGCGGATACCAGCTTTTTCCAGTTTGTGGCCGAGGATTCGCTTGAAATCAGGGTGCTGGATCATCTCCATGTTAAAGACAGAATCAAACCCGGCCCCGAGCAGTTCGATCCGCCGGGTCGTGTCCGCATCCCGGGCGATGCCCACGACATCGCCGATCAGGTCCGGATTTCGGGTCACATCAAGGCTGGTGCGGATATAATCCGGATCGTCGCCATTAATTGCGATAACTATTAAGAGTGCGTCTGAGGATTTTTCTATAAAATCTTGATAATCAATGCTATTTTCAAATTTAATATCAGCCCTCCCGGCCAGAGACCAGATGATCTTGCTCACGGTTTTAGCCTCGTCGTCCCCGTGAATGACGATATAGGGCCGCGGGGCCCGGTTCAGGACGAAAGGTTTGGAAAGGCTGCTTGATGTCTCCACATTCCTGAGATTACACGAAAAACACTTAAAATCCCTATATGCATTTTCTTGACTTGGCAGAATCCGTGTGTATAGTGCGCGGGTTATTTAATCCGAAGAAACCAAGGATTCATCATGTTTGCAGTCATCCGCACAGGCGGAAAACAATACAAAGTCGCCAAGGACAACACGCTGAAAGTTGAAAAACTGGATGTGAAGGAAGGCGATACCGTCAATTTCGAAGGCGATGCCGTTCTGTTCGCCGAAGGCGGCAAGGCTGCCAAGGTGACCGCCACGGTGGTCAAGCACGAACGTGCAGACAAAATCATCGTTTTCAAGAAAAAGCGCCGGACCGGTTACCGCCGGACCAAGGGCCACCGTCAGGACCTCACCGTTCTGCAAATCACGAACGTCGCTTAAGGAGAGTATTTTAAATGGCACACAAAAAAGCAGGCGGTTCATCCCGCAATGGTCGCGATACAGCAGGTCGTCGCCTTGGTGTGAAACGCTACGGCGATCAGGACGTTCTGGCCGGAAATATCATCATCCGCCAGCGCGGGACAAAATATCATCCCGGCGTGAATGTTGGCATGGGCACCGACCACACGATTTTTGCATTGGTTGATGGCAAGGTAAAATTCACCCATGGCCGTGGCGGACGTTCCGTTGTGAACATTGTTTCCGCAAATGATGCTGCTCTGAAAAAGGCTGCAGAATAAACCAACCGCGTCGTCCCGGACAAGTGAGCAATAGCGAACGCTGATCCGGGAACCAGCTTGATATGACAGCCCGCTAAGCGGGCTGTCTTTATTTGAACAAGTCAAATCCCCTCTCCCTTCAGGGAGAGGGTTAGGGTGAGGGGAAATCAGGCAAACAAGGCCCTCGCCCCCGCCCTCTCCCTAAAGAGAGAGGGGGCATAGAAAGAGAAGAAAAATGAAATTTCTCGACGAAGCAAAAATCTATATCAAAAGCGGCGACGGCGGTGCCGGTTGCACCAGCTTCCTGCGCGAAAAATATATTGAACATGGCGGCCCCAACGGCGGCGACGGCGGCAAGGGCGGGGACGTTATTTTTGAATGTGTCGATAGCCTGAACACCCTGATCGATTTCCGCTATACCCAGCATTTTCGCGCTGAAAAGGGCCACCATGGCATGGGCAAGGAACGTTCCGGCGCAAGCGGCAAGGATATCGTCATCCGCGTTCCCGTGGGCACACAGATTCTTGATGAAGACAAGGAAACCGTTCTGGCCGATATGACCTCCATCGGCCTGAAAATCTATTTCCTCAAGGGCGGCGACGGCGGATTCGGCAATGCCCATTTTAAAACCGCCACCAATCAGGCCCCGCGCAAACATACACCCGGCTGGCCCGGTGAAGAACGCGCCGTCTGGCTGCGCCTGAAACTGATTGCCGATGCGGGGATTATCGGGTTGCCCAATGCAGGAAAATCAACTTTTCTGGCCGCCTGCTCCGCCGCGAAGCCCAAGATTGCCGACTATCCCTTTACCACGCTCCATCCCAATCTCGGCGTGGTCAAGGTGGACAATATTGATTTCGTCCTCGCCGACATTCCCGGCCTGATTGAAGGCGCTTCCGAAGGCCATGGTCTGGGCACACGTTTTCTGGGCCATGTCGAACGCACCGCCGTGCTGCTGCACCTGATTGATGTGACGCAAGACGATATCGTCGGCGCGTATGAGACCATCCGCCATGAACTGGAAGCCTATGGCGGCGGCCTGTCTGAAAAGCAGGAAGTCATCGCCCTCAACAAGGTTGACGCCATCGGCATGGATCTGGCGAAGGATCAGGCCAAAGCCCTCCAGAAACGACTCGGCAAGGATGTCAAAATCCACCTGATTTCCGGTGTTTCCGGCGAAAATGTCCGCGAAACCCTCTTCGCCCTGACCAAACCGATCGAAGAAGCCCGGCAGATCCGCCGCCATGAAGACGATCTGCAAAACCCGCAGAAAGCAGCCGCCCTTCTGGATGAGAGCTTCAACCCGCTGGCGGATTAATTTATTGACAGAATTTTAGCGTATATGTATACAGGCATTATTCATAAAAATGAACAAAGGGCTTATCTCATGGCACAACAAGATAGTAAAGAACCTCTTTCGAAAGCAAGGGCGTACGGTATAGCAGGCGTCACTGTTGCTACTCCCGTAGTATTAGGAGCAATCTTCCCTGTTGTTGCTGTGGGATCAGCGGCAATCCTATTCGGTGGTTATCTTTATATTGATAAAATCGAACACCAAGATGACTCTATTGTTACGAAAAGCAGGATCAAAGAGTCTTTTGGTGTCGTTGCAAAACACATTGCCAGCACACTCGGCTTCAATGATAAGGATAACTCACCACCTCCTCCAAGGCCTTAAAAAAAGGGCTATCACGCCGGGTGATGCGGGCTATAATTCCCGCACAGTCAAAACCCGGAGATTCCCGACATGCGCACCGAAAACCCGACGACGATTTATCTGAAAGATTACACCACGCCTGCCTATCAGGTTGAGGATGTGAATCTGACATTCCGGATATTTTCCGGAAAAACAACCGTTGCCGCGCGGACGCGGTTTAAAAAATCGATCCCCGGCGCACCCGATCTTGTCCTGAACGGCGAACGGTTAAAACTGCTCTCCGTCAAGATCAACGGGGCGGATGCGCAATACACGGTCGATGAAAAATTCCTCACCCTACCCTGCCCAGGAGACTCCTTCACGCTGGAAACAGAGGTTGAAATCTGCCCGGAGGAAAATACCGCGCTCGAAGGCCTGTATATGTCCGGTGGTAATTACTGCACCCAGTGCGAAGCGGAAGGTTTCCGCAAGATCACCTATTTCCCAGACCGTCCCGATGTAATGACCGTTTTTACGACGCGGATCGAGGCTGACAAGGCCCTTTTCCCTGTATTGCTATCAAACGGCAATCTTGTCGAAGAAGGGGATTTGTTCCCTCACCCTAACCCTCTCCCTGAAGGTAATCCCTCTCCCTTCAGGGAGAGGGAGGGGCCCGCGCAGCGGGAGGGTGAGGGAAATGCCGCCAGACACTATGCTGTCTGGCACGACCCCTTCCCCAAGCCGTGTTATCTCTTCGCCCTCGTTGCCGGAAACCTTGTCCATATCCGTGACAGCTTTACCACCATGACCGGGCGTATTGTCGATTTGCGTATCTATGTCCGCGAAGGTGATGAAACCCAGTGCGGCTACGCCATGGAATCCCTGAAACGTTCGATGGAATGGGATGAAGAAAAATATGGCCGCGAATACCAGTTGGACCGCTTTAATATCGTTGCCGTTAGCGATTTCAATATGGGGGCGATGGAAAATACATCGCTGAATATTTTCAATACCGCCCTCGTCCTGGCCAAGCCGGAAACCGCCACCGATCGCGATTTTGAACGGGTCGAAGGCGTCATCGCCCATGAATATTTCCACAACTGGACCGGAAACCGCGTCACCTGCCGGGATTGGTTTCAACTCTCGCTGAAGGAAGGGTTGACGGTATTTCGCGATCAGGAATTCACCGCCGACATGAATTCGCGCGGGGTCAAACGTATCGACGATGTCGTCCTGCTGCGCCGGATGCAGTTCCCCGAAGATGCCGGACCGATGGCGCACCCCATCCGCCCCGACAATTTCATTGAAATCAGCAATTTTTACACCGTGACCGTGTACGAAAAAGGCGCAGAAGTCATCCGTATGCAGCATACCCTGCTCGGTGACGCCACCTACCGCAAGGCCACGGACCTGTATTTCAACCGCTTCGACGGCAAGGCCGTAACCTGCGATGATTTTGTCCAGTGCATGCAGGACGCATCGGGGCGGAATATGGACCAATTCAAATTATGGTACGCTCAGGCTGGAACGCCGGAAGTCCGGGCGGAGGGGCATTACGATGAATCCTCCCGCCGCTACACCCTGACCCTGCGCCAGCATATTCCCGCGACGCCCGGACAGCCGGATAAAAAACCGATGCACATCCCCGTGCGGACGGGCCTTGTCGGCCCCAATGGCGCGGATATGGATACGCGCCTGCTGGAACTTACCGAAAAAGAACAGCATTTCGTCTTCGAAAATATTCCGGCCCGTCCGGTGCCGTCGATTTTACGCGGGTTCTCCGCACCGGTGAAACTGACGACCAATCTGAGCGACGACGATTACCGCTTCCTGATGGTTCATGACAGCGATGGATTTAACCGTTGGGAATCAGGCCAGATTATTGCCCTGCGCATGCTCAACCGGATGATTGACGCTCTGGAAAAAGGCCAAAAAACGCAGACGGAACCCGAATTTCTGGCCTCTTTCAACGACCTGATCGAACAGGGCTTTGACGACCGCACCGATATGGCGTTGCTCGCCCGGTCCATTGCCCTGCCGGATTTTTCAATCATCGCGCAGGAACGCACTATCGTCGATCCGGACCTGATCTATCAGGCGCGGCGGCAGGTGATGATCGATGTCGCGAATTCCTGCCGGGATCGTCTTGAAAAACTCTATGATCGTCACTCAACCCCGGCGACATATTCGGTTGATCCCGTTTCGGCTGGAAAACGGGCTTTGAAAAATATTGTCCTGTCTTATCTGACGGCGGACCATAATGCCGCGTCGGTTGCGTTGGCCAGACAGCAATATGATGCCGCAAACAATATGACCGACCGCATGGCGGCTTTGGCATGCCTGACCGATACCGACACGGCGGAACGGGAAACGGCGCTGAAAGATTTTCATGAGCGATTCCGTAATTATCCCCTCGTCATCGACAAATGGTTCAGCATTCAGGCGATGGCCGTTCGCAAGACGACAATTGACGACATGACGCAGCTTGCCGCACACCCCGATTTCACCTTGCTGAATCCCAACAGGGTCCGGTCGCTCTATAGCATTTTCGCCATGAGCAACCCCGTCATGTTCCACAGCAAGGACGGGCGCGGCTATGAATTTCTGGGCAATGCCATCATTTCCCTGAACGGGAAAAACCCGCAGATTGCATCGCGCCTGCTGACGCCGTTGCGTGAATGGCGGCGGTATACCCCGGACAGGCAGGAAAAAATGAAGGCCGTTCTACAAAAAATAGCCGCCCTGCCCGACCTGTCACCGGATGTGTTCGAGATTGTCAGCAAGACACTGAAATAAGAAAATATGAACCATATCCACTTTCAGGGATGTAGCCTTATGCTGGAGGGGCGCTATACTGGCCCCGTTTGCGGACTGGACGAAGCCGGACGCGGTCCGCTGGCGGGACCGGTTGCGGCGGCCTGCGTCTATATTCCGCCCGAACACCAAAACAATGCGCTCTGGTCACGGGTCACCGACAGCAAAAAACTGACCGCGACGCAGCGGGAAAGTCTCTACCCTTTCATTCTTGAACACAGCGCATACGGAATCGCCACCGCCGATGTCGTCGAAATCGACAGGATCAACATTCTGCAAGCCAGCATGCTGGCCATGAAAAGGGCGATGGAACACATGCAGGCGGATTTTAAAATCGCGCCCGAAGCGGCGCTGGTTGATGGCAATTACGCCCCGAAACTGTCCTGCCCGGTGCAAACCGTGGTCAGGGGCGATGCGACCAGCCTGTCCATCGCTGCGGCGTCCATTCTGGCCAAGGTGACACGCGACCGTCTGATGCGCGCACTATGCGCACAATTCCCCCAATATGGATGGAGCCGTAATTCAGGCTACGGTACACCGCAACATCTGGCCGCCCTGCGCGAATACGGGCCGACGATTCACCATCGCAAAAGCTTTGCACCCGTGCGGAAGGCTACATCCGGTTAGGGCGGGGAAATCCACGAAACCAGCCGTTTGAGCAAACTGCCTTGTTCCGCACTCCGGATCCGGGCCGCGGCCATACGCCCTTGCATCTGGAGCGTGGCGGTTGCGCGATCATGCTCGAATGCTTCAAGCAAAATCGACGGGGAGCCGACGACATCATTGCCGCAGACCCGGATATCAACCGCCGGGGCACCATTCTGATCCACGGCAAGGCACAGCAGGACACCGTCGTTCGCCGGGTTCGTCCTTGAATGCCATACCACCTGCCCCAGCCTGGTTGCCGTCGACAGGCAGGTCGTAAAGCCGTTATCCAGTGCAAAACGCATGAAATTCTCCACACCCTTGCCCTCTCCCTTGCCTGGAAGCAGCGGCTTGTCCTCGGCGGCAAGTTTAAAAAGAAACTGCGTCGGTGTGTGGATGGTCTGCGTGACCCAGTCTTTCGATGTTTTGCTGCGTTCCTGAATTTCGACCGTCCGGGGGCCTTCATCTTTCATGCCGCCAGCAAATTCACTGGTCACGAGGACGCGGTGATTGACCTCGCCGCCATTCAGGATCGCAGAAATCGGAAAAAACACGCTTTTCTGGACGTTCATCGCCGCCGTGCGTTCGGGGATTTCGAAGACGCTGTTCTTCCCCAGCAGGCCGAACGGACTGACCCATCCGCGCAAAAACAGGTTATCTTCGATATCTCTTTGCAGGTTCATTTGCTGACACATCCCGTTTTTATTATTTGTTATGATGATTCGCGGTAACGCCACCATTCTTCGGGAGAGATTTAAAACCTGCATCAGAATTACGTCAACAAAATTCTCTAGTTTCCCGCTAAGTCACGGATTTGACTCACACTTCAGGACTCTTAAACAACCCATTGAGTCCATTACACGAATCAAAAATAGTCCTTGACGGCGACTCCAACATGATTCAAGATTCTGTGGATAAGTTTTATCCACAAGGGCAAATCATGACGACCACCAGAGCTCCAAAAACCCCCACAAAATCCACAAAGAAATCAACAGGAATCCCCACAGACACCATCCTACAGGGGGAATGCGCGGAGATTATGCGGTCCCTGCCCCGAAAATCAGTCGACCTGATTTTTGCAGACCCCCCCTATAACCTGCAACTGGGCGGCAATCTACACCGCCCGAACAACTCTTTGGTCGATGCCTGCGACGATCATTGGGACCAGTTCGACAGCCTGAAGGATTATGATGCCTTCACCCGTAACTGGCTTTCTGCTGCCCGCGATACGCTGAGCGATGATGGCGCGATCTGGGTGATCGGCAGTTATCATAATATTTTTCGCTTGGGATATATCCTTCAGGATATCGGCTTCTGGATTCTGAACGACATCGTCTGGCGCAAGGCCAACCCGATGCCGAATTTTCGCGGGCGGCGATTCACCAACGCGCATGAAACAATGATTTGGGCCTCCAAATCCAAGGATTCCCGCTACCGCTTCAACTATGACTCGATGAAAGCCCTGAATGAAGACCTGCAAATGCGCAGCGACTGGTATCTGCCGCTTTGCACCGGGGCGGAACGCCTGAAGGATGATGACGGGCAAAAGGCGCATCCGACACAAAAGCCGGAATCCCTGCTCTATCGCGTTCTTATGGCATCAACAAACCCCGGAGATACTGTTCTTGATCCGTTCTTTGGGACCGGGACGACCGGAGCCGTCGCAAAAAAACTCGGCAGACACTATATCGGAATCGAAAGAGAAACAGAGTATATTAAGGCTGCGGAAGATCGTTTGAGAAAGATCGTCAGGCTTGGCGACGGCGAAATTCTGCACACACCAGCCAAACGGGAAGAACAACGCATCCCGTTTGGCTGGCTCATTGAACGCGGGCTGATTAAACCAGGCACTGTCCTCACCGACCCCAAGCAGCAACACGAAGCGAAAATCACCGCCGATGGAAACCTGATCGCCAAGGGCCTCGCAGGACAGCATCGCGGCTCCATCCACCGTGTCGGCGCGGCCCTGCAAGGGGCACCATCATGCAACGGATGGACGTACTGGCACATCAAAAAAGGGAAGAATATGATCCCTATCGATTCCCTGCGGCAACAAATCCGCGATGAAACTGCGGACGCGGTAAAATCCATTCAGTAGTAAAGAAGCCGGAAAAAAAATTTCCGGCTTCTTTATTTTCTCAGACATTCGGCTTGCCGTGCAAGCTACCTTTCAAACTCACTTTCCTTCAACAGAGGTCCTTCGGGTAAGACAATATTTTTGGTGTTACCATCAGCAGCATCTTTTAATTTTTTCATTTTCCTTTTGATTTCCAGTTCGCGATCATAAATCATGTGCATTCTTTCCTTATCGCTAAATATCTGATAGCCGTCAATTGTCGCAAAAATGATCGGCACCCATTCATCGCTATAGTTCCGCGACATTTCCTTATATTGGGTCATCGTGACCTGAATGCGCAAAAAGACGATTCTTCCGAACTCGGAAAGGTACCTGAATTCGTAATACTTTCCTTTTATCCCCTTTTTTCGGTCTTCATCTGCAAAATCAATAATTTCGCGGGCCGTATCAGGCGACATGGGAATCTTCGTCAGGGAGAAGGGGCGATTGAAATACAGGATAAAATTTCGAGGATATTTAGGAATAACACTTTCCCCGCAAATGCTTCTGTAACGCGTGTTTCGTGAAACTTCCAGTTTTTTTGCTTCAATAAATTTAGAACCATCGGCGATCAGGAATACTCCAGTCTCCCTGTTGTAACGATCAAGCCCTACAGGCATAAAAATTTCAAACTGGGTTGGAAATCCGGCAAGGTTTCGCATGATCGAATCCCGCGTCACCGCACGCAGTTCCTCAAGCTCAAAATCTCGTGAATAGAATTGCTTGTACAAATCGCATTCGTGGAGCTTCAGATATCCGTCAATGGCCTCCTTGTCTTCCATATCCATCATGGCCAGCGCCCAGTACAACTGGGACAGGCGTTCATAGGTAGGCTTTATGTACCCGTCGCCGTGTTCGTCTTCATCAAGATCTCCCACCATGTAATCGGTATGTATGCTACGCGAACCCAAGCTTGCCCTGGGACGCACAGGGGCGATGTTGTCATCACTTTCCGTACTTTCCGTGTGAACGGACTGAGGGTCCGCTGCGAATGCATGGCACGGGGTCAGAAACGCAAAACACAAACCCACCAGAAATAAAACGCTTGTAAATCTCATTTTTCCCCCGCGATTCCGTAACAACATCCAGATACTAAACGCAGATCATGTTCTATTCAACGCTGGCCATGCGCACGAATTTTTTAAACACCGTTGGAAAACCGATATCACGCAACGAATCGGGCGATGCCCAGAAGCACCCCCCCGGCACAGAAAAACGTCCACCCGGAGCGCGCATGAAAACACCCTGCAGTTCGAGGTGAAAATGGGTGAAAGTATGCCGGACACGGACATCTTTTTTCATAGAGACATTCTCGCAAGCTTTCGTGGCTGAAATATGGCTTATCTCCGGCCATTTGCGCGTGTGGCCGGGCCAATCCACCCAGTCACTGGTCGGCAGCCCCGTCATACCGCCCAGCAGCCCGCTTTCCTGACGTTTCTCCAGTAAAACATCGCCATTTGCATTCGTAATCCAGTAGATATAACCCGCACGGCGCGGCGGAGCCGGACGTTCCCTTCTGGCGGGAAGGGTCGCGGCAATTTTTTGCCTCGCCCCGGCGCAACCTTCCAAAACCGGGCAGAGGGCGCAATGCGGGTTTCTCGGCGTACAGATGGTTGCGCCGAGATCCATCATCGCCTGCGCAAAATCACCCGACCGTCCGTTTGCGCCCCCGCCTTCGAACAATGTTTCCGCCCGCTCCCGGATTTGCGGTTTTGAATCCGGCAAGGGATCAAGAATGGCAAAATACCGCGCCACCACGCGGTCCACGTTTCCGTCAATAACCGTTGCGACGCGGTTGAAGGCAATCGCCGAGATTGCCGCAGCCGTATAATCCCCGATCCCCGGCAAGGCCAGTAATTTGTCGTAATCATCCGGAAACTGTCCGTCGTGAAGCGCACACACCGTGCGGGCGCATTTCAGGAGGTTTCTGGCACGGGCATAATAACCAAGGCCCGCCCAAGCCTGCATCACATCGTCATCCCCGGCCGTGGCCAGAGCCTGTATTGTCGGCCATTTGTCCACAAATTTTCCGAAATAGGGGATAACTGCCGGAACGGTCGTTTGCTGCAACATCACCTCGGACAACCATACATGATATGGATCAGGGCGTTGTCCCCCGGTGGCCCGCCACGGGAGGGCGCGGGCGTATTTGTCATACCATTGCAGCAAGGCCAGACGAAACCACTCCGGTGTCTTGCGGCGTGGGGTTCCGGCAGGCATAGTTCCGGCCATGAGTTTGCGCCTTCTATCCGATTCGATGACAAAGGTAACGGGAAAGGTGTTCAGCAGGAAATATATCATGCTGGGCCGCCTTGTCACGCACTGGCCCGAGATCGTCGGCACGGATCTGGCGGCTTATGCACAGCCGGTTAAAATCCGTTATCGCAAGGTTCCGGGGTCGAAACGGCCCGAAGCTTCGCTCGATATTGCCGCCACATCCGCGCAGGCGACCCTGCTTCATTACCGAAAAGACCTTATTCTGGAGCGTATTAACCAGATATTCGGCGAAAAACTGATCAGCGCCCTGCGCTTTGTTCCGGTTGCGGCGAATGCCCCCGCCCCCCGGCCACGCCGCCTGTTGCAGCCTTTGTCCCCGGCGGAAAAGGAAGACCTTGCCAATATCCTTGATAAAATTGACGATCATGAGTTAAAAGAACGTCTTGAAATGCTTGGCACATCAATTCTTCAGGATCGTTAAATGGCCCTTTCCCCGATAATGAATGTCATGTTGCGTGCGGCTGAAAAGGCGTCCAGATCGCTTCTGCGGGATTTTGGCGAAGTGGAACAGTTGCAGGTGTCCCTGAAAGGCCCCGGCGATTTCGTTTCCGCCGCTGATACCCGCGCAGAAAAAATCATCTACGAAGAATTGTTAAAGGTCCGCCCCGGCTTCGGTTTCCTGATGGAAGAACAGGGCGAGATCAAGGGGTCCGACGGCGAATATCGCTGGATCATCGACCCGCTGGACGGGACCACCAATTTTTTGCACGGTATCCCGCACTGGGCAATTTCCATTGCGCTGGAATATAACGGCGAAATCGTCGCAGGTCTGGTCTATGACCCGGTCAAGGACGAAATGTTCCGCGCTGAAAAGGGCGGTGGTGCCTTCATGCGCAACAAGCGCCTGCGGGTTTCCGGGCGCAAGGACATGGGATTGTCGCTGATTGCCTGCGCCGACCCGGGAATTGGCCGCCCGCCGCAATACCAGTCCAGATTTTTCAAACAGGTTTCCAGTGTCGCAAAATCCGTTGCTGGAATTAGGCGTTACGGTGCAGCGAGTCTTGATTTGACATATGTTGCGGCGGGGCGGTATGAAGGATACTGGGAAGAATCCCTGAAACCATGGGATGTCGCTGCCGGTGCGCTGATTGTAAAAGAAGCAGGCGGAATAGTCGGCACGGTTTCCGGCAAGGGGAGTTACATTTATGATGGCGATATTATTGCCGCAAACCCGCTGGTGATGGACCCGCTGCGCAAGCTGCTGGTATCGGCATCGACGGAAACGGCAGCCGCCTGAAAAAAGAAACAGGATCAGGGTGACAGGAAACACGCGCAGACAACGGATCAGATTTTTTCTTCTCGCCTCGGCTGTTGGCGCGATGATGATTCCGGTTGCCGTTCGCGCCGATGACAACCCGGCCTATAGCGGCCTGCCCGAAATTGAAATCGACGGCAGCGTGCTCGAACATCTCGGTAAAAATGCCCGTGCGGCAATATCCGCCGATGCGCCGCCCGTGCGCCTTGCCCCGCCAGCAAAGAAAATGGCGGCCCCATCCCTGACCGTACCGACACTGACTGCGCCAATGCCTGTGCAGGCGCAGGTCGGAACAAAAACAACATCTGTGCCAACCCTGACGGCGGTTGCGGGCGAAAAATCCACACCGCCCGTCGCCCGTTCCTTCCGGCCAGAAAGACTCCCTGTTCCGACTGCGACTATCGTTGAAGAACCGTTGCCCCCCCTCAAAACGGCCATTCAGCCCGTCATTCGGGAAATACCCGCCCCGCAAGAAATGAAGCTGAAATCCGTTGCCCGCGCACCGGAAAAACCGCCCGAAAAACCAATAGCAAAGCCTGTAGAAAAAATAGCATTGAAGCCGCCTGCGGTGAAAACGACCGCACACGCCGCCATGGCTATTGTCCCCCCTCCCGTTCCTGCTCCCAAACCGGATACCCCGGCGGCAATTGCGGCGGTCAGTATCGATCACCCGAAAAAATCTGAACCGCCCGTTCAGCCCGCGGCCATAAAAACCGAACCCGCCAGAAAAGAACCTGAATTGAAAATTTCAGCGCAAACGGTTCATAGTCTGGTCGAAGACATCACCACCGCACCCCCGGCGCAACCCGCCGTCAAGCCAGAGCCACCCGTGGAAGCCAAAGCCGTTATTGCAACGGCAAACGAAATCATGCCTCCAAAACCGGGCGACAAGATGACCGGCTCAAAATCGTTTGAAAATATCAAACCGCCGGAAGACGGGAAGATTGCCGTGTTCCCGGTCAAAACACGCATCAAGGAAAGCGCCACACTCGATCCCGGCCCGGCAGCGACTGTGAAGCACACCGTCACCGCCACACCAGAACCAGAAAAAGTCAAGATCGCAGAAAAAGGCCCGATCAAGGTCTGGAACAATACAGCAATCGCCGTTGAGCCGGTCATTCTTGGCCCCGCCCCGACCTTTGACGTGCCCGCACCAAAGCCTGCGCCGCAGGTGATTGTAAAACAAGACTCCGCCCCTCCTGCCCCGGCAGCAGCACCCCCTGCACCCGCACCGACACCGATGGTGATTGCTGCAGCCGCCCCCGTCAGGGAAACGGATGCCCCGGTGGAGGAATCATGGCGTCAGGAAAACCCTGATGTCGTTATCAAGGCCGAAGTTCCCGTTCCCGGACGCCGCCCGGAAAAGCAGATGGCATCGCAGGAATTTGTCCAGCAGGCACGCCGCACGGTCATGGAAACCTATACGGTCATGCGCAATGATGGGGCCCCGATACCCGCAGTCGCCAAGGCGAATGTCTCGCAGGAAAAACTGCCCGCCATACGGATGAGCGTTGCCGACCTCGCGGACGATCCGCTAGCCAGCCGGATTCTGGACATGTCCCCTGCGGAAGTTGCTGCCACGCTGAACGAGATGACCCCCGCTGCCGGGCGGCAATTGTCGCGTGAAATCAATGCCATTTCCAAACCGCGCATCGTGCGTCAGGAAGGCGAAAGGATTTTCAAATCACGGAAGAATCTGGAACCAGTCCGCGACACGGCGCCAGCGCCAGCGCCCGAACAACTGCCCCCGCCTGTGGCCGATAACACACCCGCCCCCGCCCCTGCGGCGGTTGCACATGCACCTGCCGTTGCCACCGCTCCGCTCAGGGGGGAAAGACTGGATCTGGCCCTGCCCTTTTCGGTCGGTGCGGTCGATCTGTCGGACGAGGCCAAGACGTACATGGAAAACGGGGTCATCCCGGTTTTGAAATCGCGCGAAGGCATGCGCATCCAGATCGTCGCTTTTGCCTCCCCCACCGAAGGCAAGGAAGCCACCGCCCGCCGGACCGCCCTGTCCCGCGCACTCGCCGTCAGGTCCTATCTGATCCGTCAGGGCGTAGACGCCACCCGCATGGATGTCCGGGCGCTCGGCATGCAGCCCGACCCGCAAGCGGCCAAGGACAAGGTTGACCTGCATCTGGTGATGCCGGACAAGAGTTGAAAGGCTGGCACCGTTATAACAGCTTGAAACCGCGACCTTTCCTGATTATAAGAAACATCGCAATCGCTCAGAATCTTGATGATATGCCTTCAAGAGAGATATTCCCGAACGGAGGGGTGGCCGAGTGGTTTAAGGCAATAGTCTTGAAAACTATCGAGGGGGCAACCCCTCCGTGGGTTCGAATCCCACCCCCTCCGCCACTTTACAAGTGAGACACCAGTATCCGGGATATACCGTCAATTATCCTGTGAACCTGGAGTTTTGGTCTGTATCGATTGGTACCCGATTGATATTGCGAACCAATTAGCCATACTGATTTTGTAATTACTTGATTTAAAATGATTCACAACCTGTGCACTTCAGGAGCAAAAGTTCACAGCTTTTGGTTTTACGGAGCATGATTCAGGAAGAAATTTTCTAAGAAGGGTACCGTCATTTTGGTATACTGAGGTTCAGAGGTTTGTTTGAAGGAATATATGCATGCATGGTTTAAGCTCTATTGATCCCGGACGCAATATTGATTGGGGGAAAACCTCTTCCGACTACGGTCGTTTTCGTCCCGGACCGCCAGATAGTTTTTATCATCGTCTGCACGCTTTAGGCATAGGGTTGCCACAACAGCACATTCTCGATCTGGGTACCGGCACGGGTGTTCTGGCGAGACGTTTCGCCCAACAAGGCGCCATTGTCAGCGGCATCGATCTTTTTGAAGGTCAGATCGATATGGCCCGACAACTGGCAAAGCAAGAAAAACTGAATGTCGATTTCAGAACATCGCCTGCTGAAAAGACGCCTTTCAAAGATCATCAGTTTGACGTGATTACGGCCAACCAATGCTGGCTCTATTTCAAAAAAGATGAAGCTATAGCTGAAGCCAAACGGTTACTAAAACCCGGTGGTCTTTTGGTCGTCAGCCATTTTTCGTGGTTGCCGCGTCTGGACCCTGTCGCCCGAAAGACGGAGGAGCTTGTCTTGAAGGTTAACCCAAACTGGACAGCAGCCGATTGGTCCGGTGACATACCGCCAATGCCCAAATGGGCCGAGAACCATTTCACGTTACGAGGAATGTTTTACTATGACGAAGCCATTCCTTTCACACGAGAAGGATGGTGCGGTCGCATTCGCGCATGTCGAGGCATAGGAGCCGCACTGCCCGATGAGGAAGTCCGCAAATTCGATGCCGAACATATGAAGATACTGGAAAAAACAGTGCCCGCAGAATTTACGATTTTGCACCGACTGGATGCGCATGTTTTGCAGCCAGTTGTTCGGAATACTGGCGGCGTATAGCAGTCGGGTATCCTCTGGATACACTTGTTTACCGAGGAAGTTTCTAAAGTTGGCGACGATTGCTCCGCCATTACCATAGACTAAGACAGGAGTATCCTGGATATACCGTCAATTATCCTAGATGCACCTTTAAATCCTAGAGAAAGTTCTAAACGATTGATTAGATAAAGGCATAGGCGCTGGTGGGTTTATCGGCAATCATAGCCGCAATATCTTGTGGCCGCGCCGCTTCAAAAAGCCGCTTCAAAACAGCCAAATCCAGACCTTCATACTTCAGGGCAAAAACGAGTTGCCCTTCCAAGGTTGCATCCGGCATATGGCGGGGCGTAAAAATACGCCACCCGTCTTTTTCAAAAATGCTGTGACGTGCGCCGATAGCCGATAAAATCCGTGGCAGAGGAACAGAAAGTTTATAGGCGTGTATCAGGGCGGCATAACCGACAGGAATCGCAGCCTCTGGAAGCCGCTTTTCCTGAAAAACGGTTACAGCTTCCGAAAAATACTTACTTTTCTTATCTGCCATGAAAAACACTTACTTTCTATGAATTTTGATTACAAATTAGTATTTCTTGTGAAAAATAGTTACTTTTTGGGACAATCAATCATAATTTAACCCGCGCCTCCGGCACGGTCAGACCATGACGGGAAACGTAAACGCCACCTTTGTTCTCGCACACCTAATCCCTTGCATATTCATACCGCATCTTGGGCGCAGGAGTGGCTCCCGAAGCTCCGAAGGAGCGTAGGAATGCCTTTCTCAATCACAAGGAAAGACCCCATGTGGTACGTCTATTTTGGCGCAATCAACAAAAGCTTTCACGCCCCAGCACAACCCAAGTCCGTCATCACAAAGACAACGACATATCCCCGCCCGACTGGCTGCGCTTGTTGATCGGCTCGGTGTCGTAAATCCGGGGGGTGTAATCCGGGCGCAGTTCTTTTCTGCGGTCGTTGATCATCTGGACGATTTCATCGTATTCGGGGCTGCTGTATTTTGAAACGTCGTACAGGAAATCCTTCTTTACGACCTGCATCTGCTCCAAAAACATCTCTATCCCCTCCAAAAACGGATTGATATTGCGGGCCAGAAGCAACTCCACAATATCGATATGGCCGTTATCTGCCGCCATGGTCAGGGCAAAACCGTCATCCAGATCGGGGTTTGCCCCACGGTCCAGCAATAATGCGACCGCATCCAGATACCCGGTATCCGCCGCGACTCTCAAGGGCTGGCCGTTATCCGCATTGATGTTGGCTCCCGCGTCGAGGAGTTGCGTGATTTCGGCCATATCCCGGTCGATAATCGCCGCGACCAGATTTGCATTTTGCATCTGCGCGGCGGGGTTATCATAAGAGGCTCCTGTTTTATGAACAGATTCCACATGCCTTTCGGTTTCAACCGCAACCGCCTGATAGGACGGCATCAGGAAAGCCATCGCACAAATGGCCCGCAGCACACCTTTTTTATGGAGATATGACATGATTTTTCGACCCTGCTCCCTTTCTGTTCTTCTTTTTTATGGTTATGGTTAAGCCTGTATTTATAAAGAGGTCTTCATGTCAAAACAACCCCCCGCTGCACTGCTATCCCCCATCCACGACTTGCTGGAGGTTATGGCGCATTTGCGCGACCCCGCAACGGGCTGCCCGTGGGACAAGGTCCAGACTTTTGAGACCATCGCCCCCTACACCATCGAGGAAGCCTACGAAGTCGCCGACGCCATCCGCCTTAGCGATATGGCGGGCCTGCGCGAAGAACTCGGCGATCTCCTGCTACAGGTGGTGTACCACGCCCGAATGGCCGAAGAGGCTGGGCATTTTGCCTTTGACGATGTCGTGCGCGATATCGCCGCCAAGATGGTCAGCCGCCACCCCCATGTCTTCGGTGCCGCCGAAGCTGCCACGCCCGGTGATGTGGATATCCTGTGGGATAAGCTGAAAACAAAAGAAAAGGCCGCCAATGGCAAGATCCGGGACAGCATCCTCGATGACGTTCCGCTGGCCCTGCCCGCAATCATGCGTGCGCAAAAACTTCAAAAACGTGCGGCAAAGGTCGGATTTGAATGGGAAAATGCCGTTGACGTCCTCGACAAGCTGGAAGAGGAAATCGCAGAACTGCGTCAGGCCATCGGGTCAAAAGACGCAAAATCGATCCACGAAGAAATCGGCGATATGATGTTCTGCGTCGTCAATTTTGGCCGCATGCTGGAGGTGGATTGCGAACAGGCTTTGCGCGATTGTAATGACAAATTTACAAAAAGATTCAACGGAATAGAAAAAGAACTTAAAGTAAAAAATAAAGAATTTTCCGACACCACCCTCGACGAGTTGGAAGCACTCTGGCAGGCGCAGAAAACCGCTGAAAAGTTACCCTGATCCCCCGTCAGGAAAAGCTTGACGAAGTTTTCAACTCACGGAAAAAATCCACTATTCCTTTGGCCTGCCGCTATCATCGCCTGACGCACCGGGTGGATAAAGGCAGATTGTACGGTGCGGGCAAGGTCGGCGTTGCTGGCGGCGATTAATCCCCCGGCTGTGTCGGTCGGAACATAGGGGCTGGCATCCCATTTCATGACATGGCCCCCGGCCTCGCGGACCATCAAATCTCCCGCAAGGTGGTCCCATGCGCTGATCCAACCGGATATCCCGAAATCCGCCTGCCCGCTGGCAAGGCGCAGATATTCATGCGCGGCGCAGCGGAGCGATCCGCGTGATTTCAACTGCGCGGCCTCGGCCTTGAGCGGGGCAAGGAATTTTCGCATTTCTTTTGGAAAATATCCGGGGTTGATAAAGGCATCGCAGTCTTTCAGCGGCTTGTCGGGCGCGACTTGCATCCGCTTTCCGCCCATAAATGCTCCGGCGCTCTTTTCAACGATCGCGTGGGTATCGCCCAGAACATCGTAAATCCACCCCATCCGGGTTTCGCCGCCGACGACCAGAGCCATCATGACCGCGAATTCGCGCTTTCCGTGGCGGAAATTATAGGTCCCGTCAACCGGATCGACGACGAAAATGGTCTGCGTGGCGTCTTTCAGGATATCAAGACTACAATCCCCCCGGAAAACAGATTCCTCTCCGATGACGATGCAGCCGGGAAAGATCTGAGGCAGGATTTTTTCCAGCGCGCGTTCGGTTTCAATATCGGCAATCGTGACCAGATCATCAACATGGGTCTTGCTCTGGACCTGATCGGCGGCCAGCGTATTGAAACGCGGCAGAATGTATTTCTCCGCGCAATCCTTCAAAATATCGGCAACCTCAAGCGGATCTATTGTCATACCCGAACCTTTCGCTGAAACGGCCAATATCCGCCGGGTCGATTTCCACATCCAGAATGATATCGTCCTCGGTGTCTTGTCTGGCAACCACGCTGGCGCGGGCGTAAAGCCAGGCCAGCGCCTCCCCATCCTGCACCGGAACGTGATAGGACGCCAGAATCCGCGACTTTGCGACAATTCCGACCACGACCTGCAACAGAGTTTCGATTCCCTCTCCGGTCAAGGCGGAAACGGCCACCTTGTGCGGGTTGAATTTTGCCTCACGGCGCATGTCGTCCTGCATATCTTCCGGCAGGGAATCAATCTTGTTCAAGACCTCGATCATCCGGGGGTCGTTCTCATATTCAATCCCGAGATCTTCCAGCACGGAAATAACATCCTGACGCTGCGCGCCCGTATCATGGCGTGAAATATCGCGGACATGCAAAATCACATCGGCATGCTGCACCTGTTCCAGCGTGGCACGAAATGCCGCAATCAGGTTGGTGGGCAGGTTGGAAATAAACCCAACCGTATCCGATAAAATCACCTGCTGCCCGTTGGGCAGTTTCAGTTGCCGCATGGTGGGGTCGAGCGTAGCAAAGAGCAAATCCTGCGCGAACACATCCGATTTCGTCAATCGGTTAAACAGCGTCGATTTTCCGGCATTGGTATACCCCACCAGCGCGACAATCGGGAACGGCACTTTTTCCCGGCCCTTGCGCTGCAATTCGCGCGTGCGCCGCACCTGTTCCAGTTCACGCTTCAGCCGGGTGATTTTGTCACTGATGAGTCGGCGGTCGATTTCGAGCTGGGTTTCACCGGGACCGCCCGTCCCGCCCGTCCCGCCACGCTGGCGTTCGAGGTGGGTCCATGACCGGACCAGACGCGATTGCTGGTATTCCAGCGCCGCAACATCGACTTGAATCTGGCCTTCCTTCGTTTTCGCGCGCGCCCCGAAAATCTCCAGAATAAGGCCGGTGCGGTCAAGTACCTTGGCGTCCCATTCCTGTTCCAGATTGCGTTGCTGCACCGGGGACAGGGCGTGATCGACAATGACGACGGACGGGTCCAGCTCCGCGATCAATTCCTTGATCGTATCGACAGCACCCTTGCCAAACAATGTTCCGGGATTGGGCCGCGCCACATTCACCGCGCGGCAATCAATGATCTCCAGAGAAATGGCACGGGCCAGACCTGCGGCCTCTTCCAAAACGTCCTCCACCATGCGGTTGCCCGTCACGGTCGACAGGGAATCGGGGAGGACCGGATGCAGCACGATGGCTGTATCCGTTTTGGCGGTCTGATCGTTGTGCTTGTTGATTGGCAACTATTCTCCGGCTTTTTCTTCACCCTCATACAGGGAAAGCGGCCCGGCAGGCATGATCGTGGAAATGGCGTGTTTATAGACCAGTTGAACATGCGCATCACGACGGAGAAGCATGCTGAAATTATCGAACCAGGTCACAACACCTTGCAACTTGACGCCGTTGACGAGAAATACGGTCACGGTCATTTTTTCTTTGCGAATTTTATTAAGGAACACATCCTGTACGTTCTGATTTTTTTCGGCCATTTTTTTATATTTCCTTATTATCTTTTTTAAAGCGCCCTCTTGGCCGCACTTAAATAACGAATTCGTTGCTTCGCAGCAAGAAAAGAATTGAGATTATTTCAAGGCAAACTGAATTTTATTGATTTTATTATGTTAACAATATATAGTCCTGCACGACAAATCCCGGCCGCTACAGGAGAGAAACACCATGCTTTCCAACGTACCACGACAAGGCCTCCTGACCCTGAGGGATGATTTTGCCCGGTTTTGCCGCGTATCCTCCGCCAACCAGAACACACCGCCTTTGAAAAAAATCCATCTAATCGGGGCCTTTCCCGATGAAAACGACCCGTCCATCCCCGATTTTGCCGATTACAGTGCACTTGGCATCAGTTTTTCAATCGCCAGCCAGATGGGCGTCGCCATTAGCCCGGAATTCGAACCGGAAATCATCAATATCTATCCCAAATATGGTGGCCGTGACTTTCTGAAGGACGGGGCCGCTGCGGACATGCTTGTTTTTTGTTTCGTTTTCAACCCGCCGGAAAAAGACCTGTCTTTTTTCAGTGCCTCTCCGGGAATGTCCCCCAATCTGGCGATCAGCCCGCTTCACTTTGAAAAGAACGTCTGGCACGATGCCGCCGTGCGCACGGGCGCAAAACTTCTGGCCATCTCCGGCGGCGATTATGACGAAATCAACGCCCGCCACTTCCTCCCCGATTCCGGCAGCCAGTTCGAAATCCTCCATCGTCCCGCAGCACGGGATTGCGGAATAACACTCCTCCGGCGCAAGGATTTCGTGCTGGCGATATAGGCGCCGGACCTATTGATGTCAGAACCGTGTCATCCCGAGCGTAGTCGAGGGATCCGACAGGTTACGGCTTAGTCAGATCCCTCGACTACGCTCGGGATGACAATCCTTGTAGATCATTGTGTTCATTGTATTTCATCTCAAAGCAGCCGTTCCCTGAAAGACGCCATATCCCTGACCACCATTTCCGGCTTGTGCAGGTCGATCAGGGTCTGATGATCCTTGTCGCGATGGAGTAAAATCGCGGGGCATCCGGCGGCGCGGGCGCAGAGGATATCCGGTTCCGTATCGCCGACGAACCACACATCCCGCCCGGCCTCAAGACCGGATTCTTTCAAGGCAAACAACAGCGGATCGGCAGACGGTTTGTCATTGGCTGCAACCCCTGCGCCGACAACGGAAACAAAATACCGGTCCAGCCCCATATGGCTGATTTCCCGCGTGATAAACATATGCCGCTTGTTGCTGACCACGCCCATAACGATTCCGGCTTGCGCGGCCTCTTCCAGAAAAGGTTTTACGCCATCCAGCAAAACAAGATTTTCAGGTTTCAGATGGTTTTCATTCATGAATTGCTCAAGAAACCCCATCGCCTCCTGCGCCCGGTCGCCGTAAATTCGCGGATAAAGCTGTACGGAGGAAAATTTTGTATGCCCCTTGAACTCCTCCTGCGACCAGAGCGGCTCGCCCAGTCTCTCGCGGACATGGTTATGCGCTCGGAAGACAAAATCCAGCGTATCCACCAATGTCCCGTCCCAGTCAAAAAATATGGCCTTCGGTCTTGGATTCGTCATCTTTCCACCCCGGTATTTTCCTCTATATCCGCCGTCCATGAAACCGATTCTCCGCGCTCCCCGGCGGCGTAGGCGCGATATTCGGCATAGAGCTGCCGCGCCACCGGTCCCGGTTCTCCCGTGCCGATCACATGTCCGTCGATACTGACAATCGGCACGACCAGCGCCACGGCACTGGTATTGAAAGCCTCAATTGCGTCATAGGATTCCTGAACGCTGAACGGGCGTTCCTCTATCTTCATGTGCAATCCGGCACAAATTTTTTCAAGGGCCGTCCGGGTCACGCCGCGCAAAATGTCGGTGGTGGCATGGCGCGTGACCAGTTTTCCGTCCTTCGTGACGATCCACGCATTGCTGGATGACCCTTCGGTGATATAGCCCTCGTCATCCACCATCCATGCTTCATACGCGCCCGCTTCGACGGCTTCTTGCTTGGCCAGAACTTGCGCCAGCAACCCGGTGCTTTTGATATCACGGCGTTTCCAGCGAATATCGGGCACGGTCACGGCAGCACCACCGCGCAGCACCCGGGCATTGTTATCGAACCGGAACGGCCTTGCCGTCAGGATCAGGGATGCGGGCGTATCCTCAGGGAATGGAAAATCGCGTTTGGCGACCCCCCTTGTGACCTGAATATAGACGCTGGCGTTTTTCAGGCGATTGCGTCGCAACAATTCCCGCATGATAAATTGCAGGCTCCGCCGCGCGACCGGCATCGGGATCGACAATTCTGAGCATGAACGTTCCAGACGATCAAGATGACCCTGTTCATCCGCCAGCCTGCCATCAATGCAGGCGACGACTTCATATACCCCGTCCGCAAACTGGAATCCCCTGTCTTCTATATGGACAGTGGCATCGCCGTGCGGCAGGTAGGAACCGTTCACAAAAGAAAAACGCGGCATTAGAATAAATCCACATGGACAAGGAACATTTTTTCAACTTTGCGCGCCTGCGATTGTTCGGCCAGAACGATAACGTGGTCGCCGGGGCGGATGGTTACATCCGGGTCCGGCATCAAAACCTTGTTATCGCGCACAATCGCGCCGATCAGAACATCACGGGGCAGCTTCAGGCTGCCGATTTCCAGATTGGCAATACTCGATGTATCCGACACTTCCGCCTCGATGACTTCGGCAAACCCTTCGCGCAGGGAATGCAGCGCCTTGATTCGTCCGCGCCGGACATGCTTCATAATGCTTGAAACGGTAATGGTGCGCGGCGACACGATGGCATCAATCCCCATCATGCGAATCAACGGCGTATAACTGACCTTGTTGACCAGTGAGATGACCCGCTTTGCGCCGTGCTGTTTCGACAACAGCGCTGAAAGAATATTTGTTTCGTCGTCATTGGTGACGGTAACGACAGTCTCCGTATTCTGGATATCGGCGTCATCGAGGGTTTTCGGGTCGAGCCCGTCACCATGCAACACCGTGACCCCTTTCAATCTCTCGCTCAGGGACAAGGCGCGGGCGAGGTCATGTTCGATCACCTTGATATGGACATTGTTCCCCAACTCCACCTGCAACAGACGGGTCAGGTAGAGCCCGATATTCCCACCGCCTAAAATCGCGACATGGTGCGCTTCCTGCTCTTCATGACCAAACGCGGCCAAAGCCCGTTGCAGGTGGCGCGTATCGGTAAAGAAATAAACTTCGTCCCCGACCAGAATCTGGTCGTCCGGTTTGGCCAGCGCCGGTTTAGCGCCGGGACGGATGATCCCCGCGATCTTGATCGACAGAGTCGGAAACAACGCCGCAATCTGGCGCAACGGCGTATGCACGATGGGGCAATTCTCGCCGCACACAACCCCAACAAGATGCACCTTCCCGTCCGCCAGCGGCACGACATTCGTCGTGCCCGGAACGCGCAGGCGCTGGTATATCGCCAGCGCCGTCTCTTTTTCCGGAGAAATAATAACGTCGATCGGCAAATGCGCGCGGCTGAACAAATTCGCCCAGGCCGGGTTCAGATAGGCCTGTTCGCGGATGCGCGCAATTTTCTTGGGAATATTGAACAGGGAATGACCAACCTGACAGGCGACCATATTCACCTCATCGGAATATGTCACGGCAATCAGCAAATCCGCATCCCGCGCCCCGGCCAGATCCAGAATTTCGGGGTTCGACGCATGGCCGACGATACCGTTGGCGTCAAGCGTATTGTTCACCTGCCCCACCAGATCGGGGTTGATGTCGATGACGGTGACATCATTGTCTTCCCGTGAGAGGTAAGCGGCAATGCTAAAACCTACCTGGCCGGCGCCGCAGATGATTACGCGCATAAATCGGTTTTCCTTCAGGCGAATTTCTTCTGGTGTGGGTCGTCGCTGTCATTTTGCTTGTCGCCGGAAGAAATGCCAAGGGATTTCAGCTTGCGGTGCAGGGCAGAGCGTTCCATGCCGACAAATTGGGATGTTTTGGAAACATTCCCCTGAAAGCGCCTGAACTGGGCCTCCAGATAGTCTTTTTCAAATTTTTCCCGTGCTTCGCGCAACGGCAGGAGAACCAGTTCTGTATCCAGCCCGCGCGACCGGGAATCGCCGCACCCCTTCCCGGTGATTTCCGGCGGCAGGTGATCTTCCAGTATCGGGGCATCCCCCGGGCCATTCATAATCATGATCCATTCAATGGCATTGCGAAGCTGGCGCACATTGCCCGGCCAGTCATAAGCCTGCATCGCGGCCAGCGCCACGGGCGCGAAGCTGCGAATCGGAACGCCGTTTTGCGCCGCGTACTGACGCAGGAAATAATCCGCCAGCGCAGGCAGGTCGTCGAGACGTTCCCGCAAGGACGGCATACGGATAGGAACGACATTCAAACGGTAAAAAAGATCCTGCCGGAAATTTCCCTGTTCCATTTCCTGCGCCAGATCGCGGTTGGTGGATGCCAGAATACGGACATCGACCTGAACCGTTTCCTTGCCGCCAACGCGGGTGAATTTTTGCTCCTGAAGGACACGGACGATTTTTCCCTGTGTCTCAAGCGGCATGTCCGCGACCTCATCCAGAAGCAATGTGCCGCCATGCGCCTGTTCCAGCACCCCGGTCTTGCCCGGCTCGCCGTGAATGCCATCGACCGATCCAAACAACTCAACCTCCAGCCGTTCCGGCAGGAGAGTCGCACAGTTCAGCATCATGAAGGGTCCGCTGCTGCGCGATGACATCCGGTGAATCACCCGCGCCGCCAGATCCTTTCCCGTTCCCGGTTCACCGGTAATCAGAACGCGGCTATTGGTTGGCCCGACCCGGTCCAGAATTTGTTTCAGCCCCGCAATGGCCTCCGATTCCCCGGTCAGTTCCATCGGACTTTCCTGACGCTGGCGCAGGGCCATATTCTCCCGCTTCAACTGCGCGTTTTCCAGCGCACGCGAAATCATCAGCAGCAGACGATCCGTCTTGAACGGTTTTTCGATAAAGTCATAAGCCCCCATCTTGATCGCATTGACGGCGGTTTCAATAGTACCATGCCCGCTAATCATCAGCACCGGAACCAGCGGATGATCTTCCTTCAATCGGCTGAGAATCTTCAGGCCATCTTCATCGCCATGCTTGAGCCATATGTCCAGAATCGCCAGCGCCGGAACCTTCTCCGCGATCTGCGCATAGGCTTGCTCCGGCGATGCGGCTTGCCGCACGGCGTAGCCCTCATCTTCCAGAATTCCCTGAATCAGGCGGCGAATATCTTCTTCATCATCGACGACAAGAATATCTATGGTCATTTTATGCCCCTCTAATCATCAACGTCATGTTACCCGGCCAAAGCCTCGATCCGTTCCAGCGGAAACGTCAAAACGACGCACCCCCCGCCCAGATCGCTCCATTCCTTTTTCTCCCGCAACCATTCCGGAGCCCCGAGAATAATCCGCCCCTTGTGATCGTCCATGATCTTTTTCACGATCGCAAGGCCCAGCCCCGTCCCCTTTGTCTTGTGGGTAACATAGGGTTCCAGCAAACGGTTCAGATCTTCATCGCGGGGAAATCCGGGGCCGTTATCGTTGACGACGACCGCCACCTGATTGCGCACCGAATCGGGCAGAATGCTTACCGTAACCCGGCCATCCCCCGTCCCGCCTTCCTCCAGCGCGTCAATCGCATTCTGGATCACATTGGTCAGGGCCTGCCGCACCTGCCGCGCATCGACATGGGCGAAGACCGGCAATACCCCCTGTCCCGGGGTGTGGATATGCAACCCGACCGATGGGTGCGCCTGTTGTTCCAGCACAACAATGTCGCGCAGAATCGCACTGAGATTTTCATGCTGCATGACGGCTTCGGGCATGCGCGCAAAGGCGGAAAATTCATTGACCATGCGTCCGATATCACCGACATGATGAATGATCGTGTCGGTGCATTGCGCAAATGTATCCGGGTCGTCGGTAATCTGCTTCAGGTATTTACGCTTCAGCCTTTCGGCGGAAAGCTGGATCGGGGTCAGCGGATTTTTGATTTCGTGGGCGATTCGCCGCGCCACATCGGCCCATGCGGCCTTGCGCTGCGCCGATTGCAACTCGGTGATATCGTCAAAGGTCAAAACGGCGCCGGTGTCCTGATCCCCGACCAGTTCGATGGCAATCCGGACCAGCAAGGTGCGGCGGGAACCGTCTCGCGGATCGTAAAGAATTTCCCCTTGCGTAATCTTCCCCGGCTTCAGATGCGCCTGATCCAGCAAGGGTTGCAGATCCGGCACGATCCCGGCAACGGGCTGCCCGTTCAGCGCGGATGATTCACGTTGCAGCAACTGCGCCGCCGATGAATTCACCAGCGTGATTTTCCCCGCCTGATCCAGACCGACCACGCCCGAGGAAACACCCGCCAGAACGGTTTCCGTGAATCTGCGGCGACGGTCGAGCTGGCGGTTGGTTTCGATCAGTTCCGTCCGCTGATCCTCGATCTGGATGGTCATGCGGTTGAAGGCCCGGGCCAGCACTTCGAATTCATCAATCGCATCGCGTTCAGAAACCCGTGCAGTCAGATCCCCCGCGCGCACGCGGTCGGCGGCGGTAATCAGTCCCGAAATCGGGCTGGCCAGTTGCCGCGCCAGCATCAACCCGAACCAGATCGCGGCAAAAAGCAGCAGCAGCGCGACGATAACGAAAATAATCACCATCTTGACCTGCAAACCGGAACGCTGCGCCTCCAGTTCGTCATATTCCTGCACCGCCCGGATCGTCGCATCCAGACGTTCGCGCACCAGCGGATCGACCATGCGCCCGACGAACAGGTAGCTATCCGTATAATTATTGAGCCGAACCAGGGCGCGAATGCGCTCGTCCCCGGTCGTGCTCAACATGACCACCTCGCCCAGACTGGCCTGTTCCATCGCCAGTTGCGGCAGATCGTCGAAGGCCATGGCCAATGCCAGCCCGACGGAAATTTTCATCTGTCCGTCGCCGTCAAAAATAATGGCTTCTGAAAAATTGCGCAGGAAGGACTGGGTTTGCAGGAATTTTTCAAATTCCTTCGGGCTGTCGATCAGCGATTCCGCCGACCGGTCGAGATCGTTGGCCATGGCCAGCAAATCGGCCTTGATGACCTGCTGGTGTTCTTCCATATAGGCCTCGGCAAAGGCTTCCGACTGGCTGATGGCATTATGGATTTTATCACTGAACCAGCCTTGCAATCCGAAATGGAAAAACAGCGCCGAGAAAATAGTCATAATAATCGCGGGCGTCACCGCCAACAGGCTGAAAATATACACCAGCCGCACATGCAGCTTCGACCCTGCCTGCCCCTGCTTCATTCCGCTCCACAACCCGACCATGCGCTGCGCCACGAGCGCCACCAGCACCAGCAGGATAATCAGGTCGATATTCAGCAACCATAATATGGTTCTGGTATCCTTGCCGAAGGGCGGTGTATCCGTCAGGGCCGCATAAGTGGCAATGCCGCTGACTAGCGCCGCAATAATGAGGACAAACGCCATCGCCCGGCGCAAACGCTGATTCACCCGTGCCGGAAAGCGCGGAATATACCGGCGCACCGACAACGGAATCATACTGCGTATGGTGAGAGATCGAACACGGCGCAAATCAAGACCCCCTTTCGGGCAAGGCTCTTGTTATAGCGGATTCCCCCACCAAAATCACGAAAACTGTTGCAGAAATGCAACGAAATGTAGTGAGTTTTGAAAAAAGTTTTAGTTGCAGTATACTTAATTATATTCCCTTACCGTCAAGGTTGTCCGCTGGGGTGATTATAATTAAGTATACTGTAACTAAAACTTTTTTCAAAACTCGAACCCAAACATAAAACTCGAATTTCCACCAACTCTGGTTTAAAACACCATCATGACAAACAACGCCCCTCATCATCCCTCATGCCCCCCATTTTCCGTCATTCTCGTCGCGGGCGGCAGCGGTACGCGCCTGGGGGGTGAAACGCCGAAGCAATACCAAAAAATTGGTAATGTTTCTATTCTGGAACAATCTATTCAAACGTTTTTCTTGTGCAAGACTTTATTCCGTTTGCAACTCGTTTGCGATCCATCCCACGCAGCTTTGTATCATGACACGGTGCAAACGGCGCGCCTGACACCACCCGCCTCGGCGGGAGCATCAAGAAAAGAAAGTGTTTTCAACGGGTTAATGGCCATTGGTCATGTCGAACCAGAAGAAATCATTCTGATTCACGATGCGGCCCGCCCTTTTGTCACCGTTGCGGAAATAGAATCCGTCGCCCGGACAGTGGCGGAATCCGGGGCCGCGACGCTGGCCGTCCCGGTGATCGATACACTCCGGAAAACCGACGGGGGCATCGTCGACAGGGACGGGTTATGGGCGGTCCAAACGCCGCAGGGCTTCAGGGCCGGAATCCTCCACGCCGCGCATGACAAATTCCGGCAGGATGACCGTTTTACCGACGATGCCGGATTGGTCGAAGCCTTCGGCCACCCTGTCGCGCTCGTCCCCGGCAATCGCCGGAATTTTAAAATCACCACCGCAGACGATCTTTTACTGGCAAGGCAGATCATGACCCACGCAACGGAAACCCGCACTGGTCTCGGCTTCGATGTTCACGCCTTTGACCCCGGCAAACCCGGCCCCGTCATGCTGGGCGGGGTGGCCATTCCCCACCCCTGCGGCCTTGCCGGACATTCCGACGCCGATGTGGGCCTGCATGCCGTGACCGATGCACTCCTTGCGACCATCGCCGCCGGGGATATCGGCACGCACTTCCCCCCGTCAGACCCGCAATGGAGGGGCGCAGACAGCAGCATTTTCCTGTCATATGCGGTGAAACTGTTGCATGAAAAAAATGCCGTTATCAACTTGATTGATCTCACTTTTATGTGTGAATCCCCCAAAGTCGGCCCCTACCGTGACGCGATGCAGCAGGCTATCGCCAAAATCACGGGCCTGCCCCCCGATCGCATCAGCATCAAAGCCACCACAACCGAAAAACTGGGGTTCACAGGCCGCGGCGAAGGTATCGCGGCGCAGGCTCTGGCAACTGTGCAGCTTTTTGGATCATCTTAAACGCCTGCTTACAATAATTTTGCTTGCACGACATTATGCGCTATGCAATCTTCCCTTGTAAAATTAAATTATGGGAAAAAATAGGAATGAAAACCTTAGTAGCTGCATTTTTGCTATCGACTGGATTAGTGGCACAGGCACAGCCTGAGTCTCCGAAGCCATCCGCCAATGAAATTGTTGTGACCGCCCGGGGAATATATATGGGCCGGGATATCGGAAAAACAGATGCTGTTTATAGTCAGCGTCTGGGTAAATTTCTTGTTCGCAACAACATTCAGGGTGCCGAAAAATTCAGAGATATTGCCTGTGACGGAGCCTTGTATTCCTTGCCGCAGGATGCCCAATCCCGCGAAAATTGGATTAAGAATATTGTGAAAGATATGGACAAGCGTGGCAGCCTTCAATACCGCATCGATAATCAGGACGGTCCTGTACTTGGAACAAGTGAGGAAATTACGGCAAAAGTTCATAATGCTGTTGCAACCCGCCTTTTTGACGGTTTTGGAGACGCAATAAATTATATGAATAAGCAAACAGAGAAATTCTGTCCTGATGTGAAATAGCATTCGCAATGAAACGCGTTTAGAAGCTCCAATCCTTTTGCATATGTTAATAAATTTATCCCTTCATGTCTTAGTGCCTTCACGCTAGAATCCCCCATGTTCAAAATTCCCGCTAACCTCAATTTCAAATCCCCCTCCACCCTGCTCGCGACATGGTTTGGCTGCGGGTTGATGCGTCCGGGTCCCGGAACCTGGGGATCTGTGGGAGCTTTACCGTTTGGGATATTTTTCCTAGTATTTTGCTCACCTGTTGTGCTAGCATTGGCTGCTATCACCCTGTTTTTTATCGGAATCTGGGCAACGCGGCAGGTTCTGACCATGTCAGGCGACGATTCTGACCCGCAGATTGTGGTCATTGATGAGGTCGTCGGCCAGTGGATTGCCTTGATTCCTGCGGCCTTGAGCCCGATTTCTGTGATTTTGGCCCTGATCCTGTTCCGCATCTTTGATGTCTGGAAGCCATGGCCGATAGGCTATTTCGACCAGAAAATTCCCGGGGCCTGGGGAGTTATGCTGGACGATGTGGCTGCGGGAATTCTCGCAGCTTTGTGCTTGTGGGGACTTCAACTCTGGTGGGAATAATTTGTATAATTTGGTTACAGTATACTTAATTATTCTACTACACAGCGAAGAAACAATCTGTAGAAGGTGAATAATTAAGTATACTGTAACCAAATTATATAAATTATTGGCGTGATAAAATGAAGACAGAAGATTTCGTTGAAAAACTGGCGAACGAACTAAACAAACGCGGCATGATGCTGGCGACGGCGGAATCCTGTACTGGCGGGCTGGTTGCTGCCGCGATCACGGACCGCCCCGGCGCATCCTTTGTTTTTGAACGAGGATTTATCGCTTACTCCAATGAATCAAAGCATAATCTGCTCGGCGTGACCCATGAAATTCTGGACAAAAACGGTGCAGTGAGCCGTGAATGCGCCGCCGCCATGGTGCAAGGAACCCTTACCCATAGTCTGGCCGACATGGCCCTGTCCGTGACCGGGATCGCAGGCCCGGCTGGCGGGACGCCGGAAAAACCCGTGGGCCTTGTTTACATCGGCTGGGGCCTGCGCGGCGGCCCGGTTGAAGTGGCCGCGCATCATTTCACGGGCGACCGCAATGGGGTCCGCGAACAAACCGTCAACGCCGCCCTTACCCATCTGACCGATTGTCTGAAAGCACAACCATGACCCGTATCTGCTTCGTCTCCGGCGGAGACAAAAATTATTACCCCCTGCTGCTGGAATGGATTGCGTCCATCCACAGATTTCCGGAATCTGAAGGAATGGATATAGCCATCCTTAACGCCGGTATGACCAAAGATCAGGTCGATCACCTGCGTCAGGCGGGCCATATCGTCAAGGATGCACAATGGCCCTGCCCCCTGCCGAAATGGAAAATCCGTGGCCGGGAATTTTTGAAGGCCTGTGTCGCCCGCCCCTTCATCCCGGATTATTTCCCCGGTTACGACATCTATTTCTGGATGGATTCCGATACATGGGTACAGGACTGGGCCGCGATTGAACTCTTCCTGCAAGGCGCTGAAACGCGAAAAATCTGTGTCACCGCCCAGGTGGACAGAGGCTATCCAAGAGCCACCCGCGTCAAGTGGCTGGGGCACTGGCCATGGAAGGTCCGGAGTTTCTATTTTTCCAATGCCCGCAAGGCGTTCCGTTTTGATGTTGCAAAAGAACTTCATACCCGCCATGTCCTTCTGGCTGGTGCGTTTGCACTCCACAAGGACGCGACCCACTGGACCCGGTGGCAAACGCTGGTGAAACAGACCTTGAAACGGGGCCGTATCTTCACCGCCGAACAGCTTTCCCTCGGGGTGCTGTGCCATCTGGAGGGATATGAAAAAGAAATTCTCCCCGCCTATGCGCACTGGCTTTGCGAATTCAAACCCTTATGGAATACAGCGGAACGCGCCTTCGTTGAACCGTACCTGCCGCACCAGCGCATCGGCATTCTGCATTTGTCGGGTGTCGACGAAATGCGCCTTGACCGATCGGTAACGACGGATTTTAAAACCCTCGATGGACAAACCGTCCAGCTCAGTTACCGCTACCCCGGTCTGGACGGGGCTCAGGGTCTGTAAAAAGGGGCAAGCAATTCATAGCTGCGTTCATGCAATGCGGAATCCCACCCCAGCATTCGACGAGCTTCGGTCCCGGCATTGATCGCCGCCAGAGCACGCAGACGGTCGATGCCGTGATGAAGCATGACAAAATCGCTTCCCTCACCCTCCGCATCCGGGCGTTCGACCCGCCAGCCGGACGGGGTCCGGGTGTTGCGTTCGAATGTGACGCTGAGGCTGCGGCAGGCCGCTGTGTAAACATCCCGCAGCAGCTTTTTTTTATCTTCCACCGTATCACCGGGAAGGGCATCCAGCGGAATATCATCGGCAGGAAGGCGGGTTTTCCGCCCCACGACCATCTCGACCGCCAGCCTGTCGCAAGATTCCCACGGGCGGGCGGCGACCAGATCGACGATAAAACGCGCCTCCTGCGGCAAACGACACGCTGCCTGCCTGAAATCTTCGGCGGGGGCGGCTGTTTTTTGAACGGGGTGGTCCGGGTGCGGAGCCGTCACTGTGACCGGGCGTTCCAGCAGGTCTGTGTTGTTGTCATCCAGAAAGGCCGAAGAGGGAAGCATCATGATTATCCTTGCGCGGCAAACACATGGTTTGCGGTGGTTTTACTGTTTTTTTGAGAGATATTCGGGATGCGCGGGATAAAAAACAGAAGCCACATCCGCCTTGGGTGGCAGAGGGTCTTAGCCTCTGCCGCAGATAATAATGCTGATTATCATGGCGGGTGCGTTCGTTTGCATGGGGGTATAAAAGCAGAAGGGTAATCATTCTGTCAAGAAAATATTGCAGTACACCATAGAAGAATCCGGGATATTACCGCGATGGCGCTCCGTATAACTGTGCCGCCCGGTCTTCGAATGCACCAACCATGCGCTTGACCGCCTCATGAAAGAACGCAGTTATCACTCTCTGTAAAAAGGGATTTTTGAATTCAAAATCAACATAAAAATCAATGGTGCATGACCCGTCCGGGTTGCGTTCAAACCGCCAGACATTATTCAGATGCCGCATCGGCCCCTTCATATAATCGACCTGCAATTCATAGGGCCGGGTACATGTCACGCGGGACGAAAAATGTTCCCGCACCATCTTATAGCCGATCACAAGGTCGGCATAAAAGACATCCCCCTCCCGCCCGGTAATCCGGCTGGCGATGCACCACGGCAGGAATTCAGGATAACGCTCCACCCCCGCGACCAGATCGAACATCTGTTCCGGGGTATAGGGCAAGGATCGGCGTTCGGCATGGGTTGGCATAGAAGACGAGGCTATTTTCAATTCTTTTCTAGGAAAGGCACAAAGAATATAGACCGTTAAGCCTAAAACGTCATTTTATTATTTTTGATGAAATCTTCCTTTGATGGATTTAAGGTAGAAAATCATCATGCTTCCGCCAAGGTGCCGGATCCGGTACAAAAGCGATGTTGATTTGGTTTGAGACCAAATCAAAACGAGAAAGTGCGGCATTCGGGTACTCTTTCATTCCAGTCAGTTCTTCAATCCACCAGCCATGAGTACAAATAATTGTCTGTTTAGCTGGCAGATTAAGTCTATGAAAATAAGTATCCTTAAAAGCCTGTATCCTTATTTCGACATCTGCTTTCGTCTCCGGCTGACTAGGCCACCATGGGCCCTCTTTTACTCTGGAAAAGTCAAAGGAAATACCCTCACGTTTTTGATATTCTAGTTCCAGAGTTTGCCGTAGTGAACCAATATTGACAATGCAATCCACTTCCATCTTCTCGGAAAGGAGCGGCTCAACAGTTACAACCCCCTGAAAGTTTATTACTTTTAGAAATTCTACCGCTGTTTGCAGTGTACGCTTCATTGGACTACAGATGACGTGATTGATCTGGATGCCATTTTTCTTAATATATTGCCCTACCGTCTCGGATTGCCTTCTACCGATATCATGCAGGTCAGGATCCGGCGTCGCCGGATGTCGTCCATGGACATCTTTGTAGAAATTATGGACACCATAGCCATGTCGTAAGAGCCAAAACTCTTGAGGAGGAAGGGCAATAACAGGCGCGTCAACCATGACAGCTTTCCGCTGAAACAGAATCCAGCTTCGCCAGCCTTGCCGCCCGCAGCCGTTCGAAATCATCGCCCGCGTGATAACTGGACCGGGTCAGCGGCGTGGCAGATACCATCAAAAATCCCTTGGCCCGGGCCATGCGTTCCAGCCCTTCAAACTCCTCCGGCGTCCAGAAATGCATGACGGGGGCATGTTTGGGCGTGGGTTGCAAATACTGGCCGATGGTCAGGAAATCAACATCGGCGGCCCGCAGATCGTCCATCACCTGCCCCACTTCTTCCTTCGTTTCGCCAAGGCCCACCATCATGCCGGATTTGGTAAAAATCGACGGGTCGACATCCTTGACCCGTTGCAAAAGGCGCAGGGACCGGAAATATCGCGCCCCCGGCCTGATCGTCGGGTAAAGACGCGGAACGGTTTCAAGATTGTGGTTAAAGACATCAGGTTTTGCCTGAATAACGGCATCTATCGCCTTCATATTCCCGCGAAAATCACCGGGCAGGATCTCAATCGTGGTCTGCGGCGATTTGAACCGGATCGCACTGATCGTCTTGACGAAATGCTCCGCCCCGCTGTCTTCCAGATCGTCGCGATCAACAGATGTCACAACGACATGTTTCAGGCCCATCTGCTCGACGGCCACACCCACGCGCAAAGGCTCCATCTTGTCCAGTTCCCCCGGCTTGCCGGTGGCGACGTTGCAAAAGGAACAGGCGCGGGTGCAGATTTCCCCCATAATCATAAAGGTCGAATGTTTCTTTTCCCAGCATTCGCCGATATTGGGGCAACCGGCTTCCTCGCACACGGTGGTGAGCTTGAGGCCGCGCACGGTTTCGAGCGTTTCCCTGAACGCTTTGCCCTGCGGCGCGCGGACGCGAATCCACTCCGGCTTTTTGCCCATCGGGCGGTCGGGGTTTTTCTGCTTTTCAGGGTGGCGCTTGGCCTTGTCGAGAAGATCAGGATCGTAGGTCATACGGAAATGCCCCCCAATGTCTTGCGGCATATTTCTTCCGACCCGCAATTATCGATATGGATAACGGGGTGCGCAATGCGGCTGGCATAACTATGCCAGATTCCGCCATGGGCGACGACCAGAACGCGCCCCGGATGACGCCCCGATGCATCCTGCAAGGCGCAAATGGATCGCGCATGAAACTGTTCCCGCGTTTCACCGCCGGGGGGCTGGCGGTTCCCGGTAAAGAGATCCTGCGTTTCCTCATAGGGCAGGCTGGACCATTCGCCCAGCAGCCATTCGCGCAAATTTTCAATGATTGTCATGGGCTTGTCGTGTTTTCCTAAAATCAGCTCCGCAGTCTGGCGGGCGCGGATCATCGGGCTGACGAACACGGCATCAATGCCTTCGATCAGGGCCTGATTGGCCACGGAAAAGGCCCGCGCTTGCGCCATACCGGTGGCATTCAGCGGAATATCCGACTCCCCGCCCGCATTGATGCGGTTGAGATTGGCGTCGGTCTGGCCATGGCGGATGAAATAAAGCATGCGCCCACTTTATCAGAAGAGATTTTGTACGCCAATGCGATTTGACGGTAACGTGGCATATTTCCGCTAGATTCATTGGAAAAGCGCCCCCGTGACACTGCATCCAAAAGTCTATTGAATATCACTTCATAATCAATATGTTGATTGTAAATCTTTATCTTGCATAAAAACGGAGCGAAAGATGGCAGCCTGGATGGCAGATGATGACACAGCTTTAATCATCGTAGATATGACATATGATTTTCTTCCGCCTGACGGCGCGCTGATGGCCCCCGGAGGTGATGAGATCATCCCCATCATCAATGACGTCGCGGGCCACTTCAATCAGGTCATCTGGACCAAGGAAGAACACGACCCCGATCATGCTTTTTTCGCACGTTCGCACCCGGGTAAAAAACCGCTTGATACCATCCACACCGATTTTGGTGGACAATATTTATGGCCCGATCACTGCGTTAAAGGGACCAAGGGAACTGAGTTTCATAAAGACCTGAATGTAAAAAATGGGCATCGCGTTGTTGTGAAAGGGACTGATCCCGCCATTCACGCCTATTCTGCATTTTACATGGATGACCGCAGAACGATCATTACCTATCCCGATGGAAAAACCCTGACACAGACATTAAAAGAAATGGGGATTAAAAAAATCGTCGTTTGCGGTTTGCTGGAAGATTTTTGCGCAGGGCTGACAGCCTATGACGGGCAAATGGAAGGATTTGATACATATTTCCTGTCCGATGCTACAAAATCACTGAATATTCCGGCAGAGAATGGCAAAACCACCGTCGATATTATAAGGGGAATGTTCCACCAAGCAGGTGTTAAAGTAATACATTCAGCCGAACTGCCGCAAACCCTAATAAAACAGCCCTTCTCCCTCCGGCCAAAAGTGCAGTAGGCCTGTTGCAAAAGTCGGTAAAAGATGAACCCATTCTGTAACGCATGGTGTTTTTTCAATGGGTTATCGTTCCCCGATCTTCTCTTGCCCACTTTTGCAACAGGCCTCGTTTGACCGGACACAAAAAACTATTTATGATTACATAATTATGTTACAGTCCGGTATATAAGTACGCAAGTTTACAGAGGAGGCCATTAATATTATGGACAGCATTTCTGACCAAAAAGATTCATTCCAAAAGGCCGCAGAAAAAATGGCGGAATTCTGGACCTCTCTGCTGAAAAAAGGCGCTGCCAACAACTTGGTAGAAAGATGGGTTTCCGGCAAGCATCGCATTTCAGAACACCAATTCGAAATTGAGTTGATGCAGGCATCAAACGCCGTATCATCTGCCGCCCGCAACGAAAACACCTATTCAGACGAGGAACTTGAAACCTTCCGTAAGACTTTGGAAGCGTTGATTGTGGAGCGCGAAATTGAGGCCATTCAAATGAAATATCATCCTGATGATGTTCTTGCCGATGCAGGAAAAGCAGCAAATATACATATCGGCATGACAACATTTCCCGCGGATACTGGAATATATTACTCTTCCAGTGGGGAATATCTGGAGACTATTCTTGGCCGCAGTGCAGCACGTCAGAGAATTTATTTAAATCCCGAGGAAAATCCTCCCGTTTACGGATTCTTGGTATACCAGCTCAATGAAAACGGGCCTCTCAAGGCACTCCAGCTAAATGAATGGGAATTGCCAAGATACGAAGATGAAAGAGACAGAATAGTCTCTGAAGCCGAAGGCACCCCTGCTTATACCCTGTCTATTGTGCCTTGGAGAGCGACTTCTGCTGAAGAAGCTATAGAGCAGGTCCAACAGCATGGCCGCTACAAATATGAACCCCCGGCAGATGTTGCTACACGATTTTTGGAAAATACGATCGCAAAATATGGAGAAACCCCCGAAGACGTTGACGCACTGATTACCCAAGGTGCCCGGCCTACTCCGCTAGCTTTATATCAGGCAATTACTCATTTGAATGGACCTATCGCAAAGAGGATTTTGGAGCTTGGTGCCGATTTTCACGGTGCCGTTCGTGTCCTCGCTGATGACTCGTTCAAACATACATCGACAACTCCATCTGATGCCCATCAGGCGATGATTCAGAAAAATGATCCGGAAAACGAGCGCATGAAACAATTTATTCAGGAATTTTCACCACACCGCTAGAAATGAATTGTCCGGCCATACGCCGACAGCACGCTTTCGTGCATCATCTCGCTTAAAGTCGGGTGCGCAAAGATGGTATGCATGAAATCAAGCGCGGACACATATCCAGTCCGGCTTTTTGCCGATCGGGCGGTCCGAGCTCTTAGAAACAGGTTTCCAAAAAACCTTCTCCATCCGGTCTTTTCCCAAACCGGGGCATCTGAACACTTCGTTCACTAGATTTTTATTGACGCAATATGGGAATACAGAATAGGGTTTGCTAAGCGCATAGCAGGAGAGCAAACAATGTCGGAAGAAGCAGATAAAACCGCAATTAAAATCGCCCAAGACACAGGCATGCCGTTTATCATCCTTGTTGAGGGAGAAAAGGCCAACGATGAATATTGGATGAACAATGTCTATGAGGACGCAGTCAATCCTATTATCGAAAGCATACCCACAGCTTGCGCCTTGCCGGGGACAGGGGCCCAGTCAAGAAATTTGCGTTTCCAGTTGGGCACAATCGGCCTGAAGGAAAAATTCTCGTACTATGCCTTTGCGGATCAGGAAATGTTCGAAAAAGTACGTGGAAAATTATCCGAAAAAGGTTATCAGGTTGCTGTGACAATTCCAAAACCCCGCTAGAAATGTATAGCCTTCCCATAAGCCGATAACACACTCTCATGCATCATCTCCGACAGGGTCGGGTGGGCGAAGATGGTGTGCATGAAATCGAGTTCGGTCGCTTCCATGGTTTTACCGACGACAAAGCCCTGAATCAGCTCGGTAACTTCCGCGCCAATCATATGCGCGCCCAAAAGTTCCCCGGTTTTGGCGTCAAAAACGGTTTTGACCAGACCTTCGGGCTCGCCCAGGGCGATGGCCTTGCCGTTGCCGATAAAGGGGAAGCGGCCCACTTTGACGTCATATCCGGCGGCTTTTGCTTTGGCCTCGGTCAAACCAACGGAAGCCACTTGCGGGTGACAATAGGTGCAACCGGGGATGTTTTCGCGCTTCATCGGGTGAACGTCCTTTACCCCGGCGATTTTTTCTATGCAGATTACCCCTTCATGCGACGCCTTGTGCGCCAGCCACGGGGCCCCGGCGACATCGCCGATGGCGTAAACGCCCGGTTCGCCCGTGCGCAGATATTCATCGGTGACGATCTGGCCTTTTTCAATTTTGACCCCGGTGCCCTCCAGCCCGATATTTTCGGTATTGGCTACAATGCCGACCGCCATAATCACGCGATCAACCGTCAGTTTTTCTATTTTTCCGGCGACCTCGATATGGGCGGTCACGCTGTTCGCGCCCTTCTCCAGCTTTGTCACCTTGACCCCGGTCATGATCTTCATGCCCTGCTTTTCAAAGGATTTTCGGGCCAGCGTGGAAATTTCCTCGTCTTCCACCGGCATGACCCGGTCCATGACTTCGGCCACAGTGACGTCAGCGCCAAGGGTATGAAAGAAACTGGCGAATTCGATCCCGATAGCACCGGACCCCACCACCAGCAACGATTTCGGCATCACATCGGGGACCAGCGCCTCTCGATAGGTCCAGATCAGCTTGCCGTCCGGCTCCAGCCCGGGCAGAACCCGCGCCCGCGCACCTGTGGCGATGATGATGTATTTGGCGCTCAGCGTATCCGTGACCTTTTTGTCCTTTTCAACTGACACCTTGCCCTTGCCCGCCAGCTTGCCCCAGCCGTCAAAGACGGCAACCTTGTTCTTTTTCAGTAAATGCCCGATGCCGCCCGAAAGCTGCTTTGACACGGCACGGGAACGTTCAACTACTTTTTTAAGATCAAACGATATCCCACTGGCGGAAAGGCCAAAATCATTTGCGTGCTGCATCAGGTGATAGACCTCTGCTGAACGCAAAAGCGCCTTGGTCGGGATGCAGCCCCAGTTCAGGCAGATCCCGCCCAGATGAGACGCCTCCACCACAGCCGTCTTCATCCCCAGTTGCGCCGCGCGAATCGCCGCCACATACCCGCCGGGACCGCCGCCAATCACCACAACATCAAACGCATGTTCGGACATTTAAATCTCTCTTCAAACAGTCAATAAACCCGACGCTCAAGGGTTATAGCGCGCCGCGAAGCCTTTGATAACCTTGTTTTTATGTTTCTGTATGAAAATACTACTCCGCCGCCGCTTCCAGATCCAGTTCAGGCTGGAAGACGCCGCCGGGTCTGGCGTGGATGCCGGAAAGGGACTGGATTTTACGGCTCAGGGCGGCGACATAGGCATGGTCGTGCATCAGGTCGATGGCGGATGTGTCGATGGTGATGATGCGGGCGCCGTTCTCTGCGGCCTGTGCCGTGTAGTGGCGCAGGTGGGAATCCAGATGTTCGACGAAATTCCGGGTCACGCCGCGCTCGTGATCGCGATTGCGGAAGCGAATGCGCGTCATCTGCACATCGGCAGGACAGGTCAGGTAAAGATAAAGTCCCGCCCGCCCTTCTTTGCGTTCCATGCAATCGATCAGGTTCAGGACCGTATCGCGTTCGGAATCGTTCAGGAACAACGTGGCATAGGCCATATCGTTGATGATCGAATAATCGAAAATACTGATATGGCCGGGGCGGGCATTTTGCCGGAAGGTAAAATAATTCCCCAGCACAAAGGAAATCTGGGAATAGACGCCGTAGCTTTCCGGATTCTGGTAGGACAGGTCCAGATACTGGTTGCGGCCCAGATTTTCGTTGATGCAATCAAACCCCAACCGCGTCAGGCCCGCGCACAGGGTTGTTTTGCCAACACCAAGACCGCCGATAATTTCAACCCGCATTGAAAACTACTCCGCCCCAACAGCCAGACCGTACTGAACGGGACGCCCCTGTTCCAGAACGGACGACAGATCGAGTCTGAACATATCCGCGACCTGCCCGGCCAGTTGTTCGGCATAGGCGATATTGTCAGGGAAAAAGACTTTTTCCGTGTCGATATCGAACACGGCGCACCCGTCCGCCCGCGCATGATGGACCAGAATATTGATCTCCTGCTGCAAATCGGTGATGTATTCCAGCGCCACGGTCTTTTCATGATCGCGGTTGCGTCCGCGAATGCGGCGCAGTTGCTCCTGCGGCGAACATTTCAGATTAATCAGCAAATCCGGCTTGCCCAGCCTGCCTTCAAGATAATCGAAACACTGGTTGATAATATGCAGGGCCTCCGCATCGGCGTCCCTGAACAGCATATTGGTATAGGCGCGGACATTCAGGACAGACTGGTCCAACACATTGATCCGGTCGGCGCGTTCGAATTTTTTAATCTCATGAAACTTGGACAGCGCAAACCACATCTGCGACGGAAAACGGAAATTCGACGGGTCACGAAAACAATCGGCCAGAAACGGATTGGTATTGAGGTTTTCGTAGATTGAATTGAACCCGATTTTATCGAGCGCCTTGCACAATGTCGATTTACCGATCCCCAGACCGCCGACAAGTTCGATACGCATGCCCCACACTCCCCCGGACGAATCAGACACCATGAGAATTCATTCTATGCATAGGGTTGGATTGCCCGGCTGGAGAAGTCGTTAATTCCCACAAGGATAGATTTGTGGATTAATTTTATATGTGGTGTTGTTGTATTTTTCTAACTCACTCGATATTTGACACGCCCGCAATTTTCCGTATAAATAATCTGATGCTCCCCAGATCAACCATTGCGAAGTACGCCCTCGCTGTCCTTGCTGCCAGTATATCTGGTACCGTGGCAGAAAAATCGGACAACGCTCAGCAGATGGTATCGCATGACGACGTCAGAGTAGTCCCCAAAAATCCGGCACAGGACTGTGTTTATCTCAGCGATTTGAACAGCACCTTTAACAGAGCCAGTTTTGTCGTTAAAAACATCGTCGATACGCTGGAGGAAGTCCCGATGATGCAAAAAGCACTGACTAAAGCCAGAAAAAACGCTGTTCGGATATGTCTGGCGCAACTGACGTCATCAGATGACCCGGGGAAAGATATCGATGCTCCGCGTAGACGGGCTTTTTATGATCTTTATAACGCAGTGATGGTACTGGATGAAGCTTCGATTAAAAACTGCGGCCCGTATATTTTTAGTCATGAACTACAACACGCCGTTCAGGGCCTTGAAGAACTGGCTTTAAGAGCCGGAACATCTGAAGAAAATCTTGAGATTGCTCTGGAACTGGAATTTGATGCTCATGTCATTCAGGCAATGACAATCTGGATGCTAAGCCGGAAAGAATTCGTCGATTCTCCTGTTCAGGACCAACGTCATTGCTACCCGCTTAGGCGACCAGATATGATCCGGGCTACAGATCTTTTGGATAAGATTTATGCGACACATCCTGAATGGATTGAAAACGGTCAGGCGGCCAAAGAGCTCTTCGAGTTTTTTAAAGCTGATGGAACGATCTGGGAAAAATACAAGGCATCTTACGAAGCGGATGGTTCGCCCGAATATACAGAGCTGATGAGTAAAAAGGATAACCCGAAAATTGCCCAGTTTCATAAAGACGACTCCGGCGTTCATCAGGAATTCACGCTGCGGGAAATAGGCCGTTTATATTACGGTTTCGATTACCGGACCTTGCCTCGGCTGCTCAGCCCAACACCGGGTTCGTAATCAGACAAGCATCGCCACCGGATTTTCAATGTATCGCTTGAAATATTGCAGGAATTCCGCACCCACAGCCCCGTCCACGGCGCGGTGATCGACCGACAGGGTGACAGACATCACTGTGCCGACGGCAAGCTGGCCGTCCTTCACCACCGGCTGCTCGATCCCCGCACCGACGGCCAGAATGCAGGCCTGCGGCGGGTTGATGATGGCGGCGAAATCCTTGATCCCGTACATGCCGAGGTTCGACACACTGAACGTCCCGCCCTGAAATTCGACGGGTTTCAATTTGCCTTCGCGGGCGCGCCCGGCCAAATCTTTCACTTCCTCGGAAATCTGGCGCAGGCCTTTTGTTTCCGCGGCCTTCACAATCGGCGTAATCAGGCCGTTGGGCGTGGCGACCGCCACGGAAATATCCGCGCTGTCATATTGCAGGATCGCATCATCTGTCCAGGCAACATTCGCCGCCGGATGGGCTTTGAGCGCCATGGCGCACGCCTTGATAACGAAATCATTGACTGAGAGTTTATATGCGCCCTTCGCAGCCGTATTCAATTTTTCCCGCGCGGCCAGCAGATCATCGATCAGACAATCAACGGTCAGGTAGAAATGCGGAACCGTCTGTTTGGATTCCAGCAGGCGCGAGGCGACAACCTTGCGGATATTGTTATTCGGCAATGCGGTAAATGCCATGCCGAGGAGTTCGGATTGTTTTTTGGCATCTGTGCCGCTTGCTGGAGGATTCGACACACCCTCACCCAACCCTCTCCCTGAAGGGAGAGGGTTTTTGTCGAGGTCGGCCTTGACGATGCGGCCATGGGGGCCAGTTCCGATGATCTTAGAAAGGTCCACACCCTTTTCAGCAGCAAGGCGGCGGGCAAGAGGCGAAGCAAAAACGCGCTTCCCACTTCCCTCTCCCCGACCCTCTCCCATGGGGAGAGGAGGAAGTTTGGCGGTGATGGTCATCGACTGACTCCCGCTCCCTTCGGGAGAGGGTTGGGGAGAGGGAGCCGCAGGCGCTTTTGCTTTCCCCAAATCATTCGCCGTCTCGCCTTCTTCCAGCAACATCGCAATCACGGTGTTCACGGCAACGCCCTCCGTCCCCTCCGGCACAAGGATTTTGCCCAAAATACCTTCATCCGCCGCCTCGACTTCCATCGTCGCCTTATCGGTTTCAATCTCTGCGATCACATCGCCGGATTTGACCTTATCGCCTTCCTTCTTCGTCCACCGGGCAAGCTTGCCTTCGGTCATCGTCGGGGACAGGGCGGGCATGGTTACGTTGATCGGCATTTCATTCCTCTAAGCTGCCCCATTCTTGAAAGAAATCTGGGATTTGTTTTGTTCGCTGTTCAGTTAGTTCTTTCATACATGTTGCAAAGATTAAAGGAGCTATTGTTCCCCCCTCATACCCATCTCTGGCAAATTTACAATTTAAGTCACGGAATTCCACCCATGCTCTTTGTATTTTTTTGAAGTTTTCTACTTTAGATGGTGCTATATCTTTCAATATCCCTAGAGCTTTTTGATAAGTTACATTGAGTTCCTTATCTGCCTCTGTATATGCGATACTAGAGCATATATTCATATCTGTTTGCGTTTGTGGGTTATCACAATTCTCACTTGCCAAAACTGGGGCAAAAGAAAGGATGCTAACTACGAAAACTATCATCACGCATCTAAACATAACAAACCTCTTTCACCACATACACAATCTCATCCACCTGTGGCAGTGCCAGTTTTTCGAGGTTGGCGGCGTAGGGCATCGGCACATCGGCCCCGCAGACACGGCGGACCGGGGCATCCAGATAATCGAAGGCGTGTTCGTTGACCAGCGCGGCAATCTCCGCGCCGATCCCGGCGAAGGCCCAACCCTCCTCGACGCTGACGACGCGATTGGTTTTTTTGACGCTATCCAAAATTGTCCAGCGGTCGAGCGGGCGAATGGTGCGGAGGTTAATGACTTCCGCGCTGATCCCGGAATCGGCCAGTTTCTCGGCAGCCTGCAACGCCTTTCCCACCATGATCGAATAGGCAATGATCGTGACATCGCTGCCCTCGCGCTCAACCTTGGCGCGACCGATCGGAATAACGAAATCCTCTGAAACCGGCACATCGAAACTCTGTCCGTACATGATTTCATTTTCAAGGACAACGACCGGGTTCGGATCACGGATCGCCGCCTTCATCAGCCCCTTCGCATCCGCCCCCGACCACGGCGCGACAACCTTAAGCCCCGGAACATGGCCGTACCACGACGCATAATCTTGCGAATGTTGCGCGCCCACACGGGCGGCGGCACCGTTCGGCCCACGAAACACGATGGGGCAGCCAAGCTGACCCCCGGCCATATAAAGCGTCTTGGCGGCAGAATTGATGATGTGATCAATCGCCTGCATCGCGAAATTCATGGTCATGAATTCGACAATGGGCTTCAGGCCCTTGAACGCCGAACCCACCGCAATCCCGGCGAAACCGTATTCTGTGATCGGCGTATCAATCACCCGCTCCGGCCCGAATTCATCCAGCATACCTTGAGATACCTTATAGGCTCCCTGATACTGCGCCACTTCCTCACCCATCAGGTAGACGGATTTATCGCTGCGCATTTCTTCGGACATGGCCGCACGCAACGCTTCACGCACGGTCATGGTTTGCGTTTCAGTAAAGCTGGATTCGTTGAAGGCGGGGGGTTCGATTACGGCCCCTTGTGCATACAGGATATCACGGTTTGAGGTTGCCAAACCACCCTCTCCCCTGCACTCTCCCGGAGGGAGAGGGGGAATATCCTCATGACTCCCTCTCCCTCCGGGAGAAGGTTGGGGAGAGGGCACTTTGATCGCACCGGAATCTTCCCCCTCATCCAGCAACACGGCAATCACACTGTTGACCGCCACGCCCTCTGTCCCTTCGGCCACAACCAGCTTGCCGATACGGCCCTCATCCACGGCCTCGACTTCCATCGTCGCCTTGTCGGTTTCAATCTCCGCGATCACATCGCCGGGCTTAACCACATCCCCTTCCTTTTTCATCCACCGGGCAAGCTTGCCTTCGGTCATGGTTGGGGACAGGGCGGGCATCAGAATTTCAGTTGGCATCTCTTTTTATCTTCCTTTTATACCCTTGTCATTGCTTCGATCTTGTGGCCATCCGGATCAAGGATAAAAGCCGCATAGTAATTTTTGGAGTAATGCGGCCTCAGCCCCGGCTCCCCGGCGCAGGTCGCGCCGCGATTGATTGCTTCGGCATAGAAACCATCAACATGATCCTTTGTCTCCGCCTTCAGGCACAAATGCGTTCCGTTGCAGGCCTGCGCTTTTTTTGATTCGTCCAGCGGCAAATTGATAATAAAGAAAGAGTCTTCAGGACCATAAGCCATAAAACTATCGTTCTCATCACCAAACAGGCGGTCATAACCAAGAGCTTTCATGACAGAGTCATAAAAATTCAGTGACCTGCCAAAATCCGTTACACCGATTGAAACATGGGCAAACATTTTCTATTTCTCAGAAAAGAATTTTGAACCACGAAGTACACGAAGAGCGCGAAGATATCTCATGATAATACGAACCTCTTGATACCGTCCTTAAACATGCGGGAATTAAAGTTAATGAGAAGGCCCGCAGGAATATTTGATAGTTTCATATAGGTCAGTATTTGAGCCTCATGAATTGGTAACATTTTTTCGACACTTTTTAATTCCAAAACCAAGCATTCGTTTATAAGAATATCGATTCTGTACCCCAACTCCACAAGCTGGCCTTCAAACATAATTGGCATTGTCACTTGTCTACGAAAGGGTGTTCCGCGCTTTGCGAGGAGAATACATAAACACTCTTCGTAAGCACTCTCGAGCAAACCCGGGCCTAGTTGCTGATGCACAGAGAAAGCTGCATCAACAACAAGGCTTGATATATCATTTTCTGATATATGGCTCTGTCTGGGAACCTCTGCAAGCATCTTCGCGTCCTTCGTGTGCTTCGTGGTAAAAAATTACGAATCCTTTACTTCCACCAAAACATCCGTCCAAAGCTCACTCACCTCCGGTTCGGGCGATTGCTGGGCGAAATCGGCGGCTTCGTTGACGATCTCCTTGATTTCTTTTTCCATCGGTTTCAGGTCGTCTTCACTAACGCCTTCTGCGGCCAGAAGTTTTTTCAAGGATTCAATCGGGTCGCGTTCGGTTTTGTATTTTTCAACTTCTTCCTTGCTGCGGTATTTTCCCGGATCGGACATGGAGTGGCCGCGATAGCGATAGGTCATGACCTCCAGCAAATAGGGCCCGTTGCCGGTACGAATATAATCCAGCGCCTGCCGCGCCGCCGCCTGCACGGTCAGCACATCCATGCCATCAACACGTTCACCGGGAATGCCATAGGACTCGCCACGGCGATACAATTCCCCGGCGGCATGGCGCGCGGCACTGGTGCCCATGCCATAGCCGTTATTTTCGATGACATACAAAACCGGCAGTTTCCACAGCGCCGCCATGTTCATGGCTTCGTAAAACTGCCCCTGATTGGACGATCCGTCGCCCATATAGGCGACAGCCACCCCGCCATCCTTGTTGTATTTATGCGCAAACGCCAGCCCGGTCCCAAGCGATGAGCTGGCCCCGACGATCCCGTGGCCGCCGAAGAAATTGGCATCGCGGCTGAACATATGCATCGACCCGCCCTTGCCATGGCTATAGCCGCCCTTGCGACCCGTCAATTCCGCCATGACGCCCTTCGGGTCCATCCCGCAGGCCAGCATGTGGCCGTGATCGCGATAGGCGGTAATCACTGTGTCCTGCGGCAATTGCACGGACTGGATTCCGGTGACGACGGCTTCCTGCCCGATGTAAAGGTGACAAAAACCGCCGATCAGCCCCATGCCGTAAAGCTGTCCGGATTTTTCTTCAAAACGGCGAATCAGCAGCATGTCGCGATAGAGTTTTTTCAACACCTCCGCATCCGGTTTCGGCGCCGAATTCGATCCCGGCGGGGTAACGGTTTTCAGCGTCGGCGCTTTGGTGGATTTGCTCACAGGAAATGCCTCTGGAACTGTTGGAAAGACAGGGTTTTTGGTACACCATTTTGCAGGATAATTCCACCGTCTGGCGATGCTGCGCCGCGCAAAACCGGACAAATTTATTATGTGCAATATAACCCGGTAATTGCTATAACCTCAACCATGACAAGACCAGCCCTTTTCCCGCTCCTGCCCCGCCTCCCTCTGGAAGAAAAATTCAGGGCTGCTGCCGCATCCGGGCAAGTGGTCCTTGTCCGGCCGCAAGACATCCCGGCGCTCGTGCGACTCAACCCCGCCAACGACGATATCCACCGCGCCTCGAACGACCCGAAACGCGACCCCGCATTTCCACCTTATCTTTCCATCGACACGGGGACCGAGCATTACTTTCTCACGCTGGATCGGACGCTACGGATTGCCGGATCGGCGACGGTGTATCCAAAGGAAGATTGCGACAACGCCCTGTCCATCTTCCAGATTTCCGTCCATGAAGCCGAACGGCGGAAGGGTCAGGCCGGAAAAATCTTTGCCGGTCTGACCGAATTTTTCAACAGCATCCCTGATCTTTCCGGCGTATATCTGTCTTCATATGAAGATATGGGAAAAAAATACCTGCCCCGCCACGTTCGCGCCATGGCGAAACAACTCGCCTGCCCGGTCTATCAGTACAACCGCGAAGTCAGCACCCATGTCCAGATTCCGGTCTGGCGGTAAGAAAATTCGTAAAAAGACACGCAACCCAAATCAAGCATAAGGGCTTCATAATAACCGTCATCCCGAGCGTAGCCGAGGGATCCGAGAGATTTCGGCTTGGTTGGATCCCTCGGCTACGCTCGGGATGACGGGGTATTGAGGTGGCGTTGTTGTGCGCCCCTGCTCTTGATTCACAGGTCCTGCGCCTGAGATCAAACCATCCGGCTTTGCTGTACTGCCGCTTCGATAAAGCTGACAAATAGCGGATGTGGATCGAAGGGTTTGGATTTCAGCTCGGGATGGAACTGGACCCCCACAAACCACGGGTGATCGGCATATTCAACGATTTCAGGAAGCTTCCCGTCCGGCGACATGCCTGAAAAAATTAGCCCTTGCTGCTCAAGACGGTCTTTGTAAGCGATATTCACCTCATAGCGGTGACGATGCCGTTCGGAAATTTCGAGACTGCCGTAAGATACCGCCGCCTTGCTGCCCTTTTTCAACAGCGCGGTATAGGCCCCAAGACGCATGGTCCCGCCCAGATTGCCATCGGTTTTGCGTTCTTCCTTGGCATTTCCCCTGACCCATTCGGTCATCAACCCGACGACAGGTTCCGGCGTGGGGCCGAATTCGGTCGAGCTGGCTTTTTCAAGCCCCAGCAAATTGCGGGTGGCTTCGATCACCGCCATCTGCATCCCGAAACAGATGCCGAAATACGGCACTTTTTTCTCCCGCGCAAAACGGGCCGAAAGAATCTTCCCTTCCGTCCCTCGTTCGCCGAACCCGCCGGGGACGAGGATGCCGTGAATGTCATGCAGGTAATCGGCGGGATTGTCATTTTCAAACGTCGTTGATTCAATCAGCTTCAGATTGACCCGGACGTTATTGGCAATGCCGCCATGAATCAGGGCTTCGTTCAATGACTTATAGCTGTCGGACAGGCTGGTATATTTGCCAATAACGGCGATATTGACTTCACTTTCCGGATGATTGATCCGGCGCATGATGTTTTCCCATACCGTCATATCCGGCGCTTTCGCGCTCATGCCGAAACAGGCGATGACCTGATCGTCCAACCCTTCAGCATGATAGGCCAGCGGCACCTGATAAATATTCGACGCATCAAGCGCGGGAATCACCCGTTCGTATGGGATATTGCAAAACAGAGAAATTTTCTTCCGTTCGCCCTCGTCAATCGGGCGGTCAGCGCGGCAGAGGAGAATTTGTGGACGAATACCCGCACTCATCAATTCCTTGACCGAATGCTGGGTCGGTTTGGTCTTCAGTTCCCCCGCCGTCGGAATATAGGGCAGCAGCGTGACATGGAGATAAAGGGCGCGATCATTGCCCAGTTCATTGCCCAATTGCCGGATGGCTTCAAGGAAGGGGAGGCTTTCGATATCACCAACTGTGCCGCCGATTTCACACAGGACGAAATCCGCCGAATTGTTCTTTTCCATGACAAAGGCCTTGATCTCGTCGGTGATATGCGGAATGACCTGAATGGTCGCGCCGAGATAATCGCCTTTTCGCTCCCGCGCCAGAACGCTGGTGTAGATGCGCCCCGTCGTGATGTTATCGTTCTTTTGCGCCGGGCATCCGGTGAAGCGTTCATAATGTCCGAGATCGAGATCTGCTTCCGCGCCGTCATCGGTGACAAAAACCTCCCCGTGCTGGGTCGGGCTCATCGTGCCGGGATCAACATTCAGGTAAGGGTCGAGCTTGCACAGACGCACAGTATAGCCCCGTGCCTGTAACAATGCGCCAAGAGAAGCGGCGGCGAGGCCCTTTCCTAAGGAGGAAACGACACCGCCGGTAATAAAAATAAATCTGGTCATTCTGATGTCGGGACCGCAGGTTCAGAGGGTTTTGCCGGAGCGCCTGTTTCCGCCGGAGCCGGAGCAGCGACCCCCGGGACGGGCGCATCGAGACGGTCAAGGATACTTTGCCCGCCGGTTTGCTGTCCGGCGAGAATGCCAAGGACGAGACTGGTCACAAAAAAACAACTGATGCATACCCATGTGGCGCGAGTCATGACATTCGCCGTTGCCTGCGGCGTGGCCAGACCGCCGAGACCGCCGCTGCCGGACCCGAGAATGCCCCCGCCTTCCGAGCGCTGCAACAAGACCAGCGCGATGATCGCCAGAGCAATCAGCAAGTGAATAACGAGAATAACCTGCATCATGATTTATTAGCCACTTTCGTATATTTTATGCGACATCCGTGTGTCGCGACTGTTTTAAAACCTTCATACGCCCTTTGCAATAGAAAGATACTGCTCCGCCTTCAGGCTTGCACCCCCTATCAGGGCCCCATCCACATTTTCTGTCGCGAACAAAGCGGCGGCGTTATCGGGCTTGACCGATCCACCGTATAAAATCCGCAAATTTCCAACCTTTTTGCGGATAAACTCGTGCATGGCCCGGACATCTTCCGGCGTTGCGGTCTTGCCGGTGCCGATCGCCCAGACCGGTTCATAGGCGATGACGGTATTGTCTGCGGCGGCTCCGGCGGGAATGGATTCTGACAACTGTGCGGCTACAACATCAAAATGCTGCGACAGCCCGCGTTCCGCCTCGCTCTCCCCGACACAGATAACCGCAACCATCCCGGCGCGATGCGCCATCGCCGCCTTGGCCGCCACCAGCGCATTCGTTTCCCCGTGATGCTGGCGACGTTCGGAATGACCGAGAATGACAGCACCACACCCACAATCGGCCAGCATCGCAGCAGATATGTCGCCGGTAAACGCGCCATTATCCCGTTCGGAACAATCCTGCGCCCCCAGCATGATTTTAGGGTCCGCACCCAGATTGGCCCGCACCCGCGCCAGATGCACAAAAGGGGGACAGACAAGGAAATCGCATTTCTGCAACAGGGCATCATCAACCCCGGCAACGATATCCCGCGTCAGGGTCAGGGCCGCACCCAGATCCCCGTTCATTTTCCAGTTTCCGGCGATAAGTTTTTTCATGGGCCGTAATGTACAGGGATTTTTTGGAAAAACAATCCGGGGCGTACCCTTCTTATCCACATTGATCGCGGCACGGTTTTGAAACATCTCACTTGCCGCAAAACCCTGCCACGCTTATAGTTTGCGACGTTTTTACAGAAGGAGACCCGCCCCATGCTGACCGCGATGCGCAATGGCACCCAATCTATGGTGATTAAAATTGTCCTGTTTGGTTTTTTAATCATGGCGATGATGGGGATGGTGTTAACGGATGTCGGCGGGTTTTTCCGCAGCGGCGGCGTCGGCGCGAATTCCGTCGCCAAGGCCGGACGGGAAAATATCCCGGTGGAACAGTTTGACGCGACCCTGCGCCGCACTCTGGCGCAACAAGGCATGACGCCGAAGGAAGCCTATCAGTTCGGCCTTGTTGACCGGATTTTGCAAAACCAGATTTCTTCCGCCATCACCACACAGGCGGCAATGGATTACGGATTTTATGTCGGCGACGACGAAGTCACCCGGCAGATCAACATGATCGTTGACCCCATCGTCAAACAACAACCGGACAAAACGCGGCGCGAATTGCTGCAAAACTTCCTGCGGTCGCAGAACATGGGCGAACAGGAATTCATCTTTACCATCCGCACCGGGATCATGAATTCGATTCTGCAAAGCACGGCGCAGATTGCCGGGTTTGCCCCTTCGCACAGAGAGGCCACGGCCCTGTATCTGGCTCAAAACGAAGCCCGCGACGCGGATATCCTGATCCTGCCGCACAGCAGTGCTGAAGAAAACACCCCTGCGGAAGAACCCGTGCTGATTGCCCTTTACGAAGCCTCGAAAGGGTTGCGGCACGCCATCCCGGAAACGCGCACCCTGACGCTGGCGACGCTGGACGAAGCAAGTGTGCGCGACACGCTGGTTATTCCAGATGAAGATTTGCAAAAGGAATACGACAGCAACATCGCCGCCTATACCCGCCCGGAACGCCGCGTTGTGCAACAAGCCGTCCTGCCTGACGCGGAGGCGGCAGAAAAAGCCATCGCCGATGTAAAGGCCGGAAAAACCCTGAAGGCCGCCACGGCGAAAAACTTTCAAGGCGAACAGAGCTATGACCGCGCCGGACTGTCCGCCGACATTGCGGACGCCGTTTTCAACGCTGAAGAAAACGCCGCCGTCGGCCCGTTCAAATCACCGTTCGGCTGGTCGGTCATGGTGGTTGGGAAAATCCTGCCTGAAGACATCAAACCCTTTGACAAGGTCAGGGACGATATCCGCAAGCAGCTTTTGCAAACCCGCATTTCAGAGCATCTTTTCAATACCGCCAACGTCATTGACGACCGTCTGGCTTCGGGTGAAGAGCTGGAATCCGTCGCGGCGGATATGGGCCTGAAGCTTGAAAAAATCGGCCCCCTGCGTGAGGACGGATCGACGCCTGAGCAACACGACGCCATGAAAGACTTTGCCAAAGACCGGGATTATATCCTGAAAAGCGCCTTCGAATTGATGGCCGGGGAATCTTCTCCGGTGATGGAACTGGCGAACGGGTCTTATGCCACGGTCCGCATCGACGATATCACCCCGCGCAGCTTCAAGCCGTTTGAAGAGGTGCGCAGCCAGATCGAAAAAGAATGGCTGCACGACCGCCGCGCCGCCGCCAATAAAATCCGCGCCCAGGAGGCACAGCAACTTGCCGCCTCGGGTGAAAAAACGCTCGCACAACTGGCGGTGCAGTATGGGGGAAAGATTGAAAAAATCAGCAAACTCAAACGCAATACTGCCGAACCTCCCAAACCCCTTGGCAGCGAAGCCGTCGATGCCATTTTTGCCGGAACCGAAGGGGAATTCGTTATCGCACCGGTTCCTTCCGGCTACATGATAGGGCAGGTCAAATCCATCACCCTGCCCGATCCGGCCAAAATCACCGCACAGGAACGCGAAGACCTGATCGCGGCCATCGGCAAGAACGAACGCGAAGAAGCCTTGCAGGTTTTTACCCAATATCTGCAAAAAGACATGGGCGCAAAAATCAACCGCCCCCTGCTGGAACGCCTGTACGGACCGGAGAGCGGGACCTGATAGCTGGTTTTACTTTATTCCTGATTCCTGCGCGGGCTCACGCACTGCCGCACTGACGGGGACCACATAGATTCCCTTTGCCTCCAGTGTCGGCAACCATTCCCGCAAGGCCTGAATGGTTTTTGCCTTCGGGTGGCCGATGGCAATCGCCAGACCGTCTTTCAGCGCTTTCTTTTCGACCTGCGCCAGCGCATCGCTCGCGGCCTCGTAGGTTTCTTCATGGTCGATAAAAACATCACGGGTGGCGAAGGGAATACCCGCCTTTTGCGCCTCATCCGCCGCGACGGAGGTATTGATCGTGCGGGAATCCACGAAAAGAAGCCCGCGTTCCTTCAACGCCCCCATCACCAGCGCCATCGCCGGGCGCACTTGCGTCAATTTGCTGCCCATATGATTATTGATGCCGACATAGCCGTCAAACGCATCCAGATCCTCTTGCAAAATCCGGTTAAACCGCTCGATCGGCAACGCCGACAATAGCGGCGACGGCCCGGCATCGGCGGAAGGCCTCATCGGCTCCATGGGGACATGGACCATCAACTCATGTCCCCTTTCACGACCGTAACCCGTCTGCCCTTTCAGGTCTCCGGCATAGGGCAAAAAGGCAAGCGTCAGCGGCCCCGGCAAGTCCATAATTTCCTGCGTATGTTTTCGGTCGAGTCCCATATCGTCGATGATAATCACGACACGCGGCTTGCCTTTCGGTACATCCGTAGCCACGGCATTTGCAATCCATTGCGGCTTTTGCGCCATGGCGTCGCGTTCATAATCGGCCAGCGGGACAAGAGGCTCCGTTTTCCCAAGCTCCATCGCCGGGGCGAAATCCGGTTTTTCGGGTGGCCCGAATTTTTCGATCCCCTCCGGCATAAACGGCGTTTCGTGCCGGGCGATGGTCACGGGAAATCCTGGAGCATCCTCCGGCGGCCTGTCTTCCGTAAAGATCACCATTTTCAGAAACACTAAAATGGCAATCGCAACGGCAAGGGAAAAGACACTGCCTTTTGTGCGGGTTTCTCGGCGCATAACCATTTCTCAAAAATATTGCGGTGCTGTAAGAATGTTGTTATAGTGCCCTCCATGCAAACAATCCATGGCGCAGAATTATTCAATTGCCTAGCCCCTCTTAAAGAAGGCTTGCGAGTCGTTTTTAGGAAGGCAGAAGATCAACCTCCTGTTTCCGAGCAAGCGGCTTCTTTAAGACAGATTGCTCATAAATATTTTGGTGTTGATGCTCCCAAACTGGACCGGGCAAGTGATGAACAGGTGGTTGCTTCGCTTGGGTATGTCGATCACATAAGATCTGCAAGTCGACAGGATGCACAGATAGGAATGCTTTTCTGCCTTGCAGGTATTGCTGCGCCCCTGATGGTATCAAGTGTTTCATTCCCCCTTATTTATGGGACTTTTGGAATATACAAATTGATGACTGCACGGCAAAAAGAAGAAAAAGCAGTTTTGCAAGCTAAACGTGGAGAAGGTTTCCTGGGTGATGTTCCTAAATATAATTCCACTGGCCAACTTCAGATGTTTGTGTAAAAGCTTGCTGGCTTTGATTTAATCATCAATCCTCTTGAAATTTCACCCTCCCATTTCCGCCTCCTGTTTCTCCTTATGTTCCCGCTGGACTTGACACAAAACATGAACTAAACTAGAACATAAGAGCATACGCTCACCTGATTCGCACACTATAAAAGAACATCGGGGAACGGGAACGAAAGGACATCATCCATGCTGACCAAAAAGCAACGCGAGCTTCTGTTGTTTATCCATGAGCGCATGTCTTCCGGCGACATCGCCCCCTCCTTCGAAGAAATGAAGGATGCGCTCGGCCTGAAATCCAAATCCGGGATTCACCGCCTCATCAACGCGCTGGTGGAACGCGGCTATCTCGAACGCATGCCGCACCGCGCCCGTGCGCTGGAGGTGCGCAAACTCCCGGAAGGCAGCCGCGTCTCCCCCGACGACCATTCCGCCGCCGCACGGGTCAGTCGCGCCATCGAAAGCGTCCGCGCCGCTGCCTTTTCTGCGCTCGAACAAATCCCGCTGCATGGCCGCATCGCCGCCGGAACGCCGATAGAGGCCATCCGCGATGAAAACACCACGATTGATGTACCACCCTCCATGCTGGGGCGCAGCGGGGAACATTACGCCCTGACCATCAGCGGCGATTCCATGATGAATGCCGGGATCCATGACGGCGATACGGTTATCATCCGCCGCGCCGACACGGCGGAAAACGGCGCCATCGTCGTGGCGCTGGTCGATGATGCGGAAGCCACCCTCAAACGTTTTCGTCGGTCGGGAAATAAAATCATCCTCGAACCCGAAAACGATGCCTATGAACCCCGCGTTTTAGAACCCGAACGGGTCAAGGTGCAGGGGCATCTGGTCAGCCTGATGCGCACCTACCACTGACATGGTCAGGGCATTCCTTTTTGTGATAATCCTTCTTACCCCTGCGCTCCCGGCACAGGCGATGGAACAACTCACGCTGGAAGGAAAAGACAGGATCGTCAATATCTACAGGGCAAACGAAATCCCCAAATATTTGCAGACTAGAAAATGCCGGGCCTATGCCTACAGGCAAAAATTCACAAACACCATCGTTGACGGCAGAATTCAGGATGGCGAACTGAACGCCGTTGGTGCGTTCCCCAGCGATCTGGAAAAATTGCGCAGCAGAAATATTTGCCTTCTGACCCTGAAAAAAGAAGGAATGCTGAAACGGCGGAAAACGCCGATTACATTCTATGAAGTTGAAACCTTTCTGGGTACTGGCAACGACATCCATGTCGGCCAAAATCACCGACCCATGGATGACGGAAATTATACGCTTGAAGACGGCACAAAATTCACGGTAAAGGGCGGCCTTCTGGTCACGAATTTTCCTTAGGGCGTGTCATCAATTGAGCCAGATAACGGCAGCGGCGAGATAGATGCCGCCG
>CAYNSR010000010.1:0-104023 GCA_964400125.1 uncultured Micavibrio sp. | reverse complement strand
TCTATCTCGCCGCTGCCGTCCAGTGGTTGCTGTAATTGTCAACACGCCCTAGCCTTCAAACTCGGAAAAGAAATTGCGCGCGCCAGCGTCGACTCCGACAAAAGAATTTTTGTGTCCACACACAGCCCGAGTTTTGTCATGGGCTGTATTCAATCAGGTACCCCTGTCAATATCGTACGCCTGACCTATCGGGATAATGTGGCAACTGCAAGAATTCTGCCCAATGCCGACATTTTAAAGCTCATGCGAAATCCTTTGCTGCGATCCACGGGTGTGCTGGAGGGGTTGTTTTATGAATACGTCGTGGTGACGGAATCCAGCGCTGACAGAGCTTTTTATCAGGAAATAAATGAACGGCTTTTGCAATACAAGCCGGATTGGGGAATCCCAAATTGCCTTTTTATAAATGCCCAGAACAAGCAGACGGTTCAGACAATTATTCGCCCGTTAAGAGAGTTGGGAATTCCTGCAGCGGGAATTGTTGATGTCGACATACTAAAAGATGGCGGAAAGGAATGGACTTCGTTTTTGAAAGCCGGATTTATCCCTGACGCCGAGCACCAATCCTTGTCAAGCCTGAGAAGCACTATAAAGCAAAAAATAGATGACTCCGGCAAAGACATGAAAAGGGATGGTGGCGTGAACATCTTGACCGGCCAAGATCAGGAAGCAGCCAACAATCTTTTTGATAAGCTCGATCAATACGGCTTGTTCGCAGTTAGGGCCGGTGAACTGGAATCATGGCTAAAAATCTTGGGAGCAACCGGCCATGGCCCAAGCTGGCTATTGGAGATTTTTGAAAAAATCGGAGAAGACCCCGAGAGTGCGGGTTATTTAAAACCGGCCGAAACCGATGTGTGGAAATTTATACAAACCATTCGGTCATGGTTTATAAGCAGAGATAGAAAAGGGATTCCGACATAATAAAGGTGAAATGAATAATGCCTATACTGGACTGGTTGGATAGAGACAAGGATGTGAAGGCGGCGGAGGGGGTTCCGTACCGCCTGCTGGAAGTGGCGCCGGATCTGTCGTGCGGCGACGCGGACAGCTCGAACATGCTGATCTAGGGCGATAATCTGGAGGCTCTCAAGGCCCTGCTGCCCTATTATGCCGGGCAGGTGAAATGCATTTATATCGACCCGCCCTACAACACGCGCACTGCCTTTGAGCATTATGACGATAATGTTGAACATTCGCGGTGGTTACCCGATCCACACGCCCGGCAGTCCCGGCGAGACAGAACTGCTGGCCGTACGCGGGCTGACGCGGGAGCAAGTCGAAACGGCCTTGAGTCTTTATGCGGCCCGTGAGGACGCTATCGTCGGCACGGTTCTGGGCGTCAGCGTTGACGGCGTGATCTTCACGCCTGTAGCGGACTGGCGACCAGACGCGCCCACGGACGACGGATTCACAGACATTACTATCGTGCCGCGGGCGGAAATCAGGGTTCTTTGCCGCACATAGCGCCAAAACCCTTGTTAAATCGCCGACATTGCGGCATACGGAAATATCGCTCTGGCCTTTCTACCTCACAGAATATATCTTGATGGGTATGAAGAAGTTTCTGGTTGTCATAATGATTCTGATCATGCTCACGCCCTCGCTGGCGTGCGCCATGCCGGTGTGCGCCGATAAGATGCAAGCGGCGGCTGCGAAACAGCCTTGCGCCGAACATCATGCCGGACACGATACAGACGGCGGCAAAGAGTCATCTTCATCCCCAAAGGGAGTTAATTTTCTCATCGATTGCATGGGCGTTGATCTGCAGACGGCGGACAGTGCTTCCGTTCAGAAACCCGATATTCAGGCTGGCCTGATTTTTTCCGCCGTTATCAATACGGATGTTCCTGTCATACCGACGCCAGCGCAGAGTAGCGAAATCCGGGGACCACCGCCCGATTGGCTTGCTCTGTCGCAAACACAGCCCTCCATTCTTCTGACAACACAGCGTTTCCGGATTTAAGTTTCCCTTAAGCCGCATTCACGCGGCTTTGCGCGTTATTATTGCGAAAGGGAAACTTATGAAACGCATTTTTTCTTTATTTCTGGTCTTTTTGACGTTTGCCGCCGTACCGGCCAGGGCGGAAGAGTATGATCTGGTCATAGCCCGCGAACCGGTAAATATCACAGGCCGCGCGGTCAATAAAATCACCATCAACGGCACCATACCTGGCCCGACTCTGCGCTTTACGGAAGGGCAGGAGGCCGTCATTCACGTCACCAACAAGCTGGACGAGGATACGTCCGTCCACTGGCACGGGCTGCTGCTGCCCGGTGAAATGGACGGCGTTCCGGGCTTTAACGGCTTTCCCGGCATCAAGCCCGGTGAAACCTTTACCTACCGTTTTCCGGTGCGCCAGAACGGCACATACTGGTATCACGCGCACAGCATGGGGCAGGAGCAGGACGGGCATTATGGCTCTATCGTGATTGCGCCCGCAAAAAAATACGGGAGCAAAGACCCGGTGCAGGCCGAGCGTGATTACGTTGTCCTGCTGTCCGATTTCACGGATGAAGACTCATGGGACATCATGTCCAACCTGAAAATGTCATCGGAGTATTATCAATATGCCCGCCGCACGGTTGGTGATTTCTTCGCCGATGCAAAGGAAGATGGTTTTAGCAAGGCGTGGAAGAACGCGAAGATGTGGGGCGAAATGCGGATGCTGCCCACGGATTTATCAGACGTAACGGGTTATACCTTCCTAACAAATGGCAAAACGCCGGAACAAAACTGGACGGGCATATTCAAGCCCGGTGAACGTGTGCGCCTGCGCTTTATCAACGCTTCAGCCATGTCGTTCTATGATGTGCGGATACCCGGCCTTAAAATGCAGATCGTTTCTGCAGACGGGCAAAACGTCGAGCCTGTGCCGGTGGATGAGTTCCGCTTCGGTGTAGCTGAAACCTATGACGTGATCGTTACGCCCAAAGAGGACAAAGCCTATACGATTGCGGTTGAACCGATTGACCGCACGGGTTTTGCGCTGGGAACGCTGGCCCCGCGTGAAGGGATGCGCGGCGAGATTCCACAGGCCAGAGAACGCGCCCTGTTGACGATGGCTGACATGGGAATGGATCACGATATGGGTGGTATGGGTCACGGCAACATGGATATGTCGGGTATGGATCATGCCGCGATGGGACACGCGATGCCTTCGGATGAAAGCATGAACAAAATAGCGGAAGAAAGCGGCTGGGCTAAGGCCGGAACGCCACCCGGCGACAAGGCTTTGTCTTATGCTGATCTTCGCTACCTTGGCATCCAGAAAGACACACGGGAAGCTGAAAGGGAAATTCTGGTCCGTCTTGGCGGCAACATGGAGCGTTATATCTGGACGATCAACGGTAAGAAATACGCCGACTCCGGGCCGATCAACCTCAATTACGGGGAACGTGTACGCCTGAAATTCGTGAACGACACGATGATGGCGCATCCGATGCACCTGCATGGCATGTTCGTGCAACTTGAAAACGGCCAGCCAGCGGAGAAACTTCCCAACAAGCACACGGTCATCGTGCCGCCGGGTCAGTCTTACTCTGTATTGCTAACCGCCGACGAGCCGGGAGAATGGGCGTTTCACTGCCACCTCCTGTATCACATGATGGCAGGGATGATGAACAAGGTGATTGTGGCGAAGCTCGACCCTTCCGCCGTTCCGTCTGTTAAAAAATCTGATCCCCATGCAGGACACAAGATGCCAGCAAAGCAGGAAAAGCCAGAGGTCGATCATTCAACGATGGATCACTCCAAGATGGGCCACGATATGCCTGCTATGGGTCACTCGAAAATGGATCATTCCGGCCATAAGCCCGCGAATGAGGAAGGACAGCACCATGCACATTAAATTATTTGCAGCAGCGTTTTTATATCTAACATTTTCAGCGACAGCCTACGCGCAGGATGCCGCGACCCATCCGGCGGATCACCAGCACGGGTCGGAAATCTGGCATATGTTCACGCTGGAAACTGATTACGGCGGCGGTGAACATGGCCCGGTCGCAAGCTGGGACTTGGACGGATGGATCGGCACCGATGAAAACAAACTCTGGCTGAAATCAGAAGGCGAGAATGAGGATGGCACGACCAAGCAGGCGGAGTTCTGGGCCATGTACAGCCGGAATATCCACGATTTCTGGGATTTTCAGGCCGGTATCCGGCACGATACACAGCCTGTTTCCACATCTTATGCCGTCATTGGCATAAACGGACTTGCGCCTTACTTCTTTGAAACCGAGGCGCATTTGTTCGTGAGCGACGAAGGCGATGTCAGCGCAAGGCTGCGGCAGGAAAATGAATTTCTGCTCACCCAAAGACTGATCCTTGAGCCATATGCCGAGATAAACCTGTTCGCACAGGATGTGCCGGAACAGCATATCGGCGCGGGGCTTTCCAGCGGTGAAATCGGTTTGCAGACCCGCTATGAAATCACTCGCAAATTCGCGCCCTATGTCGATGTGAAATATGAACGCAAATTCGGTGAAACATCTTCCATCGCCAAACGGGAGGAAGGCGACAATGACAGCTTTATCACCGCCGTGGGCATACGGTTCATGTTTTAGGAAATAATGATGATGAATATTGAAATCATACCCAACTGGCACCCCATACTGGTGCATTTCACAATCGGCCTGCTTGGCATGTCCGTTGCCCTGTTTCTAATGGGAACACTCATCAGAAAAGGGCCGCTGCACAGCCAGCTTGCCATCGTTGCCCGGTGGAATTTATGGCTGGGGGCGGCACTGACCGCCGGCACTGTTCTGGCGGGGCTTTACGCCTTCAATACCGTTGATCACAGCAGGGAGGTGCAGCACTTGGCGATGCTGGATCACCGCAAATGGGCCTTGAGCACGTCCACCCTGTTCCTGACGCTGGCGGCCTGGTCGCTTGTCGCGAACCTGCGCGGCAAGGCCGCCTTTGCGGGTTTTCGTCATTATATTTTCGTGACCCTGATGGTTGTCGCCGGGTTGATGTTGGCGGCAACCGGGTATAAGGGCGGCGAACTGGTTTACCGTCACGGGCTGGGCGTTATGGCCATCCCCGCGATGGAAGAAGAACACCATAATCGTGGCGGTCACGATCATGGCGAACATCATCACTGAAAAGGAGAAAGCCTATGAAGACCTTTATATTGACAATCATAATGGCGTTTATGGCGTTGCCTGCCATGGCCGCCGATCCTGCGGAACATAACCATGCCGATAGTTGGCTCAAACCCACCGAGGCACAATATGTCTGCATGATGAACAACCAGGTTTTTGACAAACCGCAAATTGCCATCGAAGTCGAGGGAAAAACATACTATGGCTGCTGCCCGATGTGCGCCGACAAACTTAAAAACGATGCTTCGCTAAGATCGGCGACCGATCCGGTCAGCGGCAATCCGGTTGATAAATCCAGCGCGGTCATCGGTGCAGACCCGCACGGCGTGACCTATTACTTCGAGAACCAGGAAAACTTTCACACCTATGCCAGCGGCCCGATGCCGGAAATGAAGCATGAGCACATGGAAGGCATGGATATGCATGATATGAAAGGCGGCATGATGGATGGTCACGATCATGGCAAAGGCGCTGAAACAGTACCTCCTGCCGAACCGGCAGAAACGCCTGAAAACCACGAAGAACATCACTAAGGGGGAAATCAATGCACCATACCGAGCATTGCAAACCCAAGGGGTTCGTCAAATGGTTCCTGTCATGGCGCGGAGTGGCGCTGACTGCCATGCTTGCGGCAGTCAGCTATTACCTTCTGACCGCGCATATGGAACATCTGGCGGTAGCCTTGCCTTACCTGATCCTGCTGGCCTGTCCGCTTATGCATATCTTCGGACATGGACACGGCCATCACCAACATAACCACGAAGAAAGCGACAAGAAATGAAAAAAGATAAATCGCACCGCTGTCATCAGGGACACGATCACGAGCACGACCATAAGGAAATGCCCAAACCTGCCGCCGCCAATGACAGCGGTGCGATTTACACCTGCCCCATGCATCCGCAAGTCCGGCAGGAAGGGCCGGGTAACTGCCCGATCTGCGGCATGGCGCTGGAGCCGGAGACAGTGACAGGGGATGAAGGGCCAAGCCCGGAATTGGCTGATATGAAGACGCGGTTTTGGGTCGGGCTTTTATTGACATTGCCCGTGCTGTTTCTAGAGATGGGGGCGCATGTCTTTAACTTTCATATCGTGGACCCGCAACTGTCAAACTGGCTGCAAATGGCTTTCGGGACGCCGGTTGTCTTGTGGGCCGGATGGCCGTTTTTTCACCGGGCTTGGGCTTCCATCGTCAATCGCAGCCTGAATATGTTCACGCTTATCGCCATGGGTACGGGCGTTGCGTGGGTTTATAGCCTTGTCGCCACTATCGCGCCAGGCATTTTCCCCGATACGTTCAGGGGAGCGCATGGCGAGGTGAGCATTTACTTCGAGGCTGCCGCCGTTATTACGGTTTTGGTATTGCTGGGGCAAGTGCTGGAACTCAAAGCCCGCGAACAGACGAGCGGGACGATCAAGGCGCTGCTCAATCTTGCCCCGGCCACGGCGCGGCGCATCACGGATAACGGGGATGAGGAAATTCCGCTGTCCCATGTTCATCAGGGCGACTGCCTGCGGGTGCGCCCCGGCGATAAAATCCCTGTCGATGGCGTCATTCTGGAAGGAAAAAGCGCGGTCGATGAGTCGATGGTCACCGGCGAGTCCATGCCCGCCAAGAAGGAGGCAGGCAGCAAGGTTATTGGAGGCACGATCAACCAGACCGGCAGCTTCATCATGCAGGCGCAGCGCGTCGGGCAGGAAACCATGCTGGCGCAGATCGTCAAGATGGTGGCCGAGGCCCAGCGCAGCCGCGCGCCCATCCAGCGGCTGGCGGATGTTGTTTCCGGCTGGTTTGTGCCCGCCGTTATCCTGATCGCCGTCATCGCGTTTGCCGTCTGGTTGATTTATGGCCCGGCCCCGGCCTTTACCTACGGGCTTATTGCGGCGGTGAGCGTTCTCATTATCGCCTGTCCCTGCGCCCTCGGTCTGGCCACGCCCATGTCGATCATGGTCGGCGTCGGGTGCGGCGCGCAGGCGGGCGTTCTTATCCGCAATGCCGAGGCGCTGGAGCGCATGGAAAAGATTGATACGCTGGTCATCGATAAAACCGGCACACTGACGGAAGGAAAGCCGAAGGTTACCAAAATCGTTCCGGCAAACGGGTTTTCTGAAGATGAATTGCTGCTTCTGGCAGCATCCCTTGAGCAGGGCAGCGAACATCCGCTGGCCAACGCAATTGTTCTGGCGGCGAAGGAAAAATCTATGTCCTTGTCACCGGCGCAGGATTTCGACTCTCCCACTGGCAAGGGCGTAACCGGCAGCATCGGCGGAAAGGCCGTTGCGCTCGGCAATGCGTTCCTGATGGAGGAATCCGTCATAGATATTGCCGCGCTCTCCCCGCAGGCGGATGAACTGCGAAACGACGGCGCAACGGTGATTTTTATGGCTGTTGATGGAAAGGCAGCGGGAATTCTGGCGATTGCCGATCCGATCAAGCAAACCACCCCGGAAGCCATAAGCCAGATCCGGGCGCTTGGTATTCACGTTGTCATGCTGACCGGCGACAACCGGCGCACCGCCGAGGCTGTGGCCAAAACGCTGGGCATAGATGAAATCGAAGCCGAAATCCTGCCCGAAGACAAAGCACGGATCGTTAAAAAGTTGCGGGAACAGGGCCGTGTCGTCGCCATGGCCGGGGACGGTACGAACGACGCCCCTGCGCTAGCCGCCGCCGATATTGGCATTGCGATGGGTACGGGAACGGACGTGGCGATGGAAAGCGCCGGGGTTACCTTGCTGAAAGGCGACCTCACCGGCATCGTCCGCGCCCGCCGTCTTTCCGCTGCCGTGATGCGCAATATCCGCCAGAACCTGTTTTTTGCATTCATTTACAACGCGGCGGGCGTTCCCGTCGCGGCAGGCGTTCTCTATCCGGTCTTCGGCATTCTTTTAAGCCCGATCATCGCGGCGGCGGCCATGGCTTTAAGCTCTGTTAGTGTCATCACCAATGCCCTGCGGCTGAAGCTGGTCAAATTGGATTAGGGGGATGGGCAGATAATTTTAAAGCGCAAACCGGAACGTCAAGCAAATTTGGTTGACGGGAGCGTTTTACCTGACAGAAAAAGTTAAACCTTTCAAATGCTTGCGGCACCGCCAATCCATAACCTGTCAACTAAGTTTTTTCGCCAGACACTAGCGAAATGCCGCATTGTGCCCGCCCTCAGAGGAAAGTCTGTCACAGGACCCGCTGAGGATATGGGGACGGGATCGCGGAATCTGGACCCACGATCCCTCCCTTTAGGGAGGGAGGAGAAAGTAGCCTCTTCGTATGGAAATCCTTTCAGCCTGATTTTGGCCTTATGGCGTATGGTGACCTTCCCCGTTTTTTTGTTTCGGTATTCCCGTTTTTCGAATGTAGCCATCTGTGTTCTCCAACGATCAACATTTTTCATGTGACCTCATGGAGAGTCCTTAGCTGCGAATGCTGATCCATGGTGACCGGAAATAAGAAACTTTTTCTTTTCCGGCCTATATGAGCAGCAATCGACCCTGAGGAAACCTTAACGGCTCCATGAAATCGTGTGCTGGTTGTTTGTGGAGATTGGAATTGAATTGTCCCTGTAGTGTCCCTGAGGAGGAAAATGGTGCCGGCAGCAAGATTCGAACTCGCGACCTTTGGTTTACAAATATGTTCCAGCCAAAAAACCGCAACAGCCGGAAATAGGATACAATAAACAAATCAAAAAGTTAGGCCATTCCGACTTTTGCCGTAATTCGCCAGCTTTTGCCAGTTTTTGTGTAAAAGTGTCCCACCAGTGCCCCACACCGACCTTGAAAGCCAAAGAGAGCCCTCGGCGCATGCACCAGAACCTTAATCGCCGGCTTTGACGGCATACCGCGCCCCGCGCCCCTTGCCGATCTGTTCCAGATAGTACGAAGAAACCAACTTTTTCATGTGAGCCTTGATCGTGTTGCGGTTGCCACCGGTCGTTTCTTCGATCTCCTTGATCGTGACCTCGCCACGCGTCTTTGCCAGATCGAGAATCTGCCGCGACAGCGCGGGCAGTGCCGAGCGCAGGGATTGTTCCTGCTTTACCTTGGCTGCCAGATTGTCTTTTTGCTTCGCCATCGTTTTCAGGAAAAAGGCCAGCCACGGCTCCCAATTTTGTTTTTCCGTGCGGATAGCTCCCTGCGTCCGGCGCAGGGCCAGATAATAGCTGTCCTTGTTCGTTTCAATGACACCTTCCATCGAACTGTACGGAACATAAGCATACCCGGCGCGCAGCAACAGCAATGTCGTCAGAATCCTGGAGAGTCTGCCATTACCATCCCTGAAAGGGTGGATCGCCAGGAACACGACGATGAAAACGCCAATTAAGATAAGAGGATGATATGTTTCTTCCTGAATGGAACGGTTGTACCAATCAACGATTTCCTTCATCCACAGCGGCGTTTCAAACGGTGTCGCCGTCTCGAACACCACACCAAGGCTTTCACCATCCGGCCCAAATGCTTCGACATGGTTCGTCACTTTTTTATATTCGCCCCGGTGATCCTCATCCTTGGCGCTGTATTTCAACAGAATGCCATGCATCTGCTTGATGTGGTTCTCGGTGAGCGCGATGGCAGCGTGCCTTTCAAAGATCATATCCATCGCATCGGCATAACCTGCGACCTCTTGCTCATCGCGGCTGGTGAAGGATTTGGTTTCGAGGTTGGAGAGCAATTTTTCCACCTCGGCATCGCTTAGTTTCGAACCTTCGATGCGGGTGGATGAGCCGATGCTTTCAATGGTGGCAACCCGCCTGAGGCTGGCCAGCCGCTCAGGGACCATCGTTTCGAGCACAGTCCAGCGCCCCTTGAACTCGTCAATTTCAGCGATAAGTTTCAGGATTTCAGCTGTAATAGTGATATTTCTGATCTCAGGCATGGTTACAAATATCCATTTACACCCATTTATATCCAATTCATACCCAAAAGCAAGAAATATCCATTTATATCCATTTTGGCCCATTTGATATCCAATGGGACGCATCGGTTGGGCTATTAAAAGCTGGTTTATTTTTAAGGCCTCAAGAGTAAACCAATCCTCATAAATCCTGATCGAAGAAAAGATTTTAATGGCATTGTGAGCACAGTATAAATAATTCGTACTGGTGTTAAAATCGGTAAAATATTTTTCTGAAATGGAAAGGGCGCATACGACGATGCCGATATTCAATCAACCAGATAGAGATAAGATACAAAAAATTGCCTGTGCCGGAGCAAAATTCCGTCCGTTTTTGTATGGCATTTTATGTTTCGCAATCTCCGCCTGTGGTCTTACCGCGCCAGAGAAAACACCTGCCCCATTCCTGACGGCAGAACAATTTATTAGCAGCATCTATACGTTGCCCGATCCTGACTCCATGGTCTTTTATGACCCGGAGCGCCGTCCCTTGTACTATTCCCGGTCCATCGTTGAAAAATCTGCAAAGGCGGAGCAATGCTACAAGGAAAAATACGGTATGCCCCATCTGGATTTCAGCTACATCACGATAGGCGGGGACTATGATATGGCGGGCCTTTCCATCACCACGCAAAAAAAGCAGGAAGATAAAGCACAGGTCAGGGTTAGTTTTGGCGCGGGCGATTATTACACCGAGCTTTATTATCGTCTGATTGCCACGCCGGAAGGATGGCGCGTCGATAATGTTGTCACTTCCAGCGGTTACAGCCTTGCCGATAGCCTGTCCGAAGCGTGTCAGGCCCCTGAAAAATAGCTTTATGCCGTGTAATAATCCCTTTACGATGAGGGCCGGCATTATGGGAGGGAATTTATGCGTTTTAATGGAAAAATAATCGGCCTGCTCTGCCTTGCGGCAACGGTTTGCTTCTTGGCGCCGGCGGCGAGAGCCGATGATTCCATGGCGGCTCTCGGGGCGGGCGGGATCGAACTTCTGCAATCCGAACATATCGTTATGGAGGAGCAAGATCTGTTCCTCGCCCGCGACAGGGTGCGGACGCGCTTTGTATTCCGCAATGAAAGCGACGCGGATATTAAAACGCTGGTGGCTTTCGTCATGCCGGATATGGAACCGGAGGATTTCGCCAAACGCGCGGACGCGCCGTTGCTGGAGCAGATCGGCTTTACCGTGGAGGCGGACGGCCGCAAAGTCATCCCCAAAGCCGATATACGCGCCATCGCGGACGGAAAGGATGTCACGGATATTCTGGCATCCATCGGCATCGCGGCGGGGGCGAGCGGTATGCACGTGGACGCATTCACCCCCGCGCAGCGCGACCGGCTCCGCAAGGAAGGCCTGCTGCTGGATAGCAGGGGCCGTGATGATCTCGGCGGCTGGAACACGCGCCTGCGCCTCTACTGGGAGCAGGTTTTCCCCGCAAGGGGGCAGGTGGAGATATATCATGAATATACCCCCTTTCTGGGAAGCGAATATATCAGCCCGGAAACCATCACGCGCGTTCCGCATTTCACTGAATCGTTCTGTATGACGGAGGCGCAAAAAGAGAAGGCGGCTGCATTGCTTCAGACTGCCGATGGGCACGCTTACGACCTGGACTATACGCTGTCCACCGGCGCGAACTGGAAGGGGCTGGTCGAGCGGCTGGCTATAACCATTGAGAAAAAGGCGGCGGACGATGTCATCGCCACCTGCCTGCCGGGCCTGAAGCCGCAAAAACAAGGGGCTTACGGCGTTTCGCACACCAACGTCAAACCGGCGGAGGATATCCGCGTCCTGTTCATCAGCAAGGAATAATCCATGAAGAAATATTTTTTGTTGCTTCCCGTCCTGTCCTGTTTTGCCTTGTTTTTCCCTGTTTCCGCCCCCGTGCTGGCGGATGACGACCGCATGGCCGGGCCAAGGGCACAGACGCAAAAACAGCAATCCACGCCCGCGCGAACCGGGGAAAATATTGGCGGCTGGGGCAGTCTGACATTCGGCATGACGGTTGCGGAGGCCGTCGCCGCTTCGCCGGAGATTGCGTGGCCGCAAAACACCTGCGTGAAAACCGGGGCGCCGTGCAAAATGAAGCCGGCTTCCGATTATGTCGCCGTCATTGGCGGCATCGGCTTTATACCGGAACTGGAATTCGACCGTTTCGGCAGGCTGGCGAAGATTGCATTGCTGCATGACACCTCTTTGCCGGGGACGGATTGCTGGGGCAGGCTCAACACGACGATGGCCGGGCTGGAAAAGCGCTTTGGTAAATTCGGCGCCCCCATGACCGAGGGGCTGAAACTGGAAAAACGCCGCACGCCGGGCGGCAGCCATTACACCGTCGAACGGTTGAACATGGATGGCACCGTCTTCCTTCTGTTCAAGACCGCCAGTGATGTCGCCGCGTTCGACATGTCTGAACGTAACGAGCTTGCGGGAACGTCCCTGCGCGCTTCACGGCCTTTTATCAGTATTGTCGGTATGACCATGGAAGACAGCAGGCGCACCTGCACCTATGGCGTTTATTACAATGCCGCCGATATGGAGGCGCCCAAAGGAGAGCCGAGCAGTGACAATTCCGGATTCTAGACGCCGGGCGGGGCTGTATCCGCTGGAGTACGGCTGGCTGTTCTTGCCGTTGCTGTTCGCCTTTCTGGCCTTCCCGCTGGCAAGGATAGCGCTGGCCGGACTCTGTTTTGTCTGGGTGGCCGCGTTGCTGTTTCAGCGCGCGCGGGGCTGCGGTTACATACGGGCAGGGTTGATGACAGCGCTCATGATGGTGTTATGGGTCGGGGTATGCGCGTTGCTGACCCGCCTTGCCGACGGCCTGTTTCAGTGGGCGGGCGAAGCCCTTTCCGGAGAGGGCCGTATGGTGACTGTCGTACTCATAGGCAGTTTCGCGGTATATGGTGTCGCGGCATCGGTGGCCGCAAGGCTGCTGCGGATTGCCACATGGCCGGATGCCGCCGTCCTGTTTGCCGGTGTCATGGCCATCGCGGCGGGCGCGGTGATGAATGGAATTTTAGGCACTTCATGGTTATTCCCAGCGGGCGTGCTGGCTGCCTCGGGGGTAGTGTTCGTTTATCTATACCGCAACAGACGGGCGATTATCTTGAAAAATACCGTTGTCGAGTAAAATCCGGCAAGAACGACCGCTTGCAAGGCCAGACTTTCCAGGCGGTCGTTCTTGTAGAGCCTGGCATAGATGTCAATAACAATAGGCGTCGACGGCACGGCCACAATTGGGATCGAAAGCTCTTCCTGTGCCGTTGTCAGCACTGATCTGTGCAATGAAATTGGAACTACCTTCCTTGTACCTGACTTCGCCTGTGCGGCCATTGTTACAATAGACTTTTGCAACGCAAACAGGCGGTTCACCAGGGGTTGGATAAGGATTATATGTGGGGCCGCAATCCCATTCTGAAACTGTGGCGGTGGAAGGCACACACATAGACTGAGCCTGAGCATGTGACACCATCGTCAGCAAGAAGGCAGCCGACAGCAGGGTAAGAGTGAATAATGACTTCATAGAGCCTCCATCTTTCATATATAAAAAACCATTAAACTCAACTAAGGAAAATAAGGCCAAAAAGAAAAATTTTCAATGACTTCTGCGCGGACGGGGGCCAACCGTGACTTTAGCTGCTCCCCTCGCCAGAGAAACCCGCAAAGTCTTATTCATCATTGGCCGTCGCCAAGTCATCATCACGTCCCTCATCGCGCAGCAGCGTCTTTTTACCAGAGCTGCTTTTCACCAGAATCGAGCAGGAGGACGTGCCAATCATGTGCGCGTCACCTCCCTGTGCGGCAAGGTCAAGCTGTTCCTGCCATTGCAGGGTGATTACCTCGTTTGATTTAACACTTACCTTTATATTTCGCATACTCACGTCATATTTTGGAGGCACGACACTGCTGCGATACATACATCCTACGTCCAGCCGGTGCGTTCCCGGAGCAATCCCGATGCTGGCGGAACTGTCGAACTGTGTATTATATACCTTGCCATGCCAGTCATTTGGTCCGGGTTTGCCATTCACGCTATAGATTAAGTACAGAGTTATTTCTTGCCACGCCAATCGTGGCAATTTTTTCCCCCTCTTTTAACGCATCATAATCCGTAAGGTCATGATTTGAGACATGCGAACAAGCGGTAAGCGCTATCGTAAATAGCGGAACAAGAAGTTTCTGTTTCATGATATTCCCTTTGTTAACTCTTCTGAATAACACAATGTTATAAAATACCGCTGTCAAATAATAACCACCTGGACAACGTATCATCAGCCAAATGCCAATGCACATAAATGCCGCCCCATAACAATAAACCGCCCAGCATAAAGTTCACGCCTATTTTTGACCAGCGTTCAGCGATCAGTGCGGCGGCGACTAGCCCCCCCACCAGCATATGTCGCGTATTGTCATCCTGAACATCCACGCCAATAGCCTCCAGCCCCGCAAGCATAGCGACAAACAGCAGTAGCGGAACAAACCCCATACCAGAGATCAGTGCAAGCATCGCAAATTTTCCGGAATGCGGAATGGCCACATCTTCGCCGTCTTCAGGCTGTGAATGAGCGGTTTTATTACCCTTCCAACTGCGCCAGAGCAGATAATATCCCGTTACCATAAAGGAGGGCAGCACCAGCAGCACCAGTAATGAGACCATAAAAGCAATCGGATGCGTTACCGCTGGAATATCGCCATACACGGCAAATGCCTTGTCCAAAATAGAATAGGTGACAGGTGCGGATATCAGAAACATGGGCCAAAACACATGGCCAACGAAAATCTTTTCATGCCTCCAGTGAATGGAAGGGGGGATGGAATTCAATGTGCCGAACACCGTCTCACCTCATATACAGAACCACCATATTGCTGAACTATAAGAAATCCTGGTTTGTTTCCTCGTTCTTTTATAAGCTCGTTGACCCTTTCTAGCTTTTGTATATGCCCTTTATTGGGGCCTATGTTATTCTCGTATGCATAATACAATGTTAAACCACAAACAGTCACAGCCTCGGCGTAATGATCTCTGGGCGTATCGTACATGTTTCCCAAAACATCGGCACTTCCCCCTGGTTGAAGTCCACATAACAAAACACGATACGGCTGCCCTTCAGGGGGGCTGTCTAGCCATGGCCATTTCTTAAATTTTTCACACCACCAATCGATGCCTTCGCCCCGCAGGTTCTGAGCACCATATGAAGTACCGAGGTGAATGTGCTTTGCTGATGACGCACTATCGCCATTAGCCGCCCCATGGCTTGATAATGACTGCCAGATTGGGTTGACCTCTTGCTGGTTTTCTTCCGTTTTGTGATACCCCCCATCATATGGCACAATGGTCTCTTCCATCACATCGCCATCGATCATCGGCTCCGTATGCACCGTTGATCTTTTTGGTTGTGGCTCTGGCGTCAAAATCATACGTTCTGCTGGAGTATCAGACGCTGGCGAAAGAATCATACGATCTTCCGCCACGGCATTGGGGTCAATCTGCATTGCTGCGCCGCCTGTCGCTTCATCTGCAAGCATCTTTTGTGCAAGTGCCACACGCTCGGAATAAGCCATCATCGTATCTTTTGGCACAAGGCGGTAGACTTCTTCTTGTGTAAGCTCTTTCGTTTTTTCATTTTTTACCGCATCAAGGCCGCTTTGCAGGCTGTCGGGGGCAATGGCATTGTCATCCTCTTCGGTGACAAGCATTCTTTCTCCCGAAACAGACCGTGGGTCTATTTGCCTATCATGCTGCATGGCTTCTGCCTGAACAGGGGCATGCTCTGTCTGCGCTGCCGAATCAATAGATAGAAGCGCGGGATCATTTATATCCAGGAGGGTTTCCACCGCAGGTCTGCCAATCGCTTCCTGTTCCGCTTTTTTCTGTGCGATATAATCCTGCTGCGCGGCCTGTTCCGATTCGTTCCGGGCGATGGTGGCTTCGTCCCTCACGGTTTCATAAGCCGTCGTGCCGCCTTCATACACGGCGACCGCCGTATCCTTGACCGGCGTGACGATACTGTCGTTAAACATTTTCCAGCCCAGCTTGCCCATGCCCTTGACCATGGCCGTGTTCCATTCGTAAAAGGCCGTGAAGTAATTGCCCTTGTCCATATTCTGCATCGCGCTGGACAGGAGATCCATCTCCCCGCCCATGATGTCCACCGCGTCGGTCAGGCCGATAGCATCCATCGTGCCGCGTTTCGTGGCCTCGACAATCAGCATCGCATCGGAATCCGAAGGCGAACTTTCCGCCACCACTTCCTCCGCGCGCTCTATCGCGGCGCTGTAATACCCATACAGGCCAAGCGCCGTTCCCGCGCGGTCAACGGCCTTGCTGGCCGCCTGTTTCAGGTCGGATCTGGCCTTCAGCGCCGCATGCTTGCTGGACGGCGCCGTCTCCGGCGTCAGTTTCAGCGCGTCGGCTTCCGCGATCTTTTCCCGCTGCGGCAGGCCGTATTTCTGGCGGCGCGCGTCGTTGGCGGCCAGCGTGGCCTGCAACTTGACGCGCGTATCGATGATCTCATTGCCCAGCCGTTCGCGCTGTGCGGTCAGAGCCTGTTTTTCCGCGGGGTCGGACGTCTGTTTGATCCGCTCGCTCAGCTCGGCCACTTTCCTGCGGTGGGAGTCTATCTCCGTTGCCGCTTCCTTCATGGTCTTGGAAACGGACTGGTCGATCAGATCCTGATTGACCTTCCTGAGGTTTTCCATCTTTGCCGCGTCCAGCCCGTAAATCTCAGGATAGGGCGCGACCTTGAGTTTCGCGGCCAGGGCGCGGTATTCCGCCGCGCTCATATCCATCCGGTGTTTTTTCAGCGTCGCGTCGATCGCATCCGCATCCAGCCGGCTGTCGCGCACAGCCTTCTCCGTACCCTTGACCATGCCCTGAAACGCATCGCGATTTTCAGCGGCAAGCAACGACTCACCGCTCAGCCCCAGCCCTTCCGCCGCCTTTTTATAGTGATCGTTGACCAGCACGGCCTTAACGCCCGGCTGATCGTGCCGCATCGAAACGCCAACATAGGTTTCCTTGCCCTGCGCCGCGACATTGGCGACGGTCTGGTGCGCGGAATCTCCCGCCTTCAGCATCGAATCCGATTTTTTCGCGCGCGCCAGCTCCGCCTCAAGCTGCCTGCGCGCCTCAGGCGTCAGCTCCGGATTCTGAAGCTGTTTTTTAATGCTCTGATCCGTGGGATCGAGGTTGATGGTCAGTTCCAGCCGCTTGTTGCTGAGATCGCCCGGCGTCAGATCGCCCAGATCCCTGGAGCCGAAACCGGTGGTGTCGAACCCGTTCTCGTTCAGGTATTTCCGTACCCTTTCAACATCCGCCGCCGATCCCTGCATGTCATGATCGCCGCTCCAGCCGCGAAAATCCGGGTGGATGATTTTCCGGCCCTGCGGATCCGTCCGGATTTTGCCCAGCTCGTCCCTGGCATAGAGCGGCGTGCCGACGCTGTCCTGCACATCCGGAAATTTCTGCTGGAGATGCTCCATCAAAGGCTGGCGATACTTCGCGACCAGCTTACTGCTTTCCACCCGGTATGTTTCCAGAACGGCTTCGGCCTTTATCTCGATTTGCTTTTGCGAAAGGCCCGATTTGGAGATCGTTTTCAGTTCGGCGTCCCGCCGGGCGGCAAGCAGGGCCTCGGCAGCTTCCCCGGCTTCAAGCTGTTTTTTCAGGGAAGCGATGGTATCGTCCGCATAGGCTGCGGACGGCAAAACACAAGCGCCGGACAACGCAAGGCATATAGCAAGCAGGACAATCTTTTTCTTTGCGGATATAAACATATTTGATAGCCTCTAAAGCAACTTAAGCATCATGAAGGCAATATTACAACTGCGGTAGGAAATATGAAACGTAAATATTTATATGGCGTTCTGGCCCTTGTCGCCGTTGCGCTGACAGCCGGGGCGGGCGTTTATTGGAGCGGGAAAAACCGTTTTCCTATCATGACCGGGCAGGGGGACGGCTATGCGCGGATGATGAGCGAATTTGAACGCCGGACATCTTTCCAGGCGGCATCCCTTCATTCTTTCACAGGCTATACGCTTGCCGAAGCCGCAATCCAGGAAAACGATCCGGAAAAGATGCGCGAAGCGTTGAAACTTGGCGCCGATGCCGCCGCCAGCCAGCCTGACCATCCGGCGCACTGGGTCGCGCTGGGGAATCTTTATCTCATGGCCGGAAAGTTCGATCCGATGGAGGCGACGGAAGCACCCGTGATGTTCACCCGCGCGCTGGAAATCGACCCGGCTTTCATTCCGGCCCTGCTGGCCATGGGGCAGTGGCATTTTGACAGGATGCAATATGATCGTTCACTGCCGCATTTTGAAAAAATGGCCGAACAGGATTCGTCCTATCTGTCGCAGAACTGGTTTTTAAGCCTGCTGACGAGCAACTATATCCTTGCGGGAAAGGCGGATATCGGCGCGGAGAAGCTGGAACGCATAACCGGTACAAATAAAAAGCGTCAACAAGCGATTGTGCTGCTCAAAAAAGAAAGCGGCAAAACAGACTTGGTCGACAAAAAATTTCAATAAAATCAGAGTTATTCTTGTCAACCTGTCAACCAAGTTTCACTGTCTGGCGCTAGAAGAATCCCGCGCGTCCGCCGCCCCTATGCGGTTACGCGTCACAGTACCTTTTTGGGCGCAGTGCGGCACTGGCGCGGCATGCGGCAGGACGAAGAAACCCAGCCGCCAGAGTATCCAGCGGCTGGTGGTGCGATCCTGCGTTAAATGTGCGGAACTATGATTGCGCGGCAGAGTGTGAGAGCCGCATCGTCCCAGCCGGGCGTGATCGTATCTGCCGGGAGGTCAAGAAGCTCGCCCAGACGGGGTGCGCGATGAGGAAGCGGACATCATCCTCAGGGCCGTATTCGTTAAAGCTGTCATAGAGCCTGTCATCGCCCAGTATATTGTAGAGATTCTGCTCCGCCCGGGCGCGTGGAAGTTCAGCCTTCAGCAACACCTCAAGGCGTTGTACCTCCTTTATCGTATGTGGCATAGCCCATGTTCCCATCGCGTCGGCCCCTTTGTTACAAGGACATGAACGCTTGGAAGCGACCGGAAGTCGACAAGAATGAACGATCATTTTATTGCTTTCCCGATTTACCGCTGGATCGTGCATCAGTGGAAAAAGTGACAAATTTTCAGACTAATATTTTTGGAGAGTAATAAGAAATGCAGCCCGGTACATCCTCTTTCCTATATATAAAGAGAGCGCACCAGAACGTCACTTTTCTCACTTGTTATAATAGGGCGCGCAAGTCGTGGCCAGTTCCAGCCCCTGGATACAAGGATAGCCGTCCCGCGTGACGGTCTTATATCCCAGCTTGCTCAGGTTCCGATGCAATTCCTGTTTTGTCAGAGGTTGCCGGATGCCGTTATCTCCGCACCAGTCACGGTAGCGATGATAAAGATCCCGCACCCGGACACGCGCCTGCGCGTTCTCACGGCATATCTCCGCGATGAAAGACGGCAATGGATTGGCTTGGCGGATCCATTCGGCCTTTGCCAGCAGGCAGTCTTCTGGTTCCTCGAATCGTCCACGCAGGGTCAGGCGCTGGAACCCTGCCAGCAGCCGATTGAGAACGCCGGGAAGTTCTTTTGCGATGATATCTGGGAACAGCGTATCATCCCTGTCTTTGTTGCCAAAGATCCGCTCGAACGGCACGATCTGCATCCGGCGGCGCATGCCGTGGCTGAGGTCGGCGAGGCGGGGATAATCATTGCACAGGATCAGAAGCGCGATACGCGAAACATATTCGAATACGTCCTTGAATTTCCGCTCGCCCGCCATGCGCTTGGCTTCGGACAACATCTTGATAAGATCATCGCTCAATTCTTCCCCGGCGCGCATATCATCATCCAGAAACAGGCTTTTCCAGACCAGGCTGCCGAATATGAAGCGGTTGGTTTTCAGGTTGCCAATCCTGTCGGCATGGACGTTCGACGGCCCCAGAAGTTCGATCAATATATTGCTGAGCTGCGTCTTGCCGTTGCTGCCATCGCCGATCCAGACAAAGAAGCTGGCGATAAAACGCCGGGGCTGGATGATATAGCCCATGATTTCTTCCATATGCCGCACCATATCGGCGGGGTCGGACGCACGGGCGAAAATATCCAGCATCGCCTGATCGAACCGTGGGCATGTCGCCGCCGGGTCATATGCAATGTTCAGGACGCTGATCAAACAACTTTCCGGACTGTGCGGGCGCAGGGAAGCGGAACCGTCCGTATCAATCCATAACTCACCATTCTGCACATTGATGACCGGCATGATATGATCGGGATTCAGAAGGCGGTCATGGAACCGCGCCGATTCCGCCACCAGCAGATCAAAGGCGTATTTCATATGGGTGCGATAATTCCCGCCTTCCGGCACCATCTCCTCGACAATGCCGATCAGCAGATTTTCAAGCCTTTCGTCTTTAAGCATCTGCCAATGCTGGCCGTTATAGGCCCAGAAAGATTTATCTGGCCCACGGATTAGATACCGCCCGCCCGCAAAATGCTCTTTCAGCAGCTTTTTCATGACCAGATACGGAATATCGACCTGTCCGTCGCTTTGGTTTTTGCGCTGCTCTGTCAGTCCTTCGCGCAAGGCCGTCAGGGTCGTGCCGGTATTGGCCCGGATTCCACGCAGGAGACGGTCGATCTCTATCTTGCTCAGTTTCGCCCTGGCGATTTCCACCAGAGCATTATCAATGACGCCCGGCTCACTCTGCTGATTCATCTGGCCTATCAGATCCATCAGCGCGGCAAAAGCGCTTTGCTCTCCTTCCATGACCGCGCCCTTACATCGTAAAGCCGCGTTTTTCCCAGTATTCAGGAAAAAATGTCCGCATCAGATCAGGACACGTCCCGCCCAGCACCGAAACAACACGGCCCTTATAGCAATAATGCTCGGCAATAATGGCTGCATCCCAGGCTTCCTCGCATTCGGTCAGGATGTAAGCCCACTTCTTTCCGGCATTGAAGGGAGCCTGGATTTTACTTAGGGCATCAAGATCTTCACAGAACCAGACGGGTTTGCCTTTTTGCTCATGAAATAATGCCGCCAACTGGGGATGAGTGGTCAGCAAAAAGAAATCCGGATCCCATGGAATATTTTCAGACCGCGATCTCTCGAACGGCAAAGCCGCGACAATCCCGTCATGAATAACGCCAAAACATTCATTATTTTCGCAGGCATCCGTAACGGAAAAATAATCCAGCCGATCTGCCACATCTTCAACAATTTCACGAAAGGGCCGGTACGTCAGACGGTGGGCCAGGGCATCAATCGATTCCATTACGCTTGCCCTCCATTTTGCTCGTCAAGCCACTGAAAAAAAGCTTGTTCGTCGATCAGGACACGGCGACCAGCGCGGCGGATGACCTTATCAAAGCCATTCTGCCCGGCATAAAACACCAGATGCCGCAGCCCGCCAATAGGCGGCCAGCTATGATGTTTAGGCCATTCTGTCAGAGGGATGAGCCGCCGCTGGGCGGAAGTCTGATTTTCGTTGGTGTGTTGTTCCTGTTGCATCTTTTTCTCCTCTTCTGTGCGGAAAAGCACGTTATGGGAGAAAACTGCACGGTTTTAACGACGCAGGATATCCGGCATCTTTATTCCGCCATGCCGGAAGGAAAAAGACATGTCACAATAAATACGACTGATTGACTTGCCGGATAATGTCTTTCCGTTCCTCAATATCCGCCAAAGTGATTTTATCGTTTCTGGCTTTCCGGGCCATCTGGAAAACTTGCTCGACATGAGAATCCTCCGCGATCTGATAAGCCTTCCTGAAGGCGGCCCATGCCTTTTCGTGACGCTCCGGAAAGGGCTTGTTTTCCCGGATCGTCATTATATAGGGAATGCTTTTCGCGCGCGCCATAAAGGCGACATTCGCGAGGTTTCGCTGATCTTTTGGCAGTTTATATTCATTACAAACGGCAAGATACGCTTTCTTGATTTTGGTATCACCGATCCCTATCCATTCCCCTATTGCCAGCATAGCCTGATTGAAAGAGCTGCCATGCCCGACCATAAGCGCGGCCAACAGCCCGATCCGCTTATCTTCGATATAAGTTTTGGTCTTCGCGCTTAAATGATGAAGGGCCGCATCGCACAACCAGTCGGCATCAAGACCGTATTGACGTTTCGCCAGATGCGTCATGGCTTTCAAAGATCGTATAAAAAGGCCCAGATCATGGTTGCTGGCATCGTATTTGCGCTGCAGCTCTTTCAAAATATCATGCTCGCTCATGCGGCCTCTCCGAATATTTTTTCATTCATACTGGCAACAACAGAATGGGTGTGCGCCTCGGACAGGTGGGCGTAGCGTTTGACCATCTGCAAGGTCTTATGCCCCAGCACCTCGGCGATCTCGGCGGGAGTTGCCCCATCCATGGCAAGATACGAGGCCGCTGAATGGCGGAGATCGTGGAAACGAAAATCCTTTACACCGGAGCGCCGCAATGCCGTTTCCCAAGCGGTACGGAATTCAAACGGCTTTTTCGGATCGACAGCGGAGGCGAAAACCAGCCCCCTCTGTCCTTCTTTACCTTTGGCGTATTCCTGCAACAGGGCCAGAGCATGGCCCGTCAGCGGCAGCAGACGGCGCTCGCCGTTCTTGGTTTCGTGCAGGGTGATGACGCTGCGTTCAAAATCAATATCCGGCCAGCGCAGGTTCATAATCTCTCCCCGTCGCGCGCCAGTGCTGAGAGCAAGAATGACCAGCATATAAAGATGCTTGGTTTCGCTGTTTTTACAGGCTACCAGTAGCACCTTCCGCTCATCATCCGACAGGAAGCGAACACGCCCGCGCGGTTCGCGCATTTTGCGGACACGGCGCATCGGATGATCCTGCATCCATTCCCACTCATTAACGGCGACGCTGATCGCCCCGCTTAGAGAATCGGCATAGCGGTTGACGGTTCCCGGCGCGCGTGACTTGCCGTTCGGTTTCGGAATCGCGGCCAGTTTTTCAAGTTTTTCGGTTATAACGGCCTTGTTCAGATCGACCAGCAGGCAATGCCCCAGCTCCGCCCGCCACCATTCCATGTGGCCGAAGATTCCGGCGTGGCGCGCGGGATTGCGTTTTTTCATCTGTTCCATGTAACGGTCGATCAGGTCATTGACCGTGTGTTTTTTGGCTTCGGCGTATTTGAAATGGCGGCGGTTGCGGATATCGCTCTCCGTGTCCTGCGCCCATTTCTTTGCATCGGTCAGGCGGTCAAACGTGGCGGACTGGACGGGATAGCCCCGCAGCCGCACCTTGACCCTGAAAGTGACCTTGCCATCCGGTGTTTCGCGTTTCTCGATATTGGCCATGTTCTCTCTATGTTCTTATTCTCCGAACACATTACAAACCGTGGCGGCAGACAGCAACTCCATTCAACAATAATGAGCAGAAAGCAAAATTATTGCTTTAAAAACAAAGGATTGATCCTGTCATACAGGGGCATGAACTCATGATCTGGGAATGGAATTTATCGTGGCTGATGGCCGAATGTCGCCACCTGTTTTTGAAAAATGCCCCAGAAGTGCCCCTGGAGGAGGAAAATGGTGCCGGTAGCAAGATTCGAACTCGCGACCTTTGGTTTACAAAACCACTGCACTACCACTGTGCTATACCGGCTTTCCGCCATTTTCTGGCATTCAGATAATTCCGAATGCCGCCTTCAAAAACTTTACTCCGTTTCGCCATGCTTCGGTTTACAAAACCACTGCACTACCACTGTGCTATGCCGGCATTACCATAATATTAAACCGTTTCGTCTGTCACGAATCGAAGGTTGTTCTCTAAACCCGCGACGGGGACAGAGCGGGTGGAGATTAGGGTGTTCCGGGGCGTTTGTCCAGATTTTGTCAATCATTCAGGGGGCAGGCAGGGGTGGTTTTTTGAGGAAAACGCATTACACTCATGCCCGGAACACAGGTGCGTGCAACGTTTAGGGGAAAATGATGTCCAAAATCAAAGTAGACAATCCGGTTGTGGAGATTGATGGCGATGAGATGACCCGCATTATCTGGCAAATGATCCGCGAAAAACTGATCCTGCCCTATCTGGATATCGATCTGAAATATTACGATCTGTCGATTCAAAATCGCGATGCGACGGATGATCGGGTCACGGTGGATTGCGCCAATGCCATAAAGCAATACGGTGTTGGCGTCAAATGCGCCACCATCACCCCCGATGAGGCGCGGGTCAAGGAATTTTCCCTGAAAAAAATGTGGAAATCCCCGAACGGGACCATCCGCAATATTCTGAACGGCACGGTCTTTCGTGAACCGATTATCTGCAAAAACGTACCGCGTTATGTGCCGGGTTGGACGCAGCCGATCGTTATTGGTCGTCATGCCTTTGGCGACCAGTACAAGGCAACCGATTTCAAGATCCCGGGCCCGGGCAAGTTGACCATGACGTATGTGCCTGCAGGCGGCGGCAAGAAAATCGAGCATGAAGTATTTGATTTCACCGGCCCCGGCGTTGCCATGGGCATGTATAATCTCGATGAATCGATCGAGGGTTTCGCCCGCTCCTGCTTCGCCTACGCGCTTCAGCGCAACTGGCCGATGTATATGTCGACCAAGAACACGATCCTCAAGGCCTATGACGGCAAATTCATCGAGATTTTCCAGCGCGTGTTCGATACGGAATTCAGGACGGAGTTTGAACGGCGCAAACTCTGGTATGAACATCGCCTGATTGACGACATGGTCGCTTTCTCGATCAAGTCGCATGGCGGTTTTGTATGGGCCTGTAAAAACTATGACGGTGATGTGCAATCCGATGTCGTGGCACAAGGTTTCGGTTCTCTCGGGCTGATGACGTCCGTGTTGTTGTCGCCGGACGGGAAATGTGTCGAGGCGGAAGCCGCCCATGGCACGGTCACCCGCCATTACCGCGAACACCAGAAGGGCAATCCGACATCGACCAACCCGATCGCATCGATTTTCGCCTGGACGCAAGGGTTGAAATATCGCGGACGCTTCGACAAAAACCAGAAACTCGTTGACTTTGCCGACACGCTGGAGCAAATCTGCGTCGCGACGGTGGAGCAGGGGCATATGACCAAGGATCTGGCGATTTTAATCGGTGAACAGCAACCCTATCTGACAACCACCGCATTCATGGACAAAATTGTGGCCAATCTCGATCTGGCCATGCGAAAGGCGGCATAGGCGCATGCAGGACGGACGGAATGCACGACGGATTTTCCTTTCGGGACTGGCGCTTCTGGTGTTGGGGCCGATGCTTGCCGTGCCGGTTGCGCGGGCGGAAAAGGCGCTGCCGGACGCTCCGGTCGCGAAAGAAAAACGCAGTGCCGTCCGGGCGTCCGGCGTGTATGACCGCGATTATGTCGGTGGCATGAAAACCTATGTTGCCACCTACGAAGACACCATGGTGCAGATTGCGCGGACTATGAATGTCGGTTTTGTCGAATTGCGCTCCGCCAACCCCTTCCTTGATCCGTGGATTCCCGGCGCCGGAAAGACTCTGGTAATTCCTTCCATGCATCTGTTGCCGAATACGGTGCGTGAAGGGGTCGTCATCAATCTGGCCGAGATGCGCATGTATGCGTTTTTGAAACCGGGGCAGCCGCCGGAGACATTCCCGCTTGGCATTGGTCGCGAAGGTCTGTTGACGCCCAGTGGAACGACGGCGATTCTGCGCAAGAAGGAAGGGCCTGTCTGGCGCCCCACGGCGCGGATGCGCAAGGAACACCCGGAATTGCCGATCGAGGTTCCGCCGGGGCCGGACAATCCGATGGGGACGCATGCGTTGTATCTTGGCTGGCCGGAATACGCCATCCACGGTACGGACAAGCCGTTCAGCATCGGTCGTCGCGTCAGCTCCGGTTGTATCCGCATGTACCCCGAGGATATCGTCAGGGCTTATAAAATGTTTCCGGTTGGCACGAAAGTGACCGTGATCGACCAGCCGGTCAAGGTGGGCTGGGTCGACGATTCCCTCTATCTTGAAGTTCATCCCACCGCCAGTCAGGTTGATAAGATGGAGCTCGACGGCGGCTTGCCCGGCTACGTCTTTACCGAAGAAGATATGGGACTGATTGTCGCCACCGCTGGCGAGCGTGCCCGGGATCTCGACTGGGCCTTGATCCGGCAGGTGGTGCGGGAACGTCGCGGCTATCCTGTTGAAATTTACAAGGCCGGAAAGCGCGGGGAAGATCGCACGGCGGAGAAAAAAGCGGACAGCGTTTCCGACACGCTGCCTGATGCCGTACAAACTGTAGAGAAGGTGGAGCCTGTACCGCCTGAGCCGGTTATTGTGACGCCGAACTAGGCCAGCGCCAGTATCCGTGTCACAGGCTTGTGAAATAGATCAAAACGAATACGGAATAGACCAGTGGTGCCACCAGCGGCAATAACAATGCGATGATTCTGGCCGCCCCCCGCAGAGAAAAGCTGCCAAGACCCAGAAGCGATGCCGCGATCCAGACCATCCCGCTGCCGCCGAAATAGAACAATTCGAAATCTTTGAGATATTCGTCTTGCGGCAGCGCCGCAACCCATCCGAATTTCAAGGACAGGATCACAACAAGCGCTGCGGTAAATCCGCCAAGAAGAACGATCGTCGCGAAGCCAAGGATTTTAAGTGCCATCGTCATACTCCAGCGATACCCGATTCCCCCAGAAAGAAAAAGCCCGTCCTGCAAAAGGGCCTATGAAAAAAGGCTGCCCCGTGAAGAGGCAGCCTTTTCAATTCCGGCCATGCGGCCAGAGCAATTACTTGCCCTGACGTGCGTGGAAAACGGTGTTGCTGCGCTGTTGAACAGGCGCTTGCTCTGCACCAACGGTGCGCTCGTGAGCGTAAGGAGCCTGATCGACACGGGCAGTATCCGTGCTGGAGCAGGCGGAAAGGCCGATAGCAGCTACGGCCATGGCGGCAACGAAAAGTTTGTTCATCGTAAGTCCTCATAATGCATTAGAGTTGTTAAAGGTCGTGTGCCCCTTAAGAAGGCAACGTTAAACATACACGTTCCGGTTAAAATGAAAACACGATTTTTAGCAAATTTTTCTTTTTTTTCAAAAGCTTTGCCACAATGTCACCACGATTTCATTATCGAAAATAGGTGGGTGTTGTCCCTTACTGCGACAGGGTGGCAAAATAGCCGTCGATGCTGCCGACCAGCGCGCGGGCGATTTTGCCGCGATATTCCGGTTGCGATAACAGCGCGGATTCCTGTGAATTGGACATATAGCCAAGTTCGATCAGGACAGATGGAATATCCGGGGCCTTCAAAACGGCAAATCCTGCATAACGATGGCCGTTGTCGAGAACCCTGATTCCCTGATTCTTGAGATGGGTGATGGTTTTATTGGCAAAGAATTTTGACTGGTTCATCGTATCCCGCATGGCCAGATTGACGAGGATATTGGCGACATCTTCATCTTCGTGACTGAGGTCCAGTCCGGCGATGGCATCAGACAGGTTTTCACGGGCGGCCAGTTTTTCTGATTCCACATCCGAGGCTTTCTCCGAAAGCGTATAGATGGATGCGCCGCGCACCCCGGAGCGGTTGATGGAATCGGCGTGCAGGGAAATAAACAGATCGGCTTTTTTCTGCCGTGCGATTGCAACACGCTGCGACAGGCGCAGGAAGACATCCCGGTCGCGTGTCAATTGCACCCTGTAACGTCCCGAAGCCTCCAGCGCTTTTTTCAGTTCATAGGACATGGCCAGTGTAATGTTTTTTTCCTTCAGGCCGTTTGCGCCCAGAGCGCCGGGGTCGTTCCCGCCATGTCCGGCATCGATCACGATCAGCGGTTTTTTTTGCCCCGCGCTACCGCGTTGTGGTTTGCTGACCGGAGCAGGGGGCGATTTCGCAATATTCCCGGCGATTCCGATATCGGCAACGGGGGCGCGGAGCGATACTTGCGCGATCTGGCCGGGTTCGGGGATGTTCAGGGTGCCGTGGGTGATCGTGCGGTTACGGGCAAAATGTTCCTTATCTGCCGGAGCGATATCAATGACCAGCCGGTGCGGCTGACCGTCCTGTTTCGGGATCGTAAAGGCCGACCGGATCAGCGCAGGCCGCGACAGGTCGATGACGATGCGGGAATAACCCGGTTGCAGGTTCCCCTGACGGATATCGGTTATGCCTGTTCCCGCCGGTCTGGCAATGGTTCCGGTGCGCCAGTTGAATTCCGGCATGTCGATCACCAGCCGCACGGGGTCCGCCAGCATAAAGCTGCGGAATGCGACTGCCTGGTCCATTTCCACCACGATACGGGTTTTGTCCGGGTGTGGTCCCATGCGGACCGACAGGATATCAAGCGCCATGGCCCCATCGGCCCGGACCAGCACACCCAGAGCAATCAGCAAAACCAGAAAGACGCGGAAACGGGAAAGGGTAACCATGATATTCCGGAAAATTAAGCGCGGGGCGTATCCGTGGCGTTTCTACGCCTGTCAAAGACTATGCCCACTATGGCACAGAAGCGGCGGATTTCACAATCAAAACCCTGCCAAAACCCTGCCAAACCCCCGGATATGTGCCCTTTCCCGGTAGGGGTGTCTGTGCGGAGGAATATTTGTTGTATCCGCCATGCAACGGCTGTATTGTCCTTCCCAGCGACCCGTTGAGGCTCTAGCATTTTGTGAAATTAGGAAAAAGTTTCGCTAGTCACAACGGTAATGTGGGAAAGGTCAGATCCGGCCTTCCGCTCCGGCGCTCCTAAAAAGGCCTGATGGCCCGTGCTGTGCAGTTGAACCGTTGTGATGCTTTCATCACACACCCGGATCGGGATAATCCCTGAATATTAACAATTCTGGTGCTTGTAGCGCCGCCCTTCCGCCGTAGTCGCCCGGCGGGTCAGAGGGCCGGCGCTTGCGTGCGCCTTTTGGAGATTTTAAATGACAAAACGTATGTTGATTGATGCAACCCACATGGAAGAAACCCGGGTTGCTGTTGTTGATGGTACCCGCCTGATGGAGTTTGACTATGAAAGTCAGGTGCGCCGCCAGATCAAGGGGAGTATCTTTCTGGCCAAGGTGACGCGGGTGGAGCCTTCCCTGCAGGCGTCCTTCGTCAATTTTGGCGGCAACCGCCATGGTTTTCTTCCCTTCGCGGAAATCCACCCCGATTATTACCGTATCCCCATTGCCGATCGTGAGGCTCTGCTGGCGGAGCAGCGCGCCGAGATGGAGGCGTTGCTTGCCGAGGAGCGGGCCGCCGAGGAGGAGGAAGAACGCGCCGCCGCCGCAGGGGATGCCCCGGCGGAAGAGGATGACGATGAAGAAGAGGATATTGTCGAGGATATCGGCGGCGAAAAGCCCCCGGCAGTAGAGCCGGAAGGCGACGAAGATGATTCCACCCCGCAAGCTGCCACGGAAGCTGTGGATGCTGAGGAAGACGTCGAAATGCTGGATGACGATGAGGAAGAAGATTCCGGCGAAGACGACTCCGCAGATGATGAAGATGACGAAAGCGATGACGACGAGGATGAAAGCGAGGATGAGCGCGAAGCGGGGCCATCCAAATCTGTGTCTCCGCCTTCCTCTTTCGATGAAGATGGCGGCGTGGAATCCTTCCTCGAGCCGGAAGACAATATCGGTAATGTGGCCGAAGATGCTGCCGAAGAAAAACCCGAAGGGCAGGCTGCGGAAGATGATGTAGCTTCGCGCGGACGCAATCGCGGTGGCCGCCGCGGCAGCGGCAATCGTGATCGCGGCGGTCGCGGCGGGCGCTATCAGGGCGGCCGCAATGGCGGTGGTCGTGGAAGATATTCTGCATCAACAAGCCGCCGGGTCGAAGTTCTTGGCGGCGATGGTCTGGACGGCGACCGTCCGGTTCGCCCGACCAGCCGCCGTCACTACAAAATTCAGGAAGTCATCAAGCGCGGCCAGATCATGCTGGTGCAGGCCAGCAAGGAAGAGCGCGGCAACAAGGGCGCGGCGGTAACAACCTATCTGTCCCTGCCGGGGCGGTACTGCGTTCTGATGCCGAACAGCCCGCGTGGCGGCGGCGTTTCCCGCAAGATTGCGAATTTCGTCGAACGTAAACGCATGCGTGAAATCCTTGCCGAACTCAACGTTCCCGAAGGTATGTCGGTGATTATGCGCACGGCGGGTATGTCGCGGACCAAGGTTGAAATCAAGCGCGATCTCGATTACCTGCTGCGCCTGTGGGATGAAATTCGTGAACTGACCCTGCAATCGTCTGCGCCCGCGTTGATCCATGAGGAGGGAAAACTCATTCGTCGCGCCGTGCGGGATCTGTATAGCCGCGATATCGAGGAAATCCATGTCGCCGGTGAAGAGGGATTCAAGGCGGCGCGGGATTTCATGAAGGTCATGATGCCGTCGCATGTCAAGCGCGTGATCCAGTACAAGGACGAACAACTGCCGATCTTCCAGCGCTATCAGGTTGAAAGCCAGATTCGTGAGATGGGCGAACCGACAGTGACGCTGAAATCGGGTGGCTATCTCGTCATTAACCCGACAGAGGCGCTTGTCTCCGTTGACGTCAACTCCGGGCGCGCAACCCGCGAACGCCATATCGAAGATACGGCGCTGAAAACCAATCTCGAGGCGGCGGAAGAAGTCGCCCGGCAGTTGCGCCTGCGCGATCTCGGCGGTCTGGTGGTGATTGATTTCATCGACATGGAAGATCGTCGTAACAATGCCAAGGTCGAGCGTAAATTGCGCGATGCCCTGTCCACTGATCGTGCCCGTATCCAGATGGGACGCATTTCATCCTTCGGCCTGATGGAGATGTCGCGCCAGCGGCTCAATCCGTCGCTGACCGAGGCGCAGTTCGAAAAATGCAAACATTGTCAGGGAATCGGCCATATTCGCACTTGCGACAATGCCGCCATCCTTGCCTTGCGTGCCTTGGAAGAAGAAGGCGTTCGCGCCCGTGCCGCAGAAGTTCATTTGACCGTTTCGCCTGATGTCGCGATTTATATACTCAACCAGAAGCGGGAAATGCTGGCGGATATCGAACGCCGCTATGAATTCCGCGTCGTCGTCAAAACGGAAGATGTTCTGGATCTCGTTCCGGCAGTCTATAAAATCGACATCGTCCGTCCGCAGGACGACGATGACGAGGAAGAGGGCGACACCCCGAAACCATCGGCAAGGACGGAAGAGTCCGCCGAGCGTGATGGCCGCCGTTCCCGTGGCGGCAGGGGTCGTGGCCGTGACCGCCAGTCTGGCCGCACCGAAGGTCAGGATGGGGAGCCTGTCGCAGAAATTCAGGACGATCATGTTGCCGCATCCGGCGATGAGGGTGAGTCCGGCGAACAACCCGGTGCTGATGAATTGTCGCCCAGACCTGATCGGGGGGATCGTGGCCGCCGTCGTGGCCGCCGGGGCGGTCGTGGCCGTGATCGCGAACCGCGTCAGGATCGCGCCGAATCGTCAGCCGCGCCGGAACAGGATGAGCAGCCTTCCGATTCCGGTCTGGCGGTCCATGCCGACCGTATCCCGGTGCCTGTCGCGGGTGCGCCCCGTCCGGCAGTGGAACCGGTGTATTATGGTCGCCGTTCCCGCCCCGCCAATGAAAGTGCGCAGGATGTCGAATCCGCTCCCGCCGCGGTAGCAGGAAACGTCGGCGTTACCGAAACGCGCCCCTATGAGGTTATTACCGATCCCGACGCCGTTCCGCAGAAGAAAAAGGGCTGGTGGAACAAGCTCGTCGAATAGGGCGTTTCCGCAAATCGTTAAAATTTTAAATAAATCCCCTGCAACGCTGCGGGGGATTTATTGTTTTCTCCGTAGCCTGTTCAGGCATTATTTACCATAATAATATTAAAATGGAAGCATGACGTCTTTTTGTAGCCAGCCCCTGTTGCCCCGCAGAATGCAGGTGCCCCGGCGATGATCGAAGAGACGACCTTGTCCCACTTTAGCCGCCGACCCTTGTGTCGGCGGTCTTTTTTTCTTCATGGTGCGGGCACGAAGAAAAATCTGTTTGCGGCTGGATTATGGGGGCGACACGGCCTATTGTTATGCGCATGCAACCAAGGGGTTTTCACATGACGCAACGGCGTTTTTTTCTGAGCGTGTTTATCATGGCGATACTGTGTGTTTCGTTCTGGCCGGGATATGCGGCGGCGCAGGATAAAAGCGCTGTCGATTCCGCGCTGGCGAAGCTTGAAAAGCGCTCCCGCGAACTGGCCGAAACGCTGGACGAGGACGCGTTGAAACATCTCTTCCATATCCGCGAAACTTTCGGCAGCACCCGTGCGGTCAAGGTCGTGCGCGGTGATGTCCAGAATGCGGTGAAGGCCTGCGGCACGGCAAATCCGGATATGAAATCCGCAATGGACGGACGCTTTTCCGCCTGGATGGCATCAGTCGATCCGGTGGTGAAGGCCAAGGAAAAGGACATCGATGCGGCGATTGCGGCGCAGACCTATATGAAGCCGAAAGAGATCAAGGATTATCTGAAGATGATCGAAAGGGCCGCTAACAATGTCGATAAGGATATCACCAAGGTACCCGTCACCACATCGGAAGCCTGCGACGGCTTGCTGAAATCGATGGACAGCACCGAAACCGTGCTGACGGAACTGATCAAGGGCATGGAACTGGTGCCGTGGCCGCCCGTCATCGAGGAAAAACCGGTCCAGAAAATCACCGTTCCCAATCATTAGGGGATCACGCCGTTGCGTATTTTTCATGTCATTGCCGGGGCGGAACAAGGCGGCGCGGAAACTTTTTTTACCGACGCCGTGCGGGCGCTGCATGACGCAGGAATCCAGCAACATGTCGTCCTGCGCCCCAACGCCGACAGGACGGGTTTCCTGAAAAAGATCGGCGTCGGTTTCGATACGGCATCCTTCAGCCGGATCTGGCGTTTTCCGACGGCGCGGACATTGAAAAAAGCCATCGCCGATTTCAGGCCCGATGTGGTCCATTACTGGATGGGCCGTGCGGGAACATATGCGACGCGGGATACAGGTTGTCGTCGTCTCGGGTGGTATGGCGGCTATTACAAGCCTTCGCGTTTTTCCAATTGCGATGTTCATGTCGGTTGCACCCGCGATATCGCGCAGAACATTGTAGCTTGCGGCATTGAACCCGAACGGGTCGCGGTCTTGCACACCTATGCCGATTTTCCCGAGGCACGGGCGCTGGACCGGGCGGCGCTGGATACACCCGATGATGCGCCCTTGTTGCTGGCGCTGGCCCGTCTGCACCCGAAAAAGGCGATTGATATTCTGCTGCGCGCTATGCCCGATATTCCCGGCGCCTATCTCTGGATTGCGGGTGATGGCCCCTTGAAGGATGAATTGACGGCGCTGTGTACCCGGCTGGGGCTGGATGATCGCGTGCGTTTTCTTGGCTGGCGCAATGATCGCGGTTCCCTGCTGGCGACGGCGGATATTTGCGTCTTTCCATCGCGCTATGAACCCTTCGGCACGGTCACCGCCGAGGCTTGGGCGATGGGTGTCCCACTGGTCGCGGCAAAGGCCGCAGGTCCGAAAGCATATGTCACCCATGAAAAGGATGGCTTGCTGGTCGAAATTGATGATGTTGACGGTCTGGCATCGGCGGTCAACCGCCTGATCGCCGATGACGATCTGCGCCGCAGGCTGGTCGAAAACGGCAGCGAATCCTATCGGCGGGAATTTTCCAAGGATGCGTTTACCGCCAGCGCGCTGGCCTTGTATACGCGGGTTGCGGGGGCTTGAATCTTCCGGGAAATCCGGAGAAAAATTTGCTTTCCTGACCCCGTCCGTGACACAATTGTTCAGAAGCCGTAAAGCTGTCAATCAAGAGGTGCGGGCGTGATTCCGGATGAAAAAAACACCCTCGATGATGATCACCTGCATGACGCGGGCGAAGAACTCGCGGGCGATCATCCTGACGACGACAGCGATGATGACAATGATGACGGCGATGGGGACGATCAGGCCGCGCTGGCGCTGAATACGCCCGAACCCGCCCGCGCACTTCAGGCCACCGACCCCAAGGCCCGGGGCAAGGGCGATCCGAAAGCAAAAAAGAGACAAAAAAAAGGCAAGGCGGCGGAAAAGGACGGGTCTGCGGAAGACGGGCGCGCCGTCGGCGTGACCATAGGTGATGCGGCGCTGGGCTTCGAGGAATCTTCCGGCGAAGAAAAACCGCATGCGGATGCGCAGGCACAGGATTTTTCGGCCTTCGACCGTGACGAAAGCACAGACCCCGACATGGATAGTCACGAAACGGAATTGCTCGGCATTCTGGCAGGACTGCGTGAAAAACCGTGGGAAAACGAAAAGCTTTCGCTGACCGAACGCATGATGCTGAAGCAGGGTTACGACCGCAATGTTGAGGCCCTGAAACAGCAGCAGGCCGAATCGGACCCCGGCGCGAAGGAGGATGCGGGGAAAGACCGAAAAACCCTCGGGCGTGGCGTGGCGGCTGCCGCTACGGTAGCGGTTGCCGCTGGTGCGGTGGCGGCGGGCATAAAAGGCGGCGCAGAAAAAGGCCCTGCGGTCGCCGGGGTCAGTCGTGGCCCGCAACGTGCCGCCGATCAGGAAAAGGCGCAAGCGCCGCTCAGAACGGAAACCCGCAAAACGGCGACCGACATAACCCTCAGGCAGCAGGCGCGGCAAAACGCGGACGACGTCACCTTGCGCCGCATGGGGCAGGGGCTTGCCGCGTCGCTGACGGCGGGGAAGGCGACCTCCGGTCCGCGTCAGGCCGGTGAGCGCGACGATCCGGCGGAAAGATTGCTCCGCGATCTGATCGAGGATCTAGCAATCGCGGATCACGCTGGCGCATCCTTGCAGGTTTCCATGCCGCAACCAGACCCCGATCCGGACAGGCAATTCCGGCAGATGATGGATATGATCTATATGACGCTGGGGACGGAAACCCTGATGAATGTTTCCCCCTATCGCGTGGCCGGGTGGGATGAAAGGCGTCTGGAACAAAAGGAAAATTCCGCCGATGTAACGGTTGCCCCCGAACCGGAAAAGGGCCCGGATCCGGAAATGCAATATCGCCGCGATATGCAAATTAATATTGGACCCGGCGGGGCAGGATAGTGTATAAAGGGGGGGTATTCCTTTTCAGAGAATAGCAACGGTGTTGGACCATGGCTGAAGCAGAAAATTCCGAAGAGAACACAAGGGCCCATATCATCGGTAGGCCGTATGCCCCCGGCTTTGTCCGTGCCCGTGCTGGTGCCGGCAACGATCCGGATTTCGAGAGACAGCAAGAATCTGATGCGCGTGCGGCCAAAGACGAAAGGGCCGCCTTTGTCCGCGCCGCCCGGAAGCAGGAAGAAGACGAAGAGGCTAAAAACCGCGCCGCCGAAAAATCAGGATTCAAGGCCGCCTCCGACCCGGCGGCGGGGTTGCCCGGAGATAACGAAACGGCTGGCGGTGCGGGTTTTGCCATGCGCGGTGAGGGCTGGATCTATTGCGGCAAGGACCAACATGGCCGGGGCACATGGCTCAAGGATTGCGGCGACAGTATCGAAGTGCCGTTTTCCCCGACGCGCGGCATGAGCGAAGGGCAACAGCGTAAAATTCTTGAATTGCGCGAGGCAAAGGGCTGGACGACGCTTTATGCCTTCAAATCTAACGGCTATACCTTGCACAAACTGGCAACACAACAACTCCAATCCGCCGGGATTCCCTGCTGCACCGCCACCAAGGGCGGTGAGACGCTCAACGCCCTCAGGTCGCTCTGCAGCGAATACCACAACAAGCGTTGCGAGGCATCTGCCAACCAGCCGCATATGCGGCAGGGCGCCTAGATCATTGTTCTTTCACACGATGGATACATCAACCTGTGCTGGGCCAGCAGGACGGCAGCGAGGAGCGTGATAGCCCCGGCCTGATGCAGCGCCGCCAGCGGCAGGCTGACTTGCGTCAGCAGGGTTGCAATCCCCAGACCAACCTGAAACAGGGCAATGACCCCCGTGGCGCAGGCCGCGCGTGCATGGCGATGCCGCCACGCATAGACCATGACGGCAATCAGGGTCGTGATCGCCAGCCAGCGATGCAGAAACTGTACGCCTGCGGGGCTGGAATGGGGGCTGCCGAAATCAGGGGGAATCAATCCGCCATCCATGTGGGGGAATTCGTTATAGATCAGACCGGCATCCAGCCCGGCAACGAAGGTCCTCCCAGATCAGGAGCTGCCTGTTTTTTGAATCCCTGTAGCCGTTATAGTCTTTGGGGCTGGCATTGACGGCGGAGATGGAAAATATTTTGGAAAGCGTGTCTTTGGGGGTGCCGCCGCCGGTGCCGACATGAAGGGCCGTGATGCCGTGATCCGCCCGGCCGGAGAGTTCCTTTGCTGTCTCGGTCAGTATGGCCGCCCATTGTTCCGGGGTCACGTTCCGGCCCAGCGTCTCAAGGGAATCAAGGCACATCTCTCCGTGCTTTCCGCGCCACGCCCAGCTCTGCGCCACGATCCTGCCTTTGGCGTTTTCCACCACATAAAACCCGGAATCCGGCGAGGTATAGCCATGCCTGGCGCAAGAACTCCCGACCCCGCCGATGGACTGGCAGCAATCGGTCATCTCGCCCAGGAACAGGCCGCGGATATCGTTTGCGGGCAGGCGGTAGAACTTTGCCCCGTCCATGCCAAAGCGCTTGCCGTCAATCGCGATTTCGGGGACGGTCCTGGCGGCAGGTTGATTTTGCTTCGTCATCTTCAGAGCTTTATTAAAATCCTTCTCCTCGACCTGATGCTCAAAACACAAGGCGGCCAGAGCCGGATGTTCTGCCGCTTTCTCGAAAGAAAATCTGGCGCATTCGGCCATGGTCCTGACCATCGACCAGGTTTTGCCGTCTTTGTTTTTGCAAGGGGACGGGACTTTATCCGAAAACTTTACCAGCTTCGCCATGGAGGGGCCGCATTTCAGCACGGCATCGCCCCAGTCTTTCAAATCCGGCGTTCCGCCTTCGGGCAGCTTGATCATCTGGATCAGATCGTGCAAAGGCTGACGCCCTGCCTTTCCCCATAATTCCAGATATTGCAGCACCCGTTGTTCGGACTGGAACAGTCCGGCCGCATGAAAGGCCATGACTGCGGCTTCATTGCGTTTATAACCTTCTTTGGCCAGAAGCGGCATGACGGCCTCAAAGGCGGATTTTTTAAACCAGGCCGGGTTTTGCCCGCGCAGCCCCGGCGGCGGGGCCATGCGCACGGTCTTTTGCCAGAGATGTTCATCCTTTATATCGGCGTCCAAAAATTCCCTGTATTCCTTAGACAGGGCCGTGACATCGGCGCCGTGGTCGATGAGGAGTTTGACGGTTTCGGTGTGTCTGTTTGCTGCGGCCCATTTAACGGCATAATGATCGTCTGCTGCGATATCGGCGCCATGGTCGATGAGGAATTTGACGGTTTCGGTGTGTCCATTTTTTGCGGCCATTCGAACGGCATAATGATCGTCTGCCGTGATATCGGCGCCATGGTCGATGAGGAATTTGACGGTCTCCAGGTGTCCGTTTTCTGCGGCCATTCGAACGGCAGAATGACTATCTGCCGTGATATCGGCGCCATAGTCGATGAGGAATTTGACGGTCTCAAGGTGTCCGTATTTCGCGGCCATTTGAACGGCATAATGATTGCCTGCCGTGATATCGGCGCGATGGTCGATCAGGAGTTTTACGGTCTCCAGGTGTCCGTTTGCTGCTGCCGCTTGAATGGCATAATGATTGTTTGCCGCGATATCGGCGCGATAGTCAATCAGGAGCTTGACGGTTTCGGTGTGTCCATTTTTTGCGGCCATTCGAACGGCATAATGATTGTCTGCCGTGACATCGGCACCATGGTCGATCAGGAGTTTGACGGTTTCTGTGTGTCCGCAGAGTGCGGCTATTCGAACGGCATAATGATCGTCTGCCGTGATATCGGCGCCATGGTCGATCAGGAGTTTGACGGTCTCAAGGTGTCCGTTTCTCGCGGCCCATTTAACGGCATAATGATTGCCTGCCGTGATATCGGTGCCATGGTCGATCAGGAGTTTGACGGTCTCCAGGTGTCCGTTTTCTGCGGCCCATCGAATGGCAGCATGGTCCCTTGCCGTGACATCGGCGCCATGGCCGATCAGGAGTTTGACGGTCTCCAGGTGTCCGTTTGCTGCGGCCCATCGAATGGCAGCATGATTGCCTGCCGTGATATCGGTGCCATGGTCGATCAGGAGTTTGACGGTCTCCGGGTGTCCGTTTGCCGCTGCCGCTTGAATGGCATAATGATCGTTTGCCGTGACATCGGCGCCCTGAACGAGATACTCCCTGACTTTGGCGGTATCGCCTTTTTCGCAGGCGTACGCAAATTTCTCCTGAACGGTCATTCCAGCGCAGGGATCGAACGTTGCCACAATTCTGTTATAGGCGCTGAGCGTATCCTCCGGCGTTCCGGCGGGCCGGTCGGGGCGCTTCAAATGCGCCGGCCCCAGTTTTGCGGCGGCCAGCAGGGTTTCTACCGTGACATCTTTCCCGGCGCGGGCTTGAGACAAGGCATAGCCGGGGAGGATCTTTTCAACCAGCCCGGCCCTATCCGCATCCCCGGCGCGCAGAAGCGCGATCGCCTTTTGCGCATAAAGGACGGGGGCAGGGATCTGGCGTACGGGGTCGGTTTCATCCGGCATTTTGCAAGATTATAAAATATCCCCCTTTGCCGCAATAAAAAATATGTAAACTACAGGCGGGCCGCCCAGCCCATGCGGCTTTATTTGATGCTGGACGATGGATACATCAACCGGTGCTGGGCCAGCAGGACAGCGGCGAGGAGCGTGATAGCCCCGGCCTGATGCAGCGCCGCCAGCGGCAGGCTGACTTGCGTCAGCAGGGTTGCAATCCCCAGACCAACCTGAAACAGGGCAATGACCCCCGTGGCGCAGGCCGCGCGTGCATGGCGATGCCGCCACGCATAGACCATGACGGCAATCAGGGTCGTGATCGCCAGCCAGCGATGCAGAAACTGTACGCCTGCGGGGCTGGAATGGGGGCTGCCGAAATCAGGGGGAATCAATCCGCCATCCATGTGGGGGAATTCGTTATAGATCAGACCGGCATCCAGCCCGGCAACGAAGGCCCCCCATAAAATCGTCACCGCCACCAAAAACAGCACAATCCACCCGCCTGCGATTCCCTTTCCGGGTGCGCGGCGCGGCAGGCCACGGCGGAAATCCAGCGCCATCCAAAACATCACCGCGAACAGCAGCAGCGCCAGACCAAGATGTGCCGCCAGACGAAAATGGCTGACCGACGGGCGGTCCACCAATCCGCTTTGTACCATGAACCAGCCGACGAAACCCTGTAACGCGCCCAGCCCCAGCAGGCCGTAAAACTTCCACAACGACTCTTTCGGGATTTGTTTTCTGGCGACAAACCACGCCAGCGGCAGAACATAGGCCAGACCGATCAGGCGGCCCCACAGGCGGTGCAACCATTCCCAGAAATAGATTTTTTTAAAATCATCAATATCCATCCAGAAATGCCGGGCGGTAAATTCCGGTGTCTGTTTATACAGATCGAATGCGCGTTGCCAGTGATCTTCATTTAGCGGTGGCAGGGCACCTGTGACCGGTTTCCATTCCGTGATCGACAATCCCGATTCCGTCAGGCGTGTCACGGCCCCGATGATCGCCATGGCGAAAACCATAAAGCAACACAGCAAAAGCCAGTTTGAAATCGTACGCTGAATATGCATGAGCGCATCTTAAACACAAAAGACAGGTTGAATGCAATGCAACCTCAATACCGTGTCATCCCGAGCGTAGCCGAGGGATACAACCCAGCCGAAATCTCTCGGATCCCTCGGCTACGCTCGGGATGACGGCCTTTGTAGAGGCCTATGTTTATTGTGGTCTGGGTATCTTTTTTTGAGAATCAATAGGTCCTGAGCCTATTTCGGCGTGCTGCCGATCAGGGATTTTCCGGTTTTGGTCGTGGCGATCAGGCCGTCGGTGTTGATCTGGATTTCTTTACCCTCGACCAGATCGTCATACTTTTTAATATCCTTAATCTCGGTAAAGCCGTTTTCCCGGCGGGCGGATTAATGTATATCATAGGGGTGTCAATTGCGGCAATAAAATTATGACAATATCAATTGGATAAGATGGCGGAAAACCTCCATAAAACGGATGTGGTGATTATCGGTGCAGGACCGGTCGGCTTGTTCGCGGTCTTTGAACTGGGGCTGCTCGATCTCAAGGCGCATCTGGTCGATATCCTTGATCGCCCGGGGGGGCAATGCGCCGAGCTTTACCCGGAAAAACCGATTTACGATATCCCGGCTTTGCCGGTTGTGACCGGGCAGGAATTGACCGACCGGCTGATGGAACAGATCAGGCCGTTCCATCCGGTCTTTCATTTCGGCCAGATGGCCGCAGCGCTTGAAAAGCGTGAGGATGGCACATGGCGGATCACGACCGATACCGGGACGATGATCGACGCGAAGGTGGTGGTGATTGCCGCTGGCGGCGGGTCCTTCGTGCCGAAAAAACCGGCTATCCCGGGGATCGATGCCTATGAGGGGCGCTCGGTCTTTTATGCGGTCCGCAAGATGGAACAATTCCACGGCAAACATCTGGTGATCGCCGGGGGCGGGGATTCCGCGCTTGACTGGACGCTTAACCTGCAACCCGTTGCCGCCTCCGTAACGCTGGTTCACCGCCGCGATGATTTTCGCGCCGCTCCGGACAGTATCAATAAAATGCGGGCTCTGGTCGCCTCCAAAAAAATGACGCTTGAAATTGCAAATATCACAGCGCTTTCAGGGGCTAACGGACAATTACACACCGTATCGTTACAATCAAAAGAGCGCGGGGAATACAGTATCGAGGCCGATTGCCTGCTGGCGTTTTACGGACTGACGATGAAACTGGGGCCAATCGGTGATTTCGGCCTGAACCTGCACGAAAATCTGGTGCCGGTCGATACCGAGAAATTCGAAACGGCAACGCCCGGAATTTTTGCCATCGGGGATATCAACCATTATCCCGGCAAGCTCAAGCTGATTCTGTCCGGCTTTCATGAAGCGGCACTCATGGCGCAGCAGGCGTTCCGTTACGTCTATCCGGAACGGAAGCTGAGATTCCAGTACACGACATCGTCCAGTGACCTTCAATCAAAACTCGGGGTGCGTCAGAATGAAGCCGCCTGAACCCGCGCCCCGCGAGGCGATTGATGTGATCGATTGCATCGATTTTGGTTACCGCACGCTCTGGCGGGAACGGGAATATCTGTTGCGGATTGCCGCCGTGCCGGTGCTGGTGAAGCTCATCTGCTTCATGATTTTGCTGCTGGTCGGTTGGCAAGCTGATTTTATTCGTTCGGCGCTGGTGTTGTTGCCTGCATATTTCGCCGAAGGGTGGATGCTGGCGCATCTGATCCGGCTGGTGTTTTATGACCAGCGCTGGCCCTTCCGCCCTAGCGGCGATCCGGTGCTCGACCACCAGATGCTGCAAGACCGCGTTTACGGCATCACGGCGGGAACACTGTTTTACGTCGTTATCAAATTCCTGCTGGCGGGGTTCAAGGCGATTCTCACCTCGGCCCAGACCGCTGCCGTGGAAACACCCTCTATCCCGGGGGATACCCCGCCGGGCATTGCGCTTGTGGCGTTGTTGCTGATTTTCCTGACGATCTGGGGATTCCGGTTTATCTTCCTCTATATCCCGGTGGCGGCAGGATTGAGGCCGCAGGTCTTGATGAACCCGCCGAACAGTATGCAGGTCTCGATCCGGTTACTGGGGGTCTGGCTGGTCAGCGTGATTCCCATTATTTTGCTGTTGCTGGTGGTGTCTTCCGCCCTGCTGTCTTCGCATCTCGATTCGGGCGCGCCGATGCCGCTGCTGCCGAGCGTCGTCATGGTTCTTTTTCATGTTGTCTTCGATACGGTGATTGCGGTACTCAGTACGCTGGCGGCGGCGTATGGACTAAAAAAGATGATGACGCCGCGGCTGCGTAGCGTTTAGCCTATTTAGAGTATCGAAACATGAAAACACTGACTCTGAACGTCACCCATAGCGACGGGACGGACCATACGCTTGAGGCGCTGGAAGGGTGGCAGGTCATGGAAATTCTGCGCGATTACGGTTTCCCGCTGAAGGCGGAATGCGGCGGGGCGTGTTGTTGCGCGACATGCCATGTCTATATCGCGCCGGAATGGGCAGGCCGCGTACCGCCCATGGGCGAAGAGGAAGAGGTCATGCTCGATTCGGCCCTGCAGGTTCAGGAAAATTCCCGACTATCATGCCAGATCGTTATGACGGAAGCCCTTGATGGGCTGCGCGTCCTGATCGCGCCCAATCCGGAATAGGCGGCAAAAACTATTGCAGGGTAAATTCGGTGCCGTAGATTTTTACTTCGCCGGGGGTGATGATGCGCTGGCTGGCGACATAGACGGAATGGAGTTTTCCGTCCAGATTAAGTGTCCAGAAATGCAGGAACTTGTTCAGCACGGGAAATTGTGGCGCCATGTCGTATTCTTGCCAGATATAGGATTGCAGCAGTTCGGGGTAGTCGGGCAGGTGGTAGATGATTTCCGCTGTGGTAAGACGATAATCCCGGATTAACTGAACGCCCAGATCTGCCATCGATCAATACTCCCCTGCCTGTAAGCCCGTTTGGCCGCAAAAAATCCTTTTCTGCCCTTAAATTCTCGCACAGGGATATTGCAAAATTATTAATGTTTCCGCCGGATGGGTGTATAGAACGCTTGAATTTTTCCCGAAATTCGCCTACATAGTTGGCACTCACCAGCTGGGAGTGCTAACATTCTGGCCGATTGAGAGTGAATGTTTAACAATTTCAACCCTTTAAGGAGGATTGACCAATGAAATTCCGTCCCCTGCATGACCGTGTCATGCTCCGCCGCGTCGAGCCGGAAACCAAAACCAGAGGCGGGATCATCATCCCCGATTCTGCAACCGAGAAGCCGATGGAAGGCGAAATTGTTGCTGTCGGTTCCGGTATTCGCGATGAATCCGGCAAGATCATCCCGCTGGATGTCAAGGCTGGCGACCGTGTGCTGTTTTCCAAATGGTCCGGCACCGAGATCAACATGGATGGCGAGGAATACCTCGTCATGAAGGAAAGCGACATCATGGGCGTGCTTGCCGCCTAAAGAAAAAACCTTAACCACGAAGCACACGAAGGGCACGAAGACATATCATTTAAAATATGAAACACGGATGAAGTTGAAAAATTCTTTTTTTATAAAAAGAATTCTGAAGGTTCTCTCCGTGTCTGGAATGATATCTGAGATGTCTTCGTGTCCTTCGTGTGCTTCGCGGTAAAAACAACCTGAGAAATCAAATAACAAACTGTTTCAAGGAGAAAATACTATGGCTGCAAAAGATGTAAAATTCCGGGGCGAAGCCCGCGATAAAATGCTGCGTGGCGTGAATGTTCTCGCCGACGCCGTAAAAGTCACGCTGGGTCCGAAAGGCCGCCTTGTTATTCTCGATAAATCTTTCGGTGCGCCGCAAGTCACCAAGGACGGTGTTACGGTCGCCAAGCAGATTGAGTTGAAAGACAAGCACGAAAACATGGGCGCTCAACTCGTTCGTGAAGTCGCCAGCAAGCAAAACGACATCGCCGGTGACGGCACGACGACCGCAACGGTTCTGGCGCAGGCCATCATCCGCGAAGGCGTCAAGGCGGTTGCCGCCGGGATGAACCCGATGGATCTGCGTCGCGGCATTGAAAAGGCTGTTTCCGCCGTTGTCGAAGATCTGAAATCACGCGCCAAGCCGGTGAAAACCAACGCTGAAATCGAACAGGTCGGCATGATCTCCTCGAACGGTGACAAGGAAATCGCCGAGTACATCGCCAAGGCGATGGACAAGGTCGGTAAGGAAGGCGTCATCACCGTCGAAGAAGCCAAATCTCTGGAAACCGAGCTGGATATCGTCGAGGGTATGCAGTTTGATCGCGGCTATCTGTCGCCGTACTTCATCACCAATGCCGACAAAATGGTTTGCGAAATGGAAAACCCCTATATTCTCCTCAGCGAGAAAAAGGTTTCCAACCTGCAATCCATGCTGCCGATTCTGGAAGCTGTTGTGCAATCGGGTCGTCCGCTGCTGATCGTGGCCGAAGATGTCGAGGGCGAGGCTCTGGCAACGCTGGTGGTCAACAAACTGCGTGGCGGCCTGAAGGTCGCTGCCGTCAAGGCGCCGGGCTTCGGTGATCGTCGCAAGGCGATGCTGGAAGACATGGCTATCGTTACCAAGGGTCAGGTCATTTCCGAAGATCTCGGCATCAAGCTGGAAACGGTTACGCTCGATATGCTGGGTCAGGCCAAGCGCGTACGCATCACCAAGGACGACACCACCATTATCGACGGTGCTGGCGACAAGAAGGAAATCGATGCGCGTTGCAACCAGATCCGCGCCCAGATCGAGGAAACATCCTCCGACTACGACAAGGAAAAACTGCAAGAACGTCTGGCAAAACTCGCTGGCGGCGTTGCCGTTATCCGTGTCGGCGGTGGTTCGGAAGTCGAAGTGAAAGAGCGTAAAGACCGCGTTGACGATGCAATGCACGCCACCCGTGCCGCCGTCGAAGAAGGCATTATCGCCGGTGGCGGTGCGGCCCTTCTTTATGCGACCCGTGCGCTCGAAGGTCTGAAAGGCGACAACCGCGATCAGGAAGTCGGGGTGGATATTATCCGCCGCGCCATCCAGTCCCCGGTACGCCAGATCGTCGAAAACGCCGGTATGGAAGGGTCGATCATCGTCGGCCACATGCTGGAGCAGAAAGACTTTAATTATGGTTATGACGCGCAGAAAAACGAATACTGCGACCTCGTCAAAACCGGGATCGTCGATCCTGTGAAGGTGGTTCGCACCGCGCTGCAGGATGCTGCTTCCGTTGCCGGTCTTTTGATCGTCACCGAAGCCATGGTCACCGACGCGCCGGAAGATAAAAAGCCGATGGGCGGTATGCCCGGCGGCGGCATGGGCGATATGGGTGATATGGGCTTTTAAGCCTTTACTCTCAATGCAAAATACAAAAAGGCCGGAGAAATCCGGCCTTTTCTTTTTGTATTACCGGTTAAAGTTTACTGATGCCCAATTTTTGTTTCGAGCCGGTTCCACAATGCTTGATTTGTGGATGGCTTCGGCCAGAGCATGGTTGCGACCTTCTCTGGAAAGAATATCCCATGTGAGCGGGTGCTGTGCGATACGATTATATGCGTCGCGGATATTAAAGAGAAAAGGTGTTCTTTCTCCGTGAAACTCGACATTGTGGCCAAGTATTTCCGGACGATCGAGGCCGAAGCGGCTCATTCTTTCCAGATGATCTGGTGTCATAACGCCGACACAGACCAAGAAACCTTTTCTCATGGCCCCTTCGAAAGAGGCGCGGGTAAGCCCTAACGGCGTAAGGCCAAGTAAAGTTTTGATCAATAACGGGTGTTCATTCAAAGGTATGTCCCCGAACAAAAAACGGCTTCGGTCCGCCAGATCTTGTTTGATAATGTTGCTCAACTCTACGGAACGACCCATCCGTGATATCTCATTCACTCTGCATGCGACTTTGTGCAGCCTTGGCGACGAAATGAGTTTCTGTATTGGCAGGGAATGCGCAGGATAATTGAGGTCCGGAAAAATTTTTCGTACCACGCCAAAGGGAAATTGTAATGGATTATAGATAAGTAAGGTATGGGTTGTCTGACCGTTGCTGTCGTAGATGTCTTTCTCACGTCCATCGGAATGCTTATCACGTTCCTCGAATCCTGTATGTTCCTCACAAAAAATTCGGTATCGCAGTTTATAGGCACAATCCCGTAATTCATCGGTGTCTGCATGGACTGTGCTAAATATGCCATTAAAATACCTGGAAAGAGTATCAGAAGAGAGCCCCTGTCTTGGAAGGCTGGCGTAGGTATCAGCCTTTTGGCTTTGTGTTTTCATCTGTTTTCTCACAGGTTACCGTTGAATTCTATGAAGCCGGAAAGTCCGATACATACTATTTTTGTATCTATAGTTTTTTATTAAGCATGCCGCTTCTCTTTTATCAGAAGAAAATAAAAATATGTCATAATGGTGGTGAATTTTGGAACAGAGTGAAATTTTTTATGCCGGAGCTTCCCGAGGTCGAAACGGTTTGTCGCGGATTGGAGCCTGTCCTGAAGGGGAATATGGTGATGCGGGTGGATCAGCATCGCGGCGATCTGCGCAAACCTTTCCCGAAAAATCTCGAAACCGTATTGACGGGGGCGACGGTGACGGGAGTCAGTCGCCGGGCCAAATATATTCTCATCGCGCTGGACAATGATTTTGTCCTGATCCTCCATCTGGGCATGTCGGGGCGGGTTTTAATCAAGGACAGAAATTATCTCCCGCAAAAACACGACCATGTCGTTTTGCACATGAAAGATGGTACGCAAATTGTGTTGAATGACGCGCGGCGCTTCGGCATGCTCGATCTGGTGCGAAGCGATGTGCTGGAACAACACGCATTCTTTTCGCATCTTGGTCCTGAACCTTTATCGAATCGTTTTTCAGGCCCCATTCTGGCGGCGGCGCTGAAAGGGAAAAAGACTTCAATCAAGATTGCGATCATGGACCAGCGCGTTGTCGTCGGGGTCGGCAATATTTATGCCAGCGAAGCATTATTTCTGGCGGGAATCGACCCCCAAACTTCAGTGGGGCGGGTGCAGGGCGAAAAGGCTGAAAAACTGGCGGCCGCCATCAAGACTGTTTTGAAAAAAGCCATTCAGGCTGGCGGCAGCACCTTGCGCGATCACCGGCAGGCCAATGGCGAATCCGGGTATTTCCAGCATCATTTTGCCGTTTATGGGCGTGAAGGGCAGGCTTGCCCGGGGTGCGAGTGTGATATAGGTAAGACAAAGGGGATCAGGAAGATCGTTCAGGGTGGGCGATCAAGCTATTATTGCCCCCGGAAACAGAGTTAAAGGATGCTGCGCGCCATATTTTTTGCGCTTTTTATCGTGGTTGCGGCCCCTGCCGGGGCGCAGGAGCCCCGGTTTTTCAGTGAATTGAACGATATTCCGTTAATGCCTGGCCTGTATGAGCTGGCGGAGGATACGGTTGTGTTCGACAAGCCCGAAGGGCGGATTATAGAGTCCGCCGCCGCCAGCGAAACTGAAACTATCAATAAAATCAAAGCGTTCTATGATTCTGCCTTGCCACAGTTGGGCTGGGTGCGGGTTGCAGCCCCGGACGGGGGGGCAGCCTATATCCGTCAGGACGAAGCCTTGCGCCTGCGGCTGGAAACGCGGGAGGGGGTTAATGTGGTCAAACTTATGGTTTCTCCACGATAGACTCGGGATTTTTCTGGTTTTTTTAGATGGTTCTTTGTCCTGCGAACAGGCGGGATTCGCTTGACAATCGGGGCTGTGGATATGTATGTATTGCCCTTCCGACAGCAAGATCCGGGGAACTCCTGGCCGGGCAGACCGGTGACGGGACCAGTTTGAAACTTTAAGATAGAGAGAATGTAATGCCTGTAAACGCTTCCGCAAAAAAACGAGTCCGCCGCAACGAACATCGCGCCGCCATGAACAGCGCCGCAAAAAGCGCAATCCGGACCTTCGTGAAAAAAGTTGAACTGGCATTGACCGCCGGCGATGCGAAGGCCGCCGAAGACGCGCTGAAAGAAGTCCAGCCGAAACTCGCGCGTGGCGCATCCAAAGGATTGTTTAAAAAGAATGCTGTTGCACGCAAGATGTCGCGTCTGAGCGCGCGCGTGAAAACATTGAAGAAGGCGTAATTGCCGTTCGTGCGATGTCGTAAAGTACGGCATTTGAATTTTTAAAAACCCGCAGGAAAAAATCCGGCGGGTTTTTTTCATGTGTTTTTTTGCGTGCGATAAATCGCGTCAATCAAAATGTGCATTGAAATTTTTATGGCATGCAAATAACAAAAAAATTTCTTTTTTAGCGTTCTCATTTTGATCCAGTTGCACAATCATCAAAATGCGCTTAACGTCACACACATCCGGGAACGCAGAAAATAAAAACGTTGATGCTGTTTCGGATATGTGTAACAAGGCTTGGCGTTACCGGATACATGGGAAGTTGTGTTGTATCCGTGGGGTTGAAAAGCCCCGTCAGAATGTGCATAAGGGTGTGAATGAAGCATCGCGCATAAATGTGGGAAGGCCGCTGGAACGCTTACCGTTCCAAGGCAATCAGATTTCGATGATTTGAGTACAAAAGACGTTTGCGGGTATCGGCGCGGGTTTTTCCTGCTGCGGTATGCAAGGGGGTCGTTTGTGCCGGATGAAAACCTGAAAATCTTCCTCTGAGAAAAAACACGGCCTTGAACTGTATTGCGGCGCTGTCTTCTTTTTTTTGGGAGATCGTTTTTCATCATGACTGATACCGGGGGAATTTTAAATATGACCGTTGCTGAAGTACCTGCTCTTGTTACGGAATCGTTTGTACCCACATCTGAAATTAAAACCCTCTGGTCTGCCGTTCATGAAAACCTGCGTAGCGAATTCGGCGAAGCCGTTTTCCGCAGTTGGCTGAAGCCGCTGGTTCTGCAGGCCTGCTATCACGGAACGCTGGAAGTCTCCGTGCCGACGCGCTTCATGCGCGACTGGATCCAGTCGCATTATTCCACACGCATCCTTGAGCTTTGCACGGCCCGGAACCCGGAGATTCGCCGCCTTGAAATCGTGGTGGTGCAAAGCGCCGCCCGGACCGATGTCGCCGAAGATCGCCGCGCCGATCCGGTCAAGACCGTCCAGAACCTGAAGGCAAACCAGAATATCGAGGGCGAGGATGCGATTGGCATGTCGTCGCCGTTCGACCCGCGTTTCACCTTTGAAAATTTTGTCGTCGGCAAGCCGAACGCTCTGGCGCACGCCGCGGCCCTGCGGATCATCGAAAGCAGCAATGTCCCGTTCAACCCGCTATTTCTTTACGGCGGCGTCGGTCTGGGGAAAACGCATTTGATGCACGCCATCGGCTGGGCCATGAAAAAACACTGGCCGGAAAAAACCGTCATGTATTTATCGGCGGAAAAATTTATGTACCAGTTTGTCCGCGCCATCCGCTCGCACGATACCATGACCTTCAAGGAAGCCTTCCGGTCGGTTGATGTGCTGATGATCGACGACATCCAGTTTATCAGCGGCAAGGAATCGACTCAGGAAGAATTCTTCCATACCTTCAACGCGCTTGTTGACCAGAACAAGCAGATCGTGATTTCCGCTGACAAAGCGCCGTCGGATCTGCTCGGTCTTGAGGAACGGCTGCGGTCCCGTCTGGCCTGGGGTCTGGTGGCGGATATCCAGCCCAGCACCTATGAGCTGCGTCTGGGGATTTTGCAATCCAAGCGCACCATGCTGGGGGCGGTGATTCCCGATCCGGTGCTGGAATTTCTGGCGCTCAAGGTCAGTTCCAATATCCGGGAGCTGGAAGGGGCGCTGAACCGTATCGTCGCGCATGCCGATGTCACGAAAAGCCCGATTACGCTGGAATCGACGCAGGATGTTCTGTCCGATCTGCTGCGTTCCCATGATCGCCGCATCACGATTGATGAAATCCAGCGCAAGGTGGCGGAACACTACAATATCCGCCTTCCTGACATGCATTCTGCCCGCCGTGCCCGTCAGGTGGCCCGTCCGCGTCAGGTGGCAATGTATCTGGCCAAGCAACTCACATCCCGCTCCCTGCCTGAAATTGGCCGGAAATTCGGGGGCCGCGACCACACCACGGTGATGCATGCCGTCCGCAAGGTCGAGGAACTGATGAAAGAAGATCCGCAAATCGCGCAGGATGTTGAAGTCATCCGCCGGGCGCTGACGGGCTGACAGGCGCTTCTTTTTTAAAAAACCCTCCATCCGTTATGGGTGGAGGGTTTTTATTTTTCACCACGAAGGACACGAAGAACACGAAGATATCTCATTCTTTGCACGCGCAGCGTGCCATTCATTCTATGGAATAAAATGTCCGCGGTGCTTTTTTCTGAGATATCTTCGTGTTCTTCGTGTCCTTCGTGGTAAAATTTGCGATATGATCGATCGGTCTTGAAACTGGCGTTGACACGTTCTCCTGTGTAAAACAATGCATTTCTGCGGTTTTTATGCTGAACCCCCCTTGGCGCGCCTTGCTGTTCTGTTATAGTCCTTCCATTCACCAACCAGATTATTCAAATTCAGGGGACGACCCATGAAACTGAGCATTGACCGTGCCGCACTTCTCCGCTCTCTAAGCCATGTCCAGAGTGCTGTTGAGCGTCGGAATACCATTCCGATTCTCTCCAACGTCTTGTTGCGTGCGGAGGATGGTACGCTGACGCTGACCACGACCGACATGGATCTCGAAATCACGGAATCGGTCGCGGCGCAGGTAAAAACACCGGGGGCGATTACGGCTCCGGCGGTGACGCTGCACGATATCGTGCGCAAGCTCCCCGACTTGGCATCGGTCGAGCTGGCGCTTGACCCGAACGGCAATGTCATGACCGTGAAGGCGGGACGTTCCAATTTCCGCCTTTCTGTTCTGCCGGTGGCGGATTTTCCTGAGATCGGCAATGCCGACATGCCGACCAGTTTTGCCCTGCCTGCGGCGGAGCTGCGCGCCCTGATCGACCGCACCAAATTTGCCATGTCAACGGAAGAAACCCGCTACTATCTGAACGGGATTTACATTCACGCTGGCGACAATGGCGGCGTCAGCGTACTGCGCGCCGTTGCGACCGATGGTCACCGTCTCGCCCGGTTTGAAATGCCGCTGCCTGACGGGGCTGAGACCATGCCGGGCGTGATCGTCCCGCGTAAAACCGTGGCGGAAATGCGCAAATTGCTCGACGAGGCCGCAGACACAATCCAGATCAGCCTGTCGCAGAGCAAGATCCGTTTTGTCTTCGACCATATCGTCCTGACATCGAAACTGATCGACGGGACCTTCCCGAATTACGAACAGGTGATCCCCGCCAATAATGACAAGGTGTTCGAGGTCAGTCCCAAGCTTTTCTCCAGCGCCATCGACCGGGTCTCGACGATTTCGGACGGCAAATCCCGCGCCGTCAAAATTGCCCTGAACGGCAAGACCATGACCCTTTCCGCAAATTCTCCCGATTCGGGGAGCGCTACGGAAGATCTGGAAATCAATGGCAACGACAACATGGAAATCGGCTTTAACGCAAAATACCTGCTCGACATCACCAGCCAGATTTCCGGCGACGGTTGCCGCATGATGCTGTCCGATGCGGCATCCCCGACGATCATTCAGGATACGGCAGATCCATCCGCACTGTATGTCCTGATGCCGCTGCGGGTGTGATCCCGGTTGAAGTTTGCGCAAGAGTTGCAAAAAAAGGCGCTAAAAATTTGTGCCTTTTTTTATGCCTTTTCTGGAGTCCACTGTGGTTAAATAAACTCTATGCCTTATATCCAGTCGCTCCAGCTTTCCTGTTTCCGCAATTACGCGGCCTCTGAACTTGGCGGTTTACCGGCGGGGGTTGTGGTTTTGTGCGGGCAGAACGGCGCGGGAAAAACAAACGTGCTGGAGGCGATTTCTTTCCTGTCGCCGGGGCGGGGGCTGCGCACGGCGAAAATCGCCGAGGTGCAAAATCGCGATATCGCCGCAGATAATTTTGTTCCGTGGTCTGTGTCGGCCCTGATTGAATCGGCCTATGGCCCTGTGCGTATCGGCACGGGCCGCGATGGGATGGACGACAAACGGGTAATCCGCATCAACGGCGAATCCGCCAAAGGCGGGCAGGCGGCGATGACGGAATATCTCTCGGTCATCTGGCTGACCCCGCAAATGGACCGCCTGTTCGTCGATGCGGCGGCAGGACGGCGTAAATTTCTCGACCGCATGGTTTTTGCCTTCGATCCCGGCCATTCCGGACGGACGACGCGCTATGAAAACGCCATGCGCCAGCGCTCCAGATTGTTGCAGGTCGGTAATGCCGACCCGGCCTGGCTTGACGGGCTGGAGGCGACGATGGCCGGGACTGGTGTTGCCATCGCCGCCGGGCGGCAGGATTTTATCCGCCGTTTGCAACAAGCCATCGACCGGACGCCTGCGGAGATACAGGCGCATTTCCCGCGCGCGGTTCTGGGTTTGCGCGGCACGGTCGAGGAACTGGTGCGCCGCGTGCCTGCGCTGGAGGTCGAAGAAATGCTGCGTTATCAGCTCCGCGCCAGCCGGGCGCAGGACTGCGAAACCGGCGGGGCGGCGACCGGACCGCACAAAAGCGATCTTCTGGTCCGGTACGATGCCAAACAAATGCCCGCCGACCAGTGTTCCACCGGCGAACAAAAAGCCCTGCTGATCGGGATGGTTCTGGCGCATTCGCGGATGATCGGGGCCGAACACGGCAACCCGCCGGTTTTGTTGCTGGACGAGGTTGCCGCGCATCTGGATGAATCGCGGCGCGCCGTGCTATACAGGATATTGCTGGACATGAAGGTGCAGGTTTTTATGACCGGGACCGATCTGGCGCTTTTTGAACCGTTGCAACAGGCGGGATATTTCCTGAATATTGCCGACGGCCATATCACACCCGTTACAAAAGGTATTGCAGCATGATCGGAATTTTCGGTGTCCTGTCCTGGGTCGGATTGTCTTTGGGGGCGGCGCTGACGGCGGCTATCGTGCCGATTATGCATGAAAAAATCCGTGCCGAACGCCTGTCGATGATGTTCTGGCTGCGGGTGGTGATGTTGCTGGCGGCGCTGCCGGTTTTGTTTCTGACGGGCTTGCCCGCCAACCCAACCTTTTATGCGGCGACCTTCGTGACGGCCTTTATCTGGGCCTATGCCGACCTTTCCAGCATCCGCGCCTCGGAAGAATTCGGAGCGGGGGTGATGTCGCGATTGATCCCGTTAAGCGTTCTGGTCACGTTTTTTATGTGGATCGCGCTCGATCCTGTAACGCTGGCGAACTATCTGGATGCACCGTTGCGCGGGCTGGGTATTCTGGCTGCGACCTGTTCTGCCGTGTTTTTTGCCATGCGTTTGCAAAAAGAACCGATCACCCGCGAACATCTGCGCGCGCTCGGTCCTGTGATCCTGATGTCGGGGATGGGGGTGGTTTACGCCAAGATCGCGCTCGACAGCGCCATGTCGCCCCATAGCGCCGTTTTCGGTTACATGGCATTGCAGGCCTTGTTGATGGTTATCATTTTCGGTGTGCTTGAGGCAGTCTGGAACCCGGTGCCGCGCGCGGTGTTTGCCGGGCGCGTGGCGATGACCAGTGGCGTGCTGATGGGGCTGAACACGCTCGTGCATATGATTTTCAAATCCTACGGCTATCAGATCGTTGAAAATCCGGCCTATATCAGCGTGGTGATCCTGACCACGCCGCTTTGGGTTATTTTGTATTACCGCGTGGTAAAAAAGCAGCAGGTCGGCGATATGAAAGCAGGATTGCTGGTGGTCCTTTCGGCACTGGTGCTGGCGGGATTTGTTTTGATATAACGCATTGATTTTATTGACAAAAAAAGCCTGAAAAAGCGTTTTTTTTAGTGTCCTTTTGATGTTCGCCATGCTATAAAAATGCACGGTTTCAACCCCCATGAACGATCAGGAAAAGACGATGACCGAACCCGCCGCAAAAGGGCCGGAAACGGCCCCCAATGCCGCCCTGTATGACGCCGATTCCATCAAGGTCCTGCGTGGTCTTGATGCCGTGCGCAAACGTCCCGGCATGTATATCGGGGATACCGATGACGGCACGGGCCTGCACCATATGGTGTATGAAGTCGTCGATAACGGCATTGACGAGGCGCTGGCCGGACATGCCGATATTTTGCAGGTTGTCATCAATGCCAACGGGTCGGTTACGGTGCGTGACAATGGTCGCGGCATTCCGGTGGACATCCACAAGGAAGAAGGCGTTTCCGCCGCCGAAGTGATTATGACGCAATTGCATGCGGGCGGAAAATTCGATCAAAACTCTTACAAGGTTTCCGGCGGTCTGCACGGCGTCGGTGTTTCCGTTGTCAATGCGCTGTCGGAATATCTGGATTTGCGCATCTGGCGCGACGGCAAGGAATGGGCGATGCGTTTCCGCCACGGCGATGCCGAAGGTCCGCTGAAGGTCGTCGCGGATATGAAGCCGGGACAGCGCAGCGGTACGGAAATCACTTTCATGCCGTCTTCAAAAACCTTCACGATGACGGATTTTGATTTCACCACACTGGAAGATCGCCTGCGGGAGTTGGCTTTCCTGAATTCCGGCGTACGGATCACCCTGCAGGACGATCGCGGGGAAGAACCCCGCTTCGTCGAATTTTTCTTCGAAGGCGGCATTGAAAGTTTTGTGGCCTATCTGGACCGCAGCAAGGTCGCGATGATTAAAAAGCCCGTCCACATGATGGCGACGCAGGAATATATCACCGTCGAAGTGGCGATGGAATGGACCGATGCCTACCATGAAACCATGCTGTGCTTCACCAACAACATCCCGCAGCGCGATGGCGGGACCCACCTTCAGGCCTTTCGCAATGCGTTGACGCGCGTATTGATGAAATATGCCGACGAAGAAGGGTTGATGAAGAAAAACAAGGACCTGAAAATCACCGGCGAAGATATGCGCGAAGGTCTGACTTGCGTTTTGTCGGTCAAGGTGCCTGACCCGAAATTTTCTTCCCAGACCAAGGACAAGCTGGTGTCGTCGGAAGTGCGTCCGGTGGTAGAAAGCATTGTTGGCGAATATCTGCATACATGGCTGGGCGAAAACCCGGCGGAAGCCAGAAAAATCGTCGCCAAAATGGCCGAAGCCGCCTCCGCGCGCGAAGCCGCCCGCCGCGCCCGCGACCTGACCCGCCGCAAGGGGGTCATGGATATATCGACCCTGCCCGGAAAACTGGCCGATTGTCAGGAGCGTGATCCGGCAAAATCAGAAATTTTCATTGTCGAAGGCGATTCCGCCGGTGGTTCGGCCAAGCAGGCGCGTGATCGCCGCAATCAGGCCATCATGCCGCTGCGCGGTAAAATTCTGAACGTTGAGCGTGCGCGTTTCGACAAAATTCTTGCCAATAACGAACTCGGAACGTTGATTACCGCGCTCGGTGCCGGAATCAAGGACGAATTTTCCATCGACAAGGTGCGTTACCACAAGATTGTTATCATGACTGACGCTGATGTTGACGGGTCGCATATCCGCACATTGCTGCTGACGTTTTTTTACCGCCATATGCCGGAGCTGATTACCCGTGGCTACATGTATATCGCCCAGCCGCCGTTGTTCAAGGTCAAGCGCGGCAATGCCGGTGAGATGTACCTGAAAAACGAACTGTCTCTGGAAGATTACCTGATCGATGTTTCCCTGCCCGATGTCATGCTCAGCGACAACAAGGGTTCGGCCCGGTCCGGGGAGGATCTGCGCGACATGCTGATTCGGGTGCGTTATCTGCGGTCGTCGGTCAATGCGTTGACGCAGCGGATCAACAATAAATTCGTCGTCGAACAGGCGGCGATCATCGGGGCCTTTGACGAGGCGATTTTTGAAAGCCCGGAACTGGCCGGAAAGCTCAGCGCCATGCTGGCGGCGCGGCTCAATGCCGCATCGTCGCTCAAGGAAAAGGGCTGGTCCGTCGATTTTACCCCCGTTGGCGGCTACGCCATCAACCGCACCATGCGCGGTGTGACGGAACGGGTGCGTATCCTGCCCGACCAGATCCGCAGCACAGATGCGCATCGCCTGCACGGCGCGGTCGATTGGCTGAAGGATAATTTTGAACATCCCGGAAAGCTCATCAGCAAGGACGGCACGAAGGAAATAGAGCCGATCAGCGGCCCGATGAGCCTGTATCAGGCGATTCAGGATTATGGCCGTCGCGGTTTGCAGATCCAGCGCTACAAGGGTCTCGGGGAAATGAATCCGGAACAATTGTGGGAAACTACGCTCGACCCGGCCGTGCGCACCCTGTTGCAGGTCAGGCTGGAAGACGCCATCAAGGCGGATGATATTTTCTCGACCCTGATGGGCGATGTGGTGGAGCCGCGACGCGACTTCATCCAGAACAACGCGCTGAAAGTTTCCAATCTCGACGTTTAGAAAGCGGAAAATGCCATGGCGGAACATTCCATACGGGTCGTGTATGATGCTGAAATCCTGAAAAAGGGTGTGCGCGCGTTTGTCTGGCATCGTCTGATATGCAAGGGGTTTGGTCATCTGTGGCTGGCGGCCTTGTTGCTGATTTTGCCGACATGGCTGATGACGGATATAGTCTGGTTGCGCTGGGTGTTGTTGGGCGTTTTGGGCGCAGTTGCGTTGTTTGTCGTTCTGGCCTATTGGGCGAACAGGCGTTTGAAGTTGCTGCGTTTCCGCCAGATGAACGACCCCGCCGTCACGATGGCGCTGGGGGAGGACGGTTTTGAAGTCACATCTTCCCTCGGGACATCCGCCTTGCCGTGGTCTTTTTTAACCGGGATTTTAAAGCGACCGGATTTCTGGTTGCTGTTCGGGCCGAAGGCGGAATATATCGTCCTGCCGCTGGCCGGGGTTTCGCCGCAGGCGCTTGTGTATCTTGAACAGAAAGTTTCCTCCGGAAAATGACGTCCTTGCTTCAGATATTGACCGATATCGCAGGTATCGCCTTTGCGGCGGAGGGCCTGCCCGCCGAATACGGGCAGATGCGCATTTCGGATCGTCCCGATCTGGCACAGTTTCAATGCAACGGCGCGATGGCTGCCGCCAGAGTAGCGGGGAAAAATCCTCGCGCGGTGGCAGATGCCGTCGTGGCGCGTTTGCTGGACAATCCCGCGTTTGCCCGGGTTGAAGTGGCGGGGCCGGGTTTTATCAATATCAATGTCACCGATTCGTTTCTGGCGAATCATCTTCACGCCATGATAACGGATGCGCGGCAGGGTGTTGCGCCGCTGGCGCAAGGCGAAACAATCGTTCTGGATTACGGCGGGCCCAACGTCGCCAAGGCCATGCATGTGGGGCATCTGCGCACCGCCATTATCGGCGAGGCCTTGCGCCGGACATTGAAATTCGCGGGGTATCACACGATCGGCGATGTGCATATGGGCGACTGGGGCACACAGATCGGCATGGTCATCAGTGAATTCGCCCTGCGTCATCCGGAATGGTTGTATTTCGACCCTCTGTTCACGGGACCGTATCCGGCGGAATCACCGTTTACGCTGGCCGATCTGGAACAGGTCTACCCTTCCGCGGCACAGGCCTGCAAGGATGACGAATCGCGCCGCGAAACCGCCCGGATCGCCACCGTTGCATTGCAGGAAGGTCGTACGGGTTACCGGGCCTTGTGGAAACACATCGTCGATGTGTCCGTCGCCAGCATGAAGGAAAACTATGCGAAGCTGAACGTCCATTTCGATTTGTGGAATGGCGAATCGACGGTGCATGATCTGATTGCGCCGATGGCGCAGGATCTGGTCGCCAGGGGGCATGCCGTTGTGGATGATGGAGCAACGGTCATTCCGGTGGCAAAAAACGACGACCAGAAAGAATTTCCGCCGCTGATCCTGTATAAAAGCGATGGTGCGGTCATGTATGGCACGACCGATCTGGCGACGTTGCTGGACCGGATGCGCATGAACCCGCGCCCGGCGAAAGTGATTTATGTCGTCGACCAACGTCAGGCCCTGCACTTTGAACAGGTTTTCCGGGCGGCCTACAAGACCGGAATCGTCCCGCCGGAGGTGGAATTGATCCATGCCGGGAACGGGACCATGAACGGCACAGACGGGAAGCCGTTCAAAACCCGCGCGGGCGGCGTATTGCGTCTTGAAGACCTGATTGAATCCGCGACATCGAAAGCGCTGGAGGTCATGAAGGACGTCAATCTGGCGCAGGACGCCAGCGCGGCGGAAATGGCCGGGATTGCGCATATGGTCGGCGTTGCCGCGATTAAATTCGCCGACCTCCAGAACCAGCGCTCATCCGATTATATTTTCGATCTCGACCGCATGACGTCCTTCGAAGGCAAGACCGGCCCTTATCTGCTCTATCAGGCCGTGCGGATTAAATCGTTGCTGCGCAAGGCGGGGGCGGTGGATGCCGGGGCTGCCTTGCATTTGCAGGATCAGGATCGGCCCTTGGCCCTGCTGCTGACCGAGCTGCCCGAGGTTATCGAAGGGGCGCTGAAAAATTACATGCCGCATATCCTGTGCGACTATGCCTATCGTCTGGCCAATGCCTTTAGTTCGTTCTACGGCAATTGCCACATCCTGTCGGAAACCGATGCGCATCTGCGGGCCAGCCGTCTGGCCCTGAGTGCCGCCGTTCTGGCGCAACTGGATTTGCTGCTCGGCCTTTTGGGAATCGATATTCCGGAGCGCATGTAATCAGCGCGGAATCAACACTTGATAAAAATGATGTGTGCTGAGGCTGCTGTCGAAAAAACAACCGACACTGCGGCCATTGAGCGCGGCATCGTTCCACACGACCTGACTCCCGGGATTGAAGCTGCCGTTGAATTTTCCTCCGGCGTCAATGGACCCGGGGGCGGCAATTACCGGGACGGGAGAGTCGATCCCCAGTTTCATGTTCAGCTTCTCGCACAGGCGTTTTTGCAGATAGGGAAGGATCAGGAGAAGATCCGTTCCGTCGCTCCCGGTGCAGGAACTGGACGGCCCGACATCTTGTACACAAAACCGGGCGGTGACATACCACGATCCGTAATAGGATTCGCTATTCTGTGCCGGGTCAAGCCAGCGCTTCATCGGATAGACTGGTATGACGCCGCCACCCGATGACGAAAAAAACTTGCAAGCCTCGGCGCTGCAATATGTATTGGTATAGATTCCGTCCAGCCCTTCGAAATTCAGGTCCACTTCCGATCTGCCGCGTACCTGCAACATGGACCCTGTCGTGCGCTCCGCCTTTGATGCAAACCCTAAAATATCCGTGGCGGCAAGGTCGGCCTGCCGTTCGCTCAGGTTTTCGCTGCCCTGCTGCAAGCCGCGGCTGAAGGTGAAGGCCAGCGCCGCAAACAGGGCAACCGCCATCAGGATCATAAACAAGGCGCTGCCGCGTTGCATGTCCCGGCGGTCCGGTGGCCCGGAACGGTTCATCGGTTACTCCTTGTCATCGAACAGGGCCTTGCGGGTGTTTTCACCGGCCTGACGGAGAAGTGCCCTTGTTTCCTCATCCAGTGTAACCGGTTTGACCGCCGGTGCGGGCGGCAAAGGCGGCATTTTTTCTCCGGCCTGCGCCAGTTCATCCCAGCTCACCGGGCGTTCGATTCCCGGGGTGGGCGCTGCGTTGTCGTCTTTCTTGCCGAAGAATCCCATCGGGTTGCCGCCGCCGGACGCGGCAGCCGGGGCCATGGCGGTTTCTGCCGGTTTGCCAAATCCCGGAATTGCACCGCCGGGGATCGGTTGGCCGATCGGCGGGGCTGCGGTGATTTGCGGCTGCGCGGGCGCGCTTCCCGGCTGAGCCGCCGTGCCGCCGCCCAGACCGGAACGTACGAGCGGATTGCTCAGGCCAAAGACAGCGGCGACGGCGATCATCCCCGATTCCGAACCGTTGCGCCCGGCCTGCTGCCCTTCCGTAAACCCGTTCAGCAGGGCGGTGATTTCCGCCGGGGTTTCGGTGCGGACATCGGCCTTGGCCGCGGTCCATGTTTTATGAACCATCAGGTCGCGCAGCTTGGTAATCTGCGGCGCGGCGGAAAGCAGGTTTTCATCCGGCGGCGGCAGGGAAATATAGCGCGTCACGCGCATCGCCTTGGCAAATCCGGGGTTGCAGTAAAAAATCATCGTATCGACGACCATCGGGCCGAAGGCAATCACGGCCTGCCCTTCCTTGAAGGCGCGCAGCCCGTCATAGCTGGCGCGGGCGCGAATTTGCAGACCCGCCTGCTTGGTGTCGTAATATGATCCGGTCTGGCGGTCGCCGGAAAGCTGAAAGCCTGAAGCTTCCATCACCATCGATGAACCCACGGTTTTTTCAAAGAAATCCTTGGTCTGGGTCGGGTCTTCCAGCTTGCCGAAGATTTTGATGTTACAGTTGGCCGTGATGGAACGCGCCTCTTCCTTGACGCGCTTTTCCAGCGCGGGCAAATCCTGCGCCGAATAAATCAGGCAGAACCCGAGCGAACGCGCCTGCGCCGCCATGACCGCCATGCCCGATGCGGTGTAGTAACCGACCTCGTCGAACACGCACATAAACGGGGTGGAGGAATGGGTCGGTTTGTTTTCGATGACGCTGGCCGCTTCGCCTTCGACGGTCGACCCCAGCGTGGAGCCCATCATCCCCTTGATGGTCGCGGCGACGATTTTACCGAGGTTCGCGGTTTCGTCGCTGGATTTTTCCAGCGCCGGAATCAGGACCACCAGAATGCGGCGGTTCAGTACGCAATCGACCATTTCAACATCGGCGGCCTGCGAGTCGAAGATGTAGCCATAATCATCGCCGAGCGATTGCAGCGACCGGGTGAACTGCATCGCCAGATAACCGTGTTGCTGACGCGGCGTCGTGGTGTCGATCATCTGCGTATCCGGCCCGGCGGGTTTTTCGCGTCCGGTGTCATCGAATGCCGCATCGACATAGCCCGGCAGGGTGTCGAGATAGCCGCGAATGGACCCGCGAATTTTTTCGGGTAGGGCTTGGTCCCGCGACAGGCGAATGACATTGTTGAGCGCCAGATATTCACGGATGGTGCTGACCGAGGTCGGAATGTCCTGATTGTCGCGCTTCCATGTCAGGGCAGGCATCAAGGACCCGATCAGGGAAACGGCCCGTTCTTTCCACATGGCGTTGTCGCCTTCGGCCTCTGGCATCAGGCTCACCAGCATGTTGGTGAGGTAAGAAGCCGAACCGGAGCTGAACGGGTTCATCGTGTTCGAAGGTGAGCGTTTGTCCGAATTTCCGGTCATGTAGTTCAGGACCAGCAAATCGTCATCGCGGCCAAAGCGCCGCACCAAAGACGACAGGGACGACCACAAATCCGTATCGGCCTTGCCGTCGATATAGACGAAACCGGACCCCCAGGTCAGCGCATTGCAAACCATCGATTTCAGCCCTTCGGTTTTCCCCGAACCGGTCGTTCCGAGATACAGGACATGGGTTCTCGCATCGCTGTTGGTGAACCAGACTTCTTCATTGGTCTTGTCGACATTCCCCAGAAACAAAATCCCCTCAGCCTTGCCGGAGCGCCCGCCGCCCTTGTTGTTTTTATCAACAAATTTGCTGCCGAGGGGGAGTTTGAAGGCAAGGGTGCGGTCTGATTTCGTCAGGGCGTAGAAATAAATCAGCAGGATGATGATGACCAGATCGGCCCAGTTGGTGAAACCGTCGAACATGTAGATGCCGACCGCGCTGACGATGAAAACCGTTGCGGAATTGGTTGGCGTCTTCAGCCATTCCTTGACGCGCTGCTCGAACGGGCGTGTGTCGCGCAGCAGGTCGGAGTGTTTTCGTTCGTATTTTCTGGTATCAAGGGCCATGTGGCAACCTGCTCCAATACATCAGCGGTTTTTCAGGAAATCGTCGGCAGACATCGGCACACCTGTCTGTGCCGCCCCGGATGACGTCCCCGCAGCCGGTTTTGCATGACGCATCGTCGAAGAAGGCATCGGCGCGATATTCGCCAGCGCCCCCAAAAGGACGAAAATCAGGATGATCGCGACCAGACCGGCGAGAACGCCTTTCCCCCGGGTGGTTTTTTTTCTGGTAGAAACGGTGCGCACCGGAACGGGCAGGGTATTGCCGCCGGATGGTGCGGTAGAAACGTCGTTGGCCGCCGCCGGACGAATCTGGTCGTGCGCCCGTTCCATGGCATGGCTGATTGCCATCAATGCACCCAGAGCGCGGGCCTTGCTGGAAAACGAGGCAATATCGTTCACATCATTGCGCGGTGTTTTCAGCGTCAGCGTGAAGACGTTGTTTTCCTGAGTGCGGATCTCCATCGCCGAGGCGCGGGCCTGCCCCAGTTCCAGCCGCCAGACGACCGGGTTGATGGCGTCGGGCAGGGAGATGATCAACGTGCCGTCAACGACGCTGGCGCTGGCGCTGTAATTTCCGGTGATGTTTTCGATCATGCGTTTCATGCTGGATTGGTCCTTCATGCGGCTTTGGGTTTCTTTATTCCGGATTTTTTCGGCTTCTTTATGCCGCGTTTTTTGCTGCCCCTGTAGTCAAGCTGCGGGATCGGGCGGGCCCTGTCGGAATTCATATAGGATTCGATGCTGTCGATGGCGGTTTCCACCTTGGGGCGGGGGATGGGCCGCTGGGTCAGTTTTTCGGCCTTGTAGTGCGCCATGGCCCCGAAAGCCTCCATATGGAAGGCCTGCCGCCCGAGATTGTTCAGCGGATACCACAAAATGCGGTCATAAGCCCGCAACCAGACAAATGTCGCCGGGGCCATAACGCCGCCTTCCTCGCGCGCCGTCGCCAGCGCCCGCATCATGGCGGTCGTCTGGAATGCGTGCTGGCTGGCCTTGCGCAGGGTTGGCCCGGAGAGGTCCTTGTTTTTGAGAACCGCGCGCGCCTCGCGCAGAAGTTTGGGTGGGATGATAAGCCCCTTTTCAAAACTCCAGCAATTGGCAAGCGCGCCGAGCATATCGTCGGACGGAATACGCTTGCGTGCTGCGCGCAGGCACATCGTGGCCAGCAAAATCTGCTTGTAGGGGGGAAGTTTTTCCCATCCCTGCCAGCGTGGCCCGAGCTGTCTGGCAAAGGCCAGATAGGCGGCCGATCGGTCGATCTTCCCGTCCGGGAAAGGAATGGAGTTATAGGCCAGCCATTCCTCCGGGCCGAGAGCTTCGGCGAAGGCCGGCAATTCCGCAGGAACCGGTGCGCCAGGCGGGCGGGGCGGCTGTGTCGATGGGTTGAATTTGACGAACGGCGAAATCACCGGGAATACCTTCGCCTGATGCCGGATCAGCCCGTCGAGATTAAGCTTGCGCCGGTTATGCGTTCCGGGTCCGAAATTCATGCACCACAGCCCCATCAACCCGATGAGAATGGCCAGCGGCAGTTTGACCGGCTGCATCGCCAGCGCGCCGATCACCGCCATGGTGCGGTCGTCGAGCCGATTGGCCGGAATATCCGGAATGCCGTCCAGCCATGTGTCGAAATGGACATCCTGACCTTCGAACACAATGGTATAGTCATCGTCGAGAACCCAGCTTATGGCCCACATTTCGGCCCAGCGTACCCAGCGCACGGCGCTCTTCACCTTGAACTCGTTGAAATACCAGAACAACGCGAACAGCGCGATAAAGACGCAGCCGAGAATAAACCAGCCTACCGCGTTCTCGGACCCTGTTTGTGGTTTTTGATCGGCCAAAGATCTGCCCCGAAGAAAAGGTAAAAGAAAGACCCGCAGGCAACAGAATTGTCACCCGCAGATGATGATACTCTACATTTTCAAGAATACCAGAAACACTGTGCCGATACCAAGGCCTGCACTGCAAATTTTCCGGGAAAAAATGTTTCCCTTGCGCCCGTCGCACCGGGAGCCCCCACGCCCAAATTGACCCGCGCGCAGCCTTTAAACATAAATTAGGAATAAATTCTTGATTTTCACTACTTGTTCATGATATGTTCTCATTGATGAAATTTGTTCAAGGAGAACCGGTCATGCTGACCAAAATGCGTTTCCCCTCGTTCCGGGTCAGTTCCGGCCCGGTATCTCTGGACCAGATACTCCCTTCCACGGTGTTTGACCTAGACGCCACGATTGCGGCTTCCTATCCCGGCACAGGCACGACATGGGCGAACCTCGTCCCGGCCCCGGCGGATGGCAGTGCGCAGACGGATTATGATTTTGAGCTTGGAGGATTCGCCGGCCTTACGACCTATCCCACCTTCACTGGCACACCGGGCGATCCTGCGGCCTACTGGGCGTTCGACGGTGGAGATTATTTTAGCCTGAAATCCGGGACAAATACGCCCTTCATAAACGCCCTGAATAAGACGACTGGAACGCAGACTTTCTGGGTTGCGGTTGGGTTTTTCGGTGTTCTTGGAAATGGCCAATGTCTTTACGATACGCGACAAACCTCGTCGAATGTGGGGTCGCTCATGCAGCACGGATCAACCGAGGGGCTGCTTCTTGGTCAGCGCGGAGATACGTTAACGGTGAGCCGGACGTCTTCACAAACGGGCCTTACAGGTGATCTTCTGTTTATCGCATCCTACAACCAGCCCACAGATCAGGTCAGGATGTGGATTCACGGCGCAGGTACGACCTACGGTCTGACCTACAACGCCACGACCGCAGATGCGTCGAACCCGATGATTATCGGGGCGGGAACAAACGGGATATCCGCGTTTCTGGCCAATGGTGCGCGGATGTATTCCTTCGCCATGGGCAACGAATACCTCGACGACACCAAGGCCGCCGCGATTATCGCAGCGCTGGAAGCACGGCATAACAGGGATTATAGCTAAAGATTGCCCATACCCTTGAGGGTGCCCTGCATTTAAATTCAGTCATTATTTTAAGGAACTATTCTGTCAGGGTTTTGTGGCTGCCGTCGCAAAAAGGGCGGTTTCCGGTTTGCTTGCACTGGCACAACCAGACCTCCTCGTCCGTTTCAGCGACGAATGCATGTGGAGTGAATGCGGTTCCGGTGTGGGAGCCATCGCAAAAAGGCTGCTTGGCAGATTGCCCGCAGGTGCAGAAGAAATAGCGTTTTCCCCCAATCAACTGAACCGATACCGGTTCGCGTGCGGCAATAACGGGTTTGTCAGACATGCGTATTCCTTTTGATTCGATTGCAATTCTGTTGGCCGAAGGTAAGATAGCCCGATGGTTTCGTCCACCCCGATTTTTTATTAGGCCATGCAAGAAGCACTCAGGCAACGATCCGAAACGATCTATTCCCTGAAGAACTTTACGGTTCTTCTTGCCGACGATTACGATTTTATGCAAGGCTTGGTAAGCTCCATGCTGCGTTCCTTCGGCGTCGGGAACACCATGGTTTGCAGCAGTGGTCGTGAAGCCATCGAATTGCTGCAAATCACCCAGGCCCAGGCACGAAATGCCGGCATCAAGCCTATCGACATGATTCTTGTGGACTGGATGATGATGGACGGGTCGGGGATCGAACTGATTGACTGGGTGCGCAATCATAAAAGCGATCAGGTGCGTTTCACGCCGATCATTCTGGTGAGCGCATTCACTAGCGAGGATGTTGTGATTGCGGCGCGCGATCACGGGGCGAATGAATCTCTGGTCAAGCCGGTGTCCGGCGAAAAGCTGGCCTCGCGGATTCTGTCCGTGATCGATCATCCGCGACCTTTTGTAAAAACGATAGGATTTTTCGGCCCCGATCGCCGCCGCCAGCAAAAGACAGTGACTGTTGAACGCCGCAAGATTGCGCCGGAACAGGTCATAACCCATACGGAACAACTTTAATTCTTGTCATCGGAGCAAAAAAATGAGCGATGAAAAACCGAAGGTGGAAATTTACAACCGCATCAATCGCCTGAAAATCAAGGCTGGCGGTTCGGCGAAGGGCGGCCCCGGCAAGCTCGACCCGAACGCGGTCGACAGGGCCAATGCGGTAATACAGAAAATGTCGGAACGCTATCCTGCGGAAATCAAAAAATCGCTCGCCGCGCTTGACAGTCTTTGGGATACGACCAAGGTCATGTCGTTTGATGCGCGCGGGGACAACGCCCGAGAGATTTCGAACATCGCAAACCAGATCAAGGATCTGGCCGGAACGTTCGGTTTCGACCTGATGGAATATTTTGGCGAATCCTTGCGCGATTACATTCTGGATATCGATCTGAGCCAGAAGGAACAGATCATCATCGTTCAGGCCCATGTGGATGTGATGCAGGTGGCCTATAACCAGAATTTGAAAAGCCAGGAACACCCGCTGGCGGATGAACTGAAAAAGACGGTTGCCGCAGCGATTGCCAAATATAGCTGATTACCCGGCCCCGATTTTTCTTGTTTATCATAATCTTGACCATTAGAGTGAGGGCGTAAAATCGTCCGAAAGAGGAAATTTCGTGTCAGATCAAAGGCATAGAGTTCATCATGTGGTCGGCTGGGTGGCGCTGTTCAGTGCGTTCAGCCATGTTTTTTGTTGCGGCATCCCGATGTTGATGGCGATTCTCGGGGTTTTGACCGGGCTCGGCACGTTTTCGACGTTGCTGCCCGGCTACAATGCACTGCATGATGTTCTGGCCCATTACGAAATTCCCCTGATTGTCTTCTCTCTGGCGATTTTGTGTTTGGGCTGGGGACTCCAGCTTCATGCCGACCATGTTGATTGTCACGACACGGGTTGCCATCATGCGCCTTGCGATCCGAAAAAGGCGCGGGCGCGGAAATTGTTGTGGCTGGCGACGGGGATATTCATCATGAATATCGGACTGATCGTCTTTTTGCACGATCACCGCGGTGATGCGCATCATCATGCCCCGATGGCGATTATAGAATCCCCATAACCGCACGGTGGATAAAGTAACCGCAGACGAGCAAGGCAATGCCGGAGGCATAGAGCGCCCAGAAGCTCCATTCCAGTTTCTCCGCCATGAAAAAAGGCACGAAGAACAGCAGCGACAACGGGACGGCGGCGGCGATGCTTTTTGCAAATCGGACACTGGCGGCGGGGTCTTGATATTCAAGATAGGAAAAGGGCAAAACCAGCAGTGTTGCCAGCGGCAGGGCAATAATAAACCCGGCCAGTTCCGGTTTTTTCCCCGATAACCATGCGGAAAAGGCGATCACGCAGGCTGAAATCGCCACTTTTGTCAGGAAGATCATCAGGTTTTTCTTTCTCTTTCGGGGTCGGTGGGGTAATTTCAGCACCGGAACAAGGAAAAAGCAATCATGATCCCTCACGCAATGCGCATCACGGTCTCCTGGCTGGCCTGGCCCTTGCTGCTTTCGGCGTGCCTTGCCGCTACGGCGTATGGCTACAGCATCGGCAAGCCGGTTCTGACCTTCAACCTGACCTATTTTTCTCTGGCGGCGATCCTCCTGATTCTGGAACGGGTGATGCCGCATGAGCGCATCTGGCTGGAATCAGACGGGCAGACCCCGGCCAATATCGCCCATACGCTGCTCAGCAAGGGCACCGTCCAGACCCTGATTGTCTTCAGCGCCGCGATCGGTCTGGCCGGTTATGTGACGCCGGTTTCCGAACCCGGTCACGGCATCTGGCCGCGCGCGTGGCCGCTCTGGCTACAGGTGATTTTCGCTGTCTATGTATCCGAATTCGTTTTGTACTGGGCGCATCGTCTGGCGCATGAATGGCTGCCGCTCTGGCGCTTTCATGCCATACACCACAGCGTGACCAAATTATGGGTGGTTAATACCGGGCGGTTCCATTTTATCGATTCCTTAAAAAGCATCGTTCCCGGCATGATCGTTTTGGTATCTCTCGGTGCGCCGATGGAGGTGGTTACATGGCTTTCGGCGATCACCGCCTTTATCGGCATTTTGACCCATTGCAATGTCGAGATGCGTTTTGGTCCGATCTCGCGGGTGTTCAATACGCCCGGGCTGCATCGCTGGCACCATAGCCGTGATCTGCGTGAGGGCAATAAAAACTACGGTGAAAATGTTATGCTTTGGGACATGGTTTTCGGCACCTACATCAATCCCGCCCGCCGCCCGCCCGCCGATATCGGCATTGCCGAGGCTATGCCCGCCCGGTTCGTCGAACAGCTCCTCTGGCCGTTCCGCCGTCCCAGAGATGCCCCGGTACGGGTGCCGGATGCCGCAGAATAAGGGCTTTCCAAGAAAATATTCGCTTTTTACGGCAGGTTGCGGCATATCTGTGCCCCGGTATCCTTGCGTGAACAGGACAAGGCAATATGGGCCGCAAAACCGCATTAATCATCGGCATCACCGGTCAGGACGGCGCCTTGCTGGCGCGGTTCCTGCTGGGGAAAGACTATAGCGTTCATGGCCTGCGTCCCTATGCGGCAACGGATGATCGCGAACGCCTGCGCGGCGCGGTCCTCGATCACCCCGATTTTTTCTTGTATTACGGCGATCTGTGTGACAGCGGGAGTCTTTTGCGTTTGCTGCAATCCATCCAGCCTGATGAAATCTACAATCTCGGTGCGCAAAGCCATGTTGCGGTCAGTTTTTCCGTGCCGGAACACACCGCCGATGTCAACGCGCTGGGGACGTTGCGCCTGCTCGAGGCCATCTGTATTCTCGGCCTGCAGGACAAAACCCGGTTCTATCAGGCCTCCAGCTCCGAAATGTTCGGCAATGCGCCCGCGCCACAAAATGAAGCTACGCCTTTCGCGCCATGCAGCCCCTATGCGGCGGCGAAGCTCTATGCGTACTGGATGACGCGCATTTATCGGCAGACACACGGCGTTTTTGCCTGTAACGGCATATTGTTCAACCATGAAAGCTCCTTGCGCGGGGAGGAATTCGTCACCCAAAAAATCGCCCGTGCCGTGGCGCGTGGTGAAGTTCTGACCCTTGGCAATCTCGATTCGCGGCGCGACTGGGGTCATGCGGAAGATTATGTGCGCGGCATGTGGATGATGATGCAGCACGAAACCCCCGATGATTTTGTCCTTGCAACCGGGAAGGCGCATAGCGTACGCGATTTTGTCGTGGCGGCCTTCGCGCATATCGGGATAGATATCGTCTGGCAGGGGCAGGGAATCGCGGAACGTGGCGTTTGCACCAAAACCGGAAAGCTTCTGGTTAGAATCGATCCCGCCCTGATGCGCCCGGCGGAGATTCATTGCCTGATCGGCGATGCAGGCAAGGCGGCCTCTGTTCTCGGCTGGGAGCCGCAAATCTCTTTCAGTGATCTGGTCGCCGGTATGGTTGATGCCGCACGGGGAGGGGGGATGGATGAACGCAACGCTGCGGAATAGGCGGGTCTGGGTCGCCGGACATACCGGCCTCGTCGGCAGCGCCGTCATGCGCCGTCTGGGCGCGGAGGGGTGCGAATTGTTGTGCGTCGCGCACGGGGAGCTGGACCTGCGTGACCAGCAGGCCACCGCCGCATGGATCGAACATGCGCGCCCGGATATGATCGTGCTGGCGGCGGCCACAGTAGGTGGAATTGGCGCGAATGCGTCCCGCCCGGCGGATTTTTTGTATGACAACCTGATGATTTCCGCCAATGTCATTCATGCCGCCGCCCTGTGCGGCACAGAAAAATTGTTGTTTCTCGGTTCATCTTGCATCTATCCGCGTCACGCGGTGCAACCGATTGTCCCGGAATCCCTGTTAAGCGGTCCGCTGGAGCCGACCAACGCGGCCTATGCCGTCGCCAAGATTGCGGGGATCACGCTTTGCCAGTCATACCGGACACAACACGGGTGTGATTTTATTTCTGCCATGCCGTGCAATCTGTATGGGCCGGGCGATTGCTTCGATCCCGTCCGGTCGCATGTCATTCCCGCCATGATGGTGAAATTCCATCGGGCAAAACTCGAAAATGTGCCCTCCGTCACGTTATGGGGAACGGGGGAGCCCTTGCGGGAATTTCTGCACGCGGACGATCTTGCGGACGGTCTGGTCATGCTCTTGCGCGATCACAGCGGCCCCGACCCCGTCAATATCGGATCAGGGGAAGAATGGCACATCCGCGATCTTGCCGCGCTCATGGCGGAGATTACCGATTATGCCGGGACGATCCTGTTCGATTCATCCATGCCGGATGGTGTTCCGCGTAAAGTTCTGGATAGCGGGGTCATCCGGGGCATGGGCTGGTCCCCGTCCGTCGCCTTGCGCGACGGTCTGGAATCGACCTATCGCTGGTATTGCGACACAGGGGGGATTCGTGCCGCAGGATAATTTGAGCGACATCACCCCGGTTGTTTTATGCGGCGGCAGCGGCAGGCGTCTGCGCCCCTTGTCCCGCGCCGGAAATCCAAAACCTTTTCTCAAGGTGAACGGACGGCGCACGATGCTGCAACAAACCGTTTTGCGCATGCGGGGTTGCGCTGCACCGATTCTGATTTTGAACCGGGCGATGGCCGGACGGGCATATGCGGACCTGTCTGCCGTTTCCGTTGCTGCTGGCGGGATGATCCTTGAGCCCGCCGGGCGCAATACGGCCCCCGCGCTTGCGGCGGCGGCAAGTGTTTTACCTTCGTCCCTGATGCTGATCCTGCCTGCGGATCACTGGGTTCAAACGCCGGAGGCGCTCCTGTCCGCTGTTGCCCGTGCGGTGCCGCTGGCGCGTGACGGGTGGATGGTGTCTTTCGGCATGACGCCGACACGCGCCGAATCCGGCTTCGGGTATATCCGACGTGGCGCGGTCGTGCATGACGGCATTTATCGCATCGACCGTTTCATTGAAAAACCGCCGCATGCCGTGGCCCGATCCCTGATCCGCAGCGGCACCTGCGACTGGAACAGCGGCATGTTCCTCGTTTCGGCGGAAACGGCGCTGGCGGAGCTGCGGCGTTTTGAACCCGGCCTTTTGTGTGCGGTGCAAAAATCCGTCCTTGCGGCAGAACAGGACAGGGAAGCCGTCTTTCTCGGCCCGCAATTCGCCGATGCACCGTCCATGTCAATCGATGTGGCAATCATGGAACGTTCCGATAAAACGCTTGTGGTGCCTGTGGAAACGGGATGGGACGATCTGGGCACATGGCCGGGACTGCTGCGCCGGGCCTTTTCCTGAAAAGGCGGGCGGATTTTATCCGCTTGCAGGGCAGAGGCTTTTTCGTCTAGTTTTGCGCCATGGGTTGTTTTTCTCTTGTCCCTTATGTTTGCGGTGCCGGGGCGTCTGCGCCCGGATGTGCGCATGGGCCGCTTTATTGTCTGGAACATGGCCTGACGGAACGCCTGCGCGCCGCCGGGATTGAATCTGTGTGGGCGGCCAGTCCGGAAGCGCACTGGAACGGTCCCTATGGCCGCGTGGCGCACGCGGATCTGCCGCCGCGCGGGTCCCGGGAACGGCGCGATATCGTTGCATGGCATTGCCAGACTCTGGCGCAAAATGTGGCCGGGGAACTGAGGCAGGGAAATCGTGTCGTCACCATTGGCGGCGATCACAGCATGGCTGCCGGTTCGATCAGCGGTGCGGCGGCGGCCTATGGCCCCGATGCGACTTTGGGGGTGATCTGGGTCGATGCGCACCCGGATATCAATACGCCGGAATCGTCCTGCAGCAAGGCGTTGCACGGCGTCCCCGTTGCCGGATTGATGGGGCTGGACGGCGCGGCGGAGGCGTTTGGAATCGAAGGTGGCGTTCTTGCGCCGGAAAATATCGTCTATGCGGGGCTGCGCTCGATCGATCCCGCCGAATACGACATCGCAAGGGATATCGGCATACGGCTTCCGGCCATGGAAGATCTGCGTGCGCAGGGCGTGTCGGTATGGTTGCAAGAAGCCGTGACGCATTTGGCGGCGCGTTGCGACCATATTATTCTTTCTCTTGATCTGGACGGCTTGTCCACGGATATTGCTCCCGCTGTCGGAACGCCCGTGGAGGGAGGCTTCATGCTTGATGAAATCCTCCCCGTTCTGTCCGGCATCGTCCGGACGCATGCGATTGACCTGATTGAAATCGTTGAATTCAACCCGACCCTGCCGGGCGCGGAAAAAACCTTCGAGACGATTTTACAAATCCTCGAAACGCTGCTTCCCTGCAACCCTGTCCAGAAATAATCCAAATCTCCGGTTGATCGTTTCCGGCGTGTAAAGCTCCGGCAACCGGACGGCGGCGGGTTCTTTTACGGGGGCCAGTTCCATGGTGCTAACCATTTCCATGATTGTCTCAACGATCCTGATATCGCCCGGCTGCGCGCTTGCCGCGATTTCCGCGATTCCACCGGCTTCTTTCATGGCAATCACGGGCGTGCCGCAGGCCAGAGATTCCAAAACAACATTCGGCAGACCCTCCAGCCGCGAGGGCAATAAAAACAGATCTGCCGCCGCAACGATGGGCCATGGATCGTCCCTGAACCCGGCAAGCGTGATGTTTTGGCCCAGATCATACGCCGCGATCAACCCTTCCAGCCGCGCCCGTTCCGGTCCCTCACCGACCAGCGTCAGATGCCATGTGCCGCCAGGGTTAAAATCTTTCAGGGCCGGAATCAGGCGGTCATACCCTTTCTCCGGCACCAGCCGCCCGACACTAACGAATTCCCTGTCTGCCGTGCGTGCAGGCAGGTTGGTCAGGCCCGCCCGGATCTTCATGACATTCACCGGATTGGGCAGCCAGAAAAACCGGTTGCGTTTGAGGTGGTAGATGGCTTGCAATTCGTCCATCATCACACGCGCCGGACAGATGACTGCATCCGCCAGACGGTAGAGCTGGAACATCATCCAGATGACCGGTTTGTAACGATAAAATTTTTTCATGAAAAAAGACGGCATGGTCGCTTCGCGCACGATAAATCCTGTGCGCGGAAGGAAGGGTTTCGCCAGAAGCGTAATAAAGTTCATCGGCGTGACCGTCGAAACCACCATCGCCGGTTTTTCGGCGCACAAGGCCCGCAGAAGCCGGAAAAAACACAGCGGCAGAGGCCCGGAATGATCGAGCATGACCGTGCGTATGCCGCTTGCGATCAGTGGGGAAAGCGTCCCATTTCCCCGGACGCTGAGCAGGACGGGGAAAAATTTTTCACGGTCGATGTTATTCATCAGCGCGACAAGAACCCTTTCGGCACCACCCGATTCCAGCGATGGCACAACGAAGATGACAGTCTGCGCGCTCACGCCGATGCGTTCCGGCGCATGGTGATAAAGGTGATATTGCCGCCATATTCAGTCTGGCCGGAGAGCTGGATTTTATCGCCCTTGCGCATCAGTTTTAAAACGCTCGTGTAGGTCACGGGCTGGCGTGACGGCGATCCGTCCGGGCGCAGCAACGAAAAATCCTCATCGGCATCCGTCGGATCGGCGACGGAGACCATTTCCACTTCCGTGTCGCTGATAATCCGGAACGTGCTGGTCCACAGGCAGTTGGCCTTGTCGCGGCGGCTGGTCTGGCCGTTCCTGATTTCGGTAACCCCGTCGCTGCGCATCTCCAGCGGTCCCTGATAGGAGCTGGTGCTGGTGATCTGGTATTTGCCGTCGAGGTCGTTGGTCATGATTTTCCCGTTTCCGTTACCCTAGTATTTTCATGAAAAACAGGGTGTTTGTAAACCGTGGCGGGAAATCAACGATGTTTTTCCTAAGGGGCGATGGCGGGGGGTGTGATGGTGGGCGCAGACGGTGTGGTTTTTCGCCGTGCAATCATCATGGTAAAATGTGTATCAACCGGGTTTTTTTGCGATTCTATCTCGGTCCCGTGTTTGAACCCGATAATGTCAAAATTGCTCTGAAACGTGTCGGTAAAAAGCTTTTCGTCCCAGAAGCGGAGATTTTGACCGATTCTGTCTTTAAATTCAGGTTCGTCTTTATACTGGGCTGTACCGTCGTTGTTCCAGACCATCTGGGTGGGATTGAAGTCGTCAGGATTCCGGGCGCTGACGACCAAAAGACCTCCGGGCTTTACCACACGGGCGGCAAGAGCGTTAAACGCCCGGACAAGTCCGTTTTTACCGAGCAGGTGGATGGTTCTGTGCGAGAAAAATGCATCAAAACCCTCTTTCGGCAACGATGCCTTGGTAAAGTCACCAATCAGCAATAATTGTGCCTGACCGGATACCACAAAAGGCTTCAGAACCTTTTGCGCTTCTGCATGACCCTCGTCTGATTTTTCAATGCCGTAAACACTGTGGCCATGCAGAAGAATTTCTTGCAGATCTCGTCCGTAACCATATCCAAACTCAAGGACATGGGAGCGCGGGTCGAGCATCGATACCACGGTTTCCCCGGTCATGCTGGGTTCATCGCCCCAGATATGACCTTCGGTCCTGTAGCGCCGGTCCCAGACATATTCCTGGGGGACCTGCGTGCTCGACGGCACTTGTGATAAATCAGACATTCTTAACCCCTTCTACTCTACCCCATCTTGTTTTTCGCAGCCGATGACTGGTGGGGAAAAATCGCAACATGGTCCCATGCGGTGCGGAAAAGATTGCGGTAGCCCTCTGCAAAGTCAGCATGACGGATAATCATGATTTCAACGTCATCGCCCTTGAAATTCAGGAAAGCCAGTCGGTCATGGTATGAATAGAAAGATTTGTCATTGAAAATTTCTACAGGAACCCATTTGTAACGCGAATAACTCTCGGCAGGAAAATCCCAGTCACCTTCCCGGACAATAATCCGGACATCCATGATGTCTTTTATTTCAGTCATCCGGCGCGCGTGATATTCCCATTTTTCCGGCCCCATCAGCCTGACCCAGTTTTTGTGCACCACATTGGAAAGAAAAATTTCGACCGGATTTTCTTTTGTGCCCGTTGCAAGCGCCGTTTCATAGACATCATCGAGAAAGTCACTGAATCCTTCTTCGCCGGAGAGTCTTTGAACGTAACGGCTTTCAATTCTGACGCCGTCAAGGCCAAGGAATTCTATGCCCGCCTTTTCAAAAGCCTTCTGAATCGCCTGAAGCGTATTGGCGCGCGGGGTGCTTTGACCGTTCTCGATACTGCCGATGGACGTCGCAGAAATGCCAGTGCGCTCGGCCAGATCGGTCTGGCTCCAGTTTAGAATTCCACGCGCCCCGCGGATCTGTGCAGTTGTAATCGACATGGTACTTGGTTTTTCCCAAAGTTTATGTTCGTTCCCGCCGCAATATTTAACGTAGTCCGGTGGATAAGCGCAATAAAAAAAGTGCAAAAAAAGGCAAGTATTTTTTCATAAAATATCTTGACAGGGCGGAGCGATTGTGGAAAAACTAAGCACAGCTTTGGTATTTATGAAGTTGCAGGATTGTTGCCGGTCTGGTCGATTTTGGCGCATTTCCCCACCCCCTGCGGCATCGTTCGAAGCAAAAAGACGGTAATAGAGAATTGTTGAGATTCCCCCACGCTCAACACCAGCACAAAGGGCCTTCCGCGATACCGGAAGGCCCTCTTTTTTTATGAAGGAAGCTGGTCGTTTTTAAATCAGCCCCTCACGGCGCAGCAGCGCATCGGGGTCGGGTTCGCGTCCACGGAAGCGGGTATAGAGGACACGCGGATGCTCCCGCCCGCCTTGCGACAGGATATGCGCCTTGTATTCATCGGCGGTTTTCCGGTCATACAGGCCGCGTTCTTCAAACAATTCGAACGTGTCGGCGTCCAGCACCTCGGCCCATTTGTAACTGTAATACCCGGCGGAATATCCACCCGCGAATAAATGACTGAACGCAACGGAACTCGGCCCGGCCAGACGCAGGAACAACGTGGTGTCCGCGCAGATCTTGTCTTCGAAGGCCGCTACATCATCAATCGTGGCGGGATCGACCATGTGCCAGGCCATGTCGAGAATGCCGAAATTGACCTGCCGCAGCCCGGCCCAGCCAACCATGAAGTTTCTGGCATCGTTCAGTTTTTGCACGAGGTCGCCGGGGATTTTTTCCCCGGTCTGGTAATGGGCGGCGAAAAGGTCAAGCGTTTCTTTCTTGTAGGCCCAGTTTTCCTGCAATTGTGACGGCAATTCGACAAAATCCCACAAAACATTGGTTCCGGCCAGTGATTTGTAGGTCACATGCGACAACATCCCGTGCATGGCATGTCCCATTTCGTGGAAGAGCGTGGTGACCTCGTCGAAGGACAGGAGCGACGGCTGGTCTTTTGTCGGTTTGGTGAAATTGCAGACAATGGCAATGACCGGTCGGCGTATTTCCCCGGCGAACAGGCCCTGATCGCGGAAGCTGGTCATCCACGCGCCGTCCTTTTTCCCCGTGCGGGGATAAAAATCGGCATAGAACGTCCCGAGGAAAGCATTGTTGTCGGCATCAACGACATCATAGGCCACTACATCCGGATGCCAGACCGGATAGCCTGTGTTTTCAACGAATTTTACATTGAACAATCGGGTAAAATGGGCAAACACGCCGCCCAGAACTTTATCCAGCGGGAAAAACGGGCGCAGCTCCTCCGATGAAAAGGCGAAGAGCTTTTCCTTGAGCTTTTCACTGTAATACGGCACATCCCACGGCTTCAGGGATTCCAGGCCGCCATGGTCGCGGGCGAAATCCTGCAACATCTTCAGGTCTTTCAGCGCGGCTGGTTTATAGGCCTCTTTCAGTTTTTCAAGAAACCGGGCCACTTGTTCCGGTTTTTCCGCCATGCGTTTTTCCATGACGAAATCGGCATGAGTCGGATACCCTAGAAGTCTTGCCCGTTCATGCTTCAGGCGGACCAGTTCCAGAACCAGCGCGCTGTTGTCATATTCATCGTGCCATGCGCGGCTGGCGAAGGCGCGCCAGATTTTTTCCCGCATTTCGCGCTTGTCGGCATATTGCACGACGGGGATATAACTCGGCACATCCAGCGTAAACAGCCATTTCCCAGGCTGCCCGCGCTGTTCTGCCATTTCCCTGGCGATGGCGCAGGCGGTCTCCGGAATGCCGGACAGGTCGGCCTTGTCCTCGATCCAGAGGGAAAACGCTTCGGTGGATTTTTTGACGTTGTTGGAAAAATCCGGCCCCAGCGTCGAAAGACGTTCGTTGATTTCGCGCAGACGCTGTTTTTTCTCCGGCGGGAGCAACGCGCCGCTGCGGACGAATCCCTGATAGGTTTCATCCAGCAATTTCATTTGTTCAAGCTCAAGACCAAGCGTGTCGCGTTTTTCCCATACGGTGCGAATCCTCCGGAACAAGACCTCGTCCATCGAAACGTCGCTGGAAAAATTCGCGCTGATCGGACCGATTTTCTGGGACAGTTCCTGCATGCCGTCCGTCCCGGCAGCAGAGAGAAGATTGTAAAAAACGCCTGTCACCTGATCCAGCAATTCACTTGCCGTTTCCAGTGCGACGAGCGTGTTTTCAAAATTCGGCTCGCGCGGGTCTGATTTGATGAAGTCGATATTTTTCCGCGCATCCTCTATGGCCGCGTTGAGCGCGGGGAGATAGTCGTCCTCTGTGATCTGGTCGAATGCCGGGGCGATATTGTGCAGGGATGACAGCATCAGCAGCGGGTTTGGCGGCGTATTCATCTTTTTCGGGCACCTGTGTCGATGGTTATTGTTTCTTTTCCGGGGCTGCGGTTACCACGAAAACGCTCTGATCCATGCCTGCGGTCTTTCCGGCGGGGTCATAGGCCGTAACGACAATGCCATATATTCCTTTGTGCGGGAATTTCAACTTGGTGGCAAAGCGTCCCGGTTCTTTGGTTTCAACCATCCGGGAAGTGCCCATGGCAACCGAACCGTTATAGACGATCACATCGACCTCATGCGTTTTGGCCGCGACCGGCTGTCCGTCCAGACCGACGACATAGGCTGTGACGAGAATGTCTTCCGACATTGTTTCGGACATGCTCTGATCCGGTGTCGGGCTCAGCAGGCGCACCAGCATCCCCGGCAGGATCATTTTGATACCGCCTCCGGCGCTGTAATCCTTTCCCGGGACCAGAAGAATGTCTCGGCTGACATGGGACATATTAGCAATATTCGCGAGCGGCCCCGTGACGCCGATCGTGGCGGGGGTCGGGCGTGCCAGATCGATGGAAACGTCGAACTTTCCAGCAAAAGTCTCTCCGCTGGCCAGAACATCGCCACTGGTCCGGTCACGCAGCGTAATCTGGGATTCTCCGGCAATGTCGTTGAGCGGCATTCCGCTTTCGGCAACGACATGGATGGTGATGGGCGTTTCGGTCTGTGCGAATGCGGGCTGAGACAGGGCGCAAACGGCGATCAGGGCGGCAAAGAAACGGCGACAGGACCAATGTGACATAAAATAATCTCCGGATGAATGCGTTAGACCCCGACAGTGTCTGGTTTTCACCGCGACGGGTCAAGAGGGGCTTTGTTTTTTGTCGTATGGGCCTCTGGACCGTGCATTGCCGTTATGCAAGGGTAACGGCGCGAGGAACAATCACTGCGATGACGGATGCGCCGCGATCCCGGCAATTTGACGATATCTACTTCTCCCCGGATGACGGTCTGGCGGAAACACGCCATGTTTTCCTTAAAAACAACAATTTGCCGGAATCGTGGGGCCAGAGACGGCATTTTACCGTTGCCGAGACCGGATTCGGGACGGGGCTGAATTTCCTTGCCGCCTGGACCTTGTTTGATTCATCGGCTGCCCGGGATTGCGTCCTCGATTACATCTCTTTTGAAAAATTCCCCCTTTCTGCGGCGGAGATCATGCAGGCGCTGCGGCACTGGTCGCCGGAATTTGGCGGCAGGCTGGAACGGCTGGCGGAACATTATCCCATGCGCATTCCCGGCTGGCACCGGATCGATTTTGGCCGGGTGCGGCTGACCCTGATTTTTGACGATGTCAATCAGGCCCTGCCGCGTGTGATTTGCCCGGCGGGGGTGGATTGCTGGTTTCTTGACGGGTTTGCTCCGGCTAAAAATCCGCAAATGTGGACGGAACATGTCTTCGGCCAGATGGCGCGGCTGAGCAATGACGGCGCCAGCGTCGCAACCTTTACCGCGGCCGGTGTGGTGCGGCGCGGTCTGGCGGCGGCAGGATTCGCGGTGGAAAAAAAGCCCGGCTATGGCCGCAAGCGCGACATGGTCACGGCGCGTTTTATCGCCGGGGGCGGATCGTCTTCTCCGGCATCGCTTCCGCGCAGCATCGCTATACTGGGGGCCGGGCTGGCGGGGACGGCTTGTGCCCGGGTTTTGCGTGCGCGCGGTTTTTCGCCGGTGTTGTTCGATGCCGCGTCTGAAATTGCCAGCGGCGCGTCAGGCAACCCGCGCGGAATATTCAACCCGCGCCTGAGCGCGCAGCGCAGTGCCGAGGCTGATTTTTATATGGCCGGGTTCGCTCTGGCCTCGCGCGGACTTCCGGCGGAACGTTGCGGCAGCCTGCATCTTCTGACGGACGCTGAAAAAGCGAAGCGGTTTGGTGCCTGCCGGGAATCATGGGGCTGGCCTGCCGGGCATATGCAGATTCTGGAAGCGCAGGACGCCTCCGATCTGGCTGGAGTCAAGATTCCGTGCGCCGTTCTGCACCTGCCCGATTCCGGCCACGCATCTCCCCGCGATCTGTGCGGGCGTTGGTCCGAAGGAATCGAGATACGCCTGTCGACAAAACCGACGTTGGATATGTTGCGCGCATTCGACACAGTCATTTTTGCCAACGGCATCGGGGTCAGGGAATTTTTCCCGTGGATTCCCCTGCATACCGTGCGCGGTCAGATTGTTACAACCCGGGCCAGTGATGCCAGCACGGCATTGCGGACGAATCTGTGTTATGGGGGATATATCGGCGCGGCCCATGATGGCGGGCATGTTATCGGGTCGACATTTCAAAAATGGTTGCATGATGTCGATATCCGGGAGGAAGATACGCACGATATCCTGCGCCAGCTCGAAACCTCTGTCCCCGGACTCGGTCTGGGTGGCGACATGGTCACGGGGGCCCGCGCGGCGTTGCGTTACGCCGCGCAGGACCGTTTCCCGGTGATCGGGGCGGTGCCGGACAGCCCCGGATCATATATCACCACCGGGCATGGTTCTCACGGCATGGTGTCCAGCCTTGCCGGGGCGAATCTGATTGCGGATATGATCTGCGGAACGGCCTTTTCTCTGCCGCGTGAAACCGTTAACCTCTTGTCCCCGCAGCGTTTTCTGGATCGTGCAGCACGGCACGGGCGGATGTGATACAATGAGGAGAGCTGGATCGGGGAGACTGGATATCTGATGTTTTATGTTCTGAAAATATGTTTGCGGCAATGGGTGCGTGATGAACGTGCCGCCACGGCGATTGAATACGCCATGATTGCGGGGGGCGTTTCATTGGTGATCGTTGCCGCGATCTTTCTGACGGGTGGGTCCTTGCAGGATATTTTCGATGTGATCGCCGGCAGGATGGCTGACGCCGAAGGTCAGGTTGAATAATTCATTGTCTTGATTCACATGCCTTTTTTCTTCGCATGAAGTATGCGACAGTGTCGCCATGGCTGCGTCTTTTCCAATGCTGATTTTTCCTTTTCTGTCTTTTCTGGTCGTGCTGGGCCTTGTGCCGCTGGCGCGGAATTTCGCGTTGCGTTTCGGGTACGTTGATCAACCGGGCGGGCGCAAGGATCATATCCGTCCGACACCGCCGATCGGCGGGTTGGTGATCGTTCCCGTCTTTATCCTGATGACCATGGCTGCCGGTGCAGACATACAGGTTTACGGGACATTCTGGGCGGCGCTTATTGTGATTATGATTGCCGGGGCGCTGGATGACCGCTATGCCATTCGTCCGCGCTGGAAATTCCTTGCCCAGTTTACAGCCGCAGGACTGATCGTTTACGGCGGGGCGCGGGCCGCGTCGCTTGGTGACCTGTTCGGTTTCGGCACGGTCTGGCTCGGGTGGATGCATATTCCTTTTTCATTGATCGCCACGGTCTTGCTTATCAACGCCATCAACCTGATCGACGGTCTGGACGGGCTTGCTGGCGGGAAAAGCTTCGTCGCGTTGTTCTGGATGCTCATTCCGGCTGTTCTGGCCGGATCTGCTCTGGCGCTTCCCGTTGCTATCATGATGGCGGCGCTGGCGGCGTTTCTGGTTTACAACATGCGCAGCCCCTTCCGCCGCAAGGCCAATATTTTTCTGGGCGATGCAGGCAGCATGGCGCTCGGCCTGTCGCTCGCCTGGTTCGGCATGCGGATGGGGTGGGGCATCGATCCGGTGATCGATCCGATTTCTGTGGCGTGGATTCTGGCCCTGCCGATCATGGATACATGCGCCCAGTTCGCCCGGCGCGTGTCGCAGGGGCGTCACCCGTTCTCCCCCGACCGTAATCATTTCCACCACCATTTCGTCAATGCCGGAATTCCGGTTGCCCGGGCAACCGCTATCATGACGGCGATCGGTTTTTTACTTGGCCTGATCGGTGTCGGCGGCATGCTGCTCGGTGTGCCGGAATATATTCTGGCCTATGCCTGGATCGCGCTTTTGTTCCTGCATATATATATGAACATGCGTCCGGCGCGTCTGCGCAGGATGATTATGTTTTTCCTGCATCGGAGCGATAGGGCATGACGGGGACGCTGATTTATGTGGTGAATGATGACTGGTTTTTCATGCTTCACCGCATCCCGACCCTGCGTGCCGCGCAGAGGGCCGGATTTGATGTCGCCCTTGTAACGCGCGTGGGCGGCCAGCATGAGGTGATCGAGGGGCTTGGCGTGCGCCTGATTGACTTCCCCTTTGACCGGCAAAGCCGCAATCCTTTCACCGCGATAGTCCAGATAGCGCGGCTGGCGGCAATATACCGACATGAAAAGCCTGCCATCGTTCATCATATCGCCCTGAAACCGATCCTCTTCGGGTCCGTGGCCGCTTGGCTGGCGCGGGTGCCGTGCGTCGTGAACGGGTTTGTCGGCCTTGGGACGTTGTTCTACGGCGACATTTTGCTGGCGCGCGCATTACGTCCGGTGTTTTTTCCTTTATTTCGCGCATTTGCCGGGTGCGCGCGCGTCTGGACCCTGTTTGAAAACGAAGATGATTGCCGTCGGATGCGTCAGGGAAAAATGGCGCACCCGGACCGTTCGATGGTCATTCCCGGTTCTGGCGTCGATACCGGGCGTTTCCTGCCTTCGCCTTTGCCGCAGACCCCGCCTTTTATTTGCATGTTCGCCGGACGCCTGATCGCCATGAAGGGGTTGCAGACGATCCGCGACGCTTTCGCGATTCTCAAGGAAGAAAATGCAGCGGTTCGCCTGTGGGTCTGCGGCATGCCGGACCCGGGCAATCCGCAATCATGGACGGCGGACCAGATGAAAATCTGGTGCGATGAAAACCCCGCTGTGATCTGGAAGGGCCAGCAAACCGACATGTCCGCGATCTGGCCGCAGGTGCATCTGGCTCTGCAACCGACCATCGGCGGGGAAGGGCTGCCGGTCTCCCTGCTCGAAGCCGCCGCCTGCGCCCGTCCCCTGATTGCAACGGATGTTCCCGGATGCAGGGATGTCGTGGAGGACGGGGTGAACGGTCTGTTGGTCCCGGAAGAGGATGCGGCGGCGCTGGCCGATGCGATCCGCACCCTTGCCGCCGACCCGGAATGTTGTGCACAGATGGGCGAAAAAAGCCGTAATCGTGTCGTAACGCACTTTTCCTCTGCCCGCGTTACCAATGTCGTGCATGATCTTTATCAAAAGCTGCAATTGACGCAGGCCGGGCGGGGCGATAGCGTGCCGGAATGAAGAGGAAAAATGTACTTGTCGCCGGTGGCGCCGGTTATATAGGGTCGCATGTGTGCTGGCGGCTTCATGCTGCGGGGTATAAGCCCGTGGTTATTGATGACCTGTCTGCGGGGCATGCGTGGGCGGTGAAATGGGGACCGCTCGTCGCGGGCAATATTGGCAACGCCGATCTGATCCGTGAGATTTGCGCAACCTTCCAGCCATCGGCGCTGATGGATTTTGCCGCTTTCACAGATGTTGCGTGGTCGATGCGGGAACCGGAAGCGTTTCAGGAAAACAATGTGTGCCGCACGGCGCGTCTTTTTGAAACGGTCAAGGAATGTGGCGTACCGCACGTTATTTTTTCCAGCACTGCTGCGGTTTACGGTATCCCCGGTGCAGACGGCAGCGTGAGCGAGGATATGCCCTTGCGTCCGGCGAACCCTTACGGGCAGAGCAAAATCGATGCAGAAAATATACTGAAGGCCCTCGGGGGTGACGCATTCGGTTCCGTTATCTTGCGCTATTTCAATGCCGCCGGGGCCGCACCGGACGGGATTGGTATCGGCGAGGCGCATTGGCCGGAGACCAACCTTGTCCCGCGCGTGATTCTTTCCGCCCTTGGGTATGAGGGGGATATTTCGCTATTCGGCACCGATTACCCCACGCCTGACGGGACGGCCATTCGTGATTACATTCATGTCTGTGATCTGGCTGATGCTCACATCGCGGCGCTTGCGTATTTGCAGGGCGGGGGTGCCAGCGACATTTTCAATCTCGGCACTGGTTCAGGCCATTCCGTGCGGCAGGTTCTGGATACGGTGCAGGGTTATTTCCAAGATACGCTGCGTGTGCGGGCCTTGCCCGCCCGCCCGGGGGATGTCGCGGTTATGGTCGCCAACGCAGAAAAGGCCGCGCGCGTACTGGGGTGGACGCCACGCTATCGGCTCGATGAAATCGTATCTTCTGCCGTGGAATGGCATAGGAGCGACGATTACCGGGCGCTGGTGTCGTCGTGGAAAAAATCGCCATCAGGCCAGAACGCGGCCAATCCAGGTCATTAAATTCAATGTGCCGTCACTGATGACCATACAGATCATGGCGATAAACATGGCAAATTCCCACGGCACAATCAGGGCATATACGGCGGCGTAGGCAATCAGCGCATAGCCGTAGAAAACCAGAAACATCGTGAACGGATAGAGTTGGTCCCAGCTATAAGCACCACTGACCAGCATCCACAGCACAGGCATGAAAATAACGGTCGTCGGGATCGCTACCCAGTTTGCCGCGACAACAAAACGGTAGAAATGATTCATGTGATCGACACGCCGCAATATCCACGCCACCGTTCCAAAAAACAACGCCCAGAAAAAAACGATGCGCAGGCTGAGCAACATCAGCAGGGTATTTTCCGTCGCCCCGATACTCTCCGGCGCGCCGGACAGAAAGAAGGCCATCGCCGAGGCCGGAAATAAAAATGTCGGGATCAAAAAGGAGCGGAACGCCTCATCACGCGTATTGCCGAATCGATTCGGCCCCTCGCGCATGAACAGCGCAACCTCAAACGTCCCCAGCAGATTTGTTTTGATCTCTTTGGAAAATAACGACACGCCCGCACCTCCTCCATAATCCGTTCGCCGGATCTTTGTGGTCCCCTTTCATTAAATTATAGAGATAGAGCGTTAAGGTCTCGTTTACAGTGTCCGGTATTCCCGGCTTTTGCGAATTGAATCACAGAGTTCCGATTCCTGAAGCCCGTGTTCGAGCGCGAGCCGTCCATCGAAAACAAAGCAGGCGCCGTTCCATTTGCTCTGCTCCGGCGGGATATTTTCCAGATATTTGAGGATGCCGCCCTTGAGCTGATAGACGGTTTCGAAACCCTCGTTCAGCATATAGCTTGATGCCTTTTCACAGCGTATGCCCCCGGTGCAAAACATCGCCACCTTTTTGTGCTTCGCCGGGTCGAGATGTTTTTTGACGAAATCGGGGAACTGGCTGAAATGACGAATTTGCGGATCGACCGCACCGTCGAAGATGCCGATGCCGGTTTCGTAATCATTGCGCGTGTCGATCAACAACACTTCCGGATCATTGATAAGGTCGTTCCATTCTTCCGCGCTCACGGCGATGCCGGTCCTGACCGTCGGGTCGGCGGCGGGGCATTTCATGGTGATGATCTCTTTTTTCGGACGTACCTTCAGGCGCATGAACGGCTTGTCCTGCGCGGTCGAAAATTTCACTTCGCCCTGCCGCAGGTCGACGACGCGGTCAAGAAAATCGACCGTTTGATCGATCTGTTCCGGCATTCCGGCGATCGTGCCGTTCACCCCTTCCGATGCCAGAAGGATAGTGCCGAAAATATCGTGCGCGGCGCAAAATGCCTTGATCTCCGCCTGCAGGGCGGAGATGTTATCCAGTTTTACAAAACGGTAAAATGCGGCAACTTTGTATGTCATGCCCTGAGTATCTAGCCGGACTTGAGCGTTTTGACAATAAATTTACCAAGGATTTTGAATTCTTTTTCCCGTGCGCTGCCTTTTCGCCATGCCAGACCGATCTGGCGGACCGGTTGCGGGTTGGCAAAGCATTGCAGGTTCATCCCCTCGGGCGGGTGATCCGTGTTGATGGCCATGGCGGGCAGCAGGGTCGCGCCGTAACCGTGTTGCACCATCTGGATCAGGGTCGCAAGGCTGGTGGCACCAAAGGTTTTCCGCCGTGCCGCGGGTTGCAGGCGGCAGGCTGCCAGCGCGTGGTCGCGCAGGCAATGCCCGTCTTCGAGCAGCATGATATTGTGTTGCGGCAGGTCGGCAAGGGCCAGAGGGCGCGGGTCCATTTGGCCGTTCCCCGGAGTCGCCAGCAGAAACGGCTCCGACCACAGGATCATCTGTTCGACGCCCGGCGTATCAAAGGGAAAGGCCATCAAGGCCACATCCATTTCATGTCGTTCCAGCGCACCGAGCAAGCGCCCGGTCAGGTCTTCGCGGAGTTGCAGGTCGAGGTCAGGGTAAGTCGCCTGCAACGCAGGCAACAGGCGCGGCAGGATATAGGGCGCAATGGTGGGAATGATCCCGAGCATCAGGCCGCCGGTCATGGGCGCGCGGTTATGGCGGGCCATGCCGATAAATTTTTCCGCCCGCGCCAGAATATCCTGCGCGGGGAGGGCCAGTTCCATTCCGGCGCGGGTCAGGGTCACGCCGCGGCTGGTGCGTTCAAAAAGTTTTTCCCCCAGATGCAGTTCGAGTTCGCGCAGGCCGCTGCTCAAGGTCGGCTGGGTGACGTTGCAGGCAGCAGCGGCGCGGCTGAAGGATTTTGTTTTCATAATCGTCACAAAATATTGCAATTGCCGCAATGACGGCAGGTGGGGCGGGGCAGCAGGCAGGTTATCCATAGATTTTTCCTATAAAATTCCGCGTATATGTATAGATAAAATCTATACAAGTCCATGAAAATTCCAATTGGATTTTTTGGCTCCGGCGCACCATTCTACATCTTCCCTTTAACTGCTTTTCTACAGGAGAACGACATGCTCGGCATTGGCGACACGCTTCCGGATTTTTCCATCACCGGGGTAAAACCGAAATTCATGAAACACGAAGAAAATGGCGAGTCCGCTTTCGAAACGGTCACGCAGGAAAGCTTTCCGGGAAAATGGAAAGTGTATTTCTTCTATCCGAAGGACTTCACTTTTGTCTGCCCGACCGAGATCGCCGAATTTGCCAAATTGAACAAGGATTTTGCCGATCGTGACGCGATCGTCCTCGGCGGCAGCACCGATAACGAATTCTGCAAACTGGCATGGCGCCGCGACCACAAGGATCTGCACAATCTCGATATGTGGATGTTTGCCGACACAAACGGGACTCTGGTCGATGGTCTGGGTGTGCGGGACTATGATGCCGGTGTCGCGCTTCGCGCCACGGTGATCGTCGATCCGCACAATGTTATCCAGCATGTCAGCGTCAATGCGCTGAACGTCGGGCGCAATCCGAAAGAAACGCTGCGCATTCTCGATGCGCTGCAAACGGATGAGCTTTGCCCCTGCAACCGTCCGGTCGGCGGCGATGTTATCGACCTGAAAGCCGCTTAAAAAAATCGCGTGACGGCGGGCGGCGATCGTCGCCTGCCGTTTTCCTTTCATCTTTTGACGGAGTGTGTCCATGAGTATCGAAACCCTGCAAAACCGTATCCCCGACTATGCCAAAGACCTGCGCCTGAACCTGTCTACACTGGCGGCGGAAGAAATCCTGAACGACCGGCAAAAATGGGGCACGTTTCTGGCCACGGCGATGGCGACTGGCAATGCCGAAGTGATTTCAAAAATCGCGGCGCTGGCCGCGCAGCATATCGATTCCGGTGTCATGAATGCCGCGCGTGCTGCCGCGTCGATCATGGCGATGAATAACGTCTATTACAAATTCGCCGGGATGATGGGCGGCGATTACCAGACCATGTCTGCGAAACTGCGCATGAACGTGATTGGCAACCCCGGTGTGGACAAGGCCGATTTTGAATTGTGGGCGCTGGCGGTATCGGCCATGAATGGTTGCCAGTTCTGCGTCAAGGCGCATGAAGATGTGTTGGTGAAGGCCGGGGTCACCCGTGAACAGATTCAGGCCGCCGCCCGGATTGCCGCTGTTGTCCATGCCGTGGCCGCGACGCTGACGGCGGAAGACGCCAGCGCTTCCGGCATGGCCGTTGCAGCATAATCGAAAAGTCATACCTTGATCTGTCCTTGCGCGGTTGGTAGATTGGCGCATTCTTTCATCAGGGTTTGATTTAGAAAAATGAGCAAAACCGTTGCCAATGTCATTCACGGCCTGATCGGCCTTGCGACTCTGCCGTTGAACGAACGGCAAAAAGACAAGACCATGGCCCGCATCGCCGAAGATGTCACGCGCGGCAGCCGCCGGATCGTCAACACGGCGCGCGGTCCGTTGTCGTTTTACAGCATGCGCGGCCACGGCACGATCAGTGCCGTGCGCAATTTTCACAACGAAGAACCTGAAACGCTGGAATGGATCGACACCTTCGTCAAGCCCGGACAGGTGTTGTGGGATATCGGTGCCAATATCGGCCTGTATTCCCTTTACGCCGCGCTCAATCCGCAGGTGCAGGTTTATGCGTTCGAGCCGAGTGCCCTCAATTTCGGCTTGCTGGTTGAACATATCCATCTCAACAATCTTGATCGCAATATCCATCCGCTTTGCCTTGCGCTCGGCAATGAAACGAAGATCGGGCATCTGATGATGAATGATTTTTCCACTGGTCATGCCGGGAATGCGCTGGACCGGGCCGAGACCCAGTTTCAAAGTTTCAAACCCGTGTTCCAGCAGGCAATCCCCGCGCTTCGCGCTGATGATTTTTGTAATATCTTCCACGCGCCCACGCCGGATCATATCAAACTGGACGTTGACGGGATCGAAGATTTTATCCTTGCCGGTGCGCCGGAAACGCTCGAAACGGTGCGGACACTGATGATCGAGATCGAAGGGCGCAACGTTGATAACGTCCGCGACGGCATCGAAAAACCGCTTTTGGCCGCAGGGTTGAAGGAAGACGGAAGTTTCAGGGCCAAGGGGTCGAAACGCAACAGGCTGTTTGTGCGCGCCTAAAATCCCCGTTCCCGTTATTCCGCAGCGGAGAGTATTTTTCGGTGCGGGTAGGGAATCTCGATACCGTTCTTTTCGAAGGCATCCCACAGGGCGAGGAAAACATCGCTCTTGACGCCCCCTGTACCGTTTTGCGGGTCGCTGACCCAAAAGATCAGCATAAAATCCAGCGAACTATCGCCAAACCCGGTGAACAGGCAGGCCGGATCGCGGATGGTGCGGTTGATTCCCTTGGCTGCGTCAACGGCGATTTGAATGATTTCGCGCGGGTTATGTTTATAATCGACGCCGAAGGTGATGCGTTGTGCCACATCGGGTGATCCGCGGGACCAGTTAATGACCTGATTCGAAACCATCTGTTCGTTGGGAATCAGGTAGGAGCGGTTGTCGAGTGCGCGCAGCTCTATGCAACGGGAACCCATATGGTACACGGTCCCCAGTGTTCCGTCCGGCATTTCAATCAGATCGCCCGGCTGGATGCTGCGGTCAAGGAGCAGGGTCATCCCGGTAAACAGGTTTGAAACGCTGCGCTGGAGGCCAAGGCCAATCCCCAGACCAACCGCGCCGGAAAAGACCGCCAGCATCGCCAGATTGATCCCCGCTAGCGTCACGCCGATCATGATCGCCGCCGCATACAGCATAATTCGCACGACTTTCAGAACCAGAAGGCGCGATCCCGGCGTAATTGATGGAATTTTCCCGAGCTGGTATTCAACGACCTTGCAAAGACCTGTGGCCGCATAGAGAAGAATCAGCGTAACGATGACCGCCTTGGTCACGGTCAGGGCGGAAAGCCGGAGCTCGCCGAGCGTAATCGCAAACCCGTCGAGCGCCTTGGCCGTGTCATCAAGATATCCGAAGATGCTGAGTGCCGTGACAGCCCAGATAAACATGGCAATGCTTGTCCGCATCGCCGGATTTTGTACGACCTGCACGGCCATGCGGATAATGATCCATGCGGCAGAGAGATTCATCACCGCTTCGACGAAATAAAAACTGATTTTCCAGCCGATAATGGCGTGGAGGAGCGCGGAGAGAAACAAAAACAGCAGCGCCATTGCCACTCCGGTCAGGCGGCGCAGGTTCTGAAGCGTCTTGCGCAGCCCCATCGGCAGGCGCAAGGCCTCGATGGCTGCAGAAATGCGCGGCGACACAATGCGCGCAACCACCGCCCCGGCGATAAAGGCGCAAGTGATGATAGCCATCTGGATCGTCGTATCGAAGGTCAGGAGATCACGGGTAATCCAGTCCTGAACTCCGGCCATGATCGAACTCAGGGTTTCGGCGTCGATAGGCAGGATATCGATGGGTGGTGTTTCGTCGGTCGAAGTCATGCGCCGAGCGCCTGAATCGCCATGGTCGGGTAGGCGGCGCTGAATGTGTCGTCAAGGCCGTCGGGTTGGCGCATCAGGCGCAGGAAAATCGGCCCTAAAACCATATCGACGGCCATTTCGGTATTGAAATTTTCGCTGAATTCGCCGGATTTTTGACCCGCAAGGATGGTCTGGCCGAAGGCGACGCGGCGGCTGTGCAGGTAAAAATGGTTGAACTGTTCAAGCACTCCGGCATCGGATTGCGCTTCGGCCAGCAAATCGGCGATGATCTTGCCGTTGCGCCCCCTGAGCTGGCGCATCAGGCGTTCAAGCTGGCGGGTCAGATTCTCGGACGCAGATTCGTTTCCGGCGCTCAGCATATGCATGTCGAGCTGTTCGGCGAAGGCTTCGATCACCACCGCGACCTTGTTCGGCCACCAGCGATAGATGGTGGTCTTGCCCACCCCGGCGCGTTTGGCGATAGCCTCAATAGAAAGGTCGCGCACCCCAGTATGCGTCATCAGGCGGCGAGTGGCGTCGAGAATGGCGGTGCGCGATGCCTCGCTGCGCGGGCGGCCTGCGGTCCTGGCGGAGGGGGTTTGCGGATGCTCTCCATCTTGCGGATCGAGAATCTGTGCGGTGTTATTTTGCATGGCGGGCCCCTTGGGTTTCGAAGAAAAAAGTTTTAGCCGAGTGAAAACGAAACGACAAGTATTTTTTATTTTTAAAAATAAAAAATATATTTTTCAAGAAGATGGCGTTTATTGCTGATGTAAAATCGCGGGAACGGAGAAGGCAGGTTTGTTTTTCAGGTTCTGGCGTTTCGGATTTGGATTTTAATCACTAAGGGCACTAAGAAATCTCAGCCTTAATTCGGATTGGGTGGTAAGGCAACATCATTATTGCCTGCGGCGCTGGCGCTTAGTGTTCTTAGTGCCCTTAGTGGTTAAAATAAAAAAGGATGCCCATCACTTGCTGCGCCCGTGGTGACGGGGCGCAAAAATAAGTTACGGCGTATTGCTCTGAAAGGTTTTGGGTGCGGGGTCGATGACATTCAACTGGCCGTTCCGGAGTTCGAGGATGGCAAGGCCGCGTTCGGCAAGGCCGTCATTGTGGAATCGGAAAATGCCATCGATCCCGGCGAAGCCATTGGGGTTGGTCATGGCGGCACGGGTAAAGGCGGGAACGCCCGTGGCTTTTTGTCCGGTTTTAGCCAGAACGGCAGCCAGCGCCGTAGCATCATAGCCGAGGCTGGCGAGGCGCGGCGGGGCAGCGCCGTAGGTATTTTGATATTTGGCCTCAAAGCTGCGCCGTGCCGTCGGGTCGGGCGCGGCAAACCAGCCGCCGTTGAGGTTGGTTTCCCGGATCAGGGCCGGATCGTCCCATAATCCCGTGCCCAGACGGCGCACCTGCGCCGGGTCCAGTTCGTAATAACTGAGCAGGTTGGCAATGCTTTGCGCATCGTTACCCCCTGCAGGCAGGAAGACAGCATCGAAAGGTGGCGGCGCGAAGATGCCATCGGGCCGTTTGCGCGTTTCGATTTTGGAAAAATTCTGCACCGGCAATGACAGGTTCGTATCGCCGGGGCGGAAGCGCATCATGTCGACGGTCATGATTCCGGCGCGTTGCGCGGCGGCCTGATAGGCGCTGAGGACCGCGCTGCCGTATTCGCTTTGCGGTGCGATGACGCCGAGGCGTTTCAGGCCACGGGCGGCGGCGAAATCGACTACGCGCTGGACCTGGCCAAAGGGCATGAAGCCCATGACGAACGTGGTTCCACCGGCCTGTTTCCAGTCGGTGGTGAAGGCGACCATGTTGATGTTTGCGGCGCTGGCGATGGGGGCTGCGGCGCGGACTTCTTCGGCGAATAAAGGCCCGAGAATCATTTGCGCACCGTCACGGATGGCGGCTTGCGCGGCGGCGGCGGCCCCGGCGGCGGTACCCTGCGTGTCGTGCGGCATCAGCTCGAAACTCTCCGCGCCGACATCGAACATGGCCAGTTGCGCCGCGTTCATCAATGCTTCACCGACATCGGCGCTGCGACCGCTCAAAGGGACCAGCAGGGCCACCTTGATCGGCGGCATAGCCGGCATGGCGGCCCCGGCATGGCCGAACACGGCGGAATACGTCCCCGGTGGTTGTTGAATGACCTGTCCGGCAGGCGGCAGGGGAAAACGTTCGACGCCGGGAAAAGAATCGGCGGGCTGCGTCCCGGACGGCGTGGTGGACATCCCTTCCAGCCATTCCCGGTTCCGGGCCTGCGCCGTGGAATCGGTCAGGGTGTCCGGGAGGGTTTCCGCCGGGGCGGATGTTGTCGGGCGGTCCCATGGGCTGCGGCTGTCATAGGGGGAAGAAGACGGCCCCGAAGCCGGGCTGCAGCCAGCCAGCAGGAGAATGGAACACAGTGCGCGGAGCAGGTTTTTCATGGCGGGTCGTCCGGTATAGGGGAAATAATGGCTGGCATTGTAAACAATATTCCCTTTATTGTCATCGGGGGAGGGCAAATGGCCTCATGACCTTGAAAACGCAGGATTTGCCAGCTGGACTTTATCTGGTGGCGGTGCCGATTGGAAATTTGCGCGACCTGTCGCAACGGGCGCTGGATACGCTGGCCGCCGTGGACCGGGTGCTGTGCGAAGATACGCGCATGACCGGAAAATTATTGCAGGCCTACGGGCTGAAGGCGAAGCTGGAAATTTACAACGACCACAGCGCCGACCGGACTCGCCCGAAGGTGCTGGAGGCGCTGGCGTCGGGCGCGCGTATTGCGCTGGTCAGCGATGCCGGAACGCCGTTGATTTCCGATCCCGGCTTCAAACTGGTGCGTGACGCGCAGGATCTCGGGATTTATGTCACGTCGGTTCCCGGGGCGAATGCGGTCTTGACGGCGCTGCAACTCTCAGGCTTGCCGAGCGACAGGTTTTCCTTTCTTGGGTTTTTGCCGCCGAAGAAAAAAGCCCGTGGCGATGTGCTGCGGGAATGGGCCGGGGTGCCTGCGACTCTGGTGGCTTATGAAACGGCCCCGCGCCTGATTGATAGCCTTGACGACATGGCGGAGATACTGGGCCCGCGTGAGGCGGCGGTGGTGCGCGAACTGACCAAGATGTACGAAGAAGTACGCCGCGACACTTTGGCTAATCTGGCGGCATATTATAAGGAGAACGGGGAACCGCGTGGCGAAATCGTGGTCGTCATCGCCCCGCCGGGGGAACGGCATTTCAGTGATTCCGATCTGGCGGGAATGGTGCGCGATGCGTTAAAGACCGCTTCGGTCAGGGATGCGGCGGCGCATGTCGCGGAAATGACCGGGGTCCCGCGCAAGAAGGCTTACGAAATTGCATTGTCTTTGGACAAGGAAACATCGTGACCCGCCAAACCCCCAGCAACTACCGGACCGGATTGCAGGCGGAAACGCTGGCGGCGTGGTTTTTGCGGATGAAAGGCTATCACATCCTCGCCACCCGGATGAAAACCCCGGTCGGGGAGATCGACCTGATCGCACGGCGCGGAAAAACGCTTGTCTTCGCGGAAGTCAAGACGCGCGGGACAATCGCCGCAGCGCTGGAATCGGTACAAAAACGTCAGGCCGGACGGATCGTGCGTGCGGCGCAATGGTATCTGGCCACGGATCGGGGCGCAGTTTCCGAAATGCGCTTCGATGTCATTGCCATTGAATTCCCGTTCAAAATCAAACACATTCGATCTGCCTTTACGGCGTAAATTTCTTTAAGCTTTTTTCCAAGGAAGGCGGAAATGCTTCCGTCCTATCTTCTGAATGGTTGACGAACCGGACGATGCGGAACTGGTCAGGCTGGCCTGCGGCGGCGATTCGCGTGCGTTTGAGGCGTTGTTGTTGCGGCATTACAACACGATTTTTCGTTTTGCCTTCAAATGGTGCCGCAATGAAAGCGATGCCGAGGATATTACCCAGACGGTCTGCATCGGCCTTGCGCGGGCCATTCACCAGTATAAAGGCAAGGCGAAGTTTTCGAGCTGGCTGTACCGTGTCGTCATCAATGCCGCCATCGACTGGCAGCGGCAGAACAGCCGCAGACATGCCGCACTGGACGAAGAAATGGGCAGCAATGCGGCCAGCGCCGAAACCATTGTCCACGCGCATGAAGTTCTGGCGCAGATCAACCGCCTGCCGGAGAAGGAACGCATGGCGATTTTGCTGGTGATGGGGGAAGACATGACCCATGCGGAAGCCGCCGCAGTGATGCAGGTCAGGGAAAGCACGGTGTCGTGGTATGTGCATGAAGCCCGGAAAAAACTGGGCGCGAAAGAAACAAAGGAGCGCCGTCATGGATGATACGCAGTTAAAAAAAATAGTGAATGACGGGGTTCCGTCCCCGGATGAAAACGCCCGAAAAATGGCGGTAAACCTAGCTTTGGCGGAGTTTGAAGCGGCCAAGGCGAGGCCAAAAAATATTTTCCAAGGATTCTTCTCCCGTGTCCGTCCTATGGACAGATCCAACAATCAGACAAGGGGATATCCGATGAAGAAGAAACTGGTTTATGGCGGCATGGCGACTGCGATGGTGGTAGTACTGGCGGCAGGTGCCAGCTTGACGCAGATGCAGGATGCAAGTCAAAATTTATTTCAGGAAAATCAACGCGCCAGCATTCAGGAAGATAGTGTCGTAGGCCGTTTGCGGAAAGCGCCGCCAGCAAAAGGTGATGCAGCAACCTCTCAAGCCAGCCTTAGCGCTTTAATGTATGATGGCTCTGCCGCACCGACAGCAAACAAGGTCGCGCGGCGTGAAATGGCGGAGGAAAAAACAAGCGGCCTTGTTGCCAGTGCGCCGATGGTGATGGAAATGGACGCGGATGCAATGATGCCGCCATCCCAGTATGTCGGGCAGGACAAGTTCACGGATTTTGAAGAAAACACCGTTACGCTGGTGAAGGAAGCGCCGGTATCGACGTTTTCCATTGATGTCGATACCTCGTCTTACGCTTTTATCCGCAAGCAGTTGAATGCCGGAGTCTTGCCGCAAAAGGACGCGGTCCGGGTCGAGGAAATGGTCAATTATTTCAATTATGATTATGCCCTTCCCGAAGACAAGGCCGCGCCATTCAAGCCGAATATCACGGTCACGCCCAGCCCGTGGAACGAAGGGCGCAAGCTGGTCCATATTGGTATCAAGGGTTATGATATTCCAAGGACGGAGGCTCCGGATAGCAATCTGGTCTTCCTGCTTGATACGTCGGGGTCGATGAATGCACAGGATAAACTGCCGTTGCTTATTTCTTCTTTAAAGATGCTGCTCGATACGCTGAAGCCGGACGACCATGTGGCCATCGTCACCTATGCCGGGTCGGCGGGGACGGTGCTGGAACCGACGCCAGTGAAGGAGAAGGCCAAAATTCTCGCGGCGCTCGATAATTTGAGCGCGGGCGGCAGCACAGCGGGGGCCGAAGGCATTCGTCAGGCCTATACGCTGGCCAAGGCTAATTTTGACAAGGATGCAGTCAACCGCGTGATTTTAGCCACCGACGGCGATTTCAATGTCGGCATCACCAACCCGGAAGAATTGCAGGATTTCGTTGAACATGAACGTAAAAGCGGGATTTTTCTTTCCGTCTTTGGTTTTGGTCAAGGCAACTACAACGACGCGATGATGCAGACACTGGCCCAGAACGGCAACGGCGTCGCCGCCTATATCGACACGCTGAACGAGGCGCGGAAAGTTCTGGTAGAAGAAGCCTCATCGACGCTGTTCCCGATTGCCAAGGACGTGAAGATTCAAGTGGAATTCAATCCGGCGACGGTGGCGGAATACCGCCTTGTCGGTTATGAAACCCGCCATCTCAACCGTGAGGATTTCAACAATGATACGGTCGATGCCGGGGATATCGGCGCGGGCCATACGGTAACGGCGATTTACGAGATCGCCCCGGTCGGCGGACCGCGGAGCATTGATGACAGCCGTTATACGGCAACGGAAAGCGCCACCAGATGTCTTGGCCAATCGGGAAAGCGGTGTGCAGGCGTAGAAGAAACGAAAGCGGATATAAATTTCGGCGGCGAATACGCTTTCCTGAAAATCCGCTACAAGCTGCCGGATCGGGATGTGTCGAAGCTGATTACAACGCCAATCACAATGGCAGATGAGCGCCTTGAATACAGCAAACTCGTGCAGAAGTACCAGCGTCAGAAAGATGTCGATTTCGCCATCGCGGTGGCCGGGTTTGGGCAGTTGCTGAAAGGCGGAAGGTTCACAGGAAAACTGACCTATGACGATGTGATCGCGCAGGCGCAGGATGCGAAGGGCGCAGATGAATTTGGCTACCGCGCGGAGTTTATCAATTTGGTGCGGCTGGCAAAATCGGCGCAAGGGCTGCCGGATACGCAGCCTTAAAGGTTTGTGCCTTTCCCCCCCCTTCCCATGCACGGGAAGGGGGGAATTATCATGATTTTCTTATGTTATTCTCGACCTGCCATAATTTCGTACTATAATGACGCTACGATTCGACCTGTCAGTTCACCCGTTCGGGAATGGTTCACATGGAAAAAATACGTTTTTTTGTTTTTGGTCTGGCGCTGGCTGCGGCGATGGGGGCATCTGCCTGTTCCCCGATTGGTCTGGCGGCGGGGGCCGGGGCGACTTTGGGGATTGCTGCGGCGAAGGAGGGGGGAATCTCCTCTGCGGCAACCGATCTGCGCATCAAGGCGATGATCAGCGAACGCTGGTTTTCTTATAAGGTTGATACTTTTACCAAGTTGAACCTGACGGTGGATCAGGGGCGTGTCCTGATTACCGGAACGGTGCAAAACCCGGATGACCGTGTCGAGGCCGTGCGTCTGGCATGGCAGGTAAACGGGGTCAAACAGGTGATTAACGAAATCCGTGTCGCCAATTCGGAAGGCGTCAGCGGATTCGTCAAGGATGGCTGGATCACCACGCGCCTGCGCACCGCGATGACATTTGAAAAAAATATTCAGTCGATCAATTACAGCATCGATACCGTCAACGGTACGGTTTACCTGATGGGTGTGGCGCGGTCGCAGGAAGAGCTGGACCGGGTGATCGGCCTTGCCCGGACGATCCCGAACGTCAAGCAGGTTATCAGCTACGTCAAGCCGCTGGGGCAGCAGGTGCAAACCGACGGCAGCATGACCGCGCCGAGCTGGGAACAGGGGGCGTCGCAAGGGACGCAAATGGCGCCGATCCCCTCCTCGGTGCAGCGTGAGGAAATGATGAACCCGCAGGACGGGGGGTACTGATGCTCCGCATCGCCGATCCGGACCGATTGATGGAAACATTGCAGGCAATCGGCACGCAGCGCGATGAATCCCTCGATCTCGGCCAGACGGCGATCTATCTTGCCGCGCTGGAACAGCCCGGATTGTCCCTTGATCGTTATGCCACGCATCTGGCACGGCTCAGCGAGGAAGTGCAGGAACGCTATCAGGCGCTGGTCGACGCCGGGGCAAAAGACGGTGCAGAAACGCAACTTGCGGCGCTCAAACATATTGTGGTCGATAAATACGGCTATATCGGCGACAACGACACCTATGACGATTTGCAAAATGCCAGTCTGGTGCGCGTGATTGACCGCCGTCGCGGCATGCCGATTGCGCTGGCGATTTTGTGTATCCAGATCGGGCGCAATCTCGGCTGGCAGGTGCATGGGCTGAACATCCCCGGCCATTTCGTCTGCCGCATGGATTATGGCGGCACACGGCTGATTTTCGATCCGTTCGCGCAATGCGCACTTCTGGGCGCGCCTGAGCTGCGGCAGTTAATCAAGCAAAGTCTGGGGCCGAACGCGGAACTTTCCGCCGCGTATTACGAACCGGCCAGCAATCGCACGATTTTGATCCGTCTGCAAAACAATATAAAGATGCGCCGCATCGAGGCCGAAGATTATGAAGGGGCCTTGAACGTGGTCGAAGCCATGCGGGCGATCGACCCGGCGGAATACCGCCTGCTGCTCGATGCCGGGGTGCTGTATGCGCGGACCAACCGCCTGCAAAAGGCAATTGTCGCGCTCGAGGATTACATCGGCAAGGCCCCCGATCCGCGCGATCGGCATGAAGCGGCCCTGTTGTTGCAGCAGATCAGGGAGAGTTTGAACTGATCCGGTTTCCCGAAAGGGGGGTGATATTTGCGCGGGCAGGGAACTTATCCACAGTTTCACGCTTTGTGTGTTTAAGAAAAGTGCTTAAAAATACCCAAAGCCCGCCCCAATCATGCCTTAAAGCCTGTTTATGAATTGCTTCAAGGCCTTGTAAGGTCTGAGAATACGTCATATTGATTCAAGCAGAATAACTGTCCTGAAGCCTGCTGGTTTCATTCAGTGATTTTGATAGGCCCACAGTTTTAGGAAATGAAGGAGTGTTCAAGATGCGCACGCGCAATCTTTTGATGGTTACGGGGATGGTTCTGGCGCTGGCTGCCTGCTCCTCCACGGACGATACCGCCGCAACCGATGTCGGTCAGGTCCAGATCGGACAGACGACCGATTCCATGACCGCCGGTGCGCTGGACCCGAACGGCATGGGCCAGTACGGCCCGGTCCCCGGATCGCAGCAGGATCTGGTGGTTAATATCGGTGATCGTGTCTTCTTCGCCTATGACAGCTACTCGCTGACCCCGGAAGCGCAGCAGATCGTCGCCCAGCAGGCCGAATGGATGAAGCGTTACCCGAATGTCCGCCTGAGCATCGAAGGCCATTGCGATGAACGCGGTACGCGCGAATACAACCTCGCGCTGGGTGAACGTCGCGCCAATGCGGTCAAGACCTACCTGACCGCGCAGGGCGTCGATATGTCCCGCGTCAGCACCGTCAGCTACGGCAAGGAACGTCCGGCTGTGATGGGCTCCAGCGCTGAAGCCTGGGCGCAAAACCGCCGTGGTGTCGCCGTCGTCGAATAGGCGGACGTCAGGGCAAAGATACATTGATATAAGGAGGGGGCGATGATGCGCATCCGTTTCGAGGGAATGAAAATTCTACAGACGGTGGCCGTCACCGCCCTTTTCGCTTTCGCACCCGTTGCGGTGGCCAATGCGCAAAGCGGGGATGCCAATGCGCGGATGCAGCGGATTGAAAATGAAATCCAGACATTGAGCCGCGCCATTTTCAAGGGTGAAACACCCCCGGCGGGTTTCGGCACGGGCGGTAGTGATGCCGCGCAGGCCAATCTTTTGCTGCGTCTCGACCAGATTGAAAACGATATGCGGAGCATGACTGGCAGGATGGAGGAGCAAAACTACGAGCTTGGCCGCCTGAGGGAGCTTGAAGGACGCATCACGGCGCTTGAAAACCGGATGATGGCGACACCTGCTCCCGTCCCGGGAATCCAGCCCTATAGCGGCGGCACGGCCAGCCAGACGCGCATCATCACCCAGCCGGGCGTGACGATCCCCGAAAGCGCCGGGTTCGGCATGGGCGATCCGAATGCGGCGGCAACGGTTGAAAGCGTCCCCACAGGTCAACTCGGGCAGATGGGCATGGCCGGGACGCAGGACCCGGTCACTGTGGAATATGAATCCGCCTATGCGCTGTTGCGCAATCAGGACTATGCCGGTGCGGAAGTTGCGTTTGATCGTTTTGTAAAGACCCATTCCGGCCATGCGCTGGTGCCGAATGCGATGTACTGGCTGGGCGAGACGCATTATGTGCGTGGCGATTTTCAAAAAGCCGCCTATGTTTTCGCCGAATCCTATCAAAAATACCCACAAGGCACCAAGGCCCCTGACAATTTGCTGAAGTTGGGCATGTCTCTGGCCGGGATGGGCAAGACGCAGGATGCGTGCGTGGCGCTGGGGCAATTGAAAAAGGAATACCCCGCCGGTTCCGTGCCCGTCCTGACTCGCGGCGAGCAGGAGCGCGCACGGCTGGGATGCAAGTAATCTTCGGTCAGGAGGCTCTGGCCGTCGCGGTGTCCGGTGGTCCGGACAGTATGGCGTTGTTGCACCAGCTTTCTACACAGGCATCGCGGCAGAAAAAGAAAATCCGGATTCATGCCCTGACGGTCGATCATGGCTTGCGCCCCGAATCTGCGACCGAGGCAATCGCCGTCGGTGTATGGGTGAAGGACTGGCCGCTGGTCACGCATCATGTCTTGCAGTGGAAGGGGCGCAAGCCCGCCACCGCCATTCAGGAACGGGCGCGGGAAAAGCGCTATGAACTGATGGTCGGGTTTTGCGCGGCGCATGGAATTGAGCGTCTTTATCTGGCCCATCACCAGACCGATCAGGCGGAGACATTCTTGTTCCGCCTTGCGAAGGGCAGTGGCCTTGACGGGCTGGCGGGGATGGGGGCGGAGGTGCGGTACAAGGATACGGACCTGCTTTTGTGCAGGCCGTTTTTAAACCTGTCGAAGGCGGAGATTGAATCCTATTGCGCCGGACATGGCATTCCCTTTGTGCAAGATCGCAGCAACGAAAACCGCGATTACGCCCGCGTGCGCCTGCGCCAGTCCCTCCCCGTTCTGGAGCGGGAGGGGTTGAGCGAAAAGCGGTTGGCCACGACGGCGGCGCGCCTGCAACGGGCGCGCGAGGCGCTGGATTTTTACGCGCGGGAAATCATGGAGTCCGCCCTCGTCGTGAAGGGTGACACGGCCAGCCTTCGTCTTGAAAATCTTGTCTCCGCGCCGGAGGAGATTCGCATTCGCGTCGTGCGCAAGGTGATTGCCGATCTGGGGGCTGATGGTTACGGCCCGCGACTGGAACGGCTGGAGACGTTGCTGGGGGCGGCCTTTGCTGATCCGGCAAAGGCAACCCCGTTTACGCTTGGCGGGTTTATCTTTTCCTGCCGTGCCAAGGCCGGGGTTTTTACGATCCGGAAAGAAAGTTGAGCGTCTTTCATAAGTCACGATGATTCTGTCAATTTCGCTTGCCCTTTTGGACAGATGCGCTATTTATCCTGTAGGATAAGACCGTATGAAAGCTCTTTTGAGAAGGTGTGGATTCCCGTGAATAATTTAGGCCGTAATCTGATGTTCTGGCTGGCTGTCGGCATGACGCTCGCCGTTCTCTTCAATGTTTTTCAAAGCGCAAATCCGCAGGCCATCGGCGCAGGGAATGTGATTGCCTATAGCGATTTCATGGCGGAATCCGCGGCGGGGCGCATTGCCGATGTAACCCTCAAAGGGGCGTCCGTGACCGGGCATTACGCCGCCGACGGCAAACCGTTCCAGGTGGTTGTGCCGCAGAATGAAAATATCGTTGAACGCCTGGAGGGAACCAGCGTTCGCATCATGGCGGAAAATATCGATCCGAATAAAATATCGCTGGTCGGGATTTTGTTGTCATGGTTCCCGATGCTGCTGCTCATCGGCGTCTGGGTTTTCTTTATGCGCCAGATGCAGGGCAAGGGCGGCGGCGGGGCGATGAGCTTTGGCAAATCCCGCGCCCGCATGCTGACCGAGGCGCATGGCCGTGTCACGTTCGAAGATGTCGCCGGGATTGAAGAGGCCAAGACTGAGTTGCAGGAAATTGTCGAATTCCTGAAAGACCCACAAAAATTCCAGCGCCTCGGCGGAAAAATCCCCAAGGGAGCCTTGCTGGTCGGATCGCCGGGGACGGGTAAAACCCTGATCGCCCGGGCCGTGGCCGGGGAGGCCAATGTGCCGTTCTTTACTATTTCCGGGTCTGATTTTGTTGAGATGTTTGTGGGTGTCGGTGCGTCCCGTGTCCGCGATATGTTCGAACAGGCAAAAAAAGCCGCCCCCTGCATTATCTTTATCGACGAGATCGACGCCGTAGGTCGCCACCGTGGCGCGGGCCTTGGTGGTGGAAACGATGAACGCGAACAGACCCTCAACCAGTTGCTGGTGGAGATGGACGGGTTCGAGGCCAATGAAGGGGTCATCCTCATCGCTGCAACCAACCGTCCGGATGTTCTCGACCCGGCGCTGCTGCGCCCGGGGCGTTTTGACCGCCAGATCGTCGTGCCGCTGCCCGATATCAATGGCCGTGACAAAATCCTGAAAGTACATATGAAGAAAGTGCCGCTGGCGAAAAACGTCGAACCGGTGGTGATCGCTCGCGGGACGCCGGGATTTTCCGGGGCCGATCTTGCCAATCTCGTCAACGAGGCGGCACTTCTTGCCGCCCGGCGCGGAAAGCGCGTTGTCGGCATGGAAGAATTCGAAAACGCCAAGGACAAGGTCATGATGGGCGCGGAGCGCAAATCCATGGCGATGTCCGACAAGGAAAAGAGCCTGACCGCTTATCACGAAGCCGGTCACGCGATTGTCGCCATTCATGAACCGCAATCGGACCCGATCCACAAGGCCACCATCATTCCGCGTGGCCGGGCGCTGGGCATGGTCATGCGTCTGCCGGAAAGCGACCGCTTATCCGTGGCGCACGACAAACTGAATGCCGATCTCGCCGTGGCCATGGGCGGTCGCGTTGCCGAGGAAATTATTTTCGGCAAGGAAAAGGTTACGACCGGGGCATCCAGCGATATCCGTTTTGCCACCGACATGGCGCGGCGCATGGTCACGGAATGGGGCTATAGCGATAAACTCGGCCCCCTCCATTACGGATCGAATCAGGAAGAAGTCTTCCTCGGCCATTCCGTGGCGCAGACGAAAAACGTCTCTGACGCGACCGCCTCGATCATCGACGGCGAAGTGCGCCGTATCGTCGATCAGGGGCTGGAACGGGCGCGTGATGTCCTGACCAAACATATTGACGAACTGCATACGCTGGCCAAGGCCTTGCTGGAATATGAAACATTGTCCGGCGAAGAGATCAAGGCCGTATTGCGCGGGGAGGCCATCATTCGCGATTTCCCCGATGACGGCGAAGATAAAAAGCCGCGTTCTTCCGTCCCCACCGGCGGCAATGTCGGCGACGGTGTGCCGCAGGGGGCTTGAAATTTGCTTTGGCGGCGGGGGAATAATTCATGAGTGTCGCGGGGCATGTTCAAAACCACTTGAGGGGAACGCTGGAGATTTTCCTGCTGCGGCCTGGCGCGGTGGCGCGGTTCAGTCCCAGCTTTGTCGCGATGCTGCTGTCTTTCCTAATCCCCGTCCTTGTATTGCCGTTGAGTTATTTTTTCGACCAGATGATGGTTCGCGCCATCGAGCGGCTGGAAATGCAGACGCCGGTGCAGTTCGTGTTCGCTGTGGCGGTGCAGGTGGCGGTCACCGTTGTTGCTGTTTACCTGTTTTGCCGTATCGAACAAAAAGGCAGGCATTTTTTCCGGGCGGTGACGATTGGCAACTGGATGACTCTGGCGACGATTCTGCCGTTTCTGGTGATGCTGGCAGTTTATACATGGTTGCAGGGCGATGTGGCGTTGTTTGCTTCCGGTTTGTTTTTCCTGTGCTTTACCGTTTATACGATGCTGTGTTCCGCGATGGTGCTGAAAACCTTGTTGCAAATATCGTGGCTGCGCGCTGTTTTTTATCTCCTGAGCGTCATTATTCTGGTTTTTGTGATGCAACGCGGTCTTTTGTCGTTATTCAGCTTTTGATGCGGCTGGCCCAGACAGGAAATAAGCGTTTTGTTATGGCCTCAGGATTGATATAAGAGAACATGACCCGTAAATATTTTGGCACTGACGGTATTCGTGGCCGCACCAATACGTTCCCGATGACGGCGGACATGGCCCTGAAGGTCGCGATGGCGACGGCCCTGTCGCTACAGCATGACCATGTTGGCCTGCACCAGAACCGTGTGATCATCGGCAAGGATACGCGCCTGTCCGGCTACATGCTGGAAGAAGCCATGGCGGCGGGGTTCGTTGCCATGGGCATGGAAACGATTCTGGTCGGCCCGATGCCGACCCCGGCGATTGCCATGCTGACCCGGTCTTTACGCGCCGATGTCGGCGTGATGATTTCTGCATCGCATAATCCGTATGAAGATAACGGTATCAAGCTGTTTGGTTCCGATGGCTATAAGATCCCCGATGCGCTGGAGGAGGCTATCGAAGGCCGCCTCGATCAGGATTTGTCGGTGGAATTGCCGGAGCCTGATTTCATCGGCAAGGCCAGCCGCCTCGAAGACGCGCAGGGGCGTTATATAGAATTCCTGAAAAACAGTTTCCCCAAGGGATTGAGTCTGGACGGTTTGAAAATCGTGGTCGATTGCGCGCATGGGGCCGCCTACAAGGTCGCGCCGCAGGTGCTTTGGGAACTGGAGGCCGAAGTCGTGCCGATGGGCATTTACCCGAATGGCCGCAATATCAATGCTGGTTGCGGCGCCACCGCAACACAGGCCTTGCAGGACCGCGTTGTCGCGGAAAAAGCCGATCTCGGGATTGCCCTTGATGGTGATGCCGATCGCCTGATTATGGTCGATGAAAAGGGCAACCGCATCGACGGGGACCAGTTAATGGCCCTGCTCGGGCGTAAATGGTACGAAGACGGGCGATTGCGCGGCGGCGGCGTTGTCGCCACGGTCATGTCGAATCTCGGGCTGGAACGGTATCTGGCCGGGGCGGGGTTGAAGCTGGTGCGGACGCCTGTGGGCGACCGCCATGTGGTTGAACGTATGCGCAGCGACGGAATCAATCTGGGCGGCGAACAATCCGGCCATATCATCATGGCCGATTACGGCACGACCGGCGACGGGTTGATGGCCGCATTGCAGGTGCTGGCGGTTTTGAAACAGCAAAGCTATCCTGCTTCGACGGCCCTGAACGTCTTTACGCCCCTGCCGCAGGTTTTGAAAAATGTCCGCTACGAAGGCGGGCCAAAAACCCTGAAGCCGCTGGAATCCGAAACGGTCCGGCTGGCCATGGATAGGGCAGAAAAAACCCTGAACGGCAGCGGGCGTCTGGTCGTGCGGCCCTCAGGCACGGAATCGCTGATCCGCGTCATGGCGGAAGGGGATAATCCCGAACTGGTTGAATCGGTGGTAAGTGATTTGTGCATCGCCATCGAGCAGGCGGCGAAGGCCGCGTCCTGATTCCGGGCTTGGCCAGCAGTCTGCTAGAATTTTTGCAAGCAAAAATTCGGGGAATGATGGAGACAATTTTTGAGCCAATCTCATCAGACAATGCTCTGGCAGGCTGCTGAAAAACCCGTATTTCGTCATTGCGAGGAAGCCTGCCCCCGGCTTGAACAGGGGCGGCAATCCAGAAATCGTGAATTTACAGCATTTTTACGGATCGCCACGGCCACTGCGTGGCCTCGCGATGACGCCGGAGAGGATTTTTCAGCAGCCTGCTAGGGCGTGTTGACAATTACAGCAACCACTGGACGGCAGCGGCGAGATAGATG
>CAYNSR010000009.1:0-108186 GCA_964400125.1 uncultured Micavibrio sp. | reverse complement strand
CGTTCCGATATTCACATGCGGCTTCGTCCGCTCGAATTTACCTTTTGCCATTTTTTAGTCTCCTAAGTGATTGGAAATGTTGAAAACAGCGCGGCAACCACGAATGAGGACGCCTCCAGCGCGTAAGGTGGTTTAAAAAAGTTAAGCCCCCGTGTCAACCGCTTTTTACAAGGAATTTCAACCCTTTTCCCCGTACAAGGCCCGATGCGCTACCTTTGCCATATTTTTTAAAGGCGCGGCTGTGCCGTAGAAGGGAACTGTTCCGCCCGAAATGCGTTGGTTTTAATAAAAAGGGCGCGAAATATGTCTATCAAGGTTCAACACTCCCGGATGACCGCAGGAAATGAGCATACCCAGCTCGGGGGCTTTATTCGCGGCAATATGGAGCAAATTATACAGGAATGGACCAGCTTCGCACGCACGCTGGCCCCGAATGACATGACCCTCCTCGCTCTCCGCGATCATGCCGAAGCAATACTTGTATTTCTGGCCGATGATCTGGAGTCGTCTCAAACGAAACGCGAACAGATTGTAAAATCCCGGGGTGAAGGACCGAAGGAAGGCGGCAGGAGCCGTAGCGCCGCAGAAATCCACGCTGATTTGCGTCTGCAAGACGGGTTCGACATCGATCAGATGGTTTCAGAATATCGCGCCTTGCGCGCCAGCGTCGTGAAGCTGTGGACCGCCAAAAACCCCGAACTGACAAATACCGACTTTCAGGATTTGAACCGGTTCAATGAAGGCATCGATCAGGCGATGACGGAATCGATTCGCCATTACACCAAGCAAATCGCCTATTCCCGAAATATGTTTCTGGGCATTCTGGGCCATGATCTTCGCAATCCCATCGGGGCCGCGTCAATGTCGGCGCAACTGATGGTAAAGCTGGGGGCGGTTGACGCCAAGCATACGATGCTGGCCGCGCAGATCATCAACAGCACCGCGCGGGCAAGTCTGATCTTAACGGATCTTCTGGACCTGACCCGCGCCGGGTTCGGCTCCGAACTCCCGATCCTGAAAGCGGATATGGATATGGGTGTCCTGAGCAAGGAACTGGTTGATGAATTGCAGGCTTTTTATGCCGGTCGTGAAATCATCCGTGAAACCACGGGAGATATGCGCGGAAAATGGGACATGATACGCATAGGGCAGGTCTTTTCCAACCTGATCGGCAACGCGATCCAGTACAGCGCCAAAGACACACCGATTAAGGTCACGCTAAAAGGCGCGCCGGAGGAAATCATCCTGTCCGTGCATAATCAGGGCACCCCCATCCCCGCCGACAAGATCGGCCGCATTTTCGATTCCCTCACACGCGGCAGCAAGGAAGGCGAAGAACATGCCGGCTCTGCCAACCTTGGCCTGGGACTCTAGAAGATCACGTTCTGTCTGCGATTTTAGATCAAAGAAAATAACCCCAGAAATTCAATCAGGATTGTTAATCGCAGCACGATTCATTAACGTGGTTACTGGAGATAGCAAAAAACTATCTCTGGGGCGTTGTAACCCCTCTTGCGCGGCCTAAACAGCATCGGGCCGCAAAAATGATGCTGCCTCTCGACTACGGTCGGGGAGGCGGCGGAATACAATAGCGCTTGCGTGAATACGCTGCGCCGTTCGCAAGACGGTTACAAACTCCCCGGTCACCAGAGAAATCTGGTGGCCGTTTCCGCAAGAAAGGGAGAGAGATGAGAAAAACCGTTTTTATCGTTGCTATTACTTTGGCGCTTTCAGCCTGTGCCAATCCACGATCCACAACAAACCAGCTTGAACTGGGTATGACCAAAGACCAGGTGCGCACCATCATGGGCGAACCTGACAGCTCCGCCGCGATCAAAGGACAAGGGGATTGTTATTACTACAGCATGTGGCGTGACTTCTGGAACCGTCGCCCAGGCGACTATTCCGACCGTTACTACGCTTGCTTTAAGTCCAGCAAGCTCGTGATGTATGGCCGCGTGGGAGATCCGATGTGATCGTCTCCGAAAGATTCAACGGCGATAAAATTGATTTTCAGTGGGCACAGCACGATCAATACGGGGCAGCACTAAGGATCATCATTGACGGCTGTCGCAGGCATTATCTAGAAATCTTCAAAGATGATTCTGAAAACGAAGTTGTTCAGACCCTGAAGAATTTAAATTCATTTGACCATCGCGTCTTGCAAGAATTTCACGATGATCTGGCGGCACATTGGCGCAAAAAATATCTGCAACAGAGTCTGTCCATAAAAGATAATCTGAATGAATGGCTTTCATGGCTTGAAAAAGAAACGCTATGCTTAAGTAATAAATCACAAGTCTTTACCAGCGTCTGCTTTCTAATCTTGGATAAATACAATGATGACCAGGAAATGCAGGCTATAAAGTTTTTAAAATCCTACGCGGAAAAGGCCTATCCGTTAGAGCAAGAACAAACATCTACCGCCTCAGCTTTAGATAAGATCAGTCAATATCTGTCTAATCTTCGGAAGTCAGGGAAATATGTCTGGTCTAATTACGATTCTGGGCCTATAGCCAACATAGCGGGAGGAGTCTTTCTATTATCATGTTTCTCATTGATACTTATTGCCACATCCAACCAATATAAATTATCAGATTTTTTCATAGTTTCCGGGCTCATAGTTCTTTGGTTTATCGGTATCTCTGTTCTGGTTATTACATGCATATTTTTATGGTGTGAAGGCGAGAAATTCATTGAGGCCGGTCAAGGAAAAAAGAGACTAATTGGCTACTGCATGAAAGGAACGGTCATTGCCATCGGCATAGCTCTGTTTCTTCTTTACCTTCCTCACGCGTATTACGACCCGGACTGTCCCTGGGCTGGGGCAGCAAGATATTGCTAAAAACCCTGTTACATACGTTACAGCCGTATCATTTAATAAAAGCAATAGGATAATCGTAACGCCCCGCTTATGTGGTGCGTTACGATTCAGGATATTGAGCTGGATATATAAGTTCGCCGCCGTTCTGTAATCGCTCATAGTCAATTTTGTAAAGTCGAACAACTTTACCGCGAACGCGCATAGGATTAGCACGCTCTCCCTTTGATTTTCCAGCGGGAACAATTCCGCTTTGCTCCAGTAGATCGAGAGCGAGCTTTAAATCAAAACCCTTCAATGCCTCATTTATACCATCAGCGATGAGATAATACGTTCGCACATCGTTTTCATCTCGCCAGTATCCGGCCCTGTTGTGAATGATTTTATAATCGTGCTTGATGTTGTCTACCTTATCATCGAGTTTGCGCGGCGTTTTTAATTCGCCCCTATGCTTTTTGATGATTTTTGAGAGGGCGCTCTTTGCACCTTTAGGCAAACTTTGGCCTAACTGAATTGGTTCATATTCTTGTGCAAGATAAGTAACAGCTTCAAACTTCGCATAAGACCAGCTATGCCTTTCACCGAACAGGCACCCTATCAAAACCACCAGATCAACAGGAATAACTTTTTTCTCCAACTGACACCTCCAAAGGAGCTGCATAACACGACCCTTATATTTATCTTTCCATTGCCCATCTCTGGGCGGCTTTCGGGTGTTTTTTAGAAATGTTTGCATCATTTCCGCTGCCTGCTCTGTAATTGATGCGCTCTCGTCTGTATCAAAAATCATGGCTCACGCCCTCTTTCTTTTGAAATTCCCGAAGACTACCTTTCCACCAGATTCTACAGAATCTAGGTAGTCCGCCCATTCCTGCATCATCACTGTGCGCTCGTCCAGAAACTTGGCGCGGTCGTAAGCGCGGTCGATCTTGCTTTTATGCGCATGTGCAAGCTGTCTATCAACAACTTCATGGCGATAACCAAGCCGCTCTTTGATCGTTGACATGGCCAGCGCACGAAAACCGTGCCCTGTCATGCGCCCTTTGTAGCCCAGCCGTCCGATTGCAAAGAGAAGCGTATTGTTGCTCATATGATCTCTGGGGCGCACCTGGCCAGGAAGAATCCATTTGACGTTGAGATGTCCATTTTCTTCTTTCAGTTCCTTCAAAATCTCTATGGCCTGTTTGGACAATGGAACAATATGAGAATCGCCGGTCTTCATACGCTCTTTCGGAATCTCCCAGAGGCCATTTTCCAAGTCAAACTCATCCCAGGTCGCCTTAATCAACTCGCTCGTGCGAACGAAAGTTAGCATTAGCAGCCGGATTCCCTTGCGCGTGCGGCTGAAAAGCCTCGGCTCATTGCGTTCCAGCGCTTTCAAAAATTCTGGCATCTCCTTAATGTCCAGCGCCGGATAGTGCTGTGTCTTGGCAGCTTTCAATGCACCTCTGAGATCGGCGGAGTGATCGCGCTTGCAGCGCCCCGTCGCAATGCCGTAACGGAAAACCTGCCCACAAATCTGTTTTACCCGCGCCGCTACATCCAGAGAGCCGCGCTTTTCGATCCGTCGCAGCACATCCAGCAGCTCAGGTGCATCAATATCGGCAATCGGGCGGGAACCGATATAGGGAAAAATATCAATATCAAACCGCCGCATGACGTTCAGGGCGTGATTTTCACTCCAGCGGTCAAGCTGCCTCTCATGCCATTCGAGCGCAACGGCCTTGAAGGTGTTCTGGGCGTTGCGGATTGCTGTGCGCTGCTCACCCTGTTTCTGCGCCATAGGGTCTTTGCCATCGACCAGGAGGCGCTTGGCATCGCCTCTGCGTTCACGAGCATCGGCCAACGATATGAGGGGGTATGGCCCCAGCGCCAGTAGCTTTTCTTTGCCCAGATAGCGGTATTTCAGTCGCCAGTGTTTTGAGCCGTTAGGCTTGACCAGCAAATACAAACCGCCACCATCGGCCAGTTTGTATGGCTTTTCTCGGATTTCTGCATTCTTGCAATCTTTGTTTTTCAGTTTCATAGCATCGTACCCCCATCTCTTGAACTGTACCCCTAAAACGTACCCCCAATTTTTCTGACTGTAGGCAACCAAGGATGAATCCACGGTTATCCAAGCGCGTGAAAAATGCAATAGCATCAATCACTTGCAAAACATCAGCGAATTGTGGTGAACATCTGCGGAGAAAGAAATGGAGCGGGTGAAGGGAATCGAACCCTCATAGCCAGCTTGGAAGGCTGGAGCTTTACCACTAAGCTACACCCGCATTGTCGCGGAACGCGTCATTCCCCTTACAAAGCCTGAAAAGGCGGAAAAAATCAACCGGGAAAAGCTCACACCTTGCGGCGGGGCTGCCACAAAGGCGCGGGCATGCCCTCAACGGGGCCGCCGGCGCGGACCGGGCGGGCGGTGAAGCGGCCATTCGAGATCATCCGGTCATAGAGGATAATCGCCCCCGCCACCCCGACATTGACGCAGAATTTGGTCGGGATTTTGACGATAAAATCGCAACGCGCCTGCATCACCGGCGACAGGCTGCCCATTTCCGGTCCGAGGATATAGGCGGCACGGGTTGGATGGCGGAAGGACGGCAGGGCGATGGCATCGGGCGTCAATTCCACCCCCACCAGCGTCACCCCGGCGGGCAGCACCAGATCATCAGGGGTTTTAAAATCGTAAAACGGCAAATGGTCGAAGGCGTCGGATGTATCGGACGCACGAATGCCATCAAGGTCGAGTCCGGTCCCGAGCGTGAAGAAAAAACTGCCCCCGAACGCATGGGTGGAGCGCACCAGAGCGCCGACATTGGCCCCCTTGCTGATCCCTTCCACGCCGACGCCAAAAAACCCGCGCATTACCGGACCGCCCTTTCCAGCCGGCCCAGCGCATCCATCAGCCGGGGTTCGGAGACCGCGTAGCACAGGCGCATATAGCCGCCGAAATTGCGGCCAAAGGCGCAACCCGGCGTCAGGCCAAGACCGTAATCGTCGATCAGGCGGCGGGCGAAGGCCATGCAATCAGGTTCTTTTTCCGCACGGAAAAACGCATAGAAACTCGATTGCGGACGGATGGCGGTGATGCCGCCGATGCGGTCCAGCAGGTCATGCACGATCTGGCTGTTGCGCACGAACCGGGCTTTTTGTTCTGCGATAAAGGCTTCGCCCTGCGCCAGCGCCGCAATGCCGCCACCTTGGGTGAAATTAGGCGGGCCCATATTGTCGTACAAGACCAGATCATAAATCCGCGATTCCGCTGCGGCCGGAGCGATCATCCAGCCCAGCCGCCAGCCGGTCATAGCCCAGTTCTTGGAAAAACTGTTGACGATAAACAGGCGGTCTTCGGGGAGGGCAACATCGAGAAAACTTGGCGCGCGCTCTGTGCCATAGGTCAGGCGGCCATAGACCTCATCCGAGATCACCCAGATGCCGCGCTCCCGCGCAAAATCCATCACGGCCGCCATATCTTCACGCGGCATGATCCATCCGGTCGGATTATTGGGGGAATTCAGGACGATGGCCCGCGTGCGCGGCGTGACGGCGGCGAAGAGTTCATCCAGATCAAGATGCCAGCCCCCGTCTTGCGGCCGCAGATCGACACCGCGCACCTTTGCCTGCTGCAACCGGATCGCGCCGAGGAGGTTTTTCCAGATCGGAAACACGGCCACCACCTCGTCGCCCTTTTCAATCGTCGAGATCAAAGAAAAATGAATGGCCGATGTGCCGGAAGATGTCACAATGACACGCTCCAGCGGCAGGGCAATGCCGTGCGTGTCCCGGTAATACCCGGCAATCGCCTGCCGCAGGTCGTGACGCCCCAGCACGGGCCCGTAGAAGGTCTGCCCCGCCGCCAGAGATTCCCCGACCGCCTGCGTGATAAAACCCGGAGTCGGCGTATCGGTTTCGCCACTGGCCAGCGACAGCACATCCGGCCTGCGCCGCGCATAACGCACAATATCCGCCCCCGGATTATGCCGGATATCCTCCAGCACCGGACGCATAAACTGGTCGCAGACATTCTGCACCGTGTCGGGCTCAGGGGGAGAAAACGGAGGGGATGTCATCATCAATCATACGCTTTCAAACAAACAAGGCCCGGCAAAGCAGGCACAGTGTTGCCATATAAACGAAAGACCCCGTCCGGAGCAAGCTTTGAGGAAGGGAACAATCAAGGCCAATAAGGTTACAGTATACTTAATTATTCTTATCCAACCATGATGTTTGATCTGCATCACAGATAATAATTAAGTATACTGTAACCTTATTGGCCTTGATTGTTCAGCCCTGAAGGTCCGGTATCTCCCTGTAAAGATCAAGAGCTTCCGGATTGGCCAGCGCTTCGACATTCCGGACCGGGCGGCCATGGATCATGTCGCGCACCGCCAGTTCGACGATCTTGTTGGATTTGGTGCGCGGGATGTCAGCAACTTCGATGATTTTGGCCGGGACATGGCGCGGCGACGCCCCGGCGCGGACCTGTTTTTTGATCCGGTCGCGGATATCGTCGTTCAGGGCATAACCCGGTTTCATGCGCACGAACAGCACCACCCGCACATCATTGTCCCAGTTCTGGCCCACGGCGATGGATTCCAGTACCTCCGGAATTTGCTCCACCTGCCGGTAGATTTCAGCCGTGCCGATCCGCACCCCGCCGGGGTTCAGCGTCGCATCGGATCGGCCATGAATAATAAACCCGCCATGCGCCGTCCGCTCAATCCAGTCGCCATGGCACCAGACATTGTCAAAACGCTCGAAATAGGCGGCCTTGTATTTTTCATCGTCCGGGTCGTTCCAGAATTTCACCGGCATGCAGGGAAAGGGTCTGGTGCAGACCAGTTCACCACTGCCAGCGCCCGGCGCAATCGGCTTGCCGTCATCATCAAAAGCATCAACCGCCATGCCCAGACCGGGGCCCTGTATCTCGCCGCGCCAGACCGGCGACAGCGGATTACCAAGAACGAAACAGGAAATAATGTCCGTCCCGCCGGAAATAGACGCCAGATGCACATCGGATTTCACCGCGTTATAGATATAATCAAAGCTCTCATGCACCAGAGGCGATCCGGTCGATGTGATGATGCGGATCGACGACAGGTCATGCGTATCCTTCGGGCGGAAACCATTTGCCTTCAGCGCGTCGATATATTTCGCTGCCGTTCCAAACAGGGTGCAGCGATGTTTATCCGCAAAATTCCACAGGGTATTTCCATCCGGATAAAAAGGTGACCCGTCATACAGCATTAATGTGCACCCGCTGGCCAGCGCCCCAACCAGCCAGTTCCACATCATCCAGCCGCATGTGGTGAAATAGAAAACGCGGTCACCACGCCCGACATCGCATTGCAACTGGTGTTCCTTCAGATGCTGCAACAAGGTTCCGCCATGGCCGTGTACGATACATTTCGGGATTCCGGTCGTGCCGGAAGAAAACATGATAAAAAGCGGATGATTGAATTCGCAGCGAACAAAATCGATTGTGCGGGATTGAAAGGCGCTGATGAAATCGGGCGACACCACCGTATCCGCCATGCCGCTGATCGCAGGCAGGTCATGTATGAAGGGCACGATGACCGTCTTTTTCAGACCCGGAAGCTGCGGCTGCACCTCCTTGATCTTGGCGATGCAATCGATAGTTTTTCCGTTATAGAAATAACCGTCCACCGCCACCAGAACCGTCGGCTCAATCTGCCCGAACCGATCCAGCAATCCCTGTACGCCGAAATCCGGCGACGCCGATGACCAGATCGCACCAAGCGACACTGCGGCCATCATCGCGATCACGGTTTCCGGCATATTCGGCATCATCGCGGCCACCCGGTCGCCCTTGCCGACCCCGGCCTGCTTCAGCGCCTGCGCCCAGCGGCTGGTGAGATCATAGATTTCATTAAAACCAAGGACGCGCTCCGCACCTTTTTCATCACGAAAAATCAATGCGGGCGCGTCATCGCGGCGGCGCAGCAGGTTTTCAGTAAAATTGACGCGGGCTTCGGGGAAAAACCGCGCCCCCGGCATCCGATCCGCATCGCTCAGGACAACCCCGCCCTTTTGACCAATCACGCCGCATTCATCCCAGACCAGATCCCAAAATGCCGCCGGGTCGGCCACGCTCCACGACCACAATGAATCGTAATCGGGCAGGGGTTTTTGCGCGATTTTTTCTGCCTTCCGGGCAAAGGCCGCCAGACGCGATCCAGCAGCACGCCCGGGTGAAGGCGACCATAAGGGCTGTGCGCCCGCCGTACCGATTTTCATGCTTTGCCCGTTCATGCTATGCTTCCCCCGTCACAAGAGGGCCCATTTCCCCATGCCGAACGCCCCGAGTCAAGAGCATCCGCACCTGTTCAAATCGCGAAAACAGGTTACATTGTTACCAAGAAACCCCCGATCCCCGCATCTGACGAGTCCTCCATGAAACATTTCCTGCTTGCTGCAACCCTGTTTTTTCTGGGCGTCTTTCCGTTTCAGACGCAAGCCCAGCCGCAACAGGGCGAAACCGCCTATGTGCAGGTGCGCCTGATCCCGGCCCGTACCCATGTCTCCGGCGGGGAAACAATCCTGATCGCCATCGAACAAAACATTGCGTCCGAATGGCATACCTATTGGGTTAATCCCGGCGATTCAGGGGCCGCGCCACAACTGAAATGGTCCCTGCCGGACGGCTTTGCCGCCGGGGAGATTCACTGGCCGACCCCTCACCGCATTCCCTATGCCGATCTGGTCAATTACGGCTATGAGGGCACCATTACCATGCTGCAATCCCTGACCATGCCTGCCACCCTGCCGGAAGGGGCAGTGACGCTGGGGCTGGAAATGGAGATTCTGGTGTGCCGGGATATCTGCATCCCCGAAATCAAGACCCTGACCCTGACCCTGAACGATCCCGCGCAGGAACCCGCCGACAACACCGCCGCCATCACCGCCGCTATGCTGATGATGCCGCTCCCGATGGAAGGGCACGGCACCTATCTCCAGGACGGCAACGATCTGGTCATCACCATCACCAGCAATGCCCTGCCCGATGCATTGCGCGAAAGGGCCGTCATTTTGCCGCTGGAATGGGGTATTCTCAAAAATTCGGGCCTGCCCTACCTGACCAGCCCGGACCCGCGAACCCTGATCCTGCGGCAACAACGCGACACCCGCGATCTGACGGAAATTCGCAGATTCCCTGTTTTACTGACCTACAGCACGGCAGAGGGGCAATATGCCGCGCTTGAAATTGTCCTGACCCCGGACCCTGCCGCACCGCTCTCCCGACCGGAGACGGAAACCGCGCCGCCGCCCCCTGTCCCACAGATCGACATGACTCTGGCGCAGGCCTTTTTCTTCGCCCTGCTCGGCGGGCTGGTGCTCAACCTGATGCCTTGTGTTTTTCCGGTGCTGTCGATCAAGGCGATGAAGCTGGCGCAGATGAAAGAAAAAAGCGCGGGCCTGACAGCTCTGAACGGGCTGGCCTATAGCGCCGGAATCCTCGTCAGCTTCGCGCTGATCGGTACGGCGCTGCTGGTTTTAAAAAGTGCGGGCGGGCAAATCGGCTGGGGATTTCAGTTGCAAGATCCGCTGGTCATTCTTGCGCTCGCCTATTTGCTGTTTGTCATCGGCCTGAATTTTTCCGGCGTCTTTGATTTCAGCGGTGCATTTGCCAATACGGGGGCATCTTTCGCAAACAAACACGGCCTCAGCGGTGCGTTTTTCACCGGGGTTCTGGCGACATTGGTGGCAACACCCTGCACCGCGCCGTTCATGGCGGGTGCGCTCGGCTATGCGCTGGTGCAACCGGCACCGATAGCGATGGGCGTGTTTCTGGCGCTCGGGCTGGGGCTGGCCCTGCCGTATTTGCTGTTATGCCTTATTCCGGGCGCGGCAAAAATTCTCCCCCGTCCGGGAATATGGATGATCAGGATGAAGGAGTTTCTTGCCTTCCCGATGTATGCCTCGGCGGCATGGCTGGTCTGGGTCCTGTCGATGCAGACCGGAACGGCGGGGATGCTCTGGGCATTGCTTGGCATGGTGGCGATTGCTTTTGCCCTGTGGCTGCTGTCGCACCGCCCCTCCGGCAGGGCGGCGCGTCTGGTCCTGACGGTCATCGCGCTGCTGGCGCTATTGCTGGCGGCCCTGCCGCTTTTGCAGCGCGATATGCTGCACCCCCCGGCGCAAACCGCAAATACGGAACAACAGGAAGCAACGGGAGTGAACGCATTTTCCGCACAAACATTGGCGCAGGCCCTTGCCAGCGGCAAACCGGTCTTTACCTACATGACCGCCGCCTGGTGCATCACCTGCAAGGTCAACGAAAAAGTCGCCCTCGCCAACCCCGATACGCTGGCCCTGTTCCGGCAAGAAGATGTCACCGTGCTGAAAGGCGACTGGACCAATCGCAATCCGGAAATCACCGCCTATCTGGAACGCTACAAACGTAGCGGCATTCCGCTTTATGTTTATTACGGGCCGGAAAACCCGGTGACCCGATCACGCCCCGATCCGGTGATCCTGCCCCAGATTCTGACGCCCGGCCTGATTGCCGCCGCGATACGCGGCAACGATCTGGAAAAAAACAGACGATGATTCCCGTGCGACTGGACAGGACGCCAAATCACCCTAATTCTGTGCAAGATTAAGACCCAAACCGTTTTTTAAAAAGAGGGAAATACCGATGCTGCACCTTGCCCTGATCCTGACTGCCGCCTTTTCGATCATGATGGCCCCCGCCGCCCGGGCCGCCGAAGATGTGGCCACTACCGCCGTGACCACCCCCTCCGGCATCGGTGCCCCGGCGCCGGATTTCACCGGAACGGATGCGGACGGGAAAACGCTCAAACTCTCCGATTTCAGGGGCAAGACCGTGGTTCTGGAATGGACCAACCATCAATGCCCCTATGTACGCAAGCTCTATGACACCAACACCATGCAGGATCTGCAAAAAGACGCCACAGCGAAGGGCGTTGTCTGGCTGACCATCAACTCCTCCGCCAAGGGCAAGCAGGGTTTCACGGAGGCGCAAGATGCCAAAGCGGTCATGGCCCGGGAAAAATCCGCCGAAACGGCACGGATTCTCGACCATGACGGAACCATCGGGAAATTGTATGACGCCGCAACCACGCCGCATATGTTCATCATCAACGGCGAAGGAATCCTTGTCTATGCCGGGGCTATCGACGACAAGCCCAGCGTCAGCCATTCCACCGTGCGCGACGCCAATAACTATGTAAAGGCCGCGCTTGACGATCTCGCCGCCGGACGTCCCGTACAAACCGCCACCAGCAAACCTTATGGCTGCGGCGTGAAATATTGATTTTCCGGAACCTTCCGTAAAAAGCCGCCCCTGTTGATAGGGCGGCTTTTTTGTTGAAACTGCAGACTCAAAGCTGTCATCATGGACGTCTCTTGAACTGCTGTGTTGCGTATCTTCATGATTACGACCCAAAAAACGACAATACCGCAAATACAGGCCGATGAGCTTGCCCGTGTCGTTTTCGATACGCGAGGGCACGCAGTTTTCATGACGCCAGCCTTTGCCGCCCTGTGCGGGACCGACACGAACAGCCTGACCGGGCGTGGTCTCCTGAATATTTTTTCTTTTGTCGATCCTGACGAAGCCTTCCACAGCGGCGGCATGTTCGGCAAAACAGCCCACGCCGATTCACCAGTCGGCACATTGCGCGAAGGGCGGCACGCAATCGTCATCGGTGAACATCACATGGACATGCATTTCGACCGCATCCGTCTGCCCGATGGCCGCATTTATGTCGTCGCCGGAATCGGCACGGAAGCCGGGCGGCTGGATGATTCTTTCCTGCGGCAGATCGACGCGATGGAAGCCCGCGAAAACGAAGTGCCACCGCCCCCGTCGGGCAGGATCAATACCGTTTCATCCGAAGAAGAATTGCGCAACTTCCTCAACATGTCGCACGACCTGATGTCCGTTTGCGATGCGCAGGGGCATTTCATGCGCGTCAACGTTACGTTCAGCACCGTTTTAGGCTATGGCGACGACACCCTGCGCCGGATGACGTTTCTCGATATCGTCCACCCCGACGACAAACCGCAGGTGCGCAATACGCTGTCTGCACTGATGTATGAAGATGCCGCGCAGAACATGCCCGCCGATTTCGAAGCGCGGCTTGTGGCAGAGGATGGGTCCGTGCGCTGGATGGAATGGCGCCACAAGCGCAGCGGCGACATTATCTACAGCGTCGGTCGCGATGTTACCGCCTTCAAACAACACGAAGAAGCGTTGCGTCAGCGTGAAATGATGCTGCGCGAGGCGCAATCCATCGGCCATATGGGGCACTGGCGCTGGCTGGTGGGGTCCGACACGATCGTCTGGTCGGACGAGATTTATAAAATATTCGGCGTATCGCCGGACACATTTTCTCCTGCACTCGATGCCGTCAACCGCATGACGCATAAACGCGACGTTGGCCGCCTGCTGCAGGCGTTCCAGCGCGCGATCATCGAACAAAACGACTACGAAATGGAATTCCGTATCACCCGCCCGGACGGGGAGGTGCGCTATATACGCTGCGAAGGACGCTGCGAACACGATTCCAACGACGAAGTCGTCGCCCTGTTCGGCATCATGCAAGATGTCACCGAACACACCATTAACGAACAAAACCTGACCGAAGCCAAGGAAGCCGCGGAGCGCGCCTATGCCGCAAAATCGCAATTCCTCGCCAATATGAGCCATGAACTGCGCACGCCGCTGAACGCAATCATCGGGTTCTCGGAGATGATGCAGCGCCAGTTGCTCGGGCCCATCGGATCGGAACGCTATCTGGATTATATCGGCGGCATCCGCGAAAGCGGCGAACATCTCCTCGACCTCATCAGCGATATCCTCGACATGTCAAAGATCGAGGCCGGGAAATACGAACTCGACCTCGAAGAGCTGAACATCGCCAAAATCGTCCGCCTTGCCGTGCATATGATGGAAGGCCGCGCCACCGAAGGCAAAATCACCATTTCCATCGACATGCCCAGCGAAGATGTGCAGGTCGTGGCCGACCGGCGTGCCCTGATGCAGGTATTTTTGAATCTTCTGTCCAACGCGGTCAAGTTTACCGAACCCGGCGGCGCGGTGCGGGTCGAATGCATTGAACGCGACGATTACATCTCCATCCGCGTACACGATACCGGCATCGGCATTCCCGCCAACCAGTTGAAAAACATCACCCGCCCGTTTGAACAGGCCGCATCGCATTACACGCGCAAACATGAAGGAACCGGGCTGGGGCTGGCGATCACCAAGGAACTGGTCGAACTGCATGCCGGGTCCCTGCACATCGACTCCACCGTTGGCGTCGGCACGACCGTAACCATCCGCCTGCCCTATAACGCCTATGAGGCCTTGAAGAAAACCGCAGAGGCGGAAATTTAGGATTCGCCGCCCGACAGGCTGGCAAAAGCCCCGAGGCGCTGGTGATAGGCTTGCTCCGATTCCAGACAGGCCCTCAACCCCTCCCGGTAATCGGGATGTCTCAGCGTGACGCCCAGATCGTGCTTGATCCGGTCGTTCCTGATGCGTTTATTGTCGTTATAAAAACTGCGGGCAATGGGGGCAAGGTCGGCGTCTTCATAAGGCATCAGCGGCGGCGGCGCGATTCCCAGAAGCTCGCAGGCATATTTGATGACCTCATGACTCGGCGCCGCCAGATCGTCAGCCACATTGTAGGCCATGCCGGGCGCAGGATTCATCATCGACGCGATCAGAACCTGCACGATATCCTCGACATGAATCCGGCTGAAGGCGTGGCCGGGTTTGTTGATGCGGCGGGCGATCCCGGCACGCACGGAATCAAGCGCGCTGCGCCCCGGCCCATAGATCCCGGCAAGGCGGAAAATATGCACGGGCAGGCCCTTGGTATAAAACAGCGATAACCACTGATCCTCCGCCCTGGCCCGGCGGGAACCGCGCTTGCTGGAGGGGCGGATTTCAGAAATTTCATCGACCCATCCGCCATCGCGATCGCCGTAAACCGCCGTCGACGACAAATACCCGACCCATTCCAGCGAAGGAATTCTCAAAATATCTGCGGCATGCATATTGAAAACCGGATCGCCCTCGTCGTCTGGCGGCGTCGAAATCAGCAGATGCGTGGTGTCTTTCAAAAACAGGGCCGGGTCTTCAAGGGGCTGTTCGAAATCGAAGAGGAAAGATTTGATGCCAAGACTTTTCAGAAAACGACGCTTGTCATTGTCGCGCGTCGTCCCGGCCACCGACCAGCCCCGCGCCAGCAGGACCTGCCCCAGATCGTCGCAGGTATAGCCATAACCGAAGCAAAAGAGTTTTTTGTCGCAGGACATTATTTCCGGGTTTCAGTAACGCAAAAGGGGAAAGCTGTGGCCGCCATCTTACCCCCGAAGCATAAGAAAATTCAAATTTATAGCGTCGGCAGGAAAACACGCCGCTAGAAATCAACATTTTCATAGTGCTGCGCCGGGACGAATCCGGGGATGCGGTCTTCCAGCAAGGGCTGGAAACTGGGGCGGGATTTAACCCGCGCATACCACTCCCGCGCCGCCTGATGCTCATCCCACGGCACATCGCCGATATAGTCGATGGCAGAAAGATGCGACGCAGCGGCAATATCGGCCAGCGAAAAATGCTCCCCCGCCAGCCAGTTGCGCTTTTCGGTTAAAAAACCAATATAATCAAGGTGGTAGTGGATATTGGCATGCCCAGCGCGGATCGACGGCCCATGCGGTTCACCCAGTTTCAAAAAGCGTTTCATCAGCTTCTCGCCAACCAGATTATCCGTCACTTCCCGGTCAAATTTGACGTCAAACCAGCAGATCAGGCGGCGTGTCTCAGCCCGCTGCACCGGGTCATGACCAAGCAGGTTGATTTCCGGGTACACTTCTTCAAGGTATTCGCAGATGACGAGCGAATTGGCGAGCGTAGTGCCGTCACGTTCGACCAGCACCGGAACGTCACCGGCGGGATTGAGGGCCAGAAATTCCGTGCGGCGTTCCCAGACCTTTTCAATCTTCAGTTCGAAATCGAGCTTTTTTTCCGCCAGTGCGATCCGCACCTTGCGCGAAAAAGGATGAAGCCAGAGATGGTATAAAACACGCATGCGTCAAGTCTATCCCAGATCTTGCCCTTTATATAGAGCCGTTTTTTTGTTATGGCCCGAGTGTAACGCGATTCTGCCGGACGGTCAAAAACCGGACAAACGCCGCATCTCCAAAGATTCTGGAAATCTATACTCTGAACCCATGTCCCGGACAGGGCAAAAATTTAACTTTTCCCTTTGCAAACCCGGAAACGCCCCCTAATCTGAAACTCGAAAAAAATACAAATACAAAAAATAGAAAAACAGAACAGGGAAATCAAAATGTCCAGGAAAACACGCCTGAATAAGGCGCTTGTTACGATCAGCCTTTCTTTTATCAGCCTCGCCGCGAATTTCAACACCGCCGCGCAAGTAACGGGGGCACCGCTCGTGCCGCCCGCACCGCAAACGGCACAGACCGCCCCCGGCACGGCGAAAAACGATGCGCAAACGCGGCTGAACATCCGTTTGTTCGGCGCATTCAGCAGCATCAACAAACACGTCGACACAATGTGGCGTCGTGACCCCGGCTACGATATTCAGGACGACCCGGTCGTGCGCAGGAAGATGGATCGCATCCGCTCCCTGCTCGATAGCGGAGCCGACCCGGACAGTTTTGTAGCACCGGGAATCACGCTGGACACCGCCTCGGACTTGACAGCCTTTCAGGCAGCCGTTGTGCTTTCAGCCATCATGAATGCGCCGGAATTGTTGCAATTCTTCATCGACAAAGGCGCAAATGTCCACAAACTGGCTCCCGACCAGTGGAGCCCCATCGATATTGCCATCGCCAAGGTCATAAATACGCAGGATAAATCTCCGACGGAATTCAAAAACGCCTTTGTCATCCTCGATACCCTGATCCGGGCTGGTGCCCGCCTTGAAGACGCCCGGAAAATGTCCGAAAGGATCGAACAACCGATCCGCAGCTATACAGATCTTGCCCAGAATCCGGTGGCCGCCGAAATCATGGCGCAACAGGGATGGATCACCCCGGACCAGCTTGATGCATGGAATGCTTCCCACAGGGAAAAAACCGGGCAAGATAGTCTGGACCATAAAATTCGCAACACCACCAGCCTGACCGCCGCATGGATCAAGGCCAATGGCGGAGTCCTTCTCGATTTCCCCGATGCTCTGCCCGGCGGGCCGGAGCCCTATATAACGCAACCCGGCGACACGCTCCACAGCGTGGCGGAACGCTTCAAGGGCGTCATGGGAATGGGCGATACATACGATGCGGTGCAGGCCATCGCCCGGACCAGCGGCATCAATGCGCAAACCACCATCGTCGGAAACACGCGGTTGCTGATCCCTATGCCCGCCGGACGGCAACTGGAGGAGATTGCCATCTCGAACAAACGCAGACTCCCGCCCCCCCTCAACCACATCCGGACCATGAACCATACCAGCGTGATGGATGTTGCCCGTGCGGTTCAGGAACATTACTACGATAAAGAGGCAAGCCTTACAAAGATCGCCTTGCAGATCGCCCGCATCAACAATCTCGATCCGCACAAAATTTCCCAGCAGGGATTCCTGAACGAAAAACAGGTTTTGATTGTCCCGTATGCCGCGGACATGACCCTCCAGTTCGCGCCGTTGACGCCGCCGCGCCATTACCGGGGCGGGCGCGAGGTCGATCTGGTCGTGATCGAGACTGGCGGAGAAAATAAAAATGATATAGAACACAACAAGGATACCTACCGCATTGCCGGAAACATCGCCCACGGGATCAACCCGGATGCCGACCTGTCGCAGATACATTCCTGGGCGGAAACGCTGCTCGGCTATCCGAAAGAGAAAAATACCGATGCTCTCCGTATGTTGCTCAACTCCGCCGGAAGCCCGATCAACGACCGCGTCGTCTTCAGCCACAGCATGGCCGTCTTCTTCCCCAGCGAAATATCCATGCCACTGCGTCAGGCGCGCGACGAAGACGGCACAATGCTCCACGCCCTGATGAACAGGCAGGCTGACCAGCTCGAACGCTCCCGCCCGATTATCTTCACCGCCTCGGGCAACTGGAACCCGGAAGAAATGCGGCATGTGCAATCCCACGCCATTTCCCACTCTCCGCGCTCGATCAGTATCGGCGCGGCAGGACAATACGGCTCCCTCGGCTTCATGATGTCGCCCTATAGCAGTCACAGCGCCGATGTTTGTGCCCCCCTGCCGAAGCATCTCGGCAAGCAGATGGAGGGGACATCGTTTGCCACGCCGCTGAGCGCCGCCCTGTTTCGGCAATTTAACGAATGGTATGGCGACATCCTGAACTTCGAAGAGATCATGGCGGCGGGATTAATGTCCGCCGACCGAAACGTACAGGAACATCTCCCCCCGCAGCCCAACGGGACGGCCTCCGCCAGACCGGCGCAATTCAACAGCAATGGGGGCGGAATCCCCAATCATGAACGTTGCGGTGCCGGGGTTTTGGACCCTGAAAAATGGCAGGCCGCGCTGGACCGCATGGTTACCATCAAACAATCCCTGACCCGCACGGCGCAGGAATCCAGCTACGATATCACTGTGGGTAACCCCATGGTCATTCCGGGCCGGGAGGCGGGGGACAAGACTCGCTATATCTACCGCATGACCATACCTGCAGACATGACCCTCGGCAAGCTGACCTTCCGCCTGCCGCAATACAAAAACCGGCACAGCGAAATCGTCATCCACACCCCGGCGGGATTTGAAAAACATCTGGGCTATAGCCATACGGATATTCTTTCGTCCTTCGCCTTCGCTTATGAAGACGTCAAAGCCGGACAGGTTATCGAAATCCGCACCACGGAACCGCTGGGGCCGAAGGCGGGAATGGTCCTGCGGGGGGCGACACCGGGCAATCCCATTGCCCTGTTACGCGACCAGTTACGCGCCGATGGCGCACTTCCCGCGCCACTACAGGAGATGAGCGGCAACACAGTCATCGGACCGTCAGCACCCGTCACCCCGGTTGCCTTGAAAGATTTTGTCCCGGCGATCGAACCGTTTATGAATATCCCCGGCCTGCAAATGCCGCCAGAACCACAGCAACACCGCGACAAAGGCCCACAATTGTAATAAAAATGGGGAGAAAAGGCCCTATAATTTCCGCACGGCCCGGATAGCGACCAAAACGCGCACTTCGGCCCCGACGGTTTTTGTATCCTTCCATTCCCCCTGACCAACGCCGAAATCCAGACGGTTGACGGTGGTTTCCCCGGACATGATGGCGGTTTGGGTTCCGGCGACCGCGTCATTTTCAAAAGTCACGCGAAAGGGCAGCGTCACCGGCAGGGTTACATTGCGAATGGTCAGATCGCCGCGGGCGACAAACTGCGCGCTCTCCAGACCCCGCTCCATGCTTTTTGTAACAAAACGCGCGACAGGATAGGACGACAGCGCAAACCAGTCCGCCATCGGCAGATATTTGTTGCGATCTGCGCTGGTGGCATCGAGACTGCCGATATCGATGGTGATCTCGGCATGGCTGCCGGGGAGATTGTCGGGATCAAACAGGATGGTTCCGTCAAAGGCACCGAAACGCCCCTCGAACGGCGCGCCCATCTGCACGGCTTCGAAGCGTATGGCGCTTTCCTCCTTCATGATCGTCCAGGATGGCGCTTTGTCCTGCGCCATGGCAAGTCCGGGCACAAACACAAACGCCAACGCCAGACCGGGCAGCATCCGGCGCAAAGTTGCATCGCGATCGATCAGATGGTGCTTCATCGCACCGGCAAAGTGCAACACAATCATGGCGATCAGCGCATAGGCAGCAACCTCATGGACCTCCTCGGCCAGTTCCGCCAGATCCTCGTCCGGTGAAACCAGATCCGGCAGGGTAAACAGGCCGAAAAAACTCACCGAAAAATCCTTGGCCGAAGACATGATCCACCCGGAAATCGGCATCAGGAACAGGGCCGCATATAACAACCCGTGAATCGCCAACGCCAGATGCTTTTCCCAAGCCCTGTGACCGGGCAGCGGCGATGGCCGTCGGCCGGAGAGTTTCCAGACCAGACGCAACACAGCCAGCAGCAAAATCGTGATCCCGACGGATTTGTGCCATGCATACAACTGGAACAATGACGGGCTTGGGTCCTGACCGCTCATGTAAAGCCCCACCCCGATCATCGCAATCACCAAGACCGCGACCAGCCAATGCAGGCCTTTGGCAACGATCCCGTATTGTTCAGCCGTGTTGCGCCAGATCATGGATTATTCCTTGCCTTTGGATGCGCCCTGATAGCCTTCCTGCAACCCCTCGACGGAAATACGGATTTCAACGTCATCACCCACCATCGGCACAGCCTTGCTCATGCCGAAATCGCTGCGTTTGATCGAGGCTGTAGCGTCAAACCCGGCGACATATTTTTCGCCGAACGGGTGCGGGCCGGATTTATTGTGCCGCACCTTCAGTGTCACCGGCTTGGTGACACCCAGAAGCGTCAAATCGCCGGTCACATCCGCCGTATCATCCCCGGTGAGGGTTACAGCCGTGCTTTTGAAGGTCATCGCCGGAAAGGCGGCGACATTGAAATAATCGGCAGCCTTGAGGTGTTCGTTCCATTCCTTATGCCCCATCTCAAGACTGTCAGTATGGATCGTCACTTCGACGGATGAACTGGCCGGATTGGCGCGGTCGAGATGGAAAACCCCGTCATAGCCAAGAAATTTCCCGGTGGAATGGGAAAACCCCAGATGGTTGACGGTAAAAAGAATCTGCGTATGCGGCGATTCAATAACATATTTTTCAACCGCAGGGGCCGGAGCCTGCGCAAAGGAGGCCGTGACCGGGGTCACCAGCAAACCGGCAACCAGAAAACCGCCAAACAACGTACGAAACATGGGAAATCCTTCTTTTTTAGAGTGGAACGAATATTGGATTGAACTAGTTGCCCGTCTCATGAGTTCAAGGGCCCGAAATATTGCTGGTAGATCCATAGCATCGTCACCATACCAAGAACGGCCACAACCCAATTGAGCAACCCGTAAACCTTCAGCGACGGGTCGGATTTCAGCTCCGCATTGGTCTTGTGCCGCAAAAGAAACATCAGCAAAAGCTGGCCCGCGCAAAAACCGCCAAAAAAACCGACCACACCGACAACATAGACCACGGCAAGATTTTCCTTTATCGTCCTGCATGCCCGCCCCTTCCGGGGAACGGCCCCGCAATGATATGGCAAAGCCACAGGTTTCATATGCCGCTCTATTATATTGTGATCCTCGCCCTTGTCCAAGGGGTCTCGGAATTCCTGCCGATCTCGTCTTCAGGCCACCTGATTCTGACTCATGCCGTCTTGCACCGGGGCGACGGCCCGGTCGATTACTGGGGGGAAAACCTAACCCTCGATATCGCCGTCCATGTCGGCAGCCTGCTGGCGATTCTAGTCTACTTCCGGCAAGACATCCGCGCCATGCTGATCGGCGTTTACGATATCCTGCGCACCCGCCGCGTCGAAACGCAGGCCGGGCGCATGGCGCTCCTGCTGGTGGCGGGCACGGTTCCGGTCGTGCTGGCCGGGCTGGTGATGCATGTTTTTGAACCGTCCTGGGGGCGGTCACTGCAGGTGGCGGCCTGGTCGCTGATCGTCTTTGGCATTCTGCTGGGACTGGCCGACAGGTTTTGCCCGAAGGAACGCAGCATCGAATCGCTGACGCTCAAGGACGCCGTTCTGGTCGGGCTGGCACAGATGCTGGCCCTGATCCCCGGCACCAGCCGCTCGGGCATCACCATGACGGCGGCGCGGGCTTTGGGCTTTTCCCGGGTCGAGGCCGCCCGGTTTTCCTTTCTCCTCGGCACGCTCGCCATCAGCGGCGCCGGGGCGCTCGGGGCGCTCGACCTGCTGGAAAACCCCAACGGCGCGCTGATCCGGGATGTCCTGATCGGCATTGCCGTTTCCTGCCTTGCGGCGCTGGGGGCAGTACATTTCCTGATGCAATGGTTGAAAAAAGCCAGTTTTTCATTGTTCGTCTGGTACCGGATCGGCCTTGGCCTTGTCCTTCTGGCGCTGATACAGGCCGGGATTCTCGGGTAAACCACTTTCCCCTTGACCACCCCGACCATCTTCGCCTAGATACAGGATATGAAAAACAAGGCGCGCGCCGGAACACCCCGGACACTGGTTCTGTTCGATCTCGACAATACCCTGACCGATTCTGTCGCCTTCTGGGCCACCGCCGCCGGGACAGTAACCGGGACACTGGCAGCGGCGCTGAAGCAAAGCGAAGACGATATTTTTGCCCTGCTGCGTGAATCGCCCGAACAACACCGCTTCAGCGATATTTCTGCCTCCGTCGACTGGCTGGACGAAAACGGTCGGCTGCCCCGGGCGCAAACCGTACAGGAACAACACGAAAGACAATTGCTGAAATCCTTTATCCGGCACCAGTGGCAAAAGGCAGAACGCAATTCCATGACGCTCTACCACGGCGCTTTCGACCTGCTGGAAGAGCTAAAAGCCAAAGGCACCGCAGTCGCGATTTTTACCGACGCCGAAGCCGCCGTCATGATCCGTCGGCTCTGGATGCTGGGATACAACGCCGCAAAAACGTCACCGGGCAGGGACCCTCATGATTTTCTTGACCTGATCGATCATGTCTATTGCCGCCCGAGCGCCTTCGACGACACGAATTTCCTGCGCCATTACGATTACGGCTTTGTCCTGAAACTGAAGCAGAAAACGACTTTGTGGACAGACGGCGTAATGAAACCGTCACCATCGCATGCCGCATTGATCTGCAAGGATTTTTCAACACTCCCCGCGCAAGGAGTCATGGTCGGCGACAGTTACAAGGACGGCGGCTGCGCCATCCCGCTGGGGATGGATTTTCTCTGGTACGAACCCGGCAACCGCCACGGTGCGGATACAATCGCCGTCGTCGATAAAATCAGCGACCCGGGCTGGAGCTACGGCAACCAGAACATGAAGAAAAACTGGAACGCAACATGCAGACCCACCCACAGCCTGCGCTCCCTGCCCGAAGTGCTGACGCTTTACAACTTCGCCGCCGGAAATGATTTTCAGGCGCATAACGACCCCATGGCGCACCGTCTGGAAAACCAGCTCGCGCACCAGCCAAAACCGATGATGGGCCCGGCCACGCACCTGAAATAACAGGCAAAACCAGGGCTGCAGGATTAAGGTTACAGTATACTTAATTATTGCCCGCAAGGCGGGTAAATAATTAAGTATACTGTAACCTTAATCCTGCAGCCCTGGTTTTTCTTAATCTTTTAATTTGTTACGAAGATTCGTAGCGCAGGATACGGATGATGGTGTCGCCATAGGGCCGCGTATCCAGCAGGGCAAACGGCAGGGCCGACAATTCATCGCCCGCTACATCCGCTTCGCTTTCGACGACAATAATCGCATCCGCCGCCAGCCACGCATTCTTTCCCGCCGCGGATTGCACCAAAGCCGCCAGCGCCGGGTAAACAAGCCCCTGCCGATAAGGCGGGTCGGCAAAAACCAGATCAGCCTGCGCCACGCCGGAAGGGCGCGGCCCGATCCGCGCCGCTTCCTTGTGAATGAAGGTCGCATAACCAGTAACGCCGAGCAGAACGGCATTTTCCCGCGCGAAGGCGATGCTGGTCTTGTCCCGGTCAACAAAGGTGCAAGATGCCGCACCGCGTGAAATCGCCTCCAGCCCCAGCGCTCCGGTGCCGCAAAAAATATCAAGCACATGCGAATCCACGGGATGGCCGTATTTTTGCAAGATGTTAAAAATCGCCTGACGGTTCTTGTCCGTCGTAGGCCGGACCCGCATTCCGTCCGGGGCCTTGATAATGCGCCCGCGAAATTCTCCCCCGGTAATCCTCACTTGAAATATCCAGGAATGCGTTGTTTCAAGGCCTTTGGCGGCACTTCGCACACCACGCCGGAATCGATATTCCCCAGTTCAAACGGCCCGTAAGACAGGCGGATGAGGCGGTTGACGCGCAAGCCGATTGATTCTAAAACCCGGCGCACCTCGCGGTTTTTTCCTTCCGCGATGGTAAAACGCATCCAGCTATTGGCGCCTTTTTCCGATTCTAAAACCGCCTCAACGGGTCCGTAGCGCACGCCTTCGACGGTGACGCCATCGCGCAGGCGGTCAAGCTCGTCTTGCGTAACATAGCCATAGGCCCGGACACGGTAGGTGCGCCTCCACCCGGTTGCTGGCAATTCCAGATATCGCGACAGGCCACCGTCATTGGTCAACAGCAAAAGCCCCTCCGTATTCAGGTCCAGCCGCCCGACACTGACCACACGCGGCAACCCTTTCGGCAAAGCGTCAAACACTGTGGGCCGCCCTTGCTCGTCCTTGGCCGACGTCACCAGCCCTTGTGGTTTGTGATACAGGAACAGGCGTGTTTCCTCCGCCCGGGGCAGTATCTTGCCGTCAACGATGATTTCATCGCCGTCCCGGACATTCAGTGCCGGGCTGTCCAGAACCACGCTGTTAACGCGCACGCGACCGGCATTGATCCAGACTTCCGCATCCCTGCGGGAACACAATCCCGCCCGGGCCATGACTTTAGCGATCCGCTCGCCTTTTTCCACGTTTTGTCCGTTCATGGGCACGGTTTTACCGCGAAGCGGCCCTGAAAGGAAACAAAAACCGCTTCATCGGCGCGCCCATTCGTTGTACAAAGTATCCATGGATACGGAAGATCGGACATTCATGGATATGGCCTTCGACGAAGCAGAAGCCGCCGCCGCACGCGGCGAAGTGCCCATCGGTGCCGTTTTGGTCCATGTCGAAAGCGGCACCATCGTCGCCAGCGCAGGCAACCAGACCATCGAACGCAACGATCCGACGGCGCATGCCGAAATCATCACCATTCGCGACGGCTGCCTCAAGGCCGGGGCGCAACGCATCCCCGAATGCGATCTTTATGTCACGCTCGAACCCTGCGCCATGTGCGCCGCCGCGATCAGCTTCGCCCGCATCCGCCGCGTCGTTTTCGGTGCCACCGACCCGAAGGGCGGCGGCATCCTGCACGGCGGAAAATTCTTCGAACAACCCACCTGCCACCACCGCCCCGTTGTCGAACATGGCTTACTGTCAGACGAATGCGGGCAAGTCCTGAAGGATTTCTTTCGTTCGCGGCGCTGAGTATCGTCAGCTTCAGCTATAGCAAAATTCAAATGGATACCCCGGAAAAACCGGGATATGACGGGCAAGGGCATGGGCGTCCTAAACAACTAGGCCATGACAGGATTATCTCCGGGCGCAGCGGACAACGCCTCCATTGGTCTTATTGCCGACGTCCTGAACGCCGTCACTGAACCTCTGTCTCCAGCCATAGCCGTTAATATTGACCTCTGAGGACGACCAGTAGTAACTTCCTCCTGTCGAAAAGCCCGTAATCAGCGGGTTGGGGGCGCTATCGGCGGGCGTGGCGTCCACGAGATTGTCATAAATTACATCCAGTTCCCGGGCGGAGGGAAGATACCAGTCCGTTTGCCCATGAACATTGAGATTGTTGCACTCCCGCGCGGCGACATGGTCCTGAACGCCAGCGGCTGTGCTGGCATCGGTTGCGACCAGTGTAGTCGTGTTGGTCTCGCCGGACGCATCGCAGCCCGCGGCAGAGCCGCAATTGACCAATCCGGTATCAACCCACCCGGAATCCCCGGCGTTCCATGTCAGGGAAGACCGTGTCCCGGCGCAAGCCGATCCATCCCAGGTCTGCCCTAGGTCGCAACGCGGGATATACATCGGCACGTTGCCGTCGGGCGATAATCCGGCATAAACAGACCCGTCGGAACAAACCGTGCCCACGGGGGAGCAACCGGATATGCCGGTCGTGATGTCCCAGTCGCTGGAAACCGGACCGATGCTGGCGGTGATGGTGAAGGTCGTTCCCGAACTGGCTGAACTGGTCGCGCGCAGCTGCATGTATTTTCCCTGCATGGCCACCGTATTATTGTTGGTCGTCCAGTTGATATCCACGGATGAGCAATTGGATGTCGAACAAACGCGGTATTCCGGGCTGCCGCCCGTGCCACTGACGCCCACCGTGGCGCTGCACCCCGAATCCATCCCCGTAATCGCAACGATATTGGAGGTGACGAGGGTTGACCCGGCCAGTTCATCCTGATCCGTGAAGGCCGGGAACGCCGGGGCAAAATCGCAGGTGCTGGCCGCTATTTTCTGCCAGCTCGTGCCGTCGCACATTTCAACGGTGCTGTTGGCACTGCTCCAGCGTAAGCCCCCCGTGCGGTCAGCATCGCACGGCAACCCCGTCGTCGGGCCGATAATCGCCTCCCCGCCGACATGCAGCGGCGCTTTCGGCGCGGCTTGCTTCACGCCAATATTCCCGGACGTGTCGCTTTCGATCATACGCACCCACACACCTCCCTGACAGGTCATGTAGTAGCCTTTGCCGGATGTTTCCGGACCACCCGCCCATCCTGTGTGATTGACCGTCGGGCAGGCGTCTCCCGGCTGCTCTTCCTGCGCCTGTGCGCCCAGCGGGAAGGCTAGAATCAGAACCGCGAGGACGAGGGGGAAAAACCTATTCCGCATCGCCACCCCCGCCGTGCGCCGTATGCGCGTCAAACCCCTTTGCCCCGTAATCGGTCAGCGATCCGCCGTAACTGATGTCCCCGCGAACATGCAGACCGTCCTTATCAAAGCGGCCCACTTCCTTGCCTTCGATCATAATGCGGATGATATTGTGTTCGGTATCAACCGCCAGATGCGTATCGACATCGCCGATTTGGGCAACGGTTTCTTTATCGCTGGTGGCGGGCGGCTGTTTTGATCCTTCCGCGAGCGCGGGGAAGAGAGGCAGGAAAACAAGAGATGAAAAAAATAACCCCGTCATTGCGAACCCGCACAGCGGGTGAAGCAATCCACAGGTTATAATGCGCCGAACCCTGTGGATTGCTTCGTCGGGGCTATGCCCCTCCTCGCAATGACGAATTTCTGCAGGAAAAGAACAGACAGCGGAACAACCTGAAAAATCAGATTTTCTCGCCGGAGCAGGATTTACTCCCCCCCAATATTCTGGAAACAACGCATGTCTTCAGCCCCTTTCCTGTCCATCCATTGTAAGCCTAATTGATTAACCAACCTTTTCCAAGGGCTTTGGGGGTTTCACGCAACCCCCCATCAAAGCGCCCGCCAGCCGATATCGCGGCGGCAGAACCCGTCCGGCCAGTCCAGTGTGTCGATGGCGGCGTAGGCCAGATGCTGCGCCTCGGCCACGGTCCTGCCCATGGCCGTGACACCCAGAACCCGCCCGCCGGTGGAAACAACCTGGCCCTGCGCGTCCAGACCGGTCCCGGCATGGAAAACCTTGGCCCCCTCACAACAATCCGCCGCGTCCAGATTGCCGATGGGGCTGTTTTGCACATACGCGCCCGGATAACCCCGTGCCGCCATGACCACGCAAAGCGCAACCTCGTCGCGCCAGACGATACGCTCCCGCATCGATTCCAGATTTCCCGTCGCCGCCGCATGCAATAAATCCAGCAAGTCACAGTGGAGCCGCATCAAAACGGTCTGGCATTCCGGGTCGCCGAAGCGAGTATTGAACTCCAGCAAAACGGCCCGGCCATCGACCACCATAATCCCGGCGAAAAGGATACCGCCAAAGGGGTTTCCTTCCGCCGCCATCCCGGCGATGGTCGGGGCGATAATGTCGCGCGCGATCTGCTGCTGCAAGGCCCCGGTCATCAGGTGCGCCGGGGAATAGGCCCCCATGCCCCCGGTATTCAACCCCGTATCCCCGTCCCCGACGCGCTTGTGATCCTGCGCCGAGGTCAAGGGCAGCCACGTTTTCCCGTCGGCAATGGCAAAGAAGGACAACTCCTCGCCATCCAGAAACTCCTCAATCACGACCTCGCGGCCCGCATCGCCAAAAGCATTGCCGGACAGCATGTCGCGCATGGCGGCAATCGCCTCCTCCACGCTTTGCGCGATAACAACACCCTTCCCCGCCGCCAGACCGTCAGCCTTGACCACGACGGGCGCGCCCTGTGTGCGGATAAAATCCTCTGCCGCCGCCATATCTGTAAAACGCCCATAGGCTGCCGTCGGGATGTTATGCCGGGCGCAAAAATCCTTCATAAACGCCTTCGACCCTTCCAGCCGTGCGGCGGCGGCGCTGGGGCCGAAGGCCGCAATGCCCGCCGCCCGCAACCGGTCCGCCAGCCCCGCGACCAGCGGCCCTTCCGGCCCGATCACCACAAAATCGATTTTTTTCTCCTGCGCAAACGCCACAATCCCGTCCAGATCATCCGCCGCAATCGCCACGCATTCCGCACATTGGGCGATGCCGGGATTGCCGGGGACGCAATACAACTCCCGGCAATCATTCGACTGCGCCAAATACCACGCCAACGCATGTTCCCGGCCACCGGAACCGATCAGAAGCACATTCATCGTTTGTCACCCTTATATTTTTTTTCAAATCACGCCAAGGCTGCGCACCCTGCTTATTCCGCCAGCGTCACCAAAGACGCATTGCCGCCGCTGGCGGTGGTGTTGATGGTGACGGTTTTTTCGGTGGCGAAACGGTACAGGTAATGCGGGCCGCCTGCCTTGGGCCCTGTGCCGGACAGGCCCTGCCCGCCGAAGGGCTGCACACCCACCACCGCGCCGATCATGCTGCGGTTGACATAGGCGTTACCGACCTGCGCCGCATCCGTAATGTCGCGCATGACCGATTCGATGCGCGTATGCACACCCAGAGTCAGGCCGTAACCCGTATCGTTGATCGCGGCAAGGACAGAATCGAGATCATGGGCGCGGTAACGCACGACATGCAAGATCGGCCCGAACACCTCGCGCTTCAGATCGGCCAGCGCGTCGATTTCATAGGCAACAGGCGCGAAGAAATGGCCGCGTTCCTTCAATTCATCCGCCAACGGCGCGGCCGCAATAAATTTCCCGAACCCTTCCAGTTTCTCACGATGCCCGATCAGAATCGCCAAAGCCTCATCATCGATGACCGGGCCGATATCGGTCGCATAGTCCATCGGGTCGCCGAGGCGGAGTTCCTGCATCGCCCCTTGCAGCATATGCAGGGTTTTATCGGCGATTTCATCTTGCAGGAAAAGCACGCGCAAGGCCGAACAACGCTGTCCGGCGGAGCCGAACGCGCTGGTGATGACATCATCGACAACCTGTTCCGACAGGGCGGAAGAATCGACGATCATCGCGTTTTGGCCACCGGTTTCCGCGATCAGCGGCACAAGGGGGCCGTCTTTTTCGGCGAGCGAACGGTTGATCGCCCGCGCGGCTTCCGTCGATCCGGTAAAAGCCACCCCTGCCACATCCGGGTGCCGCACGATCTGTGCCCCAACCTGCCCGTCACCGGGAAGCAGAGTAAAGACATCCGGGTTTAATCCCGCCTGTAAAATCAACCTCGCCACGCGCATGGCGATCAGCGGCGTTTGTTCCGCCGGCTTGGCAATGACCGCATTCCCCGCCATCAGGGCGGCGGCAATCTGGCCGATAAAAATCGCCAGCGGAAAATTCCACGGGCTGATACAGACGAAAATGCCGCGCCCGTTCAGATACAGCGTATTGCGCTCCCCCGTCGGTCCCGGCATCAGGCGTCCGCCGGGATGAAAATCGGCGCGTCCGCGCATGGCATAATACCGACAAAAATCGATCCCTTCGCGCACCTCGGCCAGCGCATCGTCCAGCGTTTTTCCGGCCTCGCGCACGCACAGCCCCATCAGTTCGGCACGGTTTTCCTCCATCAGATCAGCAATCCGGTCCAGCAGATCCGCCCGTTTTGGGGCCGGAACGGCGTTCCAGTGCCGAAATCCCCTCGATGCGCTTTCGAAAGCCCGTTCGATCAGCCGGTCATCGGCAACCCACATGGTTCCGACGATACTGCGCCAGTCGGCGGGGTTGGCGATGGAACGCGGCGTGCCCTCGCGCCATGATTTCCCACCGATCAGCGGCGCAGCCTCCCAGTTGCGGCCATCGACCTTGTCTTTCATCTCATGCAGCAAGGTCGTCGCCATCGCCCGGTCCGTCAGGTCCAGCCCGACCGCATTGCGGCGCTGCGGCCCGTAAAGATTGGCCGGTTTTGGAATATGCAGATGACGTTTCTTCGGATGGTTGCGGGCGTCCTCGACCGGGTCCGCGACAATGCGCCTGACCGGCACGGCGGGGTCCAGCAACTGGTGGACGAAATTGCTGTTGGCGCCGTTTTCCAGCAAGCGCCGCACGAGATAGGGCAGCAAATCCTGATGCGTCCCGACAGGCGCATAAACACTGACCTGCCCGCCATCCGCCAGCACCAGATCGTGCAGGGACTCGCCCATGCCATGCAGGCGCTGAAATTCAAAACTTTCGCGGTCATTGCCCGCCATCTCCATGATCGCGGCGATACTATGCGCGTTATGGGTCGCCAGCATCGGATAGAAAACGTTGCGGTTGGCCAGCAACGTACTGACACAGGCCAGATAGGACAGGTCCGTATTGGCCTTGCGCGTGAACACGGGATAATCGGTCAGCCCCATGACCTGCGCCCGCTTGACCTCCGTGTCCCAGTAGGCGCCCTTGACCAGACGCACCGACAAACGGCGGGTATGTGCATTGCACAGATCAACCAGATGATCGATCAGCGGCAAGGCCCGCTTGGAATAGGCCTGCACCGCCAGCCCGAAACCGTCCCAGCCCCTGAAACTGTCATTGGCGGCAACAGCCTCGATGATTTTCAACGATAGCTCCAGACGCTCGACCTCTTCCGCATCGACGGTCATGGCGATATTGCGTGACGACGCCATCTTGCCCAGTTCGACCAGACGCTCGACCAGCACCGGAACACAACGGTCTTCCTGTGACACCCGGTAACGCGGATGCAGGGCGGAAAGCTTGACTGAAATTCCCGGCATCTTGCCCGATTCCGGCTTGACCTTGTTGCCGATCTGTTCAATCGCATGGACATAGGCCTGATAATAACGCTCCGCATCCTCCGCCGTGCGCGCGCCCTCGCCCAGCATGTCATAGGACATGCGGTAGCCTTTCTTCTCGTAAGCACGGGCGTTTTTGACAGCTTCGTCGATGCTCTGGCCTAAAACGAACTGGTTGCCCATCAGGCGGATCGCCTGCACCATCGCCTGCCGGATCACAGGCTCGCCCAGTCTGGCGACCACGCTGTCCAGCGTCTTTTTGGTGATCGACATGCCAAGACCCGCCGCCCGCACCATCCAGTCTTCGGGCTTGCCTTCCGGCTGCCAGTCGGCGGACCCGACCTTGTCGCGGATCAGCGCCCCGGCAGTATGCGCATCGGGAATACGCAGCAAAGCCTCCGCCATACCCATCAGCGCCAGCCCTTCTTCGGTGGTCAGACCGTATTGCTGCAGAAAAGCTTCCATCTCGCCGCCCCGGCGGCGGCCCTCGCGTACCTTCGTGACCAGATCGGCGGCGCGGGTCTCAACCCGGTCGTGCCGCGCCTGATCCCACGGCAACGCCTCCAGCAAGGCATCAACACGCGCGGATTCATCGGTGTAGAGATAATCGGAAAGCATTTGTGTCATGGCTGGTCCTGTCTCTGTTTGATCCCGATGGACTCTAGCATTCCGCCGCCTGCCGACAAAGGGGGGCACACTTTTCTTCTAGGGGGCGGAGATGAATGGATTTATAGTCGAATTTATGCGGCGTTATTGTCGTTTCGTAAAATAACAACAAGATAGCTGAGCCTACCAGGATGCCCGAAACCGCACCGGAAACCCCGCCAGCCCCCCGCTCCAACGTCCCGGAGCTGAGCGTCACCGCCCTGTCGTTGTCCCTGCAAAGGACGCTTGAGGGTTCCTTCGGGCGGGTGCGGGTACGCGGGGAAATTTCGGGCATGAAACTGGCAGCATCGGGCCATCTTTATGCTGATCTCAAAGATGAAAACGCCAATCTGAATATCATCTGCTGGCGCTCGACCGTATCGCGGCTGAAAATCCGTCCCGAAGACGGCATGGATGTGGTTTGCACCGGCAAGATCACAACCTACCCCAAATCGTCGCGTTACCAGATGATCGTCGAATCGATCGAACTGGCGGGCGAAGGCGCGCTGCTCAAAATGCTCGAAGACCGCAAGAAAAAACTGGCGGCGGAAGGGTTGTTCGACCCGGCGCGCAAAAAACCCATCCCCGCACTGCCCGGGGTGATCGGCGTCATCACATCCCCGACCGGGGCGGTCATCCGCGATATCCTGCACCGTCTGGCCGATCGCTTCCCGCGCCATGTCATCGTCTGGCCCGTGGCGGTGCAAGGCCCTGCGGCAGCGGCACAAATCGCCGCCGCGATTGAAGGATTCAACGCCATGGGCGAAAACCGCCCCGATGTGCTGATCGTGGCGCGTGGCGGCGGCTCACTCGAAGATCTGATGGCATTCAACGAAGAAAACGTCGTCCGTGCCGCCGCCGGATCGGCCATTCCGCTGATCTCCGCCGTGGGCCATGAAACCGATACCACCCTGATCGACCATGCCGCCGATCTGCGCGCACCGACACCGACGGCGGCGGCGGAAATGGCCGTGCCGGTGCGGGCGGAATTGCTGGGGGCGGTGATGGATTCCGGCCAGCGCCTTTACAACACCCTGACGCGGCATCTGGGCCTGCTCGGACAACGGCTGCGCACCGCAGAAGCCGGACTGGGCGACCCCGCCGGAATCATCGCGGTTAAGACGCAAACGCTCGACCATATCGCGCACCGCCTGTCCGCCGGATTCGACAAGGCCCTGACCCGCCGACAGGCCCGGATCGCGGAGCTATCCGCCATGCTGCGCCACCCGCGCCAGATCATCGCCGAAAAAGCCCGCACGCTTGCGCTTTGGGACCAACGCCTATCGGGGCTGAAAGATCGGCTGGGCGAATCCGCTCGGCAACGGCTCGAACGCGCCGGGGCCTTGTTGCAGGCCCTGTCCTTCCAGAATGTGCTGGAACGCGGCTTTACCGTGCTGCGCGACGCTGCGGGCAAACCTATCACCTCGGCGGGGGCCGCCATTGACGGTCAGGCTTTCGATATCCAGTTCCGGGACGGCCATAAAAGCGGCCATTTTGACGCATAACGGGAAATATCATCGGCCCGGGCGCATTTTTCCCTTCGGATTGCCGCCCATTCAGGCTATTTTGCCCGGCGCGAAATAGGATATAATCAACCGATGAAACTGACTTTCCGAGAATTGATGGACAAGCTGGGCGTCCCGCACGAAATTTCTGCGTACGAGACGTTCCCTTTCAATGTCTACGACTCCGCCAAGGGACTGACCTGCAGCGCTGAAATCCGCATGGGTCCGGACCCGCATGAGGTCGAGGCAGAAGTGCAGTTGATGTACGACACCCCCGCCGCAGGCAGGGCATCGATGGAACAAATCCTGTGGTTCAGCGTCAGGCCACAACTGTCGAATGACTGGCAAACCCACGACGCCAAACTGAAAAACCAGCCCATCGACCGGAGCCTGTATAACTGGGAAGAAAAATGCTGCAATTTTTTCGGCGACCTTGCGCGCTCGCTTAAAATGGAGCAGGTCCCCGATATCGACGAATTGATCGACGAACATTTTTATGGCCGCGAACGTTATAACGACCAGCGCGGCGGCGGCGGCGGAAAATCCCCGAAAATCAAACCCGGCGCATTGTTAGGCATGAAAAAAGGCCAAGGCTTTTAAGCCGTCGAACATAAATGCGGATTTAGACAGCGATTCCTGCGCATTAGACCGGATTTTTAAACCCCTGAAAAATTATGCTACACTCCGTCCCGGAGCGGGCAATCCCGCCCGTTCAATAAAAAACGAAGTAATGAGGAGAAGTGTAATGACCACAGAAAACAAACCAGTCGAAGCAAAAGTCGAAACACCGGCTGTAGAAACGCCGAAGCCCGCCAAGGCTCCGTCCTTCCAGCCTTAATCCGTGCATTCGTCTTAGAACGGAATTCGAAACGGCCCCGTCTGATCACCGGGGCCGCTTTTTATTGAACTTCCCGGCACGACAATGCTATGGTGCCGCGATTTTAAAAAGCAGCCCCCACAGGAAACACAGTATGGCCTCGTACCAGTATATCTTCACCATGAACGGCCTGACCAAGGCCTATAACGGCGGAAAGAAGGTGCTCGACGGCCTGACGTTAAGCTTCCTGCCGGGGGTGAAAATCGGCGTTTTGGGGCCAAACGGCTCGGGAAAATCGACCCTGCTGAAGATCATGGCCGGAAAAGACAAGGACTATTCCGGCGAGGCCTGGGCCGCAAAGGGCGTACGAATCGGCTATCTGGAACAGGAGCCGCAGCTCGACCCGGCCAAAAACGTCTTTGAAAACGTCATGGAGGGCCTGCGCGACGTCAAGGCCAAGGTCGACCGTTTCAATGCGATCGGCATGGAAATGGCCGAACCGGACGCCGATTTCGACAAGCTGGGCGCGGAAATGAGCGCCCTGCAGGATGAAATCGACGCCGTTGAAGGCTGGGAACTGGACCGCACCATCGAAATCGCCATGGATGCCCTGCGCTGCCCGCCTGCCGATGCCGATGTGACAAAACTATCCGGGGGCGAACGCCGCCGGGTGGCGCTGTGCAAATTGCTGCTGGAAAAACCCGATCTGCTCCTGCTCGACGAACCAACCAACCACCTCGATACGGAAAGTGTCGGCTGGCTGCAAAACTACCTGAAAGCCTATAGCGGCACGGTCATCATGGTGACCCACGACCGCTACTTCCTCGATAACGTCACCGGATGGATTCTGGAACTGTATTTCGGGCAAGGAATCCCCTATGAGGGGAACTATTCCGCCTATCTCGAAGCCAAGCGCAAGCGTTTGCAGCAAGAATCGAAGGAAGAGGATTCACGCCAGAGGACTCTGGCGACCGAACTGGACTGGATTCGCCAAAGCCCGGAGGGCCGCCGCAAAAAATCCAAGGCCCGTGTCACCGCCTATGAAGACCTGCTGGCGGAATCCGAAAACCGGACCGTGCGTACCACACAAATCGTTATTCCGACGCCGCCGCGTCTGGGGTCGCTGGTGGTCGAAGCCGAAAGCATCAGCAAAGCCTATGGCGACCGCCTGCTGATTGAAAACCTGTCCTTCAAACTCCCGCCCGGCGGCATTGTCGGCGTGATCGGCCCGAACGGGGCCGGGAAAACCACATTGTTCCGCATGATTACCGGGCAGGAAAAGCCTGATAGCGGCAGCTTCAAAGTCGGAGAAACCCTGAAGCTCGGCTATGTCGACCAGAGCCGCGATTCCCTCGACCCCGATAAAAACGTCTGGGAGGAAATTTCCGACGGGTTCGATATTTTAAAACTGGGCAAGATTGAAATGGCCTCCCGTGCCTATGTCTCGGCCTTCAATTTCCGGGGATCGGACCAGCAGAAAAAAGTCGGGCAGCTTTCAGGCGGCGAAAGAAACCGCGTTCATCTGGCCAAGATGTTGAAATCAGGGGCCAATGTCCTGCTGCTCGATGAACCGACCAACGATCTGGACACAGAAACCCTCTCGGCGCTGGAAGAAGCACTGGAAAGCTTCCCGGGCTGCGCCGTCGTCATCTCCCACGACCGCGCCTTCCTCGACCGTCTGGCCACCCATATTCTGGCCTTCGAAGGTGATTCGCAGGTGGTCTGGTTCGAAGGCAACTACGAAGACTATGAAAAGGACCTCCACCGCCGCAAGGGCACCGATGCCGACCAGCCCCACCGGATCCGCTACAAACCGCTGGTGCGCAAAACGGGCTGATGATACAATTTGGTTACAGTATACTTAATTATCATCCCTGGTGCAGGCGGCAAGGGACCAATGCACGGGATAATTAAGTATACTGTAACCAAATTATACAAGGGACAGGCCAAGGCTGAACACCCCAGCCTAAACCTTTGTCAAACGTGCAATTTCCTGCATATTATGTTACGCTGAAGGGATAAAATTTAGTAAAATTTTATCGATCTGGGCGTATTCTGGACTGGGTGGTGTGTCGTCGTGCAGAAAATCCATGTGAAAGACGTTGTCGAATATGCGGCACTGCCGGGGATATTTCCGCGGTTTCGCGCCCTTTTTGGCTCCGGTTTCGGCCAGCTTGCCTTTCTTTGCGCCTATATTTTTCAAGCCGCCCGGCTCCTCCCGCCGACCCACCCTTATCTTAATCCGGTCAATATCGGAAAATTCTCGATCCGGCAGGTCATCGCACAGGCGGCCGGCCATCTGGTTTTCAGTTGGCGGCATATCGACCAGATTATCATTTTCTGTGCGCTGGTTTCCGGCTTTGTCCTGCTGGTGCTGCAATTTTTCTACCTGATCGTCACGCTCGGGATCAAACCGGCGCAGGCGGCCTTTACCATGCCGTTTACGGGGATGTTCAATACCGCCCTGCCCACAAACGATATTGCCTTCCAGTTGATGGACAAGATTTTCGGGGTACCGGGATTCTTCGGATCGGCCTTCGACAACGCGTCTCCTCTGCCTTTTCAGGCCGCCATGCAGGGCCTCTTCGCCTTCTACAGCTACGCCCTTCTTGTCATCGCGGTTGTGATTTTCCTCTATTACGTCCTCGTTTTGATTGCGGAAACCGCGCAAAGCGGGACCCCGTTCGGACGGCGTTTCAACCATCTCTGGGCACCGCTGCGTCTGGTCGTTGCGCTGGGGCTGCTGGTGCCGATTACATGGGGATACAATACGGGGCAATATATCGTCCTGACGGCTGCGAAAATGGGCTCCGGTTTTGCGACCAATGGCTGGCTCCTGTTCAATACCAGTCTGCAAAATCCACTGGGGACAACATCCAATGACAGTCTTTTCTCACGCCCCAAGGTTCCGGATTCATGGCCGCTGGTCAAATTCATGCTACTGGCCTCCACCTGCCGCGAAACCTATGAAAGGCTCGGCGTCACAGAGATTCGCCCCTATCTCACCAAATCAGGCGCGAATCCGGAGCATGTGATCCCTGGCTATACCTACCGCGATGCCGTCGATTTTTATAACAATCGCGACGTCAAGATCACCTTCGGAAGACACTATCCCGACATGAGCGATTACGCCCAGATCGTTCCTTATTGCGGATCGGTGATCGTCTACACCCACACCCCTCTCGGCCCGGCAGGCTACCCTGCAGGACAGGAAACGCTGATCGGCCCCTGGGAAGTGCAGGAAGGGTATTTCAACATGATCAAGTTCATGTGGGGAGACCCCCCGAGCGGACCGTCAAACAGGGTTGTGGCCTTCGCGGAAGTCATGGCGGCCAAATTCCTGACGGCGGACGGCAATTGCGATGCCGCCGTCGTCAGCCCGCAACCGGATATTGATTGTACAACGGGGCCCGATCCCGATTTCTTTCCCGGGGTGCGGGACAATTACCAATCCCTTTTCGAACTTCAGGTCGAATCTGCCTATACCCAGATGGTCGCCGCCTCCGCCGGGAATATGGTGCTGGATGCGCAATTGCAGGGTCTGGGATGGGCCGGTGCCGGGATATGGTATAACCGGATCGCGGAAATGAACGGAATTTTCTCGGCCGCGGTCACATACCTGCCTGCGCCGAATGAACTGCCGCTGCCTCTGGCAAAAATGGTCGAGGAGAAGAAAAAGAAAAATGAAGATATCAGTGCGGAAAACATCTTCACCCCGCACCTTGCCGGTGGCACCGCGATAGACTTGCACGACGAGAACGACAACGAGGTCATGAAGGTCCTCTACAACGCCTACAAGAAAATCGGCGCCGACGAGCTGATTATGACGAGCGAGACCCACAAGAAGCAAACTACATTTGAAGATACGCTGAATTCCTTTCTGGGTCTGAACGGCTTGTTCAGCCTGCGGGAAAACGTCGATATCCACCCGCTGGCCCAGCTTGTCGCGCTGGGGAAAGGCATTGTCGACGGCGCCGTGCGCAGCCTGTTTACAGCCACTGTATTTTCCTTCGCGGGCGGGTTGGCAACAGCCCTTCCCGACGGGCTGAAGGGTGTCGGCGGGGCGCTCGATGTCGCTTCCAGCATCTTCGTGACGATCGCGACGCTGGGTCTCGGTGTCGGATTTGTCCTCTATTACGTCATTCCGTTCCTGCCCTTTATCTATTTTTATTTTGCCGTCGGCGCCTGGGTCAAGACGATCTTCGAAGCCATGGTGGGCGTCCCGCTCTGGGCACTGGCGCATTTGCGCATCGACGGCAACGGCCTGCCCGGCGAAAACGCCATGAGCGGTTACTACATGATCCTTGAAATTTTTCTCCGGCCCATCCTGACGGTTTTCGGCCTGATCGGGGCGCTGATTATTTTCTCTGCCCTGGTGCGCACCTTGCATGATATTTTTCCGCTGGTCACCACTAACCTCGCCGGCTTCGACCACAACCCCTGCGACGCCGCTACCGGATCTTGCGACTTCAAGGACAGCGCCGTTATCGATCCCACGAACCCTCTCGTGGCGGCAGCGCTGGAATATAAACGCAGCGTGATCGATGAATTTTTCTTCACCATCATTTACGCGGTCATCGTCTATATGATGGCCACAGCCTCGTTCAAGATGATCGATCAGGTCCCGCAGCAGATCCTGCGCTGGATGGGCACCGGAACGTCAGTGTTCTCCGACAATATTCCGGATGCGGCCGAGGGCCTGAAGGGCTATGTTGCGACCAGCGGCTACCTGATGACCAGCAAACTTATCAATCAGGGCATGGCCTCGGTCAGAGAGCTGGGCGTCGGAACCCAGCTTCTCGCCCGCGACATGATGGGCACCAAAACCACCCTGACCAGCACACCACCCAAACCACCAACAACCCCTTAAAATGATTAAACAAGGGCCGCCCGATCGGCCATGACGATGAAAACGGTTAAAGAATTTGTATGCAGATAACGTTCCGTAAAGCTATGGGCTATGCGTTCCTCCCCGGGATCCTCCCGCGGGTGCGCGCCATTACGGGCGAGGGGTTTGGATTCATTCCGTTCTGCATGGCCAATATTTTTGTCATGTGCCGCCTGCTACCCACGAATCACGCCTATCTGAACCCCGTCAATATCGGAAAATTCGGCATCCGCCATGTTCTGGCGCAGGCGGCAATGAACCTGAAACCCCGGGTCGGCAATATCGACCAGATGGTTATCTTCCTGATTATGCTGGCCGGAACGGTTTTGCTTGTCGTTCAATTCCTCCTGTTTGCCTTGAGTTCCTATGTGCAGGTCGCCAGAGCCCAATCCATCCCCCTGCCCACCACATTTGCCGGATTTTTCATTTCGCCGGACCCGACGAATGATATTTCCTACATGGTGATGGACCGGATTTTTGGCATTCCCGATTTCTTTGAATCCTGCGTCGAACAAAACATCCCCTGTATCGACCCCGCAAACATGTCCGATGGACCGTTCCCCAGCCCCTTCCATCTTGCGCTCGGGGAGATTCTGGCATTTTACAGTTACGGCCTGTTGCTCGTTGCGGTGATTATCCTTTGCTATTATGCCGCCACAATCATTTCTGAAACCATCCTGAGCGGAACCCCCTTCGGGAAGCGCTTCCACCGGGTCTGGGCACCGCTGCGCCTCGTGATTGCCTTGGGCCTGTTGCTGCCGATGAATCACAACCTGAATGCCGCGCAGTGGATTACCCTGTATGTCACCAAATTCGGCTCTGCTTTTGCGACCAATGGCTGGAATTTTTTCCTGACCAGCATGGCAAGCGCCGACACGATCATGGGGGCCCGCGACAGGTTGATCGCGCGGCCCGAAGATCCGGGGCTGACCGACATCATGCAATTCATGATGATGGCCACCGTCTGCAAGGAAGCCTATCGGATCATGTATTCTCCGGCCATGGGACCGAATTATATCAAGCCCTATGTTGTCCGCACCAACACGACCCCGGCCTCTCCGGTCACGACCGGAACCACGGGCAACCCGCGCGCCATGGATCTAATCGAATATATGAATGCCGGGATTGCCGCGCCGCTTTATACCCTGCAGGAATGGGCGGGAATGGGCGATATTCATATCGTTTTCGGACATTACGACGATTTCAACCCCGACCGGTATCAGGAATTCAAGGGCGGCATCAGCCCCTATTGCGGGGAAATTGTTCTGGACTCCAAACGCATCGTCAAACCGACTGCGGGGAACTGGCATGATGGTGCCGACAGTATGGCTTATAATTTCCTGATCTATTTTATCCGTACGCCGTGGGTAATGCCCACCGACCCCGACTGGGGCTGGGGCGATATGCCGGATCGCATCATCCGCCTGCAACTAAAAAAACAGGACATGGCGGTTGCCGTCCCCGCACCGGTCGTGTCCCCGACACAAGAAGAATTGACAACCGTTATAAACAACTACAGGACAACCCTGACGGCCATCATCGACACTGCGTATAATGACATGGTGACGATGACGGACTGGACCAATACCGCCGCTACCTATGGCTGGGCGGGGGCGGCGATCTGGTACAACAAGATTGCCGAACATAACGGGGCCTTCACCGACGCCGTTTTCAACCTGCCTCGCGTATTGTCCTATCCGGAAGTTCTGGAATGGGTTCAGGATGAAAAGGCAAAACAAAACGCGCAAGTCACCGGTGCCACGCGGTTCGACCCGCTTTTAACCAATGGGGAAAAAATCGAGCTCGAGGATGAACGGGACAGGGAAATCCTGAGCGCCCTGAACGTAGCCTACAAACTCTGGCTGGACGACCCGGATACGAAACCCGCGGAATCGACCAGCGTTTTTGTCAACATGATTGATGCCGTTTTCAAAAAGACGGGTCTTTGGAGTTTGCGCACCAACGAAAATATCCATCCGCTGGCCAGCATGGCCTCGCTTGGCCGGGCGATGCTGATCAATTCCGTCGTCAGCTTCGGTTCCGGCACGGCCGCCGGAATGCTCGGAACCCTGAGCGGGCAGGGCATCACGGCATCAATGCTCTCCACATTCGCCAGCCTCGCCATGACCGTGGCCTTTATCGGGCTGTCCGTCGGTATCATGCTGTATTACGTCGTGCCATTCCTGCCTTTTATCTATTTTTTCTTTGCGCTGGTGTCATGGGCAAAAACTATTTTCGAAGCTATGGTGGGGGTCCCGCTCTGGGCGCTGGCGCATCTGCGCTATGACGGTCAGGGATTTCCGACCCGCCAGTCTCTCTACGGCTATTACCTTCTGATCGATATTTTCCTGCGCCCGATCCTGTCGGTCTTTGGACTGATTGCCTCGATTGTCGTCTTCTACGCGCTGGCGCGAACCCTGAACGGCCTGTTCAATCTCGTCGTTTCGAATATTTCAGGGTTCAATATGAACGTATCGAAAACCGTGGCCCCGGGACTGGTCGGGGCGGCGGAATATTTCCGCAATTCCACAGACAAGATGTTCTACACCATCATTTATGCCGTGATCATTTACATGATCGGCATGTCGGCTTTTAAAATGATCGACCAGATTCCCAACCACATCCTGCGCTGGATGGGCGGCGGCGCGAAGAGCTTCGGCGAAATGACGCAAAGGGATTCCGGCAGAGAAATGTCGGCCAGCATCCTGTCCGGTTCCCAGATCGCCGGCCAGCATATCGGCGGGGCCGTCGGGGCAATGACCAGAACACGGTTTAGCACGGAAGGGGGTAAGGATGATTGATAAAGCGCCCCTGCGGGGGTTTTCAGGGTTTCTTAAAGATTGCGCAGGCGGGGCCGCCAAATGGTTTTTTACCCCGATGCTGTGTTACAATGGAAAAAACATTGATGCGCCTGTAACGGCGCCTGTACAGCGGGGTACAGCGGCAAGATGAAAGTAACGACCAAGCAATTTCTGGGCTATACCCTGATGCCGCGCATCCTGCCGCAGGTCAGGGCGTTGTTCGGCTCCGGTTTCGGCCATGTCGCCTTCTATATCGCGCAGATTTTCGCGGCGGCGCGCCTGCTGCCCGCCAACCATGCCTATCTGAACTACCAGAACATGGGCCGCTTCGGCGTCGTCATGGTCTTGCTGGAGGCGGGGCGCAACCTGAAATTCACCAGAAACAATATCGACCAGATTGCCATTTTCGCGCTGATCCTGCTGGGCGGGGCCTTGCTGATGATGCAATTGTTCCTGCTGGGCCTGTCCCTGTTTTTACATACGGCGCACGCGGCCATTCCGGTCGGCCTTGGCCAATTCTTTATCACGCCAAACCCAAATCACGATATTGCCTTTATGTTGCTGGATCGTGTTTTCGGAACGCCTATTTACCAATCCTGCGTCCAGCAAAATATCCTTTGTTATGGATCGACCATGGCCGAGGGACCATACCCCTTCCCCTACCACACGGCATTCCATGACATGTTGATGTTCTACAGCCTCGGCGTAGCGGTCATCGGCCTGCTGATTTTCATGTATTACGCCGTTGCCATCGCCGTGGAAACGGCCCAGACCGGAACGCCTTTTGGCCGCCGCTACAATCATGTCTGGGCACCGATCCGCATGGTCGTGGCGCTGGCGCTCCTGATCCCGATGTCCATGGGCTTCAACGGGGCGCAGATGCTGACCCTCCACATCGCGAAATGGGGCTCATCCCTCGCCACCAATGGCTGGATCCGCTTTGTCGATGTTCTGGTCGCCGCCAGCGCAACGCAGGCCGTTATGGCGACATATGACAAGGACGGCACCATCCTCACCACCCGCCTTGTCGCAGACCCGCAAAAACCCAAACCGAACGAGCTGTTGCGCTATTACACGGTTCTGGCCACCTGTCATCAAGCCTACAAGCGCCAAAGAGATATCAATATTGAGGCCTTTCTCGTCAAAAACACCGCCCCGTTCCGCAGCCCGCTTCTGTCCAACAACTGGACGGCGGCGCTGGCCTTTTTTGACAACGGCCCCGTCGTGATCACCTTCGGGGAATATGATGCCGCCAGCCCCAGCAAACACGATGGCGCTATCGGCGGCGTCAGGCCCTATTGCGGCCAAATCACCTTTAAACCCACCGACCTGACAGAGGACGGCTCCGTTGCCCTTCAGGATGCGTATTACGAACAATTCATCCGCAATCCCTGGCGCAATATCGACCCGGCCGTGGGGCTGGCCCTCAACCCGCCCGCAGCCCCGCCAAATCTCCCGGCCCCGTCCGGCCAGCCGCAGGCTTTCTTTCGTGAGGCCGCAACCAATATCATGGCTGTCAGTTACGACCAAGACGGCTATACCGGCATGATGCCGAACGATCATGCGCGAAACCAGATCCTCGGGTGGTGGGACGACCGCCTGACCACGGTCATCCCCGCCGCCGTCGCGCAAGCTATCGCCAATCCAAAATGGATGATCGACCTGAACAATCTCGGATGGGGCGGGGCGGGTATCTGGTACAACAAGATCGCCCAGCTCAACGGCGCGCTGATTTCCGCCGCCGCCAATCTGCCCACCGTTACCCAATGGCCGGAAGTCATGAAATTTGTGGCGGAAGAAAAAGCCAAAATGGATCAGGGTACCACGGGAGACACGCTCTTCGTGCCCTATCTGTCAGATGGAGTCATCAAGATGGATGGCAAGGACTGGCCCATCGCCGTCGTGCTGAATGATGCCTATAGCAGTTGGAACAACATATTCTTCAGCGAATTCGATGTGGCCACAGGCCCCGTGCAAAAAGAAAGCAGCAAGAACTCTTTCATAGATATCGTTAACCTGTTCTTCGGCACCCAGGGGCTCTACAACATGCGTGCCAATACCGATGTCCACCCGCTCGCCCAGTTGACCTCAGCCGGGAAATACCTGCTCGACCATGCCATTGCCACGCTCGCCATCGGTGCCATCGGTTCGGCGGGGGCCGGGTTAACGAAATTGCTGGCCAATGTCGACGGCCCGCCCGTCATCATCAAGGCGCTGGCTGGCATGGCCACAACCATCGGCATGCTGACGATTTCGATCGGGTTTATCCTGTACTATGTCATTCCGTTCATGCCCTTTGTTTATTTCTTCTTTCAGGTCGGTGGATGGGTGAAGGCCCTTTTCGAGGCCATGGTCGGCCTGCCGCTCTGGGCGCTTGCCCATATCCGGATCGATGGCGAAGGTCTGCCGGGGGACATGGCGATGAGCGGATATTTCCTGATTTTCGAAATCTTCCTGCGGCCCATCCTGACCATCTTCGGCCTGATTGCTTCCATTACCATTTTCGCGGCGCAGGTTCAGGTTTTGAACCAGATCTTCGAACTGGTGGTCTCCAACGTTACCGGATTTGATGTCACCGATGCCTCCAGCGTCCCGGCCGGCGAGGTCGGGGCCATGGAATTCGTTCGTGGTGGAATCGACCAGTTATTCTTCACGGTGATCTACGTCATCATCGTCTACATGATGGCGCAGGCCTCGTTCAAGCTGGTCTACCTGATCCCGAATAACATGATGCGCTGGGTCGGCTCAAGCGTTGACGGCTTCGGCGAACTGGCCAAAGACGCCCCGGACAGCCTGATCAGCACCGTCTACGGCCAGAGCCAGATTATCACCAACCAGGTGAGCGCGGGCGGCGCTGCTGCATTGAGCCAGATGCAGAAAAAGTAAATACTGGTGATGGAAAACAAAAAAACCGGCGCATAGCCGGTTTTTTCTTGCGCATGAAGAAAATTCAGATGTTGCGTTTCAGGTGATCGATCAGCACCTGAACATCCCCACCGCCCTGCTGGATAACGGAGGAGAAATCGGAACGTTGCGTGACCGACATGCTGACTCCTTCGACGATCACATCAACGACGCGGTAACGTCCATCCTTGTAACGCACGCGCCAGTCCACAACGACTTGCGGCGACCCGTCCACGGGAATGATTTTCGAGGTTACGATGGTATCGTTTTCACCCTCCGCCCGGGCGGAAACAACTTCGAATTTCTGGCCCTTGTATTCCGAAAAACGCTGCGAATACATCTCAACGACGCGTTTTTTGAAGAGCTTCTGATATTCGGTGCGCTGTTGCGGCGTAGCGGTTTTCCAGTAACGCCCGAGAGTGAAGCGCCCGATCGTTTCCATGTCGTAATTGTCTTCCAGCAAACGGCGGAACGATTCCGTTTTCTGGTTCTGCGTCTGCTGCGCGTTGCCGAGAAAATCGAGCGCACGGCGCGCCATGGAATTCACAAAATTCTGCGCCCCAACCTGAACCTGGCTCCCCTTTTCGGCGGATGCGGTGACATGCACAACAAACGACGGCGATGCTCCACTCCGCGACATATCCGCCAACCCGGCCGCGCCGGACGGCCTTTCGCCCGCCAGAACAAAACCACCAGCAACGGCACTTGCCAAAAGAAGGCTTTTAAAACCGGACCGCATGAAACCAGACCCCTTGAAATATTTTCGTGACAATTTTTCTACTCCGACAAGAACATTATAGGCAAGCTTCGCGACTTTTCTGTGGCATGCAAAGAAAAAGGCCGGGTGCCCTGACCCGGCCCGTTATTACGAAAACGGATTTTTATTCCTCATCCGTATAATCAGGTATGGCGGCCATAGCGCCCAAGGACCCGCCGCCGACCTGATCCCGAACCTCGGCCTCCCGGCGCTGGGCATAGGCGCTGCGCATCGCGGTGTAGTAATCGAAAGAATTGCGGCGCAAATCATCCAGCGCGTCCAGCAATTCCTCGCGCTTGACAAGCCCCTCTGCGGCAAAGCGGGCATATTGCCAACCCTCGTTTTCAGGCCGCACATTGTAGAAATACCAGTTCAGCGGATCAAAGAACATATCGACCAGCAACCCCGTACCATCCCGCGCCGAAGACGGGCCCATCAGGGGAAGAACCAGATACGGGCCGTGATCCACGCCCCAGACCGCCAAAGTCTGGCCGAAATCTTCGCGCTGATACGGATAACCTTCAGCCGCTGCCACATCGAAAAGACCGCCCGCACCGACGAACGTGTTGACCGCCGTGCGCGTCAGGACATCTCCCGCGCCGCTCATGTCGCCCTGCAACACCTCGTTCACGAAGGTTACGGGTGATTTCAGGTTCCGGAGAAAGTTACGCAGACCATTGCGTGCCGGCTGGGGCACGACCGCGCGATATCCCTTTGCCGCCGGACGGATTACCGCCTGATCGGCAACATCGTTGAAGGCAAAAACGGCACGGTTCACACCCTGAAACGGATCAGCGATATCCTCGCCACCCGCCGGAGCCGTCGCGCATCCCGCCAGCCCGGTACAGAGCAGCAAAGCCAGAATGGAAAGCCGGAAACCGCCCGCACGGGTGCCGCCGATCTGAAAAACGCCATGGCCGGAAAATTCTTTTACCACTCTTTTGTGTCCCCGCATTCTGGATGCCCGTGTGAAAGTCATTCTGCCTTCCCAGTAAATCATGTCCGATTTACAACTTCGTTAACGCAGATCATCAAAAGGTTCTGGAAAATCAAGGAGAAGCCCCCGGAAATCGCCGCCCGTCCGATTCCCCCATCATGGCTGCGCCCCGTGCAAAAATCAATCCGGGCCACAATGGATTTCAACCCTTATCCATCTTCCAGGCCAAGGATCACCGCCACCCCGAGCAACAGGGTCACCACGGAAGGCGACCATGCCGCCAGCAGGACCGGAATTTGCTGCGAAGCGCCCAGAGCCTGCAAAAAACTGGAGATAAAAAAGACTAAAAACCCCATCAGCACACCGCTCGCCATCAGCGCAAAAGTATGCTGGAACCGCTGTGGCCGCAAACTGACCGCCGCCGCCAGCAAGATCATCGCCGCAAACAGGACCGGTTGGGCGAGCAGGGCATGAAAATGAATCCTCAGTCTGGTCGCGTCAAACCCGGCCTGACTTAAGGTCTTGATATAAGATGGTAGACGCCAGAAGGAATGCGCCATGGGCGAGGCGAAACTTTCTTCGATATCATCCGGTGTCAGGCTGGTCGGCAAGGTCAGGCTGGGATGGCTTTCAACGCCCTGCCTCGGCTGATGCACCAGCGCGCCTTCAAACACCCACTCGCCACCCTGCAGGCGGGCGCCGCCCGCGTCGATCCTTTTTTCGAAGGCGTCGTCCGCCCCGAAAAACAACGCCATCACCCCTTTCATCTCCCATGTGGGAAGAATGATTTTTTCGGCGTGCAGGACGACATAACCCTGATTTCCCGGCAACATCTGGCGCAACCACAAGCCCCGGTCGAACAACGTCACCAGATCCTTTTCTCCGACCATCAGATGTTCGGATTCCAGCGTTTCATATTTCGCCAGCATCACCGCCCCCACCGGATTGATCGCGCCCATTTGCAGTATCCCGATCAACCCTGCCACGCCCATGACCGGAGCCAGAAACTGCCAGACGGAAAACCCCGCCGCACGCACCACCACCAGCTCATGACGACGGCCCAGAACCCAGAAAGAGAAAATGGCGCTGAACAGGACGGCAAAAGGCAGGATGATCTGCCCGACTTCGGGCAATTTATACAGGCCCATTTCCAGCACCAGCGAAAGCGGCACATCGGCGCGCTTGCTCGCCCGCCGCAGCAATTCGACCGTATCAAACAGATAGACGATCCCCAGCAAAATCGCCCCGATCCCCAGAAAATTTCCGGCATAAAGCCGGGCCAGATAGAGGCTGAGTGTCGGCGTCAGTTTCATGACCACACCTTGTGCCGTTGCCACAGACGCAGCATTTTCAACCGCAGGCCCTCGCTACGCCCCTGAAGCAAAACGACCCCGGAAACCAGCGGAAAAAATACCAAAACATACATCAACACCACGCCCCAGCCGGTTTTTTCAGCAAGGCTGAACGCGGCCAGATACAGCCCCTCGATCACGACCACCGCCAAAATGGCAATGGCAATCCTGCGGCCCAGCCCGCGCCGCTCCAGCGGCCCGAGTAACATGCTCATCAGCGCAATCACCGCGAAGGCCGGGGCCAGAAAGGGGCTGATCATCCGCCGATGCGCCTCGATCATGAAATCGTGACGGCTGGCCACATCGCGGGTATTTTCAACATCCGGCATAAACAGCTCCCACAAGGTCCGCTCGTCCGGTTCGCGCCAGCGCTGGCGCACGACGCCGTTTTCTTCCGGAAGATCGATGGTATAGCGGGTAAAATCAAGGCGGCCCAGATTTCCCGATCCGGGATCGTAAGCCTGCCGCGACCCCTGATACACCACGACTTTCTGCCCGTCTTCGGCACTGACCAGCACGCCGCGCCGGGCGATGATCGTCACAGGGCTTTCGTTTTCCGGACGCGCATCGTGAATCACGATTCCCTCCAGCTCGCCCGCCCCGGTGCGGCTGCGGACGAAGACCGTCACGCCGCTGCCCACGGGGCTGAAGACCCCTTCCCGGAATAGCAGACTCGAAACCTGCGCCTTGATGACCTGCCGCAAATGCTGCATGTTCGACAGGGTCACCGGACCCAGCCAGGCCGTCATCATGAATAAAATGAGAAAAACCAGACCGGAAAACACCATCGCCGGACGCCCCAGCGCCCAAGGCGACACCCCCGCCGCCTTCATCGCCACCACTTCGCTGTCGATAGTCATGCGGTGATAGACGAAAATCACCGCCGCCATCAGCGCAATCGGCAGGATAATTTCAAAAAATCGCGGCAGGGCCAGCAAGGTCAAGAGCAAAAACGCGGTCCCTGAAGCCCCGGAATTAATGACCAGTTCAAGAAAACGCAGCGACTGGGTCAGAAAAATGACCGCGACCAGCGTCAGTGTAATAAAAACTGTCGCCAGCATCAGGGATCTGAAAAGGTAGCGGTCAAAGATCATGGCCCCTTATAAATCATTCCCGCAGCCCCGCAAACCCCTCCGCTTGGCAGCCTCTCTTGGTGAAGAGTGCAACCTCGTGTATTCTTCTCGGCGCAACAAAGGAAATCATCATGACCCATCCCCTCTCCATAACGTTTTCCCCCAAGCCCCCCGCCAAAATAAAGGTGGATACCGTGGTCGTGCCCGTCGCGAAAGGCAACAAGCTTTCGCCCGCCGCCAAAACACTCGATGCACAGACCGGAGGTCTGATTTCCGCCTATCTGAAGCGCCAGAAGACCTTTAGCGGCAAGGCTGGCCAAACCTTAAGTCTGGCGGCGCTGCCGCAACAGGATTTCGCACGGATCATCCTGCTCGGCACGAACGAACCCGAAATCCACAAGGACCGCGACGCCGAAACCATCGGCGGAAAACTGTTCACGGCCCTTCAACATGCAGGGGCAGAAAATGTCCTGTTCCACGCCGATGGTTTTGCTGCGGACGCGCTGGCCATGGGGCTAAAACTCAAAACCTATGCCTTCACCCAATACCGCAGCAAAAAGAAAGACGACGATACGCCGAAACTCTCCCGCATCACGCTCATCACTGCCGAGGCCCGGAAATTCGCAAAACCCTTCGGGGTCGCGGACGCGGTATCGGCGGGGGTTTTTCTGGCCCGCGATCTGGTCAACACCCCGCCCAACCACCTCTATCCCGCCACCTATGCCGCCCGGGTGAAAAAGGAACTCTCCGGCCTTGGCATCAGGGTTGAAATTCTCGATGAGAAAAAACTCAAAACACTGGGGTTTGGGGCCCATCTGGCCGTTGGACAGGGTTCAGCGCATCCGCCCTGCGTCGTCGTCATGTACTGGAACGGACTCGGCCAGAGCGGCGGCAAACCGAAAAAGGCCAAAGGTGGCCCGCTGGCACTGGTCGGCAAGGGCATCACCTTCGATACCGGCGGCATTTCCATCAAACCGGCGGGTAGCATGGATGAAATGAAAATGGATATGGGCGGGTCTGCCGCAGTGATCGGCACGATGAAGGCGCTGGCCCTGCGCAAGGCCGAAGCGGAAATCGTCGGCATTGTTGCACTGGCCGAAAACATGCCCGACGGCATGGCCTACCGCCCGGGGGATATCCTGACATCGCTGTCCGGCAGGACGATTGAGGTTTTGAACACCGACGCCGAAGGGCGTCTGGTCCTGTGCGATTCCCTGACCTATGTGCAGCAAAAATACAAACCTGCGGCCATCATCGATCTGGCGACGCTGACCGGGGCGATTGTCGTGGCGCTGGGCCATGAATATTGCGGCACGTTCGTCAATGACGACACGTTATGGTCGCAGATCGACTCCGCCGGAAAGGCCGTCGGAGAAAAATACTGGCGCATGCCGCTGGACGCCGCCTTCCGCAAGGATGTCGAAAGCAAGGTTGCCGACCTGCGCAACATCGGCACCGCCGGAAAGGCCGGGTCCTGCACCGCCGCCGCCTTTCTCGAATCCTTTGTCGAAGACAAAACCCCGTGGGCGCATCTGGATATCGCCGGAACCGGCATGTCCTCGACCGTGGGCGGCACGGGTTTCGGCGTGCGCATGCTTGACCGACTGATTGCCGAATATTACGAAAAATAACGCAAGGTCAATTTGACAGAAGCAGAAATCGCCCCTAAGACAATGAACCCTGATTATACAAATCCGGGGATACAAAAAAACAGGGGAGATCTGAATAATGACGACATCCATGCGCAACAACGCCGCATCACCATGGCGCGCGGCCACCCGCGTTACTTTCGCTCCGCTGGCGTACGACGCGCCGCAAACCAGTGTTTTAGTCTATCCGGCCTTCGATCTTGGCGACCAGCAAAAAACCCGCGCCGCAAACCCGATGGCGAGCGCCTATATCCCCGGGGACGAAAAGGTCTTCAGCGCCAAACGCGGCCAAACCCTGTCACTGTACAGTCATGGCCGTTCGATATTGCTGCTGGGGATGGGCGCTCCGGACACGCTGGATGCCACCGCCTGCGAAGAAACCGGGGCCGCCCTGCACAAGGCGCTGGCCGCACAAAGCCTGCCGCACGCCGACATCATCCCCCGGATTTCACCGGAAATGCTCAAAACAATCCCTCTGGCCACCACCGAAGCCATTGCCGCGCATATCGCCAGCGGGGCGCTGCTCAAAGGCTATTCCTTCAACAAATATAAAACCATGGACAAGTCCCCGGTCGCGCTGGAACTGACCTTTCGTTGCAGCAAACCGAATCTTGCGGAATCCCTTTTCGCCCCGCTCAGTGCGGTGGCTGACGGGGTCTGGCTTGCCCGCGATCTGGCGAATGAACCGCCCAATGTCGCCTTTCCGTTGGCCGTGGCGCAAGAAGCCACGGACGCGCTGGCTGAAAACGGCAATGTCCGCGTCAAAACATTTACCCTGCCCGACCTCAAGGAAATGGGTGCCGGGGGGATTATCGCCGTCGGACAGGGCAGCAGGCGTTCGCCCTGCATGGTGGTGATGGAATATGACGGCACCAATGGCCGGAGCAAATATCCCGATTTGGCCCTCGTCGGCAAGGGCGTGACCTTCGATACCGGCGGCATTTCCATCAAGCCGGCGGCCAATATGCAGGATATGAAATACGACATGTGCGGTGCCGCCGATGTCGTCGGCACGATGCTGGCGCTCAGCCGCCGCAAGGCCAATACCCATGTCGTCGGCGTGATCGGGCTGGCGGAAAACATGCCCGACGGCAATGCCTACCGCCCGGGCGATATCCTCCGCCTGATGTCGGGGAAAAGCGTTGAAATCACCAATACCGACGCCGAAGGACGCCTCGTCCTGTCCGACTGCCTGACCTATGTTGAAAAAACATTCAAGCCCAAGGCAATCATTGATCTGGCGACGCTGACCGGGGCTTGTGTCGCGGCGCTGGGGCACAGCTTCGCCGCCGTCCTGACGCGTGACGAAAAACTGCAAAAACGCCTTGTCAAAACCGGGGCGGCGGTCAACGAACCCTGCTGGCCCCTGCCGCTGCACGATGCGTTTACACAGGCTGTCCGGGGCAGCAAATTCGCCGATCTCAACAATTCCGTTCCCGGGCCGGGCACCAGTACCGCCGGGGCTTTTCTGGAACAAGCCATCCTCAAAAAAACCCCGTGGGCGCATCTGGATATTGCGGGCATGGCATGGGCCGCACCCGGGCCACTGACACCGGACGACGGCAGCGCCAGCGGCTTCGGCGTCCGCCTGCTCGATCGGCTGGTCCGCGACTATTACGAGCATAAATCACCCGCCGCCCCCGTACCACAAGGCCCCGCACCGTACGCAAAATAAGGCGGGCGGTACAGGGCAAAAGAAAAATGGAATTGAAAAGGCAACGGCACCCGGTCATGATGCCCCCATCATGACCGAGATCCGTTTTTACCATCTGACCCTGCGCGGCGTGGATCAGGCCTTGCCGGAGATCCTGCAAAAAGCCCATGCGGCGGGCCACCGCATCGTCGTCCGCGCCCGCGATGCGGCGGATGCTGAACGCCTGAATCAGTTGCTCTGGACATGGAAGGCGGACTCCTTCCTGCCCCACGGCACGGCAAAGGACGGACACGCCGCCGACCAGCCGATCTGGCTGACGGCGGGGGACGACAACCCGAACAACGCCACCGTTTTAGTCGTCACGGCAGGACAGACCGCCACAGACCCCATCGCCTATACGCTTTGCTGCGACCTGTTCGATGGCCGCGACGACGCACAAATCGCCGCCGCCCGGACACGCTGGCAACACTACAAGGACGCCGGACACACCCTGACCTACTGGCAACAGGGAGAACGGGGCTGGGAACAAAAGGCCTCATCCGCTGCCGGATAAGGCCTTTTGTATGAATATCCTTGAACAGATTGGGTTAATGCCCGGCAGCATCCACGACAGCGGCTTCATCGGGTGCCAACGCGGCAGCTTCCGCCTCGATCTGGGCGGCGCTCGGCAGGGCTGCGGGTGAATCCGCCAGCGTCCGCAGCCATGCAATCACGGCGGCGCGGTCTTCCGGTTTTTTCAAACCGACGAAATTCATCTTGGTGCCGTCGATATAGGCCTTCGGCTTCCACAGGAAGCGGTTCATCTCGGCATAGCCCCATGTGCCACCCTTGGCCTTCATCCCGTCGGAATACGCAAAACCGGCATGTGCGGCCTTGGCCTGATTCATAACCCCCCACAGATTGGGGCCGATCCCGTTCGCACCGCCCTTGTTGAACGTATGGCAGGTTGCGCAAACCTTGGCGACCTGTTCGCCCCGGCCCACATCGGCGGCGGCAAGCAGGCCCAGAACAGGCTCCGCCACGGCGGCGGCCTTGGCGGCGGCACCGCCCCCGCCCGCTTCGACCCCGTCGATCGGATAGGCATGTGCCTCCATCCCGTGCGGATGCACCAGCTTGTGCGAAATGAACCCGGTCAGGCTGGCAACGATGCCGGCGACCAGAACGGCTGCAAAGATTTTATTGAATTCCATGTTGTCCATGGCAGAACCTGATACAAATGTTGTGAACGCGTCTTGCGAGTCGACAAGCCGACCCCCAAGGCATATACCTGTAAAATACTGAAAAGCCAAGAGGACCATACGCTTTAAATGACCGCGCAGAGACAAAAAACACCCCGGAAAGCGGCGGGAAAAGCCGCGCCCGCACCATTTTTCAGAAAAATGCAAAAAATCGCTTTTCAAGGGGCCGCCGGAGCCAATTCCGATCTGGCCTGCCGCGCCATGTTTCCTGATATGGAAACTATTCCGTGCCACGGGTTTGAAGACACCTTCAAGGCGGTCAAGGATGGCCGCGCCGATCTGGCCATGATCCCGGTCGACAACACCCTCGCCGGACGGGTGGCGGATGTGCATCACCTGATCCCCAAAGGCGGGCTGTTCATCGTCGGTGAACATTTCGAACCGATCCGCATGGTGCTGATGGGCGTCAAAGGTGCAAGGCTGGAGGATTTGAAACAGGTTTACAGCCATATCCACGCCCTGCCGCAATGCCGCAAGGCAATCCGGGATTTGAAACTCGACCCTCATGTCGCCGCCGACACCGCGCGCGCCGCCGCCGATGTCGCCGCATGGGGCGATAAAACGAAATGCGCCATCGCCGCCCCGCTGGCGGCAGGAATCTACGACCTGAAAATCCTGAAGCGCGATATTCAGGATTCCGCCGACAACACCACGCGCTTTTTAGTCTGGTCGCGGGAACACCATATCCCGCCGCGCGGCAAGGACCTGCTGATGACCAGCTTTATGTTCCGCGTCCGCAACATTCCGGCGGCGCTTTACAAGGCGCTGGGTGGATTCGCCACAAACGGCGTCAACATCACCAAGCTGGAATCCTATGTCGATGAAAAATTTCAGGTCGCGCAGTTTCTGTGCGACGTCGAAGGACACCCCGACGACCGCGCAATGACTCTGGCCTTTGAGGAACTGAAATTTTTTGTCGAGGAAGTCCGCATGCTGGGCACCTATCCGGCGGCGGCGTTCCGGTTGAAGAAAAAATGAACGCCCCGTCCATCGATCTTTTTTGCCGCATCGTGGATAATTACGGCGATATCGGCGTTTGCTGGCGGTTTGCGCAAGGCCTGCACCGCGATCAGGGCTGCGCCGTGCGCCTGTTTGTCGATGATTTTGCAGTATTCCAGCATATCGAACCCGCGCTTGATCCGGACAGGCCGATGCAGATTTTGCGCGGCATCACGGTCCTGCGCTGGGATGACGACACAATCGCGCAGCATTACGGCCTGCCTGCGGATGCCGTGATTGAGGCCTTTGCCTGCACCCTCCCCGACGCCGTCATCGCCGCCATGACCCATGCGCCCGTGCCCCCGGTCTGGATTGATCTGGAATATTTAAGCGCCGAAGACTGGATCGACACCCACCACGCCATCCCATCACCGCACCCGATAACTGGATTGACGAAAACGCTGTTCTTCCCCGGTTTCACCGATAAAACAGGCGGGTTAATCCGCGAAAAAAATCTGGTCGCGGCACGCAATTCCTTTCAGGGCGACCGCAACGCCCAAAACGTATGGCGGACGCAGTGGGGCTTGCCGGAACAAAATGCGCACTATCTTGATATCAGCCTGTTTTGTTACAACGACGCTCCCATTCCGGAATTGATCGGCATTCTTGAACAGGGCCAACGCATCCCGCGTCTGTTCGTCCCCTCCGGCGTTGGTTTTGAAAATATGTGGACTGCCCTGAAGCCGCCCCGGACGGAAATTTACCGCATCCCCTTCCTGCAACAGGACGATTTTGACCGCCTGCTCTGGACGAGTGATGTCAATTTTGTCCGGGGGGAGGATTCCTTCGTCCGGGCGCAATGGGCGGCAAGGCCGATGGTCTGGCATATCTATCCGCAGGCGGAAGATCATCATTTTATCAAGCTAAAGGCCTTTTTATCGCGTTATTGCAAGAATCTTGCCCCGGAATGTACGGATTTGCTTGAGAATTTCATGTTTTTGTGGAATGAAAGGGGCCGCGACACCACGGGTCCGATGGAACGGATCGGCCCCGGCTGGCTGGACTGTCTCCCCACCCTCACGGTGCATGCCGCAAAATGGGCGGAGTATCTGGTCCGGCAGGACGATCTGGCGACCCGGATCGTCTGTTTTATCCGTCAACAAAAGAATCTGTAACCCTGAAGGAACATATACGATGAAATACGCTCAGGAAGTCCGCGCCGGAAACGTCCTCAACATGAACGGCAACCTTATTCTGGTTACCAAGGCCGAATTCAGCAAATCTGGCCGCAATGCCTCGGTCATGAAATTCAAATTCAAGAACCTGATTACCGGTTCCCCGTCCGAAGGTATTTACAAGACCGACGAACGTTTCGAAGATGTCCAGCTCGACCACAAGGAAGTCGTCTACAGCTATCAGGACGGCGACAACTACGTTTTCATGGATCAGGAATTCAACCAGTATGAAATCGGCGGCGAATTCATGGAAGACGCACTGAAATATCTGGAAGAAGCCATGCCGTGTGAAATCGTCTTCTACGAAGGCAAACCGCTTTCCGTCGAATTACCGATCAAGCTGGTGCGTGAAATCGTCTACACCGAACCCGCCGCCAAGGGCGATACGTCGGGCAAGGTCATGAAAATGGGCCGCCTGTCCACCGGCCACGAAATTTCCATCCCTGCCTTCATCGAAATCGGTGAAAAAATCGAGATCGACACCCGCACCGACGAATATGTCTCCCGGGCGAAGGCGGCTTAATGACGACGCATGCTGAAATCGCGGCGCGGCTCCTGCGGGACGCCGCCTCGTTTTTCCGGACACTGGCGGAACAAAACCCGCCTTTGCAGGAAGCAATGACGGAAAACGCCAGCATCTTCGAAGATGTCGCCGCACTGGTCGAACACGACCCGCTGGGGCAAGTCACCGAAGAATAAGCGCACACCAAAAACCCCCGGTCCCGGGGGTTTTTGGTTTCGGCCATGGCGATAGCGGCTCCTAATGCTGTTGCCCGAAATAATAGGCCACGAGAAAGGCAATCAGCCCCAGCGCCGCTGCCATGCCGGTCAGGGCGACATGACCGACGGAGTGTTTGACCTTGCTCTCATAGGTTTTCAGGGTCGCATCAATGACCCGGTTGTTTTTCGGATCGACGTATTTTTGCTTGATCTCGACCTTGCAATAACTGCCCGTATTGTAAAGGCTTTCTGCTTTTTCGACTGCGCTCGAGATATCGGAAAAGCTGTCCTGTTTTTGCCAGCGTTCAAGTGATTTGGCATTCCCCTCCCCGCGCTGGAAGGTGTAGACGGTGTATTCGATATTCGCCTTGCGGGCGTCGTGCATTGCTGCGCTCTGGGCCATTCCCATTCTTCCCTTCTTTTTCCGGCATTTTTCCCGAAAACGAATCACCCGGACGGGCAATCCTTGAAACAAGACTCCACGGCAGGATGCAGCGCAAAACCTTAAGGAATGGTTAACACAACACTCTTGTCCACAGGCGCTTTCCACACGGGGCCGCCCGTAACGGCAAACATGAAGGAAATCTTGTGCGGACCTGCGCGGAACGGTACAATTCCACTTCTACTGCCGTTCTCTTGTCCGGCCCTCCGGTCCTTTCCAGATCACAGGTTTTCAAAACATGCCCCGCGCCCGCCGCAATACCCGGAAAAAAACCGGGCCTTTCGATGCCTTTATCCCCGAAGCCATGCAGGCCTTTATCGCCAACCGGCTGGTCGATGGTTTTGGCCTTGCCCTGATTCTGGGCGGGGCGGGCATCCTGATCGCCATGGGCAGCTATCATGCCGCCGACCCGTCATGGAACACCGCTGCCGCAATCGACGCCCCGGTGCGCAACATGATGGGCGGTCCCGGGGCCGTCATTGCCGATCTGTTGTTGCAGACCATCGGCGTCGCGGGTGCGTTTTTCGGATTGATCGCGGCCTTCTGGGGCTGGCGCATCGTCCGGCGGCAGGCAATTTCTCCTCTGCCTGTGCGTCTTGCGCTGATGATTGCGACCACCTTGCTGATGGCGGTGGCCTTTGCCCGCATTCCTTCCGCCGGATGGATGGTGCATCCGTTTCTGGGCGGCGCGGGCGGCACGATCATGCTCGACGGTCTCGCCGGAAGCTTCGCCGGGCTGTTCGGGGAACAATCCCATACCGCCATGGCGATTGTCGCGGCAATGCTGGCGATTGTCATGCTGCCCTTTGCCCTTGCGATCGGCGTGGCGGAATGGCGGATGATCGGTGCGATTATCTGGTCGTTTTGCTGCGATATCGCCCGGCGCGGCATCGCGATTATCACAGCCTTTCATGACTGGATTCGCCATTATTCCGACCCGTCCTACACGCCCCCGGCGCGCGCCGCCGTGAAGAAAAAAATCCTGCGCCGCGCTCCGGTCCTGAGCGCCGCCGATGAAGACGAAACCGAGGAAGAGGAAGATGTTGACGAGGATGCCGCCGCAAGAATCGTCAGGAAAAACAAATCCGCCAAAAAACAGAAATCCCGCAACCGTCAGGGGTCTTTGGCGCTGGCCTCGGGCGGTGAATGGGAATTGCCGCCGCTGGAGTTACTCAACGAACTGCCAGAAAGCGAACACGACCCCGAACACGAAGAAGCCGTCTTGCAAAAAAATGCTGACATGCTGCGTAATGTTTTAGAAGATTTCAACGTGCAGGGCGACATCGTTTCGATCCATCCCGGGCCTGTGGTGACGCTGTATGAACTCGAACCCTCCCCCGGCACCAAGACCTCGCGGGTCATCGGCCTGTCCGACGATATCGCCCGGTCCATGTCGGCGACATCGGTGCGTTCTGCCGTGATTCCGGGCCGTAACGTCATCGGCATTGAACTCCCCAATCGCCGCCGCCAGATGGTGTCGATGCGCGAACTCCTTGAAAGCAACGCATCCCTTGAATCGACCGCTGCCCTGCCGCTTATTCTGGGGAAAAATATCGCCGGAGACCCGATCATCGCCGATCTGGCGCGTATGCCGCATTTGCTGGTGGCGGGGACGACGGGGTCGGGGAAATCCGTGGCGGTCAACACCATGATCCTGTCGCTGCTCTTCCGCCTGCCGCCGGAAAAATGCCGCTTCATCATGATCGATCCGAAAATGCTGGAGCTGTCGGTCTATAATGACATTCCGCATCTGCTGTCCCCCGTCGTCACCGAACCGGGCAAGGCGGTGGTGGCGCTGAAATGGACGGTCAAGGAAATGGAAGACCGCTACCGCGCCATGTCGAAACTGGGCGTGCGCAATATCGACGGCTATAACGAACGCCTGCGCGAAGCGCGCAAAAAAGGCGAAATGCTGATGCGCAAGGTTCAGACCGGTTTTGATTCCGACACTGGCAAGCCCGTCTATGAAGAACAGCCCATGGATATGGAAGAACTGCCCTATATCGTCGTGATCGTCGATGAATTCGCCGATCTGATGCTGGTCGCCGGAAAGGATGTCGAAAACGCCATTCAAAGGCTGGCGCAAATGGCCCGCGCCGCCGGAATCCATATCATCATGGCGACGCAGCGCCCGTCCGTCGATGTCATCACCGGGGTTATCAAGGCCAATTTCCCGACCCGGATCTCGTTTCAGGTGACATCGAAAATCGACTCCCGCACCATCCTCGGCGAAGGCGGGGCCGAACAATTGCTCGGGCGCGGCGACATGCTGTATATGGCCTCCGGTGGGCGCGTCATCCGCGTCCACGGCCCGTTTGTGTCCGACGATGAAATCGAACAGGTCGTCAGCCACCTGAAAGCGCAAGGCGAACCCGCCTATATCGACGACGTTACCGAAGGCGGCTTCGGCGATTCCGAAATGATGGCCGCCCTGTTCGGCGAAGACGGCGAAGGCGGCGGATCGTCGGTCGATGAACTCTATGACGAAGCCGTCGCTATCATCGCCCGCGAAGGGAAAGCCTCCACCTCCTTCATCCAGCGCCATCTGCAAATCGGCTATAACCGCGCCGCACGGATCATCGAGGAAATGGAACGTCAAGGCGTGGTCAGCAAGGCCAATGCCGTCGGCAAACGTGAGGTTTTGGTCAGCGATTACAGCGATGCGTGACGCACATAGCGCGACTGTTTTTATCTCTACGCCTGTAGCCAGTCCGGTACAAATCGGGAGATTTTCTCCCGTTCTGGCCGGAATCAGCGGGCCGTAATGCGCAAGGCGGCGGCCCAAGGGCGCACGGGGACATGGAATCTCCGCGAAGGTGTCTTTCTTTTGCCGTATCGTTCCGATAAAAAGGAACCATGAAACAGTTTCTTTTTGGCCTGATGGCCTGTTGCGTTCTTTTCCTGTCCCCGGCCCCGGCTCCGGCGCAAACCCCGGGGGCCATGACCGACATGGCCCCGTCCATCCGTGCGGTGGAGACCTATCTGCAATCCCTGACCACAGCCAAGGCGCGGTTTTTGCTGACCGCTGCCGATGGGTCGCAACGCATCGGGACGTTTTACCTGAACCGCCCCGGACGCCTGCGGTTTGAATACGACCCCCCGGCCACGGATTTTATCGTTGCCGACGGCATGCTGATTTATTTCTATGACGGGCAGCTCGGTGAACAATCCAATGCGCCCATCGGCCAGACACTGGCGGATTTCCTGTTGCGTGCGGATATCCGCCTGCAAGGCGATATCGCGGTGGAGCGCGTCATGCGCGGGGGCGGGTTGTTGCAAGTCACGCTGATTCAGGCCAAAGACCCCGGTGCGGGGTCGATGACACTGGGCTTTTCCGAAAACCCGATGCAGTTGAAAAAATGGCGTATCGTCGATGCGCAGGGCCAAATCGTCGAAGTCGAATTGTTCCAGTTGCAAACCGGCCTGCGGCTTGAGTCGAATCTTTTCGTCTATCACGATCCGAAGGGCAGGAAATCGTTTAATGAATAATCCTGCCACCCCGATTCAGGCTCTGGTCGAGGATATTCTTGCCCCGCATCCGGATATCCGCATCCTGCGCGTGCGCGTCAACGGCAGCGTCGCATGGCTGGCGGGGCAGTTTATGGAGCTTTCCTTTGCCGGTTTTCCACCGCGCCCCTATTCCATCGCCAGCGCCCCGCATGAAAATATTCTCGAATTCCACATCCGCAACAATCACCGCAGCGGGGCGAACCAATACGCGGTGACGATGCTGAAGACCGGCGATGCGCTCACCTTGCGCGGTCCCTTCGGCAAGGCGACGCTGGCGCAAAAAGATCTCGTACCCACGCCGCCCGCGCTGGTGCTGATTGCCGGGGGCATGGGCATTTCCCCGATCCGGGCACTGGTTGCCGATCTGCTGCATCGCGGCCATGGCGGCCCGGTCACATTGTACTGGGGCGGGAAGAGCGCCGCCGATCTTTATATCGCGGATGCGTTCCGCGCCCTCGCCGCGCAAAACCCGGCCTTTCGCTATATTCCCGTGATCGAAGATGAAGGCGACGGGCTGGTGCATGAAGCCGCATTGAAGAACGAGGGCGATTTTACCGGAAAAATCATCTATCTCTCCGGGCCGCCGGGCATGATCGGGACGATATTACCGGTGCTGCTGCAACACGGCGCAACAGCGGAGGGTATTCGCGGTGACGACGCCAAAATTGCCGCCCTGCATGGCGGGCCCGGGACGGGCCCATGAGACATTTTCGCGATGAAGGGCCGCTGGACCAGTTGATCCGGGCGCTGGCCGCCCTGCCCGGCCTTGGTCCGCGTTCGGCCCGGCGCATCGCATTGCACCTGCTGACCCATCGCGACGGGGCCATGCGGCAATTATCCCATGCGCTGGATGTGGCGGCGGAACAGGTCCGCGCCTGTCAGATTTGCGGCAATCTCGACATGAATGATCCCTGCCGCATTTGCACCGCGCCTGAACGGCGCGCCGACCAGATTTGCGTCGTGGCCGGGGTTTCCGATTTGTGGGCGATCGAGCGCACCGGAAGCTATAAGGGCCGCTATCATATTCTGGGCGGCTTGCTCTCGGCGCTGGACGGGGTGGGGCCGCGCGACCTGCGTATCCAGCCCTTGCTTGACCGCATCGACCCCGGCGGCGCAGGTGACATCGCTGGCACGGAAATCATCATGGCCCTGTCCGCCACCGTTGACGGTCAGGCCACCGCGCATTATCTGGGCGACCGCCTGCAGGGCAAAAATGTCAGGATTTCGCGTCTGGCGCACGGTATTCCGGTGGGCGGCGATCTCGATTATCTTGACGACGGCACCATCGCCACGGCGATGAAATCGCGGGCCTGACGCCCCCCTTATTCCTTCTCCGACACATAAACCATGCCGTCGCCGCTGACGCGCAACACGGCCAGATGCGTGTAATGGGCAATCTTGTCGCCGCCGAGGGAAAAGTCGTAATAGACCCCGGCGGGAAAATAATGGTCCGACGCCGTGGCGCTGACCGTCGCACCGCCGAACCGGACATAAACGGGGACGGTCGCATAAAGACTGACCACCTGCGTGCCCGCGTCGAACGGCGTTTCATTGCGGGCGCTGGCGGCCCCGGCGGCGATGGCATGGGCGCCGCCCCCTTTGAGGCGCACCGCCGGGATCGGGTGGTTGTTCATATCCGTCGGCATCATCGTGGTCATGGCGTGGTCTCCTTGATCGAAAAAACAAAAAAAGGGCCGGACCCTTGGGGAATCCGGCACCTTTTGGTTGATACAGCTTGCCTGTTATGAAAGGCATTATGTTCATGTTTTGTTCTTTTTGTCAAGCGGTTTTTTAAAGCCCGCTATTGCATCGTCATTGCCTGAATTTTCCGCACGGAAAATTCTAAGGCAATCCATAAGATATGGATAGTCATGGATTCCCCTGAAATTTTTGCAGGCAAAAATTCGGGGAATGACGCCGGGGGTGGCGTTTTGAAAGAGACACTTAAACCGCCGAAGCCGCCGTACCTGCCGCGCTGCCGGGGCGGATCACATGGTGGGCGTGACGTTCCCCGACGGGGAGGTCGATGAGAGAGACGAACAGCTCCACCGGAGTCGATCCGGCGGAGGCCATGTCTTCCGCCCTGGCCAGAGCTTCGGCAAAGCGCGAGGCGGCCTCCATCGGTTCGGTTTCGTATTGCGGGCGCTGCAACATCAGCACATATTCCGATTTTCCGGTCTGGGCGATGATATCGCTCTGCCGCCGCAACCGCACCAGTGTCTGCGACAATTTCGCGGCGATGGTATTGGCGGCGTAGGGGCCGTCCATGGCCAGAATATCGGCGTGGTTGTGAATGCCGATAAAGACCAGAAAAGACCGTTCGCCATAGCGGTCGGCGCGATCAAGACCGGAAAGGAATAACTGGTTGAACGCCGATTTGGCAATCACGCCCCCGGCGCTGGGGAAATCTTCGGATTCGTCGCCAACACGGCGGATCAGCGCCGTCAGGCGCTCCGCGTTCTGCACCATTTTTTCAAGACCCGATGCGTCAATCGGCTTCAGCAGCACCTCATTGGCGCCGGATTTAATCGCCTCTTCCCGCTCCATGCCCTGCGACATCAGCACAACATAGGGGTAGGTCCGCACCGAACGGCGAATGCCTAAAATCACGGGCCGCGCATTGCTCAACGGGGCGGGGTCGATAAAGACCATATCGAAACTTTCCGACGCCAGACGCTCCAGCGCATTATTCTTCACCGCCTCGACGACGACATCATGGCCGTGCGCCTGAAGCCGCGAACTGATGAGCTGCGTGGTCAGCGTGTCACGATCGATCACCAGAATGCGCATATCAGAAAAATCCCCACAGAACAGAAATGAAACACCACGGAAAAGCCGGACAGCCCCGGGACAGGAAAACCGCCCCGATATTCTACCCTATTGCACCAGTGTGCCAAGAGGGCGTTAAAAAAAGAGTAACGCCGCCCCGCGCCATCGCGTTACGGGGATGGCGGGGGCGGGAATTTTACCAGAATATGGCAATTATTATCAGGAAACGATCAAATGCCCGCTGGCCACCAAAGCCGCCTCGTCGGTCAGCCCGGTGACTCCCTGTATCTGGGCGATCTGGGTAAAGCCATAGGTGCTGGCCAGCCCATCGCGGTCCACGAACAGACTGGAATTGTTGCCGCTGGTGGTGATCTGGACAAAATCGGTGATGGCGGCCGTCAGGGGGTCATACAGCCCCAGCAGGTCGGACAGGTCGATAGCATCGTTTTGCGACAGGTTGAAATCAGCGATGGTATCCACATTGCTGTAGGCAGAAATGGCCTCGAAAAGGAAAATATCCGCCCCCGCATTGCCGTAAAGAGTGTCCACCCCGGCCTGACCGGACAATATATCGTCCCCGTCACCGCCACGGAGATAGTCATTTCCGTCACCACCGTACAAAATATCATTCCCTGCGTTTCCATACAGAGAGTCGCCACCAGCCATACCGAGGAGAATATCGCCATACGCTGTACCGTATAATTGCTCCCCGTTTCCAGAACCCTCAATTGTCAAGCCTCCCGTTAAGTCCCAAACCATGTCATTGTCAAATACGACCTGCTCGAGATACTGGCCAATCGTGCTTTGGCTTTGGCCGCCACTCTGCCCCGCATAAACCACAAGATGATCGTACGAATTATTTTTGTTCTGAAGGTGAAGATGACCCCAGTTATCTGTCCATAGGCGAATATCGGAAGGCAAAACTTCTGCCATTCTGACGGTATCATTTCCCTGACCGATAGACTCGTTCACATAACTTATGAGACCAGTCGTTCCCCCGAAACCTGCCGTCAAAATATAAGTGTCGTTTCCGGCCCCGCCATAAGCATTAAACTGCCCGACACCACTGTAGAACGTGTCGTTTCCGGCATATCCGTTCATATTGTAATTTCCGGTTCCGGCATAGAACGTGTCATTCAGAAGTGTCCCGTAGGTATTGAGACTCGTCATATCCGGCAAACGCAACTCAAGCCCGTCCGTTAAATTCCAGACCGTGCTATCATCGAAGATAACGGACTCCAGCCTTGTGTGCACATCGGAACCTGAAAACGGCGAAGATCCGGCCATGCGAATAACATCATACTGGCTCGATCCTATTTTAAAATTCAGGTAGCCATACTGATCGGTCCACATATATACCTGAGAAGGAGAAATTCCTCCGGTAAACCAAACCGTATCTGTTCCTTGATTCGCATTCTCGACTATAGAATGTGCGGTGGCCGATGTTCCCCCAAACCCGGCAGACAGCACATATGTATCGTCTCCTGTTCCGCCGACAAAATATTGCTGCCCGACACCACTATAGAACGTGTCGTTCCCGGCACCACCATTGAAATTACTACTGCCTGCGCCCCCGTAGAAAGTGTCGTCTCCATCGAATCCCTGAACAATATGGTTTCCGCTTCCTGCAACAAAAGAATCGTTCAGGGCTGTGCCGTATGTATACAACGATGTCGTATTGGGCAACCGGAATGCAAATCCGTCTGTCAGATCAACCTGCGTTCCATCGTCAAATACCAGTCGCTCAATGTATGGCGTCAGTCCTGTCGTATAGCTGAACGTTCCGGGCATCCTGATTCTATCACTTGTATTGTCTCCTATCTGGAACCAGAGATCGCCATTGGTTCCCCACATATAAACGTCTTCCTGTGTGAGGTCACCCGTAAACCATATTGTATCGCTGCCTTGATTTGCATACTCATAAATATAGCTGGCGGCCCCTGCCGTTCCGCCGAAACCCGCAGAGAAAACATACACATCGTCCCCTGCGCCGCCATAAGAAGCTGATTGGCCCGTGCCGATTACAAGGACGTCATTGCCAGCCCCGGCGTAAAAATTTGTATTCCCGGCATTACCGATCATCAAATTGTCATCAGAATCACCATTAAATTCCACAGCACTCGGCCATACGGTTTTCGGATTTGAAAAGACCGCCTTGGCAAAGGCCTCATACGTTACAGCGCTCAGGCCAAAACTATTGCCAATAATAATATTCAGGTCGTCAATCTGACCCGCTGTCAGGTTGTTAAATCCCACGGTCACTTCAATCATGCGGGATATGTTCAGCCACTGCCATATCAGGTCCATGCCCCGAGCATCCGATGCCGTGACAAGGCCTGAGATCGCATCAATGTCGAGAACAAAACTGCCTGAAAACGAATCCTCTGCCGGATTGTAACTGGCCGTTTCGCTGAAAAGCGATGTGGCGTCTGTCTGCACAAGAATCCGGCCTGTTATATTGGCCATTAATGTGGACCATGCCTTCTCAAGAAACATTCCTGCATTTGTGTTGGGCGTGGACCCGTTGACCCCTGAAAAACCGGCACCCATAAAGGATTCCAGTGCCGCAAGATGACTTGCGTCAAAATGCCCGCCGCGACTGGACGGATCAATCCCTTCCGCATCGGCCCAGCGAAGAATGATGCCCTCTATCTTTTCATGCAGAGCAAAAGACGGGTTAAAAAGGTCCTCTGTACTGGCTGTAGCCACAACCTGCACCATCTCCAGCAACGTCTCATCCATGCTCATGGCGATATGCAGGTCCGGCAAAGTCCCGTAGCCGCGCAGATCGGGCAGGAACAGCGTGCGGACATCCAGCGTATAATCACCCGCAAATTCGGAATTCACATTGTCGAACGTCAACCACGCATCCACGCTCTGGTATGTATTGCCGTTCATGGTGAATGTTGATTGCTGCTTGATTGTATTTCCGGCGATCTGGTAATTCACATTCGTATACCATGTCGCAATCGACGTAATACCGAGGGTGGACAGTGTGAAGAGTTCATCTGACTGGCTGTAACCGTCGGCGTTCGTGTCGATCCACATGCGCAGATCGCCGAAGCCTGTATCGGCGGCGGTGATGGCATTATCGTTGTTGGTGTCGTAAAGCGCGTCGAGTTTCAAATAGCCGTTCGCATAGGTGGCGTCATTGCCGAAAAGTTCACTTTGCGTAATGATGCCATCGCTATTGCTGTCCACACATAAAAAACCATCCCCGCCCGCCATCCACCCCGATGCCTCGCGGAAGCCGTCCTCGTCGATATCCCAATACACCGACCCCGCGCCGTTCAGAGCGGCCAGATCAATCGTTCCAGATGCATCGAGGTCAAATGTCAAAGGCGATGTCTGCGGATTCGGCGCACCAACACCACCCCAGAACGGCCCCGTCACACCGGGAACCCAGTCGGGCAACAATCCACCAAGCCAAGGCAAGAACTCTCCTGCCAAAGGTCCGGGATTTTCAAAGGCCCACCCGTAATCATCCAGAATACCGGCAATGAATGGCACAGCGCCAAGGCCAGAAACATCGTTATATAAGTCTCTGAAGAATTGCTCGCCCGCTGTTCCCCCCAAATATCCACCCAAGAAACCTGCCGCACCAGCCATAGCCATACCAGCGACAACACCGACATTCACACCCGGAATTGCCAATAGTGCAGCAACAGCCGTGGCAGAGACTGTCCCCGCAGCAAATCCTCCGGCTATATTTCCGACATAACCCGCAATAATCTCCGCAGCGCCATATGCATCGTCATTTTCATAGGCCTCCGTTGCCTGAGCGATGGCCACAACAATACCGAGAACATCTCCGACAATTCCAGCTTTGTTGATCAGGTCACTATATTTTCCAACAAGAGCCAGATCGGATGGCGTCATGTTCATACCATCAAGAGACGACACCCTTGTAGGCTCTACACCCTGCGGCAAACCTTCAGGATCAAGCCCTAAAACATTGCCCATGTGTCCGCTGGTATCAACATAAAGCTGACCTGTACCGTCACGCCCTATATTCATGTCAGCAAGATCGGCATTGGATGTTTTGCGTATCAAATCATTTAGTTCAGACCGAACAAAAGCATCAGCTTCCGGCTCCGTCATCCCTGCGACAATAGCAACGGCTTTCTCTGAATCGTATTTCGCCTGCCAGTCCTGCAGGTCAATACCGTTAACTTTCTGTCCGGATACAATATTTTTTTCCAGCAAGGCTGGAATTTCCGTCATGACGGCAACGCTACCATCCGGCGCATCCGGCATGATAAGCCGGAAATCACCGTCATGCTGGTTCACCAGATTGCGCGAGGCGTCATCCCAAAAACCGTCGCCAATGCGATTACCATTAGAATCTAAGCCATCTAAAACCTGTTCTATATTTCGCTCTTGGTAAGCTGGGTCATTATTAATGGCATCCTGTAAAGCATTCCGAAAATCTGTATCGTCAAAAAGCGCTTTAACACCGGTATCAGCAATCGTGCTAACTGTTTTTCCACTGCCAGTGTCACTTGCTTCCGATAAGGCTTCCGCAAGTTCCTTTGTCCCATACTCTCTATAACCTGTCTGGCTATCTATTTCCCCTACACCACCGCTATAGAGAATAAGAGTATCTCCCCCAACGGTCATGTCCCACGTATTAACCAAAGCTCGTATATCATCTACACTCATTCCCGAAGTCAGCTGATTTACGATGTCTGAAACCATTGTCATGACTGGATTTTCCTTTACATGAGATTTGGACTAAATTGAACTGAAACAGAATGAGCGTTGTCGGTGCGATAATTCCACCCCCACACCTCTAACGCTTCTTTTATAAGACCTGTAATTTCCGATTTGTGATCTTGAAGATTCTCTGGAATAAAAAGCCGGAAAATATGCCAATTCATTTCATATTGCGTTTTCTCTCCCAGTTTTGGTTTCCCATGAATTTTCATTCCCGAAACCGCTACAAATCTGATGGGAAGTTCATTAAAAATAAGTTCGCAATCATACTGCCCCTCAGCGTCTGGTCCCGAAACTTTACTTAAAATCACATTGCGTTCTCTATCTACGGTCCGCCACTTACCATCCTCTGTCTTCTCATTCACAAATGTCATTTTGTATCCCTCCTTCAATTCCGCACATACGCCCTCGCTGCAATCTTTCCAACCCACCAGTAACACACGCCAAGAAACAGATAATAGATAAGCGTGACAATGATAAAGGCCACGCCAAACAGAACCGGCGTTATTTTAACAAAAATTTCATTGAAAACCGCCCAGAGATCATGCCCCGCAAGAGTCAGCATTATGAAGAAACCGATAAGGGAAATGAGAATAGAGGCGGCTAACCGTCATGCCCGAAGTAATCTGAGCCAATGCTTGCGTTTCTGTTGCCATGATCTATCTCCCCAACTCAGGTGTTTTGAATGATACTACTACAGAGGCGACATGCTCTCGACTGAATAAAAAACCGCAAGCATCGAAAGCTTCATTAATAATGAATTTAATTTCTTTGCGTTTACCTTCTAGCTCGCCTGGAATAAAAAGCCTGACAATATTCCAGATCACATCGTTCTCGCTGGGTGATTTTTCTTTTATATGTCGAAAAGCTGAAATCTTTATAGCCTTATCTGCATAATACAAGTCAAAATCGTATGGCTCATCTCCACCCATCCTACCCTTGTAAACCAAGGATATATTTCTTTCTCTATCTATGGTCTGCCACTTACCATCTTCTGTCTTTTCATTCATAAATGCCATTCCGCACCCCTTTCAATTCCGTGAATATACCTTAGCTACAATCTTTCCAACCCACCAGTAACACACACCAAGAAACAGATAGTAGATAAGCGTAACTATGATAAAGGCTACGCCAAACAGAACCGGCGTTATTCTAACAAAAATTTCATTGAAAACCGTCCAGGGATCATGCCCCGCAAGAGTCAGCATTATGAAGAAGCCGATAAGGGAAATGAGAATAGAGGCGGCTATGCTCCCCCACGTCAATTTTCTTCTTTCTCCTTTGCTTGGAGACCGACCGTGATCCTTTACAAATGCAGCCACACCACCACAGGCAGCGGCAATAGCCATGCCCGCATTTGCGCCAGCACCCAGATCAATATTAAAAACATGGGAAAGTGTATTCACAACAAGCATCAGGCCCCCGTAAACAAGAGCAAAAATACCGCAATATTTTATGATGGACACTGAGTTTTCCATACGATTTTTTCCTGCTTTAATATCCTGCCCGGTGTATTGATGTCGTTCAAGACAGCCCTCTTTTTAAAGTTCCGGCAAATCTTACCCAAAACTTTCCCAAAATCCAGACTTGACCTTTATTTCTTTTCTCTCCACAATCTCAGGTTACGCCACCCGGCGCACGGGGCAGCGCTCCGAATATTCAACATTGTCATTGGCCGCATCCACGGATGTATAGGTATTGCCGTTCATGGTGAAGGTGGATTGCTGCAAGATATCATTGCCCGCGATCTGGTAATTCACATTCGTATAGCCTGTCGCAATCGACGTGATGCCGAGGGTGGACAATGTGAAGAGTTCACCTGACTGGCTGTAGCCGTCGGCGTTCGCGTCGATCCACACGCGCAGATCCCCGAAGCCTGTATCGGCGGCGGTGATGGCATTATCGTTGTTGGTGTCGTAAAGCGCGTCGAGTTTTAAATAGCCGTTCGCATAGGTCGCGTCATTGCCGAAAATTGACATAATTCAAAAAATCCTCCCGCCCCTGATTCAGTTTGACAACCTCCCCGCCCTCGACTAAAAAGCCGCCATACCGAGAACTCTGGTACACCTTGCCCAGGTGGCGGAACTGGTAGACGCGCACGGTTCAGGTCCGTGTGGCCGCAAGGTCGTGGAGGTTCAAGTCCTCTTCTGGGCACCAATAACCCGCCTTACCCACGCCATGGCAGCGCATCGGGCGCGGAAGGGGATAAGGGCCAAGGACTGTATATGACCATTACCCTGCATCACGGCGATATTCCTGCAAACCTGTCTTTCGGCGATGCCGTTGCGGTCGATACGGAGGCCATGGGCCTGAACAACCATCGCGACCGGCTGTGTCTGGTGCAGCTTTCCGCCGGGGACGGCACGGCGCATCTGGTGCAGATGACGCGCGGCGCGTATGACGCCCCGAATCTGAAAAAACTGCTGGCGGACCCGAAGGTCGCCAAGATTTTTCATTATGCGCGTTTTGATTACGCCATTCTCAAACATTATCTCGGCGTCGATTGCACACCGCTTTACTGCACCAAGATTGCCTCGACGCTTTGCCGCACCTATACCGACCGCCACAATTTGCGCGAGCTCTGCCGCGAACTGATCGGGGTCGAGATGAACAAGCAGCAGCAATCTTCCGACTGGGGCGGCGACACGCTCAGCGAAGAGCAGAAAATCTATGCCGCCAACGATGTCTTGCACCTGCATAAAATCCGCGACAAGCTCGATATCATGCTGGAACGCGAAGGCCGCAAGGCGCTGGCGCAAAGCGTGATGGATTTCATCCCCACCCGCGCCGCGCTCGATCTTTCCGGCTGGCCGGAGCTGGATATTTTCGCGCACTAACCCGCAAAAGGTGGATTTGATGAACGCACGCCCCGTCCCGGTCAGCAACGACAAAGACCGTAGCCTGCGCGATATCGCCGAGGCCCGGCGGGTTCTGAGCGCCGAGATGGACGGGCTGCGGGCGCTGGCCGAAAGCCTTGACGATCATTTTGCCCGGGCCGTCGATGTCATCCACGCAATGAAATCCGCGCCGGGCAGGAATGGACGCCTGATCGTCGCGGGCATCGGCAAGAGCGGACATGTCTGCCGCAAGCTGGCGGCGACGCTGGCTTCCACCGGAACCCCGTCCTATTTCGTCCACCCGTCCGAGGCCAGCCACGGCGATCTCGGCATGATTACCGATCAGGATGTCGTGCTGCTGCTGTCGAATTCCGGCATGAATGCGGAGCTGTCCGACCTGATCGCCTATACGCGGCGTTTCGGCATCACCCTGATCGCCATGACCAGCAAGGCGGATTCGCCGCTGGCGCAACACGCCGATATCGTCTTGCTGATGCCGAAAATGCCCGAAGCCTGTCCCAACGGTCTGGCACCGACGACCTCGACCACGATGATGCTGGCGCTGGGCGATGCGCTGGCGGTGGCCCTCCTCGACCGCATGGGCCTGACCCCTGAACAGTTCAAGGTTTTCCACCCCGGCGGCAAGCTGGGGCAGAAACTCAAAAAGGTCTCCGACATCATGCACGGCTACGACGCCCTGCCGCGTGTCCCGCCCGATGCAAAAATGGATCAGGCCATTCTGGCTTTGTCCGACATCAATCTCGGTGCCGTTCTGGTCGAAGGGCCGGACCGCTCCCTTGCCGGGATCATCACCGACGGCGATTTGAAACGACATATGGGACCGGATCTGCTGCAAAAAAATGTCACCGACATCATGACCCGGACGCCGAAAACCATTGCGCCGGATGCGCTGGCCGCCGAGGCACTGGAACTGATGACCCGCATTCCGGGCCACTACCTGACCAGTCTGGTGGTCATGGATGGCAACCGCATTGCCGGGATGATCCGCGTTCAGGATTGCCTGCAAGCCGGGATTGCCTGATTTCGCACTTCCCATTACAGTCCCGCCATGGATGAACTTTCCGGAAAATTTTCCGAAAACGTGGAAACCCGCGACAACCTGACCCGCCTGCTGCATCTCGGGCGCAGGAAGCGCGTGCGCGTCAACCGCCGTTACTCCCTGTTCGTGCGCGGGATGCAGGTCTTGCTGCCTGTTTTGGCATTGGGCATCGTTGTGGTGGTCATGGCATGGCCGAAAATGGACGACGCCATCGTCCCCGTTCCCCGTGACGACATCCTTCCACAAAAAACCGGCCAGAACGAATTGATCGATCCGCATTTCGAAAGCGCCGACGCAAGGGGGAACCCCTATGTCATCACCGCCGCCCGCGCCGTACAGGATCTGGGAGATTCCGCCGCCGTGCTGATGGATAGGCCCGTCGCCAGCATTGATCTGGGCAACGGCGAAAAAATCTCCGGCCACGCGGCCAGCGGCACCTATCGACAACAGGAAGAAACGCTCCGGCTCGAAGGCGATATCGCGCTTTCACACAGCAACGGCTATATGCTGTACACAGCGCTGCTCGATATCGCCATCAAGGGCGGAACGGCAACCACCGACAGGCCCGTAACCATTACCGGGCCCGATGCAACGCTCACTGCCGCCGGGATGATGGCTGACAATACCGACGGCACTCTTGTTTTCCCCGGCCCGGCCCGGCTCACCCTCAAAAAATCAATCAAGGGATTGTAAAACATGCGCCACCCCGCCCTGATGATCCTGCTCGTCGCCTGTCTGCATGCCGCGCCCGCCATGGCGCAAAACGCAAACGCCGACAAGCCGATCGAAATCACTGCTGATTCCTCGCTCGAATGGCATCGCGCCAAAAACCAGTATATCGCCAACGGCAATGCCGTCATCACGCAAGGAAACGTCACGATCCGCGCCCGGAAAATCATTGCCGATTACCGCGACACGGCAAAATCCGGCACCGAAATCCATCGCCTGACCGCCATCGAATCCGTCACCATCGACAATCAGGGCAACACCGCCAGCGGCGATCATCTGGTCTATGACGTCGATAGCGGTCTGGCAACCATGACCGGCGACGCCCTGACCATGACATCCCCCGATCAAACCGTCACCGCCGAAGACAAATTCGAATACAACGTCACCGCCGCAACATTAAAGGCCTTTGGCAACGCTACCGTGATCCGCGCCGGGGATACGCTGCGTGCCGAGACCATCAGCGCAATGCTGAAAGAAGACAAAAGCGGCAAACAGGTCCTTGACCAACTCGAAGCCATCGGCAACGTCGTCATCACCACCCCCACCGAAACCCTGAGCGGCACGCGCGGCGTGTATACCGCGTCAAACAATACGGCGGAAATGTCCGGCGGCGTCACCATCAGGCGCGACCAGAATATCCTGACCGGGGACCGCGCCAGCATCGACCTGACCAGCAATATCAGCCGCATCTTCGCCAGCGGAAACGCCGCCGACCCGATCGACCCGGCAGCCGACGGGGGCCGTGTGCGCGGCACCTTCTACCCCAGCAAAAAAGCCCCGTAATACGGCCTTTTGCCTTCCTCCCGCGCTTGGTTTATAGTCCGCCCATGACGACAAAACGCCTGAAAACAATCCCCAAGGGTCTGGTGACGGAGCATCTTTCCAAGAGCTACCGCAAACGCCCGGTCTTGCGCGATGTCAGTATCGCCATCCGCCGGGGCGAAGCCGTCGCCCTGCTCGGTCCGAACGGAGCCGGGAAAACCACCTGTTTTTACATGATGACGGGCCTCCTCAATCCGGATTCCGGCACGATCATGCTCGACGGGCAGGATATCACCAGCCTGCCGATGTATCGCCGCGCGCGGCTTGGCATCGGTTATCTGCCGCAGGAATCATCCATTTTTCGCGGCCTGTCGGTCGAAGACAATATCCGCGCCGTGATTCAGGCGCAAAACCTGAACCATGAAGATCAGGAAGCCCTGCTCGAAGAATTGCTGGCGGAATTTTCGATCACCCATCTCCGCCGCGCCCCGGCCATTGCGCTTTCGGGCGGGGAACGCCGCCGTGTCGAAATCGCCCGCGCACTGGCCAGCCGCCCGCATTTCATGCTGCTCGATGAACCTCTGGCCGGGATCGACCCGATCGCCATCGGCGAAATCCGCTCGCTGATTGCCCATCTGAAAACAAAAGATATTGGCGTTCTTATCACCGACCACAATGTCCGCGACACACTCGATATCGTCGACCGCGCCTATATCCTCCATGACGGCCATGTCCTGATGGAAGGCACCCCGGCGGATATCGTCGCACACGAAGATGTACGCCGGGTCTATCTGGGCGAAGGGTTTTCGTTGTAGGGTGGCCGGCCTTTGCACTTCACAGACATTGTAAGAAAATGAAAACACCGCTTTCCGGCACATTTTTTTCCGGTTTCATGTTAGAATAACCTCATGTCTACCCATAAAATGACCCAGCGCCTGGATCTCAGGCAGTCCCAGAATCTCGTGATGACCCCGCAACTGCAACAGGCGATCAAGCTGTTGCAGATGACCAATGCCGAATTGACGGATTATCTGGAAGAGGAGCTGGAAAAAAATCCGCTCCTCGAAAAGGCTGCGCCGGAAGGCGAAGCGGCGGATAACGAAGCCGCACCCGAAATCGAAGCCCGCAACGAACGCGACGAAGTGGAAAAGGAATTCGACGAAGCCTGGACCGGCAATGAATCGGAAATACCGCAAGCCACCACAACGCCCGACTATGAAACCGGGACGATGGCCGGCGTTGGCGCGGGCGGAAACCGCAATTTCGACGACCCTGAACTGTCGCTCGAAAATACCCTGACCGAAACCAAAACCCTGCGCACCGTGTTGCAGGAACAACTAGCGCTTGAAACCGAAGACCCCCGCGACCGCATGATTGGCGGTCTGTTGATCGACATGCTGGATGAAACCGGTTATCTGCGGGTCGGCATCGATGATCTGGCCGCCAGACTCGGCGGCAACCGCGACAAAATCGCGGCCCTGCTGGCCCGCATGAAAACCTTCGAACCTGCGGGCATTTTCGCTGCATCGCTGACCGAATGTCTTTCACTGCAACTGGAAGATCAGGGCAAGCTGGATGAACCGATGCAAAAACTTCTGGCCCATCTCGACCTTCTTGCCGACCATGCGCATGCGAAACTGGCCCAAATCTGCGGCGTCAATGAAACTTACCTGCAAGACATGATTGCCGATATCCGGGCGCTCAATCCCCGCCCGGCCAGCACATACGACCATTTCATCGTCCAGACCGTCGTGCCGGATATCATCATGAAGCCAATCCCGAAATCCGAAGGCGGCGGCTGGCGCGTCGATCTCAACAACGAAACCCTGCCCCGAATCCTTGTCAACCAGCACTATTTCACTGAAATCAGCGCCCACGCCACCGCCAGACAGGACCGCGACTATCTGAACGCCCAGATGCAATCGGCAAGCTGGCTGGTGCGCGCGCTCGACCAGCGTGCCAAAACCATTCTCAAGGTCGCATCAGAAATTATCGAACAACAGGATGCATTTTTTCTCTACGGCATTGAATTCCTGCGTCCGCTGACGCTGAAGGACATTGCCGAAAAGATCGATATGCATGAAAGCACGGTCAGTCGCGTCACTGCCGGGAAATATATCGGTACGCCGCGCGGCTTGTTTGAACTGAAATATTTTTTCTCCACCGCCCTGATTAGCGCCGACGGCAGCAGCCACAGCGCGGAATCGGTCAAGATGCGGGTCAAGACCCTGATCGACGCCGAAAAACCAGACGCCGTTCTCTCCGACGACGCCATTGTCGATATCTTGCAAAAAGAAGGGATCGATCTCGCCCGCCGCACGGTCGCCAAGTACCGGGATATGCTGCATATTCCCTCCTCCGTGCAGCGGAAAAAACAAAAAAAACCCAGATAGGAAGCCCGCCGCGAGATTTTCCTTAATATCACCACTGGCGGCATTAAGCACTTGTCAAGAATTTGCTTTCTAGAATAGAAATATGACGACCGCGCTACCGCTTCACGCCGGGTAAACCCTTGCCAATTATGGGGTTTGACCTAAACTCACTCCTGACGAAACCACACTGGAACGGAAAAAATCATGCAGCTCACGGTTCAAGGAAAACAGATCGATGTCGGTGATGCCTTGCGCACACATGTGCAGGAAAAACTGGACGACATAAACGCGAAATATTTCAACCGGGCTATTGACGCCAATGTTCATTTCAACCGCGAGGGGCAGGGATTTTTCCGCGCCCACATCGCCATCCGCGTGGGTAAAAATATCCAGATCATGGGTGAGGCGATTGAAAACGACATCTACCTTGCCTTCGACGTCGCGGCGGCAAAGGTCGCCAAACAGTTGCGCCGCTACAAAAACCGTCTGCGCTCGCACCATCGCCGTATCGAAGAAACCCCGGAAACAGAAATCATGAAGGCGCAAGCCTATGTTCTGGCCATGGGACAGGACGAAGACCGGGAGAATGACTCTTCCGCCGCCGACACCGAAACACACACACCACTTATCATCGCCGAAATGACGTCGGAATCGCAGATCGAAACCCTGAGCGTGTCCGAAGCGGTCATGCGTATGGACCTTGCCCATCAGACCTTTTTTCTGTTCCGCAACGCCAAGCATGGCGGCCTGAACGTGGTTTATCGCCGCGATGACGGTAATATCGGCTGGGTCGACCCCGCCGAAGACACCCGTTTGCAGCAAGCCGCCGAATAACCCCTGAAAGATCATAACAAAACGCCGCCTTTTCAGGGCGGCGTTTTTTCATTCCGTTTGTACTTGCACGCCTAATGCACCAGCGCAACCTCCAGATCGTTCTGGCGGGCCAGAGCCTGTATGGTGTCGATCGTGTCGCGAAAGGCCAACGGCGTTCCGTCTGCCGCATGCAGGGAAAAACCGACTTCCCTGTTATAAATCGCGGGCCGGATATAGGCGATCTGCGTATTGCCGAACCCGAGAAGATCCTGCGGACTCAGCGCACGCAAGGCGTGGACGGAATAATTCGGCGTCTCGGATTCATCCATGGTTTTCTCCTTTGTCCGGCTTCGCATCACCGCCGACATTCAAGGAACGGTGATGTCCGTTCTTGTTTCCGGCGGCGGCGTCCCGGATAGCGATTTTGCGCGTATTCGTCTCCGGCTCGATGCGCTCCATATCGATATGGAGCAAGCCGTTATCCAACCAAGCCTCCTTCACCTCAATTCCGTCGGCAAGAACGAAGGTGCGCATAAACTGGCGCGCCGCGATGCCACGATGCAGATAGATGCGCCCGGAATCATCGTCTTCTTCCTGCTGACCACGAATAACCAACTGGTTGCTTTCCACCAGAACGTCAAGGTCATCCATGGTAAACCCAGCCACCGCCAGCGTAATCCGCAAGGCGTTTTCCGCCGTTTGTTCAATGTTGTAAGGGGGATACCCTTCGGCACCGGTTTTTTTCAGCCGATCGAATGTGCGTTCGAAATGGTCGAACCCTAAAAACAGAGGTGAATCAAAAATGGTCATGCGGGATGTCATCGCAACTCCTCCTTTGAGCGAGCGTCTTTACACTACACCAACCCCGACCGGGCCCCGACGGGCACCCGGCTTTTGCGGATCGTACCGGCCCGCACCACGCGGCACCGATGATCAACCATATAGGAAAATTGTGGCCAGAATCAAGAATACGCCGGAACCCTCAGGCTTTCCGGGCTTCCTGCCGCCGGAAAATGCGGTCGCAATAGCCGCAGACAAGCTCGGGGCGGCCATCGAAAACATACCAGACCTGCGGGTGGCCGAGCGCGCTGTTGCCACCATCGCAACTGACCGTGTCGGCGGCGGCATCGACAAAAATAACCTCGTGCGGGATATTGGCTTTTTTCTCTATGGCCATGGTGCAACCTTCCGGGCGGGGGCGATTTTAACGAATTTTTACCGCTTTCAATCTATAGAATTAAAGGGAAAAGTCCAGAACCCGCCGGGCCGCCTTGAGGAGGCCAGAGATGACCACCGCCATGACCAGCCCAACCTTCATCGACAATCCGGTCGTCACCGCCCGGCAGGACCGCTACACCACAATCATCATTGATGTCGGCGCGGTGCTGGAAAGCTGGCGAATTTCGCTGTTTTCATACGAATGGCTGACCCCGGAGGGGCGAATCAAAAATCTCGATGAATTGCCGCAGCAAGAACAACCCAAACGGCAAGAAATCGAATCCCGCCTGCAAAACGGCGCGGCGCTGGAAATGCCGGTTTTAGGAATCGGCCTGATGGAAAATATTGAAATCGGCTCCGGACGGGCGGTTTTTCTGACACTGGCCGCGCATGGCTGCAAAACGATCCCGGTCCATATCCCGGTATCCAGCACCAAAGAATTTGCCCCTTTCCGCGCCTGATTGCGGTGGTATCATGGGGGAATGAAAAAATCTTCCGAAAGCGGCAATGTTCTGTTTTACATCTTCCTTGCCGTCGTACTTTTTGGCGGCCTGTCCTTCGCCGTATCGCAAAGCGGACGCGGGTCCCTGAGCCAGATCACACAGGACCGCACCCGGCTGGCCGCCACCGAAATCATCGATTACAGCGACAGCCTGTCCAAGGCTGTCGGCATGATGCGCCTGCGCGGCACGACTCTGGCAAAGCTGCGCTTCTCGCATGCAAACCTCTCCAGTGCCAGCTATGACGCGCCGGGAACGCAACCCCCGGAACACGAGGTCTTCAACAGCGAAGGCGGGGGAATGATCTATCGCCGACCGCCAGCGGGCGCTCTCGGCAACGCGGCGACCGATTACGCCTTCCTTGCCGCCAACGCGGTGCAGGATATCGGCACCACCTGCGCCAACGCCTCCTGCGCCGACCTGATCGTGGCCATACCGGGAATCACCGCCGAAGCCTGCGACATGGTCAACCGCATCGGCGGCAACACCAAGAAAGGCGACCCCGTCCCGGTGAACGCCGATTTCAATATTGCCGATAAATTCAAAGGCAGCATGGCCACACCGACCATGATTAACGCCGCTGCATTGACGGGGCACCTTTACGGCTGCCTCTTCAGCACAGCGGATTCGACCTATTATTTCTACCGCGTCCTGTGGTTGCAGTAATTATCCGGCGCGGCGCCATTTTGGTCCCGCAGGCGTATCCTCGATCATGACACCTTCACTTTCGAGCCGGGCGCGGATTTCATCGGCACGCGCGAAGTTTTTTTCCTGCTTTGCTACCTGACGTTCCGCTAGAAGACGTTCGATCCGGATGGCATCCTCCTCCGAAGCCGCGCCATAGCCGAACCACGCATCCGGATCGGCCTGCAATATGCCGAGCAACCCGCCCGTGGCCAGCAACTGCCCCTTTAACAGGGCCTTGTTTCCTTGCGTCCGGGTCAGGTCGTTAATCGCGGCCAGCGCCATCGGCATGTTCAGATCGTCGCACAAAGCCTCAAGCACCGCATCGGGAACGCCAGCTTCCACCGCAACGACGTCTTTCATCTCGCGCAACAACTGGTAAAGGCGGTCGAGATATTTGCGCGCCTGCTGGACGGCGTGCTCGCTCCAGTCCAGCGGCTGGCGGTAATGCGCAGACAATAACACCATGCGCAAGACTTCCCCCGGATGATCCCGGATAACGTCATGGGTCAGAAGAAAATTGCCGAGGGATTTCGACATTTTTTCGCCCTCGACGGTCAGAAAACCGTTATGCACCCAGATCCGCGCGAACGCCGCCGGGTCATTCATCACACCGTGGGCGCAGCAGCTTTGCGCAATCTCGTTTTCATGGTGCGGGAATTTCAGATCTGCACCGCCGCCATGGATATCAAACGGCAGGCCGAGATGTTTTTCAGACATGGCGGAACATTCGATATGCCAGCCCGGACGGCCCCGCCCCCACGGGGACTCCCAACCCGGCTGTTCGGGCGCGGAGGGTTTCCACAGCACAAAATCCGCCGGGTCTTTCTTGAACGGTGAAACCTCCACCCGTGCGCCCGCGATCTGGTCGTCGCGACTGCGGCGCGACAGACGGCCATAGGCCGGATAGGACGGCACATGGAACAGGACATGCCCTCCAGCCTCGTAGGCATGGTTTTTTTCAATCAGCATGGCGATCAACGCGATCATTTCACCGATATGTTCCGTGGCGCGCGGCTGGATATCCGGCGCGGCAACGCCGAGTGTCGCCATATCCTCGTTATAGATGCGTTCATATCTGCGGGTGATGACATCAATGCCTTCTCCGCTTTCCTGCGCGGCGTCCATGATCTTGTCATCGACATCGGTGATATTGGAGACATAGGTCACTTTCGGATAGAGCACCCGCAAGATGCGCACAAGCTGGTCGAACGCCACCGCCATGCGGGCATTGCCGATATGGGCATAGCTGTAGACCGTCGGACCGCAGGCATAGACCCGGACATGACCCGGATCGATCGGATGGAATTCTTCTTTTTCTCCGCTTAGGGAATTATGCAGTTTCAGTTGCGGCATGATCTTGTCCTCGTTCTGAATTCAGTTGTGCCGCGTCGGAGCGGGATTCGCAACTGAATTCATCGTCAACGCAGCCTGCTATCCTTGCGCGATCTTGCTGCCCTTGATGAAAGGCGATTTTTCAACAATCGCCAGCAGACGCTCCCTGGAAAACGGTTTTTTCAGGAAAGCCGCAGCGCCGCGATGGGTTGCGGTCACGATATTGGCCTTCACCGTATCGACGCTGAGCATGACTACATGCGCCTCCGGATCGACCTTGCGAATGGAATGCAGCGTCTCCAGACCGTTCAGCCCCGGCAGGTGAATATCCAGCAATACGATATCCGGCGCATGTTCGACATAGGCGACCACGGCCTCTTCCCCGGTTTTGGCATGAATTAAATCGTAAGTCTTGCTAAGGATATTGGCCGTATAGGTGGCCGTGAAACGATCATCCTCGACAATCAGCACCAGCGCGTGATCGCGCCGCGCTCTGCGCACACCTATACTACCGATACGGTTTGAATCGGCCATCGCCGCATAAGCCGCCATACGCTTTTGTGCAAGAAACTTGCGATCCGCAAGCTTTTGCGCCCCCATGATCTCGCGATCAAAATTGATAAAATCAATCAGCCCGGCTTTCATCTTCGCAGAAAGCTCCTTGAACAGGGCATAGAACGCATCATGATCCGCTTCGCTGACCGGACGCGCGAGCAGCAGCAAGTCGCTGTCATCGAAATGGTAAATGACAGCATCATTAAAGGCCACAGCCTTCGCGGCAATATCCGCGCCGAAGGCCCGGGACTCTTCTCTGGTTTGCGCCAGACGCGCCTCCAGCTCCGCCAGATCGGCCACCAGGGAATCGTGATCGATCCGCCGGGAAAAGGCACAGTGAATCCCGGCCCAACCGGCGGCACTGGTTTTTATTTTTTCGAGCAAAGTCAAAAAATGGTGTTCGGCGCTGTCTTGCACGACCTGCATGGCCGCTTCTCCCGATGATCTGTTCCGGACTTATTATTTTACGGAAAAAATTAAGAAGGGATGAACATCCCGGAGAACAAGGATACCCTGTTTGTCCCTTCCGGGTCCAGTCTGCCGGCGGACATTTCTTTTTCCCGATCCGGGCACGACTGTGCTAGAAAAACCCTTCATTCGCCCTATCCACCCTTTCCGGAGGCCCCGGCATGAACGCACCGGTTTACGACCTGATCCTGAAAAACGGCATCGCCGTCCTCCCCGGACGAACGGTACAGACCGATATCGGGGTCAGTAACGGCAAAATCGCCGCCATCGGCCTTTCCGGCACGGCGCAAGGCGCGGAAATCATCGATTGCACCGGCCTGCATATCCTGCCCGGTCTGATCGATACCCAGGTGCATTTCCGCGAACCCGGCCTGACGCACAAGGAAGATCTCGAACACGGGATGAAGGCCGCCGCCCTCGGTGGTATTACGGCAATCTTTGAAATGCCCAACACCAAACCGCTGACCACGACCCCGAACGCGCTACAGGCAAAACTGGACAGCGCCGCCAAAGGCGGCTGGACGGATTATGCGTTTTATTTCGGCGGCACCGCAGGCAACGCCGCGAATCTGCCGGAATGGGAAAACCTGCCCGGCACATGCGGCGTGAAGATTTTCATGGGTTCGTCCACCGGCGACCTGCTTTGTGCCGGCGACGACGAAATCTCCGCCGTCCTGCGCCATGGCCGCCGTGTCGTCGCCGTGCATGCCGAAGACGAAGCGATGATGATTGAAAACAAGAAAACCCTGCTTGGCGACTCGCAGGATGTGCGCCTGCACCCGGTCTGGCGTTCCGTGGAGTCTTGCGTTTCCGCGACGACGCGCCTGATCCGTCTGGCGCGGGAGGCCGGGCGGCGCGTCCATGTCTTGCATATTTCCACCGCCGAAGAGATGGAGATTTTGAAAGACCACCGCGACATCGCCAGCGTCGAGGTTCTGGCCAATCACCTGACGCTGCACGCGCCGGATTGCTATGAACGGTTCGGCACCCGCGCCCAGCAAAACCCGCCGATCCGGGAAAAGCATCATCAAGACGCCCTGTGGAAAGCCATCGGAGAGGGTCTTGTCGATATTCTCGCCTCCGATCACGCACCGCATACGCCTGAGGAAAAGGCCGCGCCCTATCCGCAAAGCCCGAGCGGAACGCCCGGCGTGCAGACCCTGTTGCCTGTTATGCTCGATCATGTCAGCAAGGGCCGCCTCAGTCTGGAACGTCTCGTCGACCTGATGGCGGAAGGGCCGCACCGCATCCACCAGATCGCGGGCAAGGGCCGCATCGCACGCGGCTATGACGCTGATTTCACAATCGTCGATCTGCGGGCGCGGCACACCATCACCCACGCTGAACAGGCCAGCAAATGCGGCTGGACCCCGTTTGATGGCGTCACCGTCACCGGCATGCCAATCATGACCGTCATTCGCGGACATACGGTCATGCGCGACGGCCAGCTTGCGGGTGCGCCAGTGGGGCGCCCCGTCCGGTTCCGGGACACGCTGCCATTTTCCAAAATGTGAGCAATTTTAAGCGTCTTTGAAATTTTTTTTAGCATCCCCTAATAAATGTGTATAATCAGGTCGTTACGGGTCCGGTTCCGGGATTCATACCTCTCCTCCTAAAGCGCTTTTTAAGGAATCCCGGCCATACTGGAATCGTACCGCCCTTGCGGGTAAGGAATACTCTGGGAAGCTATCAACGGATGTCGACACCATCCAGCACAACACTGGAATCGCATGTGAAGCCTGACGCAGCCACGACGAAAAAACCCCAGGCAAAAACCCGGACGCATCATTCCCCGCGTCTGACGGCGACCCCCATGCATCTCTGGCGCAGCAAACTGAGCTGGCGCATCACCATGGTGGTGTTCCTCACCATCCTGACCGTGCAGGTCAGTATCATGAGCATTACCCTGCAATCCTACGAGCAGGAAAGAATCAGGGATCTGGTTGAAAATGCCCGCTCCGCGATCGCTCCGGCGCTGGAACGGGGAATGACCAATCTTTACGCCTCACCGATCAGCGATGCCGTGGCGGAACGCCTGATTACGACGACCAGAATCAACGGTCTGGCGATTTATTCCACCGATCTCAATTTGCTCAAATCCTTTGGCGAACCGACGGCGCTGGTGCTCCTCGATCAAAACAGCATCGGGCGCACCTACCGTAGCGCGGACGGGAAATCCTACGAGATGGTCTTCCGCCCGAGCGCGCTGGGGCGGCCTTATCTGATCGTCGCGCGCATGGATGCGTCGAAAATCCAGCCGCAAGTGTTCCTCTACGTCAAACAGACCTTGACCATCATGATGCTGATGTCGGCTTTCGTGACCACAGTTTTGATGCTGGCGCTGGGACGCTGGCTGCTGGAGCCGATTATTTTCCTGCGCAACACCTTGCTGCGCGCCTCGGAAAATCCGGAAAATCCGCGCATTGAAAAAAACCCCTTCGACCCGTCCGACGAAATCGGTGTGGCGATTGAAATTTCGGGCAAGCTGATCCGCCAGAACGCCGACAACATAAAACGCATCAAATCCGCCGCCGAAGACCAGATCCATAAACTGGCCTATTACGATACACTGACGGGCCTGCCGAACCGCACCCTGTTCCTGCTGACGCTGAACGAAAAAACCCGCAACCGCGAATCCGAAACCGTGACCCGGTTTGCCGTCATCACCATGGACCTCGACCATTTCAAGGACATCAACGACACGATGGGGCACAATATCGGCGATGCGATTCTCCGTGCCGTCGGCAAGCGCCTGCGCGCCTCGATGCCGGAATCGGCGGTCATCGCCCGTTCCGGCGAGGATGAATTCGCCATCACCATGCCCCTGAGCGGCGACGGGCTCGAAGCCCGCGATATCGCCGAGCGCGTCATCGGCGTGATCCGCGCCGAACCGTTCAAGGTTTTCAATGAAATGTTCCAGATTCGCGCCTCCGTCGGCGTGGCGACCTATCCCGACGACGGCATCGACCCGGATCAGGTGCTGAAAAACGCCGATATCGCGCTCAACCGCGCCAAGGAAGATGGCCGCGACCTGATCAAGGAATATTCCGAAGATTTCGACCGCGCCGTGCAGCAACGCTTCCAGATGCTGCGCGACCTGCGCGAGGCGATGGAGAAAAAGCAGCTTGAGCTGTATTACCAGCCGCAACTCGACCTCAGGACCGGAAAGGTCATCGGTGCCGAGGCCCTGCTGCGCTGGTTCAAGCCCGACAACAGCAAACAGGGCGGCATGTTTATTTCCCCGGCGGAGTTTGTGCCCATCGCCGAACAATCCGGCCTGATCGTGCCCATCGGCGAATGGGTCATGCACACTGCCTGTGAAACGGCGGCCGAATGGGCCAAGGCGGGACATCACATCCGCATCGCCGTCAATGTCTCCGGCGCGCAGTTCTATCAGAGCGATATTGTTTCCTATACGCAAAAAGTCCTGACGGAAACGGGATTGCCGCCGCACCAGCTTGAACTGGAGGTGACTGAAAGCGTGTTCATGGAAGATATCCAGCACACCATCACCATCTTGCAAAACCTGCACGCGCTGGGCTGCGAGCTGGCGATCGACGATTTCGGCACGGGCTATTCGTCCCTGTCCTATCTGCGCCAGTTCCCGATCGATCGGCTGAAAATTGACCAGTCCTTCATCCGCAACGCGCTCAACAATCCCGATGACGCGGCTATCGCCCGCACCATCGTTGCGCTCGGGCACTCCCTCAACCTCAAGGTCATCGCCGAAGGCGTCGAGACCAAAGAGCATGAAAGCTTCCTGATCGAACAGGATTGCGACGAAGTGCAGGGCTACCGTTATTCAAGACCGGTGCCGAAGGCCAAATTCAACGAATTCGTCAACGGCTATGACGGCGACATCAAGATCTTCGGCACGAAGCTGGGCTGACCGCGCCCGTCTATATGTAAAAATAACACAGACACCTTTACATCCGCGCCGCCGCCGGGCTAATTAACCTGATGATGCACAGCAAAATCACACCCTTTACGGCCCGCAAATCCTCCGCCCTGACCGGATCGGTCCGCATTCCCGGCGACAAATCCATATCGCACCGCGCCTTGATGTTCGGCGCGCTGGCGCAGGGGGAAACCATCGTCTCCGGCCTGCTGGAGGCGGGCGACGTCTTTTCCACCGCCGAAGCCCTGCGCGCCATGGGGGCGCGGGTGGTGATGGGCGATGACGGGTTGTGGCGCATTTTCGGCACCGGCCTTCTGAATGAACCCGACCGGGTGATCGATATGGGCAATAGTGGCACCTCGACGCGCCTGCTCTGCGGAATCATTTCCGGCTTTCCCGTTACCGTCACCATGACCGGCGACGGTTCCCTGATTAAGCGCCCGATGATGCGGGTGATTACGCCGCTGGAACAGATGGGGGCGAAATTCATCGCCCGCTCCGGGGGCAGGCTGCCGATGACGCTACAGGGGTCGGATGCGCTGAAAGGCATCGAATACCGCCTGCCCGTCGCCTCGGCGCAGGTGAAATCCGCCGTCCTGCTGGCGGGTCTGCGTGCGCAGGGCACGACAACAGTGATTGAAGACAAACCCACCCGCGACCATACCGAAACCATGCTGCGCCTGTTCGGGGCCGAGGTTAAAACCGTTACGCTGGAAAGCGGTGCGCAGGCGATTACCATCACCGGCGGGCAGAATTTGCGCGGCTGCGCCGTCGATGTGCCCGGCGACCCGAGCACGGCGGCCTTCCCCGTCATTGCCGCGCTGATCGTGCCCGGTTCCGATATCACCGTACCGCGTATCAATATGAACCCGCGCCGCAACGGCCTTTATACCACCTTGCAGGAAATGGGGGCTGATCTCTCCCTCACCCATCCGCGCGAGGAGGCGGGCGAGCCGCTGGCCGATCTGCATGTCCGCTATAGCGGACCGCTGAAGGGTGTGGTCGTCCCGCCGGAACGCATCCCCGGCATGATCGATGAAATCCCCGCACTGGCCATGGTGGCGGCCTGCGCCAATGGCACGACGTACCTGACCCATCTCGACGAATTGCGCGTCAAGGAAAGCGACCGCCTGAAAATGATCGCCGACGGGCTTGCCGCCTGCGGTGTTAAACTAGAAATGGGCGAAGCCAGCCTGACCATCCACGGCACTGGCAAACCGCCCGAAGGCGGCGCGAAAATCGAAACCGCGCTCGACCACCGCATCGCCATGAGCTTCCTGTGTCTTGGCCTTGCCAGCAATGAACCCATCACCGTTGACGATATCACCCCGGTCACCACCAGCTTCCCCGGCTTTGTCGATGTCATGACCGGAATCGGTGCGGATCTGCGCGCCAGCGACGATGACGGGCTGGACACGGACGGTTTGTTCCTGCGAAAAAAGAACTGACATATCCGCCATGCTTGAAAAGCCCCCGGTTATCATTGCGATTGACGGCACTGCGGCCAGCGGAAAGGGCACGCTGGCCCGGAAAATCGCCGACCATCTCGATTACGCTTATCTGGATACGGGCCTGTTATATCGGCGCGTCGCATTAACCCTGATTCAAAAAAACATTCCGACAGATGACCGCGACGCCGCGATCCAGGCTGCAAAAACCCTTGATCCTGCAACACTGAACGATCCTGCCTTGCGCAGCGCTGCGGCGGGGCGGGGCGCTTCCGTCGTTGCCGCCATACCGGAAGTCCGCGAAGCACTCGATGAATTCCAGCGCGGATTCCCCGCACTGAGCGGCAAGCCCGGTGCCGTCATCGACGGGCGCGATATCGGCACGGTGATCTTTCCCGATGCGCCTGTGAAATTCTATATCGATGCCGCACTGGAAACCCGCGCGCAGCGGCGCTGGAAGGAATTGCGGGAAAAAGGCGAAGACATCCCTCTTGAAACCGTGATTGCCGATTTCAAAATCCGCGACACCCGCGACAGCAGCCGCAGCTTCCGCCCGATGAAGGCGGCGGCGGACGCGATTGTCCTCGATACCACGCAGATGGACGCCCAAACGGTTCTGGCTGTAGCCATGGGCCATTTGCAACATATTTCCTGAATTTTCCGCTCTTTCGCCGGGAACCGCCCGCCCCCTGCAAGCGTTTGACGACCGCGCCGGGGCAAGACCCGGATCAGACAAACGAAAGGAAAAAATGATGACCGCCACCCGCGTCAAGGACCTGATGGAATGCAGCCCCGAAATGATCAGCCCGGAAGCCACCTTGCAAGAAGCCGCACAAAAAATGCAAAAAATTGATTGCGGATTCCTGCCCGTAGGCACCGACAAGGCACCGGAGGGCATCATCACCGACCGTGATATCGTCATCCGCGCCATCGCCGACGGGAAAGACCCGCGCACAGAGAAAGTGCGCGATTATATGACCGAGGAAGTCTGCGCCTGCACCGAAGACAATTCGCTCGAAGACGCCGCAAAAATCATGAATGAAAATGCGGTCAGCCGCCTTGTCGTGAAGAACGCGCAAGGCACGATTTGCGGTGTCCTGACCTTCGGCCATATCCTGCGCACCAACGACAACCGCGCCGAAACCAACACTATCGTAGAACAGGCCACCGGCAAGGCGGCCTGATCCGCACCTGCCTTACAAACAAAAACCCGGCCACGATGACGTGACCGGGTTTTTTCTTTGCGTGGTCTTTACTGATTATAACGGTTCGGGTTGGCCGCGCTCGGGCGCAGGGACTCGGTATAAGCCTCTTTCCATTCCTTCAGGTCGATCACCTTGTCACTATTATCGTCCAGCCGCCAAAATCCCTGATCGAGAAATTTATTTGCGGAAAGTCCTTCCGGACTGTCAGTGAATTTATGCAGCATGGATTTTTTATAGAATTCTTCTTCTGTCACCTCGGTCTTGCTGGGTATGGTCTGACCATCAAAAACAAAGGTAATGGTTTCCGTTTTCACCATCGGGATAATCGTCATCACCATCGGCTTTTTGTATTCGATATTATCGATGACCATATTGCCGTCCGTGTCAAAAATGCTGAACAGCTTTTCACCAACTTCCGCATGGGAAAGCTGCCCGTCGCCGTTCACATCGAACTCGGAAAAATTCACCTTTTTCTTATCGGGCTGCTCTTGTTGTTTGATAACCGTATCGGTAATGGTCGTTATGGACGCCGCCGCCATCACTGCGCCCGCCGCCATGATGGTCATCGCGGCAAAGGAAAACATAAAAATCGAAAAGCGCATAACCTATCTCCTTTGGATAAACCAGTATGAGTTACACCACCTAAGCCCCTGTGCCCAAGTTTCAAGGTTTGCTGATTATTATCAAGAAAAAGACACGAGACCCCATAATAACCGTCATCCCGAGCGTAGCCGAGGGATCTGGCCAAACCGCAGCCTATCAGATCCCTCGGCTACGCTCGGGATGACGGGGTGTTGGGGGCGCGTGTTCCCCTTGCTCCAAACGTTCTATTTTCCAAAACCAACGCGCCCCGCGCCCGCGTTTTACCCCCTTGTCGTAACCACCCATTATTTAACAGAATACAACAGATTTTGATTGATTTTTACCCCGGTGCAGCGTACAAGTCCTGCGTCCTTGCGGATATGACAGCCCGGCTGGCCCCTGTTTGGGGGCCGTCCCCGGCCTGATCCTCTGTTCGCCCTGGGCAATCTTTTCCGAAGAAGGAAAATTATCATGGCAGGTGCATCCTCCAAACTCAAAGACCGCGAAGGGTCAAACGACTTCGCAGACCTCCTCAATAGCTCCATGAACGGCAAGACGAAATTCGAAGGCTCCGTCGTCAAGGGCCGGATCGTCGCCATCAGCAACGATTTTGCCATCATCGATGTCGGCCTGAAATCCGAAGGCCGTGTTCCGCTTCGTGAATTCACGCTTCCGGGCGGCGTTTCCGAAGTCAAGACAGGCGATATCGTCGAAGTCTTCGTCGAACGCATGGAAAACCGCGACGGCGAAACCGCCCTGTCCCGCGACAAGGCCCGCCGCGAAGAAGTATGGATCGACCTCGAAAAAGCCCACACGAAACAAGAGCGCGTCACTGGCGTCATCTTCGGTCGCGTCAAGGGCGGCTTTACGGTTGATCTCGGCGGCGCTGTCGCGTTTCTTCCCGGTTCGCAGGTCGATATCCGCCCGGTGCGCGATGTCGGTCCGCTGATGGGTTCGCCGCAACCGTTCATGATCCTGAAAATGGATCGTCCGCGCGGCAATATCGTCGTGTCGCGCCGTGCCGTCCTCGAAGAATCCCGCGAATCCGCACGCACCGAACTGATGGGCGCGCTGAAAGAGGGACAAGTCCTGACCGGTGTCGTGAAAAACATCACCGATTACGGCGCTTTCGTGGATCTTGGCGGCGTCGATGGTCTGCTGCATGTCACCGATATTTCGTGGAAACGCATTGGCCACCCGTCCGAAGTTCTGGCCATCGGCCAGAGCATTCAGGTGCAGGTCATTCGTTACAACGAAGAAAACCAGCGTATTTCTCTGGGCATGAAACAGCTCGAAAGCGATCCGTGGGAAGGCGTGGCATCACGCTTCACCATCGGCACGCGCGTTACGGGCCGGGTCAACAACATCACCGATTACGGTGCCTTCGTTGAGCTGGAATCCGGGATCGAGGGTCTGGTGCATGTTTCCGAGATGTCGTGGACCAAGAAAAACGTCCATCCGGGCAAAATCGTTTCGACATCCCAGGAAGTCGAAGTCATGGTACTGGATATCGACCGTGAAAAACGCCGTATCTCTCTCGGCCTGAAGCAATGCACGGACAATCCGTGGCTGACCTTTGCGGCCAACCATAAAAACGGCGAGATCCTCGAAGGGGAAATCCGCAACATCACCGAATTCGGGATGTTCGTGGCCCTGCCGGGCGATCTGGACGGTATGGTTCACATGTCCGACATCGCGTGGGACAAGGCCGGTGAAGAAGCTCTGAAAGACTATAACAAGGGCGATGTCATCAAGGTCAAGATCCTCGAGATCGAAGCCGAAAAAGAACGTGTTGCCCTCGGCATCAAGCAACTGACGGAAAACCCGAATGCGGGTGCCGACAGCAGCAGCGGGCGCAGCAGCGCAAGCAGCAGTGGTGCCAACAAGGGCGATATCGTCACCTGCACGATTACCGAAGTCAACGACAAGGGAATCGAAGTCAGCGTCGGCGACAAGGCCAAGGGCTTCATCAAGAAGGGCGACCTTTCGCGTGAACGTTCCGAACAGCGCCCCGACCGTTTCGCCATCGGTGAAAAAGTCGATGCCAAGGTCATCGCCGTCGAAAAAGGCGGGAAACTTTCCCTGTCGATCAAGCAGCGTGAAATTGACGAGGACAAAGAGGCCATGGCCGCCTTCGGTTCGACCGAATCCGGCGCATCTCTCGGCGACATCCTCGGCGCGGCGCTGCAAAAATCGGACGATACCGACAAGAAATAAAGTTCCCGACCGATCTATGTTATCCACTGAAAAGCCCCGGGAAACCGGGGCTTTTTGCTGATTCAAATTGATCGATTTTTGCCCCGATAACGCCCCCGCCCCGCCACGCCGCCGCCGCATTCCCGGACGAGCATGGAAGATGCAAGCAGACATCAAGGAGCCTTCCCATGACGATGAACCCTCATATCCCTGCGGGGCCTGCGGCGTCCGGCCGGATTCCGGGCAGCGGTCCTTTTGCTACGGGTCCGGAACACGCCGCCGTCGGCGATCTGGTGCGCACCCTGCCGCATTTGCGGCTGCGGCCCGAATGCCCGGTGGAAAGGGTCCTTTCGGCCATGTCCTCGACCGGACGCCAGATTGCCGGAATCATTGAAGAAGACGGCACGTTTTCCGGCTTCATCACCCGCTCGACGCTGATCGGAAAACTGGTGATGGATCAAGGACTCGAACACGGCGGGGCCCATATCCGGCCCGCCACGTTGCGGGGCCTGACCGCCGCCGATGTGATGATTCGCAACCCTGCCTTCCTGCCTTCCGAACTCAGCATTTCCGATGCGCTGGCGATCATGACCGAATACGGCCATCCGGTCATGCCTGTCCTCGGCGATCACGGCGAATTGATCGGCCTTGCCGAAATACGGCAATTGCGCCGCGCCTGCCATGTTCTGGAGACCGGGCCGAACCATCCGGATCACGCTGGGCTTGGTCGCCCGATACCGGAAACCGAATCGCCCGACAAAACCCGGCATTAGAACAAATCGGCCATATGCCTTTCACCCGTTACGGGGGCACCCTCTCTCACCCGGTCCCCACAGCCCCCGTCCCCTGCCCCCGCCCGCCCCGGCGGGGGCAGGGGTGACCGCCGGAAATCGGCGCAAATCCCGCAAAACCCATGGGATTTATAAAAAACCCTTTGTAATCAATGACTTTTCCTTGACGACCCGGCGTAAAATCAGGCATCCTGAAAAGAAGGACGGCATTGCGTAAGACCTTGAAATAAAAAGCATGATTGGCTTAAGTGTAGATGGTTCCGGCAGGAACCCCTTCAAATAAGGATAGACGGCGATGACAAAATCAGAACTGATCCAGATGCTGGCGGAACGCAATCCGCATCTCTACATGCGTGATGTCGAAAAAATCGTCGACACCATTTTCGATGAAATCACTGCGGCGCTGGTGCGCGGCGACCGTGTCGAACTGCGCGGCTTCGGCGCGTTTTCGGTCAAGGAACGCGAAGCCAGAACCGGGCGCAACCCACGCACCGGGGCCAGCGTCAGGGTCGATGCCAAACGCCTGCCTTTCTTCAAAACCGGCAAGGCGCTGCGCGAACGGCTGAACGGCGAAACCCTCAGCGGCGGCGAAGATTTCTAAGCTACAGCACACTTTTTTGATGAGCGACAAAAGGCAAGAAAGAATGAAATATTTATTTCCGGCTTTAAGTGGTGCTTTTTATTTTCATGCCACCTGCAACGCAAGCACAACTTTCAGAACCCCCTACAGCAGAAGAATGTATCCGACTTTATGATGAACAAAAAAAGCTGAGTAATGATGCTCAGAAAAATCATGATGATGCCGCTGTGAAAAATTATTTGGAATGACTAGGGCGTGTCATCAATTGAGCCAGATAACGGCATCTATCTCGCCGCTGCCGTTATCTGGCTCAATTGATGACACGCCCTAGCGATGATGGAAACAGGAATTTTAAAAAAGACACTTAACAGGCTGCTGAAAAACCCGTATTTCGTCATTGCGAGGAGGGGAAAAGCCCCGACGCGGCAATCCAGAAATCGGGGATCTCCAACATTTATGGATCGCCACGGCCACTGCGCGGCCTCGAGATGACGCCGGAGAGGGTTTTTCAGCAGCCTGTTAGACTTGCCTTCCCCGCTATACGAACCCTGCGATAAATAACGACACTCCAGCAAGAAGCCATTGACGATGAAAACCACACCGCTCATTTACTGCGCCATCGACACACCCGACCTGAACGCCGCCCGACATCTTGCCGCCGCGATGCAGGATGCGGAGTGCGGGATCAAACTGGGACTCGAATTTTTCAACGCCAACGGCCCGCAAGGCGTAGCAGCGATCAGGCAGGCTTGTCCCGACCTGAAATTGTTTCTCGACCTGAAATGTCATGACATTCCCAACACCGTTGCGGGCGCGATTCGTGCCGTGATCCGTCTGGCCCCGTCCTACCTGACCCTGCACGCCGCGGGCGGGGCGGAGATGATGCGCGCCGCACAGGATGCTGCCACCGAGGAATCCATGCGCCTTGGCGTAAACCCGCCCGCCTTGCTGGCGGTCACGGTCCTGACCTCGCTCGATGATTTGGCCCTGCAAAGCACAGGCCAGCAAACCCCGGCGGCAGATCAGGTTCTGCGTCTGGCGGAATTGACCCATGCGGCAGGCCTGCCCGGCATCGTTTGTGCAGGACCGGATATTTCCGCCGTGCGCAAGGCGCTGGGGCAGCATTTCATTTTGATGGTCCCCGGAATTCGCCCGGCAGGCAGCGCCGCGCTCGACCAGAAACGGGTGATGACACCGAAAGACGCGATCACCATCGGTGCGACCCATCTGGTGATCGGTCGCCCCATCACCGGGGCACCCGATCCGGCACGGGCGGCACGCGACATTCTGGAGACACTTTAACCCCGCCCGCCGCAGACATATTATCCTTGATTAACAGCAACATAGACCTTCTTTCCTTGACAAAGCCGGGCAGGCGGGGGATAAAGTCCCCATCATTTCCTACATTTGAGTGCAAGGCATGAACTGGCTCAGTAACTTTATCCGTCCGAAAATCCGCTCGCTGGTGACCCAGCAAAAGGATGTGCCGGATAATTTGTGGCAGAAATGTCCGTCTTGCGACGGGATGCTGTTCAATCGCGATCTGGCCGAAAATTTTCAGGTCTGCTACCACTGCGACAACCACCTGAAAATTTCCGTCGCTGACCGACTGGCCCTGCTGTTCGACGACGGCAAATGGGAGGAGATTCGCCTCGGCAAGGTGGCGCAGGACCCGTTGAAATTCAAAGACCGCAAAAAATACGCCGACCGCCTGAAAGAAGCCCAGACAAAATCCCGCCGCGAAGATGGCATTGTCGTGGCCCGGGGAACGATCGGCGGCGCACCGGTGGTGGTGGCCGCCTTCGATTTCGATTTCATGGGTGGGTCGATGGGGGCTGGCGTCGGCGAAGGCATCGTGCGCGCCGCCGAAGAGGCCGTCAAAACTGGCTCCGCCCTTCTGGCGATCCCCGCATCGGGCGGCGCCCGCATGCAAGAAGGCGCGATTTCCCTGATGCAAATGCCGCGCACCATCATCGCGGTCGAGATGGTAAAGGAAGCCGGATTGCCCTATATCGTCCTGCTGACCAATCCGACCACGGGCGGGGTCAGCGCCTCTTTCGCCATGGTCGGCGACATTCATATTGCCGAACCCGGATGCATGATCGGCTTTGCCGGAAAGCGGGTCATTCAGGAAACCATCCGCGAAGAGCTTCCTCCCGGATTCCAGACGGCTGAATATTTGATGGATCACGGCATGGTCGATATGGTCGTCGCCCGGCGCGATCTGCGCCCGACACTCTCGCGCCTGCTTAATCTCATCATGAATCCGGGATTTGACATGCGCGCCAGCGGCGGTGGCAAAAAAGCACCGTCAAACCTGCGCGGGATCGACCGGGCCAGTATCCGTCCAGCCTCCAGCGTAACGCGCGCCGTCGCCAACAAGAACAGGCCAAAGCGCAAAAAAGTCGCGTAAAAGAAACCGTCCACTGCACAAGAAGGAAATGCGGCGGTGACCTCTTCCCTGAGAGAAAAACTCAATTTTTTGTACGCGCTGCGCCGCGATTACAATACCGACACGACCTTCAGGCCGCCTTACATCGACCTTTTAGAAAAATTTGAAAACCCCCACCATCACCTGCCCCCCGTGATTCATGTCGCCGGAACCAACGGCAAGGGCTCCACCATCGCCTTTATGCGGGCCATTTTACAGGCTGCGGGATATCGCGTTCATACCTATACCTCGCCGCATTTGCTGCGCCCAAACGAACGAATCGTCCTGGCCGGGGAGGAAATTTCCGATGCTCTGCTGGAATTTGTGATCGACGAGGGGCTGCGCCGCTGCCCCAATCCCGGCCAGCCGGATATGAGTTTTTTTGAATTTTTTACCGCCTGCGCCTTCGCCACATTCGCGCATACCCCCGGCGATGTCTTGTTGCTGGAAACCGGGCTGGGCGGGCGGCTCGACAGCACGAATGTCGTGCGCTTTCCGGTCCTGAACATTATCACCACCCTGTCCTACGACCACACCGAAACGCTGGGGCGGGACATTGCCGACATTGCCGCTGAAAAGGCCGGGATTATGAAGGCGGACGCGCCCTGCGTGATCGGACACCAGATTCATGCTGCGGTGTTCGATACCCTGATACAAAAAGCCGCCGCGACGGGAATCGATGTCTATGCCGAAGACAAGGGCTGGACCTGCCATGGCAACGGCAAGGACACGCCGTTTTGTGTCGCCACACCCTGCCGCACGCTCGATTGCCTGCCCGCGCCGCAATTGCTCGGGGCCCATCAACTCACCAATGCGGCGACAGCCGTCGCGGCACTGATGGTCCAGCAACGTTTTGAAATCTCCGACAGCGCCTTTGCCACGGGCCTGAAATCGGCGGTCTGGCCCGCCAGACTGCAAAAAATCGACACGCATATGCTGCCCGCCGGGTGGGAATTATGGCTGGACGGCGGCCACAACGACAGCGCCGCCCTGGTCCTCGCCGATCAGGCCCGCGCATGGCAGGAAGAAGACGGCAAGCCCCTACACATCATCACCGCAATGATGGGGCACAAGGACGCGGTGGCCTTTGCTGCCCCCCTTGCCTCCCTCGTCACCAGCGTCACCAGCATTGTCGTGCCGGAACAAAAAGACCACACCATCCCGCCGGATATCCTCGCCCGGGTCTGGCAGGATGCAGGCGCCCGGATCGCGCAAGACATATCCAGCCAGCCCTTGCCTGAATTATTGCAAAGCCTGTCCAGCAAGGCCCCGGCGGGCCGCGTTTTGATTACCGGGTCCCTGCATCTGGCGCAGATGGTGGGGTTTTAAGCCGTGTTGAGGTTCAAATTCGCGCGATTGCCGTAAAATCACCGCAGATGAGCCTTGTTTGCTACACTTTTCCCGTGCATCTTAAGGACACGAACGCATTTTGTGAGGAATCAATGACAACCGCTTTTTCCGGAAACACAATTGCCCTGGTCGATGACGACCGCAATATTCTGGCTTCCGTCTCTATGGCACTGGAGGCCGAGGGTTTCACGGTCCGCACCTATACCGACGGGGAAGAGGGGCTGAAGGGGATCGTCTCGAACGCGCCCGATCTGGCCATACTCGATATCAAGATGCCGCGCATGGACGGGATGGAGGTTCTGTCGCGCCTGCGCGAAAAATCATCCCTGCCGGTGATTTTTCTGACCTCGAAAGACGATGAAATCGACGAAGTTCTCGGCCTGCGCATGGGTGCGGACGATTATATCACCAAGCCGTTTTCGCAACGCCTGCTGATCGAACGCATTCGTTCGATTCTACGCCGCGAGGCCGCGCGCAAGGACACGGAAAATGAAACGCCGGATGAAAAAAACCGTATTGAACGGGGCTCCCTGGTTCTGGACGATTCCCGCCATCTTTGCGCATGGAAGGGCCGCCCCGTGGACCTGACCGTGACCGAATATCTGCTGGTCAAGGCACTGGCCACGCGGCCCGGCCACGTCAAAAACCGCGACCAGTTGATCGACATGGCCTATGGCGAAAATATTTATGTCGATGACCGGACCATCGATTCCCATGTCAAACGCATCCGCAAGAAATTCCGGGTGGTGGATGACGAATTCTCCCAGATCGAAACGCTTTATGGTGTTGGCTATCGCTACAAGGAAGAAGACCCGGCAACCGCCTGATTCCGCAGGTTCCGCCGACAATTACAACGCCCCGCGCCGGGCGCGGATCGGCGGCGGGCTGACGCTGCGCATTCTCGCGGTCAACCTGATCGCCCCTGTTGTTCTGGTGGTGGGGCTGCTGTATCTCGGCCAGTACCGCGACAGCCTGATCGCGGCGGAACTGAAAACATTAAGCCTGCAATCACAACTTTTCGCCGGGGCCATGGCCGAAGGGGCGGTGCGTCCGGTCAAAACCGGAAAGCCGCTGCTGTTTGCTAAACCGCAGGAAATCGAAATGCTGATCCCGGAATTGTCGCGGCGGATGCTGCGCCGTCTGGGCGAAACCATGGACACACGCACCCGCCTGTTCAGCGATGCCGGGGTCATGATCGGTGATTCCGAACAACTCGCCGTGCGCATCCGGGCGGTCACGCCCGATACCCCGCAAAAAGCATCGGGCGCGCGGGCGTTCGGGGAAAAAATTCTTGAATTCATGCCGATGCAAAGCACTCTGCCGCTTTATCCCGTGACCATGTCCGACCAGATCGGAGACTATCCCGATGCCGCCGCCGCACTGGCCGACAAGCGCGTCCACGCCAGCGCCTGGGAAGACAAGAACGGGCGCATTATCCTGACCGCTGCCGCGCCGGTGCAAAAAATCCGTCAGGTCATCGGCGTGGTGATGCTGTCGCGTGACGGCAAGGAAATACAGGCGGCGGTCGACCAGATGCGCTTTGATGTCCTGACCGTATTTCTGGGTGCGCTCTCCGTAACGATTTTCCTGTCGATGTATCTGGCGGGTGTCATCGGGCGGCCTTTGCGCAAGCTGGCGCGGGCGGCTGAATCCGTGCGTATGGGCCATGGCCGCCAGATCGACATTCCCGACCTGACCCACCGCAACGACGAAATCGGCGAATTATCCGCCGCCCTGCGCGACATGACCGAAGCATTATGGGACCGCATGGATACGATCGAACGGTTCGCCGCCGATGTGTCTCATGAAATCAAGAACCCCCTCACCTCCCTGCGCAGCGCCGTCGAAACAGCGGCCATCGTCCGGGACCGCCCGGAAGATCTCGCCCGCCTGCTCGACATCATGCAACACGACGTCACCCGCCTGACACGCCTGATTAGCGATATTTCCAACGCCTCCCGCCTCGATGCCGAACTGTCGCGGGAAGAGCTGGGGGTCGTCAGTCTGGAAAAACTGCTGAATCAGTTGCTGGAAGCGCACCGCGTCACGCTGGCGCATCGCGGCGCAACCCAGAAACTCGAACTCGATTCCCCCCCGACCGAAATCCCGGTTCTGGTCCGGGGCAGCGAACATCGTCTGGCGCAGGTTTTTGAAAACCTGATCGTCAATGCCATGACCTTCAGCCCGCCCGAAGGAATCGTCCAGATCAAAATCATTCCCGATGACCGCGACCGGATCACCGTCACCGTCACCGATCAGGGACCGGGCATTCCGGATTCAAAACTGGAAACCATTTTCGAGCGTTTCTACACAGAACGCCCCAAACATGAAGATTACGGCAGCCATTCCGGCCTCGGCCTGTCCATCGCCCGGCAGATCGTCCGTGCCCATAACGGCACAATTTTCGCTGAAAATATGCGCGATTTCTCAGGACGGGTGACGGGGGCGCGATTCACTGTTATCCTCGATCGCGCCTAGTAGGATGGTCCCGATGCAGAATACGCACACCCCCGCTTCCGCCCGCATGACAGGTCCGGTCATCGTCACCGGCCTGTCGGGCGCGGGCATGTCCTCCGTCCTCAAAACGCTTGAGGACATGGGGTATGAGGTTTTTGACAATTTTCCCCTGACGCTGGTGGATACGCTGCTGGCGGAGAGTCACCCCGAAGACCTTCCTATGGCCATCGGCATCGACACGCGCAGCCGGGGCTTCGATCCGGCGAAATTGCTGGAACTGGTGGAAAAGACTGCGGCACAACTGGTTTTTCTTTATTGTGACGAAACCGTGCTGCAAAAGCGTTTTACAGAAACCCGCCGCCGCCATCCCGTGGCCAAGGATCGGCCCGTCAGCGCCGGAATCAAGCGCGAACAGGAATGGATGCACCCGCTGCGCATCGAAGCCGATCTGGTGATCGACACCACCGACCTGACCATTCATGACTTACGCCGCCTGCTGGAAACACAATTCACCATCGCCAAGGGGGGCCGCCTGACGGTCACACTTGTCTCGTTCGGCTTCCGCCTCGGCGTGCCCCGCGATGCCGATATCGTCATGGATGTGCGCTTCCTGACCAATCCGCACTGGGACCGGGATTTGCGGCCCATGACCGGGCTGGACGCGCCCGTCGGGGCCTGTATCGCCGCCGATCCGGATTTTGAACCCTTTATCGAACGTTTTCAGGCCATGCTCGAACCCCTGCTGCCGCGCTACACGCAGGAGGGGAAAAGCTATCTGACGATTGCGATCGGCTGTACGGGCGGACGGCACCGTTCGGTCTATACGGTAGAACATCTGGCACCGTGGCTACAGGCGCTCGGCCATGCCACCAGCGTCATCCACCGCGATCTGGGCCGCACGAAATAGGGGATTTAAAGGCGGGTTCCGGGCTTGGCCCCGCTTGGTGCGGAAGGCGTCAATACCGACGCAGGGTTCTGCCCGTCAGCCGCTGCGCAAAAAAGCCCGAGAAGGCCTGCGTTAATGTGTGCCATGCAAAATATCCCCATCCAGTAAAAGAAGCGCATTTTCGTAAGTTACGCCTTCGGCACCGCGTTCGCGAAAAATAATCTGCCGCCGTCCGTCATCCCCGGTCGCGGGCGCGACATGGAAATAAAGCCGCCTGCCGCTGACCCCGGCATCGATCAGGGCCGTATGCCCGTTCATCAGGGCAACCAGATTCATCATCTTTTTTTCGGTCAGGGCCGGGTCTTCCGCGGTGTCCAGAACCATATATTCCCCGACCGGCACGATATCCCCCGCAGATTTTTTCAGAATCTCAAAGGAATGCCGCAACAACCCGTGCGGACGGTACAAATAAACCGCGCCGTCGCTGGCCGTAGAAAAATCGTCAAAGGGACGGTCCATAAAAGCTCCTTATCTTGTCCTGTGCTCCATCCTGTCAGCTATTCATTAAAAAACCATGAAATGGAAAATCAAAACTTGTGCAAACGGGCAATTAACGGTACAAGAATGGCTGTTTTTCAGCGCCAAATCAGAAGGATCTCCGCCAATGACCGCCCAGCCCAAAGCCGTACAAAACGACTTCAAAGTCAAGGATATCGCTCTGGCGGAATGGGGCCGCAAGGAAATCACCATCGCCGAAACCGAAATGCCCGGCCTGATGGCGCTGCGCAGCGAATACGGCGCGAAACAACCGCTCAAGGGCGCGCGCATTGCCGGTTGCCTGCATATGACCATCCAGACCGCGGTGCTGATCGAAACCCTGACCGCTCTGGGCGCGGAAGTGCGCTGGTCGTCGTGCAACATTTTTTCGACGCAGGATCATGCCGCCGCGGCCATCGCCGCCACTGGCGTTCCCGTATTCGCATGGAAGGGCCAGACCAACGAAGAAGCCGAACAATGCATCCACGACACGATCAAGGGGCCAAATGGCTGGACCGCCAATATGATCCTCGATGATGGCGGTGACCTGACCGGGATCATGCACCGCGACTACCCGGACCTGATGAAAGACGTCAGGGGCCTGTCCGAAGAAACCACCACCGGGGTCCATCGCCTGCATGAAATGGCGAAAAAGGGCGAACTGAAAGTCCCCGCCATCAACGTCAATGACAGCGTCACCAAATCGAAATTCGACAACAAATACGGCTGCCGCGAAAGCCTCGTTGACGGCATCCGCCGCGCCACAGATGTGATGATGGCCGGGAAAATCGCCGTTGTCTGCGGTTATGGCGATGTCGGCAAGGGTTCCGCGGAATCCTTGCGTTCGCAGGGTGCGCGAGTCATCGTTACCGAAATCGACCCGATCTGCGCTTTGCAAGCGGCCATGGAGGGGTATGAGGTCAACACCATCGAAGACGTCGCCCCCGCCGCCGATATTTTCGTCACCACGACTGGCAATATCGACGTCATCACGCTCGACCATATGCGGGCGATGAAGGACCGCGCCATCGTATGCAATATCGGGCATTTCGACTCCGAAATCCAGATTGACGCCCTGCGCAATTTCAAATGGCATAATGTCAAACCGCAGGTGGACGAAGTGGAATTCCCCGACGGCAAGCGCATTATCGTTCTGGCGGAAGGGCGTCTGGTCAATCTCGGCTGCGCCACCGGCCACCCGAGCTTCGTCATGTCGGCGTCCTTCACCAATCAGGTTCTGGCCCAGATTGAGCTGTGGACCAACACCGCCGCCTACAAAACGGGCGAAGTGTACGTCCTGCCCAAGCATCTCGACGAAAAAGTCGCCGCCCTGCATCTCGACAAGCTCGGGGTCAAACTGACAAAACTCAACAAGAAACAGGCCGATTACATCGGCGTTGGCGCAAACGGACCGTTCAAGAACGAGACTTATCGGTACTGATCGTCCAGTTCCTGTTGCGTCCGTAAATCCCGCAGGTCTTTCGGACTACCCGAACCGGGCGGCGTAAGTCAGGATCAGCGCGGGCCAGTCCTGGGTGGCATTGTTCTTGTTATTATCGGTGTTAAAAGCCCGCAGTGCATCCGCGTTGTGGATGGTAACCTGCCCCTTCTCTGCGGTGGCGGCTAGAACCGGGCTATTATGATCGGCGGCATCCCGCCAGAAAACACTGAGGCGGTCAGATTTTTCAAAATAGACAGGCAGGCATTCATAAAAAAGCCTGCCCTTTTCAATCAGATCCGCCGGGCTTGTCGCGCGGCTGTGTTCGACCTCGAAACGGCGACGAGCGCTTTCCAGACGGACCTGTTCGGACGCGCCGACAATCAGGGTATGTATTTCATACCCGGCCCTGCGGACATTTTCGTAAAGTGTAGATACCGCCGGACCAGTTGCCGTTATCCCGTGAACAATATCCAGATCCCGCTCCGCTGCCATGTTCATCAGGCTGGTGCTGATATAGTTCGATGCCCATCGCCATTTCGTATAAGCAGTAAAGATATCCGTTTTGGAAACATCCTCAAGATACGGGACCATTGCCTTCAGGACGGTTTCATCTGGGTCAGCATAAACCGCACCTAGATTTTGCTGATAGCGGTTCAGAAGGGTCGTCTTGCCCGCGCCCGGTGCGCCCGCCGTCAGCGTAAAGGTCTTACATCCCTGCTTCGGCACGCAGCCGCCTGAAAGCGTATTGAACAGGCGAGAGAGTTCCTGCTGGATCACCCCACGCTCTTCAAGGGTGTACAAAACTGGTTTTTCCGTCCCGTCGAGGGGGACGCCCTGAAGCAGCTTCTGTTCCTTTTCCATCTCAATCGGCTTGTCGAGAAACGCATCAACAATCTGAGGTGCAACGATAAAAGCCATTGGATATTCCTTCGTGTCATCTCAGTATAAAAGACTGTCCAGATCGTAGCGATAATCTCCAGTAATATGCAAATATTTTCTTGCCTTCATGCTTGGGGCTAGGATAGGGTCTCCTCGTTTTTCCGCACTAAAAGACAACGGGGGCCTAGGGCAATGATTGCAGATATTTTTCAGGGGCTGGCCAAAGCGATTCGCCAAGTGGCCATCGATAAATTGTTACCCGTCCACGGGAAATTGCGGGCAGATCAGGTCCACCACCACAGCGACGGTAGCCTGTTCACCGAGGCCGACCTAGCGGCGGAACGCGCCCTGACCGCAGCGGCGCGGGTCCTGTTCCCACAGGCACTGGTCACGGGGGAAGAGGAAATATCCGAAGATCCGATGGGCTTTTTCAAGGAAGCGCAAAAACACGACATCATTATTTTCGACCCGATTGACGGGACTGGCGCGTTCAAGCGCGGCGAGAGTACATATGGCGTGATGGCGGCTTTTATCCGCAACGGGCAAACCGAAGCAGGGGTCATCTATACCCCCGGCCATGCGCTGGAACAGCCCGGCGGCACACTGGCCCCAGAAAAAAACATCATGATCGTGACCCAGCGCGGTCAGGGCTGTACAGTAAACGGTAAAGCGGTCCATCTGGCGGGACGACCCGTCCGGCTGAGCGATCACGCACGGGTGGCGTTTGCCTGCCGCAATCAGGACAAAGACTTTGAAAAGGTGCTGGCGAAAGGGGTTCCCGGCTATCACCCGCGCAATAATTCCAGTTACGACTATACCCGGATTTTAACCGGGGAAATGGATTCCACTTTTTACAGCGAGGGGTTCATGCCCGAAACAGGCCTGGGCAAATGTCCTCCTTGGGACCATGCCGCCGGGGTTCTGGCAATACGCGAAGCGGGGGGTTATGCCGCCACACCTTACGGGCGACCGGGGCGGGGCGGGGAGGATTATGCTCCGCTGATCTGTCATGACCGCTTGCTGGTTGCCTCCAACCGGGCGTTGTTTGACGATATGCACCATCACATCGCCAGACTTACGCCACATCTGGCGGCGCCGCGACAACCCCTGCAAGGACCATTGCCAAAGAAATGACCCCACCCGCCGGAATGGACAAGGATGCCGTCAAGGTCGCCAGCCGTCAGGTCTTCCTGACGCAAGGGGCGCTTGAATCCGCGAAATTCTTGGCGCAGACCCTCTTTGCGGACAGGACGGATTGGGGCGGGAACCCCTTTTACGGGCATTTGCAACGGGTTGCCGATGGCATCAAGACGGGTGGCGATGTCGGTTTTCGCCACCGACTGGAAACCATCGCCTATCTGCATGACCTGCTCGAAGATATTGACGGCTGGACCGAACAGGATCTTGCCGATATCGGCTTCGACGATTTCATCATTGCGGGCGTGGTCGCCCTGACGAAATCGGGCGCAGGAGCCCCCTATTTCGATGAAATGGTCCGGGTCGGCCTGACGCCACAGGCAATTCCCGTCAAAAAAAGCGACCTGACCGATAACGGCAATTTGCTGCGCCTGCCCGCCCTGCCCAGCCCGGATGATTTCGACCGCACGCGCAAATATTACCTGTCTTACTACTATCTGAGCGATATTGAGGCCGCACAGGTCACGCCGGGAACGCCCTTCGCCATCTGGATGGCCGCACAGCCCCCCGGCAGGCAGGATTGGGAATTGCTGCGGCAGCACTGCGCCCTTGCTGCACCCATCCCCGGTCCCGGCAAGACCGCCAGTGCGCCTCCGCCTTTCACACCCTGATATCCTTAAAAAAGACGCCACGAAGGATATGGCGCTGAACGCCGCATCCGGGTAAACTGAAAAAATCGTGACCAGATCAAACCCTTCCGCCCCCGCCCGCTCCAGCCTGTTTTCGACCTTTCTGGGCGGTGATCGCGCACGGACGGAAAAAGCGCGGCTGGAAGCCTTTCTGGCCGCCGTGCCGGGCGAATATTGCGGCTGGTCGGCGGAAGGCAGCCTTGCCTATAGCGAGGGGTTTTGCCGCCTGCTCGGGCTGGATGCCATCCACACCCTGCAAGATGTTCAAAATGCCCTGTCGCCCGGCGATTCCATGGCGCTGGAGGGGCTGTTCACCCGCCTGCAAGACACCGGGGAACAGTTTTGCATGCAGGTCCGCACCGCCAACCGTGCCAAAACCCTCAAACTCTGCGCCTCGCGCGGGCGCGATCTTGAGGGGCTGGTGACATTTCATATCCTCTGGCTCGAAGACATCACCGCCCCCGCCGCCGATCTGCGCCGCAACGAAGACTTAAAAATTGCTGCGGAGGAGGAAACAACAAAACTCCAGACCGCGCTCGATGCCCTGCCCATACCGTTATGGATGCGCAATGCCCGGACGGAACTGGTCTGGTGCAACCGCGCCTATGCGCTGGCGCTGGAATCCACCCCGGCCAGCGTCATCGCCGAACAAAGGGAATTGCCGCAAACCGCCCGCCCCCCGGCGGCGAAAAAGGCCACCCCGGCAGGGCCCCGACCCCCCGGTCGCCTTCTGGCGCAGGCGGCACTCGACAGCGGAAAAACCGAAGCCACACAGGCGCACATCATTTTCTCCGGCGCCCGCCGTTTGCTGCGGGTGCAGGAAATTCCCCTTCCCGGCCCGGCCATGACGCTCGGTCTCGCCCAAGACATCACCCGGCAGGAAGAGCTGGAAACCGAACAGCGCCGCCACGGGGCCGCAAACAAGGAATTGCTCGGACATCTGGGCAGCGCCATCGGCATTTTCAACGCCGAACAAAAGATGGAATTTTTCAACACCGCCTTCGCCCAGCTCTGGCAGCTCGACGAACAATGGCTCAACACCGGCCCCAAGCTCGGCGATATTATGGAGAAACTGCGCGAAACCCGCCGCCTCCCCGAACAGGCCGATTTCCGCCACTTCAAACAAGGCTGGCTGAACATGTTCACCGGGCTGATCCATGCCCATGAAGACATGCTGTACCTGCCTGATGGCCGGGCGCTGCGCATGCTGGTGGTGCCGCACCCTCTGGGCGGGCTGATGATGACCTTCGAGGATGTCACCAGCAGGCTGGAACTGGAATCGTCCTACAACACCCTGATCGCGGTGCAAAAGGAAACCATCGACAATCTCGACGAAGGCGTCGCGGCCTTTGGCGGCGATGGCCGGATCAAATTGTGGAATCCGTCTTTCGCAAGGCTGTGGGATCTCAATCCCGAAGATCTCGAAGGCGAACCGCATGTCACCCGTCTGGTCGACAAGATGAAGGGGCATTTCCCCGACAGCATCTGGCCGCAGCAACGCGACGCGCTGATCGCCTTCGCCATCGACCGGACCGCCCATCAGGACCGGCTGATGCGCACCGACCAGACCCTGATCGACGTTGCCACCGTCCCCCTTCCCGATGGCGGGGTTTTAGTCACACAGGTCGATGTCACCAGCACAACCCGCGTCCAGACGGCGCTGCGCGAACGCAATGCCGCGCTCGAAACGGCGGAGCGGCTGAAACTGGATTTCCTTGCCAATGTCTCCTACCAGTTGCGCACCCCGCTCAACGCGATTATGGGCTTTACGGAAATTCTGGATCGGCAGTTTTACGGCCCCCTCAACGACAGGCAGCGCGAATATACCGGCGGCGTGCTTGAGGCCGGAACGCGGCTGGTCACCCTGATCGACGATATTCTCGACCTGTCCAGCATCGAAGCCGGATATCTGGAACTGGACCGCGCCAGCGTCGATGTCACCCATTTGCTGCAGGAAACGGGCGATCTGGTGCGGGAGTGGGCCGGGTCGCGCAAGATTACCCTGCGCCTCGAAATTCCAGAACAGTCGTGCAGCATTTTCGCGGATGAACGGCGGATGAAACAGGTACTGATCAACCTGATCCGCAATGCCATCGCCTTTACCCCCGAAGGCGGAATCATTGTCCTCCGGGCGCAGCAAGACGGCGCGGACGTGATCCTGTCGGTGCGTGATTCCGGCCCCGGAATCGCGCCCGAAGATCAGGAAAGAATCTTCCAGCCCTTTGAAAGGCTGAACGGAAAAACCGACAACAAATCCGATTCCCGCGGGGCGGGGCTGGGCTTAAGTCTGGTCAGGAATATCGTCACCCTGCATGACGGGCGGGTTGTTCTCGACAGCGCACCGGGCAAGGGCACCACCGTCAGCATCATCCTGCCCGGTGCGACACCCTGAAAGAACAGCGGCACGGTCCTAGAGCCTTTCCCGATAAGGTTGGATCAAATTCAACCCCCGTCATCGCCTGAATTTTCGAAGAAATTCTAAGGTGATCCATGGATTCCTCTGGGATTTGCTTCACAAATCCGGGGAATGACGGAGACAATTTTTGAACCAATCTCATCAGACAATGCCCTAACGGCAATCAGCCCATGTTTTCGTGCCACCTTCGGGCTTTCTTTCCCCGTAAATGACAATCTCGCCCTCTGCCAGCGCATAGCACGAAAACAGCGGCACCAGCGAACGCAGCACCAGTTCAAGCCGCCCGCCGGGGTAAAACGGGCCGAGGGAGCACAATTCCTGCCTTTCCCCCGGGGCAAGGCGGAAATTCCGGTTCGACCGGGTTTTGAAACCGGCAGCGGTTTCGGTGTAATCCGTATTCAGGCTGCCGATCACGGTATAGGGGGCCGCACTGCGCAGCGCAAAACAACGCGTCCCGTCCGGGCGGGCAGCCTCGCCCTGCGCCCATGCGCCGGAGCCCGCCAGAACCAGCGCCGCAACCACCATCGCGGCAATCACCCATAGACGAATTTTCATCGCTCCATTATACCACGGGATGATGCCCCTGCCTTGAACGAAAGCGCCGCCATGCAAATTTTAAAACTCTGGCTGAAAATATCGACCCTTCTGGCCATCATCGGCTGGCTCGCGCATACCCTCAACCCGGAACTGGCCGCCCGGGTCGGCCGCTTTTTTCACAAAACAGAAATCCACGACACAGACACGGAACCGGAAGCCGAAGCCGATACCGCCCGGACCTATCGGGTGAACGACTGACCCCGGACCCTGCCACGCTGTCAGACGGAGTCTTGGTTAGTACAACTATTTGGACAAGAGCGCCTTGTTAATTTTTTTAGTAATTTTATAAAACTCATCAAAATATCCTTTTTCTATAGTCGCCTCAGCCTTAAATTTCTTAAGGTATTTTTTCTTAAGATTGTTCTTCGCGCTTTTAACCTCCTCTTTCTTATCGGAGTGTGAAGCATCAACTAAATCATTATTTTCTGCTCTTACCTTTATGCGAATTTCATCAGGGAGAAGCCCTTCAATATCTCTCTTGCCAGCTTGATCTTGTCCAATTGGAAAGTATTTCTCATTCTTTTTAAATCCCAGAGTTTCTAATTTGTGACATAGGGTTTCTTCGGCATCCAGATCGGAGGTAATAATTACTACTGAAAATCTATCCCTAATGAATTTAATCAATATATCGCTTCTAATATTGTCTTTACCGTCATATGCAAAAATTTGGCACTCAGTGTCCAATGCATTTTTACCGTGCGCTGTATCTTTCAGCATTTCAAAATATTCTTTATCAGTATCCCCCTCGACTAAAAGAAGTTTATTAGACTGGCTAAATAAAGCGTCTTTAAATATATCAAATTCTGGCCCACATATTCCCAGAGTATGTTCAAATGGCTTTTTCCAATTATCTTGTTCAAACGGTACACGAAATGTATCCAAAAGATTGTTCGAACGTCCCGCCTTTTTTCTATCAAGAAGGATGTTTGCCTCAGGTTGTAGATGGCTTAATAAATAAGGACTGTGGGTAGATGCAATTACCTGTATTCCCCATTCTTTTGACAAAGATTGTAAAACATCACTAAATTGTGCCTGCGCGAGTGGGTGTAAAAAACTTTCCGGTTCTTCAATCAGAACAATTGGCGTTATTCTCTCAGAAACACTTGAGGCGATTTTTGTATTTTTAGCATCAAAAATACTTTTAATAATCAACGTTTGATTTCTTGTTCCTGACCCCCAATCATCCAAGGGAACATTAAAATCTTTATAACCCAAAGAGATTCCATATGGGTATTCTTCAAAATCAAACTCAGGGGTATCAAGTTTGACTTCAAGCTTAGTCCCCAACCTGCCTAACATTAATTGAAGCTCGTTTGCGTGCTCTTTAAAAACCTTGTTCACTTCCTTTTTCAGAGCATCCGATTTATCATCAATTTTCTTTTTATTCGTTTCTGGAATACTAGAAAAAACACCATGCATCCTTCTTCTTCTGGAAAAAAACATCATCGAAGTCATGGTTGAATTGTGAAACACCACCGATTTCTTAATTTTTTCATAAATGCTGTCAGCAATAACGCTGTCATCAACGATATGATCATCTATCTGTAAGGAAGATAAAGAAAATTTGGGACTGTCGGCGCTAGCTTCAATTTTAACTTCTAAATTTACGGTCTTGGCGTCCTTTTCAAGTTTTGTTTTTTCTTGCTCAATGCTTTCAATGAAACGGATGATTCCTTCATCGGAATCTCGACATAGTTCTATTTTGCCTTCTATTGAAATAATTTCCTTTTTATCACCGCCTTTTTTCCAAGCGCACAAATCAGATTTATAGGAAAAATCAATTCCTTCTACAAAAGGAAAGCGATCATTCTCCTCTCCAAATAATAACCGGATAGCACGAACAATATTGGATTTTCCTGAGTTATTGCGGCCGCAAATCGCATTGTATTCTTGCAAAAAATCAATCGAAATATTTTCAAGAGTTCTATAATTTTGAACTTTAAGCTGCTTTAATATCATTAAATATTTTCCTTCACTGATTTTATAGTTTTAACAGCTTAGGCCGTGTTGACAATTATGATTCCCAAGATTGTAGTTTTCTGATTCACTAT
>CAYNSR010000008.1:44022-109271 GCA_964400125.1 uncultured Micavibrio sp. | reverse complement strand
GCAGCTTGTCGCGATTGTATCGGGCGCGGTTCTCAGGTGTCCACATCGGCGGCCCGCCGAAGTAACTTTCATCCAGTTCGATCTCGCCGGATAGAAACGGCGTATCCGCAGCCACTCGCCGAGCAATCAATTCCTGAAGCTTGCGAAAATACAGCGTGGCCGTGTGGCGGTTGACGCCCGCCAGATCAGCCGTGGCACAGGCCGTTGTGCCTGCCACAAATTGCCGGATCAACTCTTCCTGAATACTTCGTGGAAGCCTGCTTTTACGCCTTACCTTAACCATCTGACCTCAATAGATTTTATCTGCTATCTAGGCCAGCCCCAAATAAAAACGCCCCTTCTGCCCGGAAGGGGCGTTTTTATATGCCTGCGGAGCAACGCCTAGAGCGGGCCGCCTTTTCCGCCAACCACGATACCGTCAAGACGCAATGTCGGCTGGCCGACGCCAACCGGAACCCAGTCACCTTTACCGCACCCACCGACGCCGCGATCAAGACGGCTGTCGTTGCCAAGCATGCTGATTTTCATCATCGCGTCAGGCCCCCTGCCCCTCAGGGTGGCCGCGCGCACAGGGTATTGTATCTTTCCGTCAAGGACGACATAGGCTTCCGTCATGTTGAAAACGAATTTTCCGGAAGTAATATCAACCTGTCCCCCGCTGAATCCTGAGGCGTATATGCCCTTTTTGATCGAGGCAATAATCTCTTCCGGGCATAACCCGCCGCTGCGCATGAATGTATTGGTCATGCGGGGTTGCGGCGGCACCATGAAGCTTTCGCGCCGCCCGTTACCGGTCGGGGCCATGCCCATCAGGCGCGCATTCATGCGGTCCTGCATGTAACCTTTGAGAATACCATCCTCTATCAGGACATTTTCCGCCGTCGGCGTTCCTTCATCATCGAAATTCAACGATCCGCGCCGATCCGGGATATTCCCCTGATCGACGACCGTAACACCCCGCGCCGCGACCTGCTGCCCGATTTTTCCGCTGAACGCCGATGCTCCGGTGCGGTTGAAATCCCCCTCCAGCCCGTGACCGACAGCCTCGTGCAACATAACGGCAGGCAAGCCGGAACCAAGCACGACCGTCATCTCGCCGGATGGCGCATCTTGCGCCTGCAATTGCGTCAGGGCAACACGGATGGCCTCATCGGCGAGGGGCTTCCAGACGGCTTCATTGAAAAGCTGCGCGTAAGTGTAGCGCCCCCCCATGCCCTCATGCGCGGTTTCCCGACGTTTTCCCTGTGTAACATCAACACCGACATTCAGGCTCACCATCGGGCGCATATCCGCAACCGGAGGCGCATCGGGACGGACAATCTGAATCAGTGAATATTCGCCGCGCAAGGAAACTCTGACATCCCTGATTCGCGGGTCCCTGTCACGCACATAGGCATCAATCCGCTTCAGGAGGTCGATTTTATCCTGTTGGGAATAACCCAGTAACGGCTCGTCTGATGTATAGAGCGACAACCCGGCGGGGTGCGGCAGCAAAATATCCGTGGCCGGGGTATAGATCGTGCCGCCGGACTGGCCGCGAATGGCCCGAACGGTACGCGCTTCCTTCAGAACGGTTTCTTCGGTCAAATTCTCGTTCGGGCGAAATGCGACCGACTCGCCCGATGTATAACGGATACCGAACCCCTGACTTAATTCAAAACTGGCACTCAGCCGCCTCTTGCCGACCGAAAAAGATTCCTCCACGGTTCGTTGCAGATAGAGCTCACCTTCGTCGCATCCATGCAATTCGCGGCTGACGATGCCCTGCACCCGGCAAGCATCCATGCCGGTATCGTCATAGAAAACTTTGTTGGTCTGTGCCAATGCGTCGGTCATATTGAGCCTTCCCTGTATCTTTTTTATTTATGACAACAACTCCTAGCACACCCTTCTGTCTTTGCAAAATAAATAGAGTCAGGATAGAAACAGGCCCATGGAACACCAGCCTGAAATAATTATGAAAAATTTGCCACGCGGCGATACTGAATCCTGCGTGCAGGATTTCATCGCCCTGCTCAAACCCCGGGTTATGAGCCTCGTTGTTTTTTCCGGATTCGCCGGGATGTGGGTCGCGCCGGGATTTTTCCAGATGCACCCGTTTCTGATCGGGATGGCGGTGCTGTCTTTAGCAATCGGGGCCGGGGCCGCGGGGGCCGCCAATATGTGGTATGACCGCGATATCGATGCGGTGATGAAACGCACCGCATCGCGTCCCCTGCCGCAAAAGCAGATTGCCCCCGCCGACGCACTGGCTTTTGCGCTTGTTTTATCCGTCCTGTCGGTGATGACGATGGGGGTTGCGATCAACTGGACGGCGGCGGGGTTGCTGGCCTTTGCCAATGCGTTTTATGTACTGATCTATACGATGTGGCTGAAACGCCGTACGCCGCAAAACATTGTTATCGGCGGAGCTGCGGGGGCCTTCCCGCCAATGATTGGCTGGGCGGCAGTCACCGGCGATATCACCCTCTATCCGGTGCTTTTGTTTCTCATTATCTTTTTGTGGACGCCACCGCATTTCTGGGCGCTTTCGCTGTTCGCCAATGAAGATTACAAGCGTGCCGGAATTCCGATGATGCCGGTCATCGCCGGGGAACGGAAAACAAAAATCCAGATGCTGGCCTATACGCTGGTGCTGCTGCCCCTGACTTTGCTGCCGGGGATTTTGGGGTATGCCGGGTCTGGTTATATGATCGCGGCGGCAACCTTGAGCGGGTTCTTTGTCTTCACCGCCCTGCGGGTCTTGCTTGATACCGATCTGAAAAGTGCCAGATTGATGTTCGGGTATTCGGTGTTTTACCTGTTTGCCCTGTTTCTCGCGCTGATGATCGACAAGGTGTAATCATGCCCCATTCCGAACTGCACAAAAAGAAACGCGCAAAAAATCTGGCGGTGCTGGCGGCCATCGTTTTATGGATTGTCGCTATCTTCGCCGTTACCGTCATTCGTATCAAGGCGGGCGGCTGAATGATGCCGCGAGGTGCGCCGTGAACGATGATCTTCGTGCAAAAAACCGCCGTATCGGGCTGGGCGTTCTGGGCGTTGTCGTCCTCATGATCGGCATGTCGTTCGCCGCCGTGCCGCTATACCGCATGTTTTGCCAGTTGACCGGTTTCGGCGGCACCACGATGGTATCGGAATCGCTGCCCGACCGGGTGCTCGACCGGACCGTAACGGTCAGATTCAACACGGATGTCGGACGGAACATGCAGTGGTCGTTCAAACCGGAACGGCGGCAGGTTGCGGTCAGACTCGGGCAGAAAGGATTGATCGCCTTTGAAGCCCGCAATAACGGCACAGTGCCAGTCACAGGCGTGGCGATTTATAATGTCACCCCGCCCAAGGCTGGAAAATATTTCCACAAAATCCAGTGTTTTTGCTTCGGTGAACAGACCCTGAACCCCGGCGAGGAAGCAACCTACCCCGTTATTTTCTATATTGACCCCGGCATGAACGACGATCCGAATATGCAAGATGTCGGGACCATTACCCTGTCCTACAGTTTCCTCCATTCCGGCACCGCAGAACTGGACAAGGCGATGGAGGATTACTACGCCCGCGCCGAAACCGCCGGTACTGTTGCCTTGCCGACAAAAAACAAGTAAAAACAGCCTGTTCGACTCTTTAAGGAAAGCGTGACGATGTCCCATATCCCCCACTATGAATCCTCCGGCATTCCCCAGCCCTACCACCTCGTCCGGCCCAGCATCTGGCCGCTGGCGGGAGCCTGTGCGGGGGGAACGCTGGCCATCGGCGCATTGATGTTTATGCACGATGTCAGCATCGCCGGGGTCGCGGTGGGCCTGAAGGGCGTTATTCTCGGAATTATGGCCGTCATCGCCGTTATGTTTTTCTGGTGGAGGGATGTAATCCACGAAGCCGTGGTCGAACGCGCCCATTCGCCGATCGCGCAGATCGGGTTGCGTTACGGCATGATGCTGTTCATTGCCTCGGAAGTCATGTTTTTCGTCGCGTTCTTCTGGGCGTTCTTCGATGCCAGCCTTTATGCCGGGGAAGCACACCAGTTCCTGCGCACGGAATATACGCAAGGTATCTGGCCGCCGCCGCAATTCACCGTTATTCCGCCGTTTGAATTGCCTTTGCTGATGACCATGATCCTGTTGCTGTCCGGCTGCACGGTCACATGGGCACACCATGCCATCCTGTCCGGCCACCATGAGGAAAGTGTCAAGGCACTGGGGATCACGGTGGTTCTAGGCGTCATTTTCCTCGGGTTTCAGGTTTACGAATATGCGCATGCGCATTTCGGCTTCACCGAAGGCATTTACCCGTCCACCTTCTTCATGGCAACCGGTTTTCACGGTTTCCATGTTTTCGTCGGCACCGTTTTTCTTCTGGTTTGCTGGCTCCGCGCAAAAAAAGGGCATTTTACCGCAGACCGCCATTTCGGTTTCGAAGCCGCCGCCTGGTACTGGCACTTCGTCGATGTGGTCTGGTTGTTCCTGTTTGTTGCTATCTACTGGTGGGGCAACACTGTCGGGACGTCTGCTGTTCCGGCACCGTAGAATGGCAATTGATACGAAAATGATCCGTCTGGCCCTGGCGCAAAAATGTCCGCGCTGCGGTCATGGAAATCTTTATCAGCCCGGAATTTCCCCTACCCTGCACCCGTCCTGCCCGTCCTGCGGACTGGATTTCAGCAAAAGCGATGCTGCGGACGGACCGGCAGTATTCCTGATTTTTATTCTCGGCTTTTCACTGGTGCCTGCGGCCTTGGTGCTGGAAAGCTTTTTCCATCCGCCGCTCTGGGTCCACGGGGTGCTCTGGGGCGCGGTGCTTCTGGGGGTGACCATCGGTGCATTGCGCCCGATCAAGGCCTATGTCATCGCCTTGCAGTTCAAACATCGCTCCAGCGACTGGGACACATGAAAGCATCACTGAGAAGACCTCCTGTCTGGGCCAGCATTCTGACGGTAGTTGGAATCATTGTGCTCTGCGCACTGGGCGTATGGCAAATCCAGCGGCTGCACTGGAAGGAAAACATTCTGGCGCAGGTTGACACAGCATGGAGCCTGCCGCCTGTTGACATCACGACTATCGGCGATGCGCCGATGGTCCGCGTAAAAGCCGACGGCCAATATGGCACACGCTTTTTTTATATTACGTCACGCACATATAAAGGTCAGGTCGGTCTGTTTGTGATTGCACCGCTGCGTCTGGACAATGGCAAAATTGTTCTGGTCAATCGCGGCTGGACGCCGCCCGATATCGGCGACGATCAAACTCATGGCACATTGGCCAGCGTCACCGGCATATTTCATGCAGGCGGCGAGAAAGCCAACCGTTTCACGCCAGAAAACGATCCACAAAAAGACCTGTGGTACAGAATTGACCCACATGACATGGCGATAGCCCTGAATGTCGATGAAACCAGCATTCTAAATGGCGTTCTGGTTGAAGAGAACGGCGACCCAGCGCGAGTTCTGCCGGTGCCTGTCGGTGCCCAGCCGCACATGAACAACAACCATTTATCCTATGCGCTGTTCTGGTTTTCGATGGCGGCGGCGCTGCTCTGCATATTTTTCCTGCGCTTTATGCGCGACTAAAAAACGCTACCTCCCCCCGGCGGAAGGCGTCAGGGAATCGTAACAGGGGAACGATCTGGCCAGAATATCTGCAACCATCGTACCGGCCCCCTGACGGGTGATGGAATCGTTTTCACCGACATCCATGCGCACGAGGTCCACGAGTTGCTGCGCCTTGATTCCGTCATGACCGCAGGAACGCTGACCATAGACGCGCTCCCCCGCCATCATCGCTTCGGCGACGGCCATGATATAGCCGCTGCAAACGCCAAGATCGGTATCGTACTTCCCGCTGCAAAACGTCATGAGCGTGCGTCCGTCGATCCCCCGCGCAACGCCTTGGCCCGCGCCTGAAAAGGCGGCTTGGCCAAAACCGAAAAAGACCGCCGTGGCGATCAGCATAAAACGAACAACATAACGAAAGGCGCGCATGGGCATGGACTTTCTTGACAAAACAGGCTCTAAATTCCGCGAATCGGATCATAGCGAGATAAGGAAAGAAAACGAATGACTGTTCTGTTCCGCCCTGTCGTTCCTGTGGATTATTCACACTGGTCGCCGCTGCTGCGGAATGAGCTGGCAGCCTATGATCTGCGGATCGCGCCGGAAGAGGTCGATCCCGCAGCGGTCACTTATCTCGCCGGATGGAAATTATTTCCAGGAGATGCCGTGCGCTGGCCGAATTTGAAAGCAGTTCTGGGGTTCGGCGCAGGCGTCAACCAGTATATCGGTCATTCAGAATTTCCCCGCCACGCCGCACTGGTCCGCATGATCGAGCCGGGACTGAGCCAGCAGATGAAGGAGTATGTCCTGAGCTATGTCCTGCGTTTCCATCGCGAACACGATCATTTGCGCGATCTGGCCTTGAAGCCGTGGGGCAGCGACATTCCGAAACCGGCATGGGAACGGCGGATCGGCATTATGGGTCTGGGGGAAATGGGCGCGACATGCGCGATGGCCCTGCAACAACTGGGCTTTGCCGTGCGCGGATGGTCGCGCAGCCCCAAAAACCTGCCCGGAATTGAGAGTTTTTGCGGGGCGGAGGGGCTAAATCCCTTTCTGGCCGGAAGCGATATTCTGGTTTGCCTGTTGCCGCTGACCAGAGAAACGAAAAACATCCTGAACCGCGATACGCTCGGCCACCTGCCGCGCGGTGCCTGCCTGATTAATGCCGGACGCGGCGGGCATCTGGTTGAGGAAGATTTGCTGCCCTTGCTGGATTCCGGCCATCTGGATCAGGTGGCACTGGATGTCTTTCGCGAAGAGCCTCTGCCCCCGGCGCATCCGTTCTGGAGTCATCCGCGTCTGCATATCACGCCGCATCTGGCGGCGGTCACTTATCCGCCCACTGCGGTGAAAAGCCTGAAAAATGCTATCGACATGATCGAACGCGGAGAAAAACCGCCGGGATGGGTTGATCCGGAACGGGGATATTAACGCAGCGTCGTTGCTGCCTCGCTCCGTTCCGCCCCGGTGGCCGCCATCCTGACCATCCGGCCCGATGCGCGGTTGCGGTCGATCTCGCGGATATGGGCCTGGAAGATGCGCAGTTGTTCGCCCTCCAAAACCTCACCAATCGGCAGGTTCAGCCCGCGCGGATTAACCTGAACGCCGTTCAGCAGAACTTCATAATGCAAATGCGGTCCCGTAGACGCCCCAGTCGTGCCAACATAGCCAATGACATCGCCCTGACGCACACGGCTGCCGGTACTGACACCGCTGGCAAAGCGGCTCATATGCGCGTAGGCCGTCTTGAGCTGGCCGTTGTGGCGAATGCGGATATAATTGCCGTAACCGCCGCGACGCCCGGCCATTTCAACCACGCCGTCCCCGGCCGCATAAATCGGCGTCCCGGTCGGGGCCGCGAAATCGACCCCCTTGTGCATCTTGTTATATCCCTGGATCGGATGGCGGCGCATGCCGAAACCGGAAGACATACGGGCCCCGTCAACGGGCGTTTTCATCAGGGTCTTGCGGATACTGCGTCCGTCGCTCAGGAAATAATCCGCGCGCCCGTCCTTCGTTTCATAGCGATAAATCGGGATATCGACCCCGGCAACAGTCAGTTTGGCATACACCACATTGCCGGTTTTGATTTTGACACCCTCTTCGGTCTCATATTGTTCATACATCACCTGCAAACGGTCACCCTGACGGATATCGCGCTGGAAATCGACATGCCATGAATAAATACGGATCGCATCGGCTACAATTGTTTGCGGGATTCCGGCCTTGGCAGCGGACCCAAAAACGGAGACTTCGATCGGAGCTTCGCGCACATAAAACTGCTTGAACATGGCGCGTTCCGTCATGTCCGCCTTGTAGCCTTGCCCCGCTTCATCACGGGCGACGGAAACGGTACGCAGCGGATCGACCGCCATATTCAGCGAAGCGAACCGGAACCCGCCCTGCGCTTCCGGATCCTGCGCCGGATCGAAGCGGATATTCAAAACCTGACCGGGTTTCAACTTGCGCAGATCGACATGCTGCCTGACGGCCTCGACAATATTGTAGGATTCGCTGCTCGACAGTCCCGCTTTGCCCAAAACACCGGTCAGCGTATCGCCAGCACCGATTTTAATCACCCTCTCTTGGACCCCTATGGCCTGATCGTCGATTGCCGGGGGTGTGACTGCCGTTTCTTCCAGACGGTCCGGACCAACGCCTGCCGCCGGGTCCAGCATCGCCAAACGCTCCGCCGTGGCGGCCTCGTCGTGGGAACGCTTCATCCGCTTTTGTGAAATATTCATATGGTCGAGCGGGGAACGCGAATCACGGTTATCCGTTAGCTGAACAGGGGCCGGGCCAAGGATAACGGGCGTGGCATCGGCGACGGCAATTTCCGGCGATGGCAAAGCAGCAGATAAAGAAAGAGGAGAAAACGCCGACGCCAGCAAGACCAGACCTAAAGCGGTCCCGGCACAGGGCAGCGCAATAAAACGCATACGGAGCGTGCCCTGCCGGGTCAGAACCTGACGATGCCGGAGATGCATACTCTTCGGGATAAGGCGATTCACGGCCTGAATCAGACTGTCAACATCACCATTCTCACGTTTGAGCGCTGTCTGTCCGGTACGATTATGCATCGTGTGTTTTAGTCTCTACTCTTTTGGATTGCTGTTCCGTGCGCCGGAGCCATGATCTGGCTGGTTGGTTGGTTCCCCATATTGACCGCTTGTCGTCGTTGTGAGGCGCGCCGGTATGTTCTGTTTCGTGCTGTTTTTCCTACTTGTTCAGTATAACACAGGAAAGGAGATAGCACAGTTGAAACGCAACAGCCAACCGCTTTTAGGGATTTTGCCGAAATTAACGGTGGAGATTAACCATTCGTTATGAAAATATTAACGGTTTGTTCATAAAGGCCAATGGACTTTTCATACCAGAGATTCTCGGGATTCTACGGCTATATCGCGCCCCATCATTTTCCGGAAAACTATTTCTTGTTGCATTCCCGGGTGATGGCGTCATGCGCCGCGCCGGAGCCGCTGAGGCTGTATGTGTCCGTCGTCAGGGTGCCACGCGACGAGGTGCCCTTGACGACCATGTTAGCCCCCTTGCGCATGGCTTCGGTGATTTTTTCATCTGTGGCCGCGTCTGGCGCCCAGGCGGTGTCTTCCTGCGTGAAAAGCGTGAAGGATTGATCACCAATTCTGGCGGTGGCGTCACTGCCGGGTTTATAGGCATATCCGGCGATATAACTAAACACGTTTTTGGTGCTTTCCGCCGGGCGGTTCGTTACCAGCGCAAAGATCGCGCCGCGCGCCTTGTAGTTTCCTTCATGCTTTTCCGGTTCGCTGGCCATATAGCAGACCTTGTTCCCCGCCTCATCGGTATAAACATAGGCCGACCATTTGCCATGCGTGGCGATCAGCTGGGGGTCGGCAGCCTGCGCGGGGGCCGACAATAAAAAAACGCCGCCGAGAAGGGTCAGAACGAATTGTTTTAACATCGTAATCTCCGGTTTTTAAAAAAATTGCACCCCCATTATAGGGAGAGACGGGACGATGTCTATGGGGTTTTGACAAGGCCCGCGTGATCCGGACACGATTTTGGGGCGTAAAAAACAAGAACGCGTCCGACCAATCCCGGAGGGTGTATGTTGCATTGTGTCCGAAGACGTCCGTCTTTTTCACTTTACCCCCCGCCGGGAACGCGCTTGAATGCAACTATGAACACCGCGCCAATTCCAGCCCCTCTGATACCCCCGGCCAGTGACAGCTTCGAAAATCTGCTGCTTGCGGTCGGGAATGATCGCGACCGCGATGCTTTTATCCGGCTTTTTAACCATTTCGCCCCGCGCCTGAAATCCTTCCTGATGAAAGGTGGCGCCACGCCCTCTGTCGCGGAAGAACTCGTGCAAGAGACCATGCTAAGCGTCTGGACGCGCGCCACCAGTTACGACCCGGCAAAGGCCAATGCCGGAACATGGATTTTTACCATCGCCCGCAACAAGCGTATCGACGCCCTGCGCCGTACACGACGGTTCGAGATGGACATCGACGATGCCGCCTATATCCGCGATGAAAATGCCGCCAGCCCGGATCAGGGAATCATCGACTCCGACCGTACGCAGAAAGTGGCCGCCATCATCGAAACCCTGCCGCCCGAGCAGGCTGCGCTGATCCGCAAAGCCTTTTTCGAAGATAAAACCCATATGCAAATCGCTGCAGAAACCCGCCTGCCGCTCGGGACGGTAAAATCCCGGATTCGTCTGGCGATGGACCGCCTGCGGCCACACCTGCAAAAGGATGCGCTATGAACGGGAATTGCGAAGCATTGCTGCTGGAATACGCCGCCGGAACGCTGGATGATGCGCATACGCTGATTGTGTCGGCCTATCTCACGCTTTCCCCCGAAGGCCGCCGCTATGTCGCGGATTGCGAACGACTCGGCGGGGCGCTGGTCGCACATCTTTGCGACCCCGTGGATGTCAGCCCGGCCTGCCTTGAAAGATTGCTGGAAAAAATCGATTGCGCGCCACCTGCCTGCACCGAGAAGAAAATATGCAGCAATGCCACCTGCATTCCCTGCGAAGACCTTTTACCGGCACCGCTGGCTGGATTGCTGCCGCCGGAGATGGGGGACAAACTGGTGTGGAAACGCAGCTTCAGTGGCCTGCGCAGGCTTGATCTCCTGCCCGCGGAATGTGCCAGCCAGGCGCAATTGATGCACTGTTCCCCCGGTTTCCGGTTTCCCCGGCATCACCATAACGGGATGGAAATCACACTGGTTTTAGAAGGGTCATTCAGCGACGGGCAGGGCCATTACAGGCGCGGCGATCTGCTGATAGCCGAAGACGGCACCACACATGCCCCAGTGGCCGATGCCAAAACAGGATGCCTGTGCTTTTGCGTAACAACTCACCCCATCCGCTTCAGCGGATTTTTTGCACGATTGCGCAACAGGAATTGAAATCGTGGACGTTCCCGGAGCAATCCCCTTGGCTATTTCAGGCGCACGGGCTTCCACAGCAGTGTTTTTCCGCCATGGGGGCGCCCCACCGCCGCAGAGGCGCTGCCACCGCGTTTGACCAGTTCGGCAAAACGCCGCATGCCTTTTTTCGGCAGCGCCCAGCCGGAACTTCCCGCGGCAAAGCAAAAATCGCCGTCCGGAACATCGAAGATCCCGGTGCCGACATTGACCGCAACGTTATCGGCATCCCCGACCTTGAGATAAACCAGCTTGCCCTTGAGCGATTTCAGCCCCGCCGGATCGACCGTCGTCTTCAGGTTACCGTAGCCATCCGTATAGACGACACGATTTTCGGGAACCTTGTCCGGCACAGCCTTGCTGGCGTCGCCACCGAGAATTTTTTCATCGCCGCTTAAAACCGCGCCGACGGCACGAGGGAAAATATCGCGGGAACGGAACTGTGACCCCGCCCGGTCAACCTTGAGCACGCGAATAATATCGGCAAAAGGTTTAACGAATGTCAGGGAATAACCACTATTGACCGCGACGATCTGCACCCCGTTTTTCAAACGCACATAGACCAGACCTTCGCCTTCATTATCGATGCGTGCGGATATGTTGTCCTTGCGCGGAGCCGTGTTGACATAGAAAATATGATCTTTTCCGAGCGGAGAATTGATTGCCAACTGCGCCAGCGCAAAGCCCGTCGCGTAAGTGTCGAAGGCCGGAACACTGGTCAGGTCGATCTTGTAATCGCCTATCCCGGAATCGCGCATCACGGCATGCATCCGGTCGGTGACTTCCGCGAACGCCAGATCACCGAGCGGGCCGTAATCGGCGATGACACGGATAAATTTTCGCCCGGTATCTTTCGTCAGCACCGATTTTACTGTTCCGGCTTTAGACTTTGTGCTGGCTTTTTTCATTTTCTCTTATGCTCCAAAGATGGTCAAAGTTTGAAATCGATTCCCCGATCAAGACAATAATCGATCAGGCAAAGTGTTTCATCATGTATTTCCGCCTGATCGTGCGCAAGGACGATATGCGCGGAATCCTGACATTGCAGCCATGCATCCGCATCAATTTTGTGCTTCAGGTCGTCGGTCGTTTTCCATGCCCATTTCCCCTTGTGGCGGGGCAGGAGCATCCAGTCGGAGGTTGAATAGGTATACATGGCATCCATCGCCCCGGCCATTTCGCTCTGGCGGAACCATGGGAAGGTAACATCTTCGCACGGCATCCGGTCAAATCCGGAAGCTTTCAGCCAATCTTGCAGCATATCTTTTTTCCGAAGCGCCGCCGCGTCGGGCGGATCGAGCGTAATATTGACACCATCGGCAAACATACGCAGCACCGAATCCCGATACATATCCGGTAGGGTATCATAATCAATGATCCAGCCTCCGGCACCGCGATCCATATGCGGGAAGCGGAAATAACGCCCCGGGGGCGTTACATTGGCACGGCGATAGGCAATATCGATCATATCTTGCGTATCGGAAATTTCCTTTGTCATCTCTTCAAACGCAATCTGGCTGGAACGACGGTGATGATAGGCATGATTGGCGATAACAGAACCCTTGCCGATGGCACGCACGGCAGAGTCCATCCGCGTTGCCAAACGGTCGCCGCGACAAAAGAAAATCGCCGGAACGCCCTTCGCGGCCAGCCAATCCACCATATCGTCCATACGTTCTGACGGTGAATCATCGATGGTCAGACAGGCCTGCCGTTTGTTCATGCCATACCCTTTCCGTGCAACATTCCGGCCCGGTTCATCGCCGCCAGACCGTGCAGGGCAATAAAGGGTTCATTGACAATGCGCACCGGCACGGCATCGAGATCGGCTCTGACCGTTGCGACCGGATTGAGCGTCATGAAACGCAAAACCGTATCGCTGTCAAACAGACCCCGTTCACGCAGGCGCTGCACGATCCCCCCGTCGAGATAAAGCCCGCCAAGCGCGTTCAATGTCAGAATGCAGGAATGCGCGAACAATCCCAAAACTTCATGAAAAACCCGCAAGGTCGTCCGCAGGGCGTCGTCCATTTCACCGGCGAGAATATCTTCGGCGCTGTCAGCCGCGCGCCCGGTTTCACCGCGCATCTGGCATACCGCGCGATACAAGAATGGCAGGCCACGACCGCTGGCGAAATGTTCATAAATGACCGTCTGCCCCGTTCCCATGAGCCGGGAGATCCGTTCAGCCAGTTCAATATGTTCGGCGCTCAGCAATGCCGCCCGCATATGCCCGCCATGGGTCTTCTGGATGCGCCAGCCGCCTTCACCTCCCGGGATCATATAAGCCAGCCCGAGACCGGTCCCCGGCCCCAGAATCACTTGCGGTGCGTCCGGATCGCCGATACCGGCACGCACGGTCACAAGCTGATCGCCGCCCAGACGCATGACGCCCCAGGCCGAGGCTTCAAAATCGCTGACCTCATGAAGAATGTTTACGCCGCTACGCGCTGCTGCGGTCGCATCCACGGGCCATGGCCGCGACAAGGGCCCCGTTGCCGCAAGGGCGACCCCTTCCCGGAGCGAAATATCATGCAGATTCGCATAATGACGGACAGCCTCTTCAAACCCGGAAAAGTCCGCTGCGGGAAACTTTGCCAGAGATCGCCCGAATTCCGGTTCTCCCCCGTCCACCCCGAAACGGATATGCGTTCCGCCAAGATCACAAAGAATGGGCATCAGTGATGCACCCCCCGCACGGTGTGACGGCTATCCTCTGTTTCCCCGACCGGGTCCTTGTGAATCATGATTTCAGCATTGGGAAATTCATGCAGAATCGCCTGCTCGACGTTCTTGCCGATCGCGTGGGCATCGGCAAGAGTGATATCAGGATCGATTTCAATGTCGAAAACGATCCTGATGCGCATTCCCGCCATGTTTGTACGCAAGTCGTGAACACCACGCACATCCTTGTTCGATATGATGATTGCCAGAATGCGTTCGCGCGTCTCCGGCGGCAATTCACGATCCAGCAGCATGTCAACGGCGCTCAACGAGATTTTGTAAACCGCAACAAACATCCACGCCGCAATCGTAAGAGCAAAGGCCGCATCAACCCAGTATGGCGCGCCGTATTTTTGTGCGATCAAGGCCAAAATAACCCCGCCGCCCATTAAAATATCAGATGAATAATGCGCCCGGTCTGCCTTCACCGCCAGCGACGGGGCATGGCGCAGGCTGTAATTTTGCACCACGACCAGCACGATGGAGAGCAGAACGGACACAACCATGACCCCGATCGCCAGCCCATGCGCGGCAACCGGATGGGGGCTGGAGAGGCGCTGGAATGACTCAAAAGTCAGAAAAACCGCCGCGCCGCAGATAAATGCCCCTTGCATCAGGGCCGCCAGCGCCTCGATTTTCCCATGGCCGTGACGGTAATTTTCATCGGCAGGTTTCAGGGAATGACGTATGGCCAGAAAATTGATCAGTGAAACCCCGGTATCGACGAATGAGTCAACCAAAGACGCCAGAACACTGGTCGAACCGCTGGCCAGATAGGCCATGGTTTTGATAACAATCAGCACCGTCACGGTGGCAACAGACGCCGCCCCCGCAAACAATGCCATCCCCGGACGGAAAATCCGCTTTGCGTCATGTGTTGTCATGTTTAATACATGGCATGAAGTTCTCCCGCTGACGAGGGGTAATCTGCCGGAAAATACTAAATTTCCTGAAGTTGCCGCGTCCGTTCCGAATGAGCCGCCGCCCGGTGATCTTTCGCCAGAATTGTGTAAACCGCCGGGAGAACCAGCAAGGTGAAGAACGTGCCGATCAGCATGCCAGCCACGATCACCAGACCGATAGAAAACCGCGCCGCCGCGCCGGCACCATCGGCCAAAATCAGCGGCACAAGCCCCGTCACCATCGCCGCCGTGGTCATCAAAATGGGGCGTAAACGCACTCTGGCCGCCTCCGCGATGGCATCCCGCTTCGACAGGTTATGCTCCACCTGCGCCTTGTTGGCGAATTCAACCATCAAAATTCCATGTTTTGAAATCAGGCCGATCAGCGTAATCAGGCCGATCTGGGTATAAATATTCAAAGTCGCTACGCCGATAAAAAGCGGCAGGAGCGCACCCGATATCGCGAGCGGCACAGTGACCATAATGACCAGCGGATCGCGGAACGATTCGAATTGCGCCGACAGGACCAGAAAAATCACCAGCAGGGAAATGGCAAATGTGATCGCCAGCGCGTTTCCTTCATTGACATACTGGCGCGATTCCGAAAGCCAGTCATAGCTGAATTCCCGGGGAAGAAATTCCTCCGCCTTTGCTTCAAGAAACGCCACCGCGTCCCCCATCGACACGCCCGGCATCGGCACGGCGGAAAATGTCGCTGAATTCAACTGGTTGAACTGCACCAGCTTGTCCGGCTGGGTGCGCATAGACACCCGCACCAGCGTCGAAAGCGGCACCATGTCGCCACTGGCGGTACGCACATAATATTGCGTCAGAGACTCCGGCGTCAGGCGGTCATGGCGGGACACTTGCGGGATCACATCATAAGAACGGCCATTCAGGTTGAAACGGTTGACATAGTTTTCACCAATCATCAACGCCAACGTATCGCCAATACTTTGCATGGTGACGCCGAGTTGATTGGCCTTGTTGCGGTCGATATGAATTTCGACCACCGGCGTACTGAAATTCAGGTCGCTATCCGCGACCATGAACAGGCCGCTGGCCATCGCCGCGCCCTTGATGTCTTCCATCACACGCCAGACCGTTTCATACCCTTGCGTACTGCGGATCACCATTTGCACCGGCATACCGCCAGTCGACCCGGGAAGCGACGGGATAGAAAAGGCAAAAACCATCTGCCCTTCGATCTGTCCGACTTTTTGCTGTATGTACTGCTGGATTTCCATGGCACTGCGCTTGCGGTCTTTCCAGTCGGTCAGCGTAAATCCGCCGAAGCCGTTATTCGGCCCGTCAAATCCGATCAGGATGAAGGTCGATTGCACCTCTGGCGTCGCCTTGAAAACCGCTTCCATTTCACGACCGAAGGTCATGGCATAATCGGCATTGGCGTATTGCGGGGCCTTGCTGGCGGTCAGGACGATTCCCTGATCCTCCTCCGGTGCCAGCTCCCGACGGACACCGCCGTAAAGCATGAACAAGCTGGCGAAAATGCACAGTGCGAAGAAAATCGTCACCGGCCTGTATTCCAGCGTCCCGTGCAAACGACGCGCATAGAAACGCTCGATCTTTGCGAACACGTTGTTCACCCGCAGGGCAAAACCCCTTTCGTTCATGCCATGTTTCAGCAACAACGAACACATCACCGGCGAAAGCGTCAACGCCACAACACCGGAAATAATCACCGCCCCTGCCAACGTAAAGGCAAATTCCCGAAACAAGGAACCGGTCACGCCGCCCATGAAACCGATCGGCGCGTAAACGGCAGCCAACGTGATCGTCATGGCGACAATTGGCCCGACGATTTCCCGCGCCCCGATCAGGGCGGCCTGTACGGGCGTTTTCCCCTTTTCAATATGGCGAAAAACATTCTCGACCACGACAATCGCGTCATCCACCACCAAGCCAATGGCCATAACCATCGCCAGCAACGTCAGCAGGTTGAGCGAAAACCCGAGCAGCATCATGACAAAAACCGCGCCAATCAGCGACAACGGAATCGTGACCACCGGGATCATCACCGAACGCGGTGACCCGAGAAACAGGAAAATGACCACAATCACGATCAGCATCGCTTCGACCAGCGTCTTGGCGACTTCGTGAATGGCGGCATCAATAAAAATCGTGACGTCGAACGGAATGGCGACGCGCATACCCGGTGGCATGGCCTTTTCCAGTTCTGGAATTTTGGCCCGCACCTGCTTGACGATATCGAGCGGATTCCCGCCCGGCGTTGCCGTCACACCAATATAAACAGCACGTTCGCCATCCATAAGCGCCGCGTTATCGTAACTCTGCGCCCCCAGCTCAATTGTGCCGATATCACGCAGGCGGATCACTTCTCCGCCGACCTGCCTGACGACAAGATTGCGAAATTCCTCCACATCCGTCAGGTCGGTATTGGTGTCGATATTGGTGACAATATAAGCACCCTTCATCTGGCCGGGCGCAGATTGGTAATTATTGGCATTGATCGCCGCCGCGACATCATTGGCCGTGATGTTGCGCGCCGCCATGCGCGACGGGTCGAGCCACAGGCGCATTGCCAGAGTTTGCCCGCCGATGACCTCCGCCGCCGCGACGCCTTCAATTGTGGACAGCATCGGCTGGATAACGCGGATCAGGTAATCCGTGATCGCCGGGGTCGTATGCGTCTTGCTGGCAAAACCCATATACATGATGGCGCTGACGTCGCCGGTGGATTTGAGGATGATCGGGTCGTTGGATTCCTGCGGGATCAGATATTTGACCTGATTGATCTTGGCCTGAATATCAACCATCGCCGCATCGGAATCGCTGTTGAGCCGCAAATGCGCCGCCACCGCGCTGCGGCCCTGCGCCGAGCTGGACACGATATATTCCACCCCTTCCGCCGTGGCGATGGCCTGCGCGATGGGCGTGGTAACAAATCCCTGCATCAGTTCCGGCGACGCGCCGGGATAGCCGGTGCTGACGGTAATCACCGCCTGTTCAATCTCTGGAAATTGCCGGACAGGCAATTCCATCACCGCCCGCAAGCCGACCAGCAGGATCAGGATATTCAATACAAACGCCAAAACAGGCCGTTTGATGAAGATGTCTGTAAACGCCATGGATTTTGCTCTATTCGTTGGTCGGGTTGGCGGCACGTTCTTTTGCGTCAATCGCCAGCTTGTCTTCTGGCGCAGCGACAACCATGGCACCGGGTTGTAATTTCAACTGGCCGGAGGTGACGACGCGATCGCCATCTTTCAACCCGTGAACAACCGCCACACGCCCGTTAAAACGTGCGCCCGTGGTCACAAAAACCCGGTTCGCCACCAGCCCGGCCGGCGTTTCCCCTTCCGCCGGTTTATCCGTGACGACAAAGACGGAATCTCCATAGATGGTAAAATCCACCGCCGTTTCCGGCACGATGATCTGCGCCGGGCCGGGGGGCAGAGCGACCACGGTTTTGGCGTACATGCCCGGTTTCAACAAGCCGTCCGGGTTACCCATCTGTGCCTGCACCTTGACCATCCGCGTTTCCGTACCGACCTGCGGCTCGATCGCATTGATTTTTGCATCAAAGGTTTTTCCCGGATAGGCATCGACGGATATCCGCACCGCCTGCCCGACGGCCAGATCGGACAAATTCTGTTCCGGCAGACTGAAATTAATAAAAAGCTCATCCAGATCCGTCAGGGTCACGACTGGTTGTCCAGGATTCAGATATTCGCCAAGGTTAATTTGCCGCAGCCCCAGAACGCCATCAAACGGAGCAAGAATTTTTTTCTGGGCGATAACCGCCTGCGTCCGGGCGATTCCGCCTTCGGCCTCGTCAAGCTGGCTGCGATAGACATCGACCTGAGAACGGGTTGCTGCCACATCGACCAGTTTAGAGGAACGCTCGAGATTGCGTTGCGCCAGTTTGGCCTGCGCCTCGAACCGGGTCAGATCGCCGCGATCGGGTTCGTCATTCAGCTGCGCCAGCAAATCCCCGGCGGCAACGACATCCCCGGCCTCGAATTCTATGGCCGTCACACGCCCGCCGACTTCGGGGGAAACAACCACCTGCCGCACCGCCTGCAATGTCCCGATGCCTTCGAGCAAATGCGGCACCGCTTCGGATTTTGCGACCACCATCGCCACGGGTGCCGGGGGCGGCACCATGCTGGCAAAGAATTTTTGCATCATTTTCCCTTTGAAGATGCCAAAACCGATCATGGCACCGAAGAGAACAACGGCAAAAATACCGACAATAATAAAACGCTTGATCATGACACTCCCGCCCCGTCTGTCGCCACCACGCCGCACCGAAAAATCCAGAGAGGCAGAACACCTTCATATTAGAGCATTGAGATGCAACGCAACAGAGATACGGCAAGAGTGGCAAAAAAATAATCGCGGCTCTTTTTCTTTATGACAACTTACCTCTGAATATGGACGGTCTTGTTCCTGCCGGTCGCCCCGCGGCGGATACTCAGGGCCGATTTCGGCACACCCAGTTCCTTCGCCAGAACATCCAGCACGGCCCGGTTGGCTTTGCCGTCTTCGGGTACGCAAGTGACATAGACACGCACCAGCACCGTCCCGTCGGGCTGCGCCTCTACCCTGATCCGGTTGGCCGCCGCCTTCGGCGTCACCCGGATATCGAGAGTATCCCCGATGGTGTCCCGCCACGAAGGAATATCAGGAACGCTCATGCCGGGCGTCTGTTCCATGGCATCCGGTTCAGCAGCATCGCCAGCCCGCACCAGCCCGTCACCCCGGCCATGAACAGGGCCGCACCCAGAATTCCGGCAAGAACAAAGCCGAGCATAAACCCGGCGAATCCGAGCGTGACCAAAAGCGCCACCAGAAAACCGACCACGATCTGCACCTGCCTGAACACCGGGATAACCGATGCGGCAACGGATGTACCCGAGGTAATCACCGGAAGACCGCTTTCCTTCCAGGCCTGCAAGCCGCCCGCGATATTGTAAAGATCATATCCTGCGGCATCCCCCGTGCCTGCGGCAAGACAGGCCTGCTGCCCGCGCCCGCCCTTCAGGCAATGAAAAATAATCTTCCGGCCCTTGGGGAGATTGAGCTTTGGAAACAGATTTTGTACCGCCCCCAGAGGCAGCGACGTTGCATAAACGATATGCTCCGCCGTGAATTCATCCGGTTCGCGCACATCGATCAAGATCGCCTCTCCCGCCGCCAGCATCTCCGATGCCTGTTGCGGCGTAATCATGTTAACGGCCATTTCTTTTCTCCTTTTTGTTGCAGAATGTATCGTGAAGAACATTCATGATCCGCATCACGGAATCATGGTGTATGGAATAGAACAAGGTTCGGTGTTCGCGCCGGAAAGTTACGATGCCCTCGTCTTTCAGCTTTGACAAATGCTGCGACATTGACGTCTGGGCAATCCCGGTCGCAGCAATCAGGTCGGCAACGCATTTTTCCCCATCCGCCAGTTCACAAAGGATCAACAGGCGATTCGGGTTCGCCAGCCCCTTGAGAAAATCCGCTGCCTCCCCGGCATGCTCCTGAATCTGGTCCATAAAAAAACCTCTTCCTTAATTCATATTTTTATCATATCATAAAACTATGAATTTACAAAAGGAGAAAATCATGACCAAGGACTACAAACAGATTACCAAGGATATTTCCCAATATATCGGGGAATTACGAAAATCTAGCCCCGACGCGATGCAGGGGTTTTCGGCGCTGGCGAAACACGCCACCGCAGACGGCGCTCTGGATAAAAAGACAAAGGAGCTGGTAGCTCTGGCCATCGGCGTAACCCAACGCTGCGACGGCTGCATCGGCTTTCACGCCAAAGCGCTGAAAGATCTCGGCGCGACACGCGAAGAAATCGCCGAAACCATGACCATGTGCGTCTATATGGGCGGCGGCCCGGCCCTGATGTACGCAGCAGACGCCTTGCGGGCGTTTGATCAATTCGGGGAATAGTGCAAACCGAGCAGGGGGGCAAACATTTTTATGTGTCGTCAGCCACGCGAAAGGCATTCTTCATGATGCCAATTTCGCGGGCGGGCAGCTTGATCCTCTGGGCCAGTTCCAGCCAGTTGCGCACGGCACGAACAACATCGCCGATAATTTCTTCGGCTCTTTCGTCACTGACACGGAAGACAGGCGCAACGCTACGGGCCAGATCAAGGCTCTGGCTGTTGTCGTCTCTGGAAATATTGAGGGACAACCCGCTACCCGTGGCAACAGGATTCATGTCGTAGGCGGGAGAAAGAACCCAGCCACGCTCCTGCAAAAGAAAGCCATGATTGCGTAAATGGTCATCCGTGTTGGATACGCAAATATAAAAAACGATGCGTCGCCACAGTTGCTCCATATCTTTGTTCACCTGTGCACCGTTCTTCATCAGAAAATCGGCCAGACCAAGATAGCTGACGCCCGTATCACCGCCATCACCATCTTTCTTGCCAAGCAGCGTCATGGCCGAGGCGAAGTGAACACGCTCTCCACCTTCTGTCCGATCAAAACGTCTGGTCAAAAAAGTATCGTATTCACCGGAAAAATGTCTGATATCTGATTGTGCCGTTTCAATGCCTGCCGCTTGCGCCAGTTGGTTAACCAGATATTCCCATTTTCCAACATTGATTTCATCGCGGCGGCTGGGGAATTTTGCAATCCATGCGTGCCCGCTTTCATCCTGTACGCTGGCTTTCGGGCGAGCACCGCCAAGGGAACCGCCTGGCGCAACCAGCATTCTAAGCCATTCCATATAATCTGAATGACTTTCAGCATTTTCATGCTCCAATTGCAAACTCGCATATTCCAGATCTCGCAACTTCGTCCATGGCAGCGCGGCCATATCGGCCCGATCATCCAGAAAATTTTCATTTTCAGACAACCGAAAACGCAATGCGCCCATCCGGTGGCCATCATACACACCAAGTAGATAATCAGATTCCATGAGCGGATGGGCAGCGCGGCCTTCGGTTTTTGCCCGTTGCGCTTCGCGCCGTTGCATAAGAACACGTCCCCAGCGATCAGGGGATGAATCAAGAAATATGCCGAAATTGTCATGCCCGTCCCGCGCATATTGCGGACCGGCAAACAAACCAAGATCAGGATCAAGCATTTGGGCAAAGGAAGATTTCAACCAGACGGGATGATATTCAAAGGAAAAAACCTCCTTGCCTCGCGCGGGAACAGCGTAGAGCGTTCCCATGACAATGGGTTCTGCCATGCCCTGCCAATGGGCGCAAACCTGTATGGCCTTTTGTGCCTGTCGTTTTGCGCTCATGATTTTTTTCGTTTCGCTACACGTTCTTTTGTATGGGTCAACGCGGCATCCTGCAGACGGCGACCCAAGAGATCGTCCATGCCAATCAACAGCAGATCCTTCTCAAGCCCCAGACAAAACAGGACGCTTGCATACGCGCCCAGCGTAACGGCGCTATCCCCGTTCTCTACCTTGCGCAGGGTAACGCGCCCCATACCCGACCGCTCGGCCAGCATGGTCGTGGTAATCTTGCGGCGCAGCCGCGCCAGCTTGATATTTTCCCCCACCGTTTTCAGGATATCCTCCAACGCAGGCGACAAGGGTGCTGTTTTCCTCGGCATTTCCGGCTCCAATGAATTCTATTATAGACAATATATGTTAATAATGTATATAATAATAACCATTAAATCAAGGGGGCCCAAGGGTTTCCGGCACAGCATTCCGTGCGTGCGGAGCGTGGTTGGCAAGGGGATGATCGCAGGGCGTGTGGCGATTGAGATCGCTATTTTTTGATTGGGGCAGGTTTATTTCCCGCCAATCTTCATGCCGTCAATCCTCAGGCTCGGGACGGCAATATGCGATCGTGTGCGGTCCAGATCGTTGGCTGGAACCAGTGTCCGGCACATGTCGGCCAGATTTCCGGCGAGGGTAATTTCGCTGACCGGGAAGGCAATAGCACCATTTTCAATCCAGAAACCTTCTGCCCCGGAACTGTATTGCCCGGATATAAGGTGTGCGCCGCCACCGACCAGATGGGTCACCAGAAGCCCCCGCTCAAGTCCGGCAATCATATCCTGCGGGCTTTCCGTCCCGGCGGCCATAAAGACGTTGCTGACCCCGCCGCTATGTCCGGTGCAGGCCATTTTCAGTTTGCGGGAATGCGGCAGATCCACCAGAAACGTTTTCAATATCCCGTTTTCTACCAGCGCCCCTGCCTTGCGGGCAATGCCGTAAGAGTCATATCCGCCGGAATTCAGGCCGCGCAGCCTGAACGGGTCCTCAATGATCTGGACTGTATCGCCAAAAAACTGTTTTCCAATAGCGTTGCGGTCCAGATAGGTGTGCTTGTTATACAGGCTGGATGCCTTGATTGCCTGCAGGAATGCATTCACCAGTCTGGTGCTGCATCGCCTGTCGAAAATGACGGGGGCCTGCGTTGTGGCGATTTTGACGGAGTCCAGTTTTTTCAGGGTTCTTTCTGCGGCCAGATTTCCTATTTGCTCCGGGCTGTCCAGATCTTCGCGCCAGCGTGCGGCATGTCCCGCAGAGTCCGTTTCCATGAAATCGCCGTTCCCACCGATAACGCTGACCCTCAGACTATGCCCGGATTCAATGGATTGTCCGGCAAAACCATTACTGCACATAAAGGTATGAAGGGTGCGTGACCATCCGGCGGAGGCCCCGGAACTATTGGTAATTCCTGTATGGGACAGGGCAATCTCTTCGGTTGCCCGTGCCGCTTCAATCAATAGATGAATGTCCGGGGTGACAGGGTCGTTTAACTCCAGATCGGGAAAACTGGTGATGACCTGATCGGGATCGGCCAGGGCCTGATGCTTGTCCTGCGAAACATAGCGTGCATTCTCAAATGCTTCCGCCAGCGTACGCTTCAGATCTGCCGGACGAAGGGATTTACAGGATGCCGTTCCTGTTCGTTTGCCGAGAAAAATTTTCATGCCGACAGCGGGAAGGCCATCGCCTTCGATTTTTTCGATCTGGCCATTGCGAACCGAAACAGAGACGGAGTCGCCGCCACCATGGCTGAAGGCAAAGGCGCTGGCCCCCTTTTTTTTTGCCTCTCTGGCAAGGTCTTCCAGAAGATTGAGCGTGTTTGCGGAATGATCGTGTTCCATGGTGGTTATTGCCCCTGTTTTTCGTTTTTTATGTATGGTGCAGATCTAGCACGGCAGGATATTTATGTCAAAATGGTTTGTGCAGCGGAAAGATATCTTGGGACTCTTCCCCGTATCGACGGCTTACCAGACGCCGGAAGATCGTATCCGCCAGTCGCTGTGCCTGTTCTCCACCCCCGATTTGCCGCAAGGCCCTGTTGGCGAAAGTGGCGCTGCGGTCCGTGCGCGGATCGTTTTCAAGCGCCCGATCAAAGGCTTTCACAAAAGCTCTGGCAGCACAGCATTGCAGTTTGCCGTCATCAGGGGAATGATTCATCAGGGCAACGGCGAGGAGCATCGTTTGTTCCGGGCTTTGCCGCGTTGCAATGGAAAAGGCCGCGCGGCAGGATTTTCGGATGCTGGCCTGCCGGGGCTGCGTCACGCCGCCGTGCAGTTTCCACAGCCAGGTCAGTGCAATTTCCGGATGATCCGCGATCTGGCCGTTGCAGGCCGAAAAAACGGCCTCAAAACGGATACGCCGTGCCTGCGCATTGCCGTCGCGCCTGTGGGCAAGGGCAATTAGCATCGTCATGACATCATGGGGGACGGGGTCTTTGGCCATGATATTTCCTAGCATAACAGGCCGTGGAAAAGCAAAAACCCCCGGATCGCGCCGGGGGTTTTAAATAGGTCTGTGCCCGCTTATCGCATCCGCGGCTGAATTTCAAACTGGTGGAACGGCGGCGGCGAAGGCAGCGTCCATTCCAGAGTCATGCATTGCGGCTGGACGTTCCAGTAATTGCCTTCGACCCGACGTCCGAAGAACAGGGTGTAGAAGACGATGAAGATAAACAATAATGTCGCCGCCCCGGCAAGATACGCGCCGTAGGAAGAGATTTCGTTCCATCCCGCATAGGCATCCGGATAATCCGGGTAACGGCGCGGCATCCCGGCAAGGCCGAGAAAATGCTGCGGGAAGAAAATCATGTTGACGCCGATAAAGGTCAGGAAGAAATGCACCTTGCCCAGAAATTCCGGATATTGCCGCCCCGACATCTTACCAATCCAGTAATAAAAACCGGCAAACAGGGCAAACACGGCCCCCAGCGACAGAACATAGTGGAAATGTGCCACGACATAATAGGTGTCATGCAGGGCTATATCCATTCCGCCATTGGCCAAAACCACGCCGGTGACGCCGCCTACGGTGAACAGAGCGATAAACCCGAGCGCCCAGAGCATCGGCGTTTTGAATTCGATCGATCCGCCCCACATGGTCGCGATCCACGAGAAAATCTTGATCCCGGTCGGTACGGCGATAATCAGTGTCGCTGCCGTGAAATAGGCTCTCGTATCGACATCAAGGCCGACGGTGAACATATGGTGCGCCCAGACGACGAATCCGACCGCCCCGATCGCAATCATGGCATACGCCATGCCGAGATAGCCGAAGATCGGTTTCTTGGAAAAGGTCGAAACGATCTGGCTGATGATGCCGAAGGCCGGCAGAATCATGATGTACACTTCCGGGTGACCGAAGAACCAGAACAGGTGCTGGTATAACAGCGGGTCGCCGCCTTTTTCCGGGTCAAAGAAGCCGGTGCCGAAATTGCGGTCGGTCAGCAGCATGGTAATGGCCCCGCCCAGCACAGGCACGGCCAGAACCAGCAGGAAAGCGGTGACCAGCATCGCCCAGACGAAAAGCGGCATTTTATGCAGCGTCATGCCGGGGGCGCGCATGTTGAAGACGGTGGTGATGAAATTGGCCGCGCCCAGAATCGAACTGGCACCCGCAAGGTGAAGCGCGAAGATCGCCATATCGACCGACATATTGTCATGTGGCGACAATGCAGCGGACAGGGGTGGATATACCGTCCACCCCGTTCCGGCCCCGGACCCGACAAACGCTGATGCGGCAAGCAGCAGCAGTGCAGGAACCAGCAGCCAGAATGAAATATTGTTCAGTCGCGGGAAAGCCATATCCGGCGCGCCGATCATAATCGGCAGAAACCAGTTACCGAACCCGCCGATCAGCCCGGGCATGACGACGAAGAAAACCATAATCAGGCCGTGTGCTGTGATCCACACGTTCCACATCTGCCCGTCGGCCACCAGTTGCAGGCCGGGGTTTTGGAGTTCGTAGCGCATCAGCATCGAAAAACCGCCACCGATGATCCCGGCGACGATAGAAAAGATGATATACAGCGTGCCGATATCCTTGTGGTTGGTCGAGCAGAACCAGCGCATGAAAAATCCCGGCTTGTGATCGTGTGCATGATCGCCATGGCTGTGGTCGTGACCGGTATGAACATCTGGGTGAGCTGTACTCATAATCGCACCTTGTTGATTAAGCTTGCTGGAAAGTCGGTTCGTTATCGCGTAGTCCCGGCGTCAGGGGCCGTTTCCGTTTTTTCTCCGCCGAGAATAACCGGTTCCGGTGCTGCGGGCATCGTGCCGCCCTGTGCGACCACCCACCGGGAAAACTCTTCCTTGCTGACGGCGTGGATTTCAATCGGCATAAAGGCGTGGCCCGTGCCGCAGAGTTCCGAACACTGGCCGTAATACACGCCCGGTTCGTCGATTCTGGTCCAGGTTTCGTTCGTGCGGCCCGGTACGGCGTCGATTTTGACCCCGAAAGACGGGACCGCAAAACTGTGCAGCACATCGGCGGCGGTCACCAGAATCTGGATGTTGGTATCGACCGGCAGGACGACCGGATGATCGGTTGAAAGCTGGCGGCGTTGTTGCTTGTCGCTATCGATTTCGCCGTCCGGGATCATATTGGATGTAAAGCTGATATCGCCGTAATCGGGGTACTCATAGCCCCAGTACCATTGATACCCTGTGACTTTCAGGGTCATGTCCGGATTTTTCGTCCGGTCCATGAAGTATAACAGGCTGAAAGACGGGACCGCGATCAGGATCAGGATCAGGACCGGAATCCCCGTCCACAGAACTTCCAGCAACCAGTTATGGGTGGTGGTTGACGGGACCGGGTTGGCGCGGGCATTGAAGCGGATCATAACGAAGAACAGCAGGCCGAAAACAAACAGGACGATCCCGGTGATGATGACCATCAGCATATTGTGAAAATCGTGCAATTCGCGTGCGACCGGCGTTGCCGCTTTCTGGAAGCCCAGTTGCCAGTTCTGGGCATCGGCCCAGGCCGGATCGGGAAGGAAAACCAGAGCGAGGGTTGCCAGAACGGTAAACGACAGGAAACGAAGCATGATTTCTACTGACTGCTGAAAGGGGTGGTCTCTCACATAAACACCGACAGAATGCCGCAGAATCAATATGTTGGATTCGGGCACGCCGCACGGCCCTTGATACACCGGAAAAGTGAAATATTGCAAGAGGAAAGGGCAATTCGCCCCGCCCGGATTATCCGCCCCGGCCCCGGTTAGAAGATGCGGGAATGCCTTCTTCCGCGGGCAGCTTCAGGGTTTTGTGTTCGATCACATCCGGGAAGGCGCCCGGTGCCAACGCTTCTTTTGCCATAATTAATGAGTGGCGGTTTTCCGTCGCGTACAGGATGACATCCTCCATGGCCTGTTCCACCAGCGGAATCACATGGTCAAACGCGCCCAGATCCTTGTCGATGGAACGGATTTCCTCTGCCGTGAATTCCAGCGCCGGACGCATGCGGCGCAGGAAGGCGAGCCTTTCGGCATCGATCATGCAATAGACATAAAAACTGCCGCCGGATTGGGCTAGTCGCTCGAGCACATCGCCCTGCCAGAGCTGGAGCGCCACCACCAGCGTATTGCGGGCATAGACGATACGCCGTTTCAGTTGCGGCAGACGCGGGGAGCCGGGTTTTTGGTCCAGCAGGTAATCAATGGCCGTGATCGCATGCGACAGACGGGTCAGGGCCTGAAACGGGTTCAGACCGCCCGCAGGGGCGATTTTGTGTTCTTGTTCCGTCATGATACACACCCTTTTTTCTACAGATACCGTTCACGGCACGGCGATGCAAGATAATCCGGACGGCTTATCCCGGGGTGTTTTTGAACAGGCAGGCGCTCAGGGCGACGCAGACGGCTGTTTCACACCGTAAAATGCGCGGGCCCAGCGAAACGGGGGTCCAGCCCGGTTGTTCCGTGATCCATGAGGCTTCTGCGGCGGTGAAACCACCTTCAGGACCGATCAGGATCGAAACAGGCCCGGTTTCAGGGATGGCTTGCGCGATGGACCGTACGGGACCGCGTTCAAGACAGGCCAGCATCGGGACATCGCCGCGCAGGTGAAAAAGCTTTTCGCCCGCGCACAGCACCGGCATGTCCAGCCTTTCGCATTGTTCCGCCGCCTCGAAAATCTGCTGGCGCAGGCGTTTGTCGTTGATATCGCGGATTTCGGTGTTCCGGGTGATGACCGGGTGCAAATGCGTCGCCCCCAACTCAACCGCTTTTTCCACCAGCCAGTCCATGCGGGCCTTTTTGATGGGGGCGAAATAAAGGTGAACGCCGGGCGACGGGGCGGGTTGCGGTTTGATCTGATCCGCCGCAACCGCCAGTCCGGATTTTTTCCCGAGATCTTGTAAATGACAAAGCCATTCGCCGTCCTGCCCGTTAAACAGGCGCACGGGCTGGCCGTTGTCGCGGCGCAGGACGGTTTTGAAATAATGCGCCTGATCGGCGTTCAGGGGAATGCTCTGCCCCGGCCCTAGCGAGGAATCGACAAACAGGCGCGGTAGTTTGAAATAATCATTCTTGTCCATCCGGGGTTTCTAGCATGAAGCCTTCGGTCTTGTCATCTTGTCCGGATTTTTCCTTTCAGTGTCGCGGTTCCGCATGATAGAAAAAACCATGACCCATACCGATATCAAGATGACAGGGTGGATCACGCGGCTACCTGCCGCGATGCGGCCTTATGCGCTGTTGATGCGGCTTGATCGTCCGGTCGGGACGTGGTTGCTGCTGCTGCCGGGGTGGTGGTCGATCGTGCTGGCCTCAGGCGGTTTCGCGGGGCTGGACCGGCAGGGCGGCGTGCTTGTCGTACTGTTTGCGTTCGGCGCGGTCATCATGCGCGGGGCGGGGTGCGTGATTAACGATCTGTGGGACCGCGACCTCGATGCGCACGTGACGCGCACCCGGGGCAGGCCGCTAGCCTCCGGTGCGCTCAGCCCCCGGCAGGGCGTAGTTTTTCTGGTCGTGTTGCTTTTCCTGGGTCTTTCTGTGTTGCTGCAACTGGATCGGGTGGCGATAGGGCTGGGCGTATTGTCGCTCTTTCTGGTGGTCGTCTATCCGTATATGAAGCGGATCATCTGGTGGCCGCAGGCCTTTTTGGGTGTGACGTTCAATTTCGGCGCATTGATGGGGTGGGCGGCAGTCACTGGCACTGTTTCTCCGGCGGCGATCCTGCTTTATGTGGCCGGATTTTTCTGGACGCTGGGTTACGACACCATCTATGCGCATCAGGACCGTGAAGACGATATGCGGGTTGGGATCAAATCGACGGCAATCCGTTTCGGCGTCAAAAGCAAAATCTGGGTGGCTGGATTCTACGCAATGACTTGCGTTTTGTTGCTGGCGGCATTTGCGCTGACCGGGGCGGGCGCTGGCGCTTTCCTGTTCCTCGGCGCGGCAGCCCTGCAATTATACTGGCAGGTATACCAGTGGTCTCCGGAGGACCCCGCGAGTTCGCTGGCGATCTTCCGTTCCAGCCGCGATTTCGGGTTGATCGTCGCCCTTGCCGCGGTATTTTCCGGGTTTTAAGCTATCCCGCCATTTGCTGCAAACGCTGGACCGCGATCATCAGGCGGGCCATGTCCGGCGCGCCGTCCGACAGGATGGATTCCAGAAACGGCTGCGCCGTCGCGGCCACATTTTTCGAAGCCGGATCTTTCAGCCCCTTTTGCGCCAGCGTTGCTTGAACCGCATTCAGTTGTTCCAGCAATCCTGTCTTGGCTTCCTGCGACCAGCGGTCATTGGCAGGAATCAGCGCCGAGGCAATGCGCAGACGGTCGATGCAGAAATCTTCCCCGGCGACAAAATACGCCTTGGCCGTGGTGATAATATCGCTCTTGCGCTCGGTGGCGACCCGGAGGATATCAAATCCAGAATCAAGCACTGGCAGAATCGACAAATCACGCGCAATATCGCGCGGCATGCCGTCCGCAATCGCCTGTTCGTAACGCGCGGCAGCGGTAATTTTCATGTTTGCGGTCATGGCTTTTTCCGCCCCGGCGCGGAGCTCTTCGATTTTTTCGCGGAATACCGGAATGTCCTTTGACAAATCCGGTGTGCGCCCCTGACGGGTCAGGAGCCATGTAATCGCCCGCCCGGACGTTTGTTGCAGTTCCATCATCGCATTCAACTGCACCATTGCCGGAATTTTTCCATCCAGCGCCTCGATCCTGTCCCATAAATTCCGCAGGCCGAATGCTTCGCGGGCGACGAGAAACGCCCGAACGACGTTGGCGCAACTGGCCCCGGTCGTATCCATGCGGGATTTGATGAAGGTTGACCCCATGCGGTTGACGATGCTGTTGGCGATGCGCATCGCGATGATCTCGCGGCCGAGCTGGTGGCCGATCAGGTAAGATGTGTATTTTTCCTGTAGCGGTTTGGGGAAGTAGCTGACGAGAAAGTCCTTCATCTCCGGCTGATCTGGAATATCGCTCGCCAGCAATTCCTTGGTGTAGGCGATTTTGGCATAGGATTGCACGATGCACAGCTCCGGGCGGACCAGACCGAGTCCGGCGGCGCGGCGGCGTTCTATTTCCGTTTCGTCGGGCAGGTTTTCAAGTTTGCGTTTCAGGCCCTGCGTTTGTTCCAGATCACGAATAAACTGGGCGTCGGTGACGATCGTTCTGGTCGCTTGCAAGGTCATCAGGCTGATTCCCTGCCCCTGCTGGTAGTTGTTGCGCAGGACCAGTGCTGCGACCTCGCCGGTCATTTTGACCAGCAGGTCGTTACGTTTTTTGATATCCATTTTATTGGCCGGATTGTTCATGATATCGGTCATGGCAATCTTTATATTGACCTCGACGTCGGAAGAATTGACCCCGCCGGAATTGTCGATGAAATCGGCATTGATTCGCCCGCCCATCGTCGCATATTCGACGCGCGCCTTCTGGGTGCAGCCGAGATTGGCGCCTTCGCCGATCACTTTCGCACAGATTTCCGGCGCGTCGATGCGCACCGGGTCGTTAGCCTTGTCGCCGACATCCGCATGGCTTTCGCCGCTGGCCTTGATAAAGGTCCCAATTCCGCCGAACCACAGCAAATCCGTCTGTGTCCGCAGCATCGCGCTCATCAGTTCTTCCGGCGTTATTTTTTCTCTGGCGATGCCAAAGCGCGCCATAATTTCAGGGGTCAGGGTCAGGCTTTTGTCCGACCGGCTGTAAATGCGTCCGCCTTTGGACATGATTTTGGTGTTGTAATGGTCCCATCCCTTGACTTCACGGAACAGGCGTTCGCGCTCTGCGAAGCTGGTTTCCGGGTTCGGGTCCGGGTCGCAAACGATATGTACATGATTGAAGGCCCCAATCAGGCGGATATGTCGCGACAGCAGCATGCCGTTGCCAAAAACATCGCCCGCCATGTCGCCGACGCCGATGACGTCGAAATCGGTCGTCTGGATGTCCGTGCCTAGTTCGCGGAAATGGCGCTTGACCGATTCCCATGCGCTGCGCGCGGTAATGCCCATTTTCTTGTGGTCGTATCCGACCGATCCGCCGGAGGCAAAGGCATCGCCGAGCCAGAAATTGTATTCCGCCGCCAGCCCGTTGGCGATATCCGAAAATGTCGCTGTTCCCTTGTCGGCTGCGACGACCAGATATGGGTCGTCGCCATCGTGGCGGATGACATCGCGCGGGGGAACGATTTTTTTGCCGATCCGGTTGTCGGTGATATCAAGCAGGCCGCGTACCAGATATTTATAGCAGGCAATGCCTTCTTCCTGCATGGCGGCGCGTCCGGCGCTGACGGGCGGATTTTTTACGATAAAGCCGCCTTTTGCGCCCATCGGCACGATGACGGCGTTTTTCACCTGCTGCGCCTTCATCAGGCCCAGCACTTCGGTACGGAAATCCTCGTTGCGGTCGGACCAGCGTATGCCGCCCCGCGCAATGCGGTCGGCGCGCAGGTGAACCCCTTCCATGCGCGGTGAATAGACCCAGATTTCACGATATGGACGCGGTTCCGGAATGTCCGGGATTGCGGCGCTGTCCAGCTTGAAGGACATATAGGGTTTTGGCTGCCCCTGCGCATCAGTCTGGAAGACGTTGGTGCGCAATGTACCGGAAATCATCGCCGTAATCGCCCGCAGGATGCGGTCCTGATCCAGAGATGTCACATCGTTCAGCGCCGTTTCTATCGCGGTCATGATTTTGTCCGCCTTTCCTGTCTCGCCCTTTTGAGCCAGAGCCGGGTTCAGGCGCGCATGGAACAGGTCGGCCAGCAATCTTGCGATAGCCGGGTGATCGGTCATCGCCTTTTCCAGATAGGTTTTTGAAAAAGCGGTTTTCCCCTGCCGCATGTAACGGACATAGGCGCGCATCACGATAATATCGCGCCACGGCATAGCTGCGGTGATGGCCAGACGGTTCAGGTTGTCGTTTTCAACATCGCCGTGCCATATATGCAACAGCAATTCTTCAGCATTTTCATTGATGGCGTCGACATCGATGGCTTTTTTCCCTATGGCTTCGGGCATATCCATCTGGAAGTCGTGGATCCAGACCGTCTGCGCGCTTCCCGCCGGGGTAACGGCAAAAGGCAATTCGGCGATAACGCGCAGACCCATGTTTTCAAGGATCGGCAGGATGTCGGATAAAACCACCGGCGCGCCGGGACGAAATAGCTTCAGGCGCAACTGGTGTCCGGCATCGGTTCCCGGACGGTACAGATCCATTTCCAGATCGTTGCTGTTCAGGGCTTTTTCAATCTGGAAGATGTCGTGGACGCATTGCTTGGCTTCGTATGTTTCGCGGTAGGATGAAGGGAAGGCATCGCCGTAGCGCGCAACCAGATCGGCAATAGCCTCGTCATCCTCCAGTTTTGCGGAAAAGGCCTCGGCGATTTTTTCAGCCCATGCGCGACCCGCTTCCTGCAACTTCAGTTCAATGGCTTCGCGATCGAATTTTGGCGCGCCAGATTTGTTCAGTGTTACGATGAACATGACGCGCGCCAGCGGAGAATCGTCAAGCGTGGTATAGAAATCGTGACATTTCCCGTTCAGGTCTTGCTCCAGAATAGCCTGTATTTTCATGCGCAACTGGGTGTCGTAGCGGTCGCGTGGAACGTAGACGAGGCAGGAAATATATTGTTCGAACATATCGACCCGCGTGTAGAGGGCGATGCGCTGGCGCTCCTGCAACCGCATGATGGATATGGCGTAGTCGTAGAGCGTATCCGGGTCGATCTGGAATAGTTCGTCCCGCGGATATTTTTCAAGGATATGCGACAGGGCCTTGTGGCCGTGACTGCCCGTTTCAAATCTTGCGCGGTCCATGACCATCGTGGTCTTGCGGCTGAGATAGGGGATGTCGCGAATACTGCGGGAGTATGTCACGGACGTAAAGAGGCCAACAAAAATCGCCTCCCCGGTATGTTTCCCTTTTTCATCGAACAGGCGCACCATCACCGCATCCAGAGGGACGCGGCGGTGAACGGTCGATTTTTTGCCGAGCTTGAAGACATGCAGCAAGGCTTTGTCCTTGCCAAGCTTGGCAAGATTCGTAGGCAGAATATCGACCCCTTCCGCCATGATTTCGGTTTTAACCTCGTGCCGCAGCAGTCCGAGATGGGAGTTTTTTACGGCTTTGGCGACAGCTTTGCCGTTTTTATCCTTTTCGTAGCGATATTCGCGGTAGCCGAGCAGGGTGAAATTGTCCTTATAAAGATAATCGAGGAAGTCCCGATAATCCCCGATTGCATCGGCAGAAAATGTTTTCGGTGCGCGGCTCAGCGCGTTCTGCCCGTCGCGCAGTTTTTCGCGCATTGCCAGCCAGTCTCCGGTCGCGTAGCGGGAATCGCTGGCGATTTGTTCCAGACGGGCTTGCAATGCCTTGCATTGCGCCGCAGTCAGCATGCGGGTCAACTGGATATGAACATGCGATTGTGCGTTCAGGCCCGGCCCGGGTTTGTTTTCAATGGTGCTGATATCGCCGTTTTTATTGCGCTTTACATGAATCAACGGATGGACGATCAGGTCGATCGTCTGGCCAAAATGGGTCAGTTCCGCCGTAATCGAATCGATCTGGAAGGCCATGTCGTCGTCAACGAAATCAATCACGGTCCGGTGCAGCGGCCAGCCGCCCTTGTCCGTTGCCGGGGTGTGCACGCAGACCAGCGCCTTTCCAGGTTTGCGGTCATGCATCATGTCCCAGTGCAGTTGCGTCGTGCGTTGCAAGGTGATGACATCCATCCGGTCGAGGTCTTCGCGCGTCCATTCAGCATGGAATTTGGCGGTAAATTCCTTTTGCAGGGCGGGCGTTTTTGCGGGGAGGGATTTTTGTGCCTGTGCAATCAGCGGGTGTTGGGCCGGTGCCATGATGTCGTCCTTCAGTATCAGAATTCAACTGCGCCAGTATACGCGATTTTGTCGGGAAACTATGCCGAAATCACGCTGTAAACAAGGGATGATCCATGCTGCGGATGCGTAAGAGGATTGCGTAAAACCCGTTCGTGAAAAGTTCCCATCCCCCGATGCGGCGATCTCGCAAAAATCAGTTCATATCCATGAACAGTTTCAGCAAAATCCCCGGGATTACCGCATAAACCATGATCATATTGATTTTCAGCACCCAGTTGCGCAGGAAGATGAAACTGGCAAAAATCACAACGGCATAGGCTATCAGCATCAGGCAGATTGTATCGATCATGGCATTCGTGGAATCCGATGACGTCAGGCCGGAGAAGATTCTTTGCAACAACCATGTCGCAAGGCCGACGCCGCCGCCAAAGGCGGCCATCAACCCGGCCTTCACCATTTTTTTAGCCTGCCGTTCTTCTCTGGCGATGGCTTCATAGTTGCCGGGGGCGTTGTGTCTGTTCATCGCGCGGTCCATCCCCCGTCGACGGGCAGGGCCGTGCCGGTGATATTCTGGGCGGCATCGCTGCACAGGAAAACCGCGAGCGCCCCTAAATCGGCAGTTTCAACGAATTTTTTTGTGGGTTGCGGTTGCATCATGATTTTTTCGACGACCTCAGCCTCTGAAATGCCGTGGACCTTTGCCTGATCCTTGATCTGGTTCTGCACCAGCGGCGTATTGACATAGCCCGGGCAGATGGCGTTGCAGGTAATGTTATCCGTGGCTGTTTCCAGCGCGATGGTCTTGGTCATGCCGACCATCCCGTGCTTGGCGGCGATATAGGCGGATTTGAAAGGTGAGGCCACCAGACCGTGCGCCGAGGCGATATTGATAATCCGGCCCCACCCTTTTTCCCGCATCCCCGGCAGGCAGGCCTTGGTGGTATGGAAGGCGCTGTTCAGGTTGATGGCGATGATCGCGTCCCATTTTTCCTCGGGGAACTGGTCGATGGGGCTGACGAATTGGATGCCCGCATTATTGACCAGAATATCCACCACGCCGAATTGTGCAACGGCTTTGGCGCACATGGCGCGGATCTGGTCCGGTTTCGTCATATCGGCGGGGTCGTAGGTCGCGGTGATTCCGAAATCGGACTCGATGGCGGCGCGGGTTTCTTCGATCTCACTTGCATCGCCCAGCCCGTTGAGGACCACATTGGCACCCGCTCCGGCCAGCGCACGGGCCACGCCAAGGCCGATTCCGCTGGTCGATCCGGTAACAAGGGCAGTTTTTCCGTTGAGCATGATAATGCGATCCTGCGGCGGGGGAGAGTGAATCTGGGTGCATTAAAGCGATTCATTTTCTTCTGCGCAATGGTAAAAGCGGCACGGACCGGAAGCTATGCTTTTCTATAACGTTATGCCTTATGACATATTGCACTGAACATTGATCTTGGGTCTGCAATTGCCTACCTTTCCTCCTGTCATAAACAGGGAGAAAAACAATGGCCGACCTTTTTGAAAATCCGCTGGGCACGGACGGTTTTGCCTTTATCGAATATACTGGCAAACCGACCATCCTTGAAAAACTCTTCGCTGATTTTGGCTTTACGTCCGTGGCCAGACACAAAGAGCGCAATGTGGTTTTGTACCGTCAGGGCGGGGTGAATTTCCTGCTGAATTATGAAACCACAGGTCAGTCCGGTGCGTTTCAGGCGATCCATACCTCCGGTGCCAGCGCTATGGGCTTTCGTGTCAAGGATGCCGCCACCGCCTACGCGGATGCGCTTGCCCGCGGCGCAGAGGCTGCCGGAGATCATGGCGGGTCGATGGGCCCCGATATCCCGGCGATCAAGGGGATTGGCGGCTGCCTGATCTATTTCATCGACGATGACGGCCTGTATGAACGCGATTTTCATTTCACAGGCGATGACAAGGCCCCCGCAGGAGTTGGCTTTACCTATATCGATCATGTGACCCACAACGTTCATCGCGGCAATATGGATGTCTGGGCCAAATATTATGAGGATATTTTTAATTTCCGCGAAATTCGTTATTTCGATATTGAAGGGAAACTCACAGGCCTGAAATCCCGCGCCATGACCAGCCCGTGCGGCAAGATTCGTATCCCTCTAAACGAATCCTCCGACGACAAATCGCAAATCGCCGAATTCCTGAAGCGTTATAACGGTGAAGGAATCCAGCATATCGCCCTTGGCACCGACGATATTTACAAGACGGTCGAGATGCTTCGCTCCTCCGGCATGCAGTTTCAGAAAACACCGGAGACCTATTACGAAATGCTCGACAAACGCGTTCCCGGTCATGGCGAAGATGTTGCAAAACTCAAGTCCCTCAATATCCTTCTGGACGGCGCGCCGACGGAAGGGCAGGGATTATTGCTGCAAATTTTCACCAAAGACGCGATTGGCCCGATTTTCTTTGAGATCATCCAGCGCAAGGGCAATGAAGGTTTCGGGGAAGGGAATTTTAAGGCATTGTTTGAATCGATCGAACTCGACCAGATCCGTCGCGGGGTTCTGGAGGATAGCGCAAGGGCATCATGAAACTCGCGTCGTTAAAAAATGGGCGTGATGGCAGGCTGGTGGTGGTTGGCGACGATCTGTCGCGCTGTGTTCCCGCCGGGGATATTGCACCGACGCTGCAATACGCCCTCGATCACTGGCGGATGGCCGCGCCGGATTTGCGGCAACTCTTCACCGATCTTGAATCCGGTATTGCCGCCGGGATATTACCATTCGATCCCGCCGCCTGCGCCGCGCCGCTGCCCCGTGCTTACCAGATTGTCGACGGCAGCGCCTATCTGAATCATGTCGAACTGGTGCGCAAGGCGCGCGGTGCGGAAATGCCGCCGGAATTCCTGCATGATCCGCTGATGTATCAGGCCGTATCCGATACCATTCTCGGGCCGCAGGACGATATTCCCGTTCCCGATGATGAATGCGGGGTCGATTTCGAAGGAGAAATCGCCGTCATCGTCGATGATGTCCCGATGGGGATCAGTGCCGCCGATGCCGGAAAGCATATTGTTCTCGTCATGCTCATGAACGATATTTCGCTGCGCAACCTGATTCCCGCCGAACTGGCCAAGGGATTCGGTTTTCTCCAGAGCAAGCCGCCGAGCGCATTTTCACCCGTGGCAGTCACGCCGGAGGCGCTTGGAAATCTTTGGCGCGGTAATAAATTGCATCTGCCGCTGATTGCGACTCTTAATGGCCGGATCGTCGGTCGGCCCAATTGCGGGGTCGATATGCAGTTTGATTTTGGCGTTTTGATTGCCCATGCGGCAAAAACGCGGCCCCTGTGCGCGGGAACGATCATCGGTTCCGGGACGGTTTCCAACCGCGACCGAAACTCCGGGGTCAGTTGTCTGGCTGAGATACGCATGATTGAAAAAATTGAAACCGGGGCGGCGAGTACGCCGTTTATGTCGACCGGCGATATCATCCGTATCGAGATGAAGAACGAAAACGGGTACAGCATCTTCGGCGCGATTGAACAAAAGGTTGTGGCGACATGATAGCCCTCTACAGTTATTTCCGCTCATCCACCGCTTACCGGGTTCGCATTGCCTTGCATATGAAGGGGCTTGCCTTTGAAACGATCCCGGTGCATCTGGCCAAGGGCGAACAGTTTCATGAAATGTACCGCCTGATTAATCCGATGGCGGCAGTGCCAACGCTGGTGCATGACAATTTTACCCTGACGCAATCCATTGCCATTCTCGAATACCTCGACCAGATCGAACCCGAACCGACGCTGTTGCACGGCAACGCGCAGGAACGGGCCTATATCCGCCAGATTTCCATGAATGTCGCGACCGATATCCATCCGCTCACCAATCTCAAGGTGCTGAAACATCTCAGTGAAAAATTCGGTGTCGATGAGGCGGGAAAGAACGAATGGTACGCCCATTGGGCGATGGAAGGCATGGTTGCGATTGAAACGTTGCTGCGCGAACGGGGCTGGTACGGTAAATATGTTCTGGGGGATCGCGTCAGCATGGCGGATTTGTGTCTGGTGCCGCAGATGTATAATCTGCGGCGTTATCGGCTGCCGGTTCAGGACTTGCCGCTTTGCCGCCGGATCGAGGAAAACTGCATGGCGCTGGCGGCCTTCCAGCGCGCCGCCCCGGAAGCCCAGTCAGATGCGCCGCCGGATCTCGAGCCGATTCACGGCGTATCCTTCGCAGGAAAAAAATAAACGCCTGCGACCGGGTTATTTTTTCAAATCCAGCATCAGGCGGTAATGCGCCTGCGCCCCGTCCGGTTTCAACAGACTGTGCTGCAACACCGTCGTATCGCGGCGAAGAACGACAATCAGCCGTGTGCCGCCGTCCTCCATTTTTTGTGTTGACCAGGATTGAACCAGAGGCGATGCGGCGCTTTGTGATGTCGCTCCGGACCAGCCGCTCTTTTCCAGTTCAATCACCAGAAGTTTTTCGCCATTATCCAGATCGTGGCGATAGGTCACCGGACCGTTCAGATCAATGACGATACGGGTCTTGTCCGCATGCTCCCCGAACCGCAGGGATGTTGCCTGCAACCCCGTTGGTGGGGGGTGTTCCTGTTGCGGCGCAGGTGCTGCCTGCATCACGGCCCCGTCATCCGTGCCGCTGAATTCTTCAGCGTTTCCGGATGGAATATTTGCGGGTTCGGGCCGGGATGCCGGGGCAGACATTTCTGCGTCCGGGGTCAGGGGTTGCGGGTCGCGGGACGGTGGCGGCGGGACCACTGCGGTCGGTGTTGCGGGTGCGCCGGATTCTTCTTGCAGCAATATTTCAAGCTGCGTTACCAGATCTTCAAGATCGCGTTCGATCAACGCCAGACGCTGCATCGAAGGTGCCAGTGTTTTCAGGTCTTCCTGCATCGCGACGACCGCGCTTTCAAGCCGATTGAAACGTGTGTCCGCGTTTTGCGAACTGTCGCCAAGCAATGGTTTCAGATTCAGCCCGAGTGACCCAAGCGACCCGCCGGGTTTGATCTCGAGCGGTTTGATGGCCGCGAAGGGGCCGGATTGTTGTGCGCTTTCCGCGCTCGCCGAAGGGGGCGGATCAATTGAAAACGTTCCGTCATTGCCCGCCGGACGTGCCAGTGTGCGGGGATCGGCCAGCGTATCGCGCGATGATGATGACGAGGTATTCGGGCCGCAGGCCGCCATGCCCAACATCATGATGTTGAGCGCGCAAAACGTCATAGCCTTTTTCTTCATATCCCATGGCAAACAGAACGTTCGCCCGGTGCCGATTGGCATGGAGAATTACCCGCAAAAGAAGTGGTAGCGATTCGTTTTTTCTAAGCGAATCACTTGCTTATAAGAGTAAGTGCAGTTGAATCCAGCGTCAATCACATAAATTCCATAACGTGAATGATCTGTGGGAAAAAGCGGAAATCAGGGCTGAACCAAGGCCCAACAGGGCGTCATCCCGAGCGTAGCCGAGGGATCTGTTCGGGTGGATAGCGGGGCCAGATCCCTCGGCTACGCTCGGGATGACAATTATTATGGAACAGTACGTTTGGTATGGTTCGGGTGTGTTTCTAATCCGGAACGACGGTAATGTCGAAATTGCCCAGATAATTCGCATCCTGAAAAACCTGTCCGTCGCCGTTGCTGCGCAATGTTGCGCCGACCTCAAACGTGGCATTGCCCAGCCCGTTGGTGATGACGATTGCGGGGACGGTGAAGGGGTTCACGAGGGTAAAATTGGGTGTCCCGCCGGTGCTGATAACGGTGGCGGCAACGTCGATCGTGATATCCATCTGGTGATTCGCAAGCTGTCCTTGAATGGTGTAGCGCCCGAGCTGTGGTTCTTCGGCGTAGAAGATATAGGCCGGATCGGCGGTGTAACTGCCGTCCGGGTGCAATTCGATGTCCTTGGGGGCGCTGTTGTCCCGCATCACGACATGCCCGAAGGTCAGGGTGTCATCTTCGGTCAGGGTCTGCGCTTGCGCCTGCGGCGGGGCAAGGCACACCCAGACGGCAAGCGTTAAAAAACCGTATCTAGCGTGACAGGCTTGCTTCTGCATAGGGGGCCTGTTCCTGATCGTTCATGTAAACCACGCGAATTGTCCCATTTCCCTGAAGGGCGGTTTTCAAGGGGATCACCGCATGGCGCTGCGATATTTCGGTGAAAACATTCACGTTGGTGACGCTGCCGATCTCGACGGCTTCGCTTCCCGGAGCCTGCCAGTAGGCTTTGAGACTGCCGATTGTGCTGATATTGCCCGTGCGGTTGATGGTGATTTTCAGTTCCGGTTTTCCATCCGCGTTGGCGGCGACATAGTGAAGATCGCTTAAGGTGGCGGTGACATTCGTGTTTCCGTGGCGCACGATCACTGGAATGGCGGTCGATATGTTCATGACCATGCCGACGTCTTTTTCCCCTTCGCCAACGGGCGCGGGCGGGCCGAATTCGGACATGCGCGTGGCCAGAATATGGAAGCGGTATTCCCCGTCGGTGAGGTCAGCGGGTTTGCGAATCGAAAACCGTACCTTCTGGCGCCCGCCGGAAGGTAATGTAAACTGGCGCGGCGACAGGCGCAGGATGTCTTCAGGCGCGAAGGCGGGGTCGAGCGGGGCGTCGAGCTTGGCATAGGTGCCGTTTTCATCCTGGCGGTAATTCAAAACCTCGATCCGGAAGGTGCCGTCCTTGTCACCAAGGTTCATCAGTGTGACATCGCTGCTGCGTTCGCGTGGTTCCATGACGATCCGCCGTGGCGCAATATCGATCCGTTCCGCCGCCTGCGGCGCGGGGGTCCCGCCAAGAACCATGGCGATCAGGGCGGCAATAAAAAATGTCGTTCTGGCAGTCATCCCGGAAAACTCCTTGCATGTCGTGCAGCGAAGGAAAATCCTATCACGAATCTGTGGCAATGTTGAGACACCGCCAATAAAAAAGCCCCGCCTTTTCACGGGCGGGGCTTTTGTCAAAACTGAAAAATATTCCTAGTAGGAAAAGATCACATCAAAGGAACCGGTATAGGTGTTGTCCACATACTGGGCGCCACCGGCAACCGTGCCGAGCGTTGCGCCGATTTGCAGAACACTGCCGGCAGTCGCGTTATCGAGATAGACCTGAGTCCACGGTGTCCCTGCGGTCCGGGCTGTTGCGGCGGCACCATTCCAACTGGTCCGCCAGTTGGTCAGGGTAAAGGCCGTGCCGTTGATCGGAGCAACGACGTTGTCAATCTCGATATTCAGCGATGCGCCCTCGGCCCCGCCTGTCACTGTAATTTGCGCTTCCGTTGCCGCAGCGTTGTCTTTCACGGCAATGACGGCCGGGGCGTTGTTCACCGGTGCGCCGAGCGTCCCGTCCGGGTTCATCACAATGGTGGCCACGTTTGCGCCCGTATCCTTGAACGCGACGATAGTGCCGAAGTTCAATTGTGAATCTTCCACCAGCGTCAGCAGGTTGGAAACCACCACGGTGGCATCCATTGAGGCCGTTTGCGCGTTGGCCTGCGTTGAAAAACCGAGCGCGGCGACAGCCGCGACGGCAGCAATAGTGTATCGTACATTCTGTAGATCTTTCATTCTCTCGCTCCTTGAGACATTTGGTTCAACCATATTTAAAATATCACATGAAAGTACTTAAGGGATACTTAAAATGAGATTCACATAATATAACCAAAGACTTGGGCGCACCCTGTCGTGAATAAAATTGTATTTGATTCGTTTTTCTTTCAGAATGCGCAGTAAAGGTTCCTTTCCATTACAGTCATTCCCGTTCATGCGCCGCCCGTTTATTTCCAGATACATTCTACTTTATGGAATCATCTGCCTGTCGGGCCCGGTTTTTGCCGCCGACGGCGCGGAAGAATTGCACCAGAAACGAACCCTGTTGGCCAAAAACTTCGTTGAAAAACTCAAAGGCAAGCTGGTGCGCGCCGAATCGCCACCGGATATGGCGGCTCTGCCGCGCGGGGGCGATCTGGCGCTGTCGCTGATTGATCCGGGCACGGAAATGCAATTCCGGCCCCGCGTTGGAAAATACACGCTGGATTATGATGTCTACGCGATCAGGGGTCTGGACGATTTTTTTCTATCGCTGTCCGATCTCGTCACCGTGCTGAACTTTCCGATTGCGATTGATGAATCGGCGCAAACCGCGCAGGGCTGGTTCCTGCGTGAAGACTGGCCGTTCTTCCTCGATCTGAAATCCGGTCGCGGCGTATCGCGCGGGCAGGAGTTTATCGTGACCGCGCAGGATTACCAGATCGTCGATGGTGAAATGTTCATCACCGGACAAAAACTCGGCGCGTGGCTGGCGATGACGTTTGATTACGATGTGTCCCAGCAATATCTCAACATCGTCAGCCAGTATCCTCTGCCCATCGTCGCGCAGGCCCGGCGGCGGGAATTTGCAGGCGGCGGCCCCGCCAGCCGCAATGTCGCCGTGTTGCCGCGCAAGGATTATGATTACGACTGGTTCAGCCTGAGCGCTGCGGATTTATCCTTGCGCACCAATTATGCGCGAAACGGGGAAAGCGGAAAGATGGCCCTGCTCAATCGTACGGATGCAATGCTCAGTGGCCAGGTATTGAAACACGACGCCTTCGTGGGAATCAACGCCGATGATCGTGACGGCCTGAATGCGCTGACAACGCGCCTGTCGCGCACCAGCGATGATCCGGAACTGCTCGGTCCGCTCCGGGCCAGATCCTATGTTTTAGGCGATACGGCAACGGTGGATGTTCCGCTGACCGGATTTTCCCCGCAGGAACTTGGTGTCCGGGTCAGCAGCAATCCGCTTTCCGGGATCAATTTCCAAAGTACGCGCATTTCCGGCAATGCGCTACCGGGGTGGGATGTTGAATTGTATCGCGGCAATGCACGCATCGATCTGGTCACGGTCGATTCCACGGGTCGCTACGAATTCACCGATGTGCAGCTTTTCGCCGGGGACAACCAGTTTGATGTCCTGTTCTACGGCGATCAGGGGGAAATTCGCCGCGAAAGCATCAATATCCCCCTGACTTCCGAATTGCTGACGCTACAGAACAATACCTATGATGTTTCCGTGTCCATGACCGAAACCGCGACCTATCGCCGCCAACCGCAGGACACGCAAGATACCGGAACGCCGCATGTGGCGGGGCAGTATAATTTCCGTGTCGGCGATGCCTTGTCCTATGCGGGTTTCAATGCCGTGCAGGAATCGGGGGAACAGAAATTCTATCTGGGGTCCGGTTTCACGACCATCTGGGACGGATTTATTCTCGATACCAATTTTGCCGTCGATGAAGCCGCGGAAATGTCGGGTCGTGTCGGGGTGCGTAAAAACATTGCCGACTGGAATCTGGCTTTTTCGACCATGCTGGCCACGGACGCCTTTTCCCCCGGCGGTAATGCCAATCCTGTGACGATGGATGTTCTGGGTTCGGCGCAACGCACCTATACCCCGCCTATCGGCGTCGGCGGCAATGTTTTTCTAAACGCCAATTATCAGGAATATGCTGACGGTGCCACGCGCCACGGCGGATCGATCGGTCTGGGGCAGGGTTTCAACCGTGTGTCTTTAAGCAACACCTTGTCCTATGATCGGCATACGCCGGTCGCGGGCGCGGATACAGAACGTATGGTCAATGCGTTTTCAACCCGCGCACGGATCAGCAACAAGATATCCGTGCGTGCGGGCGCAGATTACCAGTTGCGCCCGGAAAGCCGGATGGATCGTTATCTGGCAAATGTCAATTACCGCTCCGGACCGAAGCTGAATGTTGATCTTGGTGCCAACCATCGCCCGGAAACGCAATATTCGGAAGCGGAATTGCGCGCGAATTACACGCATGAAAAATTTCGCTTTTCACCGTTCCTGCGTGTGGATTCCGATCATGACCTGACGGCCGGGTTTAATATCAGCACCAGCCTTATCAATACGCCCGAAGATGCCATGCCGCTGATCACGGGCGAGCGGATCACCGGGCGGGGCATTGTTTCAGGCCGCGTGTTTTTGGATAAAAACGGTAACAGAATTTTCGATTCCGGGGACGAACCACTGCCGGGCATTATCCTCGAAAGCCTCAATTCGCGTGCGCGTGAAGAAACCAACGCGGAAGGTTATGCGATTTTGAAGGGGCTTTCGGTAAACTTCGCCACCGATATCCATATCGATGAATCTTCTCTGGACGATCCGTTCATGATTTCCACCAATCGCGGCAATTCCGTGCTGCCGCGCCCGGGAAAAATATTCGAGATGGATTTTCCCATCCAGTTTGCTGGGGAAATCGACGGGACCATTCTGATCGATGACGGGGAAACGCAAAAGCTGGTCAAGTTTGTGGATGCTGTTCTTCTGCCCTTTGATCCAGACGTTCCGCCGATTCTCGCCAAGGCCGCGCAGGATGGATTCTATCTCATGCCGCGTATTCCTCCGGGTCGGTATTATCTGACCGCCGCCGCTGCCGATGCAAAATCCCTGAATGCGGCGCGGCCCTTGCCGCAATATCTGGAATTCAGCCATGAAGGCGATGTGGTCTACGGCCACAACATCATTTTGAAAAAGGGGTGGCATGATATCGGGTTTACGCTTCTGCGCCCTGCGGATATTCTGGGATGGGATCCGTCCCGTCCGGCGGTGTTTCTGCGTGTCCCCGATCAGGCGTCTGGCGGCATTCTCAACATCGTCCACCGCCTGCGGATGAAAGACACGTTGCAGGGCGTCGTATCGGGCCTGACGCCGCTTGATCTGCCGGATGCGGCGGGGGATGTAACGCGGCGCTATACGGTGGCCACGCTTGAAGATGGCTGGCGGCGCTGTATGATTTTATCCCGGCGCAATCTGCCATGCCATGTTGAAATCATGATCCCGTCGGCCCAGCCGGAATCCGATATCAGGGCGCAGGCAGAACAAATCCTCCCCGAATCCGCACCGGATGTTTCTGCCCTGAGGTAGGTTTACCCGTTTGTTTTTTGTGCCGCCACCGCCCGCTGTTCCCGCGGCGGCGCAGGCAATATTTCAACACCGCAGGCAAGGTTGTTCTCCACCAGAATTCGGCACCGCCTGTAAGCGTCCTGCAAATCGCCACCGGGCAACAGGACCCGCAGTGTATGCATCCCTGTTTGTGCCGCAGCGAGGCTATCCGATGGTTTTTCAACCAATGTGGCATCGTGCAACAACGACGCATACCGGGTCTTCAGGTGAAACCACGCCAACCCCATTGCCATTTGCGATTTATAGCGCCCCAGATTTAAGGCGCGTGTTCCGGTCTGTGCGTTTGTGCCGGAATCGGCAATGATCTCGAAGGCAATATTCCTGCTGTTTTCTTTCAGATAGATATTCTGGCTATAGAGCGTTGTCCCCTCATAGCCGATATCGACGGGTTGGGCCGCCGGACCTGCCATGTGCCTTTCATCAAGGCCTGAATTGTCAACGGTCAGATAATAACGACCCGGCGGGATGCGCGTGAAGAGAAAAAATCCGTCCTGTTCTGAAACAACGCTCATTTTTTTCTGCCCGTCCGGCGACAGCAGATGCAATCTTATGCCGCGTATCGGGCGGTTTTGTCCGGCGTCATTTTGCGCGTAGACCGTACCGTCGATTTCACCGGAGATATGAACGGGGAAACGCATTTCGTGCATATGCCCCTCACGCGGCAGGATGGATTGGCCGGGGAAGGCCGAAATCCACAGTGGATCGGGCAAGCTTTCCGTATCGATGAAAACATCTGTCAGGCGCAGATTGTTCATCCGGGTGAAGGACGCATAGCCATCCTTTCCGGTGACGATATGGCCGCTATTTTGCGGGGCCTGCACGACAATATCAGGCAGGGGTTCGTCGCCGGGGCCAAAGGCAAGATCACCATCCCTGTCGAGAAAGACAAAGGCGCTCAGTCCGCCATAGGTTGAAACCGGGCGGTCGGACATTTGAAACTGTTTTTGTTGCGGATCGTGGGTAATGCCAAAACGTGTACTCAGAATCGCGGTGAGATCGTTGTCTGAGTTATAGCGCATTTCCGGCGAAAGGCGGGCGAATCCGGCGTCCCAGTTCAGATAAAATCCCGCTTCGCTCAAACGCGGTGCCAACTGGTGCGCCAGATCGATCCCGGCCTCCAGATTTGTATCCAGATAACGCTGACCGCTGGCGATGACACGGGTGAGGTGATGCGCAGGCGCGATGTCGTATTCGGTTACAAGGCGAAGGCGGTTCAATCCGGCGTTGCCCGAAAGCGTTGTGGTGCCGCGCAACTGGCCATCGGTGTTTGATGAGCCCACATTATAATGAAATTGCTGGCCCAGCGCCATCCGGTTCCACGATGCATTCAATCCGGCGGTGGCATCCGTGCTGCTGTCCCCGTCGGAATCGACGGTGTATTTGAGGCTGGTGTTGTATCGCGGGCGCATTGCGGTGAACAAGGGAAAGGGTCCGGTTATATCCAGTCTTTCAGTGAATATTTCACGGGATTTTTGTTGTGCGCCGATATCGTACCGATCCGTCGCCAGTTCGATTTCATTACGAATTTCATGCTGGCGGATTTTGCGCCTGGCGACAATTTCCGCTGCCATCTCACCGGAATTGTCCAGGGCGGTATTGATGTTCACCAATGTCTGGGCCAGCGTTGTGGATATTCCGGCATGCAGCGTGCCGACATGTTCGCCATCGCGTTGCCGTATATCCGTTCCGATCAGGCCGATGCTGCCCTCCCCGAGCGGGTGTTCGTACAGGGCGCTCAGGTGCGGCGCACCTGTATCTTCGTTGTCGCGGGCGTTTTTGCGGTAGGTCTGCGTATTTTGCCGGGAAAGTGAAATATCATAGGCGCTGCCGATATCGGAGAGGTGTTTTGTATCGACCGGAATATAGAGATTTTCCTCGCGCACTTCTCCTTGCGGTCCGTACATGACGACGCGAAACGTGTTGTCAGAACTGAAAAGCGATATCTGGTCGAAGCTATAGGTCCCGTCGTCACCGACGGTGGCCATGCCGAGAAACTGGTTTTCCCGGTAAAGCTCGACATCCCATCCGGGAAATGCCGTGCCGGTGATGCTCGTCGAAGGGCGCAAATAGCTGCGTTGCGGATGCACATTGGTCACGCGCACACCTTGTTCCAGACTGCCGTTTTGCAGCGCCATGCGCACGGTGGACAAATCGCCGATTTCAAAGCGGCGCGCCCGCAGCGGCCCCAATAATTCCGGGACCAGTGAATCCTGCCGATAATTGGCACGGAAACTGGAAAGCCTGTTTTCATTATCGATTTGGGACTGGGTGGTCAATGTCCCGTAGGCCAGATCCCCGGCGGTCCGGACGGATGCGCTCGATTGATGGCGGTTCTTGCCTTCTCCGGGACGATCAAGCGTTGTGCGCGTCGCGACATCGACAAACGGCACGGCAACCGGGCCAGGATCGTCATGGGCCCGCGGCAGAACCGGGGGCCCGGTCCGGGCGGTTTTGTAATCCCGCCCCTGTCGGGCCATACGCTCTTGAATCGGCAATGGCACAGGCGTCTTGAGATAGAGCTCCAGCGAACCCGGCTCAGGCCTGAGCGAGAATCCGAACCATTGCGCCAGCATGTCGCTGGCAATGAAAATATCGCCGTCTTCAATCCGGACATCTTGCGGCAGATGAAAAACCCCCTGATCGGTACGGATTTCACGCGCCTTGGTGTCCAGTGTAAAAATTTTGTTTTCGCGTATATACCAGCCCGTGGCGGACATTCCGTCGGCGGTGAAGGTAATCGGGAATTCCAGCGCGGCGACAAAATCGCGCAGCGACAGGACAATATCGCCGCCCTGTACCCGCCCCGTCAGGGGGGCATCCAGCATCAATCCCCTTTCCAGACGGACCCGGAACAGTAACATTTCCCCTTCCGGCAGGATATTGCCTGTTTTGCGGGCGGTGGCGGTGTTCCCGGCGGCCAGTATTTTATCGGCCCGGGCGAATCCTGCGGAAATGCGGCTGACAAAATCCCGCGCCAACGAGAGTTCCGATTCCGTGACGGCATCGGTCGCGGGCCGAATCATGGACGGGTGATTCGGGCGGGTTTCTTGTGCCGTGGCTGCCGGGGACAAAAAAATCAGACAGCCCGCAAAAAACGGAATCAGAATTTGTGATGACATAAAAATGAAAACATGACAGATGAAGGCGGGCCAAAAGGGGGAGGCGCAACCCGTCCCTTCAAAGTAAACCATACAAAGCCTTGCAGAACAAGGCTTGCCGCCCTTCCCCCGTCGCATCGCAGCGCTCAAACTTTATGGAATCATGAATGAAAGATGAACGAGGGATAGCCCCTCCTCAGGTTCTTCCGGATAGTTTTAAGAATGATTTAACGATGTTCGTGTGTTATAGATTCATGGTGCCTGATTTTTAAATTGCACGATTTTCACGGGGCAGGATGCTTTCCCGGGATGACAGCGCAGGCGGGCCGCCGATACAAAACCCGGGATCGTTTACAAGGAGAAACCTTATGACTCGCAATTCACTCAAATCATTTGCTGCCATTGGCGCGCTTGCGCTCGTTCTGGCTTTTTTACCGGGCGGTGCCCAGGCCCAGACCATCCAGTCTTCCATCACCACAAGTTCCGCCATTACCGCCACCGATGGCGTCGATATGGGATTTGGCACCTGGTTCCTGATTCACGGCGGCGCGCCCGCAAACGATTTTACCCTGACGATGGATACAGCCGGTGCGGTTGTCAGCACCGCGGCACCGCCTTCCGTTTCTACGGAGCTGGTGGCCGGTTCCGGTCAGGGGACGGTTCTGGTGACGGTTCCGGCGGGTGCCAACGGCGTCGTCTTGCAGATGACCCGCGGCGCGATTGTCGATTTCCCGAGTGCTGCGCTGACCTTGCAAAACACCACCTACGGAACGGTAACCCAAGGCGCTAACCAGCCTTTGGCCGGGGCTGCGGTACCGGTTACGGTTGTTACTGGCGGTGTAAACGAAGTTGTCAGCTTCGGTGCCCAGATCGCAGTGACGGGAACGCCTGCCGATGGCGCAAACACGGGCAGTTTCTCTGTGACATTCGCCTATTAAGGTGTGATGCTTTAACAATACGGTTTTCGGCAAGGGGCACCGCTTGGTGCCCCTTCCTTATTGACCGATCACGATTTCCCGTTCGGCGAAAACCATGTTTTCCGTTTTGTCGAAATGCTGATAGACGACCCGCAGCGATCCTTGGCCCAGTGTCGATGTGTTCAGGGTCACATCAAAGACGCGGCGATTGATTTCAGGAAAAATATTGGCGTTCTTGATTTCTCCGACCAGTGTCTCGCTTCCGCCGCGCGGCGTGTGATAAACGGACAGATTGCCCATCAATCCGTAAACGTTCCCCTCGCGCGCAATCGGGACGCGGGCGGCGATTTTCCCGGTTTTAGGGTGGATGTGGGTGGTGATGTCGCCCATAACGGCGGTGGCGTCGCTTTCACCGACGCGGTAAACCACCGGGATCGAAAATCCGACGCTGACGGCGATGCCGACCTGTATCTTCGGTTTTTCCGTTGCGCCGGGCCCGGAAAGATCCACCGTATGGGGAATCTCTGGCGGGGAGACCTGTTTCATCTCGAGATGCGCCCGATAATCTCCGGGTTCCGGCGGCTCGCCTTTCAGGCGGAGGGCCAGACGAACCTTTTGGGTTGCGCCGGGCTGTAACGTTACCCGGCGCGGGCTGAACACCAGATTTTGGGTCAGGTCGAAATCGCCCGGCGCGGAGTCGATGATTTCATAGCTCCCGGTTTCCTCTTCCATGCGGTAGAACAGCCAGCCAATTTCATAACTCTCTTCCCTCTCGCTGGTATTGATGAGGTTCACATCGGCATAACGCTCACGCCCCTCAATCAGAACGGCCATCGGGGTCACGGTTACCGTGGCACCCGCCGGGAATGGCAAAACAGCCAGTGCTAAAAACGCGGCGCACAATACGGTGCGAAAAGGTGCAATCATCGGGGACTCCTTGTTTTTCAAGTCTTGCATGTGATCGTGGCTAAAAGTTGATCGTAATCAGTAATTGCCCGTTATAGGTCCCGTCCGGGTATCCGCTGCCGCCCCCGCCGGTACTGGCCCGGGCCCCCAGCGTCAGGGTGGTTTCACCGTCGATATCCGGGTCGGCAGCAACGGTGTCGAAATTGTCCATGGTGAAGCTTTGCCCCCCGTGTTGCATCGGCTGAATCATGGTGACATCAATGCTGTTGATCGTGCCGCCCGGGGGCAGGCCGTCGATCAGATAAATCCCTTCTTGTGGAGGATTGAGCATAATCAGTTGCGGGGCGTGGTTATAGGACCCGTCTGTGGCGACAGTCACACTGCGCGGGGCCGCGTTATTCGTAACCACCCACTCTCCGAAATCAAGCGCCTGAATGACGCTGATGTCGGCCCGGACCGGAGATGCGCTCGCGAGACACAGGGCGAGTGCGCAGACAGACAGCCATTTGCGATATTGTGCGGACATGAAGATCCTCTCGCCGGAAGTGTAACGGCCCCTGTTTTGGCCCGCAAGTCTGCATAACTCAAGGAAACTGCGGCATCGTGCCTTGACGCGATTCCTGCGCGGCCCGTATTCTAAAATACGGTACGGCCTGTGATTTTTCAAATCATCGTCGCGGGTCATGCCGGTCTTCATCTCTGCTAACCGCAGGATACCAGTCAGATGTCCCTATCCCGGACAGCCCGGCCAGCGTCTTCTGGTCGGTTCTATTGCACAGGTCGGAAAGAACAGAGCGCATCGCGAAGGCATGTGTTCTGCGCGGCTCTTTTTGTTTTTTTTCTGGCATCGTGCGGCGGGCAGGATGCTTCGACCGGGCCGCCGCACAAACCGACGGTTTCCGGCGCGTCCGTCACCCGGCAATCGGGGGAGATTGCGCCGCTGCACATTCCTCCCGATGCTGCCGCCCGCCCGTTGCAACCGGGTGAAAGCGGAACGGTTTATATGCCCAATGGCCTTCCTGCCCTGACGTCTCACGGTATCCGGGCGGATTTGCTGTTTGTCGAAAAACTGACAGATCCGGCGTCGCGTTTCGATCGGCTGGAAAATGCCGTCATGGGCATCAGGCAGGAATTCGATGCCGTAAAACCGGCCATTATACGCCTCGCCGCCGTCGAGGAGGACATGCAGATTTTATTACGGCAGCTCGAAACGCTGGTGCAAAACGCGCCAGCGCCCGTGCCGTTGCCGCCGGAAGGGGATCGGGATGTCGCCGTAATGGATGCGCCTTCTTCGCCTCCATCTGAAAATGTGCCGTCGGTCATGCCCGTCACCGGCCCGCAGGTGCAAAATCTCCGGATCGGCGAACATGGTGATGTGACGCGGCTTGTCCTTGATGTCAGCGCTGCTGTCGCCTATCACCACGACCTCGACAACGGCGAACACCTGTTGCTGGTGGAGATACCCGGGGCTATGTGGTCATCCGCCATGCAGGGTACGGCACCCCCGTCATCCCTGATCGAAACATGGACGGCGCAACCGTTGGATGGTGGGAAGGGCATGCGCCTGATTATTCGCCTGCGCGGCAATGCGGTCGTCGTCAAGGATACCGCCCTGATTGCACCGGACCGGATTATGATCGATCTGAAACGCCTGTAGAGAGCGTTTGTCTATTTTGCTGTTTTTGGAAAAGGGGCCATTTTTTTCTGGTCCTCGTCCCACAGTGCCAGCGGAATGCTGCGCAGGCTTTGCATGATGCTCATGCGGTTCATGCTGCGCAAATCAACGTCGTTTTCCATGCATTCCTGCAAGCGGTAATTGGGAATGGCGCTGCACAGGTGGTGGATATGGTGGATGCCGATATTACCGGTAAACCATTGCAGGATTCGTGGAAGAACATAGTGCGAACTGCCGTGCAGGGCGGCTTCACGAAAATTCCATTCGCCGCTCTGTTTCCAGTAAGTGTCTTCGAACTGGTGTTGCACAAAGAACAACCAGCCGCCGACCCAGGAGGCGATGATGACGGGGGGAAGGAAGATCGCCGTCATGACGCCGAAGCCAATCATTGTTGCCAGCGTGCCGTAAAACAAAACCAGTGCGGCATCAAGCGCCAGAATACTGCGCCAGATTTTGGCATAGGGCAGAGAGCGGTAATTTTCAAAATACGAAGATTTCGCCGTCAATGGCAGACGCTGGATCAAGATGACATACAAAGGCGGCCCCAGCAGCAAAACCACCAGCGGGTGGCGGTACAGCCGATAAGCGTATTTTTTACCGCGTGGCAGGGATTCATATTCTCGCACGGTCAGGGTGTCGATGCTGCCGATGCCGCGACGGGACAGATCGCCTGATCCGGCATGATGGATATTGTGCGCATCGCGCCAGAAACTGTACGGGGTGAATGTCAGCAGGCTGAGACCACGCCCGACCAGATCGTTCATCCCGCGGGTTTTGAAATAGGACCCGTGGCCGCAATCATGCTGGATAATGAAGATACGTACTAAAAGCCCCCCTGCCGGGAGCCAGAGCAGGGCGCTGATCCACCACAACCCGTGCTGGACAGCCCCGATCATGATGACTGCCAGCCCGATGAACATCGCCAGCGTCGTCGCCAGTTGCACGATGCTGCGGCGTAGATCCGCTCCCTGATAAAGGCGGCAATGCGCTGCAATGCGCTGTGCTGCGCCGCCATCCTGTTGCGGCGGATACTGGACCGGGTCGATCGTGGTGGCGGCGGACAAATCCGCAGGGGCGGTGTTCATACTGTCGTCATCCATACACAGAAAAAAGCGCGCCAAAACGCTTCAGGGCCAAGGCAGGCTCCCACCTTACCCGTCGTCCGGACGGAAAGAAAACGACATTTTCCATTTCTCCGGTGTTGCCCGCATAAATCATCTGCGGAAAAACAATATGAAAAGAATCGGGTCAGATCGCCCGGGTTCCCGTGGCGTGCCTGACGACATTGGCGATATCGTCGGCGGCGGCGTTCTTCCTCAAAATGCCGCCGAAGGACAAAATTCCGACGATCTTGCCGCTTTTATTACGGACCACCAGTCGGCTGACCTTGTGACTGCGCATTTTTTCCGCCGCGTCTTCAAGCGTGTCGTTTTCGTTGCAGCCATAGTGATGCGGCGTCATGTAATCCTTGACCTGTTCTTTTGTGATGTCTTTTCCTTCCGAAACGGCCCGGATGACAATATCGCGATCGGTAATCATACCGTTCAGCCCGTCATCTGTGCCGACTGGCAGGATGCCGCAATCAATGCCGCGCATGGCAATCGCGGCCTGTTGCAGGGTTGCTTCGGGGGAAACCAGAACGGGGTTTTCCGTCATCAGGTCTCTGACATATACATTTTTCATAGATTTTTCCTTTCCTGTGTCTGTTTCCCGGCGATTATCGTCATGAAATTCCGGGCGGGACATTGATTTTCATCAAGGGGCATTAAAATACGATGTGCCCGCCTTCCAGTAATATAACACCTCGCCCCGGCGGGGAAAGCTTCCTATAATGATGGCGGCGTGTCGCCGCGTTAAAATCGAGGAATTCATCATGGATATGATCTACTGGGACCATTATTACAACGTCATCCTTCTGGCCAATCTTTTGATTGTGATTGGCTTATTTGCCTCGCTCCGCCTGTTTTCAGGGGTGATCGCCCATGTGGATGCATCCGATGAATTACTGCGGAAAGACAATCCGGCCTTCGGCATATCATTGGCGGCGGCGACGTTTGCTGTAACGATCATGCTGAGCGGTACGATTTACGGCAGCCCGGAAAACGATGTCGTGCATTCCGTCGTTGCCGTAGGCCTGTTCGGGATACTGGGAATTGCGTTGATGGCGGTGACGCGGTTTGTCTTTGATAAAATAACGCTGGCCGATATTTCCCTGCGTGATGAGATTGTCAAGGGCAACAAGGCTGTGGCCATCGCCGATGCCGGGAACGTTCTGGCGGCGGCGATTATTATTCGCGCCATCATGATCTGGGTGACGGTTTATTCCGTGGAAGGGGTAATTGCGCTGCTCGGCGCTTTTGTGGTTTCCCAGATGATTCTGACTGGCATGACGCTGGCGCGGATGAAAATTTTCGGTGCGATAAAAAAAGGAAGCTGTATTCAGGAGGAACTGAAAAAAGGAAATATTGCCGTTGCGCTGCATTTTGCGGGGCGCAAAATAGGCACGGCCTTTGCCATTGCCATGGCGGCGCAGATCGTCGTTTATGAAGAATATGAATTGCTGCCGATTTTATCGGCCTGGTTTTTTGCCTGCCTGATTATCATCGCCGTGTGGAAGATACTGACCTATGTTGCCGAACGAATCATTCTGTTCCGGGTCGATCTGCACCGGGAGGTTGTTGAACAACAAAATGTGGCCGTGGGCGCATTGCTGGCGGTGATTTGTATTTCAATGGCGCTTTTGCTGTCGCAACTGTGACTCCGCATCGCCTTACGGCATATTTTTCATGATCTGCTGCACGGCGAGATCGGCGGCATCGTAGAACGGTTTGAACACCAGATCGGCCCCCTTGTCCTTCAGGCCTTGCGCCTCCGCCGGGTTTTGCGTCGATACGGCGATCCTGCCTGTGTAGCCACGGTGTTTCAGCCCCTCGATCAGGGCAATGCGCGGGTCTTCATGTGTCAGACCCAGATCATGCTGGGGCAGGGCGGTAATAACCCATTTGACTTGATGCAGTGGTAATGCGCTGACAAAATCCTGATCGCAGGCATCGCCATATATGGCATCGTATCCCGCCTTGCGCCAGCGTTTGATTTCATCCGGGTTGAAATCAACGGCCAGGATGTGCATGTCGTCCTTGTTGAGATGTTCTGCAATCGCCGTACCGTAGCGCCCCAGCCCGAACAGGATAATATCATAGGTTTTGCTGGCAAGAATCTGTTCGTCGGCCAGTTCCTCGCGATAGGGTCTTTTGCGTTCGAACGGGCCCAGTGCCGGTTCCAAAAAGCGGTAAAGCGTGTGGGAATAGGTAATCATATAGACGGACAGGGCAATCGTAATCAGCCCGACCAGAGTCACCAGCCCCAGCGATTCCGTCGTGACATGGTTCAGGGACAATCCCATGGCCATGAAGATCAGCGAAAATTCGCTGATCTGCGCCACGGTCAGCCCGGCGAGGAAACCAGTACGTTTGCGGTAGCCCATATACCCCATGATGGCCATGACGATCAAAGGATTCCCGATCAGGACGAACAGGGAAAAAACCAGCGCCGGAAACACTTGCGCGCCGAGCAGGTCCAGATTGAGCTGCGCTCCGAGTGCAATAAAGAAAAACAGCAGCAGGAAATCGCGCAGTGAAGAAAGCCGGGCGACAATGGCTTCACGAAACGGCGTTGATGCCAAAGAAACCCCGGCCAGCAAGCCGCCAAGTTCCTTGCCGAATCCAAAATATTCGCTGAAAGCCGCCAGCATCGCCGCCCAGCCAATGGCAAAAATAATCAGCAATTCCGGCGAATGGGCGATGCGCCCGACCAACGGCGTGGCCAGATGGCGGATAAACACCCCGATCAGCGCCAGCATCACTGCTCCATAGAAAATGATTGTTGCAATTTGCGTCATGGCGCCACCGCTTTCTGTCTGCACGCCGAGTCCAAACGCGGATAGCGCCATCATCGCCAGAACCACCACCAGATCCTGCACGATCAAAAACCCGATGGCGATTCGGCCATGCAGGGAATCCACCTCATGCTTGTCGGATAAAAGCTTGACGATGATGATGGTGCTGGAAAATGTCAGGGCGACAGCAATATAGAGGGATGTAATTGGATCGAATCCAAGCGCCATGCCGATAGCAAATCCGAACAAGGATGTGAAAAGAACCTGCCCCAGGCCCGTTGCCAGCGACACCGCCCCAAGGGTGCGGATCAGCTTCAGGTCGAGCTTGAGCCCGACCAGAAACAGCAAAACGACAATCCCCAGTTCCGCCAGCAAGTCGATATTGTCCCGGGATTGCACGAGGTCGAGCGCTGACGGCCCGGATAAAACACCAACCGCAATAAAACTGACAATCATCGGCTGGCGCAGCAACAGCCCGACAAAACCCGTCACTGCCGCCAGCACCAGCAGTGCAGTCAGTTCGTAGAACGGGTGGGCATGCAAAAAACCGACATCGATCATGATGAAACTCTTCAAAAAGGGGCCGCCCTTATTATCGGCGGTACCGCAGGTCATTATACAGGACGAAATGCAAATATGGGATGCGCTGACCGGGAATTCTGCCCGGTCCTGCGATTACGGCAATAAATATTTTTGTATCCGGGCGGGCTTGACTTTCTTGCCCCGGTGGTTTTTTTATGCCCCCATGACGACCCGGCAAAAAATAGGCCATATCCTCCTCTTTGCCATGCTTGTGATGCAATTGGCATTCGCGCAGCATGCGAGTGTCCATGTCTACGAGGATATATCCTCCCCGGCCCACCACCATCAGGATGACCCGTCTCCGGACAAGGATCCGTTCTGCCAGATATGCCTGTTCGCTAAAAATGTTTCACATTTCGTCGTGTCGATCGGACCGGATATGCCGATCCATGCCCTGACCGCAGGCACGCTGCTTGTTTTCGAAATCGTGCCCATGTGCGGTCGGGTCTTCTCACACTATTCCGCCCGCGCTCCTCCTGCCGACCCTGTCTAGAAAAATCAGTCGTATTTTTATTTTCAGGACACAAGAGGAGATCAATCATGTCCAGACCAGCGCTTTTTGCGGTGGCCCTTGCGGGTGCCGTTATGATGACCAACCCGTTTGCTTACGCCGCATCCGATGCCGAAATCGCCGCCTTGCGGGCGGAATTGCAAACAATGAAACAGGCTTATGAAAGCAGGATCGACCAACTGGAAAACCGCCTTGCAGATATGGAATCTGCGCAGGCGGAGCCTGCGGCTGGCGCATCCGCCGTTCCGGCCACCGCGTCCCGTTCCGTCGGCGACAACAGTTTTAACCCCGCCATCAGCGTCATTTTGAACGGGCGCTATGGCAGTTATTCTGAAAACGAATCAGAAATCGCGGGATTCGCTGTCGGTCATGAAGGCGAACGCCCCGGCGAAGGGTTGCGCATCGATGAAACGGAAATGAATTTTTCCGCCAGCATCGACGACAAGTTCAGCGCCAATGCGACTGTTGCGCTGCACGAACATGACGGCGAAACCGAAGTGGAAATCGAGGAGGCCTATTTCCAGACCACCGGGCTTCCCGGCGGACTCGGCGTCAGGGCCGGACGGTTTTTTGTCCCGGTCGGCTATTTGAACGAACTGCACAGCCATGGCGACGATTTTGCAGACCGGCCATTGCCGCACCGCGTCTTTCTCAATCGTCATTATAGCGATGATGGCGTAGGAATTTCATGGGTTCTGCCGACAGATATATACACCGAAATCGGCGGCGGCGGTTTTCGCGGTCGCGGCTTCCCCGCAGAAGGCGGCGATGGCGGTGATCTCGGGGCATGGAATGCCTATGCCCGTACGGGCGGCGACATCGGGGCGGAAACAAGCTGGCGTCTTGGTGTCTCCACCCTGCAAACCCGGGGAATCGACCGGGCCGGAAACGAAGACGCAGTCCTGTTTCACGGTGACAGCAATATCTATGCGATTGATGGCCGCCTGATCTGGGCTCCCGGCGGCAATAACCGCCAGCAGGAAGTGATTTTGCAGGGCGAATATTTTCTCCGTGCCGAAAAAGGCCATTACGACGATACCGATGCAGGGACCGGCCCCGTCGCCTATGATGAATATCAGGACGGCTGGTACGCGCAGGCTGTCTATAAATTCGCCCCGCAATGGCGGCTCGGTGGCCGCTACAGCGCCCTGACGCCGGGCGGCGTGCCCGCAGGGCTGGCCGGATCGGCGCTGGATGATGATGGTCATGATCCATGGTCCGCATCGGCCATGGTCGACTGGAGCAACAGCGAATTCAGTCGCGTCCGTTTCCAGTACAATCACGAATCTCTGGCGACGGATCACGGGGACAGCCAGTTTCTCCTGCAATATGTCATGAGCATCGGCGCGCATGGCGCGCATCCGTTTTAGGGGAGGATGATATGAGAAAATGGATGATTACGCTGGCGCTGGTGATGGCATCGCTTCCGGTGTCATCGCCCGTCCGGGCGCAGGATAAACTGAACGTGTTTGCCTGCGAACCGGAATGGGCGGCGCTGGCTGGTGAAATAGGCGGGGAGGCGGTGATTGTCCACACCGCCTCAACCGCACGGCAAAACGTCCATTTCCTGCGGGCCAGACCCGGCCTTCTTGCGGCCATGCGCAAGGCGGATCTGGTGTTTTGCAATGGGGCTTCGCTGGAAGCCGGGTGGCTGCCCCTGCTGGTGCAAAAGGCCGGACGGGCAACGGTGCAACCCGGAAAATCCGGCTATTTCCTTGCCGCCGATCATGTCAACATGCGGAATATTCCGGCCCGGGTCGATCGGGCAATGGGGGATGTCCACCCGGAAGGCAACCCGCATATCCTGCTTGATCCGGCGAATATCCGGGTTGTCGCGGCGGCGCTGGCGGATCGGCTGGCGATGATCGACCCGTACCATGCGGACGCCTACCGCCGCAATCTTGCCCGCTTCGACAAGGGCTGGACGGTTGCGCTCGCGGGGTGGAACCGGCAGGCCTCCGGACTGAAAGGGATGAAGGTCGTCGTCTATCACACGGGCTGGGATTATCTCCTCGGCTGGCTCGGGATCGAATCGGTGGCGTCTTTGGAGCCGAAGCCGGGAATTCCTCCGACGCTGTCGCATCTGGAAACTGTGCTTGCCGCTGTGAAGGACCGGGATATCAGGGCCATTCTCGTCGCCCCGTTCGAAGATCCGGAAGCCGCGCAATGGCTTTCCGGAAAGACGGGGATTCCGGTTGTCTATCTGCCCTACACGGTGGGCGGCAATGCCCGGGCGGACACGCTTGAAAATCTCTTCACCGAAACGCTGCGTTTGCTGCGCGAGGCGTCTTCGTGAGCATTCTTTCAACCGAAATGCTGGGGCTGATGGCCCCGGCATTTGCCGCCGGGATTATGGTCTGTGCCGTCCATGTTCCATTGGGGCAGGAAGTCTTGCGGCGCGGCATCATTTTCATCGATCTGGCGATTGCCCAGATCGCGGCGTTGGGCGTTATCTGTGCCGGGGTGTTGTTTGACGCGGAAGACGGGTTTTTCCCCTATGGCATGGCCCTGTTCTTTGCCATGACAGGCAGTCTCCTGTTCGCCTGGATCGGGAAGAAAACCCCGCGCTATCAGGAAGCTTTTATCGGCTGCGCCTTTGTGGTTGCGGCGTCGCTGATTCTGGTTTTGCTGGCGGGGCATCCGCATGGCGGCGAGGAAGTTGAAGGATTGCTGGCCGGGCAAATCCTGTGGGTCGGCTGGGACAGCATCTTCCGGGTTGCGGGGGTATATATCGTCTCTCTGGCAGCATGGTTTTTTTATCCGCAGCGGCGCGGGGCCTTGTTCTATCTCCTCTTTCCACTGGTCGTTACCGTATCGGTCCAGTTGGTGGGGGTGTATCTTGTTTTCGCCAGCCTGATTATGCCTGCGCTGGCGGCGACGGCCTTTGATCTGCGGTGGCAAACGGGGGTCGGTTATGCCGTGGCCTTCCTATCTGTGCTGGCCGGGCTGGTTATCTCCGTGCTGGCCGATCTTCCGGCCGGGCCGACGCTGGTGTGTACGCTGGCCGCAACCAGTCTCGGGGTCGGTCTGTTCAGGGCGGGAACGGCGCCGCGTCAATGAATTGCGGTGCTTGCTCCGGCTTCTTAATAAATTTGCAATCTTTCTCCGGCTATGGTTGTGATAGCATAGTACACGCCGGAAGCAGGAGAACGGATGATGGTTGAGACCAAGGACAACAGCGCACATACGACACTGGAAAAAGACGACATCATGGTGGTTCCCTTCCATATGGCGAAAGAATTCGAGACTGCACGGCAAAACGGTGATGTCTCCCCCGGCGGGGAAGTGCGGGCGCTGATTATCGACCTTCCTTATGAAGACGCTCCCCGACCCGGCTAGCGCGGACGGTTTTCAAAAATTATCCATTATTTTCAATGCGTTAACCAAATCCTTGCTTTGGCGGCGCGGGGGGGCTATATCAGTCGCGGAAGGTTGGCGCGGGCGGTGCTTTCGCCAATCCGGTCAGGGCCGAAAGGCAGCAGCCGCAACGTTTCGCGCCGGGTCGTGTCCAGCCTTCCACCGAATAACCGAAATCACATCTCCCCAAGGATGTGGCCCTGAGGGCATCCGTGCCCGACGGGCAGAAGGCTCCGGTTTTGCAACAACCGGAGCCTTTGGTTTTTTACAGGAAATTAGACAAAAAGCGCAGATTTCTGCGCATAAACCAGCATCCCCGGTTGCGCGGGCGGGGGGAAAACTCTAAAACCGTATTATGGCTGAAAACACGACCGCATACCGCGTTCTGGCGCGGAAATACCGCCCGCATGATTTTGATGCGCTGATCGGGCAGGACGCGCTGGTCCGGACCCTGCGCAACGCAATCGATTCCAACCGCATCGCCCATGCCTTCATGCTGACCGGGGTGCGTGGGGTGGGGAAGACCACGACGGCCCGCATCATTGCCCGCGCCCTGAACTATACCGGGGCCGACGGCCTGTCCGGCCCGACCAGCGGCCCCACCGACGATTGCGCGGTTTGCCGGAGCATCGCCGAAGGCAGCCACCCCGACGTCATTGAAATGGATGCCGCATCCCAGTCCAAGGTTGAAAATATCCGCGATCTCCTCGACGGGGTGCGTTACGCGCCGAGTGCCGCCCGCTACAAAATCTATATCATCGACGAAGTGCACATGCTATCCACCTCGGCCTTCAATGCGTTGCTCAAAACGCTGGAGGAGCCGCCCGCGCATGTGAAATTCATTTTTGCCACCACTGAAATCCGCAAGGTTCCGGTGACGGTTCTGTCGCGCTGCCAGCGCTTCGATCTGCGCCGGGTTGAGATTCCGGTGCTTGAGGCCCATTACAAAAGCATCTGCGATCAGGAAAATGTCGCGGTCGAAGATGCCGCGCTGGCGATGATCGCCCGCGCCGCCGACGGGTCGGTGCGTGATGGTCTGAGTCTTCTCGATCAGGCTATGGCCATGGGCGCGGGCGGAATCACCGCAGATCAGGTCCAGAACATGCTCGGTCTGGCCGATCGTGGGCGCGTTCTCGATCTGCTGGAATATACGCTTAAGGGCGATGTGGCCGAGGCGCTGGCGCTGATGGGCGACCTGCATCGGCTTGGCGCTGATCCGGTTGTGATTATGAATGACTTGCTTGACCTGACCCATCTGCTGACCCGGCTTCGGGTTGCGCCAAAGACGGTGGATCTGCAATCCGGCCTTTCGCCCGAAGGCATGGCGCGGGCGCTGGATGTTTCCGGAAGGCTGTCGATGCCGTCTCTTGGCCGCGCATGGCAGATTTTGCTCAAGGGGCTGGCCGAGGTTCATGCTGCGCCGAATTCGATGGCGGCGGCGGAAATGGTGCTGATCCGTCTGATATATGCGGCCGATTTACCCGACCCTGCCGACCTGTTGAAGCGCCTGAAGGATCAGGGCGATGTTCGGGCGCATGGCGATGTGAATACTCATGGCCATCCGGCCAGAACGCCGGAACCTGTGGGGCTGCGTGCCGTCGCGGGTGGTGCGCAGGTCGCGACGGTAGCGTCTGCCGTTCCGGTGCAGATGCCGCAGGCCAATATCGTCCTTGCTGATTTGCGCGATGTTGTCGCCTTTCTCGAACAGAACCGGGAAATGATGTGGGCGACGCAGTTGCGTCAATACGCCCATCTGGTGAAGTTTCAGGAAGGGCGCATCGAGATGCGCGTCGATGAAAATGCGCACCCGAAATTGGCCCCGGAAATTGGCCGCCTGCTCACGCATCTCAGCGGACAGCGCTGGGTGGTCAGTGTCTCCGGCGCGTCCGGCGAGGACAGCATCGCGCAGCAGGATCAGGCGGTCTTGAATGCGCGTCTCGATCAAGTTCGCGCGAACCCTGTGGTCGCCGAGGTTCTGGCGCTGTTTCCCGGCGCAACGCTTGATATCAAACCCAAAGAAAACGAGAAGGAATAGATCATGAATATCCAGCAAATGATGAAACAGGCCCAGCAGATGCAGGTCAAAATGCAGGAGATGCAGGACAAGCTCGGCGATATGGAAGTGCAGGGCGCTTCCGGCGGGGGCATGGTCAATGTCGTCATGACCTGCAAGGGCGAGGTACGTAAAATCACCATCAACCCGGAAGTTATTAAACCGGATGACCGTGAAACGCTTGAAGATCTGGTTATGGCCGCCGTCAATATGGCGCGGCAAAAGGCCGATGAAACGCTGGCTGACGAAACCCGGAACATGATGGCCGAATTCGGCATGCCGGGCGATGCGAAGCTGCCGTTTTAGGGCTGCCGCCCTGCTGCGCGTCACCAAAACGGGCCTTGGCCTTTAACCGGAACGATTCTGCGATGCGACTTCTGACATGGAATATCAATTCGGTTCGCCTGCGCCTGCCGTTGCTGCAACGCCTGATCGCCGAGGAATCGCCCGATATCATCTGCTTGCAGGAAACCAAGACCCCGGACGAGTTTTTCCCCGTTGAGGCGTTACATGCCGCCGGGTATTGCCACACCAATATCCACGGCATGAAGGGGTATAACGGCGTGGCTATCCTGTCGCGCATCCCGTTCGGGGAAAAATCTGTCCACCACCGCGCCGGACGTCAGGATTGCCGCCATGTCGCGGCACGGTTCGACGGGTTTTCCCTGCATAATCTTTATATCCCCGCGGGCGGGGATATTCCTGATCCGGCAGTGAATGAGAAATTCGCGCATAAACTGGCGTTCGTCGATGAAATGAGCGGCTGGTTCAGGGACAATGAATCCGGCGATCGCCCCGTCATCGTCGTTGGGGATTTCAACATCGCGCCGCGTGAACACGATGTCTGGTCGCATCGGCAATTGCTGGATGTCGTATCTCATACGCCAGTTGAGGTCGAAAAACTGGGCCGCATGTATACCGGGCTGGATTGGCAGGATGCCATCCGGCATTTCGTCCCCGACGACCGGAAATGTTACACATGGTGGTCCTACCGCAATCGTGACTGGAAAAAATCCAATCGCGGCAGGCGACTCGACCATATCTGGCTGACCCGGCCTTTGCTGCCGGGCCTAAAAAGCCATAAAATCCTCGAATCGGCCCGCGACTGGCCCCAACCCAGCGATCATGTCCCGGTGATGGTGGATCTGGCCGTCTAGCAGGGAAATTGACTTTCCCGGCCCGTCGGAGGAAGATTTGCCGATGGATCTGAGTATTCCCTATTTTGTCTATTGTGACCGGATCGCGTGGTATCTGCTGGAACAACCGGCGAATATCCTCAGCAATCTGGCGTTTTTTGCTGCCGCTGTTGTCGTCTGGCTGGACGATAACGGTCGCGGGACATCCTTATCCTTGCTGGCGGCGATGCTGGTGATTTGCGGTATAACCGGCATGATGTGGCACGGCACCGAATTGCGGATTGCGCTGGGGATGGATGTCGCGGCCCAGCTTGCTTTCGGCGCTGTGCTGATTACGGTGCTCAGCAACCAGATTTTGGGATGGATTCCGCTCAACAGCATTATGTCTGCGGTTATTTTTGTGCTGCTGGTTTTGCTGGGGCGCGATCTGGGCCTGCCTTTCCTGTTGCAAAATGGCGGGGCCTTCCTGCCGATGATGATTTATCTGGTGCTGCTGGCTTTCGCCAAAATCCAGTCCGGCCATGTGCGTCCGGCAAAATACCTGCTTTCTTCCGCTTATGTGTTGTTTATAGGGCTGATCCTGCGGAGTCTCGACTGGCTGGTCTGCACGGGATTTCCCGTCGGGACGCATTGGGCCTGGCATATGGCGATGGCACTTTCCGCGTGGCTGGCCATTGAGGCCGTACACAAGAACCGGCAGGACCCGTCCCCCGTTTCCTGATTTGCTTTTTTAAGGCGCGCAATTCCCGGTATTCAACCCCGTCGGTACATAGGTGCAGGTCGGGTTCGGGCAGAGTTTTTCATTGTATGTATCGGGTCTGCCTGCGGGTTCATTTTTGTCCCGTGGCATGGTGATAACCTGACCCGTCGGGATTGGCTGGCCGCAATCTGTCGCCAGGACGGCAGCGCTGGTAAAGACAAGGGCGGCGGGCATGACCGGCATATCCCCGATCGGTAGAGTATAAGGGGCATTGCACGCAACCGGATAGCGCCGGATGTCGGAAGGGGTAAAGGCAAATGTCATCAGGCCGTAAAATTCGTCCTGCGCTTCGGGTGCAAAATGCTGGCATTTGGCCAGCGCCCAGACGGCGCTCATCGCATCGCAGACATAATTTGCCGCCGCCGGGACCATCGGGGTTCCGGCGGGGATACGCCCGCCCAGAAAGGGATGGCCGAAATTCGACCACATCCATGTTTCTGCCGGGTCTTTCGACATGTTGACCATGACATCGCTGGGGAAATCGTTGGTGACCGTATAATCCGGGGCGTCATCGCCGTCCGCATCGGCAAAAAACGCCGCTGAGGCATATCGGATATTGGGCGGGATGTGATCGACGAAGCGTGGATAGCAGGTATATTCCAGAATAGAATCGGGCTTGTAAACCAGATTTTCCACAGTCGCGGTTTCGCGTTGCCCCTGTAGCCGCGCCCGTTCAACCATCTGGTCGAACAGGGCCACGTCGCATAACGGGTCCTGCGCCTGCCCCGGCACGGGCCAGAGTGCCAGAACCAGAGCCAAAACAACACCTGACAGAAAAATAAATCTACGCCTGCCCGACGGGCGCAGGGATGAATCGGGGAAAAGATGCGCGATCTTGTGAGGCAGAAAGGATTGCACGTTCAAAAATTCCGGCATCGACAGCTCTGCTTTCCTGAAAGGGGCGAATTCTTCAGGCCTTTTCCTGATGATTTGACGATCATTATCCTTTATCCAAGGATTTTAACATGGCGCTTCCGGAGAACACAAACAATTTAGCATTTGCGCCTGTTCTCCCTCGTCTGTCCGTCACACAAGTTGCAAAAATGGCAGTATTGTGGTAAATTCGAGATAATAATAAAGATTCTGCGGTTTAAAAAAGGGGCGGGTGTTTCGTGAAAAATTTTTCTGTTTTCCTTGCAATTGCGGCTTTTCTTTTCTTTCTCGCCCCGGCGGCGTCTGCCAGTTGTTTTATTGCCGATCACGGTGATTATATCTGTGATGGCGCAGCACCACCAGCAGCAGCACCACCAGCAGCACCACC
>CAYNSR010000008.1:0-43922 GCA_964400125.1 uncultured Micavibrio sp. | reverse complement strand
AGCAGCACCACCAGCAGCAGGACCAGCAGCACCACCAGCAGCAGGACCAGCAGCACCACCAGCAGCAGGACCAGCAGCAGGACCAGCAGCTCCCCCTGTTGGCGGCGGGTGGTCTGCGGAGCGGTCGAAGGCTGCGGCGTGTATTTCTACGATTGATAATGCGGCTTCCGGTTATTGTGCGAAAGGGGTCGCCAATATCATGGAAGCGCTTGGGTATCCGGTGACGCGCGGCAACGCCTATACCTGGAAGGATACGTTGCCTGCCAATGGCTGGACGAAAACATCAGATTCTCCGACAACATGCCCCCCGGGCGGGATCTTGGTTTTTGACCGCAATGATCCCCCGGGGGCAGGTGGTGGGGCCGCGTTCGGTCACGTTGAAATTGTTGTCGAAATCCCGGAACGGCGCTATGTCTCTGATGCGACGCGCGTAAACTGGGGAGGAACGGTGCCGAAGAGATTTGTCGGGTGCTATGTTTACCCGGGTTCGACGACGCCGGTTGCCGGCAAGTATCCGCAGTGTCTGGAAGGGGTTCAATAGGAAGGATCGCGTATATCGGCTTTTGGCGCTGTTTGTGTTACGATGGGGTCGTCGCCGCCTTGCTTTGAGGGGCAAAAGAACAAGATGGATATGAGAGAAAAGGATAAAACCATGCGCGCTTTGCTGTTGACCGCCTTTCTTCTGGCGATAACCTTGCCAGCCTGCGCGGAGGAGCCGAAGACGGCGGCCCCTGCGGAGACGGTCGTGATTTCCGGTTACACGATTCCGGCGCCCGTCCAGATCGACCAGCCGATCACATGGGAAGCCGTGCGGGATTATGTGCCTGCCGCGTTGCGCGACGCACCGACATCACCCATGGCCACATGGGAAATCTACAACGAGGTCAATCGGCTGATGCGGGAGAAAATGGACGAATATGATGCGGCGCTCGATACGCTGGCTGCCGCCCGCCGGGGTGATTATCCGGACAAATCCCTTGAGGATGTGAAGTTCACGCTGGCGGACATGTTCGTGACCGGTGACGGTGTCGGCATTTCGCCGGAGGTGCAAAAGCTCGCGCACGAATACGCGGCCCTGCAATATTTGCACGAGGCGTTTTCCGCAGAACTGGAAAAGCTGGGCTATAAACCTGATTTCCACGCCCCCGGTCCCGTTCCAGGGTTTGTCCCGGAATACCCGCAATAGCTGGTGCAGTCTGTTTTAAAACCCCCGCTACAGGATATTTCCGGGCGGGGGTTTTCTTTTTGTGCTTTTTTAAAAGGCCGTCCTTTCCCGTTCGCGCCCCTCTCGCAACAATATGCGGGCCAGCATCAGCATGGCGCAGGTCGGCAAAACCGTCAGGCATAAAATCGCCGATTCGATTTTGTAATGATCTGACACCCAGCCGAGAATCAGGCTCAAAGGGATGAACATGATATGGATCATCATGCCCGCCGTCGATAATACGGTCGCCCGGTGGTGTGAATCCGCCCGCTTGTTGAGCGCATCCTGAACGCGGGGCCACCCCATTCCCCAAAATAGCGATCCCGCCAGCAGCAAAATGGCACCGCCAAGGTTATGGAGCAAGGCACTGCCTGTCAGTAAAAGGGCCTCCAGACCCAGCATCACCATCAGCACCGTCCTATTTTTGAAATGCTGATCGAACAGGTGCCCAAGATTGCTGGCCAGCGATCCGGCGATAAACCCGCAGGCCATAAGAACGCCGAACCACTGCGTCTCCAGCCCGATTGCGGTGTAGTAGGGTTGTTGCGCCCACATCATCATTTTGGTCGTACTGAACAAAGCGGCGGAGATAAAGATGATTTCGGCAATTTCCCGGTGGCCGTGCAGCGCGTATTTCATGGTTTTGGCCATCATCCGGAAAGGATTTCCATGATCTGCGCTTTTATGGCGTTCCGGTTCTATCATCAGCATCGCCATAACAAACATCATCATCCCCGAAACCATCATCGTCATCAGGAGCGGTAATTCCGGATTGAGCGTGTATAGGAATCCGCCCGCTATCGATGATCCGCCAATCGACAATAACGCCAGCCCATGGCGCTTTCCTTCCTGTCTGCGGTATTCATCAACCCTGCCTTCCGCCAGCAGGGAATCGTAATGCAGCGCAGATTGTGTTCCGGACACCAGCGATATGCCAAGCCCCATTAAACCTTGCGCCAGAAGTGTCTGGGAAAAATTATCCGCCGTCGATAGCAGCCCGAAGCCGATGAAGCCCATCATCCCGGCCAGTGCGAGACAATATTTTCGTTTCCAGTGATCCGCCAGCCATCCGGTCGGTACTTCTGAACAAATTATGATTGCCGCAAACAAAGCTTCACCCGCCATTAAATGCGAAAACCCTAGCCCAATCTGGTTGCTGTAGTAGGGCAACAAGACAGGCAGCGCAAAACACGCTCCATGGCAGAGTGCGAACAGATTCAAAAGCCGTGTATTATGATCTGCTATACTTTTGGTTTTACTCATGTTTGTGTCCCCCATCGGACATCAAGAGGCGGTACTTTTTCAGCGTCCGTATGGCTGTAGTAAAGCCGGTCGACAACAGGGCCTTCAGGTAAGAGGTAATCCCCTTTCAGGCACCCTTCGAAAACAAACCCGGCGCGCTGGATGACGCAACGGCTGGCCTCGTTTCCTTCGGCGTGGTCGATGGCTACGCAACGCGCCTTCAGGACCTGAAAGGCGTAATGCGTCAGGGCGAGCGTGGCTTCTGTCGCAAGACCGCGATTCTGGAAAAATTTGCGCGTCCAGTAACCAAGGCCGATACGCCGGATATCCGGATCGAACCCGTGAAATCCCGTGAAAACGGCCATGGCTCCGCTTTCCCGGTCGATGGCAACCATGCGCAATTCTTCCCGCAGGATAAATCGTGCATAGGCGCGCCGGACGTTTTCTTCCGTGGTATCAACGCTTTCCCTCTCCTTTGCCCAGATCATCCAGCGATGAAGGTCATCCCATGTCTCACCGATAGCCGCGTTGACTTCATGGCCATCGCCCGGCATCACTGGCCGGATGGTCAGGCGCGGGGTGATGATCGGCATCGGGACATCCATTAAAATCAGTTTTTCGGTCGTCATTTTTATCACCATCTTACACGCAGTTCCGGCAGATCGTGTGTGTTCGTCCGCGCATAGGCATGGCGGTCGACGAATGTGCCGTTGTTGAGTTTCGATGCACCGGGAATGCGCCCCTCATAGGCGTAGCCAAGACGGCGGATGACCGATTCGCTGGCCAGATTGCCGTCGGCATGGGAAATCTCCATCCGCCGCGCATTCAGTGCGCTGAACGCATAGCGCAGGATCGCGTTGTTCATCTCGGTGGCGTATCCCTTGCCATGCGCGCTGCGGCGTGTCCAATACCCGCTGGAAAAACGGCGTGCCGTCCAGTCGAGCGGATGCAGCCCGCCCCAGACCACCATACGGTTTGTCGCCCGTTCGATCCCGACCAGCATGAAATCCTCGCGCCGCAGGAATTTTTCAAAAAATTCCCGTGCCGTGGCTTCGTTTTCGGCATCGTTCTGTGCATGGGCCGCAAAGGGCAGCCACGGGTTAAGCCGGTCAAGCGTTTCCCGCTTGGCCGCCGCCATCTCCGCCCCGTCGCCCGGCATCACCGGCCTGATGCTCAGGCGCGGGGTGATGATCGGCATCGGAATGGCAATGCGTGAAAAATCAAAATTTGCCGTGGTTGCGGTCATGGTCGTTCCTTCCTCCGTTTCAATCGGCGGACGGGCAGAACAGCGAAAAACCACAAGAATGAAAGATTTTTGGAACTGCCAGCCGATCCGCTTTCGCGTGTGCTGACAGTTTTTGCGTGTGAAACCGTCAGCCTTTCAAACCGATACCCTTGCCATTGCGTGGCTGGGTATAGGCGGACACACCCTCCGCGCGCGTCATAATAAACGCGCCGCGTTGGCAGATCTGGTGCTGTGTCCAAAGGTGAAGCATGGTTTCCTCGAAAAAGTCGATTTCCAATGGAAACATGCCGCCGGGGGCGGAGTCCAGAAAAAATTCGACTTTTTATCACATTTTCTGGTAGAACCCCGGCCATGACATCAGATTTGAAACAGCTCAAAACCGCCCCGAAGATCGGCATGGTCAGCCTCGGTTGCCCCAAGGCACTGGTTGATTCTGAACGCATCATGACCCGGTTGCGGTCCGAAGGGTATGATTTTTCCGCCACGCATGAAGGGGCGGATGTGGTCATCGTCAACACCTGCGGCTTTCTCGACTCCGCGAAGGAAGAATCCCTTTCCGCCATTGGTGATGCGTTGAAGGAAAACGGGCGCGTGATCGTGACGGGGTGCATGGGCGCGGAACCGGAACAGATTGAACGGGTTCACCCCTCCGTCCTCGCCATCACCGGGCCGCAGCAATATGAAGACGTCGTCAATGCCGTCCACACGGCCGCGCCGCCTGTACACGACCCTTACGTCGATCTGGTGCCCGAGGCGGGGTTACGCCTGACCCCGCGTCATTATGCTTACTTAAAAATTTCCGAAGGCTGCAATAACCGCTGCACTTTTTGCATCATTCCGAAACTGCGCGGCGATCTGGTCAGCCGCCCCGTTCACCATGTGCTGTTCGAAGCCGAAAAATTGAAAGCCGCCGGGGTGAAAGAACTTCTGGTCATTTCGCAAGACACCTCCGCCTACGGCGTCGATATCAAATACGCGGAATCCCCGTGGAAGGGCGGCAAGGTCAAGGCGAAATTCTATGACATGTGCGCGGCTTTGGGTGACATGGGACTCTGGGTCCGCCTGCACTACGTCTACCCGTACCCGCATGTCGATGACGTCATCCCGCTGATGGCGGCAGGGAAAATCCTGCCCTATCTCGACATCCCTTTCCAGCACGCAAGCCCGAAAGTGCTCAAAGCCATGAAGCGTCCGGGCAATGTCGATAAAATCGTCGAGCGCATCAATAAATGGCGCGATGCCGTGCCGGACCTGACCATCCGCTCCACCTTCATCGTCGGCTTCCCCGGCGAAACGGAAGAAGATTTTGAATTGCTGCTGCAATTCTTGCGCGACGCCCAACTCGATCGTGTCGGCGCATTCAAATACGAAGCCGTGCAGGGCGCCCCCGCCAACGATCTCGTCGACCCCGTGCCGGAAGACGTGAAGCAATCGCGCTATGACCGCTTCATGGCAGTCCAGCAGGAAATCTCCGCCGCACGGCTGCAAGCCAAGGTGGGCCGCACCCTCAAGGTCATCATCGACGAAGCCGACGGTGAAGGCGGCGCCGATGGCCGGTCTATGGCCGACGCGCCGGAGATTGATGGCAAGGTTTATTTGCGCGATGTTCCCACAGGTGTGAAACAAGGCGATATTATCAGCGTTCTGGTTGAAGATGCTGATGAATATGATTTGTTTGGGGTCGCGGTTTAAAGGAGGGTTACATGTCTGTTCCTGATTATCAAAGTCTCATGCTGCCTCTGTTAGAATCTGCAAAAGATGCAGGTGAAGTGAAAACTTCTGAGTGCGTTGATAAGATTGCAAAGATGTTAAGGCTCTCCGAAGAAGATGTAGGCGAGCTTTTACCTAGTGGAAAGCAAACATTATTAAGTAATAGAGTTTTCTGGGCCAAGACGTATATGGCCAAAGCTAAATTAATTGAATCTACGAAGCGGGGCTATTTCAAAATTACAGATCGTGGTTACACGACCCTTAATAAAAATCCGCAGGGTATAAACAATCGAATTCTTTCGCAGTTTCCTGAATTTGTTCAATGGACAGAAAAAAGTTCTTCCAATTCGAATCAAAATGTAAAAGCCGATGGGGCCAGTCTCGAAGAATCTCCAATTACTCCAGAGGAGCAGATAGAAAAGGTTCATCTTTCTATCGTGAAACAACTCGAAAATGATATTTTGGAGTATGTTGCTGCTGTTACGCCATCACAATTCGAAAGAATTATAGTCGATCTACTGATTTCGATGGGCTACGGCGGCGGGCGTTCTGAAATGGGTCGTGCTCTAGGTCGTAGTAACGATGGTGGAGTGGATGGTGTCATTAAGGAAGATGAGCTTGGTTTAGATGTGGTTTACATACAGGCCAAAAGATATGACCCATCAAATTCTATAGGTCGACCTGCTTTGCAAGGTTTTGCAGGGAGTCTTGAGGGATTTAATGCTACCAAGGGAGTTTTTGTAACAACATCATCATTTGCGGCTTCAGCTTATGAGTATGTTCAGAAAATTCATAAACGTATTATTTTGATTGATGGAAAAGAGTTAGCGAAATTAATGATCCGACATAATGTAGGTGTAAGACCTAAAGAGGTTTACGAAGTTAAAAAGATTGATGAAGATTATTTTGACGAATAACAATTGCCGTCATTCCGGCGCAGGCCGGAATCCATTCGATAACAAGGATGGATTGTATGGACCCCGGCTTGCGCCGGGGTGACGATTGAGTGGGGGGCTCTTAGTGTCCTTAGTGGTTATCCCTTCATATTCTTCCGAAACCACGCAGCCAGTTCATCTTCCGAAATCTCCCCCGCCGCCAGCCCAAGAAATGTGGCGTATGCATCCGGCTCGCTCGCAATCACGCTTGCGCCATTGATTTCCACAAATACAAAACTGACCGCCAGCGCGGTTCTCTTGTTGCCATCAATAAACGGATGATTGGTGGCGATACCATAGGCGTAGGAGGCCGCCATTGCGGCCAGATCGCATTGGCCATCGCTATAGGAAAAAAGATTTTGCGGTTTTCCCAGCGCGGACTCCAGCAGCCCCATATCGCGCACCCCTGTGCCACCGCCATGTTCCGATAATTGGCGTTCATGAAAGGCAATCGCCGCCTCCCGCGTGATCCAGAATGGTTCCTGCATGACGTTTTATTCCGCCAGTTTTTTCAGCGTATTGCGGTAGCGGCGCATGACATCCTCGGCTACCTCCATCTGCTTTTCGAAGGCTGGATCATAAGGGCGCAATGTAATGCCGTCCGGGGTTTCGGTCAAAAACACCTGATCTCCTTCGCTGACATGCAACCGGGCCAGAATTTCCTTCGGCAGAATGATGCCTACTGAATTGCCGATTTTGCGGATGGTCAGGGTGGTCATGGCAAAGGTCCCTCGTGTTTATACAAATGTTATAACTTTAGTATAACAAATGTTATAACATTTTGTCAAATCCCCTTATCAGGCGGCCTGATTTTGTCGCATATTTTCTGTGCTGACGATCCATCCGCCGCCGATCATGCGTTCCCCGTGATAACAGACGGCGGCCTGACCGGGGCTGATGCCGTACTGGGCCTCATGCAAATGTAATCTGGCGGTGCCGTCATCGTGACGGGTCAGTGTGGCGGGCAAGGGCTGCATCATCGAGCGGAATTTGAGCAGCACATCGCTCCGGTCGCCGTCGAGCCAGTTGCAATCCTTCAGGTAAATCATATCCCGCGCCAGAGATTCTTTGGGGCCAACAATCACGCGGGCGGTTTCGGCGTCGAGGCGGACAACATAAAACGGGTCGTTATGATCGTCATGGCCGCCGCCGATCCCGAGACCTTTGCGCTGGCCGATGGTGTAATGGATGATGCCGTCATGCCGCCCCAGAACACGGCCATCGATATGGACGATCTCGCCTGCAATCCCGGCCTGTGGCCGCAGGGCCTTGACGATTTTTGTGTAGTCGCCGCCGGGAACAAAACAGATATCCTGCGAATCCGGCTTGGAAGCGGTAATCAGGCCAAGGCGTTTCGCATGTTCGCGGGTGATATCCTTGGTCCATCCGCCAAGCGGGAAGCGCAGATAATCCAGTTGGTCCTGCGTGGTTGCAAAGAGAAAATAGCTCTGGTCCTTCCCCGGATCGACGGCGCGGAGCAGTTCGGCATGGCCTGTCGCGGGATTGATGCGGCGCTGAATGTAGTGGCCCGTTGCCATGCAATCCGCGCCAAGGTCGCGGGCAACATCCAGCAGGTCCCTGAACTTGACCGTCTGGTTGCACCGGATGCAGGGTACAGGGGTTTCGCCGCGCAGGTAACTGTCTGCAAATTCCCCGATCACGCTGTCTTTGAACCGGTCTTCATAATTCAGGACGTAATGCGGGAATCCGCGCTCCTCGGCAATGCGTCTGGCATCGTAGATATCCTGCCCGGCGCAGCACGCGCCCTTTTTCTCAATGGCCGCGCCGTGATCGTAAAGCTGCAGGGTGACGCCAATGACATCATAGCCCTGTTCGTGCAACAGGCTGGCCGCCACGGATGAATCCACCCCGCCCGACATGGCCACGACCACGCGGGTATCTTGGGGGGCTTTGGCGAAGCCGAGATTGTTCAAGGGACCGGACATGGGCGGACTATAGGGAAGCCGGAGGGAAAAAGCAAATAGTTATGAATAATAAAACAAGCCCGCGCTGCGTTGCAAAATATGGAAACTTTGCATCCAAGTTTTTGTTTTGTTACCCTGTCGCCAATCAAAAAAATAACAGGGACAAAACATGGGAAAGACAGCGGAGCCTCAGGGCAAGCAGATCAAGGACATTATCGTTTTTTGTGCATCCCGTATGGGAAAAAATCCGGTCTACGCCGAAGCGGCGGCGCAGCTGGGAACACTGATTGGTACGCATAAATTCAGCATGACATATGGCGGTGGGGCTTCCGGCCTGATGGGGGTAACGTCCCGTGCGGCAAGACAGGCCGGAGCAAAAGTCCACGGCATTATCACATATGATTTCAAGGAGGCCGCAAACTATGAATCGGTGGAAGGCGTGCATGAGCGCATGGTCAAGAAACTGGATACACGCAAATTGAAGATGATCTCCAAGGGCGATCTGGTCATTGCCCTTCCCGGAGGTTTCGGATCGTTTGATGAAATGTTTACCACTGCTGCGCTGATCGATATGAAGATATCCGCCAGGAGCGAGGAATATCTCCCCTCCATCATTATTGTAAACACCAATCATTACTACGATGACATGATCCGCCAGATCGACAAGGCAGTGGCGGAGGGTTTCATCTGGCCGGGGCGTGAAAAAATCATTGTTGCAGTCGATACGCCGGAAGAAGCTATTCAGAAAACCATTCAGTGGAACCGGGAAGGAATCCTGCGTCCGTGCGATATTCCTGAACATATGGAGCGTAAGCGTCAGGCCGCCATCGCCGTAGGACTATCCCCGCAGCACCCCTGAAGCAGGAACGATCATATAAAATCTACCAGCCCGGCTTGCTTCCGGGCAGGGCGACGACCAGCCCGTCGAGATCATCGCGCATGATGATCTGGCAGGACAGGCGCGAGGATTTGCGGATATCGAAGGCGAGATCGAGCATGTCTTCTTCCTCCATCGATCGCGCACCGTCATCGGGCAGGCATTTTTCCCACCAGTCCGGGTGGATATAGACATGGCAGGTGGCGCAGGCGAGGCTGCCGCCGCAGGCACCTTCGATCTGGTCAATATTGTGCTTCTGCGCGATCTCCATGACCGACAGGCCGAGCGGGGCATCGACGATTCTGGGGGTACCATCAGGCATGATGAAGGTCATGGCTGGCATTTTCGAGCTTTCAAATTTGTGTCGTTGCAGGATGTCTTGTGAGAGGATCCTTCACGGACCATCCTTCAGGGCAGGAAGCCTGTCAAGATCGTATTTATATCTTTCGTGTTCCGTTATATCGAAAAAGGAAACATGGTTTTGGGATTTGGGCATCATTCGTGCCTCCCCGAACCTGTGCCTGAGTTTGGCATCGTAAATCTCAAGGGCATAGGGCACAGGATCATGAAAGAGGGCGTGGCGTGTCCCATAGGCATCAAGGCGGCCCTGCATGGCGGTCAAACGGTCAACATCCTGTTGCATCGACGATTCACCGGAGAAGATGTCGATCAGCGATTGCAGGGCGCTGTGCAGGTCTGTTTCACGGTTTTTCATCGTGTTGAACAGGTCATGGTTTCCCGGCAGGGCCTTTGACGCTACGGCGAGATACCCGGCCAGTTTCAATTCCTGCATCTGGGCCAAGTTGCCACCCGCGCCATCATATTCATCAAGGGCGGCGTTAAAAAAACGGAAGGGTGTCGCGAAATGGTCGTCGTATGAATCGTGAATATTCAAGCTCGCTTGCGTTAGGGCGATGAGCAAACGCGGATCGTCCGCATCGGCGCTGGGCAAAGCCTCCGGCATCAGGGGGTGCGTTTTCAGTGTTGTAGCAAGAGCGTTACGGAAGGAAGTGCTGACAAACATCTGCATATTCCGCCGTTTGAATAAATCCATAGTTTGCATTTTTTCTTGCGCGTCTTGCAGGCTCAACCCCGGATCATCCAGCATCAGCACTGCTGTCATCCACGGATTATATAGGTCTGTTTTTTCAGCGTAAAAAAATGCGGCGGCATTCAGATAGTCAGCGGCAACGGTTGGCCCCCAGAATTTTAGGGCGTCGAGAATGTCCTGCGGCAAGGAGGTAGAGGCGGCTTCGCGCATATCGTCGGCCTGTTTGCTGTGCAGGGCGCGTGTGAGTTCCTCGTCTGCGAAGGAGGCGTAATTGAAGGCCGCTGATATCGCGCCCCCTTGCTCCTGCTCCTGCATATGGGCCGCCATCATGGCGATAATGTTTTGGGTGTCCATAAACCGCTCATTTTTTCCATATATATCCCAAGGGGGGCATGAAACGCAAGGAAATATGAGGGAGATACATCAGAGGCCGCTCAATTCGCGGATCCTGTTCCTTGTTCTTTTATGCATTGCCTCCCATGCTGCAACAAAACGGTCAATATCTTCTGCCGTACTCTGCCAGCCGAGGGAGACGCGCAGGGCGCTCAGGGCTTCGGTGTCGCTGGCCCCCATCGCTTTCAGCACGGTGTTGGGTTTGACCGAGCCGCTGGAACATGCCGAGCCGGAAGAAACGGCGATGCCGTCGAGGTCGAGTGCCATAAGCTGGGTTTCTGCCGCGATGCCGGGCAGGACGATCTGCGATGTATTGGCGACGCGCGGGGTGTCGCGCCCGAAAATTTTCAATTGCGGCGCGATTGCCAAAAGGCGCTCTTCCAACATGTCGCGCAAAAGAGCAAGGGCCTGAAACGCAGGCATGTCGTGTTGTGCCAGCATCGCGGCCTTGCCGAACCCGGCGATGGCGGCGATGTTTTCTGTGCCTGCGCGCTGGCGTTTTTCTTGCCCCCCGCCTTTGAGCAGTTTTTCGATTTTTGTTCCCGGTGCCACGACCAGAGCGCCCGCGCCTTGCGGTCCGCCCATCTTGTGCGCGGACAGGCTCATGTAATCGACCTGCAATGCCGTGAAATCAACCGGGATGCGCCCCAGGGCCTGCACGGCATCGGTGTGGACCCGTGTTTGCGGCGACAGGCGACGGACCATGCGGACAATATCGGCCACGGGCTGGATAATGCCGGTTTCATTGTTGACCAGCATGACCGAGACCAGCGCGGGTTTTTGCTGCTGCAACAACGATTCCAGCGCATTGAGATCAACGATGCCCTGTGCCGTCACGGGAATGATCCCGGCATTCTCCGCGACATTGCGGACGGATGGATGCTCAATGGCGCTCATCAGGATTCTTTCGCCGCGAAAGCTGTTCAAAACGGTGTTGTTGCTTTCCGTCGCCCCGGCGGTAAACAGGATATAGGCAGGGTCGGTGCCGATCAGTGTCGCGACGGCATGGCGTGCATCTTCCATATGCTGGCGCGCGCGGCGGCCAAAGCCATGCACGGAGGATGCGTTTCCGGGGACGTGCAGCACAGCGTACATCGCTTCCACCACAGCCGGTTTCAGCGGCATGGTGGCGTTGCAATCGAGATAGAGGGGTGCGTTTTTGCTCATGGCAACAGTTGTATGGAAAAAGGTTGGGATTCACAAGTCTTTTCAATGAATTGGCATAATTTTTTGGACATTCACGAATCGCTTTGCTATACCATGGCCGACCAGATACGGGGGCAAAGAGCGGCCAGTCAAGACCGTCGCCCGAAAAAACAAAGTGAAATTAGGGGATTAAATGCCAGAAGTCATTATCAACGGTCCTGTGGGCCGCATTGAAGGCCGTTATGTGCATGCGAAAACACCGAACGCGCCGCTCGCGCTGATCCTGCATCCGCACCCGGAACATGGCGGGACGATGAACAACAAGATCACCTATTACATGTTCCAGACATTTCAGGAGCGCGGATTCTCGACCCTGCGTTTCAATTTTCGCGGCGTTGGCCGCTCCCAGGGCGTTCATGACCGTGGCGAAGGTGAGTTGTCCGATGCCGCCTCCGCGCTGGACTGGATGCAGGAACTGAATCCGAACGCGCCGTATGTCTGGGTCGGCGGGTTTTCCTTCGGCGCGTGGATCGGTATGCAATTGCTGATGCGTCGTCCGGAAATTCGCGGCTGGATTTCTGTGTCCCCTCCGGCCAACATGTACGACTTCACCTTCCTTGCGCCGTGCCCGACTTCGGGCCTGATCGTGCAGGGGAACAAGGACAACATCGTCCCTGAACCTCACACGGAAAAGCTTGCCGCAAAATTGAAGGCACAAAAGGGCATTACCGTCGATTACCGTGTGGTGGACGGGGCCAACCATTTTTATAACGACCGCATCGACCAGTTGATCGGCAACATGCATGATTACCTGAACACGGTCGGCAGCGGCCGCGATGTTGACGTGCCGAAAAAATTGATCCGGGCGGCATGATGGGGCAAGATTTCCCTGATTTCGTTTTCAATTCCCCGGAGGACCGTCCTGTTCTCCGCCGCATTTTCGCCTATGAGGCGAAAGTGTATGATCTGGCGGCCTATGATAAAATTCTGCCTGGCACGGGACAGGTTCTCTGGGATGAAATTGAAAAGGAACGGGCGCATCTGAAATGGTATGCTGCACGCCGGGAACAGATTGAAGGCAGTGGTTATATCCGGCCTATGCTGCGCCGCCTGTTTTCTTTTTGAGGGCATCCGTCACCGCGTCGATGTGACCGGGCACCTTGACCTTGCGCCAGATTTTGAGAATTTTTCCATCTTCCCCGATCAGGAAGGTCGCGCGTTCAATGCCCATGTATTTCTTGCCGTACATGGATTTTTCAACCCAGACGCCGTATTTTTCGCAAATGCTGCCGTCTTCGTCTGCGCCGAGCGGAAAGTTCAGGCCATATTTTTCACTGAATTTTTGATGTTTTTTCAAACCATCGCGCGATATCCCCAAAACAGCGGCATTGAATTTGCCGAATTGCGGCAAGGCCTCATTCAGGTCGCAGGCCTCGGCGGTGCAGCCGGGGGTGTCGTCTTTCGGGTAAAAATATAAAACCAGCTTGCGGCCCTTGAAATCCTTTAGTGACAGCGTTTGGCCGTTATCGGCAGGGACGGTAAAATCGGGGGCGCGGTCGCCTTCTTTCAGGGCAGTCATATTAAGTTCCTTCAGGTTTGCTCTATCTTTTCTGTTATAAGACCCGCATCGGGGATTGCCCGTCAAGACCGGGCGTGGCAAAAAGGATGGATGGTTATGAAGCCTTTGAAATTCGGGCAAAAAACCCTTCTGATCGCTGTCGAATCCGTTATGGTGCTGGCGGTTCTGGTGTTGCTGGGCGGCGGCCTTTTGTTGTGGAAACTCAATCAGGGTCCGATCGAGGTGGGCTTTGCCCGCAAATATATCGAAAGCGAACTGAGCGACCGCGCCCACGATCTATCCATGTCGGTGGGGCGCGTGTTTCTGGAATGGTCGGAACTGGATTCGCGCCCGCAAATATCCCTGAAGCGGGCGGCGTTGAAAAACACCCGCACCGGGCAGACGGTCATTTCGGTTGAATCGCTGGGCGTGACATTATCGCGCCGTGCCCTGCTATTCGGACAGATCAGGCCGCGCAGCATCGTCATCGAGGCCCCCTTGCTGAGCGTGGTGCGCAAGGAAGACAATAAAATCTCTCTGGCGCTGGAATTGAAAGGGCCGGAAACGGACAAGACGCCGATGGACGTCCAGAGCGAATTTTTATTCGATTTTCTGGATACGCTGGCCAAGCCAGACAAGGATATTCCCCGCGACTGGCCGATCCGGTCCTTGCGCATGATCGTCATTGACGGGGCGCGGATCATGGTTGCCGATCATGTCCTGCAACGAAGCTGGCTGATCCCGAAAGCGGATCTGGCATTCGATCGCGAGCAGGGAAGCCTGATTCTGAGCGCGTCGCTCTGGCTTGACGACATGCAGCAAGACGAGGAGCCGACTCTGAAGGCGGAGGCCGTTTATCTCGGGCCTAGCCGCAACATTGTTGCCAATCTGAACATCAGCCGATTGAGCGCGCCGTTTCTGGCCTCACGATTCCCCGATCTTGACTGGATTCAGGATCAAAATGTCATCCTGACCGGGAAGGCGCAGGCGACGTTGGGCGCGGGGATGGTGTTAAGCGGATTCGAAGCAACGCTGGAATCCGCCGCGGGACATATGCTGATTCCCGATGTTTACGACCAGCCGCTCAATTATAAAAATCTCGTACTCAATCTGGGATATGACAGTGACAGCGGTGTGGTGACGCTGAAGGACAGCCTGCTTGCCTTTGCCGATGATTTTTCTCTAACGCTCAGCGGACAGGCGATTCCGGATGCGCAGACAAAAGGATATTCCCTGCCGCTGAAAATACGGGTGCATTCCCTGCCGCAAGCGCGGGTGGCGGAATTCTGGCCCGGCATCCTGAAGGGCGATCCATCGGAAGACTGGGCACTCAGGCGTCTTGCGGACGGGCGTGTGTTCGACACCGCGATTGATCTCCATCTCGAAGCGGCGCGGGTCAATGAGGAATGGTCGGTCGGCGTGGACGATATTCAGGTGGCCTTCAATATCGAAGGCATGACCGTAGATTACAGTGCGCCGTTGATGCCTGTGCGTAAGGCCAACGGAAAAGGCCGGTACGATTATAAAACGGACCGCATGGAGATTGACGTCGAGAGCGGTCTTCTGGGGGATTTGAAAATCAAATCCGGGAAGATCGTCATTGATGTCGTTGCCGGTGAATCCATCGGCACAGCGGATATCGATGTACAGTTGAGCGGCCCGGTAAAGACGGTCTTCAAATATCTGAATACGGACCCGATCAATGTTGCCGTCGATGTCGTCAGTGATGTTGAAAAAATTGAAGGTCAGGCGGATTTGACGGTTAATGTCAGTTTTCCGACCCTCGCCGACCTCCCGGCGGAAAAAATAAAAGTCGTTGCGGAAGGCACGGCGGACAAGGTTTTGCTGCCCGGTCTTGTCAATGGTCTTGATGTGACCGGGGGTCCGGTCAAAATCAGCGTCAAAAACGAACGTGTCGATGCATCGGGCAAGGGCCGCATCGACGGGCGTGACATGGATTTTGTCTATGCCCAGCATTTTGAATCCAAAGGCAAGGATTTCGGCATGCGGGTCCATGCCGATATGATGGTTGATACGGGTTTGCGGACCAAATTCGGCATCGATCTGTCCGACTGGATGGAAGGGTCCGTTCCGGCCAAAATCATCTATACCGATTTCGGCGATGGCCGGGCGGAGGTCGATGTCAACGTTGATGCCACACCGGCGACACTGATGGTCGGGCCGATGGGATACACCAAGCCGCCGGGCGTCAAGGCCTCCGCCAGCGGCAGGGCCATGATGAAGGATAATATTCTTACCGGCATCCGCAATCTTTCCGTCCAGACACCGGAGGGGCGGCTGGAAAATGCGGAAATGACTTTTGTCCAGTCAGGCAAGGAAACCGTGCTGAAATCCGGAAAGATGCCCCGGGCGCGGCTGAATGAAACGGATGTGGCGATACAGTTCGATATCTCCCCGCAAAACATCATCGGCATGTCGATTCAAGGGAGCTTTCTCGACGCCAGATCGTTTCTTGAAAACGACAAGAAGGACAAGGATTATTCCGGTCCCGGCCTGCGCGCCAATGTCAATGTGGCGCGGATGCGCACGGCGGATGCGCGGCTGGTGGAAAAGGTCAAGGCGTTCGTCGATATGGATACGCATGGCGAATTGAACCATCTCGAAATGGACGCCGTTTCCGGTCGCGGCGCGGTGCTTTTCCGCTACAAACCCGATCAGGCGCGCACCCGCATGGTGCTGCACATCGAGGCGGAAGATGCAGGTGCCGCGTTGCAGGCCTTTGATGTGTATGAAAACACCCGTGGCGGGCGTCTTCTCGTGCGGGGTGAATCCGTTGTCGGCGGCGACAGACGGGTGATTGTCGGTAAGGCGGAACTGACGAATTTCCGCCTGATAAATGCGCCGGTTCTGGCACGGCTGGTCAATTCTTTAAGCCTTCCGGGCATCCTTTCCCTGCTGGGCAGCGACGGGATCGATTTCACCCGGCTCGAAGCCGCATTCACATGGGAACGGAAAAAAGGCATAGATCTGATCCGCGTCAAGGAAGGAAAAACATCTGGCGCATCGATGGGGCTGACATTCGAAGGCTCTCTTGACCGGATGAACGACATGATTAATGTCAGCGGCACCATCGTTCCGGCGTCGATGCTCAATAGCATCCTCAGTAACATTCCCATCGTTGGCGATATCCTGACCGCCGGTTCCGGCAGCGCCGTTTTCGCCGCGACCTATACGGTGCGTGGCCCGGCCAAGGAACCAACCACCATGGTCAATCCGCTGGCAGTTCTGGCCCCCGGTTTCCTGCGGCAGATATTTTTTGAATAGCGGATTGTATCCTAGAGCATTTCTCGATGAGGTTGGATCAAACTCAACCACCGTCATCGCCTGAATTTTCAAAGAAAATTCTAAGGCGATCCATGGATTCCCCTAGGATTTGCTTCGCAAATCCGGGGAATGACGGAGACAATTTTTGAACCAATCTCATCAGACAATGCCCTAACCTGTTTTTCTCAAGCGAACCAGAGCGTGTTTTTTCTTGCCCGCAGAAAGCTTGATATACCCCTCGGCAGTGACATCAGGGGCCTTGCAGGAATACTGGATCGTAACCACGGGTTGGTCATTGCACTTTGCGCCGCCCCCTTCGATCAATCTGCGCGCGTCTCCTCTTGAAGAGGCCAGCCCCGATTCAACCAGCAGATCAATAAAGGGAACACCCTGATCGAGGCGGGCGGAGTCGATTTCAATCGAGGGCAGATTGTCGCCGACGCTGCCCTGTTCGAACGTTTTGCGGGCGGTTTCTGCGGCCTCTTTCGCTGCCGTTTCGCCATGGCAGAGTTTCGTAGCTTCGAAGGCAAGTATTTTCTTCGCTTCGTTGATTTCCGCGCCGTCCAACGCGGCAAGCCGCGCAATTTCGTCAAGCGGCAGGATAGTAAAACGCAGCAGTAGTTTTTCAACATCGGCGTCTTCGACATTGCGCCAGTACTGCCAGTAATCATAAGCAGAAAGCATATCCGGATTAAGCCAGACCGCGCCTTTTTCGGTCTTGCCCATTTTCTGACCTGATGCCGTGGTCAGAAGTGGCGCGGTCAGGGCGAAAAGTTGCGCCTGATCGGCCTTGTGACCAAGATCAACGCCGTTGATGATATTGCCCCACTGATCCGATCCGCCCATTTGTAGAATTGTGCCGTATCGGCGGCGCAATTCTACAAAGTCATAACCCTGCATGACCATGTAATTGAATTCCAGCAAGGTCAGCGGACTTTCCCGTTCCAGCCGCAATTTCACCGAATCGAAAGACAGCATGCGGTTTATGGTGAAGTGCCGCCCGTAATCGCGCAGAAAAGAAAGGTAGTTCAGATTGGCCAGCCAGTCGTCGTTGTTGACCATCAGCGCATCTGTCGGCCCGTCGCCGTATTTTAAAAACTGGCGGAAGCAGGTATTTTTAATGTGTTCGATATTGGTGGCGATGGTGTCGTCATCCATCAGCTTGCGGCTTTCATCCTTGAAAGACGGATCGCCGATTTTGGAAGTGCCGCCGCCCATCAGGGTAATCGGCTTGTGCCCCGCCTGCTGGAACCAGTACAGCATCATGATTCCGGTCAGGTTGCCGATATGCAGGCTTTGCGCCGTGGCGTCGAACCCGATATAGGCGGATTGCACGCCTTCGGACAGTTTTTGATCCAGCCCGTCAAGGTCGCTGCCCTGATGGATAAAGCCGCGCTGGTCCAGAATATTCAGAAAGTCTGATTTGTATGTCATGATCGTTCTGTGATAGCAGAGGAACATGGAAAAACCAAGACCATACACAGCCATAGGCCTGATGTCCGGGACGTCTCTGGACGGGGTTGACGCCGCCCTGATCCGTACAGACGGGTTGGGTCTGGTCGAACGGATCGGGTTTTACACGGTTCCCTATGCGCCGGATGTCCGCGAAGCGCTGCGGTCCTGTCTCGGGTTGCGCACCGACCCCGACGGCAGGGTTGCCCGCGCGGCAGAAATGATGACTCTGGCGCATGTCGCGGCCATAGAGGCGCTGCGGGCGCTATATCCGGGGGATGTAGATTTTGTCGGGTTTCACGGGCAGACAATTTTTCACGATCCGGCCAACCGGTTTACATGGCAGATCGGCGATGCGGCGCTTCTGGCGGCGCGGACGGGGATTGATGTGGTTTATGATTTTCGCAGCGCCGATGTGCAGGCGGGCGGGCAGGGCGCACCCCTGCTGCCGTTGTATCATGTGGCGCTGGCGAGGAATATTCCCGGTCCGGTCGCGATTCTCAATCTTGGCGGGGTGGGGAATGTCACCTGTATCGGTGCGGACGGCATTCCTCTGGCCTTTGATACGGGTCCTGCCAATGCCCTGATTGACGACTGGGTGCGGCAACATGTCGGGGCCGGTTATGACGAAGACGGAAAAATAGCCGCCGCCGGAAAAATCCATCCGGAAATTCTACGCGATTATCTGTCCCATCCCTATTTTGCATGCACCCCGCCAAAATCCCTCGACCGCGATCAATGGACGATCCATCCGGTGCGCGAATTGTCGCTGGAAGACGGGGCGGCAACATTGACGGCCTTCACGGTGCAGAGCGTGGTAAGGGCGCGGGAACATATGCCGCAGACGCCACAGGCATGGTATGTCACTGGCGGCGGACGCCGCAACAAAACGATCATGCGGGATTTGCGGGACGCGCTGGGCGTCACGGTTGCAACCGTGGAGGATCTCGGTTGGAACGGAGATGCGCTGGAGGCGGAAGGGTTTGCCTATCTCGCCGTACGGTCTGCACTGGGCTTGCCGCTTTCCCTGCCGACGACAACCGGCGTGGGCGCACCGATGACAGGAGGGCGTGTTGCCAAGGCATAACGGCAATTTCTTGCACAGAGGACGGATTGTTTATATAAAGACAATCAAATATGTCAAATAATTCAAAAGGGGCGTGCCGGATCATGGCGTTAAAGGCGGCAACACCGCAGGCAATCGACGAGGCGGCAGGGATTCTCTGCGCCGGGGGGCTGGTCGCCATGCCAACCGAAACGGTTTACGGTCTGGCCGCGAACGCGCTGGACGGCGTGGCGGTCGCAAAAATATTTACCGCCAAGGGCAGGCCGCAATTCAATCCGCTGATCGTGCATGTTGCCGCAGCGGATACAGCCGAAAAATTTGTGCTGATGGATGACCGGGCGCGGCGTGTGGCGGCACGGTTCTGGCCCGGGCCGTTGACGATGATTTTGCCGCGCCGTACCGATTGCACCATCAGCGATTTATGCAGCGCCGGTTTGCCGACGTTGGCGATCCGCGTGCCATCGCATCCTGTGGCGCGGGCCTTACTGGAAAAAGCGGGTGTGCCGCTGGCCGCGCCCAGTGCCAATAAATCCGGCACGATCAGTCCGACGACGCCGATGCATGTGGTGGGCAGTCTTGGCGACGCCGTTGATTTTGTTCTGGCCGCCGGGCCGTGTACGGTCGGACTGGAATCGACCGTGCTCGATTTATCTGCCGGAAAACCTTTGATATTGCGCCCCGGCGCAATTACCGCAGAAGATATCTCCGTCGTGCTTGGCGAAGAGGTCGGTTACGATCTGGGGGATCACAATGGCGATGTCAGGTCACCGGGACAATTGCTGAAGCATTATGCGCCGTCAATTCCTGTGCGCCTGAATGCGGTCGATGTCGCGCCGGGCGAAGGGCTTTTGGCGTTCGGTTCCCTGAAATTCATGGGTGTGCGCGGCGGCGGTTTCGCCAGTGCGCTGCCCGCCGGATCGTTGCTGAACCTGAGCGAACAGGGGGATCTGTACGAGGCGGCGGCGAATCTGTTCCGCATGTTGCGCGATCTGGATCGTCCCGCGCATACGGGGATCGCGGTCATGAACATCCCCGATCAGGGTATCGGCATCGCCATCAACGATCGTCTGCGCCGGGCGGCGGCAGGGGGCGGGAATATTTGAATGCCCAATACAAAAGGCGCCCTCATGGTCAGCGAAGGCGCCTTGTTCAGGCCTTTTATGGACCGGTATTCCCCCGGTCGTCTCTACAGCACCGGCGCGGGTTTATGCCAGTAGCTCCACAGCATTGCATTCACGCGTTTACGGAGCAGTCCCGTGGTGCTTGTGTATCCGCCCTGACCGGCCAGTCGAAACATCCGTTTCAGGGCATCGTTTCTGTAGTAACCAAGACGAAGAGCCATTTAGTCCTCCTTTGCTTAGTCGTTACAGCTTCAATATACATGTATTTTTTAAAAAGTCAATGATAATCAAGTAAAATCAAATACAGTTATAATAGTAATTGATATTATGATTCCCATGTTTTTACTTTTTTATAAAGTATTTGTTAAATAAAAGAGTAATAAATAATTTTATACTTAAATAATTTTAAAATAATTCATTTGTGGTTCTGTAATCGGATTTATTTTTGACGGTCATTGCGGGTGATCCCGCCCCGATTTTCCTGCTCTTCCGTGTTGCGGGCCATCAGCATAAGGGCAACCGGGTCATGCAGCAGGGATTGCGGCAGGCGCGGTGCGGCGCGGTTCCGGGACAAGTCGCTGCCAGAATCGCCCATCAGCGCCAGAATGCCGATTGTGTCGATATCGAAATCAACCATGGTCATTGCATTGCCGGTGGCAGGGATATGGGGCTGGGCATATGGGCGCGGGAGGACATTGCGCAACGCGGCCACGTTTGTCGGTTCAGGGCGGGCTTTGGCGACAAGCTGTTCTGCCGGGACGGTGGCGCTGCCGCCGAATTTCTTTTCAAAGAACGCGTGAATTTCGCCAAGGGACCGTGCCCGGTGAGTCTTGGGATCGTAAAAGACATTTTTGTTGGCCCGGGCGGCATTGGGGAAGATATCCGCCGCCGGTGTCAGCGGATTGGCCTGCATGCCTTTGATAAATTCGCTGGCGGCCCCGGCGCCGAGGAAATGCGCCAGATACAATTCCGTCGAACCGATATCGCCGGCCTTGATCCCGGAATGGACCAGACTGCGTCGATTTTCGGCAGCAAATTCGCCCGCCATCAGGGCGGCGATTTCAGGATCATCGCGCAAGGACAGGATTTCCCGCCGCAGGGCCGGGTCCGCAACCTTGCCGCGATCACTGATTTGTTCTGCATATTCTCCAAGGCCGTGCTTGTCGCCGTAGCGATGGACCATTTGCAGCCATGTGCTTTCGATAAACTGGTACAGCCCGGAGGCCGAGCTGGTCCGGGCCTTGGCATCTGTCCGGAAGCTGCTCTCGGCGGCAGCCTTTTCCATCAGATAGGCAAAATCGACCCCGGTTTTTACGCTCGCCTGATGAATGGCACTGGTCACGGTGGCGCCAGCCCGCTGGGATAGCGCTGCTAAGGGGTTGTTTTGTATATGATTTCCGTTCGTTGGCATCCGGGGCACCAAAAAAGTTTTTATTGTCCTGAAATCACTATCGCAAATGCCGTGCCATTACGGATTTATCAGGATTTTCGGGTAAGCTGGTAGGGAACTGCGAATCGGGTGGCCTTTTGGCCGTGATCCACCGGAAATTCTGACAGGACAAAGATGACCCTTCCCTATACCCCGCCCGTCGCGGAGATGATTTTCATTCTCGAACATGTCGTCGGCCTTTCGCGCGCGCCAAAGGCGGCGGATCTGGATTCCGAAACTGTTCAGGCGATTTTGGACGAAGCGGCAAAACTGGCGCGGGACGTTCTCGCTCCGCTCAATCATACGGGTGATCAAACGGGCTGCGTTCTGGCAGACGGCGTGGTGACTACTGCGCCGGGGTTCAGGGATGCCTATGCGCAGTATCGCGATGGAGGCTGGAATGCGGTGCCGTTTTCTGTCGCGCATGGCGGGCAGGGGCTTCCCTGGGCGCTGGCCTTCGCCGTACAGGAAATGTGGCAGGGGGCGAACATGGCCTTTGGCCTGTGCCCGTTACTGAATCAGGGCGCGGTCGAGGCGTTGGAGAGTCACGGCAGCGACGCACAAAAGGAACTGTATCTTGAAAAGCTGATTTCCGGCGCATGGACCGGAACGATGAACCTGACAGAACCGCAGGCCGGATCGGATCTTTCGGCAATCAAAACGCGCGCCGAACGGCAGCCGGACGGGACATACCGGATCTTCGGGCAGAAAATTTTTATCACCTACGGCGAACATGATTATGCAGAAAATATCGTTCATTTGGTGCTGGCGCGTCTGCCGGGTGCGCCGGAAGGCGTGAGGGGTATTTCCCTGTTCGTCGTGCCGAAATTTCTCCCCGATGGTTCGCGCAACGATGTGGTTTGCACGGGGCTGGAACACAAGCTGGGGATTCATGCCTCGCCGACCTGTACCATGCAGTATGGCGACCAGGGCGGGGCGATTGGCACGCTGATCGGTCAGGAAAATGAAGGCATTCGCTGCATGTTCACCATGATGAACAATGCGCGGCTTTCAGTTGGCTTGCAGGGAATTGCGATTGCCGAACGTGCCTATCAGGGTGCCCTGCACTATGCGCAGGAACGGGTGCAGGGTCGGGACAGCGCCGGTGCGCCCGCGCCCATCATCCATCATCCCGATGTCGCCCGGATGCTGATGCAGATGAAGGCGCTGGTGGAAACGGGGCGGGCCCTGACATATGAAGCGGCGATTTACCTTGATCTGGCGCGCAGTGGCGATGCGCAGGCGCAGGCCCGGGTTGATCTTTTGACGCCGGTGGTCAAGGCATGGGGAACCGATATGGCGGTGGATGTGTGTTCGACGGCGCTTCAGGTGTTCGGCGGCATGGGGTTTATCGAAGAAGCGGGCATGGCTCAATATTATCGCGATGCGCGGATTTTGCCGATTTATGAGGGGACGAACGGCATTCAGGCCAATGATCTGGCATTGCGCAAAATCATCAAGGACGGCGGCGCGGCGGCGCGGCAGTGGTTTGCTGAAATCGCTGCCCTGTGCGAGGAAAATGCGAACCCTACAGAATTACAGAATTTCTCCGCGGATTTGCTGATGGCCCTGCGTACGCTGGAGCAGGCAAATGCAGCGCTTCTGTCTGCGGGCGCGGCGGGCCGTCTCGATGACATTGCCTGCATTTATACGCCGTATCTCAAGGCCTTTGCGATTGTTTCCTGCGGCGCGATGATGTTGCGTATGGCGCGGGCCGCCGCAATGCTGGAAGGTGCAGGCGGGAGCAAGACGCTTCTCTCGGAATTCTACCGCACCCAGATTTTGCCGCAGGCGGCAGCTTGGGCGGGGATCGCAAGGCAGGGGCATTTTGCAACCGCGCAGGTCGTGTCGTTTTGCCTCAAATAATCAGGGGCCCGTTTTGTACGCGGGTGGTTCCCCGACACCGCAGCGGACCATTGCCCTTTTCCGCAACCCTTCGATATAGCGCGTGTTCATATTGGGACGGTCCTTGTAGCTCTGCGCCACATCGTTGGCCGTGCAGGTGCAGAATTTCTCAAAATCACTTGGTCGTGCATACTGCATGACATCGACGCAGCCCTGATAGATATGGCCTGCGATACCGGGCGGGTTGGGGCATTCATTGATGACTGTTTGATAAATCACATGGCGGGGGCGATCAGGGTCGCTTTTCAGTCGGGCGTCGAGAAACTTGACGGCCACGCAGCGGCAATCATGGTAGGCGGCATAGGTCGTGTTGTAATTGCAGCTTCGCTCGACCTCGTTGACTTCCTTCATCAGGATTTCAGGAATATCTTTGGGGTCGATGGCCGTCGCGGCCGCAGCACCGCCGGGTTGCGTCTCGAGATTCAGGCCGGACAGCGGTGCCTCCGGGGTTTTCTCCCCGATTTCCGGCTTTGCGGGTTCAAGCATTTCCTGTGCCGGGTTTTCACGCGGCAGGAGTGTGTCTTCGTCCTGTGCCAGAGCGGGGGTTGACAGGCACAGCGCCAGCACGGCGGCAAGGACAAGAGATCGCATGGGGAGGGCTGGCATTCATATTCCTTTCGCATTCTGCGCAAAAGAGCGGTTGCACGGCAGTCTACGGTCTTTCCGGCAATAAAAAAAGGCCGGAAAAAAAGCCGGGTCCCGAAAGAACCGACCTTTTCACATTCTAAGGATCAAGTCTGGCAAAAATCAGGCAACTTTCTTGTCGCCGCGAATGCGTTGCCACAATCCCTGCATATCGAACGCGCTTTTGCCCTGCATGTCTGCGTCCGGGGCCGGGATCTTGATGCTTTCATTCTGATTCTGGCCTTGCTGGCGCTTGGTGCGGGCTTCGATTTCCTGCTGGCGGCGGGCCTTGGCGCGGCGGTCGCGTTCGACCAGTTCCGCCTTTAGTTCTTCGGCCTGTTTCTGGCTGTACTGGGTGGTCAGCAAGACCTGTTGTGCCTGCTTTTGCCATTGGTCGCGCTGCGCCTTCGCGTCTTCAAGCTGGTTTTCTGCGCTCTGGATCTGGTCCTCAAGCATCTTGATGCGCATCTTCAGGCGTTCCATTTCCAGCATGTCGGTGGCACGTTTGAGTTCGGCCTCAATGAATTCGTCGTTCACCGGCGCGACAGCTCCCGCCCCGACCCCTTGGGGCAGCAGCCCGAAAACGCGGTCCAGTTCCGAAACGTCGATCACGCGGCGACCGTTGCGGTCCACCTCGAAAGACAGTTTCCCGCCATTCATTGCCCGTTGCACGGTGGATTTCGATCTTCCGGTCAGCTCCGCTGCCCGTTGTGCGCCAACTTTTGCCATTTTTAAACGTCTCCCTTTGCTTTGCTGGTCTAGTTTGCTTCTTTGGTGATGCGTTGATTGAGCAGCCGCGTCAGGCGTTGCCATTGCGCGCCGGAAAACAGATGCGCATAGAGGAACGGCAGATAGCCGCGCTTGCGCCATTCGAGGAAGGTCTTGTCGTCCATCTGCGACAATTTCTGTTCATCGACGATCTTGAAGCCGGAGAAGCTGATGCGGCGGTCGCCAACCACGCTGACCTCAGCGCGGCGATCGACCAGAAGATCGCTTTGGGAAAGGAATTTTGCGAATTCCTGCGTTTGCTGGGCGGCTGCATGGTACGACTTGCAGAATTCGAGCGCGTTTTGCGCCAGCGTTGTGCCCTTGCCGTCGGCGTCAAAAAATTTCTGTTCGCCGCCTTCTTCGATGACATTTTGGTTCATATCGATGCACAGGGTCAGTTGCGCCTGATCCGGCATCTCGGAAAAAATAAACGGGTAACGGCGGATATAGGCCGGGATATAGGCATCCTCATACCATTCGTCGCGTTCGTTGATAAACAGGTTCTCGTTATCGCGCAGGCCCAGCAAGGCAACCGGGGTTGCATGTTCGTCGGGGCTAAAAGCGATGGGGTAGAAGTGACAGACCTGTGGCATCTCAATCATGTTGATCGGGACGGCGTTGACGCCCTTGGTGAAGCCGAGACCAAAATCTTTGCGCAGGGCCAGATCGGCATGCTTGCGCGCGTCGAGCGGTGCGGGGCTGGTGTAGAAAAGCGGCATGGCGCTTCCGGCCTGCGGCGGGTTTCCGGTGGCTTCGTTTGCAGCGGTGGCCGATTTTTTGGTCATGACATCAGTCCCTGTCGAATCGCAGAAGGTTATGGTGAATGCTGTACTTAACCAGAACTGCACCGATGGATCAATGATTTTTGCCTTAACGGAGCAGTTTTGTCCGCAGGCCCGGATCACCCAGAGCAATATAGCCGGGCATGCGCTCACGCGGGTGGCTGTAATCCGGTTTCGATCCGTCGTAATGCACCAGACACCCGCCTGCGCGGGTCAGGATCAGGTCGTCCGGGGCGGCGTCCCAGACATAGCCGCTGCCCGCCAGCGGGCCGGAGCCGAAGCCGCAGGCCAGATGCGCATCGGCGAGGCTTTCGGCAACCTGCAAATTGCGCGGCAGGCCGGGACGCACCAGCGGACGGGCGGGAAAGCGCAGGCCAAAAGCGGCCAGTTCCGCGCGGCGGACCTGATATTCCGCCGGGTCGGCATGTTTCTTGTTGAACAGGGTTTTTAAGGGTTTTCGCTCCATAACGGAACGTGTCGAAATGCTTCGCATGGCCCCGTCAGGGCCGATTTTGACCGCCGGTCCGTCCTTTGCGGCAGCGTAAAGCACGTTTTGCGCCGGACAAAAAACGACCCCGACGACTGGTTCGGCATCGTGGACCAGTGCAATCTTGACGCAGAATCCGCCCGTGCGGTCGATAAATTCCCGCGTGCCGTCCAACGGGTCAACGGTCCAATAGCTGCGTGCGCCGGGGTCGTCGTTTTCTTCGGACACGACCGGAATCGCCGGGCTGAGTGCGCCAAGGCGGCTGACCAGAAAATCGTTGGATTTCTGGTCAGCGATGGTGACGGGGGTTTGATCGACCTCTTTCAGGACAATATCAATTTTTTTGCCATAATGTTTCATCAGGATATCCCCCGCGCAACGGGCAAAGCCGGAGGCAACTAGCAGCGGCGTCATATAGTCCTGCCCGAGGGCATGGTGGCGCGGGTCCTGTGCGGCCAGTTGGAAATAATCGCGGGCGCGAAATGTCATAATATTTTTCCCCTGATAATGCTGCCATTGTTTAAAAGGGATTCCATCCGGCCTGTCCACCCCCTTTTGCTTTTGGAGTCCGAATTCGGTAGTTTCCCGGTCAGGGTGGCAGGTCACCAAATGAAAGGTCCTTCATACTATGCGTATTGCGATGATCGGTGCGGGCTATGTCGGTCTTGTTTCCGGAACCTGTTTTGCCGAATTCGGGGTGAGCGTTGTTTGCGTTGATACCGATCAGGCCAAGATCGACCGTTTACTGGCCGGCGATATTCCGATTTACGAACCGGGTCTGGAGGATATGGTGAAAAAACAGGTCGGCGCAGGGCGCTTGTCCTTCACCACATCCGTGGCCGAAGCGGCCAGAGGGGCCGATGCGGTTTTTATCGCCGTGGGTACCCCGCCCCGGCGTTTTGATCGGGCAGCGGATTTGTCCTTTGTCTATCAGGCGGCGCGGGATGTGGCGGCGGTGATGGACGGGTATACCGTTATCATCACCAAATCCACCGTGCCTGTCGGCACCGCCCGCGAAGTTGCGCGGATCGTGCGCGAAACGCGCCCCGACGGGGATTTCGATGTATGTTCCAATCCTGAATTCTTACGCGAAGGGGCGGCGATCGGAGATTTTATGCGGCCCGACCGTGTGGTCATCGGTGCCGAAACGGAACGGGCGCAGGATGTCATGCGCTCCATCTACCGCCCGCTTTATTTGAATGAAACGCCCATCGTTTTCACATCTTTGGAAACGGCGGAGATCACGAAATATGCCGCCAATGCGTTTCTCGCGACCAAAATCACCTTTATCAATGAAATCGCCAATCTTTGCGAAAAAGTCGGTGGCAATGTGCAGGATGTGGCGCGGGCCATTGGTCTCGACGGGCGCATCGGTTCAAAATTTTTACATGCCGGCCCGGGCTATGGCGGATCGTGTTTCCCCAAGGATACCGAAGCGTTGCTGCGTATCGGCGAACAGCACGGCGCGCCGCAGCGCATCGTCGAATCGGTCGTCAAGGTGAACGAGGAACGCCGCCGCGACATGGCGCGGCGCGTCATTGCCGCCTGCGGCGGGAGTGTGCGCGGCAGGCGCATTGCCGTTCTTGGTGTATCTTTTAAACCCGACACTGACGATATCCGTGAAGCGCCGAGCCTCTACGTCCTGCCGTTGTTGCAGGTGGCGGGGGCCGAAGTGGCGGCATACGATCCGGTCGCCATGGAACAGGCCGCGCAGGAAATCGAAGGCGTTATCTGGTGCGCGGACCCCTATGCCGCCGCAACCGGTGCCGATGCCGTTGTTATCCTCACGGAGTGGAATGAATTCCGTGCCCTCGATCTGGACCGCCTCGGTTCACTCATGCGGGAAAAACGTCTGTGCGATTTTAGAAATGTCTACAAGCCCGAGGAAATCGAAGGGTCCGGATTTTATTATATGTCCATCGGACGCCCCGATATTGTTCCGCAGGATAATATCCGCGCCCGCGCCGAACCCGCAGGAGCTGTACGGTGACCGCACTTCCTCCCGCTACAGCGCAATTGCTCCAGCACCCGAAGGCGCTTTGCAACATGGTGCGTCGTCTGGCGGTCGCGGCGGGGGATCATACGCTGCAATATTTTGAATCCGTCGGCACGGATGCAGATGACGGATTTCAGGTCAAGGATGACGGCTCGCCTTTTCATCGCGCCGATGTCGAGGCCGAAGAAATGATTGTCACCGGGTTGGCGGCGCTGGCCCCGGGCATTCCGGTGGTCGGGGAGGAATCGGTCAGTGCCGGAAAAATTCCTGACCTGAACGGCGTGGAATGGTTCTGGCTGGTTGACCCGATTGACGGCACCCGTGAATTTCTCGAAGGCCCGAACGGCAGCGGCGATTACACCGTCAATATCGCGCTGGTGCATCGTGGCGTTCCGGTTATCGGGGTGGTTTACGCGCCCGTATCGGGCGAGCTTTTTGCCGGGTGCGGTCCCGGAACGGCCCTGCGCTGGCGTGCCGATACCGGGAATGAAAAACCCATCGCCGTTCGGCCCGCTCCGGCGGCCGGACTGGTCGTCGTCGCCAGCCGCAATCATCGCGACCAGAAAAAACTCGACGATTTTCTGGCGGAGATGAAAGTGGCGAAGGTTATACACCGTGCCAGTTCATTGAAAATTTGCGCGATTGCCGCCGGGAAGGCGGATATTTATCCGCGCCACGGCCTGACCTCGGAATGGGATACGGCGGCGGGGCACGCGGTACTGGCCAGCGCTGGCGGCGCGATTGTCGATATGGACGGGAATGCGCTGACCTATGGTCATGCCGCACAAAAATTCGTCAATCCGGAATTCGTCGCTTCATCCGGCTTCTGGCCCGTTGCGGGTGTGGTTCCGGGGCCTTAGTGTCTATTGCAAAACACCGTCCCCGGCGTCATTCCCCGAATTTTTGTAAGCAAAAATTCTAGGGGAATCCATGACTATCCATATCTTATGGATTGCCTTAGAGTTTTCCTTGCGGAAAACTCAGGCAATGACGATGCAATTTATGAGTTTCGAAATAGCCTCTTAGGATCTGCGCCTGACCATGATAACCGGGGCGATCTGCATAATGCTTTTGCGCAGGATCTGGTCGGTGAAGGCCTGTTGCGGCAGACCGGGTTTTTCGGGGTCGAGCCAGCCCGTCACAACGAGCCACGCATTGTCTTCCTGCTGATACAGCTTGATCGTCGCCGTGCCGTCGGTTTTGCGGATCACGACGGCATCACCCCGCCGTGCTTTTGTGTTGGGGGATGCAATGCAGAAAAAACCGGGATGTATCCCCTCCGGTGCCATTGAATGCCCCGAAGCGATAACCGCGAATGTTTCCGGGTCCGGCCATTCGAATGATGTGGTGATGTGCAGGCGCGATTCATTGTACCATCCCTGTAATCCACATTCGGCAAAACCATAGACGGGAACGCCCGGCGCATGTCTGTGGCCGGGTGCGGGGAGATCCGATGGCGTAGCATCGTCGCCGTACACCAGCCATGACAAGCTCACCGCGCAAGTTTCCGCCAGACGCATCAGCGCGCCGCGTGTGGGTTCGCCGCCCTTCATGTAACGCTGGATCGCGCCAAGGGATAATCCCGACTTGCGGGCGAGCGCGCTCTGGCCTCCGGCGGCGTCGATCAGGCGGTGGATGCGGGCGATAAAGGCGTGATCCATGAAATCGTCCTGAAAATGCAACTAAAGGTAGTTGACGCGGTGGCGACAATTCGCTACTTTTATAAAAGTTGACCTCTCCTTCTAAAGAATAACGGCCCACCCGTCGGGCGGAAAGGGAATTTTATGCCCAAGCACAGAAATATCGACCACAAGCGCTGCGTTGGCGACAATCTGCGGTATTTAAGGCGGCAAAATCGTATGACGCAGGCGGCTGTGGGCGATGTTCTGGGGGTCAGCATGCAGCAAGTCCAGAAATATGAAAGCGGCGCAAATGCCTTGCCGCTGGCCGCGGTGGCGGTTTTGGCTGATCTGTTTGGCGTCTCCGCCGATATGCTGCTCCGGCAGGAAGGGGGGATGCCGCCGGGGGATGCGCAGAATGACCGGGATATGACGGCGCTTTACTACACCATTGCCGGAATTCACGATCCCGCCCTGCGGCGGAAAATTCACCGCGTGGTGGAAATACTGGCGGCGTGATGCTGCGGGGCCGTGTGGCTTTCGATTGCAAAAAATGCTACGAGTCTCTCATCATGACCGCGCAACACAGTATCGAAAACGACCTGACCAGCGTACGCGATTATATCCGCTACGCGCTCAGCCGCTTTGAATCCTCCGGGCTGGAATACGGCCACGGCACCGCAACCGCCTTTGATGAGGCGGTGTTTATGGTGCTCGAAGGCCTGCATTTGCCGATCGACAATCTCGAACCATGGTGGGATGCGCGCCTGACGCTTTCCGAACGGCGCAGGCTGGTCGCGTTGATCGAGGCGCGGGTGACGACGCGGAAGCCCGCGTCCTATCTGCTGAACAAGGCCTATCTGCAGGGGGTTCCGTTTTACGTCGATGAACGGGTGATCGTGCCGCGTTCCTATATCGCGGAAATTCTGTGCGATGATGATTGTTTTTCTCCCGTTGTCGATTCCGGCGCGGTCACGCGGGTGCTGGATCTGTGTACAGGGTCCGGATGTCTGGCGATTATGGCGGCCTATCTGTTCCCCGGTGCGACCATTGATGCGGTCGATCTTTCCGCCGATGCGCTGGATGTGGCGCGGCGCAACGTCGCCGACCATCATATGGAAGGGCGCGTGACCTTGCACCGGGGCGATCTTTATGACCCGGTCGCGGGAAAGACCTATGATCTGATTTTGGCCAATCCGCCTTATGTGGCGGCGGCGGAGATGGAATCCCTGTCGCCGGAATACCGGGCCGAACCGCAAATGGCGCTGGCCGGGGGGGCGGACGGCCTTGATCTGGTGCGGCGGATTCTCGACGGGGCGCAGGCACATCTGGCGCATGACGATGCGGGTTTGCTGTGCGAACTCGGCACCGGGCGGGAGGATTTGGTTGATTTCGCCCCGGATATCGATTTTTTATGGCTGGACACGGCGGACAGCAGTGGCGAGGTCTTCTGGCTGACGCGGGCGCAGATACCGGAAACCCTGCGCAAAAAAGCCTGAAACCTCCTTTTTTGCGCAACCCCGCAGGGGGCTTGCATTTCCCCCGCATCTTGGGTAATTTCCCCCGGTTCCTCCTAGGGATTGGGGCGTCGCCAAGCGGTAAGGCATCGGTTTTTGGTACCGACATTCGGAGGTTCGATCCCTCCCGCCCCAGCCAACCTTCGCACTTCGTGCTTTGGCTGGGCAGGCCGTTGTAGCTCAGGGGTAGAGCAACGCATTCGTAATTATAAGGTCGAACGCGGAAAACGGTGAAAGTTTAGGAGCTTACCAATCTTGGCTCCGGTCTAATAAGGCTATAATAAGGTTGGGTATTTTTTAAGGGCCGTCGTAGCTCAGGGGTAGAGCAACGCATTCGTAATGCGTGGGCCGGAGGTTCAAATCCTCTCGACGGCACCATTTATATTATTTAGGCGCATCTGGGGGCAGGCTTGTTGCTTCTGCATCTAAGTCACCGGAAATCTCTTTTCGCCAATCAACTAAGTTATCACGAATACTGGCAATCGCCTCTTTATGTTGCTCAATCTCACTTTCCGTTATTTCTCTTGCAGAAAAATTAGCCTCATTTTGTTCCAAGACAGAAATCCTAATTGGCCCATCAACCCCTCCGGGATTAGTATTAATAACATGCTGTACGGCCCACGTGCAGAGAAAAGTTGCTTCCCTGACATTGGGAAATCCATCTTGGCAAAAAATATCTACTAAGAATCTCAAAAAAGGATCTGCACCTTGCTTACCACTCCCCAAAGCAACGTAATAATGATCCTTATCTAACAATCTTGGTTGCAAGGCTCCCTCGAAAACACAGCAACAATAACTTCCATTATATGGATATGCTATAATTGTATTAATGCCTACATTAGCTATGCCAGTAGTTCTGAATTCATTAATTACAGCAGTAGTTAAAGCTATAGGAAATGATATAGGGTGGCCTTCCACTCCTCTCATCTTTTCATACAAGCCATCTGCTAAATACTTAAAGCGGGCAGCTTGACCTTGGTCGCCAGCATAAGCAGAAATAAGAGAATTAGGAAGAATATCTATTTTTTTGCCTTTGTGATGTCCCACTGCTTGCCCCCCATATGAGGGGGTAAGCATACTATCAGCGGCGATAACAATCCCGTCAGAACAATAAAAAGCAATAACTACTGTCATGTTTTGAAAATGCTATTTTCTTTCATATCTGGATACTTTTTATATATTGAAGATACTAATGCTTCAAAACTTAAAGATTTTATCCAGCTAACAGTGTCGATTATAAAATTTTGTGCGGGCTTAGGAATGTCGTTAAGCTTTTTTTGCCCCTCTTCAAATCCTAACGAAGTTAATGAATATCGATTGTAACGACCGATGTTGTTTATTTCTACCATACCCTCATGGGATAATATCCCCATAACTTCATAAACAGCCTTATCGAAAGGACCATAATCATACGGCTCAAAGTTAAAAAAAGGACCATTTGTAAAGTTGCTAATTTCACGATCAATTATAAAAAATAATTTCTGCACTTGCACTGGTGAGAAATTTGCGTTTTGGCCAGCAGCAGACAATCCTGCTAAAACGATGTCTCTTTGCGCTTGATTGGTCATTTTTTACGCTCCTGTATTATGAGGTGTATATCCAGAAACATATTAAGATTTATGCCGCTTTGCTTTAGATCTAATGAAAGCCAAGTATGTCAATAATTCTTCTTCTTCTTCTCGTGTTAGTTTTTCATTCGCGAAGATAGCTGTATGGTTCTGATCGTTATTTGACTCATATGAGTTAGTAATATAACCCGCCTTCTCCATTAAAGTTTCATAAGGCACTGAATACACATTAGCCAAACTATAAAGAATATTTGGCGATGGTTTTTTTATATGACCTTTTTCCAACTGGCTCAAATAGGCATTAGATATATCTTTTCCGGTAGCCTCTTCCACTTCGCGCAAAGATTGGTTTTTGATACGCCTTATATCTGCAAGGAATTCGCCCAACGACATTTTGTTGGAGGAATCCCTAACGACTGGCCCAGCTTCTAGTTGCTCAGACATTCTATCTCCTCCGAATCGGTTTTGACTGATTCGCGAATATTACTATAGCTAAGAATAATTAGCAAAAAGTTAATTTGCTTGGTATTTGCTTGACATACTTAGCAAGTCTGCTATTGTGGGCAGTGTTCACTATGAACATTCACATTAATAATCTAGCCCTTGGAGGGGACATGACAACACGTAAGAACAGTGAGGTTACCAGCGCAAAAGCGGCATCCGCGGCTGCACGGGTGCTCAGCAATCCAAAATCAAGCAAAGACGCCAGAAGTGCGGCCGCCTCTGCTTTAACACAACGTCCCAACCGCAAAAAATAAGGAGGGTGTCATGGGAAAAACTGAAGAATTAGATGAAATTGAAGTGATTGACTTGGAGGAATATGCCTGCTCCGGCAAGCCCCTCCCCAAACGGGTTAAATATTACCTGATTAAGGTCGATAAAGAAAAAATCCGGGTTCAATCGCCCATTACGGCCGATGAAATCCTGATCGCCGCTGGCCTCGATCCTTGCGAATATCGCCTTGAGCAAAAATTCAAAGACGGGAAAACGGTTAAATTGGAACCGGAGCAACTTGTCGATCTGCGAGAGCCAGGTATCGAGCACTTCACAAGCATTCCTGACAAAGACACCTCTATTATCGTCAATGGCCGCGAAAAGGTCGTGGAGGGCAAGAAACTGTCCTTTGCCGAACTTATCCGGCTCGCCTTTGATTCCCCGCCTACGGGCGAAAGTATCTGCTTTACGGTTACATACCGGAACGGCCCGAAGCATAACCCAGAAGGCACGATGGTTGAAGGCGGCGCTGTAAAAATCAAATGTGGGATGGTGTTCAATGTCACAGCAACCGATAAATCTTAGTCCTGACCTTAAAAAACTGCGTGACGAGGGGTACGAAATTGCGATTGTTTCGGGCTTCCTCGTCATGCGGAACGTGCCATACGTTAACTCAAAGCAAGAAGTCAAACGTGCCAATCTTGTTTCAGAGTTAACCTTGGCGGGTGATAAAGCCATGAAGCCGAATACTCATGTTGCACATTTCACAGGCGAGCACCCCTGTGATAAGAATGGCACGCCTCTTACAAAGATTGTTAACGCAAGCAGCGAAAACAAGCTGGCAGAGGGCCTTATCGCTAAGCACAGCTTTTCAAGCAAGCCGCCGGAAGGATATGGAGATTACTACGCGAAAATGACGGCTTATGTCGCGATGGTCTCAAGCCCAGCACAGGCCCTTGATCCGAAAGCGGATGCCAGAACTTTTGCGCCCGTGGAAGCTGATGCGGAGGAATCTATCTTTAATTACATTGACACTGCATCTAGCAGGGCAGAAATCGTCGAGGTAACAAAGAAACTAGAACTGCAAAAGGTAGCCATAATCGGCGTTGGTGGCACTGGATCATATATTCTGGATTTGGTCGCCAAAACACCAGTGAAGGAAATTCACCTGTATGATTCAGATGATTATCTCTCTCACAATGCCTTCAGATCCCCCGGTGCGCCTTCGCTGAGCCAACTACGCGAAAAACCTAAGAAGGTAGAATATTTTAAAGCGATTTACAGCAATATGCACCGAGGCATTATCGCGCATGATTACGATATTGATCTCTCTAATATTGATGAGTTGCAGGATATGGATTTTGTTTTCATCAGCATTCATGGCGGCAATGAAAAGAGAGCAATTTTCAATAAACTTGAAGAATTTGGCGTTCCTTTCATCGATGTCGGCATGGGGTTGTATTTGGTCGATGATATCTTGTCGCTAGGGGGCGTTATAAGAGTAACAACCAGTACCGATTATAAACGGGAACACGCAAAGAAGAAGGTATCATTCTCTGGCGAGGGTGACGGTAATAACGAGTATGCCCGCAATATTCAGGTTGCCGATTTGAACGCCCTGAATGCCGCGTACGCTGTGTTAAAGTGGAAAAAAATATGTGGTTTCTATCTTGATTTAGAAAAAGAACATTCCAGCGTATAGATGAGAAAAAATCCTCTAATTCGAGAGGGCCGAATGGCAATCGCTGGTTATATCCTGATTTGGTGGCCTTAGAAGATCTGTCTTATGACTGGGTCAAAGAAATTAGAGAGTGTGTCAAAGTATCAGGGGACGTAAAGGCACTTTTATGGGCTTTTGAAGTAAAACTTTTAGTCAATCGCTCGAACGTACGAGAAGTATTTTTTCAAACAGTCAGTAACTCTTCTTGGGCTAACTTTGGTTATTTAGTTGCAGCTCAAATTGAAGGCAATGAAACTATGAAAGAACTCCGAATGTTATCTTCCCTTCATAGCATTGGTGTCATACATCTTAATGCAGAAAACCCAGCAGAAAGTCAGATTATAATTCCGTCAGAAGAGCGAGACGTCGACTGGAACACAGCTAATAGACTAGCGGCAGAGAACAAAGATTTTCGTGATTATCTTCAACTTGTGACTGAGTTTTACCAAACCGGAAAACTTCGTAAAGAGCTTTGGGATATTCCCTAAATCATTTTAATGCCTTGGAGAACCTCATTGTCTAATGAGCCATAATTAATAAGGCAATAATAATGGGAAGAGGAATAATACCAGCTTAGATGGTATTGAATCGACTAACTCCCCGCCCCCGTAAAACGGCCTGAAAACCACAAGAGAACAGGAATTTATGCGGGCTGGTATTTGTCAGTATTGCCCTATACTAAAATTGACATAATATAATTCGTAATGCGTGGGTCGGGGGTTCAAATCCCTTCAACGGCACCATTTTCTGGCTTTATTCCTCCTTATTAGCCTTATTTGCCCTTATTAAGTGCAAGAGATGGCACTGTGTTTGCAAGAGGGTCTTATTACTGCTAGTGAATCAATTTCGATAAAATTAATTCGAGGGTGGTTGTGGTTTCAAAGCTGGATTGGAGCATGGTTGATGGCACTGTAAAGAGGTGCCAAGAAAAAAACTCTTTGGAAACAGCCTCCAAGGCCTTCCCATTTTTTGTGCTCCAAACACTTTTTCCTCATTCCGAAGAAGACATCGAGGATTTGATCACTGAAGGCGGCAACGACTGTGGGATTGACGCTGTAAAAATTGATATGGTTTCTGGGGCGGCACATGTTCACCTGTTTCAGTTCAAATATTATGAGAGTCATGAAAAAACTAGCAAGCAGTTTTCCTACATCGAGGGTGACAAGGTAGTATCTTTTATAGCTAGCCTTTTTAGTGAAGATTCTGCCCTTGAGCAGGCTTGTAACCCATATCTTTGGGATAAAGTACAAGAAATTTGGAGTGTAATCCGAGAAGCTAAAACCAAATTTACGATTCATTTCTGCAGTAACGGGCAAAAACTCGACCCTCATCAGAAAGAACGTTTTATTGGTGCGCTTTCACAATATCGGATTAATTTTGAAGAAATAGATTTTGCTAAGATTCTTAATTTAATTGTTCGCTCTGATGAAGGAGAGACCAGTCACCAGGTGACAGCCGTGGATAAACAATATTTTGAAAGGTCAGATGGGGATATAAGAGGCTTAATAGTAACAATAAACGCTGAAGATTTGATAAGAGTCATTGTGGATCAGGAAGATGGCGAGAAAATAAACGGTGATATTTTTGACAAAAACATCAGGATTTATCAGGGATCAGACAATCCGGTGAATGAATCTATTATTGGATCTGCCTTATCTGAAAGCAATAGTTATTTCTGGTACATGAACAATGGAATAACTGCTGTTTGCTCCGGATTTTCCTACCAACCCGGTGCGAGATCTCCCTCTATAGATATAAAAAATCTTCAAATTGTGAATGGCGCGCAAACATCTTACGCGTTATTTGAGGCATACAAAAACAATAAAGAGCAGGTAAGAAATGTTCTGCTTTTAATGCGGCTGTATGAAACGAAGAATGAAAATATGCCATACAATATTGCTGTTGCGACTAACAGCCAGACAAGGATTTCCAATAGAGATTTAATGTCGAACTCTCTGGTTCAGATAAAATTGGAGAGAGCATTTGAAGGTTTCGGATATTTTTATGAGCGAAAGAAAGGGCAGTATGAAGATAAGGAAGATGATAGGAGGATTGACGCCTTCAAGCTTGGACAGGCAATTTTAGCTTATCACTTCCGAGAGCCGGAAAAATCAAAGACAGACTCGGATAAAATTTTTGGTTCTCGATATGACGAGATTTTTAGCTCAGGAAATGATGTATCATACCTATTAAATATTCATCATATCTTCCAAAAGATAGATAAATTGCGCTCTGAAATGAACCAGACGAAAAAGAAGGGCGCTCTCATCCAGATAGATAATTTTCTGACTTATGGTCAGTTCCATATTGTGTATTTAGTGGCTCTTCTAGCCGAGAGAAATAAGATAGATATTGCTACTAATATAAATCAAGATCGTTTGATTCACGATGCTCTAGAGGTTATGCGGCGATATGTCGCAAACAGAAAAAGTCATTCTTTTTACAATCTGTTTCGTAATCCAAAGACAAGACAAGACTTATATGATTTGGCAATGCAAAAAGGGCAACTAGAATTTCCGTTGGAATATCATCGGAAGACAGCCTAATAGAAGACATGCCTTTTAAATGTACCCATCAAACATCTGGCTAGACGATTCAGGGTTAAGCCTCCTCAAATGCTTTCTACACACACCTAGAGCATTTCTCCATGAGGTTGGATCAAATCCAGCCACCGTCATCGCCTGAATTTTCGAAGAAAATTCTAAGGCGATCCATGGATTCCCCTAGGATTTGCTTCGCAAATCCGGGGAATGACGGAGACAATTTTTGAATCAATTATCATCGAGAAATGCTCTAGCAAGCCCTATAAATCGAGTTTTGCCACATATTCGGCGAGTTTTCGTTGTGCTTCGGCCAGTTTTTTGCCGAGGGCGTCGGTGTCCGCGGCCAGTTTGGCCAGACGGTCTTCCTGCGTGTTCAGTTGCGCCAGATAGCGTTTGGCGACATCGCTCCCGGCGGGGATCGATTTGATATTATCGCGCAGGCGCTGCTGGTCGTTGAAGATATTCTGGCGTTCCTGCTCCACCCGGTTGATTTGCGACTGGGTGGCGTAGACGTCGTTTTGCAGGGCGATGGCGCCATCCAGTGCCTTGCGGGCTGCCGCGTCGATTGTGTTCCCGGCGGCAGTGATGCGGGATTGCATGTCGGACGGCGACATGTACCCGAGGCTGATATGTTCCCATTCCTGACGTTCGAGGACCAGCGTGACCTTGCGGGTTTCGCCGGGGGGAAGCGTGAATTTCAGGCGGTAATGGGTTTCGGTTTTTTCCGGCGTGCCGTCTATCTCGGCTATGGGTTGCAGATCCCATCCGGCGCGGCGCGGGTGTTCTATGACGATGGTGCGGCCTTCTGTTTTTGGGGCGGCGATGGTGTAGAGAGTCTCTTCGCTCGAGACGATTTTTTGCGTGACGATTCCCTTCGCGGCCTTGATGCTGCCGTAACGGCGGTCGCCGCGGATTTCACGGTCGATCGTGGTGGCGGGGTCGAGCGCGAAGGTGACGTAGCGGGTTTCCCCGTCCGGCATCAGCGCAAGTTCAGAATCGCCGCTATAGCGCAGGCCGTTCCCGCCCTGTTCGAACAGGGTGAGGATTCCGGGCGGCAGGCTGCCCCCGGTATTGTTGGTCACGGCGACGGCGGAAAGCGGGTGGCGGGCATGCGTGTCGGGCTGGTATAAAAACACGGCCTCGGCGGGAATGTCGCGGCTGATAACCGGGAGCATCATGGAACTGCCCGCGCGGAGGGTTACCGCCTGCGGAAAGCGAAAGACCATCTGCGCCACGGCCTGTTCGGCGATAGCGGTTTGCGTGGCCGCCATTTGCATGGGGGCCGCGTTCATGTGCTGGCCTGCCATCCCTTCTGCGCTATCCGCCATCGCCATCATTTCCATCGCTGGGGCGGGGGCCATGGGGGCGGCAGATTTTGCCAGCATGCGTGACGCTCCGGCGCCGCTGCCGTAATCCGCTTCGGCCTTGCGGGATTCGTCGCGGGAAAATTCGGCGATTGTGCCGCCGGTGTCGGTGCGCGGCATCAGGCGGTCCATCACCCGCAGCGGCAGGATGGGGCGGTCGCGGTAATAGCTTTCATAAAGCGCTTGTTTATACGTCACCGGGTTGCCGGAAAGCAGTGTGATCGCCACATCGTCCCAGTCCTGACCCGTGGTGTTTTCAAGAATGGCCCAGCCTTGCATATAGGCAGTTTTTGAATCCGCCGCAGGCAGGACCAGACGATAGGCCGATTTCCACACCGGGGCGGCGGTGACATAAGAAACACTGACCTGACGGCTGCCTTCGCCGCGCAGGTCGAGCGCGATCTCGCGCTGGTCCTGAACGCGATGGTCGTGCAGGGCCTTCAGGGCGCGATTGACCTGATCCTGCACATTGGCTTCGGTGAAGGACAGGGATTTGAGGTCTTCGAGAATGGCGCTGCGCAGGCCGTCCGCGCTCATGACGGTGATGCGGTGATGCCGGACGGCATGCCCGTCCTTGCTGACGCTTTGTTCGGGCACGATGCTGACCAGTTTGCCACGGATCGTTTCCACGCCGTTGATCTGGACTTCTGCGCCTTGCAGCGAAGCCAGCAGCGTTTCCGGCGAGCGCAAGGCATCGGCATCGAAAGGCAGGTCGCGGAAAATGGTGTCGAGCGGTTCACGGCCCGGCAGGGACACGCCGCCGAAGCTTCCGCCATCGTCGAGGACCACGAGCGATTTCAAAACGTCATCGACCTGATCGAGACGCACAGGCAGGGAAAGCGTTGCATCGCCCGTGACCGCTCCGTGATATTCAAATTGCGCCAGACCGCTGGTGGACAGGGTCACCCGCTTCAGCGGCAACGCCTCCGCCGCCAGCGCCGGGGCGGACAGAACAACCAGCAACGCGGCAGCAGACAGCAAGGAACGGATCATCGCTATAGACCTCATAAAATTGCAAGAATCGGGATACGGATCAATTCTAGTGCATTCTGCATGGAAATGGAAACCCGGCGTGCGCGTCTTTGGCCGGAACCCGAAGGCCCGCCCGTTTGTATGCTACCGAAGTTCCTATCAGGCTCAGGGCGGCGCGATGCGATTACATAAAGAAATCGATAGCAGCGAATTTCAAATGTGGCGCGCCGTTCTTGCCTTCGCCGCCGCCGGGGACGGACTGTCCGCCGGGGAACGGCGTTTGTTGAAGGGGTGTCTGGCGGAGCTTTCTTTTTCAGGCAAACAGATGGACATATTCCGCGCCGATTTAAAACGGCGGCGTGATGTTTCCGGGTTGTATGAAGACATCGCCAATCCCGTACATCGGCAGAAATTCTGCGCATTGATCCGGGCGCTGGTGTGGTGCGGCGGGGATCTCGACCGTCAGGAAGAGATCATCCTCGGGCGCATCCCCTGTCTTGGCGGCGGCGAAGGGGCGGAGATGTTGTATCGCAGCCGTCAATCCCGCCCTGACATTTCCTTTTGCCACGAATATGAAAGGGTCGGTATGGCCGGATCGCAGGCGGATCGTCCCGGCGTGGAGATTCGTGTCTGACACGAAACGGTTCGGTGTTAGAAGCCGCCGATGAGAACCCCGGCGAGCAGTACCAGCGCCCCGCCCAGAACCACCTGCACCACGGCGCTGTGGAAGGGGGTGTCCATATATTTCCAGCGAATCCACGCAATCGCCCAAAGCTCCAGCAGCACCACGACCCCCGCCACCGCCGTCGCCGTCCAAAAATCAGTAATCAGATACGGCAGCGTATGCCCGAGCCCGCCGATTGTCGTCATCAGGCCGCAGGCCCAGCCGCGTACCGCCGGGTGTCCGCGTCCGGTAATTTCACCGTCATCGGACATGGCCTCGGTAATCCCCATGCTGATCCCGGCCCCGATCGATGCGGCCAGCCCGATCAGGAATGTTTCATGGCTGCTCTGGGTCGCGAAGGCGGCGGCAAAAATCGGGGCGAGCGTGGAGATCGAACCATCGATCAGCCCGGCCAGACCGGGTTGCACGATTTGCAGGACAAAGAGGCGGTGCGCGGTTTGTTTTTCTTCCTCCCGGGCATTGCGCGGGACATTCTTCTTCTCAATCGCGGCGGCTCTGGCTTCGTGGTTTTGTTCAATCAGGGCCAGATCGCCGAAGAGTTTCCGGACCTCGACGTCTTGCGCCTGTCCCGCGGCGCGGGCGTAAAACTGACCGGCTTCCAGTTCCATCAGTTCCGCTTGGCGGCGCACGACGTCAATGCGCAGATTGTCCATCAGCCAGACGGGGCGGCGCTTCAGGAACCCGCGCACATCCTGCCGGGTGATATAGGGCATCTGGTCGCCGAAACGGCGGCGATACAGGTCGAGCAGCATGTTTTTATGCTCCTGCTCCTCAATGGCCATATCGTCGAACATCTGGGCCGTAGCCGGGAATTCCGCCCGCAGGCGGTTGGCGAAGCTGGCATAGATCTGGGAATCCTCCTCCTCGCTGGACACTGCCAGCGCGAGAACCTCGGGTTCTTTCAGGTCTTTCAGGCGTTTCACGAAACCAACTCCTTGCGCGGTCGCAGACCGCCATTATAGGTGGGGTCCGGACATGGGATCAACCTGCCATCCACCCGTTTCCATATTTATGAAAGCGTTTTTCATCTTCCCGGCGATACATCCTTCTATACACGGAAGCCGCTTTAGGCTAAATATGCTACGCGCAAACGGGAACCTTGTGGACGACCACACCCGGTTGTGCGCGTGCAGAGAATGAAGGAGGCACAATAGAATGGCAACAGGTACAGTAAAATGGTTCAACAGCACAAAAGGCTTCGGATTTATCCAGCCCGATAGCGGCGGCGCGGATGTTTTCGTGCACATCACCGCAGTCGAGCAGGCAGGCCTTCGTGGTCTGAATGAAGGCCAGAAAATCAGCTATGAACTGGTCGAAAGCAAAGGCCGCACCTCTGCAGGTAATCTCAAGGTCGTCGACTAGATAGATTGAAGGCGGAAACCGCCGGATAGCGCAGAATTCCAACCCCCGCATTGCCGTTCATACGGCGGGCGGGGGTTTTTTGTTGCTTCAGAATCTTTCCCCGGAAATTTTTTTCCGTCCCAACAGGCGCAGGGCAAGATTGCGGCAGCAGCGCAGGAACGGGTAGCTAGAACGGGCGCGGCCAGCGGAGCCGAAAAACCAGGCTGTAACCTTGTTAAACAGGCCATTCCGTGTGGAAAGCAGCGCCATTAAATGCAGGCACTCTCCGCCATGGTAGAGCTGGCCTTGATAGAACATCGCCATGCCTTCGTCGAGGTCAAGGTTCTGTGCCTTGACGAAGTTGATCTCTGGGCCGCCTTGCCGTGCATTAATCAGACGAATCGGGCCAATAGACTGTTTCAATCGTGCCAGCTTCATATAATTCGTGCAGAAAGGACATTCGCCATCATAAATGATCCAGTTGCCTGACTCAGGGGGTAACGGGGATGTCATGGTAGCCCTCTTTTAAAATTTTCCGTGTGACTTTTCCGTCTTTCATATCGAGGCAACTTGCTTCTATTACATAACGATATGCAACAATATCATTCAGGTTCAAGGCCATAAACTCTGGGAACTCCCATGGCGAAGAAAAGATATGGTGCGGGTACAAGTCGTAAAGCCATCTTCCATCAGGGCCGGCATGATTTAAAGACCATTTGTGGTAGGATCGGATAAAAGCTGATATGCGATTGTCTTCATTTTTAAAAGCCATCTCTATGGCATCGCCTTCTGCCGTCGTTTGTACAGGAAGGGTGCAGGACATGGCCTGTTCCATTGCCCGTTGGTTAAAGATGACGCCGTATGTGCTGGTGGGTAGAAAGCCATTTTCTTTCGTCGTAATCATCCTGCTCTGGGCGACGGTCATAGAAAAACCGCCAAAATAGTTGGATGGGACACGGATGACAGTGCCATCTTTTGTAACAGCACTGAAAGATTCAATGTTAAGCGCCGATGTGTCCCACCACCCCAGTTTGGCGACGAAAAACAGGGTCGGGGCACAAACGACCATGCTCATCAGCATCAGGCCCAGCGCAGGTGTTATAACACGTTTCTTCACGGTCTCCAGTGCCAGTACGATGGACAGGTTTAAAATGATCCATTTGTAAAAAAATATGCCGCTGGTGAAAAAAATGACGATGTGGGTCAGGTCATAAAATAGCGTTGTCCAGATGGCCCAGCGGACACGCAGCAGCGCAAAGATGGAAAACAATTGCCCTGCCAGCAAAATAAAATTCGTCGGAACGATTAAAAAACCCAAAGCGGCATAAACAAACGCCGTGAGGCCATCACTGAAGCTGATGGGCAATTGCCCCAGTGCTTCGCTGTTGATAATCAAGGTCTGGGTTTTATTATGCAGGACCCAGCTCAATGGATGGTCGCCGATCAAAATCTTGACCATCCCGGAGTAAAAGTAATTGGCCATATGGATGGCGATGCCGAAAAGAAATAGCTTTTCTCCTGTATTTAACGTTTTCTCATCATAGGTGTCCAATGCGATGAGTTGGTAACGCTGGAGTGCAATCGTGATTACTTGTGAAAGAACAAGAAAAGCAGCAACTTCGATTAGGGCGTGTTGACAATTACAGCAACCACTGGACGGCAGCGGCGAGATAGATG
>CAYNSR010000007.1:0-115193 GCA_964400125.1 uncultured Micavibrio sp. | reverse complement strand
CTTCATGCTCAGAAAATTATCCAACCCTTCATAAACTTTCCGGACGGACTCTAAGGGGTTGGTTTTTGGAGGACTCAATGCTCTCAATAAATATCCGGGCGCGCGGGTGTGGATCTGCGCGCCCGGATATCCTTCTTGGAAGTTCGCTTCAAAAGCCGCAGCCGGATAGTTTAACGATATTCAATGATCCGCATATTGCACAGTTTCACAGAAATATATTTAACCTGCTGTGGTCCAGATTGCCCCAGCCAACATGTACGACGGCAACAGAGCGGATTGAGTAAATCTTCAAGCTGTTTTTGATAGCAGTATATTCTGTGTATTATTTGTATTTGAGGAGTTCAGAATTTTTGCAGGAGATATGCGTTTAAACGCGCATTTTTCCAATCCTCGAAGAATAAGAGGCAGTTCATTCGTACGCTGCATAAGATGAAAATAGCAGTTGTGCCATTTTCCCGGGTAGAGATGCGTTGCGCCTTGTTGTTGTCCTAATAGTATATCTGCTGCAGCTTCTTCTATTAGGTACGATAATGACATGGACTGTACTGCTGAAGAAGGAAGATCGGATTTTCGCGCAATAAAGCCTTCAATATCCTCCTGTACAGAGTTTCTGAAATAGATATCTTTATAATAGAACGACCATAATTCTTCGTGTATGGGTAGAAAACTAGGGGAAGAAATCCAATCATGGCTGCGAATAAGCGTGTATGGAATATTCAGAATATCAAGAGATTTTTTATTTTCTGAAATCCATTTTTCGCCCATTTCATGAGCTGTCATATAGGCATGTTCTTCGCTTGGAGAAGAATATCGTAAATTATGCCGATGAAGTGTATCGCCGAGGTTAACGATACAATTTTTGAATCGTTTGTTGACCCAAGATAAAATCCCGACAAGGTAATGCCCTGTCATATACCTGTTATTGAGACTGATATCGACGCAAGCTGTATCTAAGGTGCGCCAGTTAATCTGCGGGATATTCTGCTCGTCTTTCATGGCTAATCCTAACTAGGTATTTCTCCAAGGCTCCAGATAATTTCAAATTCCCTTCTTTTCATTTCAGCAATAGAAGGGTCGTTGATAATAATGATTTTCTTGATTTCATGAGTTCCTGGTTCATTGACAATCACTGCAAATTTATTTTGATAAATAACAGTGAGATTATTTAAGAAGTGGCCTTTTGGCAGCCATCGATATTCATTCGTGGGATATAGAAAGCTTTTGTCGCCATGTCGTACGAGGCTTCTGTATGTGATACCTTTCTGGCGAATGAGTTTTTCTTTTTCAATAACATCCTGTGGGGATAGAGACTCATCGATAAAACTCCAAAGCACTTCCTCCTTAGCTTGCGCGGTATAATAGATATCATCAAGCAAGCGAAGGAAGGCATTCTCTTGATGCCTTCCTTCTATAATTATGAATAGGTCATTGCGGTGCCGCACCCCCCCGTCAATAAACTCAATCCCCGCCGCCTCGAACGCTTCGATGATTGCGTTTTGGGTTTGCGGGGTGGGGGTGTGTTTTCCGGCTTCGATATTGCCGATGGACGGGGTGGCCATATTGACGCGCCGGGCCAGATCGGACTGGCTCCAGTTTTTCAGGGCGCGGGCGGCGCGGATCTGGTCCGGTGTGATTGTCATGGTCCGGTTATACATTGTATTTTATAGCGTTGTAAATATAAAAATCTAAAAATAAACATTGACACGGGCGGTCGCTTTATGGTTAATATCGTTCGACGTTACATTTTATACAGTTTTTCAGGTTCCCCCACACACCCTGAAATCTCCTTCGAAATGTAATGCGAATACACACATGAAGCACCCCGGGGCCACACACTCCGGGGTGTTTTATGTTGACGGAATTCCAAGGTTTTTGGCATGGTAGAGTTGCTGTAAACGAATGGGTGATATGATGTCAGAACATAACGATGTGGAACGGGAACTGGTGCGGGCGGCGCGGGTATTTTATCTTGCAGCACAGGCCAGAGTCGCCAACGATCTCGAATACAGTAGAAATATGGACCCCGCCGAAGATGAAGCGCAAAGGCTGGACGGGTTTATTTGCGCCCTGACCAGACATGCGCGCGGAGAGAAATTAATGGGTGTCGATGACGCCATGGATCAGAATCCGCAACTGGCTTTGCCGCTGCTTGATCTGCTGGTCGAGATTTTGCGGCGCAATGCGCCGGATGAATTGCTCAGGGCTTGTGTGGTAGAGGTCCCGGAAGGGGCCGACAAGATTTTTCAGCGCCATCGAGCGCATAATCTGGCTGCGATATTTACGCCCTGATGGATTTCTTTCCGTACAGGCTGTAGGTCATCATTTTATAAACCAGTTTGCAGGCCAGAAATTCGCAGGCGTGAAGACCGGGTGCCGGGGCCAGTTCGACCACATCGGCACCGACGACATTCGCCTGTTTCCCGACCAGTCGTAATATATCCATGGTTTCCTGCCAGAACAGTCCCCCCGGTTCCGGCGTGCCGGTCGCGGGCATCAGGCTGGAATCGAAACCGTCAATGTCAAAGGTAATGTAGACTGGGCCTGTACCGACGGCGGCGGCGACATCTTCGGCGCTCCATTTGCCGATATCCTTGCCCCAGAAAGTGGTGATGCGCTCCTGATTGCTCTCGAGGAACGGGATTTCCGGGCTTGAGATACTCCGGATTCCGACGGCAACAAGGCGGACATTGTCATACGGCGCAAGGCTGTGATACATCGCCGCCGCATGCGAATAGACCTCTCCACGAAATGCAGGGCGCAGGTCGCCATGGGCGTCGAATTGCAGGATCGTCAGCGTCTCGCCGCGTTCGGCGCAGCGGCGGGCGAACGGGCGGATCGCCCCGGCGGTCAGGGTATGTTCGCCGCCGAGAATGAAAGGAAAATGTCCGTCCCGCAAGGCGTCTGCGACAAGCTCGTCGATCTGGTCAAGGGCGCGTTCATTGTTTCCGGTCACAGGCGTCGGGGCATTCAGGGTGATAATGCCGAAATCCTGTACCGGTTCGCACCAGAACTCCTCATCAAATTTTTCCAGTTCGTGGGAGCCGTCAAGGATCGCCTGCGGCCCCGCCGCTGTGCCGCCGCCGTAACTGACCGAGTGTTCGAGTCCGAAGGGGATCACGCGCACCCCGGCCAGTGCCGGATCGCATTGATCGTCGGGGCCGTGTTCGAGAAAACCTTCGCCGGGGGTGAGGTATTTTTGTGCGGGTGCGCTTTGTAGGGCCTGATTTTTCATGATACGGGATCCTGATTGATTTCCTTGTGTCATTCTGCCGTATTTCTGACGGCGGGCGAGAGGTTTCGGCGCGGATTTTTACGTTTTTCCCGTCCCATGACAACCATGCGGGTTTTGCCGAATCCGTTGAAACGGGTATTCATGCTCAGGCAATAGGAGCCAAGCTGTTCGACCGCAACCCAGTCGCCTTCGGCGATATCGGCGGGCAGGGTGAACGGGCCCTTCATCATATCGATGGAATCACAGGTTGGACCGGCAAACCCGAACAAAGCGTTTTCGGACAGGAATGTTCCGTTCGGGCGGATGCCGCGTGTCGGGTAAATCAGCCCGCCGCATGGCCCCGCATCGAACAGGTTGCCGTATGTCCCGTCGTTCAGAAACAACATGTTGTCCTTGCGCAATTCAACCCGGGCAACCACCACCCCCGCATTGGCGACCAGCGCCCGTCCGGGTTCGCAGACCAGCTCGACGCCGTTCAGCACACGGCTGCGCGCGACGGCGGTGCTGATTGTGTCCATATAGGTTTCCAGCATGGCGGGCTGCTTGTCCGGATAGGTGGCGGGGAAGCCGCCGCCGACATCCAGAATATCCAGTTTGACACTGGCGGTCCGGACCGCCTGCGCGGCCATATGAATGGCCTTGGCATAGCGTTCCGGCTTCATGCACTGGGAACCGACATGGAAGCACAGGCCCAGTCTGGTCGCGACCGGACGGCATTGCCTGAGGAGTTCCGGCGCATCGGCCAGTGCAACCCCGAATTTTCCCGTCAGGTCGGTCATGGTGGCATTGGCCTTGGGGATGGCAAGGCGGACGAAAAGCTCCAGATCCGGCGCAAGCGCCGTTTCCTGCAGGATTTTATACAACTCCGCGACGCAATCGAGAGAAAAGGCGCGTACGCCATGGGTGTAATAGGCCTCCCGGATGGCTTCGCGGGATTTGACCGGGTTCATGAAGAATAATCTGGCGCGCGGCGCGGCCTTGCGGGCAGCGCGGACTTCCTCAATCGAGGCAACATCGAAGGCCTGCATGCCTTCCTTCGCCATGGTTTTGAGGACAGTGCTGTCCGGGTTACATTTGACCGCATAGGCGACCACCCCCGGGAACAGGCGCAGGAAACGCCGCGTATTTTCCGCAACCCTGTCGGGGTTGAGGAAATATACCGGCAGCGCCGGACGGTTTTCCGCGACAAAGCCATCGATCGTGCCGAAATATCCAATAATCGGCGCGGTCTGGCGGGAAGGCTGGAGAAAAGGTATGGGGGCGCGAACGCTCCCCTGAAGCTGGTTTGACATCAACTGTAACCCATTTGAAACCGGGACCGTTACTGTTGGTGGTCCCAATAACCAAAGTTACCGTCGTTGCATAAACCTTCCCTCGAATGGCAAGGGGGCCAGGGGCACGTGCGTATAAGTCAGATTATATCACTATCGTAAAAAATGTATTGCTGAATTTTGCCCCGGGACGCCCCCGGTCATTAAATATTCCCTAGAAGGGGCCGATTTGCTACAAACATAGCGGAATCACATTTTATGACAGCTTATTAAGGAGTTACCTTTATGGCCGATGCCGAAAATTCGGAAAAGAAGCCTGTGCGTTTTCACATCAGTCTTTTCGACAAGTTGAGAGGGTATTTTCTGGCGGGCATTCTGGTCACCGCGCCGATCGGCATTACCATTTTTGTCACGCTGGCTTTTTTAAGGTTCGTCGATTCCAAGGTATCGTCGTTTTTTCCTGCGGATCAGTACCGCGAAGCTGCCATTCCCGGCTTGGGGGTGGTTATTGCCATTGTTTTTTTCATTATCATCGGATGGTTCGCCCGGAATTTTTTTGGACGCATGATTATCAATGTCAGTGAATATTTTCTCGACAAGATGCCGGTGATCCGTACGGTTTACGGTGGAACGAAACAGGTTTTCGAAACGGTGATGGGGGCCCAGTCGCAAGCCTTCCGTGAGGCCGTGATGTTTGAATTTCCGCGCAAGGGCATCTGGGCGCTCGGCTTTGTCACCGGTGTCGCTAAGGGGGAGGTGCAGCGCCTAACTGAAGATGAGGTGGTGAACGTGTTTTTTCCGACGACACCCAACCCGACATCGGGGTTTTTGCTGTTGATCCCGAGAAAAGATCTGATTCCGCTGGAAATGACGGTGGAAGAGGCAATTAAAATGATCGTTTCCGGCGGTATTCTGACTCCGCCTGATGCCATCGCCAAAGCGGCGGCGAAAAACGGAAAAAAAGAGTGATGTCCTGAACGTCTTGTCCGGGGATGTTGTTAGAAAATCTGAAGCGGGAGGGCGCGGATATGCCGGGTGAATTTCGTGGTAAAATCTATGACAGCATTATCGACACCATCGGCGCGACGCCTCTGGTGCGTGTGCCGCGCCTGTCGGAAAAATACGGCATCAGGTCAGATCTGGTCCTGAAGCTGGAATTTTTTAACCCGCTGGGGTCGGTCAAGGACAGGATAGGCGCGGCGATGATTGTTGCTGCCGAAGAAGCTGGGCAGATTACGCCGGGAAAAACGGTGCTGATCGAACCGACATCAGGCAATACCGGCATTGCACTGGCCTTTGTTGCTGCGGCAAAGGGCTACCGCCTGATTTTGACCATGCCGGAAAGTATGTCGGTGGAACGCCGCAAGATGCTGGCCTTGCTGGGGGCGGAGCTGGTGCTGACCCCGGCGGAAAAAGGGATGAAGGGGGCGATTGCCAAGGCCGAGGCGTTGTTGCAGGAACATGAAAACAGTTTCATGCCCGCGCAGTTTGATAACCCCAAGAACCCCGATATTCACCGTCGCACCACGGCGGAGGAGATATGGAATGATACGCAAGGCAGGGCCGATATCCTGATTTCCGGTGTCGGTACGGGCGGCACCCTGACGGGGGTATCGCAGGCCCTGAAGAAGAAAAAACCCGGTTTTGTGACGGTCGCCGTCGAGCCGGAATCCAGCCCCGTTCTTTCCGGCGGTACACCGTCCCCGCATAAAATTCAAGGAATAGGCGCGGGATTCGTCCCGTCTGTTCTCGACACGGCGCTGATCGACGAGATTATCCGGGTTTCCAATGATGATGCATTCTTTTATGCGCGGGAGATTGCGCGGATCGAGGGGATTCCTGTCGGGATTTCATCCGGCGCGGCGTTGAAGGCCGCCATCGAAGTCGGTATGCGTCCTGAAAATGCTGGAAAAATGATTGTAGCCGTGTGCGCGTCCTTCGCGGAGCGGTACTTGTCAACGGCCTTGTTTGACGGGTTGGAATAGCATCATGTGTTTGCAGGAAATCAGGGAATTGATCCGCTCCGTCCGTGAACGCGATCCGGTGCAACCGTCGTTGGTGGAGGTCATTTTATGTTACCCCGGCTTTCATATCATGGTGTTGTTCCATCCTCTGGCGCACTGGCTGTATGGCAGGAAATTGAAAACGTTGGCGCGATTATGGGCGCATATCGGGCGTCTGCTGACGGGGATTGAAATTCATCCCGGCGCGAAGATCGGCAAAAACCTGTTCATCGATCATGGCATGGGCGTTGTCATCGGTGAAACCGCAACGATTGGAAGTGGTTGCACGATCTATCATGGCGTAACGCTGGGCGGGCGCGGCGGATCGAACGGCGGCAAGCGGCATCCCGATATTGGCGATTGCGTAACAATTGGGACGGGGGCGCAGATATTGGGGCCGGTCTGTATCGGCAAGGGGGCGCGTGTCGGCGCCAATTCCGTCGTGACCGATAATGTTCCCGCAGGCGTCAGTGTCATGGGCATTCCGGCAAAAATCGTAGGGGAGGCGGGAGAGCGTTTCTGTGCCTATGGCCTGCCGGAAGAGTACACATGAAAAAATCATCCCGGCCTGCGCCGGGGTGAGTGATATACATAGTATTGTATTTTTCAGGGTTTATGCCTATGCCGGGGCGAAGGAGTAATCCGTTTGGCGGATGCGGGGTCGTTCGCGCACATGTTCAAAGGGCTCTGTCTTATTCGCGGGAACAGCTTGTTCTTCGGCGCTGTCGCCGCCGAGCAGGTCATTGACTTGCGCGACATCGCTCGCAGGCAGCTTTTCTTCTTCCTGCGCGGCTGTCTGTGTATGGAGCGTCAGCAGTATATCCTTATGTGTCACCAGATACATGGCGAATTCGGCCTCGACATCGCGTTTTGTTTGAGGGTCGAGATCTTCATCGGCAACTGGGTTGGTCACCGACATGTCGGCGTTGACCATCCGCATGGCCAGCATCAGCATGTAACGATCACGCATGTTTCCCGTCAGTGCGACGCCATGCGGATAGGATGCCTTGTCGTTCAGGACCACGAGCGCACCTTCCAGTGCATCGGCGGCCTTGACACGGCCTTGTCCTTGAAACTCGACCAGTCCTTTTTCAATAAGGGCCGTGTTGGATGTCGTGTTGACGATCGCGGCGTTCCTGCCCGCAGTCAGCGCCAGCGGAGCATTTTGCGCCAGCGTCAGATTGCGCAGCAGGGCGCGATTCTGGATTTCCTGAAGCTCAAGCACAGCCATCAGACGTGCAAGGCAGGCATCGTTATCTTCTTTTGATACGCTTGCGGGGGCAGGTGTTTCAGTTTCTTCCATATCCGGAGCCGCAGCGGCAGGCGCGGCGGCAGCAGCGAATCCGGCCTTTTCCAAAGCGGGCTCCGCTACAACCGCAGCAGCGGCAGGTTCGTTATAGGCATCAGCCAGCGGAATATAGCTTTTCCCGAAGATTTTTTCGTAGGACTCCATCGTTGGTTTTTGTTTTGATTTTTCTTCAGCTTCTTTTTGTGCTCGGGCGTCGAGGTCGTTCTGCATGGCCAGACGATCTTCGGTGTCCTCCATTTCTGCGGGAATTTCCGCAGGTGCCGCCGCAACAAAACCCGCCGTCTCCGCTACCGGGGCGGGCGCGCCGATCGGGGCCAGCATCTGCGTCTCGTCGGGTGTATTGCTGTTGATTTCGTCCATATCTTCTGCCACTTGGGACAGGGTGGGGCTGTCTTTGCTCATGATTTCACTCCTCAAGAATTTGGTCATAATAATATGCTTCCTTCCTGTTTTTTGCAAACTTTTACCCCGATCGCAGGAATTGTATCCCCTGATCGCGTTCGAACAGATAGAGTAAATGCCTAAGTGCCTGACCGCGTTCCGTTTTTAGGTCCGGGTCTTTTTCGATCAGCAGGCGCGCATCGTCTCGGGCGACGGCCAGCAACCCCGCATGAACGGCCAGATCCGCCAGCCGGAAGGCGGGCAGGCCGCTTTGCTTGGTGCCGAGAATATCCCCGGCACCGCGCAGGTCGAGGTCCTTTTCGGCAATCAAAAATCCGTCTTCGGTTTCGCGCATGATGGAAAGCCTCTCCTTCGCGGTTTCCGACAGGGGCGCGGTATAAAGGAGGAAGCAGTAGGATTTATCGCCGCCCCTGCCGACCCGCCCGCGCAACTGGTGCAATTGGGCTAGCCCGAAGCGTTCGGCGTGTTCGACGATCATGATCGTGGCTTCGGGAACATTCACGCCGACTTCGATCACGGTGGTGGCGACGAGGATAGAAATTTCACCGCTGATGAATTTTTGCATGACGGCGTCCTTGTCCGCCGCCTTCATCCGCCCATGGACCAGTCCGACGCGGGAGCCAAAACGGGCCTGCAAGATATCGAAGCGTTCCTCGGCAGCGGCAAGATCAAGAATTTCTGATTCCTCGACCAGCGGGCAAACCCAGTAGGCGCGTGTGCCGGATTCAATCTGCCGCTTCAGGCCCTGCATCATTTCTTCTGCCTTATCGACGGGGATCAGGCGCGTATCGACAGGTTTTCTTCCCGGCGGTTTTTCATCGAGACGGCTGACATCCATATCGCCATAGGCGGTCATGGTCAGGGTGCGGGGAATGGGGGTGGCGGTCATCACCAGAGCATCCGTGCCTTTCCCCTTGGCGGAAAGCATCAGGCGTTGATGGACGCCGAAACGATGTTGTTCGTCGATGATGGCAAGGCCGAGGTCCGCAAATTCGACATCTTCCTGAAACAGGGCGTGCGTGCCGATAACGATCTGCGCGGCACCGCTGGCGATGTGTTCAAGAAGGGCATGGCGGGATTTTCCCTTGTCGCGACCGGTAAGCACGACGCAAGTGACGCCGCAGGAATCGAGCCACGGTTTCAAATTGGCCGCATGCTGCCGCGCCAGAATTTCCGTCGGCACCATCAGGGCTCCCTGTGCGCCGCTGGCAATGGCGTTGAGCAGGGCCAGCGCCGCGACAACGGTTTTCCCGCTGCCGACATCGCCCTGCAACAGGCGCTGCATCCGGATGGGGGCCGCCATGTCAGCATCGATTTCGTCCAGGGTGCGCGTCTGTGCTGCGGTCAGGGTAAAGGGGAGGGCAGACAGAAGCTGGTCGCGGAGCGCTCCGCCAGTGGTGAACGTGCGCCCCTGCCTGCGTTTTTGATGGTGTCGCACCATCGCCAGCGCCAACTGGTTGGCCAGCAGTTCGTCATAGGCAAGACGAGCCCGGGCGGGGTGCAGGGGGTCGAGTTTTTCTTCGGCAGTGCCGGAACAGGCCGGGTTCGTCCCATCTTCCTGCCCTGTGGCGGGTGGAATAAAGTGCAAGACTTTGAGGGAATCGTTCCAGCCGCTCCATCGTTCCCGCGCCTTCAGCGCCGGATCAAGCCATTCTGGCAGGGCCGGGAGGGCGTCGATCGCATTGAGGACGGCCTTGCGCACGGTTTTGTTTGTGACTCCTGCGGTCAGGGGATAGACCGGGTCGATGACGGCGATCTTTTCTCTGTCTTCGACCGGGCCGATGGCATCCGGGTGGACCATCTGGATCTTGCCGCTAAAATTTTCCACCGTGCCGCTGACGATAACGGTGGCACCTTCTGGTAATTGTTTTTCGATGTAATCACGATGTGCATGAAAGAAGACAAGATTGATTCCGCCGCTGTCATCGGTGCACCACACCCGGTAGGGATGGTTACGGCGTTCATTGGGGAAATGCTTCATCACGGTCAGTGAAAGTGTCGCGACCCCCCCCGATGGCGCGTCGGCGACCTTGCAGATAAAACGTCGGTCAATCAGGCCGGATGGTTTGTGCCAGAGAAAATCGAGAATTTTTGGGCCGCCGACCAGTTTTTCCAGCAGCTTGCCATTGCGCGGGCCAATTCCCGGCAACGCGGTGAGCGGGCGGAACAGCGGGTCGAGAATAAAAGGCCTGCCGGCATGGGCAGGCCGTTCCGTTGCGGTTTCCTTTTTCTGCGGGCTGGACATGTCTTCATAGGATCAAAAATACAACGGGAAGGCAAGGCAGGCCGTGCCGCTTAAGGGGCAATTCTTTCATTCTGGCGCGTGTCCTGTCCTATTTTGCGTCCGAGTTTCACCGCATAGGCGCTTAGCCCCATCATCGCCAGCCCAAGCAAAATCAGGCAGATGGGCCAGCCGACGACGTCGGCAAAGTATTCTTCGGCGAAATAGGCGAGATAGCCGAGCAAGCCGACAACGCAGGTGAACAGCAATGTTCTGCTGCCTGCGGCAATCGACAGGTAAACCAAAAAGGCGTTGATGCCGAGAAAGCTTAAATCCAGAACGGAGTCTTCGAACAGCGACCACCACGCCCCCTGTAACGTGAACCCGCCGATCAGGTACCAAAAGGGCGTGATCGCCCGGTGCGGCGTTTTCCCGACCGCCCATGTCGTGCAAAGCATGGATATACCCATGATGATGCAGATCAATTCCCCGGCCATATCCATCCAGCTCAGGGATGTACCGACAAAAAATGTCCAGAACGTCATGGTCAGGAACAGCAGGCTGGTGCGGCGAAAGGCATAAAACGCCAGCCCCTGTTGCACGCTCAGCATCAGGAAGACCAGCATCGCGGCAAGGACAGGGTCGCCCGCATCGGGAATGTATTCGCGCAGGAAAACAAAAATCCCCGTGGGTTGCAGTAGGCCGGAAACGAGAAAGAGCGGCGTTGCCGCGCCGGTAAATCGTCCATCCTTCAGGGTGAAAATCCCGAAAACGAAGGCGGATAGCCCCGTGCCGAACGTGATGATGACGCGCTGCGCCGCGCCGATATCGTCCCAGACCATGCCGGTCAGGACGCATATCCCGGCAAAAATGAAGATCCCGCCGATATAATTGAACAGCCGTCCGATCAGGCTTTTTTGCCGCTCCGGCGTGGCCGTATGGGTCAGGCGGGCGGCGATTTCATCGGCGGAGATATCGAATTGCGCCGCCAGACGGACGATATTGTCGAGCGCATCCTGTCTTTCTACGGTCATTGCGCAGGCTCCGTCACCCAGGCGAGGAATTTCGCGTTATAAACTGGTTGCTGGGCGTTCAACGGGATGGAACGCGGCCCGTTCTTCACGACATAGGCGTTGCCATAGCGGCGGCCAAAGCCGAATAACTCCCCGGCCAGCCCGCCGTGATTTGAACGGGAATCATATTCGAAACGGTATCCATCCGGGCTTTCATCCACAGGGCTCAGGGTATTCCGGTTCAGGTCGTCAAGATTGCTGTCGACGACGCTGCCCTCGACGACATTTTTAAAATCGATATCAATCCGCCGGGATGTCATGGTTTTGTGGTCGAAGAGATAAAGGGTCGGCATATTGTAGTCTTCGACTTTCTTGTCGTCCCTGACAGTGATGACAAGTTTATTCCCGGTCACGCGCAGGAGATAGGGCTGGTTGGCGTGATCGTAGTATTCGGTGGAATACACAAGGTCATATTGCGGGTCCGGCACCGTCACCTTCGCCGTCCTGCCCGCGACAAAAAACAGCAGCATCAGCGCCAGCGGCAGGGTGATCCCGACCAGCAGCGCATAATTTTCGTGCACGAACTTGTTCACTTTCCAACCCCCGATGTGACAGCAATGATGGAAAAGTGTATGTGTTGGGGTAGATAAAGAAAAGACCATGTTGACATAAAGTGAGTCCGTAATGCCGGAAACGCCCGAAGCCAAGCGCAAACGCCTGCAATTCCGGTCCTGGCACCGGGGAACGCGGGAGCTTGACCTGATTATGGGGACGTTTGCCGACCGGATCCTGCCGGAATTGTCGGATGCCGAGCTGGATTTATACGACGATATCCTGACCCACCCGGACCCGGATCTTTATAACTGGATCACGAAGGCGGAAGATATCCCCGCCAATTACATGAATGTTGTCATGGAGCGGCTGTTGCGGCACCGGGTGGCGTGAATATTTTGTAGGATGCCTTTTTCCTTGCTGCCCCGCTAGTGTTTCCATAGTATATCTGACATGAGCGCAGATGTGATTGTATGCGGTGTTGATATGGAACGGGAGGATGCCGGGGGTATTCTGGGCGATGCGATGCCTTTGAAGCGTGAGGTTGGCGCGGTGGCGGCGCTGGCGGGCGATCTGGTCGCTCGTGTTGCGGCCCGGGAAGATGTGTTCCCGCAGCAACTTTCTGGCCTGATTGACCGGGCGGAGGCTTGCGGGCTTGTCCATCGTGAGGGGATGAAGCGTTCCGGTCTGACCTATGTTTTTACCGAACGGGCCGCGCAGCGTGCCGCAGCACCTGTGTCGCCCGTTGCGGTCATGGCAACGGCAATGCATGTTTTCAAAGAGGCCAGCCGTGCCGTCAATATCCTTGAAAATCCGCATAGCGGCTATATCGCCCGGAAGCGGCACCGTCTTTACGGTGATGCCTTGAAGGATATCTGGTCGCCATTGCTGCCATAAAAGACTGGAAACCTGCGCGCAGGCCCGCTACATAGATGCGGACCATGGAACCTGCTGAACGCCCGGAAACATCAATCACACATAAAACAATCTTCGGCGCGCCCGAGGGACAGGATGCGCGTATTCTGGCGGCGCGGGCGCGGGATCTGATGCCCGGGGACGCTGTTTTGGTGCATGTGGCCGTTGATGATGCGCGTATGGCGACATTGGCGGATCTTCTGGCTTTTTTTGCGCCTGATATACATGTGGTGCAGTTTCCCGCATGGGATTGCCTGCCCTATGACCGGGTGTCGCCGCATAACGATGTAGTGTCAAGGCGTGTGGCGGCCCTGTCCACCCTGATCGCATGGGAAAAACAACAGGAACGTTTCCCGCGCATTCTTCTCACCACCGTCAATGCCATCACCCAGCGCGTCACGCCGAAAGATAGTCTGGCCCGTGCCGGGTTCGATGCCCGGGTCGGTGACAGGGTGGATATGGATTCCTTGCTGGGGTTCCTGTCGCGCAACGGCTATATCCGTACCGAAACCGTGCGCGAAGCCGGGGAATATGCACAGCGCGGCGGAATCCTCGACCTGTTCCCGCCGGGCTATGACGAGCCCTTGCGGATCGATCTGTTCGGGGACGAGGTCGAAGGGATAAAATCGTTTGATCCCGTCAGCCAGCGCACAGATAAAAAACTGTCGCATTTTTCAGTGCGTCCGGTGACGGAATATTTTCTGGACGAAGAATCGATTGCGCGGTTCCGCTCCGGTTATCGCGAATTGTTCGGCGTGGCGCGTGAAGACGACCCGCTTTATGCGGCTGTCTCAGCCGGGCGGCGCTATAACGGCATGGATCACTGGTTGCCGCTGTTCTTTCCGCGTATGGATACCTTGCTCGACTATGTGCCGAAATCCGCGATCATCATGGATGCGCAGGCACAGGAAGCGCGGAGCGAGCGCCTCAGCCAGATACGGGATTTTTACGAGGCGCGCAAAACGCTGGAAAGCGCCGTCCGGACGCGGAAAAGCAAGCGTGAAGGCGGCGATGTCTCGCTGTCGGGCACGGTCTATCATCCGGTCCCGGTCGAAAGCCTGTATATCGAAGAAAATTTCCCCGATTGCGAAGTGCTTTCTCCTTTTTCCGCCCCCGTTGCCGATGATGGACGGGATGTGACTGTCGCGCGAAAGGGGCGGGATTTTGCCGATATCCGCGCCTTGCCGGATGGCGATGTGTTCGGGGCGTTGCGGGGGCATATTCATGGCCTGTGGTCTGCCCCCCGGGTGGCGGGTGTTTCCTGCCGCGTGGTTGTCGCGGCCTATTCGCCGGGATCGCGGGAACGGCTGCGCAGCCTGATGCTGGGGGCCGGGATTGACAACACCCGGGATTGCGCGTGCTGGGACGATATCAAAAAACTCGATCCCGGTCAGGTCGGGATGGCGATTTTGCCGCTGGAACACGGGTTTGCCGCCCCCGATCTCGCGGTGATTACCGAACAGGATATTCTCGGCGACCGTATGGCGCGGCGGACGCAGAAAAAACGCAAGGCGGATAATTTCCTGACCGAAATATCCTCCCTGTCCCCCGGCGATCTGGTGGTGCATGTCGATCATGGTATCGGGCGGTTTGAAAGCCTCGAGGCCATTGAGGCCGCAGGAACGGTGCATGATTGCCTGAAAATCATCTATGACGGCGGCGACCGTTTGTTTGTCCCGGTTGAAAATATCGAAGTCCTGTCGCGTTTCGGTGCGGATGAGGGGTTGACCAAGCTGGACAAGCTGGGCGGTGCCGGATGGCAGGCACGAAAAGCCAAGGTCAAGAAAGACCTGATGCGCATGGCGGAAGGTTTATTGCGCATCGCCGCGGCGCGGATGCTGCAACGGGCGGAAAAGCTGCATGTTGATAAAGGAATCTATCAGGAATTTGTATCCCGGTTCCCCTATCATGAAACCGACGACCAGTTGCGGGCGATTGACGATGTCTTGCACGATCTGGATCAGGATCACCCGATGGACAGGCTGGTTTGTGGCGATGTCGGATTCGGCAAAACAGAAATCGCCTTGCGTGCTGCGCTGATTGCCGCGATGAGCGGGGTACAGGTGGCCGTTGTCGTGCCGACGACATTGCTGGCGCGCCAGCATTACCAGAATTTCAGCAAACGCTTCGCCGGATTGGGCCTGCGGATCGAACAATTATCGCGTTTCGTCAACGCAAAAGATGCCGCGCATGTGCGCGACGGTCTTGCGGACGGAACCGTCAATATCGTCATCGGTACGCATGCCCTGTTTGCAAAAAAGGTGAAATTCGCCCATCTCGGCTTGCTGGTCGTCGATGAGGAGCAGCGTTTCGGCGTGAAGCAGAAGGAGGCCTTGAAGGAACTGAAGGCCAATGTCCATGTGCTGACGTTGACGGCGACGCCGATTCCCCGGACCTTGCAGATGTCGTTGACGGGTGTGCGTGACCTGTCCCTGATGGCGACGCCGCCGGTGGATCGTCTTGCCATACGCACCTTCGTTCTGCCCTTTGACCCGGTAGTGATCCGCGAGGCGATCTTGCGCGAACATTACCGGGGTGGCCAGACGTTTTATGTCTGCCCGCGCATTTCCGATCTTGCGGATGTCGAGGAGACCTTGAAGGAACTTGTGCCGGAGGTGAAGGTGATTACCGCGCACGGACAGATGGCCGCAGGCGATCTCGAAGACCGTATGGAAGCGTTTTATGACGGGCAATACAATGTCTTGCTGGCCACGCAAATCATTGAAAACGGTATTGATATCCCGACGGCCAATACGATGATCGTGCATCGCGCCGACCTGTTCGGCCTGTCGCAGCTTTACCAGATACGGGGGCGTATCGGGCGGTCAAAATTGCGGGCCTATGCCTATTTGACCACCATTCCCGGGATTAGACTGACCGATCAGGCGGTGCGGCGGCTGGAGGTTATTGAAACGCTCGACACGCTGGGCAGTGGTTTTCAACTGGCCAGCCATGACATGGATATTCGCGGGGCGGGAAATCTTCTGGGCGAAGAACAATCCGGCCATATCCGCGAAGTCGGGGTGGAACTGTACCAGCAAATGCTGGAAGAAGCCGTCGCCGAGGCGCGATCCGGCGCGGGCGGGGAGGTGGCAGAGGAACGCTGGTCGCCGCAGATCAATATCGGAACGTCGGTGCTGATCCCCGAGGTCTATGTCGGGGACCTGAATGTCCGGATGAGCCTGTATCGCCGTTTGTCGGAACTGGAAGACAAGGCCGAAATCGAAGGTTTCGCCGCCGAGATGATCGACCGTTTTGGCCCGATCCCGGAAGAGGTTGAAAATCTGCTGGATATCATGGCAATCAAGCAATTGTGCCGCCGCGCCGGAATCGACCGCGTCGATGCCGGGCCGAAGGGCGCCGTCATCAGCTTCCACAACAACGCACCCCCCAATGTTGGTAGCCTGATGCACTGGATTCAGGCCAAGGGCGGCGCATTGGTGAAACTCCGCCCGGACCAAAAACTGGTCGCCATCCGCAGTTGGGACAACCCAACCCACCGGGTCAGGGGTGTGGAGAGCCTGATGCAGGAGCTGGCGGGGTTGAGCTGACCGGGTGAGAAATCCGGTATTGATGTCCGGCTCTTTCAAGGTGGTAGAGTCCCTTGATAATTGCGGCCATGCCGCTGATCGGTCCGATGGGGCCTTCCACGATTCCGGCGCTTGCGCCCACGACCCCGACGCAAATTTCCATTTCATCCATCCTGCGATCACCGGGGGACATGGCATCGGGGCAGCGCAGGGCGGTGACGACATCTCGCTTGAATTCCCGGGTTTCGTTGAAGGCGGCGCGAAGCCGGGCTGCAACGCGGTGTTCGAAATCAATGGCGGGCTGGAAAGCCTGCCGGACGGCATGGGTTAAAACGCTTATCGCATGCGGGGTCTGCAAGATGAAATGCTCCTGTTCTGGTTTTAATGTAATTTAACGTTATAATAAAAGAATTATAGTTTCAATATAAATTTAAAAAGAGAATGAATATTATAGACTTGTCCATAGGGAGGGTGGCTGTCGATTGGAGAAAGCGGCGATTTGTGGCACACTGGAAGAGTAGAACGAGGAGTACCGGGAATGAGTCAGGAATACGCCGAAACCCGCATCCGTGAGGCCCTGAAGCTGGCGCGCGGCAACGCGACCAGAGCGCGCCAGCAAGTCATTGCCTGGGCGGTGGACGATCACAGGCTGCTTCTGGCGCTGGCCCACCCGCATCTGACCGGGATCGTTGCCCATGCGCTGGGCCGAGTCCAGTCCCGCCCCGAGAGTCCGTCCCCGGAAGTCCCGGCCCCGTTGCCGGAACCGCTGGACATGGCACCGGACACATTCGGCAAGGAAATCCTCAAAGCATTGTCCAGCCACGATACTCAGGTGTTCGGACAGGATGGCGGCGCGCCGTCGCCACGGCGGAAGAAGGCTTCGCAAAGCCATATCAATGCGCTGAAAGCCATTGCCAGCAAGTCAAAAAAGAAATAAAGCAACAGGCGTGAGTTACAATCAATTGAAAACTGCGGACTGGTTCGCCACGCGCACGGATTCGCGTGAGGCGTTTTTATCCGCATACGGGTTGTCCGGCGTGCCACTGGTTCCGGTGGGCGAGGATATGGCGTTTCGCCGGTATTTCCGCCTGCGCCGCCCCGGTGGCGGGACGGTTGTTCTGATGGAAACGATCCCCGACAGCAGCCCGATGGCCACACCGGGACACAGCCTGCTCGATTATGTGCGCCTGAGCGCCTATCTGCGTTCTATCGGCCTGACCACGCCGGAAGTGTTCGAAGCTGATGATCGCGAGGGGTATTTGCTGATCGAGGATTTCGGCGATGTTTCCTTCAAGCGTGCGCTGGATGATCGGAGCGCGGACCGGGATGCGCTTTATGCTCTGGCGGTGGATGCCCTGTCATGGTTGCGTCGGCACAGCAAGGTGGGAGATGTCGATCTGCCGGATTATTACGCCAGCCATGTTCATACCGGACGCAGACGTCTGGTGGACTGGTACATCCCGGCGGTGCGCGGCGAAAAAAATACCGATGCGCTGGCGCAGGGTTATCTTGCCGTCTGGGACAGGATTGAAAAAAAACTACCGCCCGCTCCTCGCGGTTTCCTGCATATCGATTTTCATTTTGAAAATCTGATGCTGATCGCGGGACGAGGCGGGCTTGCCAGATGCGGCATTCTCGATTTTCAGGGCGCGATGATCGGTCCGACGCCGTATGATCTGGCCAATCTGCTCGAAGATGCGCGGGTGGATGTTCCGGAGGATTTGCGGGAACGGATGCTGGCGCGTTATACGGAAGGCATGAGCCCGGCGGAGGATGAAAATTTTCGCGCGTGGTATCGGGTGCTGGCCACGCAGTTTCATTGCCGTGTCATGGGACAGTTTATCCGCATGGCGGTGCGCGACGGAAAAACACGTTACCTGCCGATGATCCCGCGTGTTGCCAATTATATTCGTGAAGGCCTGAACGACCCCGTTCTGGCATCGCTGGCGCAGTGGTTTCAATCGGAAGAGATTGATTTCAAACATGTTTCAGGTTTCGATCCGGATGCAATCCGCCCGTTTATCCGTCCGGATGCGTTTTAGCCGCGCCGCAACATTTTCATAATGATTCTTGCGCCAAATTTTTCCTCCGCTATGATTGGTCCCAATCAAACAGGAGGTAAATAAAAATGTCATGTTTTCATCTGGGCTACGATTTTTCAAAATCCGCAGGGGCAAATGACGGCGCGTTGGCCCTGCAAAAGAAATGGCTGAAATTTCTGACGGTCACCTTGCCGCAATTTGACCCCTCAGAAATGGATGAGTGTCTGGTGCAGGTCAGGGAAGCGCTCGATGCGCTTTACGGCCAGTCGGACTGGAAAACCCGGCAGGCGGCAAAGAACGCGGGCTTCTTTAGTTCCGGGCGAGAAGAATATTGCCACGCTGCCAGAATATTCATTGATCTGGCCGCGCAGAATTGCCGGGAGAACATTGCCAGAATGGAAGCGCAGCAAGCGGCCCGCGCCGCCCGGGCGATTGATCGTGCTGAAAGGGCGTTTGAACAGCTTTCGCCCTATCATGGCGAAATTCTGGAGACCATGCGGCGTCATCCGAATTAGGATTTCTTCTGGTGTAAACATCCTGTTTATGCTTTATTTCCTTGTTTTTTTCCAAGGACATAAGGATGCACAATCATGCCGATCAAGCTTGCTGACCGTCTCAGCCGTATCAAACCGTCTCCTACGCTGGCCGTGGCTGCGAAGGCCAGGGTGTTGCGGGCGGAGGGGCGCGATATACTCGATCTCGGTCTGGGCGAGCCGGATTTTGACACGCCGGATTTTATCAAGGATGCGGCTGTCGCGGCCATGAAGGCGGGGCAGACAAAATATACGGTCGTGGACGGGACACCGGAGCTGAAAAAGGCCATCGTCGCCAAATTCAAGCGCGAAAACGGTCTTGATTACACGCCGGAGCAGATTTCTGTCGGTAATGGCGGCAAACAGATTCTGTTCAACGCGCTTCTGGCCTCGGTCAATCCGGGTGATGAAGTAATTATTCCTGCACCGTACTGGGTATCCTATCCGGACATGGTTTTGTTCGCGGAAGGAATACCGGTGATCGTTCCGTGTTCCGGGGAGAGCGGTTTCAAGATGAGGCCGGAGCAACTGGAGCAGGCGATTACGCCGAAAACGAAATGGGTGATCCTCAATTCTCCCTCCAATCCCACGGGGGCCGCGTATACCGAAGCAGAAATGCGGGCACTGACCGATGTGCTTCGGAATCATCCGCATGTCTATGTCATGACCGACGATATTTACGAACATCTTGTGTATGACGGGTTTAAATTTGTAACCCCGGCGAAGCTGGAGCCAGCGCTTTATGAACGAACGCTGACCGTGAACGGTGTTTCCAAGGCCTATTCGATGACTGGTTGGCGCATCGGCTATGCGGGCGGCCCGAAAGAAATCATCAAGGCCATGGCGTTACTGCAAAGCCAGAGTACATCAAACCCCTCGTCGATCTCGCAGGCGGCGGCCGTCGGGGCGCTGAACGGCGATCAGGGATTTCTTGACGGCTGGCGGGCGGCCTATGCGGAACGTCGTGACCTTGTGGTCGACTTGCTCAATCAGGCGGAGGGTCTTGTCTGCCCGAAACCTGAAGGGGCCTTCTATGTCTACCCGTCTTGCGCCGGGGTTATTGGCAAGGAAACGCCGGAAAGCAAGGTCATCAATACGGATGAGGATTTTGTAACCTATCTGCTGGAATCCGAAGGCGTCGCCTGCGTCCATGGTTCGGCGTTCGGGTTATCGCCGCATTTTCGTATTTCTTATGCCACATCGACAGAAATTCTTGAAGATGCCTGCGCGCGCATCACGCGGGCGTGCCGGAACCTGCGCAAACGGGAAGCGGCCTGATCTGCCACGGGGGTGCGGGTTACTTGACGTCCGGTCCCCCGGATATGTTTTTGTTTTCTCGTTTTTCCTGCCCCGGCGCGTTGTCATTTCCGGGCTTGAGGTTCAGGTGTTGGGCTGCATACCCAAACCACGCCGACAGGCGCCCCTCGCGGCGGGCGAGGACGCGTTCGAAAATATCGGGAATCTCCTTACCTATCCCAGCATCCAGCGGGGCAAGGGGAGATGTTTTTATCTTTTCGATGATGCGGGCGTGTTTTTCATCGTCCATTTGGCCAAGCAGGTGCATGTTTTCTGCCAGCATATAGGCAAGATTGCGGATCAGCAGGTCTTTTTCAACCAGAGTCCGGCGGGCGACATTCAGGATTCTTTCGATATTCTTCGGGCTGGTGTCAAGTATGTTGCGTGATGGAAACGCGTTCACTTCGTCTGATGTGCGGGGGATAAGACGCGGTGAAATTTCAATGATGTCCTCATCGCCAAGTTCTTCCCGCAATGTGATCTTCGCGTCGCTCATGACATAAGACTGAATCTGGGAAAGCTGATGCCCGTCGAAAATATTGCCGATCAGCCCGCTTTTTTTCATTTTGGCGATGGCTTCGTCCTTGTTCATGCTTTTGACGGTGTAATCCCCGGTAGCCAGAACGATCAGTTTGACATTGATGTCGGGGTTTTGCGCTCGTGCGTCGCGGACGATCTGCAAGACGCTGTTCGTGGGAGAATGCCACACCGCAGGATCGGTACAGAGAATCCCGTCTTCCGTTTCATGCGGTTTTACGGCAAGCGGGTGTGCCGATGTCGCCATGACCGCGTCAATCAGGGTGTGGTTATTTTTGGAGACGTCCTTATTTTGACTGACTCCAACATCCAAAAAATTTTCCTTCTTACAAAAAAAACGGACCTTTTCCCCGGTCACCGCATTTCCAGCGGAAATAAAAGTTGATCGCAGGCAATCGGCCATACGGGCTTGCCCAAAAACATCCTGAAAAATCTCCTGGATATTTTTGCTGTCATACAGATAATCCTGCTCCCGCGCCCAGTGACGGATGATAGTGTCGCCGATCCCCAATGCCGCTTTCCGGAACATAATACCAAGGCGGCTGGTTTGCTGGTTGCGTTCGTAGACATGCGACAGAACGGCAGCCGCGATATTTCTTAAGTCGGTGTTTTCCTGACGAATCTGGTCGCATATCGCATAAGCGTTATCCCTGTGCTCATGCGTCAGCCATTGCTGGGTGGCATGGTGTTCGAGCTGGTCAATGACCGGCTGAAGATCATTTCCGGCATTCATCCGGAGTTCCTGACACAGATCTGTAATATCCTTGATGTGGTAGCCGTCCGTAATCGCAGGATCGAGGAAGCGCCGTGCGGTGTGAATGAGGCCGGATGTAATCAGTTTCCGCATGCGTCCGTTTACGGGCGGGAAGAATTTCTGGATTTTTGCTGCAACCAGTTCGGCGGCATTGGCCGCCGTGTAAAGCGGCATTCCGGGTTCTTCTACATTGGGCGTATTCAGGGCGGCGAGAATGATTCCGCCGACGGAGACACCATCCCCTGCGTGAAAGGCATGCATGGCCGGGGCTTCGAGCAATTCTTCGATACGGGCGAGGACAACCGCCGGGATCACGCCCAGAGCACCCCCTCCGGGGATATACAGGAAGAAGAGCGTCGGGGTTTTTTGCCCTGCCGTTTCTGTATTGCAGCCAGTATCGCTCTCCGATTCCTGGTTCATTTCAATCCCTGTGTTTACGCTATTGATGGCTATACGAGGCGATAGCTTTAGCAGGGAATTTAAGGCAGCGCAGGGGCATTGTCATGAAATTCCGATGGTGCGCCGCACCTGTATAATTTTTCATAACTAAAAAGGGCGTTTTGTCTGTCTGTCGCCGGGAATGCGGGTTTCCGGACGGTCTGTGTCGTCGTGACCGGAAAAAAAAGTGAAGAAGCGTTTCATTCTGGCCTTGCGGTTTTTTTCTTCGCTTTCCTTTTGTCTTTGGTCGCGGTTGTTGACTAGCAGGTGGCAGACAGCTTCGAAGCGGTTTTTGTTTTCTTCCAGCAGTTCTTCGGTAAAAACCCGCAGGCGACGGAAATTTTCCGGGCTGGCGTCGTCGATCTGTGCGCTCGGGTTGTCGCTGCGGTTGTGGTTGTGGAGGGGTTTGTTGAAAATAAAAAGGTTTTCGCCCATCTCGTCTGCAAACGTGTCCATCAGCGCGGATTCCGATGCGTTGAACAGGATATTGATTAGCGGCAGGTCGTTGACCGGGTCAACGACCCCGAGCGCGCCAAAACGATTCCACTGTTCGCGTTTGATTGATTTGTTTGTGTAGCCTGTCCCCAGTACAATCATGCTGAGTTTATGGTCCGGCGGGACATGCTGGCGGATGGCGCCGAGATAGCTGATGCAGGGATTGTCAAAGATGCAGCCGTCAATGCCGGAGAAGTAACTGTCCTGTCGTGCGCGCGGCATGCGGGCTGTAAAGTGGTGGCAGGGAAAATAAGTGGGCGCGGCTGTACTGGCCATTACCGCGTCATACAGGCTGACATCCATGACGTCGTTCCCGGCCCCGGACGGATAGCCGGTCCGGATGTTTTTCATCCATACGGCATGACCGCCCCGATCGACAATATTGTTCTTGGTGTGGACGGGAGATTCGCCGGTTTCCCCCTGTTCGGACACCACATGGATCTGTTCGCCATCAATATTATAGGCGGGAATGATGAGTGTTTGCAGAGAATCACGCAGCTTCGCATCGCCGTACAGTGCCCGCAGGGCCGACCCCAGATTGGTGGGGTCGTAATGCCCGTGCTTCATCAGGGAATTGAGTTGGTTGAGTTTCATGGTGCGGTTGTTGAAATCGTGGATCAGTCCGCGGAATTCGCGGAAACTGTCGGAGGGGAAGATTCTTCCTCCCTCACGCTCATAAAATCGGACCATGTGCCTTGCGCGGAATTTCGGTTCCGAAGGGCGCTCCTCATGCCGCAGATTGAGGGCGGCATTCAGGATGGCACCCGTTGATGGCCCGGCGAAGATATTGACCATTTCTGCCATGCGGAGATCGGTGACCTCCTCTATTTTTGCCATAATATGGGCGGGGATCAGCCCGCGCATGCCGCCGCCATAGTTAAAGAGCGCTATTGTGGTTTTTTGACCCGGTGTTTGCACAGTGTGTGCCTTATATCTCTGTAATTAAACGCAGAACTTCTTCTTCCCATGGTACATCGGAACGGCGCGTCCTGTCAGCAGCGGATTGTGGTGCGGTGCAGGGCGAGGGCGAAGAAAAAGGGGAGATTCTCTCCTGCGGCGCAAAAAAAACCGGACCCTTACGGGCCCGGCGAGTTGAACAGGGAGGTTTCACGTCTGGGAGACGTAGGATCTGGGAAGATCCTGTCGACGTCGGAACGTCGATGAGGGGGTTTATATACTGAGTGGACTCTGTCCGTCTATAGCATTTCGTGAATGCCTGATATGCGTATTCCGCATAACAGATTGATAACAGATTGAAATAGCTCATGAAAAAGGTTTTAAGGAACCTTTTTTGAACTGCAGATAATCTCAATTAAAACTTCTAAAAATCCTCATCTCGGAGATTTTCCAAGAGAAAGTCGCGAAAAATTGCAATTCGCTTCGAATGGCGCCGTTCTTCGGGATAGACAAAATACATATCAACGCTGGATCGTTGTGCCTCAGGCAGAATCGCCTCCAGGTGGGGGCTGCTGCGAATCATGTATTGCGGCAGTGCAGCGATCCCCGAATGGCTTTCTACGGCGCGCTGGATGGCGTAGAGCGAATTCATCATGATGAGGTTATTGCTTTGCCCCGGATCAACCCCGGCAATCCGGAACAGCCAGTTCGGATCGGCAAAGGGGGCGGGGACGTTTTCGGGAAAGCCGATCAGGGTATGATTGCGCAGTTCCTTGATGTCGCCGGGTGTGCCGTGTTTCTGAAGATAGGTGCCGGATGCGCAGATCCCGAAATGCAGGGTCGTCAGGTGGCGCTGGATCAGGTCGGGTTGTTCTGGTTTATAAAGGCGGATGGCGGCGTCGGCTTCGCGCATACCCAGATTGAGAATGCGGTCATCAAGCAGGACCGTCAACTGGATGTCCGGATGTTCCTCGCGCAATTTCCCCAGACGCGGGGCCAGCCATGTCGAACCGATAAATTCCGCAACGGTAATCCGCATTGGGCCTTCGGGCAATTGCTTGGAATCGGAAATCTGCCCTTCGATCATCGAAAGCTGCCCGAAAATTTCCCGCGCCGTTTTGTGCAGCAACTCACCTTGCTCCGTCAGCAGCAAACCGCGCGCATGACGGTGGAACAGGGGGACGCCGAGGGATTCTTCCAATGAGCTGATCTGGCGCGAAACTGCCGACTGGCTGAGGTTCAGCGTCTCTCCGGCATGGGTAAAGCTCCCGGCTTCGGCAACGGCGTGAAATATGCGTAACTTGTCCCAGTCCATGAAAACATCCTTTTCTCGGTGATTCTAATGGTTACGCAGTCCGTAAGCAAAGGGTGAATTTATTCCGCTGCCGTCGCCTGATGGTTCCCTTCCCCCGCCGCCAGATAGCGGTCGGCCTCCAGCGCCGCCATGCAGCCCATACCGGCGGCGGTGACGGCCTGACGGTAGGTCTTGTCCTTGACATCGCCTGCAGCGAAGACGCCCTGGATGTTGGTGGCGGTCGAATCCGGTGCAGTGACGATATAGCCTTCCTTGTCCAGTTCAACCTTGCCCTTGAAGATTTCCGTTGCCGGGACATGGCCGATGGCAACGAAAACGCCGTGAACGGGCAGGGTGGAGACGTCGCCGGTTTTGACGTTTTTCAGGATCACGCCAGTCACACCCTTGTCATCACCCTTAATATCTTCGACGATGCTGTCCCAGATAACGTCGATTTTCGGGTTTTTAAACAGGCGGTCCTGCGCGATTTTTTCCGCCCGCAAGGTGTCGCGGCGGTGGATCAGGGTAACCTTGTTGCAGAAATTGGTCAGGAAGATGGCCTCCTCCACGGCGGCGCTGCCGCCGCCGACAACGGCGACGTCCTTGCCACGGAAAAAGAACCCGTCGCAGGTGGCGCAGGCGGACACACCCTTCCCGCGAAACGTCTGTTCTGCGGGAAGGCCAAGCCAGCGCGCCTTGGCACCGGTGCAGATAATCACCGTATCGGCGGTGTAGACCGACCCGTCATCGCCCACCGCCTGGAAGGGCCGGACATTGAAGTCGACTTCCTTGATAAAATCGTGAATCATTTTCGTGCCGACATGCTCGGCCTGCGCCTTCATTTGCTCCATCAGCCACGGCCCCTGAATGACGTCGGCGAAGCCGGGGTAGTTTTCAACATCGGTGGTAATGGTCAACTGGCCACCGGGTTCAAGTCCTAGCATCTGCACGGGTTCAAGATTCGCCCGCGCTGCGTAAATCGCTGCCGTATATCCGGCCGGGCCGGAACCGATAATCAGAACCTTGGTGTGCAGATTTTGTGCCATAAAAAAATCCCTACTCTTTTTTGAACAATGTAGTCTTAAAGCGGTGGAAGGCAGGGGTAAACCCCTAAATCACTGGGAAAACCCGCTTTTAAGCCGTTTTTTGATTTCCTCCGCCACGCAAGAGGCATCATTCAGGGCCGGATAGGTCCAGCTTTCAAGATCTCCTTCGAATACGCGCAAGGCCCCCCGGTTTATCAGGTTCTGGTGGAATTTGGCAAAGCGCGGCGATCCCCCCTCGAGCGGGATCATGTAAACCGGTTTTCCGGTGGTTGCTGCCTCGGAGATCATCGATGCGCTGTCGGCGGTGACCATGATGAAATCTGCCCAGGCAAGAAAGCCGAAATAGGGATTTTCGCTGTCCTGATCCCATATCCATGCCGTCGTGTCCTTCAGGACGTCATCGATAATGGCTTCATTTTCTGCACCCGTTCGCCGTGAGGTCGTAATCATCAGCGAGACGTTGTGTTCCGTGGCCAGTGTATAAAGCTGTGCGGTCAGCTTGCGCGTGATGTCGGGAGTCATGCGATAGGCCTGACTGTTCCCGCCGATCAGGACGGCAACGCGGGGCGGCGGCAGATATTCGAACGGGTCGGAAAAATGATCGAAGGCCTCGTCAAGGCGTTCTTGTGTGATGCGGTTGGGCGTGGCGGCGGTAACGATGACATTGGGGCCGCGCAGGCGGTCATGTTCCGGAACGGCCACCAGATCGAATTGTGATGGCGAAATGCCCGGACTTTGCAAAAAAACGGTGAAGGTTCGTCCGTGGCTCATGCGTTTGACGTAGCGGGCGGCGGCAACGCTTTTGCGCCCTGCGGCAATTACCAGATCGGGCCACGGCGCGCGCAGACGGTCGCCCAGTGGTGAAAAGGTCCATTCTGTCTCATTGCCGAGATACGGCGACAGGCTCAGCCATGGCTGGCGCAGGGCGACACGTTTCACCACCGGAACCACCCCCAGTGCTTCGGCCACACCGAGACACTGGTTCTCGGTCCCGGCAATTCCTTCCGTAATCACCCAGCATGAAATTGGCATATTCTATTACCCTAATATGGGGCGGTGAAATTTTCTTGCACAAAGCTCCGCGCAACTTTATATCAACGCAAGACCTTTCCGAAGACAATTATAGAACAAATTGAAAGATTCAAATGCGCCGCGTGAAGCTTGATAAAATCGATAAAAAAATCCTCATGCATTTGCAAAATGACGGGCGGATGACCAACGTGGATATTGCCCGCCATGCCGGTATTTCCGCACCGCCGTGCCTGCGCCGGGTCAGGGCGCTGGAGGAGGCCGGATATATCCAGAGTTACCATGCCAAACTCAATGCGGCTGCGATGGGATATGGCGTGACCGTGTTCGCGCAGGTGAAGCTGGTGTCGCAGGCGGAAAACGATCTCAAGCTTTTTGAAACGCTGGTGCGGGAATGGCCGCTGGTGCGGGAGTGTTTCATGCTGGCGGGCGATACCGATTTCCTGTTGAAAATCGTTGCGCATGACTGGGATGATTACCAGCATTTTCTCACTGAAAAACTGACCGCCGCACCAAACGTCACTTCGGTCAAGTCGTCGCTATCGATTCGCGCCACCAAGGAAGTCCCGGGTGTTCCAGTCGAGGTATAACCTAGATGTATTGCACGCTCAGGATTTCATAGGATTGGACACCCTTCGGTGTGCGGATTTCGACGGAATCCCCGACGCTTTTGCCGATCAGTCCGCGGGCCATGGGTGCGGTGGTCGAGATTTTGCCGTTATCGGCATCGGATTCATACGGGCCGACAATCTGGTAGGTGATTTCCTCGCCGCTGTCGTCATTGGCCACCACCACCGTGGCGCCGAATTTGACAACGCTGTCCCCGGCCATGCTGGCGATATCAATGATGTTGGCAGCGGAAACAACGCCTTCAAGTTCCTTGATGCGACCTTCGATAAAACTCTGGCGTTCGCGCGCGGCGGAATATTCGGCATTTTCGGACAGGTCGCCATGGGCGCGGGCCTCGGCGATGGCCTGAATGACCGCCGGGCGTTCGACGCTTTTCAGATTTTTCAGTTCCGCTTCAAGTTTATTGAAACCGGTTTGCGTCATTGGAACTTTTTCCATGGTTCTTTTTCCGTTTCGATCAAAAAATAAACCCCGTCGCGGGGGACGGGATTATCATCAGCTTTCCTAGATCCAAGGATAGGTCAGGCAGGATGAGGACGTCAACGACTTTGAACGATTATGGTTGATTATGGATATAAAGAGGGTTTCTGAGACCGTCAATCTGCCCGTCTTTTTCCGGTTTTAGCGGCTTGCCGTCTATGTTCAGCGCATAAAACTCAGCCCGATCAATCACATAATTCCGGTCGCGGTCATAGGTAATGAAAACGGTGTTTTCGCTCGACGTTTTGAAATATCGGGCGAATTCGGCCCCTGTAATCAGGTTGTTTCCATCGCGGTCGATATCGTCAAAGGCCTTCGCAAGACGACGCGCGTGATCTGTGCTGGCGCTTCGCGGCGGCGATACGGACGGGGTTTTCGGAACGGGGGCGGTTCGCAGGACAGGCGGTGTTCGCGGCACCTCCGGTGTTGCTTGTACCGCCACCGTTGCGGGCGTTTGCGCACAGGCGGCAATACCTTGCAGGGCAAGGAAGATGGCAATGATAATGGTGGCGCAGGTTGGTCCAGGGTGCATTTTAAAAAAACTCCGGATTCATACGCAAGACAAACCGGGCAGGGCCATCTCCGGTTCCCGTGTTCTTCTATGTGATGATGGTGCTGTGCATCTGGTTGGGGGCCAGAAACCCGCCGGATTGCATGGCCCAAAGCCGTGCATAAAGCCCGTCCGGGTTGCGGATCAGGTCGTCATGGTGGCCCTGTTCGATGATTTTTCCCTCATCGAATACCAGTATCCGGTCCATATGCGAAATGGTCGACAGGCGGTGGGCGATGGCGATGACGGTTTTATTTTTCATCAGGTTTGCCAGCGATTCCTGAATCAGTCTTTCCGATTCACTGTCCAGAGCAGAGGTTGCCTCGTCCAGAATCAGGATCGGTGCGTTTTTCAATATGGCGCGAGCGATGGCGATACGCTGGCGCTGGCCGCCGGAAAGGCGGATTCCGCGTTCTCCGACCATGGTGTCGTATCCGAAGGGCAGGGGCTCTATGAATTCATGCGCATGGGCGCGGCGCGATGCAGCAATGACATCATCGTCGGAAGCATCAAGGCGGCCATAGCGGATATTTTCCATCAAGGTGCGATGGAACAAGGTTGTATCCTGTGGGATGACAGCGATATGACGGCGCAGGGAGTCTTGAGTCACCTGACGGATATCCTGACCATCAATCGTAATGGCACCTTCGTTCAAATCATAAAGTCGCAGCATCAGGGCGACAAAAGTGGTTTTCCCGGCACCGGAGGGGCCGACAAGCGCTATTTTTTCTCCGGCACGAATGTGCACCGACAAATTTTCAAAAACCGGTTTTCCGGGAAAGAGAAAACGTGCGGAATCAAAAATGATTTCACCGCGTGTAACGGCCAGTTTTCCCGCGCCGGGTTTGTCTTCAATATCATACGGGCGCGTGGTGATATTCAGGGCATCGGTAATATAGCCTGCCTCGTCCACCATCTGCACGATACCAAAGCCGAGCATCCATGTCGCCGAGGTCAGCATAATCGACATCGACGCAATCGCGGAAGCTTCGCCCACGGTGATCCAGCTCTGTGTCCAGCCATAGGCGGCAAGGGCGGACATCCCCGAGCTGAGCAGAACAAGCGACAGACGGCGGTAATTTTCCATCTGGATCATGCTGCGCAGCCCCTTGCGGGCGCGTTTTTGTTCCTCGTTGGATGATTGCGTATGCACATCCTGTTCGTGCCCGCTGGCGGAGAAGGATTTGACGGCAGGCATATTGTTCAGCATATCGACAATCGATCCCGTGACATGGGCGCGGGCGTTGGAAAACAGGATCGATCTTTCCCGTATCTTGGGCAGACGAAAAATAACGGGCACTGTGATCGAAACGATAAAGATAAAAAGGGCCAAGGCGTAGATGGGGCTGACAAAAAACATGAAGATGAACGTGCCTGCCAACTGGGTTATGGCGAACAGGAGCTGGAATCGGATGATGTCGTGAAGCCGTAAGGCACTTTCGGCGACTTCAGAAATTTTTCGCGACAGGGCCCCTGCGAAATGATCTTGGAAATAGGCGTGGCTGTGGCCGATTGTATAACCCAGAAAATCAGAACGAATGGCCTGCCGCAGGGAGGGCTTCCAGTGAACGATGATACTGGCGGTCCACGCATGCATCGATTCGCCGATGGCCAGTATGAAAAATATCGTCACAAGGATGATTTTTACGTCTTGCGGCAAGCCGTCCGCCGGGTTGTGGTTTCCAAGAATATCGATCATCCGCCCGAGTAGGATCAGTGTGAAGGTATATCGGGTGAAGTGAATCAAATCCTGTGCAAAAAACAGCGGCCACAGGCAGGGATTCTTGCGGTAAATATAGGCAAGAAACTGCCGGAAATTTTCGGGTAGTTTTTCCGTTTCCGTTCGCAGCGCTATAATTTTGAAGGGATTTTTCACGCTCAGGCCACTTCATTGATTGCGCCGGGGCTGGAATCCTCATCGCTGAAATAGCGTTGCAGCGGTGCAACACTGATTTCGTGGGTCTGCATGGAGCGAATGGCCTGCACACCGGCACGCGCCGCCGTCAGCAATGTGTAATAGGGCAGTTTGTGCGTCAGGGCCATGCGGCGGATCGATGTCGAATCGGCAATAGCCTGCGGACCGCGTGTGGTGTTGATCATCAGGTCTATTTCACCGTTGATGACCGCATCGACGATATGCGGCTGGCCTTCCATCACCTTGTTGACGCGGGTGACGTCAAGGCCGGATTCCAGAAGGTGGGCGCATGTGCCGCTTGTGGCGACCAGACGGAATCCCATTTCCACCAGTTCACGCGCAATCGGTACCAGATCGGCCTTGTCGGCATCCTTGACTGACAGGAAAATCGTGCCTTTCAGGGGCAGAATGGTTCCCGCCGCCAGTTGCGATTTAGCAAAGGCTTGTGCGACATCGCGGTCTATCCCCATGACCTCGCCGGTCGATTTCATCTCCGGTCCCAGAATCGGATCGACGCCGGGAAAGCGTGAAAACGGAAAAACCGGAGCCTTGACGGCCGTGTGGTCGGGGTCCATGCCCTTCAATAGGGCATGGAAATCCGACAGGCGTTCTCCGGCCATCAGGCGGGCGGCGATTTTGGCGATCGGCACACCGGTGGCCTTGGCGACGAAGGGGACGGTGCGGCTGGCGCGGGGGTTCACCTCAAGGATGTAGATGTCGTTTTCGCCAGTGGATTTGTTTTTCTTGACCGCGAATTGCACATTCATCAGGCCCTTGACCTTAAGCGCTTTGGCCAGCCGGATCGTTTGCTTTTCGATTTCGCGCACGGTTTTGTAGGGAAGGGAATGGGGAGGCAGCACACAGGCAGAATCACCGGAATGAATTCCGGCTTCCTCGATATGTTCCATGATTCCCGCGACGTAAACGTCCTTGCCGTCGGACAGGGCATCGACGTCGATTTCAATCGCGGAATTCAGATAGCGGTCGAGCAGGACCGGAGAATCGCCGGAAACCTTCACAGCCGTGTTGATATAGCGTTTCAGCTCGTCCATGGCATGAACGATTTCCATGCCCTGTCCGCCCAGCACATAGGACGGGCGGATGACGATGGGGAAGCCGAGTTTTTCAGCCAGTTGCACGGCCTCATCGGCAGAAGATGCAATTGCATTCGGTGGCTGGCGCAGGTCGAGATCGTTCAGGAGTTTTTTGAAACGCTTGCGATCCTCCGCCAGATCAATCATGTCCGGGTCGGTCCCAAGGATGGGAACCCCGGCCTTTTGCAAAGCCCCCGCCAGCTTCAGCGGCGTTTGTCCGCCGAGCTGGACAATGACGCCGAGCAACGCGCCAGATTGCCGTTCGGCATGGATGATTTCCAGCACATCTTCGATGGTCAGCGGTTCGAAATAAAGTCGGTCGGACGTATCGTAATCGGTTGAAACCGTTTCCGGGTTGCAGTTGATCATGATGGTTTCATAGCCAGCCTCTTTCAGCGCATAGGCGGCATGAACGCAGCAATAATCAAATTCTATTCCCTGTCCGATGCGGTTCGGACCGCCGCCAAGGATGATGACCTTGTTGCGGTTGGTGGGTGCGCATTCGTTCTCCGGTGCATTGACTCCGTCGCCTTCATAGCAACTGTACATATAAGGCGTCGAGGATGGGATCTCGGCGGCGCAGGTATCGACGCGCTTGAAGACCGGGCGGATATCCCCGGCCTGCCGCAGCCTGCGCACCTTGTCTTCTTTTTGCCCGGTGAGCGCCGCAAGGCGGGCGTCGGAAAAGCCCATTTTTTTCAGGCGCAGCCATTCGCCATCATCGCCTGGCAGGCCGGACTTCCGAAGGCGGTTTTCGGTTTCCACGATATGTTTGATCCGTTCCAGAAACCACGCATCGTATTTGCACAGGGCATGGACCTGATCGACGGTGAATCCGTGGCGGAAGGCTTGCGCCACATACAAAATACGCTGCGGTGTTGGCACGGCGAGCGCGGCGCGGATCTGGTCCGGGTGGGGCGGCTTGGTGTGGTTCGTGTCGCCAATCTGGATGTCGTCGAACCCGCCAAGGCCTTTTTCCAGCGCGCGCAGGGCCTTTTGCATGGCCTCTTCGAAGCTGCGGCCCATGGCCATTACTTCCCCGACAGATTTCATCGATGTCGTCAGGATGTTTTGCGTCCCGCGGAATTTTTCAAAGGCAAACCGGGGGATTTTGACGACGACATAATCGATGCTCGGCTCGAACGATGCCGGGGTGCGGCCATCTGTGATGTCGTTTTGTAGTTCATCGAGGGTATACCCCACGGCAAGCTTCGCGGCGATCTTGGCAATCGGGAACCCCGTAGCCTTCGATGCCAGCGCGGAGGAGCGCGAAACACGCGGATTCATCTCGATGACGATCATGCGGCCCGTGTCCGGATGAATGGCAAACTGTACGTTCGATCCCCCGGTTTCGACGCCGATCCCCCGCAGGACCTTGAGCGAGGCATTGCGCATGATCTGATATTCCTTGTCGGTCAGGGTCAAGGCCGGGGCGACGGTAATGGAATCCCCGGTATGCACCCCCATGGGGTCGATGTTTTCGATGGCACAGACAATAATGCAATTGTCGTTTTTGTCGCGCACGACCTCCATCTCGAATTCTTTCCAGCCCAAAAGGGATTCCTCGATCAGGACCTGATGCACCGGAGAAATATCGAGTCCTTCGCGCACGATGATTTCAAATTCATCGCGGTTATAGGCAATGCCGCCGCCAGTCCCGGCAAGGGTAAAAGACGGGCGGATAATGGCAGGAAGGCCAACAAATTCCAGCGCAGCGCGGGCTTCGTCCATCGTTCCAACGGTGCGGCTTTTGGCGGATTCGAGGCCCAGTTCATTCATGCAGACTTTGAATTTTTCGCGATCTTCCGCCTTGTCGATGACATCCGCCCGCGCCCCGATCAGTTCAATCCCCAGACGTTCCAGCGTACCGTCGCCATGCAGGGCGAGGGCGGTATTCAATGCCGTTTGTCCACCCATGGTCGGCAGCAATGCATCAGGACGTTCCTGTTCCAGAATTTTGGCGACAACCGCCGGGGTGATGGGTTCGATATAGGTCGCATCGGCCAGACCGGGATCGGTCATGATGGTGGCTGGATTGGAGTTGACCAGCACCACCCGGTAGCCTTCATCCTTGAGGGCCTTGCAGGCCTGTGTCCCGGAATAATCAAATTCGCAGGCCTGACCGATGACGATCGGCCCCGCGCCGATGATACAGATGGATTTTATGTCGGTCCGCTTGGGCATGTCAGTGCTCCGTAGAGGGTCATTATACGCCGGGTTCTGGCACTGAAGCCCATTGTTTAGGGGAGTCGGACCTGCCCCGCAACTGTTTTTGTTGCGGGGCATTACGATTTTAAAAAATTATGGAATGCTGCGGGTCAGGGCGTCAGGCTGTTTTTTACAGCCTTTAATTTTTGATATGAAATTCCGGCACCCGCACCGGAGAAGACCATCAGCGCGATCAGAGCCGCCATCCTCCTGCTTTCGACGGTATCGGCCCTTTGCATCATTTCGGTATGCAGTTTTTCCCGGTTCATCTCGGGGGAGGTTTCCATCTTGCGATCGACAAGGGTCTGGGCATCCTTGTGCAGGTCAAAGGCTCCGCCATTATCCTGCTGGGTGGCGACCATGGCGGTCAGAGCCATGGAAATTCCGCATAAAACGGACGCCGCACCGCAGGATGTCCTCCAGATGCTGGCCTGAAATGTGGCAGGAGTGTCCTTGAGCGAAAAAAGCTCGGAAAGTTTTACGCTGGAAAAATCCGGTCTTTTCATGGAAATGTCCTTCCTGTATCGGTGTCTGGTTCCTTGTCGCCGTGCGTTTGCGTGACGGAGATATGACAGGACATTGCCAAAAGAGCGCGGCATGTGCAACGGGCTTCTGCGGGTTCGGGCTTGCCTACCTGCTGAGGTCGATATCGTCTTTATCGGTCAGTGCGCCGACGGCGGCCCCCGCGGCCCCGCCAAGAACGGCACCAGTTCCCAAGCTGCCGCCCGTTACGCCCGCGCCAACCGCACCGATTCCTGCACCGATGCCCGCACCGCTCAGAGCGCGATCAGTCTTTGAACTGCCGCAGGACGCAAGCGCGAGACAGGCTGCTCCCGCCAAAAACAGGTTTCGTAACATCATGATTTTTCTCCTTGTTCCAATCTGCAATAGCCAACAGATCGGCAGGAGGGTGCGTTCCTGTCTTTTATTTACGGTGCGGGAGGAGGTTAATGGGTCGCCGCGCCGATTGCGGCCCCAACGGCACCGCCAATCAGGGCTCCGGACACCGAGCTCGTAGCTGCCGCGCCAATACCGACACCGGCGGCACCGCCTAGAACGGCCCGGTCGCTCCGGGAGTAGTGCGTGCTGCTGCAGGCGGAGAGGGCGAGTGTGACGGTGCCGAGCAGGAAGAGGGTTCTGGTTTTGTGTTGCATCATTCAAAAACCTGCGCTGATATGTGAAACCCGGTTATCTCATAAAATCGACGAAACGTTCAAACAAATAATGGCTGTCCTGCGGCCCGGGGCTGGATTCCGGGTGATATTGTACGGAAAACACAGGCTTACCTTTGAGCCTTAATCCTTCATTGGAGCCGTCGAACAGGCTGACATGCGTGATTTCGACATCCTCTGGCAATGTCTCAGGCAACACATAGAACCCATGGTTCTGGCTGGTAATTTCGACTTTTCCGGTTGTTAAATCCTTGACCGGCTGGTTTGCGCCGCGATGGCCCATATGCATCTTTTCCGTGCGTCCGCCAAGTGCGAGGGCCAGCATTTGGTGGCCGAGGCATATCCCGAAGACGGGCTTGCCGCTGTCGATCAGGGCCTTGATCGTCGGGACGGCATAGGTTCCGGTGGCCGCCGGGTCGCCGGGGCCGTTGGACAGGAAAATTCCGTCCGGGTTATGGGCGAGGATATCGTCCGCCGTGGCCGTGGCCGGCACGACGGTCACGCGACATCCGGCGCTGCCAAGGCAGCGCAAAATATTCCTTTTTATTCCGTAGTCTACGGCAACGACATGATATTTCGGTTTATCTGTCTTGCCATAGCCGGATCCCAGAGCCCAGCAGGTTTCGTCCCAGACATAGCTCTGGGTACAACTGACCTCCTTCGCCAGGTCCATTCCGGCGAGACCAGGCCAGTCGGCGGCCATTTTATGCAGGGCAGGGAGGTCGAACTTCCCGTCCGGGGCATGGCAGATAACCCCGTTCGGGGCCCCGTTATCGCGAATGCGGCGGGTCAGGGCGCGGGTATCAACGCCGGAAATCCCCGGCAGGTCCACCTGCGCCAGCCATGTGGAAAGGTGTCCGGTTGCCCGCCAGTTGGCCGGGGCGGTGATATCTTCGCGAACGATCAGGCCACGGGCGGCGGGATTGATGGTTTCGATATCTTCCGGATTGGTGCCAACATTGCCGATATGCGGGAAGGTAAAGGTAATGATTTGCCCGGCATAGCTGGGGTCGGTAAGGATTTCCTGATATCCGGTCATGGATGTGTTGAAGCAGATTTCCCCGGTTTTGGCCGTTGCCGCCCCGAATCCTCGGCCCCAGAAACAACTACCGTCCGCTAGAACGACAACGGCCGTAGCGCCTTGGGGGGGTTTGACTTTTTGCAGATCTGGCATACGCTGCCCCACGCTGGAATTGGATTTGAAATCTGCCTATAGATAATGCCGGATACAGGAAAATGGAAGGATAAACCGTGGACAAGCGCACAGAATTAAATACCGCCCTGAAAGAGGCGATGAAGGCCAGAGACGAAATCGGTATCGCGACGATCCGCCTGATACTGGCGGCGATGAAGGATCGGGATATTGACGCACGGGGTCACGGGCGCACCGACGGCATCAGTGATACGGAAATTTTGTCAATGATGCAGTCGATGATCAAGCAACGGCAAGAATCCTCTGCGACCTACAAATCCGCCAGCCGTACGGATCTCTCCGACCGTGAAGATGCCGAAATCAAGGTGATCCGGCGCTTCTTGCCTCAGCAAATGGACGAGGCTGGCATTCAAAAAACTGTCGAAGGCCTGCTGGCAGAATTGAATGTGACCGATGTGCGCGATATGGGCAAGGTCATGGCGGAGCTGAAGGTCCGTTATGCCGGACAATTCGACATGGCCAAGGCCAGTGGACTGGTTAAACAGAAGCTGGCCGGATAATCACCCGCACAGTTTTCCATCGGGGGGTGCCGCTGGTTTATTGTGCCTGCCCTGCCGGAACGCTTTCCTCTGTGTCTTCTATTATTTCGTTGTCATAGACGCTGGTTCTTTTTTTGCGGATCTTTTCTCGCGGTATAATCACCTCGCGAATCTCAATCGCGGAAAGGGGACCGTGGAGCAGGACATTGTTGCTCTCATCCATCGCCACAACGAAAGGCATGGAATTGCTGTACCTGACCCCGATTGCCTCAAAGGCCTGAATGAATTCACGGGGGTTGTTCCGTACGGCGACGATCGGCAGGAAGGGGATACGGGCGTAGATATTCAGCAGACGGTCGAGTTCCTTGACATTCGCATCCAGTGATACGCCGATAAAGGTTGCAATCTTTTCGCGGTGAAGCATGTCCGCGAGTTCCAGCATTTCAGGGAAGCTCTGTTGCGATGCCGGACTGCTCGCGGCATAGATATAAAGGACTTTCCGCCCCGGGGTTTGTATCAGCGTGTCGATGATGCCTTGCGGCGTCATGCGGTAATACTGGATTGGCGCGCGGGCGCTTTTGGATTGTGCTTGCGCTGGTGTGGGGGCATGGCATATCAGCGCGGCGGTAAAAAATACGGACAACACAACGCGGGGGAGCAACCTCGTTACGAAAGACATTGGTAAGGACCTCGGTTTACTGAAGATTAGAGTACTCTGTCTTGATGATTGTTCTCTAGCTTATGGATGTTTGTTTACCTTGAGAAGCGATTTCATCACCCGGCATAACCGGAACCAGCTTGTTCAGGGATGACATAAAAAGGGCGTGCGTTGCCCCGGCTTCGCAGAGCGTTGCGACGAACATCGGCCCGAAATGTTCTTCGACCGCATCGGTGGAATAGATTTCATGTTCACCGACGAATACGCGCTTGTCAGGTTTTCCGGAAGTTATATCCGCAAAAAAATCAACCCGCACAACATGTGCGGGCAGGTCCATTTTGCCTATATCGGTGCCGGAAACCTCGACAAATTCCTTGGTCAGGCAGACTCTGTGCGTATCGGGATTCGCGATGGCCAGCCGCGCGTAAAGACGTGTTGTCATTCCGTAAACCCCCCTGAATTTCCCTCATTTTCAGCATATAAGAAATAACTTGCGAAATTCTTAAGATATTACGGGAATATGCACGGCATAATTTATACCTTTTCCCCGGTAATTGGCTTTGGAAACTCCCGATTTCTGCTAAGAATGACCTATGTCCACCATCCCCCCGCGTTTTATGCAAGAACTGCGCGATCGGCTGACCTTGTCCGAGGTCGTCGGGCGGCATGTCAAAATCACGCGGGCCGGGCGGGAATTCAAGGCATGCTGCCCGTTCCACCATGAAAAATCGCCGTCTTTCTATATTAATGACGACAAGCAATTCTACCATTGCTTCGGCTGTCAGGCGCATGGCGATGTGGTGGAATTCACTATGCGGCATAACAACCTGACCTTTATCGAGGCGGTCGAATCGCTGGCTGCGCAGGCAGGTATGCAGGTGCCCAAGGCTTCGCCGCAGGATGTGGAGCGGTCGCGGAAAGAAAAAGATCTCTATGTCCTGATGGATGAGGCCGCCGGGTGGTTTCAAAAACGCCTTTATGAATCTTCCTGTGCCGATGCGTTGACCTATATGCGCGATCGTGGCGTGTCCGAAGAATTGCTGGGCGGATTTCGTATTGGTTTTGCCCCGGCGGACGGTCAGGCCTTGCCGCGTTACCTGAAAGGGCAGGGCTTTAGCGAAAGCCAGATGATCGAGGCGGGCGTTGCCCGGGCATCGAATCGTGGCGGTGAGGCGTACAGTTTTTTCCGTGACCGGATCATGTTTCCGGTGCCGGACCGGCGCGGGCGGGTCGTGGCCTTCGGCGGCAGGGTCCTGCCGGAACATCTGCGCCCGCTTGCGCCGGGTGAATCGAAGCCGCCGAAATATATCAATTCTTCTGAAACTGTCCTGTTTCGCAAGGGGGAAATGCTGTTCGGCGAACCGCAGGCGCGGCAGGCGGCCCATGACGGTTTGCCGCTGATCGTTGTGGAGGGATATCTCGATGTCATGGCGGCCTTCAGCGCGGGATATCGCGGTGCGTTGGCCCCGATGGGAACGGCCCTGACCGAGGCGCAGATCACATCCTTGTGGAAGATGATCCCGGGGGAAGAAAAAATCCCGGTATTGTGTTTTGATGGCGACGATGCCGGACGCCGTGCGGCATCGAAGGCGGTGGAGCGGATTTTGTCGTTGCTCCAGCCGAATCATTCCATACGGATTGCCTTTTTGCCGAACGGGCAGGATCCCGACAGCTTGATAAAGGCGCAGGGAAAATCCGCTTTCGACGCGGTGATCGATTCGGCGATGAATCTCGTCGATTTTATCTGGCTGCATCATACTGTCGGAAAAACGTTTGAAACGCCGGAGGCTCAGGCGGGTTTGAACCAGACGCTTGAAAAAGATGTTCTCGCCATCCCTGACCGGAATGTGCAGCATTATTATCGCGAGGCATTGCGCCAGAAATTACGCGCCAGCTTTGCGCCGCCGCGAAGATCGCCTGTTTCCACCGGTTACGGCCAAAGGCCGTCCGGAAAAAGCGTGGTGCATCCGGTGCCGATGCGTCGTCCCGGCTTTGCCGAGGACCGGACTTCGATTCTGGTTCTTCTCGCCTGTGCGATCAACCATCCGGCGCTGTTTGACAGTATTGAGGACGATCTGGGGCATCTGGATATCCCTGATCCGCGCTTTGCGGCCTTCCGGCAGGCCATTCTTCAGGCTTTGGGGCAATCGCCGCATCTTGATTCGGCAGCATTGAGACACCATCTTGAGCAAGAAGGCTATGCCGCAGAAATTGTTGCCGTTTTGTCTGATCTGGTTTATACCCATGCAGGTTTCGCCCGCCCGGATACGGATTCTTCGTTTGTCAGAATCGGATGGAAGGACACGCTGGCCTTCCTGAACCGCAGAGTTCTTCAGCGCGAGCTGAGGGCTGCGGAACAGGCAATGAAGGATGACTTCTCGGATGAAAATGAACGCAGGATTATTGCCCTGCGCCGTTCGGGGCGGTCTGTTCATGGGGCGGTTGACGGGACTGGTGAAGGACAAAGTTGATGAAATTGCAATCAGTCCTTTGATTTTTATTGGAAAATGAGCTCTAATGCTCGTCCAACTGGATTCGGACTATGGCATCGAAAAGTACAAAAACTGTCACCAAGCAAAAAAAGGCCGCTCCGCAGGACAACCGTGAACAAGCCACGGCGTCCAAGGGGACCCTTGAAACCGCTCTCAAAAAGCTGATCTCCAAGGGCAAGGAGCAGGGCTTCCTGACCTATGAGGAGATCAACAAAACGATCCCGGCGCAGGAATATTCTTCGGAACAGATCGAAGATGCCATGGCAACCATCGCTGATGTAGGTTTGCAGATCGTGGAAAGCGAAGACGATCTGGACGAGGCCGAGCCCAAGGAAAAGGCCGAGGGATTCGAAGGCGAGGAATACGAGAGCGGCGGAAACATTTCCTCCGACGACTCCGGGCGCACTGACGATCCGGTGCGCATGTATTTGCGCGAAATGGGTTCGGTGGAACTGCTTTCCCGCGAGGGCGAAATCGCCATTGCGAAGCGTATCGAGGCCGGTCGTGAAATGATGATCGGCGGCATGTGCGAAGCGCCGCTGGCGATTGAATCCATCATTGCGTGGTATCAGGCCCTGCAGAAGGGCGATATTCTGCTGCGCGAGGTTATCGATCTCGATGCGACCTATGGCGGCGATACGGAATCCATCGACTTTACGCAGGTCGAGCGCGAGGAAGAGCCCGAGAAGGACGAAAACGCTGAAGGTGCCGAGGAAGAAACGGCAGTTTCTCTTTCCGCCATGGAACAGGAATTGCTCCCGCAGGTTTTTGAAATCTTTTCCAAGATTCAAAAAGCTTACAAAAAGATGCAAAAGATTCAGACCGAACGTTACGAGCATTTGCTGAAAGGCAAGGAGCCGCCTGCGCCGGTCAATAAAAAATACGAATCCGTCAAGGTTGAAATGGTCGGGTTGATGAACGAGGTGCGCCTGAATAACGCGCGTATCGACCAGTTGATCGGGCGTTTGTATAAAATGAATCGCGATATGGTCGGCCTCGAAGGGCGCCTGTTGCGTCTGGCCGTTGATTGCGGCGTCAAGCGCGAAGAGTTTCTGGAACATTATTACGGCGCCGAGATGGACCCCAAGTGGTTTTCCCGCGTCAGCAAGCTGAAAGGCAAGGGCTGGACGAAGTTTGGTGAAAAACACGAAGGCGACGTCAAGGAAATCCGTGAGCAGATCAACAGGGTCGCCGATGATGCCGGCCTGCCCCTGATGGAATTCCGCCGCATTGTAGGCACCGTGCAGAAGGGTGAAAAGGAAGCCGCCCGCGCCAAGAAGGAAATGGTCGAGGCCAATTTGCGTCTGGTTATTTCCATCGCCAAAAAATACACCAATCGCGGTCTGCAATTCCTCGACCTGATTCAGGAGGGCAATATCGGCCTGATGAAGGCGGTGGACAAATTCGAATATCGCCGTGGTTACAAGTTTTCAACCTACGCTACATGGTGGATCCGGCAGGCCATTACCCGCTCGATCGCCGATCAGGCGCGCACCATCCGCATTCCGGTGCATATGATCGAAACGATCAACAAGCTGGTCCGGACCAGCCGCCAGATGATGCACGAAATCGGGCGCGAACCGACCCCGGAAGAGCTGGCCGAACGTCTGCATATGCCGCTGGACAAGGTGCGCAAGGTTTTAAAAATCGCCAAAGAGCCCGTTTCCCTCGAAACCCCGATCGGGGATGAGGAGGATTCGACGCTGGGTGATTTTATCGAAGATAAAAACGCCATTCTGCCGATTGATGCCGCGATCCATTCCAATTTGCGCGAAACCACAACGCGGGTTCTGGCGACCCTGACCCCGCGCGAGGAGCGCGTTTTGCGCATGCGCTTTGGCATCGGCATGAATACTGACCATACGCTGGAGGAAGTCGGACAGCAGTTCAACGTGACCCGCGAACGCATCCGCCAGATCGAAGCCAAGGCCCTGCGCAAGCTCAAGCATCCCAGCCGCAGCCGCAAGCTGCGCAGTTTCCTCGATACATAAGCTAGGCGGTCCCGCCCTGTCCGAGGATGGAACCTTTCCCCCTGTTCATCGTTTTGAACGGGGAGGAGAACGCAAAGATGACCCCGGGAATCGAAAAAGAGTATGCCGTCGCGCCGTATTCGGGCTATCGCGCCCTGTCGGAGCCGCTGAATGTTCTTGAGGTTCTCGACGGGGTGGCATTCCCCGCCAGCAAGATGGAGCTGATCGCCTACGCGCAGGACCATGATGCGTCCGAAGACGCGCTTGATCTTCTGCAATCCATTCCCGACGACATCTACAGCAGCATCGGCCATGTTAATATCCACATCAACGATATCGAGATTATCGAAGGCGCGGAAAATATTTTTTCTTCAGAATCCATCAGGGATCTGCCTGGCGATGCATGATCGTCGTACGCGATTGTGTTTTCATAAAATTCAAACATATTGCTCGCTCTGCGAATTAGGTCTTGCCATGGATTCCCGATCCCTGATATTTCATCGTCTGTGTGGGCCTGTAGCTCAGCTGGTTAGAGCGGACCGCTCATAACGGTTTGGTCGCTGGTTCAAGTCCGGCCAGGCCCACCACACCCCCCTGAAACCGGATTACCCCGCAACAGTAGACAAACGATACCGCCAGCAAGTATTTAACGTAATAATGGAGCAGGGCTGGCGGCGGTATTTAATTGACATATGCAATAAACCATTTCTATAATCGCGTCGAGAGCATATGGATGTTTTCGGGTTAAAGTATCAACTTTTTGTATTGGTTTATCGCATCATGGTCGCTCCGATTTGTCCCGATCCGCCTTCGCCCAGAACGCGCCGTAACTTAGCTGAAACTTTTAATGCTTTGCAGAAGATCTCCGGGAGCGAAGTGATTGTCTCCGCAGATCAATGCGCCTCAGTGCTTGAGGCGGCTCTTTCTGAATACGCTGATATAGCGCAACAAAAGGGCGGAGTGATGGACACCGATGCGGAGCTGTTCCTGAAAAAATATGCCTCCCTCATTGTCGGCCATAGCGCTCGCAAGGATGTTTCTGCCGGAGATATTGAGACGACGATCATCGGTGCAATCAAAAATATCAATGCGTCCCAGCCATTGGAAGATGTTGTTCGGGAAACGGCGGAGACCCTGTTCTCGCAGATATCCTCCCCGTCGTCTTCCGCAAAACCTGACATAGTCTCGCCTGATACAAAACGCATGCCGATGCCAAAGGATGTCTGGCAGGACATCTATGCAATACGAAACGGGCAACTGGTCAGGCTGTATTCCCTGTCCACGGAAAAAGATAGGAATGATATCCGGGAATGTTACCGAAAGCTATCAGGAAACAGATCGTCTTACGGCCATGCTATTTTGTCAGAGGACCTTAAATTCACTCACCCCCATACAAGACAAAATGCGGAAATTACATCGTGGGGGTCTTTTGTCGAATTTGCGGCGTTTCGCGGTCTTGATCTGCGGGGGTTGGCGTTGAGCCCGGAGCAGAAAAAATATGCTTTTGAGCATGAATTACAAGGTAAAATGTTGCAAAAGGCGCAACTTGATAATTGCAATCTTGACGGGTGTGACCTGACCGGGACTGATCTGTCGTCGGCGCAACTGAATCAGGCGAGTTTGCGGGATACGACCGGAACGGATGTGAAGTTTGCAGGCGCTCTGGCGGAGCAGATTGATCTGACAGGCGCCAGTTATGTGCGGCCCAATTTCTACAAGATGCATGCACCCCGTTCTGTTCATTTCCGCAGTTGCTACGATAATCCCGTTCTTGGCAAAACAAACTGGACCAGCAGTCGCATGGTGGGTACGACACTGATGCTGGGTCAGGACAGCAACGATTTCCTGAATATCGGTGGTTCTCTAGTCGCGGGGTGTTTGTTCTACGGGGGCGGCACCGAAATCATTCACCCGAAACTGGCCTATGGCAAGGCCAGTTTTCCGGGGACTGCCTTTTACAATATATCGCTTGTTGCAGGAAAAGTTCGTGGAAACAGGGCAGATTTCTCACCGTTATTGCAAAATGATCCGCGTTTGAGCCAAGAAGAAAAAGACCATGTTTTTTCTTCGGAATGGATCAATGGAAAACACGGTTTTGACGGCCTTCTGGTTTCGCCAGATCATAGTGTCGCGGAGGAACAGGGCAAAAAACTGACGGTATTTTCTGAGGTAAAATTTGAAACCGCAGATGGCGACAAAGGCGATGTCCTGTTCTTCAGCAAGGGCCCCGTCATTGAGCGCAGCAATTTTCATGAAGTAGGCATTGCGGAGCTTGTCGACATATTGCCGGACGATATCCTTGCGCAGATGAAAGCGGCGGATTTGCCTGTAATTGCACAACAGGAATCCTCACCGGATATGGCAGGGCAGGATGCGCAAAAATCGGCTTCGGCTATTCCCGACATTACTTTTGACAAGGATATGGTCGGACAGCAAATTGAGAATTTGAAGAAAGCCTCCAAGGCCGAAGCAATGGCATTGGGAAACAATGTTCAGGTCTGGTTCGCGGAAGCCTCCACCATCGTAACCAACTGGGCGATGGCGAAGCTGGCGATAAAGTCGGAATTTACGGAGCATCTCGGACATTTGATTGCAGATTTCGAAGGCTATTCCATCGTTCCGCCGGAGGCGCCGGAAACGACGGTTGTCGAACCGGAACCCGAGCCGGAGATACAGTTGCCGCCACCGCCGCCGAAAGGGTTCATGGCCTCTATCCGGCGCTCCCTTCTTGGTCCGCTTCAGGAAGATATTGACTGGTCAGCCGCCGTGGAGGCTCGGAGGAATCAGGATATGAGGATCCGGCATCGTCAGCAGGAAGCAGCAGAAAAGGCCGCCATGAAGCCACAGGATCTTTTTGAAACAAAGATCAGTCCCGAGCTGGGCGCGTTGTCGGTTGCTGCAACGACTGCATTGAAGGGCAATATGGAAGGTTTGGAAGATGTTGAGGCACTTCATCGCTACCTTGGGACATTGAAAGAGGTCATCAATACTTATCTGGGTGGCATTGAGGATATCACGCCGTCACTGCTCGAAGAAAATCCGTCGATTATCAAGATCGTGGAGATGTGCAAATACAATCTGGGTGAATCCTGCCGTAGTCTCGACAGGCTGGACCGCGGCATCGCGGCCTTTATGGACGCGGTCGTCGATAACGGCATTGCAGTCCACAATGTGCAGGGAAAAATTCTGGATCTCAATATCCACTTCAACAAGGCCGCCGCTTTGCATACGCTGGACAAGGTGCTGGAGCAGGATGCACAAGGCTATAGCAACGACGAAAAACTGGCCGGGTTGTATACGATGGTGGTCGTGGTCCCGGTTACGCAAATGTCGGCGCGGACCCAGATTCAGGAGGCCTTTATGCAGGCCAAGGGCAATATTGTTGCCAGCTTGCGCGATGCCCATGAAGTGATGGTCAAGTCCGGGGAATCGCGGAAAGCCGCGCTGGGGGCGATTTTAAACCCTGTTCAGGCGCTTTGAACGGGGTTTTCCGAAATCCGTTTGACAGCAGGGTAGAAAATCCCTATATTCTGCCGCATTCCCGGCGGGAGGGCATGGTGGCCCCTTTGATCGAAAGATCAAACCTTATCGCAGGCAGGCGGGACAACAACAAGAACAAAGGAACCAGACCATGAGTGAAAAACGCCCCGAAGCGAAGCACAAGATTGACCGCCGTCTTGGAGTCAATTTGTGGGGCCGCGCCAAATCCCCGTATAACACCCGCCAGACCGGCCCCGGCCAGCACGGCGCGAACCGCGGCAAGCTGTCCGACTATGGTGTCCAGCTCCGCGCCAAACAAAAACTCAAAGGATACTACGGCAACATTGGAGAGAAGCAATTTCGCCGTTACTACCACGAAGCCATCCGCTTGCGCGGGGATTCGGGGCAGCAACTGATCGGTCTGCTGGAAACCCGTCTGGATGCGGTTATCTATCGCGCCAAATTCGTCCCGACCGTTTTCGCCGCCCGTCAATTCGTCAGCCACGGCCATGTCACCGTGAACGGCAAGCGCATCAACAGCCCGTCCTACAAGATCAAGGAAGGTGATGTGGTCGAAGTGCGTGAAAAGGCCCGTCAACTGGCGGTCTACCAGATCGCAACGGAACTGGCCGAGCGTGACGTTCCGGAATATGTTCAGGTCGATCACAAGGCTGGCAAGGCCACGTTCCTGCGTGTTCCGAAGCTGGAAGATGTTCCCTATGCGGCGCAGATGGAACCAAATCTGGTGATCGAATTTTATTCCCGTTAAGTTTTTCGGGACGAGATTTCAAAAAGGGCCGCAGCGATGCGGCCTTTTTCTTTTCTGTCATCTTTGTTTCAGGCCGATTTGGAATTATCACGGTTTTGATTTTTTGCCTGTCAGGGCGCTGATGATGCCGTGGAATGTTTTCACCTCCTGATCTGTCATGCGGGCGCGGGTCAGCATGGCTTGAATATTGCGCAATACGGTCGGTTTCATGTCACGGGCGCGGAAAAAACCGCCGGTTTCGAGCTCGTCTTCAAGACGGCGGTAAAGTTCGGTCATGGAGTTCTGCGTGGCCGGGAAACTGTTGTTGATGGTCAGTTGATCGGCGGTTTTATCCCCGGCCATCATCCATTCATACGTCACCAGCAACACGGCCTGCCCCAGATTGAGCGAAGCAAAGCCGGGATTGAGCGGAATGGTAATGACCGCGCCGGAAATAGCGATGTCGTCATTGACGAGTCCCGAACGTTCAGCACCGAAGAGGAGACCGAGACGCTGGCCTTGTGCTTCGCGGTGGCGCATATCGGCGGCGGCGCTGCGCGCGGTCATGACCTGTTTGACCATGTCGCGGGGGCGGGCTGTGGTGGCATAGACGAAATGCAAATCGGCAATGGCCTCGGCGGTGCTGGAAAAAACCTGCACCGGCGGCATGGCGTCAAGCGCCCCGGCGGACATGGCGTCCGCCCGTTCATTCGGCCAGCCATCACGCGGGTTGACGATCCTGAGTTCCGAAACCCCGCAATTAAGCATGGCGCGGGCGGCGGCACCGATGTTTTCACCCATTTGCGGATGGGTCAGAATCACCACGGGGCCACGGGCGGGGGCTTGAAGCTGGGTATGATTTGTGCCTGTCATGGGGCGGTTTTATTCGTTTTTCGGGGGCATGTCATCCCCGGATAGAAAAAGAGTTGCACGATATATTTTTACATATTAGTCTTTGCGTACAGGGAGAATAATGCGTACAAATCGCAAGTATATTTCCGCAAATGGAAATGCACAAAACCGGAAGCCCCAACACCCGCCGGACACAGATCCGGAGGCCATTCTGGCCGCCGCGATTTGGTCTCGCCCGCATGCCGGGGGAATTACGATTGATCCGCCGCAAACGATACTGATTGATGACGGGGTCTGGATTGAAAAAAATCCGCAAACTGGCGGATGGACGGTCAGGACGTTTATCGCCGACCTTCCGGCGATGATGGCGGCAAAACTCCGGCTTTCAGGAATAAAAAAAAGCCAGACCGGGGAAGATGCGCAAAAACAGGGGGATCTGACGCGGAGTTTTCCGCCCAGCTTTCTGGCTGCCTATGTCAGTTTGCAGCAGGGGCAGCCTCGTCCGGCGCTGGCCTTTATCATTGAATTATCGGCGGATGGACAATTGTTGTCCTACGATATTGCGCGCAAGATTTTTACCAGTTTGCGGAAATGCGATTTGTCGCCGTTGCACGAGCAATTCAACGAAATCGCGGGTGTCGTTGACGACTGGCACGGGCTGGCGTACAGGATGCAGGAAAATCGCCTGAACGCGATTGCCGATGAATGCGACCGCATTGCTGCGCCACTGGCGTATCGCGCGAAACAAAACGAATCCGTTAGAAAGAAGAATCAGCAGGCGGGCATGGTGGTGCAGGAATTGATGCGCCTGACGAATGCTGTTGCGTCGGATTATATCAGGAAGAATGGCCTGACGGTTCCCTTCAAGCATCAGGCCTCTTTCCTGCATGTTTCGCATGTCTCTGACGATCCACTCTTTGATAAGGCATGTGACAAGGTATGCCGGAATATTATCAGGAAATATTCCGCCAGAAATGAGCCTAAAATTCGCCTGAGCTCGCCGATGCGCATTTATGCCGATTACATTACCATGCAGGTTCTTGTGCGCAGGCTGGAAGGGCAAAAGGAATCTCCGGTTTTAAAGCAGGAATCATCGCGGCTTTCCGAAGCCTTTCGCCTTGCGGCGCAGGCAAAACAGGCCAAGGCGGAGGCGTCCCCGTGGCATGAAATACGGGCGCGTCAGGGGGATTCCCACCCGTTCGATCGTCTGACCAGCCCGGGAAAAAATCCTGCTGTGATGATGCTGGAAAAATTATCCGCGCAAAACGGATGGATGCGTACGGATGTAGCCGTCCGGCAGGTACATGTGCAGGGCGGTTATCTTTATATGGTTGGGATGCAACAAAAATTGCCCTTAGATTTACCCGCGGCTTCCGGTCCGCATGTCAGAACCTGGGCTGTGGCGCTTAACCTGAAAAACGCCCGCGAACTGGCCGCGCACAGGATGTTGTGCCAGTTGCGCGGCATCGCCGGGACCGGAATGGATGCGCGGGCGGATGTGCGGCCGGGGCCTGAACCGGGCTCATGAGATATTGGGTGGGGACCGTATCAGGCGGCGCGTTTGTGGTTCAGGCGGGATTTGACCTTGTCCGGGCCGATCAGCGGCAGCAGGACGGCAAGTTCCGGACCGTGATCCATGCCGGTGATGGCGCGGCGCAGCGGCATGAACAATTCCTTGCCCTTGCGGCCCGTCGCGTTCTTGACGGCATCAGTCCATTCCTTCCATGTGTTTTCACCCCACGGCGCGGGCGGCAGGAGTGATTCCGCCTGCGTAATAAAGGCATTGTCGTCGATTGCCGGTTCTACGGGGCCGTGTGCCACGGTCCACCAGTCCATGATATCGGCAAGGCGGTTTAGGTTGGGACGCACCGCATTCCAGAAATGTTCATCCAGTGTGGACAGCCCCATTTCGGCAAGGCGGGTGCAGACGGCATTGAAGGGCATCTGGTGAATGATCTTGGCGTTGAGGCGTGACAATTCTTCCATGTCAAATTTCGGCGCGCCCTTGGAAAATTTCGAGATATCGAATTTTTCCAGCAGCGGGGCAATATCCGTGAAGGGTTCGATGGATTCGGAACTGCCGAGGAGGGCAAGGAAGCTAATGATCGCCATCGGCTCCAGCCCTTCGGTTTCGCGCAGATCCTTGACGCTCAGGGAACCAAGGCGTTTGGAAAGCTTACCGCCTTCCGCGTCCATAATCATCGGCATATGGGCGAATTCCGGCGGGGTTTCGCGGCCAATGGCCTTGAACATCTGGATATGCATGGCGGTGTTGGAAACATGGTCTTCGCCGCGTATGACATGGGTGATAGCATGGTCGATATCGTCGATCACCGAACAAAGATGGTAAAGGGGTGAGCCGTCCTCCCGGATTAAAACGGGATCGGACATGTCCTTGGTGTCGAATTTTACGGGCCCACGGATCAGGTCAAGCCATTCGATGCTGCCGTCTTCGAGTTTGAAGCGCCAGTGGGGGCGGCGGCCTTCGGCGGTAAACCTTTCCTTTTGTTCCGGCGTCAGTTTCAGGGCGGCGCGGTCATAGAGGGGCGGGAGTCCTTGCGCCAACTGCGTCTTGCGCTTCAGTGCCAGTTCTTCCTGCGTTTCGTAACAATCATAAAGGCGGCCTTTGGCTTTGAGGTCTTCTATAACATCGAAATAACGGTCCATGCGGTCGCACTGGCGGGCCTTTTCGTCCCACGCAAGGCCAAGCCACATCAGGCCCGCTTCGATATCGTCTTCATACTCCTTTTTGCTCCGTTCCTGATCGGTGTCATCAATGCGCAGCAGAAAATGTCCCTGATGCTTTTTTGCAAACAGCCAGGTGACGACGGCGGCGCGCACATTCCCGGCATGGATATAGCCGGTAGGGGACGGCGCAAAACGGACACGAACGGACACGGCAATATTCCCTTAAAAGGTTGAAATTCCTTTATATACGGGCCGGGGGCGGGGTGCAAGTTCAGGCTTTGAAAAGATTCGTAAGTGGATAGCGCCGTTCCCGGCCAAAGGATTTGGCGGTGATTTTGACGCCGGGGGCGGCCTGACGGCGTTTGTATTCAGCGCGGTCGAGCATGGCCCAGATGCGGCGGATCAGGTCGGGCGCATGGCCGCGTTTTTCCAGCGCGGCGATATCCAGTTCCTCCTCGATCAGGCCGCGCAGGATGTCGTCGAGGATGTCGTAGGGGGGGAGGGTGTCCTGATCCTTCTGGCCGGGTTTGAGTTCCGCGGTCGGAGGTTTTGCGATGATATTGTCGGGGATCACTTTCCCGGCGGGGCCGAAGCCGTGGTCCGGTTTCGTTGTGTTGCGCCATTTTGCCATGGCAAAAACATCTGTTTTATAAACATCCTTGATCGCATTGAACCCGCCGCACATATCGCCGTAGAGCGTGGCGTATCCGGTGGCCATTTCCGATTTGTTTCCCGTAGACAAAACCATCCGCCCGGTCGCGTTGGAAAGTGCCATCAAGAGCAGGCCGCGCAGGCGCGACTGGATGTTTTCATGGGTGATGCCGGGTGTGGCGGGTGTGAAATGGTGGTCAAGAACTTCTTCGACGCTTTCGATCGGATTTTTGATCGAAATATTGTCAAGTGACAGCCCGAGCGCGCTGCAGCAATCCGCCGCGTCATTGATGCTTTCGGCGGAGGTATAAACAGAGGGCATCATCACGCAGTGAACGGAATCCGGGCCGAGTGCGTCGGTGGCAATGGCGGCGGACAGGGCGCTGTCAATTCCGCCCGACATGCCGAGAAGAACGCCTGGAAAGCCGTTTTTGGTGACGTAATCATGCAGCCCCAATGTGACGGCTTCGTAAATCAGTTCCGGCCCGTCGCGGTGGCGCTTCAGTTCTCCGGCCGCACAGAGCCAGTGCCCGGTGGGGGTTTTCTCCCAGACGGTGTGGATGACATCTTCACAAAATTCTTCAGCCCGTAAAACACAGTCACCGGATTCATTCAGGACAAAGGATGCACCGTCGAACACCAGTTCATCCTGCCCGCCGATCTGGTTGACGTAGAGGAGCGGCAGGCCTGTTTCATGCACGCGGCGGGAACATATTTCAAGACGTTTTTCAAGCTTGTCGATTTCGAACGGGCTGGCATTGGCAACCACCAGAAGATCCGCACCCTGTTTTTTCAGATGCGCTGCGACATCGGCAAACCACACATCCTCACAGATCATGACCCCGAGTTTATGCCCCTGAAAATCGACCGGATCGGGAAGGGGGCCGGGGTGGAAGGTCCGGGCCTCGTCGAAGACGCCGTAATTGGGAAGATGGTGTTTGAATCGCGTGGCAAGAATTTTCCCGTCTTGGATCAGATGAACGGCGTTATAAACCAGTCCCCCTTGCCGCCACGGGCAGCCGATAAGAATGGCAGTGTGGCCGATATCATGCGCGATATCTGCGAGGCCTTTTTCAACGGCATTGAGAAAGGCAGGTTTCAAAACCAGATCTTCCGCCGGGTAGCCCGCGATAAACAGTTCAGGAAAAACAACGAGATCAACCCCATCGGGCAGGTTTTTCAGGACCTTCCGCGCCCGGGCGATATTCCCGGCAACATCCCCGACGACGGGGTTAAGCTGGGCTATGGTGATATGCAGCGTATTCATCATGCTATTTATCTAGGTCCGTTATACGCATAAATCTATCGAATAAGGGCGGTAATCGGCCCTGTGGCGCTATTCCGCCGCCACGGCCCGTCGCAGCAAAAATTCCCGCCCGACCTTGACCATGGGGACGCCATTATAGGCGACAATATCGGCTGTGGCATAGGTTTCCGTCCATTTTTCAGGCAGGAAGGAGCCAGTGCCGATAATGTCGACAGGGGCTTTGGCATCGGCCATCAGGCGGCATTTTTCGGGGTTAAACCCGGAAGATGCGACGATTTTGACCTTGGAAAATCCGGCATCATCCAGCCGTTCGCGCAAATGCCATATGGCGGCGGCGGAAACCCCGGTGGAAATGAGGTGTTTCAATTCGGTATCGGTGCGGTATCCGCGAATACATTCCGGCGCATTGCGTTCAAGAACCGCATACGAAGCCTGCGGGTCGAGTCCTTCGACATAGCGTCCGCCACCAGTATCAAGACGCAAGGATAAATTGCCGGATTTCGCCAGATCGGGAAATGCACGGCATACAGTCAGGGAATCGGTGATTTCAAGAGCAAAATAATCGACAAGAACCGTCATCGGCACATCAGGATGCGTATCGCGAAACATCTGCGCGGCGCGCAGGGTCGATCCGGCGTAACCGATCAGGGCATGCGGCATGGTTCCGTATCCGGATTCATTGCCGAAATAATGCGCTGTCGCATCTGTGGCGTTTCCGATAAATCCGATGGCATTCGATTTGCGTTTTGCCCGGGCGCTGCCGACGCTCGCGGCATAGGCCATCATCTCGGCCATTTCCGTTCCGGCGCAATGCCGTGCATCCATTGCCAGAAAGGACACATGCGGCAGGGTCATGCACATGGCAAAGGCATTCCCGGCGGCCACGCAAGACGGTCCGATCTTTTGCAGGAACATGGTTTCAAGATCGCAGAGTTTACTCATCGGTCCGGTGATATACATCAGCGGCTCGCCTGCGCCGACCCAGCGACCTTCGGCGTAAACCAGCTCGATATCAATCTTAAACCCGCGCATCGCCGCGATACGTTCCAGCCATTCAACGGCAAGACGCGGGGCGCTGATAACAGGGCGGCGCAGGAAAACGGCATAGGTGACATCGACATCGCCGTATTTTTCAACGATGGATTTTGTACGCTTGAAATAAACGTCCGTCCATCTGGCGATATTGCTTTCGGTGTCGTCCATGGTGGTGGTTCCTCCGCAAGGGGCGTTATTCCGCCGCCTGCGCCTGTGTTTGTATGCGGAGCTGGCGGAGTTCGTCGGCCAGCAGGAAGGCCATTTCCAGCGCCTGTGTTGCATTGAGGCGCGGGTCGCAATGGGTGTGATAGCGGTCGCCGAGATTTTCATCGGTAATCATGATCGCGCCACCGGTGCATTCGGTGACGTTCTGGCCGGTCAGTTCGAGATGGATGCCGCCGGGGTGTGTGCCTTCGGCGCGGTGGACATTGAAGAATCCTCGCACTTCGCCCAGAACATGATCGAATTTGCGGGTTTTATAACCGCTGGCCGATTTGATGGTATTGCCGTGCATGGGGTCGCACGACCAGACGACATGACGACCTTCGGATTTGACGGCCCGCACCAGCGCCGGGAGTTTGTTTTCAACCTGATCGTGGCCCATGCGGGCGATCAGAGTCAGGCGCCCCGGTTCATTGGCCGGGTTTAAAATATCGATCAGGCGAAGCAGCGTGTCGGTATCGAGCGTCGGCGGGCATTTCAGGCCCAGCGGGTTTTTGATGCCGCGCACATATTCGACCTGCGCCCCTTCGGTCTGGTTGGTGCGTGCGCCGATCCACAGCATATGGGCGGAGCAGGCATAGGGTTCGCCGGTGGTGCTGTCGGTTCGGGTCAAAGCCTCTTCATAGGGAAGCAGCAGGGCTTCGTGGGATGTATAGAACGCGGTTTCACGGATAACCGGGACGGTGTCGCCAGTGACGCCGCAGGCCGCCATGAAATCCAGCGCCTGATCGATTTGTTGTGCGACATGATCGTAGCGATCGTAAAGGGGGGAGTCTTTCATGAAGTCGAGACTCCATTTATTGACGCGGTGCAAATCGGCATACCCGCCCGAGGCAAAGGCGCGGAGCAGGTTGAGCGTTGCGGCGGATTGATTGTAGGCCTGTATCATCCGTTGCGGATCGGGAACGCGGGACTGGGCCGTGAATTCAAAACCATTGATAATGTCGCCGCGATAAGTCGGCAATGTCACATCGCCCCGGGTTTCATTATCGTCGCTGCGCGGTTTTGCAAACTGGCCCGCCATGCGTCCAACCTTGACGACGGGAATCGATCCGGAAAAAGCCATGACGATGGCCATTTGCAGGATGACGCGGAAGGAATCGCGGATTTTCGGAGCATTGAATTCGGCGAAGCTTTCGGCGCAGTCTCCGCCCTGTAACAAAAAGGCTCTGCCCATGGAGACATCGGCCAACTGGGCTTGCAGACTGCGGGCTTCCCCCGCGAACACCAGCGGTGGCATGGTGGCAAGAAAGGCTTCCGATTTTTTTAGGGCAACTTCATCCGGATAGGCCGGGAGCTGTTTTGCCGGTTTTGTGCGCCAGGACGAGGGGGACCATGTTTCAGTCATCAGAAAACTCCGTTGTGCAGTACAATAAATAGACAATTTGTCGAATTATCGCAAGTTCTGACTTTATCTTTTTGTCCCCTGCCTGTACCATTTTTCAAGGTATTATGGCGGAATCCATAAGGGTCCGGGATGGTGGCGTACCGGCGCGGAAATTTATTTTGAAGGGGTTGGCGGAATTGCATCAGGAATTTGCCAGACGCAGGAACGAGGACATATGGGCCCCGGAGATATTGGCCAGCCTGAAGGATATGGTGCAGGTGGCGACACCGCACAAATTCGGCCCCTTGCCGGAGGCTTTGACGGCGCGCATCGATGAAATTTGCAGGAATTTCGAGGAGGGCGACCGGCGTATGCTGGATGTCGGGGATTTGCTGTTCGGGGAAGATGTTTCCGCCTATGGGGCCCGCGCCACGGCGGTCTTTAATCGATGGGAGCAGGAAGGCGGCGGGCCGTCATTGCCGGTGATGCTGGCCCATGCAGCGGAGTATTTCAATCTTCCCGAAGATTCGCCTGCCATGCGCGGCGCAATGATGGCCGCCATTCTGGCCGAAGTGCCGAACGGCCTGCAATATCACGGGAATGAGCATTACCGGAAGGTGCTTTTTCACACCATTCGTCTTCTGGTGACTCATCAATCCAGCGATTTCCCCTACCAGCCGATCCTGAACAGGGATGATCTGGTCAAGATGCTGATTGCCGCGACAATTCACGATCTGGGGCACGAGGGCGGAGACAATCTGCGCGAAGGTATGTATACGCCGGGATATATGGAGCAGCAGGCCTTCGATATCGCACGCCCTTATTTCGAGGCGCTCGGGCTGGAGCGGGATTTTTGGGGCGAGATTGAAACGGTTATTTTTTGCACCGATATTACGTTTTTTGCCGGGGACAACAGCCCGTGCGTCAGGATGAAAAAAATATACCGCCATTTCTTTATGGGCGGTGTTGAAGATGAAGACGTCGAATCAATGATGATCGGAAAGTTGCGCCTGTTCGAAGAAAACCAGAAACTGGCCGTTATGGCGATGATGTTGCACGAAGCTGATATCGCCACATCGGCGGGGCTGAGCTATGAGCAAAGCAAAATCGAAAGCATCAACATCATGGAAGAGCGCGGAGTCCGGAATGCAGGACCGAAAACATTGCTGCGCTTCCTGACCGAACAACTGGACGGGCGCATGATGACTCCGGCGGCGCAAAAGCTGTTTTCAGGAGAAATGTCCATCATCATGCAGCAGGCGGAAGACGATATCCGTGCCGGGGTAGAGACGTTTTACGGATAGCCTCTCAACTGTCTTTCCACCGTTTATGCAGCCACAGCCATTGGTCCGGGCGCTCGGCGATCCAGCCCTCCAGCAAGCGATGGGCATCGGCGATGACGTCCTCCACGGGGCGCGGGCTTCCGGCATCGTCGAAGAGCTTCAGGGGCGGATAGAAGGTCAGCCGAAACCGAATCCCCTGCAACCGTTCGACGCGGAACGGAACCACAGGGCATTTGTATTTCTGGCCCAGTTGCACGAAAGCCGGGCTGGTCATGGAAGGCTGGCCGAAGAAGGGAACCTCCACGCCTTCGTTGTATTTCTGGTCGATGAGGATGCCGATGGATCGTCCGGACTGAACGGCTTCGACCAGTTGCCGGGTTCCGCCACGGGATTTGGGCAACAAGCGCAGGCGGCCCTTCAGGCTGCGGTAACGGGCCAGAAGTTTGTCCACATAGGGGTTGTTCGGGGCACGGTAGACGAGATCGACCGGCATTCCATAGCGCAGCAATGTTGGTGCCATGATTTCCCAGTTGCCAATATGGCCGGAAAAAAGGATTGCATGCCCGTACTCGTCCACGGCGCGTTTGATATGATCGACCCCGGCCAGTTCCAGATCGTCGATGAAAAATTCAAGATCTGAATATTCCGCGAGGATACGGCCCAGATGATTCCACATGCCAGCGAGGATGGCTTCGTATTCCTCATCCGGCTTGTCCGGCAGTGCCATTTTCAGGTGTTTCAGGGCACGTTTGTTTGACCCCAGACGGGGGCCTATTTTTTCCGCCAGACGCCCGCCAATGGCCGAAGATCGTTCCATCGTCATCAGCGAAAGCGCGGTAACCAAAGCCAAAACCCCGCTGAATTCCAGCAGGTGGTACAATTTTTTCGCGTTTTCTTTCTTTATGTCCGGCATCTGGATTCGATCAGCTCTGCAAGTTTTTTGTCATCCCCGGCAGCCCAGTTCAGTTCGACCACCATAACATTAAACTTCCCCGTTTCCAAAAATTTGTCAGACAGGCGCACAGCATCCTTGGCGGTGGTCACCAGCGCGGCCCCCAGTGTGGTTGCCCGGTCCAGCAACATGTTCATATCCGGTTCGGTATAGGCATGATGATCGGGAAAGCCGTGAAATTCCGCCACTTTCATTTCCGCCCGCTCCAGCGTTTGCCAGAACTTTTCCGGGTGGGCGATTCCGCAAAAGGCAATGTATTCGGGAATGGTGTCCAGTAATGTCACCGGGAGCAACTCCGCTCGCAGCACCGGCTTGCCATCAGGCACATGGCGCAGGACGCTGGTTTTGTCCTCACCGATCAGCAAAATGCAATCGCATTTCCTGATCCCCGTTGCGATGGGCGTGCGTAGAGGTCCCGCCGGGAGGAGATGGCTGTTGCCGAACCCGGTATTCCCGTCGATGACGAGGATGGAACAGTTTTTCTGCAATGCCGGATTTTGCAGGCCGTCATCCATGACGATCACATCAAACCCTTGCTGTGCGGCGAAATGCGCCCCCCGGACGCGGTCTGCGGCAATCACGACCGGGGCTGCGCGTGCCAGCAGCAGCGGCTCATCCCCGGTTTCGGTTGCCCGGTGTTGCGCGGGATCGACTAAAACCGGACCGCGCAGCGTTCCACCATAACCGCGAGAAAGGAAGCACGGGTTTTGAAACAAACCCCGTTCGCGCAGCAGCGCCATAACCGCGAGCGCCGTTGGCGTTTTACCGCCACCGCCTGCGACCAGATTGCCGATGCAAATCACCGGAACCGGAGACGGGGCAGGGCGGGAAAGATTTTGATGCAGCATGTGGCCCAGTACATAAATTGCACTGAAGGCACTTAAGGACGCGATTTTCGCTCGGGCGGAAATGTCGTCGTGGTTGTACCAGAAGGAGGGTGTATTCATGCGCATATGCGGCCCTCTTCGACAATGCCGTGATCGACCAGCATGGGCTCGAGATCCTTCATCACCTGCGCCAGAACACGCGATTTCGATTCGGCAAAATCAGCACCGGCCCGGCGCAGTTTTTCAAGTGCTGTCTGGTCGTTCAGCAGTCGCGCAATTGTCACCGCCAGTTCGTCGGCATCGCGCAGGCACAGGGCCGCCTCGGCGCAGGTCATATCCCTGTAAATTTCTGCCAGATTTTGCACGTTCGGTCCGTATAAAACGGCGCAGCCCAGTTGTGCCGCCTCAATCGGGTTGTGCCCGCCGCCGCCGTCCTTGCTAAAGGATCGTCCAATACATGCCAGCGGCGACAACGTGTAAAAAAGCCCCAGTTCACCGAGCGTATCGACAAGGTATATATCGTCACCCGCCGCAGGAAGATGTTTTTCAGGGCCGCGTTTCCGCAGGGTAACGGGGTATGAGGACAATGTTGTTTCGATGCCGTCGCGGCGTTCCGGGTGGCGGGGCACGATGATTGTCAGCAGGCCGGGAAATTGCCCGCGCAGGGTCATATGCACTTCGGCGGCCAGTTCTTCCTCGCCTTCGTGGCTGCTGGCATAAAGCCAGAACGGGCGGCCCTGCAGTGCGGCCTTGAGTTGCACCATATCGAATGTGTCGCAGGGCAGCGGCGCGGCGCTGTATTTCAGGTTGTCGCGCACACGCACATTGACGGCACCGAGCTTGAGAAAGGATTGCGCATCGTCTTCCGTCTGGGCCAGAATCAATTCGAATGTGGAAAGCAACGCGGCAGCGGTCTTCGGCACTCGCGCCCAGCGGCGGCAGGAGCGCGGAGACAGGCGGGCGTTTATCAGCGCGGCAGAAATTTTTCGTTCACGAATGGCGCGGAGCATATTGGGCCAGAGTTCCGATTCCATCCATAAAACAGCATCCGGTTTCCAGTGATCGAGAAAGGCGGCGACCCAGTCGGGGTGGTCGAGCGGGTAATATTGGTGCATGGCGCGGGCGGGGAGCCGCGCGGCCATCAGCTTTGCCGAGGTGACGGTGCCGCTGGTTACCAGAATATGCAAATTCTTGTTGCGGGCGAGAAGGGACTCCACCAGAATGAGGGTAGACTGGCTTTCACCGACGCTGGCGGCATGGAACCAGATCAGCTTGCCGGAGGGGCGGGAGCGATCGGGGCGGCCCATGCGTTCGGCAATGCGGGCCTGATCCTCCTTGCCGCGCCGCAGGCGGGCATCGAGAATCCAGCAAAGGGCGGGTTTTCCCAGTCTGGTTAACGATTGGTAAACGGAAAGCATGGTTTTTCAGGCCGATAACGTTGTTTAAATCTCTTCCGCGTAGTCTTTAGATATAAGGGGCTGGTTGTGTCTTGCCAAGTCAATCATTTCCCCGGCCTTTTTTACAGCCTTTTCCCGGTTCATGGCGGATATCACTATGGAGCAGTGTTCTTGAGACGCATTTATACGATCAACCCACGGCGAAAACTTGTCCTGCAGGAGGCTATTTTGCAGATGCGGGCCACGCGGGACGCTTTGGGGCCGGAAATGATGGCGCGGTTGCAACTGCTGGTGAAGGATTTCGATCCGGCCATACTGGAACAAATGGGCATCCGGCAGGACAATGACAGGGACTCCACCACCTTGCCGCCGGAGCGCCCGCAAGAGGATATGGAGCCAGTGGACCGCCAGAAAACCCTGCTTATCGTGATGAAATTCCTGCAACTGAAGCAGGGGAACAAAGACGTCCAGAATCAGGTTCGGACGTTACTGGCGGAAAACAAGGCGCTTTAACGCCAGCGGGGCCACCGTCAGGCCATCATTTTTCCTGTCATCCCGAGCGTAGCCGAGGGATCTTACCAAACCACAACCTGCCAGATCCCTCGACTACGCTCGGGATGACAGGAAGGTCTCTGTCTAAGTTTCAGGCATCAATTAAGGCACAGCTCTGAAGCGGACGCCAATACGGTCATAGTAGACAGCCTTGTAACCGTTGATTTTCGTTACGGCATCGGGGTTGGTTTTTTCAACCTCGTCAGCCATGACACCGATATATTTCTGCGGCTGGCCAATGTAGTTGAACTGGTAGACATTGTGACCGTTTTCAATTCCGGCAAAGACAATGTTTTCCTTCAGGTTACGATCAGACGGGGCGGCGGGCGGGGGGCCTGCTGCGGGGACGCAGTTGTCGCCGCCTACATTGTAGGCGCAGCCAGGGTTGATACAGACTTTTTCGTCATAAGGCGCAAAAGTGTTGCGCGTGACCCTGACCCCGGTCGGGATCGGTGCTGCCGGACATCCGGTGGTGGCGAAGTGGTTGGCATAGGTGCTGAAAGTTTCTTCCGTATAGACAGCCGGAGTGTTCAGGGCAAGGTTGGTATTGTTTGCCCATCGCGCATCGGCGGTGCAGACCGTTGGGATATCACGCGGATCGTTGCTTGCAAACCAGCTGAGATTGAAGAAATCGTCTCGTGCCGTGCGGTTGACAGGAGCCGTCTGCACGAAGTTAAGGCATTTGGCCTGTTGCCAGACAGAAGACATGGTGCTGCAGGTATAGTTTGCTGACGAAACTGCAGAAACGCCGACGCCGGGGCCGTTGCCGCGTCCACCGAGATAGACATGGCTGAAATTCATGTTGATATAGGACAGGAGTGCTGAGCCGACGAGACCGCTTAATGCAGTTTCCATGTTCGTGCCGGGGATGGCCCCCCATGTTGTTGTTTCACTGAACAAACGATGTTGCACATGGACAATGTTGGAGAGGTGGCCGAGAAACTTGTCGAAGCAGGTATATTCGAGCACGCTGTCGGGTTTGTAGATCAGGTTCTGGTTCTGGGCGATTTCGCGCTGCGCTTCCAGCCATGCTTTGGCCTTCATCGAGTTCCAGTAATCAGGATCGCAGGATGCCGGTTGCGCATGTGCCGGGAACGAACCCGCTATCACCAGCGCGACCAGAATCAGCGCAAGGAAACGGCGCATCGTATTCGAAAAACCGGAGCGTCGCCCAGGAATAGCGGCCATTTGCCTGTCCCCTCTAAAAATCGTCATACCCCGCCATTTTAACGCAACGCAGAGGGCTTGTCATGGCCCTGTATCTGTCTGGAATCGCGCCTATTCCATTGTAATCAAAAAGGCGGGGTTTTGGCAAATTATGGCATCAGGCGGCGGCTTCGCCGTCCAGATCGATGTCCAGAATGGCCATATTCAGGGTGAAAGAGGTTTCGCCTTCGTCTTCATCCTTGTAGATCGTGGCAATAAATTCGCCGTCAACCGTGACTTCGACCGAATCGGGGGCCTGGGCGCGGGCGCGGACCGCGATTCCCTTGTTTTTGAATTTATCGCACAGATAATCTTGCAGCTTTTTGGTTTCGGCAGGGGAAATGTTCATGATTTATGGTCCTTCTTCCAGTGTCGGTAAAAATGTTTTCAATCAGTATCAGGCAGCAAGGCCGGTGGCAATAACGGGCTGAAGCCCCGAGCGCACGGCGTTCTCGCAGGCTTCGGCAAGACTTTTGCGGTCCTCGAAGGCTCTGGGGTCGATGGGGGAGTGGAAAATCAGGCGGATGACCGCCCCGCGTGAGCCTGCAAACCCTTTCAGATGCGGCGGCATGGTCATGTCGCCGTACCATGCGTAGATGTCGCGGGCGGCCTGATCGTCCGCCGGTTTCCCGTTGACGCTTTCAAGGCGCTGGGTCACAGGCTGGATCATCACGGGGCGCTGGTTGTCCTCCAGTGTCATGGAAAACAGGGATGATTTGAACGGCGCGACATCGCGCCCATCAGTCGATGTGCCCTCAGGGAAAAGGATAAGATTTTTCCCTTCGGCGATCATGTTGGAAATGGCGTTTTTTTCCCGATGGGCATCGGCGCGCGATCTGCTGATAAAGGCTGTTTGCTGCAACCGCGCCAGCGTTCCGAAAACCGGCCAGTTGGCGACTTCTTTTTTCGAAATGAATGACGCCCTGAGGACGCTCCCCATTGCGGGGATATCAAGATAGGAAATGTGGTTGGCGACATAGAGGGTTTGCCGATCACGCAACGGGCTGCCCTCGACAATAACCCGGATACTGAACATCCGGCAAATGCCCCGTTGCCACAGGGAAGGGATAAAATAGGATGCAGGGCCACGGGTGAATGCAAGAACAAGAAATTGCGCAGGAACGGTTGCCATGCACCAGAGAAAAAACAGGGCAGCCCGGAGCGTGACGATAATTGCGGACAGCATCAGGCCGAACCGCCCGCGATTTTTACATCATCCGCATCCGTCAGGAAGGCGGGCGCGGAGAAAGATTTGTTTCCCTTGCGCTCGTAATGTTTCTTGTAATGATTGGCGACGATCTGTGTGTGCAGCATGATGCACACATCGGTGGTGCCGAATTGAGGGTCCACTACCGCGCCATCGCCAATCAGCGAACCGATGCGCAAATAGCCCTTTATCAGGGGCGGAAGCTCACCCAGAATTTCACGCGGGTTCAGGTTTTCGCGGGCGATCATGTTCATCGGGACATAGCGTTCCGGCAGGGCGACGGGGCGGAGTTCCGGCGGGGCCAGATGGTAGTGGTAGAGATAGGACAGGGGCCGGGCGAGTTTTTCCGGGTCGGTTCCGTGGAAACTGGCGCAGCCGAACAGCATTTCAATTTTGTGCTCTAAAACGTAATCGGCAATCCCCTGCCACAGCATTTGCAAGACGGGGCGGGTGCGGTAAGCGGGCAGAACGCAGGATCGCCCGAGTTCCAGCACATTGTCGGTGCTTTTCAGGATGGCGTCGATATTGTATTCGCCGCTGGTGTAGAAGCGTCCGTATTTCTCCGCGACGGCACGGTTCAGCAGACGGTAGGTACCAACGATTTTGGGGGTGTCGGTACGTTCGTCAACGACGATGAGGTGATCCGCATGCGGGTCGTAATCGTCAAAATCACGCTTGAGCCGCGCCATCTCCGCAGTCGGTTGCGCGGTGTGCTCTTCATAGAAGACATGGTAGCGCAGGGCCTGCGCGGCTTCGATTTCTGCCGGAGTCGCGGCCAGACGCACTGTGACAAAATCCATGTTGGGCGGTGTATCGGCCATCGTTCAGCACAACTTTCATTGGGCCGCCACGGTTACGCCCGGCAGCCTGAGTTTTCGTACCACACGGTTTTAAGGATTTCATGCCGGAGGTCAAGGTTTTCCGGGGGTGGGGGCGGAAGAAAGGACGGGATTTATTTTCCGTATTTGTGCGGGTCTGGGCTTGACACGGCAAAAAATGTCTATATATTTAGACATATGGATATAAAAAACGCCCTTGCCGCCTTCGATGCCCTTTCACAGGAGACCCGGCTCCGGGTGTTTCGTCTGCTGGTCGAGTGCGGCCCGGAGGGTGCCCCCGCGGGCAGGATCGGCGAAGCGCTGGGGGTCCCGCATAATACGCTGTCGTTCCACCTGAACCATATGAGCAATGCCGATCTGGTGTTGTCGCGTCGCGAGGGGCGGTCGATCATCTACAGCGCCAATTTCGCATTTTTCACCGGATTGATCCGTTTCATGATCGAGGATTGCTGTCGCGTTGAATTCGCAAGCATCCGGAATGACGGGGAGAAAGGATCGCCGATGATCGCATCGATGAATTGTTGCCAGTCAGAATCACAGAAACAAAAGGAGAAAAAATCATGAAACGTATGCATATCCATGTCGGCGTCAAAAACATCGAGGATAGCGTCAATTTTTACAATGCATTGTTCGGGGCCGAGCCGGTGAAACGCAAGCCGGACTACGCCAAATGGATGCTGGATGATCCGCGTATCAATTTTGCCATTTCAACGCGCAGCGGCAGGATCGGTGTCGATCATATGGGTCTGCAGGTGGATGACGTCGCGGAACTGAATGCCTTGCGCGCACAAATGTCTGCCGCCAATATTTCAACGCATGGCGACGGGGAGGCAACCTGTTGCTATGCCCGATCGGAAAAATCGTGGGTTGCGGACCCCGACGGTGTGGCATGGGAGGCCTATCATACGATGGAGGACGCGCAGATATTCTCCGGCGCGGAGACCGCCGGGGAAGGGGCCTGTTGCGTTCCTGAAACGGGTAGTGCGGCGGGAGGATGCGGCACGAAGACGTCCGGATGTTGCTGATGCCGGAGCGTATTCTGGTCTTGTGTACAGGTAATTCATGCCGATCCATTCTGGCGGAGGCCTTGTTCAATCATCTGGGGCAGGGCAGGTTTGACGCCGTTAGCGCAGGCAGTCATCCGGCGGGGTATGTTCATCCGGGGGCGATTGAAACGCTGGTGCGTCACGGGATTGATCCCGGACAGCCGCGCAGCAAGTCGTGGGATGAATTCGCGGGGCAGTCTTTTGATCTTGTCGTCACGGTTTGCGATACCGTGGCGGAGGAGCGTTGTCCGGTGTTTCCCGGGACAACAAAAAAATTGCATTGGAGTACGCCGGACCCGGCCCGGGAGACCGGAACGGAGGCGGAAACCGTGGCTGCATTCGATAGGGTGTTTGACATGTTGAGGGACCGGATAGGGGCGCTGAAAAATGCTTGAGGTGTTTGCCCGGTTTGCCGACGGGGTGGCTTTCGATCTTCTTTCTCTCGAAAGGGGCACGAAACTGGCGGATGCTGTCCATTTCTTTATCGAAGATACCAGCAAGATTTTCTTCTTGCTGGCGGTGATGATTTATATCATCGGATTTTTGCGGTCCTATGTTTCTCCGGAAAAGGTGCGCTCGTGGCTGACGGGGAAATCGCGTTTGACGGGGTATGTTCTGGCCGCCTTGCTCGGGGCGATTACGCCTTTTTGCTCCTGCTCTTCCGTTCCGTTTTTTATCGCCTTTTTGTCTGCAGGCATTCCTCTGGGCGTGACCATGGCATTTTTAATTACGTCGCCCTTGGTCAATGAAGTGGCGGTCATCTTGTTAGGGAATGCTTTGGGGTTGCAGTTCACCCTTGCCTATGTTGGCACGGGCATTGCACTTGGCATTCTTGGTGGTTTTGTGATCGATTTTTTAAAACTCGAAAAATGGGTTGAGCCCTATGTCTGGAAAATCACGATGCCGACTCCGCAAACGGCGGAGGAGGCCGCAGGCTGGAAGTGGCGTGAAAAATATGCGCGGATGGAAGCCGTCGATATCATCAAGCGGGTCTGGCTGTATGTTTTGATCGGCGTGGGGCTTGGGGCCGGGTTGCATGGTTATGTACCGAAGGAATGGTTTCTGGAACATGCCGGGCCGGAGAATCCTTTTGCCGTGCCGGTGGCGGCGCTGGCGGGGATTCCGCTTTATTCCAATGCGACCGGAATTATTCCTGTGGCCGAGGTTCTTCTCGACAAGGGTGTCCCTGTCGGCACCATTTTAGCCTTTATCATGAGTATCGTTGCCATTTCCCTGCCTGAGCTGCTGATCTTGCGCAAGGTGCTGAAGCCTGAAATGCTGGTGTTCTTTGTCGTGTTTTTGTTTGTGTCCTTTATCTGTGTGGGTTATGTGTTCAACATCATCTTTGGAGGATAGAAAATGGAAATTACCGTTCTTGGCAAGGGCTGTTCGCGTTGCGATTCAACCATTCACCGCATCGAGCGGGAATCCGCTACGCTGGGCGTTCCTGTGACTATCCAAAAAATCACCGATGAGGTTGAAATTATCCGTAACGGTGTGATGACCACGCCCGCCGTGATGATCGACGGGAAAATAGTGCATTCCGGCGGCATTCCCTCTATCGAGATCGTGCAGTCATGGCTGAAATGATGAGCTTTAGAGTCTCTTTTAAAACTTCATCCCCGGCGTCATTCCCCGAATTTTTGCTTGCAAAAATTCTAGGGGAATCCATGAGTATCAATATCTTATGGGTTGCCTTAGAATTTTCCTTGCAGAAAATTCAGGCAATGACGATGCAATTTATGCGTTTTAAAACAGGCTCTTAAAGCGGTCTGAACCGGGCGACGAAGTGTTGCCGGGTCGGGTCGGGCGGTGATTGTATGCCGAATCGTTCGCCGCATATCCCGTTCCATTGAACCAGTTTCGCAAGCCTGTCCTTGACGTATGTGCCGTTGCCTTCGAAATGTTTTGCTTTTGAAAACAGTGAGAAATTCATCTGCTCGATCTGAGCTCTCGTTTTTCCGGTGGCGAATTCCTTCGCAAGGCGTTTGATGTCATCAAAATAGATTTGTTTGGCCCGTTCAAAGGCGTCGTGATAGGCCGTGTGTTCCGGCGATCCGGCGGCAAACAGGTTGCGGGCCTTTTCAAGTTTTTCGGTGACATAGCCGTATTGCCCGGCAGTGACATCTTCGACCCGTCGCGCGCTTGTCCAGGGTTCGGCCTTGCAAATATCCTCAACCTTGGACGGGTCAATGGTGGAGAGGGCTTCTTTTTGATAAATTTCGCGCGCCATTACTGCGGCGGCGCGGTAATCCTGCTGCTCCTGAGAGCCGCCGGGCATCATATCGGCAATGTTATCCAGCCATTCAGGCACAGTCCCGAATTTGATAAAACCGTTCGCCTGACGGCACCACGGGTCTTGAATACATTTCTGGCGTATTGTGTCTTCCGAGATAGATTTCATTGTGAAAGTCCCTGTTTTTTTCAATGTTATGATTGGGGATATTCAATACACGAAAAACAGCAGGGTCAAGATTTTTTCGGCCCGCTCAGGATATGCAAATAATGGACGGATTTAGCCACGGCAACATAATTTGACAACATGGTAAAAAAGGCCCCACAATGAGGAATGGCTGAATCTATGGCAAATCCCGGTATTCTGGCTGACCCCAAGCGGCAGGCCTTGCGTTTTGGCCGGGTCCGGGCGGCGCACCAGAATGAAACGGCGGAAGACTACGTCGAATTGATTGCCGATCTGATCGAGGCCAGAGGTGAAGCCCGGGTGGTGGATCTGGCGGAGCGTTTTGGCGTTTCTCACGCCACGGTCAACAAGGTGATTTTGCGGCTGAACCGGGAGGGGTTGGTCAGCAATCGCAAATATCGGTCCCTTTTCCTGACCGAAGCGGGGCTAGAACTGGCGCGTCGTTGCAAGGAACGCCACGGGATCGTTGTCGGCTTCCTGAAATCCATCGGCGTTCCGGAGGATATCGCGGAAGCGGATGCAGAAGGGATCGAACATCATGTCAGCGCCGAGACGTTGAAAATATTTCAGGCGTTCATCAGAAAAAATAAAAAAGCAACATGAAGCGGATTTTATTCGTCTGCACCGGGAATATCTGCCGGTCGCCGACGGCGCACGGCGTGTTGCAGCATCGCATCAGCCAGTCTGGCCTGAGCGATACGATTTTCGCGGTGGATTCCGCAGGGATTGAGTCTTATCACATCGGGGACCCGCCGGACCTGCGCACGGTCGACGTGGCGGCCTGTCGCGGCTATGATTTGTCAGGGTTGCGCGCCCGGCAGGTGAGGGTGCGCGATTTCGAGGATTTTGACATGATTTTGGCCATGGACGGATCGCACTATGCCGCCCTGATGCGGCAGGCTCCGGAGGCGATGCGGGGGAAAATCGGTTTTTTCCTCGATTATCTGCCGGGTGCGCCCATGCGGGACGTTCCTGACCCGTATTATGGCAGCAGGGCGGATTTCGAGCATGTGCTGGACCTGATCGAGCAGGGCGTTGATGGATTGCTTACGCATCTGGGGTATAATCAGAAGGACGGGTGATTCCAGAATTTTTTCCACGGGATATTGCTATGGCCGAGCGCGGCAGCCGATTTTCTTTCAAGCCGGAGCAGATGCGTCAATACATCTGGATGGTTTTTGGCGTGGCGGCGCTGGCGCTGGTGGGCGTCGTCTTCGTTCTGAAAATCCTCTTGTCGCAGGGCGGTCCCCCGCCGGAGCCTCAGGTCGCCCAAGTCTCTTCTGCGGCCATCGTTTATCCGATCCCGAAGCATCGCGACATGTTGATGGATACCGTTTTACAAGACGCGCCGCCGCCTTCCGCGCCAGATGTTACCGTGGCTGCTCCGACAATACGACTTGCGCCGAGGGGATCCGACGGCAAGGTATTGCTGGAGGTTGGCGGCAGGCTTGCCGGGACGCTCAGGATGTCTTCCCCCGCTGTCCAGAATGGGCGTCTGTCCATTGAACATACCTGTTATCGCAAAAATTATTCCCCCCCCCTGCAATGGAGCGGTGTGCCGCCGCAGGCGAAAAGTCTGGTTCTGTTTTTTGAAAAAGACGATGCTGGACCGGATAATCCGGCGCAATGGCTGGTCTATAACATTCCGCCAAAATCAACGGGTCTGGCGCGGGCCGCGCCGGTGGGGACGGTTCTCGACGACGGATCGATGCAGGGAATCGGTGAAGGGGGGCGTGTCGGTTATACCGGGCCTTGCGTACCGAAGGGGCAGCACCTGTACCAGTTCCGCCTCTTCGCGCTGGATACGTTGCTGCCATTATCGCCGGGGGCGCACAAATACGATATCATCGAGAAAATGAACGGCCATGTCATCGATATGACGATTTATCCGGTGATGCATTTTTACAGGCTGTGAATAGGGATTGTATTCATCAGGAAATAAATGTCTGAAAAAATAGAAATACAACCATATTCCGATCAAAATGCTGATAAAGCCGCCGACCTGATTGGACGGATAGGTTCAATTTTTCCTGAATCGCGCATTGAACATATTGGGAGCACGGCTATTGCTGGTCTCCTGACGAAGCCAATCATCGACATCATGATTGAATGGCCTGAATCAATGCTTTCAGAAGATGTCGTTACCCGTATGGAGGATGCAGGATTTTGGCACTGGTTTCTTGATCCTTTTCGCGATCAACGGTTAATGTTTGTTTTTTGGACAAGCAAGGGTAGTACTCCTGTGCGCTCATCGAATATCCATGCCGCCAGATTTGGGAGTTCCTTCTGGCAAGATCAAATTACCTTCCGTGACGCCTTGCGGGAGTCCGTAGAGCTCGCAAGCGAATATGCTTCTTTGAAACAAGAGCTCGCACGGCGCTTCCCATTTGATCTGGATTCTTACACTCAGGGGAAGGGTGATTTTATCCGGCATGTCTTGCGTCAACAAAGATGCAGAATAAAGGGTCTTTGATTTGTCCGGTTTTTGCGAGAGAATTTGTCCGTGAGGAATTCCGGCCCTATCCAAGCTCCTTTTCCAGCGCCGGGACGGCCTCAAACAAATCCGCGACCAGACCGTAATCCGCCACCTGGAAAATCGGCGCTTCGGCATCCTTGTTGATGGCAACGATGACTTTTGAATCCTTCATCCCGGCCAGATGCTGGATCGCGCCGGAAACGCCGATGGCGATATAAAGATTGGGCGCGACGATTTTCCCCGTCTGGCCGACCTGATAATCATTCGGCACATATCCGGCATCGACGGCGGCGCGGGAGGCTCCTGTGGCGGCGCCGAGTTTGTCGGCGAGGGGGACGATGTATTTCTGGTAGTTTTCACCGCTGCCCACGCCGCGTCCGCCGGACACGACGATTTTTGCCGTTTGCAGGTCGGGGCGTTCGGATTTGGTCAGTTCCTGACTGACGAAGACGGCGAGGTCGGTTTCCCCCGTTCCTGAAATCGTTTCAATTGCCGCGTTGCCGTCATGGCCCGCAGCATCAAAGGCCGTTGGGCGGATGGTCACGATGAGTGGTGTGCCGCTGGCCTGTACGGTTTCCAGCGCGTTTCCGGCATAGATGGGGCGCACGAAAGTATCGGCGGATTCAATGGTCACGACATCGGAAACCTGCACCGTGTCCAGCAATGCTGCCGTACGGGGCATAATATTTTTGCCGAAGAAAGACGCTGGCGCAACGACATGGGAATAGGCTTCCGCGATATGGGCGATCAGCACGGAAAAATTTTCTGCCAGCGGGTGTGCATAGGCAGGATCATCGCAGAGGATGATTTTCGTCACCCCGGTGCATTTTGCCGCCGCATCGGCCACGGCCCGGCAATTCAGGCCAGCGACCAGCACATGAATATCATTTCCCAGTTTCGCGGCCGCCGTAATCGTGGCTAGCGTACCGGCATTCAGGACTTCGTTATTATGTTCGGCGATGACGAGGACACTCATTTAAATAACCTTTGCTTCATTTTTCAGTTTGTCGACCAGTTCCGCGACGGAGGCCACTATGATACCGGCCTTGCGTTTGTCCGGTTCGCCGACCTTGATGGTCTTTAACCGGTTTTGCGGTGTAACGCCAAGATCGGCAGGAGTCAGCGTATCGAGCGGTTTTTTTTTAGCCTTCATGATATTGGGCAGGGCCGCGTAGCGCGGTTGATTGAGGCGCAGATCGGCGGTGATAACGCAGGGCATTTTCAGTTTCAGCGTTTCAAGGCCGCCATCGATTTCCCGTGTCACGGTCGCGGAGTCGCCGTCTATCTCAATCTTTGAGGCAAAGGTCCCTTGCGGCCAGCCAAGCAGGGCGGCAAGCATTTGCCCGGTCTGGTTGCTTTCCCCGTCAATGGCCTGTTTCCCGGCGAGGACGAGTCCGGGTTGTTCTTTTTCCACGACAGCCCTGAGCAGTTTTGCCATCGTCAGCGGATCGATGTCTTCCTCAATCAGGATATGAATGCCGCGATCGGCCCCCATTGCCATGGCGGTGCGCATGGTTTCCTGCACGCTGGCGGGACCGGCGGAAACAACGATGATTTCATCGGCCTTGCCGGATTCCTTCATGCGCACGGCTTCTTCCACCGCGATTTCACAAAAGGGATTCATCGACATTTTGACATTGGCGGTTTCAACGCCGCTCTGGTCGGCCTTCACCCGGATCGAGACATAGGCATCAATAACCCGCTTGACGGGGACAAGAATTTTCATAGGGCGTCTTTCCAAGAGTTTCTGATACGCATGGCGGACATTCTAGTCAGCCGGGTATCCGGTTCAAGTGGATTTGATAGGAAAATCAAAGTTTTGCGTGCTTAATTCTGCCAGAAAAAGTGGGGTGGGAGCATTCAGCCTGTTGCATAAATTTGTAGTGAAAACAATTGGTTACACTCTGCTTAACCCTTTTCTAATGTACGCGGTGTTACCATAGGCGGGAGGGGATATTACGGGGGCGCTTCCTTGGGGCATGAATTGCAAAACGATGACGTCAAGATCATCAAGGCGTCGCTTGAGCTTCAAAAGAAAGTCGGTCAGGGCAGTATAGAGCCGCACCGGATTGCACGCGCCCAAAAAGTTATCAATGAAAACAAGGTTGATTTCAGTCAGGTTGCCAAGCCGCATCTGGACGAGTTGAGCACATTGATTGCTGCGATTTCCAGATCGCGTGATGACAGGTCGGATCGTGATGTTCTGCAGGCCCTGATGGTGCCGACAATGAATATCAAGGCCAATGCCGCAACATTCAACTACCCCCTGATTAGCGGATTGACCGGGATCGTCCTGACGTTTCTTGAAGATGTGAAGCTCTATGACAAAAAAGTGCTCCAGATTGTCGATCTGTTGCACAAGACGATCATTCTGGTGCTTGCCCGGAAAATGACCGGTGATGGCGGGGTGCAGGGTGAAGCGTTGCAAACGGCTTTTCAGGGGCTATGCCTGAAATTCGTCAAAAAGCTCAATATCTGAGATTTTCCATTTTTATTCATATTCCGGAAGTTACGGGAACGCTTGCGCGGGTCGTGCGTTGGCGGTGTCACAGTACAAAATATCCGGGATAATGAACATGCTTCCACACGGAAAGAGGGCCATTTTTTTTTACGCCTTGCCTGTATTGGCAGCAGGCATTTTTACCGTCAGTATTTTGCAGGCGCAAACAAACGATCCCATGCCGACCCCGGTGCGGTATTCGTTCGAATATTACGACATGAACTCCAACGGCGTGCTCGACCCGGAAGAACTGAGCCACTATGTTTTCAGGAAATGGGACCGGGACGCCAACGGTTTTCTCGACGATGGCGAATGGAATTTCTTTGTTCCGGGGTGGCGTCAGCCATTCACCGACACAAAAATCCCCGATTATTCTTACTGGGATAACGATAACGACGGGCGGCTCCGTTCTGAGGACGTCAGAATCATGTTTCAGGATACAGGGTTCCTGTTTCTTTGGGATGAGAACAACGACGGCATTGTTGATCGGCGGGAGCTTTCCGATGCGCTTGTCCAGATTCATCGCCATGATGACAGTTTGGTCGATCCATATGAGTGGAAAATCTTTCTCGACTGATTCCCATCTGTAATCACCTTCATTTCGTAATGGCCTGCGAGCGGCGTTTCGGCGCGTATGCGCAGGTTTTTTTATATATGCGCATTTTTGGTTTGTAATTCATTTTGCTTCACAGGAACGATTTGTTACGGCGTCTGTTAGGAGAACACAACAATGAAAACTTTCTTAACGAGGATTTCCTGATGCTGATGAATATCATGAAAAAAGTTTTTCCGGTGGTGATTGTTGGCGCATCGATTGCCCTGGCCGGGTGCTCTCATACGGGGCCTGTCGCGTACGGAAATTCAAGCGGTGTAGAGCCTTTGATTACTTTTCCGGTAACACGGAACCTGACCCCCTATAGCAGTTGTTTGCAGACGCTGGGAGAATTGAAAGGGTACAGCGTCCTGCCGACATTTTCTGTCGGTGAGGTTTCCGACAAGACCGGAACATTTGAAAAAGAAGGTTTAAGTCGGGAACTGACGCAAGGCACGACCGAAATGGTTATCAGCGCCCTTTACAAAACCGGAAAGGTCAAATTGCAGGAACGCTGGGATATCCGTGTTCCGCTGGCAGAGATGAAGCTGGCGTCGCAAAACATGCTGGTCGGAAGAACGGCGAAGGATTATCGCGTGCGCGCATCTGACTTCGTTGTCGTCGGTGCCCTGACAGAGCTGAACTACAACATTGTCAGCGGCGGACTTGGGCTGAGCATTTCAGGGATAGGCGCGAATACCAGAGCCGTGATTATCAATGTTGCGCTTGATTTGCGGGTAATTAATCCGCGCACACTGGATGTCGCTTATGTCACCAGCCTGCAAAAGCAGATTTACGGCGTTGAAGTTGCCGCAAACGTATTCCGTTTCTTTGGAACGGAACTCGTCGAGTTCGAAGCCGGTCACAAAAAGAATGAACCGCTTCAGCTTGGCGTAAGGTCGGTCGTTGAAATGGGTGTTTACCAGATCATGACTGATTTTCTAAAGCTTCCGCAAGTCGAGGAGTGTCGGCTTGAGGAAGAAAACTTCACCAAAAACCTCGTAAAAAAAACCTAAAGGAGACTGACTATGAAGAAGAAATTACTCGTAACAACCGCTGTGGTAGGCGTACTGTTTGCTGCCAGCCCTGCAAAAGCATTCGATGAGTTGAACTGGACCTGGAATAAGGCCGTTGAAGAAGCTGTTAACATCGACGTTAACATTTCTTCCGAGATCATTCCGGATGGTCATGTTGAGATCGAAAAAGAACAGATTATGAATGGTGACGTCCGTGCGGAAGTCAACTTTCAAGGAAATTATCTGTCTGACGATGCAACAGAAGTTGTTCTGGACCCGGAGGGCCTCGATCTTCTCGATCAGGAAGTGTCCTTCTCCGGAACCTTTACGCTGGATGGTACTTATGATGCGAACGCCAATGGTCCGAACGTTCTGACCTCCAACATAAGCAACGAAAGCTTCAATAACTTCGATGCCACGATTGGTGTTGATTCAGGAGAAGTGAGTGTTCAACCATCCACCTATACCTTTGATATGACTATTGATGGTACGGCGACGGCCGAAGCTCCTGAAATCGATCTGAATGATCTGATCGAAGAGCAAGCCGTTACGCTGGACGCTGCGACAGAACTCGGACGTCTCGAAGGAGCCGCAGTCGCTGTTGCCAACTTCCAGGAACTGGAAACGGAGACAGCAACCTACCTGCATGATAGCCAAATCCACAACGCTCTGAACGAAAACGGTTTTGGTGTTGAGGCTCTGGCAACGGCAGGGACACTGGAAGATCCGGTAGAAGCCGCGGTTGATCTGAGTGCAACGGCAATCAGCAACTACATGAGCCTGAGCGGTTCTGTTGATAACCCGAACAATGTTCTGGTGGCTGATATCTCGCAAGAAACCAATGCCAATGTTCTTGCTTCGGCAACGGCATATCAGGACCTGAGCGGGTTTAACAACCTCGGTAGTTATGCAGGACTTGATCCGGATGTTCCCGGTCTGGTTGGAAAGCTAACCTCAACGGCAATCGGAAACTTTGCTTCTATCAAGTTCGGTCCGAGCGTTGTCTTGGGTGATATTGCTGAATAAGTCGTGATGACTGAGTGAAAAAGTACCCAGACCGGATTGATTCCGGTCTGGGGCACTCTCGAGAAAAAGGAGACGATCATGCAGAAGAAAATTATTGTACCGGCATTCTATATCGTTCTTGTGACGATTATGCTTTTTTCCGCATCTTTGGCGCATGGCCAGCAGATGGAAGAACGCGACCCCTATGCCTTTAAGGTTCTCGGCAGCAATGCGGCCCTGAACAAGGCTATCGCGATCGAGCAGGTTGACGATGGCTTCGGTCAGGATACCAAAATTACCGCGACGACGATCACCAACGAGTCGAATGCAATCGGCACGCTGGCGGAAGTGACTGCGATTCTGGAAGGGGATAATTCCACCCTGACCCTCACCTCCAACCCTGTTCAAGACAGCACAGGTAGCACGATGACATCCAGCAGCGATCAGACGGCGAACACGGTTATCGATAATTAGTGTGCGCCATCTGCCGCGTTCCAGTCTAATCGGTTATGATCTGACCATTGGCGAAGAGGGCGTCAATGTCCACGCTGCTGAAGTTGCCGCGCATTTCAACGGCGGTTACAAAATCGTTGCCGGAATTGACTTGTACTTCGGTCACGCCCTTGCTGCTGTTGTACTGGAACCGCAGGAAGTCGCTCAGATCGTCTGTGCTGCCGTTAAAACCGGTCAGGATATCGGATATATCCAGCTTATCCTTATAGGCTATGCTGAAATCCTCAATCCGGTTTGTGTCGTTCACATTGCGAATGACGAATGTGTCGGCACCGCTTCCGCCACGAAGGCTGTTAATTCCTTCGCTGGTATAGAGGATATCATTTCCGATTCCGCCATCAAGAATGTTGTTTCCGGTGCCGCCATAGAGGATATCGTTGCCGGAGCCGCCATAGAGTTTGTTGTTTCCGGAGACCGCGTGCAGAATGTCGTTCCCGGCATCACCATAGAGGATGTCATTGCCGATTCCACCATACAAAACATCGTCGCCATTTCCGCCGTAGAGATAGTTGTTCCCGGCGCTGCTGCGCAGGGTGTCGTTTCCGTCATGGCCGTAGATCCTGTCGTTCCCGGCACCCGTTTCGATGACATCGTTTCCGCCACGGCCATAGATCGTTTCCGCGCCGGTGGCGGTTGATTTGTAAACATCGTTCCCGGTCCCAAGATCAACCAGACTTTTGAAGTACGGATTGTTCCCGGTAACGGTTACTTCGTCATCTCCGCCATTAAGGTAGAGTCTGACTGTGTTGTATGTAACACTTTTGTTTCCGTTTTTGTTTTCTACATCTATCGTGAATTTGTCATTCCCGGTTGCTGTATAGATGGTTCCCATCTGGAGATCGCTGATATCCATGGCGATGCCATCGACGGCCTTTTGGGCATTGACGCGCAGGGATGGAATTTCACTGATATCGTATTTTGTCGATACCGCTGTCGTGAGCGTAATTTCCTTTATTCGTCCTCCGGTATGGGCGCTGCCCGAAATTTCCAGTGCCGATGCGCTGCGGTCGATGACCAGAGCCTGATCGGTCGTACTGGCGCCGATTTTAAGATCGGACGACGACGCCACGGTTTCCTTGGTCTCTGTGCTGGTCATTGTGTAAGTCGATGTCGTGCCGGACATCGTTGTGACCTTGAAAGCCATGCCGATTGCCGGAACAGTTTCACCGGGAGGGGGCGCCGGAGTCGGTTCCGGTTCCGGTTCCGGTTCCGGTTCCGGTGTTGGCCCCGGTTCTTCCGTGGATGGCGGCGGGGTTTCCGGCACGGGGACGGTCCCGGAATTCTTGGCGTAGTTTATCATATCCTGAAAACTGTATTTGATGCCACCGAAGCTGAACCATTCGAAATTCAGCAATTTGTCGATTCCGGTGGTGGTGTGGAAGACAATGGCTTCCAGGGCCGACACGATCTGGACGCCGTAATTTCCAAGGCCCAGCGTGTATATCACGGTATCCGTACCCTGGCCGCCGTCAAGCGTATCGTTTCCGGCGCTGGCGTAGATAAAATCGTTTCCGCGTCCGGCGTTGATATAGTTGTTGGCGTTATTGCCACGGATGGTATCGTTGCCATCACCTGTATAGGCATTTTCAATGACAGCGCCATTGGTTTTAAATACCTTCCCGGCAATAGATCCGGATGTCGCGCTGCTGAGATCTATGGTGGTGTTGCCTGTGACGGCGGCGGCATTGATTGTGTCTATCCCGCCATTGCTGTCGGACAGGACCGTATTGACAGCCTTGGCGTATTCGTTGGTGTAGATATAGGTGTCATTGTTTGAGGCGTTGTCACCCATGAAGGTGAGATTCCAATTCTTGAGAACTCCTGTTGATCCGGTGATGCGGTCATAGGCCTGAAGAGTCCAGATGCCCTTGCTGCTTTCGCCCCAGTGCGCGACTGTTGAAAATTCAAACGCAGTAAAGTCCTTGGTTGATCCTGCGGATGTGCTGGATGTCGTGCCCGGATAATTCAGGAGAACGCTTTGGGTTCCATCCGGTGAAATAAGCTTGAGTTGCAGATGCCCGACATCGGCATGAGACATATACACGGTGACAAGGACATGATCAATTTCGATATCTGCACTCACCGAAATCGTTGATTTGACGATTTGTTTGTCTGGAACTGCAATGTTGGGCGCGGCAGAATAACTGGCCTTGTCCATATTCGCAAAAGTTGACACCTTGTCCCATGTTTCCGCCAGACGCACGGCGGCATGGGCATCGACGATACCAAAGCCAAATTGATGACTGAAGGTCAGGCCACTGTTGTTCCAGTTGCCTGAACCGTTTGTTTGCCAGTCTGAAAAAGACGGATTTGGGTTTTTAGCGGAGTAGGCGAGAATTTCCTGTACATCGCGATAGCCAAGTCCCTTATTGGCGTCCAGCATCAGCGCAATAACACCGCTGACTGCCGGGGCAGAGAAAGATGTCCCGCTGACGGTGGCATAATCGCCGCTCAGATATCCTGCAGATCCGGTGTTGTCTGTCGTATAGATGGTCCGGCCCGGGGCAGAAACCAGAACAGCCGCACCGGGTGTGCTGAAGTAAGAGTCCGCGCCGCTCTTGTCGATGGAGCCGACGGCGATCGTATAGGGGGAGTTCTGGGTATTATGATGGTTCACGTTATCGCCGGAAGATCGGCTGTTTCCTGCCGAAAAAACAACATTCGTCCCAAGCCCGTCACGGCTATTTTTCGCCATGTTTTCAATAGCGGTGAAGTAACTGGCATAGGACGATGACAGTTTGTTGTCCGAAAATATGCTTGTGTATCCCCAACTGTTATTCAGGACATCGACATTGTCTGTCGCCTTGTTGAAGGCGCCGACAATGGCGGAAAGCGTTGATCCGCTGAAACTCATCTTATACCCGACCAAAGTGGCATCGGGGGCCACACCGACCGTGCCAGTGCCATTATTGTCGGCAGCAATCACGCCCGCAACTGCCGTACCGTGCTTGTTGCCGCTGGTGATATAGGCATCCGCATCACCCGCAGCAAAGTCCCAGTCGAGCGCGGTATTGTAGTTTTTGGCAAGATCAACATGTTTGTAATCAAAGCCATCGTCGAGAACGCCGACTTTAATGCCCGCGCCCTTGTAATCATCCCATACTTTTTCGACATTCAGGTCCATACCGGCATAGGAGTTGTTTTTCAGGTGCCACTGCGTTTTGTAACCGCCATCCGTGGGGATGTAGGCAGGTTGCACATTGGCAATAGCTGATATCGGCGATGGAATCGCCGCAAGCGTTTCCGTCGGCATGATATGCGGCGCGACAGGACCGGAAAAAAAATGGGATGTATCGGTGTCTTGATCTTCGTCTTGATAAGCCTTGTGCTCCTTGGTGTTGAGAAGGCTCGGCAGAGAGAAAAATAATTCAGACATTGGTACTCCATTTCATTGGTTTTCAGGAATTTTCCCGAGACCCGGCATCACCGGCAGCAACAAAGGCTGCAGTGGGTGGGCTGTGGTTTCGGGAGGGTGTAAAATCCGGTTCCGTTTTCTTCTTACCGAAGAAAAAGAAGCCTCAACGCTTTCGGCGCAAGGAGAGCCGGAGTGTTCGACGTTTCACATTCATGTTGGTTTATGGGAGCCGTGCAGGAATTTTTTCATCTGCCGTTCATGGGCTACAATTTAATTTCAACATAAACATGGAACCAATTGCAATACGTTTTTTTGTTCCACGGAAAGAAAATTTTTTGTTGTAATGATTCCAGCGTTTTAGCAGGTGCGGTTCCAAAATATTTTTTCTGTTTTGAAAATCCGGAGTAAAAATTTTCTCTGTTTATACTGGCATAAAATGCTGAAGAGGAAATGAAGGAGAAAAATACGACCCTGTTCAAAAATATGGCGAAAGATTGGCGTCCCCGGCGGGATTTGAACCCACGGCCCTCAGTTTAGGAAGGGGAAGGCTTTCCCGAGATGGAGGAACCACCATGACAGCTAATAATGAAAGAGGATAATTAAACCAAGCGTTTATGCAAGTGAAAAAGTATCCTGACCATCTCCCATTCTCTCTGCAAGTCCTTGGATTTTATTCTCTAATGTCCCTGTAGTGTCCCTACGCCGCAGCGGAACGCTTGAGTTCTGTTTCACGATGCCTGTTAATGACATCATAAACAAACCCCTGTAATCGGGCGTTATTTATTTGATTTACCAATTCAAGAATTTCATTCGTAACTTTATCGACTTGTTCAACAGTTGGTGCTGCACCCCATTGGTATGCGCCGTCCTTTAAAAGAGCTTCTCCCGCTTCCGTTTCTGACCAAGCCGAATGCAAAAAATTGTTTCTCTGCTCCGACAATCGCTTTGCGGCACCCAGAAGGGCATCTAGCTGACATTTTTCTAATGCCGTCGGCTCTTTCTGACGGAACAGCTTTTTAACACGTTCGCGAACATCGGACGTTCGCTCTCCATTTGTAGCGTCGAGAGCCTCTTTTACAGATAGTCCTGTAATACTCTTTACCGCATATCGGAGAACTAATTCCAAATGCGTGTGCGCGATTGCCAATCGGCCTAAAGCCGCAGGGAGTTCGGGCTTACTTGGAATTGCCAGTTTTTCAATGGGGTGCATTTTGCTTATGCCACTTCTGCCACGGGCGGCTTTTCAAATTTTTCGCGTACTTCTGCCGCCTCTTTTGAGCGATCCAAAATTTTCTGTCTGAATGCTTCGAGTGTCTGCAAATCCTTATCAATTTCACCATAATCAGGCGTATGGATGGTGCGTCCGGCTGCTGTGTCATGGCCGGATCGCTCAGAAACCCGCTTCATCGCAAAAAATATGGTCTGATAATCGTCATCCTTGACGATAACTTTTTTCAAGCTTTGAGTTTTCACTTCATTATTGAAACGCTCAACGACGCCGCCCAGGAGCACCTCTTCAACAAATCGCTCCCAAGTCTCCCGCAAACCAGTGTAAAAATCCATTACCTCTTTCCTGTATTTTTCGGTATCGCTATCAGTCCGGTCTTTGAAAATGGGCAAGCGTTCATTCCGCAACAAGTGCAGCCGGTCTTTTACCTTCTTCGCTATCCACGGCGCATCATTCGCATGAATAATGCCGAAACCTTTGGCATCATCTTTCCGAATACAATGGCACAGAACTGGCACTTGCGGTTCATTACGGGCCGCAGCGAACATCACTTCGCTATAAAAAATCAGATTATGGGTAAATATTATTATCTGACGGCCCTCAGCGGCTTCGCGAACCAGCCGTTCTGCTACACGCCGGATACGAATGTGATCCAGTGACGAAACGGGGTCATCAATGATGGCCCCATGTTTAATGGGATCGCCTAAAATTTCTCCGAGGAAGCAGGCCAGGCCCAATGCCCGCTGCTCTCCTTCGCTCAATACATCCCGATTGGCAATCTCCGCCACGGACTGAAGCTTGACACCGACGACACTTTTCCCGCCATCACTACGATCCCGGACAGAAAAAGGGATGTGGTCCAAATTGAATTCGGCGATTTCTGCCTGGATACGCCCTTGCAGATCGTCAGTTACAAGTTTCTTTCGCAACTTGGTTATTAGTGGCGAAACTGTCGCCGTACTGAGGGCAGACTTGCAATCCGCGAGTTTTTCCAACGTCTGGAGATCGGACAGCCGGGCAACGAAAGTTTCGACTTCTTGGGAAAGCTTTTTCTGGTCTTTCAGCAGAGAGAGGCGGTTCCGATCTTCTGACCGATTTCCCCCTTCTTTAGCTTTAACCTCAAAAGCCCTTCCAGTCTCAACGAGAGAAGCGGCATCGTTATCCAGAGATTTTGAAACAGGGTCAGCCAGTGTCCCTAACTTGGAAAAATCATTGCTTTCAATGGCTGCCAGCAAAACATCCATCCACGATTTGGCCGCATCAGAGAATTTTACTACGCCCTCTGCCGCTGCTTTGCGTGCAGCATCTATCGTTCCATATTCGGCCAGTTGCCGCTCTAATTCTGCCGTTGTTCGAGATTTAAGATTTTTCAGACCAGTTTTTACTGCTTCCAAATCTATTGCTGCTGCCTCAGCGTCTTTGTTCGCCTTATCAGAAATGAAATCTTCAAATTTCTGTAACCGGGCTGACGCTTCCGCAGAAAGAGTCTGCTGACATAAGGCACACAGATCATTCGCAGAAGCTGATCCTTCCTCTTTTCCTGAAATAATCTGAGCATATTCCTTAGCATAGCCGTACATCAGCTTCCATGTTTCAGAGCCAGTATGCGGTAAGGGCTCATCTGCAAACCTTTCCGATGCGGCGGCGGAGGCGGCTTCCTTTGTCGCAATGAATTTCTGCGTCTGCGTTTTGATTTTTTCAATATTATCCGCTGACAACGCGGTTTCAATTTCTTTAAGTTCGTCCGACAGACTGACCAGCACTGATGCGACGCGTTGGAATTTTTGTGCCTGAACAGCGGGATCATCCCGCAAGCTACTTTCGAGATCAGCCAGTTCTTGCCCAAATGTTTCGTTCCATGCAGCAGCGGACTTGAGCGCAGCTACATCGGGCAAAACCACACCTTTTTTGCCACCCTTTTTCTGCGACAAGGCAACTAATGGTGCGATCAATTCAGAAATGGTCGTGCCGGGCGTAAACCCTGTTGGCAGAGGCACGGCAACATGCCGGCCGATTTCTCCGGTTTCCTTTTCAATCTGCCCTGCCAACACCTGAAGAAGATCGGCGTACCGCTCCATCAGGTCTATTTCCGGCGGTAAATACTGGATTTTATTATCACGGTCTATATAAAGACCTGCGTTTTTTGCGTCGAAGACAGAGATATTAGCAATGGCCGCAGGCGGCGTCGTTCCGTCCACCCAAGTCTCTTCCGTGACATTTTCTGCGCCATCAGGTTTATACCGGATTACAGCTTCGGCATTTTTCCTTTCACCAGTTTCAAAAACATTACCCAGCAGATCGTCCACGCTCAAGGTACGACACAGCTTTTTGGTCAGGCGGCTATAACCGCTCTTACCACTGCCATTATCCCCATATATCAGGGTGATGCCATTAATACCAAAAGGTAAAATCTGCCCTTCAGCAAGCCTGTTAAGATTTTTGACCGGGCCTATGGAGCAAAGAACGGCACGCTCTGTATCAGCTTTTTTAGGAAAATGATCAACCGAAAGCAGAGTGCAGGCAGGAGGCGGTTCCGATACAATGCCGTTGGAATGTTTCAGTCTCTGCAAAACGTCGGTAGTGGACTCTTCAGGTAGTTTGCGTCCAGTGGCTTGCGCGAGGCGGCACAACGCGTCCCGCGTCCAGTCAGCTTGTTTCTCAGACCATTCTAAAATTTCGTCATAGGCCATAATTGCCTTTGCCCCGCAATATAAAATCAGCACCCTGACCGCGCTGGCCAGAATTTCCGTATCAAAATTTTGTGAACCCAATGAGATTTTACCCGGAAAATGTCAAAAGTCATATCAACATTTTTATTTCCGATAATGAGGGATTATAAGAGGTAAAACCGTTACCTTAAATATCCGCCTTGCCCCTCAGCACATCGACAAGGGCTTTCATGGCGAGGGTATCAAGGCCGCAATAGGCGGTTAGGTTCTGCCAGAGCGCGGTCTGTTCGTCCGGTGACAGTTTACCCTGCATGAAGGCTGCATATTGCTGCGAGGCATCTTGACCATTGCCGATCCCCATCCCGTCGTAGGTCAGGTTTGTAAAGGCAGGCAGGACTTTTTTGATCGAGGCCGAACCTTGCTGGCTGGGATGATATAGCCAGCGTTTCCTGAAAGGGATCAGAAGATCGACCATCCGGGCATTGATCGCGGCTATTTTATCAGCATGTGCGGGATAATCCTGCATCAGGGCTTCGTTCACGCCTTCCTCAAACGCCTGATTATAGGTGACGATGCTGCCCTCATCACCGCACAGGCGGATCAGGGCTTCAATCAGGGCGGTGCGCGGGTCCGTCCGTTCTTGGTGCAAGAATTCAAAGTGCCGCAGATCAGCGCCGGGACTGCCCTCAATGTGCAAGGAAAACTGGAACGGCACTGTTTGAAAAGGTCGTGTCCCGTCAAAAACCGGAATGGCCGGGCCTATGGTTTCATAATCAAGGTAATAGATGGGGTATTTCAGCCCTGCCAGAAACTGCCGGATATTTTCCGGCTCCATATAAATATCGCCGCTGATATAGCTACGAACATCCTTTCCCTTTAAACCCGTTGGAAGTTTTTCTACAGGCAGGCTGCTGACCTCATAGCTGCCGAGGCTTTCCACAATTTCTTGGGCCTTTTTAGATTCATAAACATTATAGATGGAATAATCCGGCACGTCCCGCCAGCAATGATGAACATAGGCGCATTCAAACGGCTTGAAACACCGCGCCCCTATTTTGATCTGCGGTTCTGCGTTGGAATCCAGCACCACAGAAAGTTCTGCGGCTTTGCGCTCCACTTCCGCCTGTTTGCCCAGCACCACGCGGGTAATGTCTTCCAGCCGGAACAGGCGCAGGGAGTCAACATCACCCTGACGGAGATACTGATTATCAATCAGCATCATAAGGCAGCGGTTGATTTTATACCCGGCTCCGGCGAACACCCGGTACTGAAACGCCATATCGTCAAGGTGATAGTCTTTGACCCTGGTCGAACCTTTGACCTCAATCAGGTTCCAGCCATCTTCATCAGGCGATTTTTGCAAGATGTCGATGCGGGAATATGATCCGTCGCCCGAATGGATGGCAGTGGCCTCGAAAATGACAGCATGACCCGCGTTGATAAAAGCGGTTGTGGCCTCTGCGCCCCCGGCACTGTCAAAATACGGTGTCGTTACTTCCACCCCACCCGGAAAATACTGCTTCGCCCATTCACCGACCTCGTTTCCCGCATCAAAAAGGGCTTGCTGACTGGCATCTACAGGCGGCGTCAGGTCTTTTCTGTTGCGAAAATACCAAAGGTTCAGGGAACATTGAGCCCCCTTTACATACTGCGATTTTGAAAGCTGACCCTGATCTGTCATGTCTGGCAGTTTACTCTGTTTTATGTTTTTCAAAATATTTATTGATAACAGGGATCAGCGCAACGCTCATGCCCTCCAGCCTGTCGATAATGTCCTTGACCGCTATATTATCGCCAAGCTGCGGGAACGGAATATCATAACTGAAACTGGTAAACAGCGTTTCATAGGGCGGTTCTTCAAGTTTTGCCGGAAATCCTTTTTCCCAAAGCTGCTGGTTATCCTGCATGTGTTGTTCCAGTCCCGGCAGGGTTTGCTTCCGAAAATAAAAGCGGAATGAAAGGATACCAGCCCGGAAGCTGTCGATCCTGATCTGGCATTCGCCCAAGGGAAGCCGCCATTCCGCCAGATGGAACGGCAGCGATTGTTTGTTAATTTTGTAGCGCAAATCCCATCCGTGCCTGACCGCCATATCCGGCAATGCAGCACCCACCGAAGCATACAGCCAATTATCAACCCCTTGCGTATCACGCATGACCGCTTCAGGTTCCGGTAGCGGGGTTTGCTCAGGGATTTCGCCCAGAGCCGTTTTCATCTGCAATATCTGAGCACCATCAGCGCGGAAATAGGAAAATTGCATCAGTGCCAGCGGTGTGCCCACGCCCATCAGGTAGGAGGCTTGTTTCATAATCTGCTCATCGAAACTTTCGGCCAACACCATCAGCCTATGGCAAAGTTTCCCGGTCTTTGGAAAAATCCTGCCGAATACCTCCAAACAGGCTGCATCAAGCGTTTTTCCTTGTCGCTTTTTACAATGGGGTTCCAAATCCGCCCATGTCAGGCCATCGGCATAGGCAGCATAATCCAGAAGCTGGGATATGACATCGCGGGGGGCCTTGCCGCGTTTTGCTTCACAGACGACGAGCGTGCCATTTCCATCCAGCAGCAGGTTGTCGATATTATGTTTCAGCGTGGTTGTGATTTCGCACCCGAGGCTCAGCATCGGCTGTCCGTCATTGATCATGGCCGGGTTTTCATCCGCCCAGTCCTGTATCCTTTTCTCCTGATAATCGGAAGCGAATTTCTGAAGCATCAGCGGTGAAATCCTGTCTTCTGCGATATTGAATAGCTGCATCTCATCCCCTTTGAACGGCAAAAGTAAAACGGCCACCAGATTTCTCTGGTGACCGGGAGTTTAGAAGCCGCAATAGTACGACCGCGACGGCCTTTAAGCCGGAGCTTTGGACATACGCCGCCGCCTCCCGGCCATAAACCGAGGAAGCGACGTGATGACGGACACGTCACCGACTATTGCGGGGTTCTAAAGTCCCGATGATCCGAAGATCACGGGATGACGTTAGCTGGCGCAGGGATTGATTTCAATAATTAAAACAGGGATGCGGCGTTATCCGTAAACAAATCCCCGTCGCGGATATAGCGGGAGAGCATCGAGTCGCTTTTATGTCCGGTTTGCGCCCGGATTTTCCAAGAACTGACGCCATGCTGGGCGGCACTCGTACAGAGTCCTGACCTCAAGCTATGGCCACTGTAGCGTTCCGGGTTCAGGGCAGCTTTTTGGGCATAGTGCTTTATAATATCTGCAACGGCCCTGTCAGACAGAGCGGTTTCAGAGACCACGCCCCCTTTGGTAACAGACCGAAAAATATAATCATGTTCTGCCCTCAGGTGCGCCAACCAGACTTTAACAGCCTCTACCGGACAAATGCGTCCCCGCCCCTTTGGGATTCCGATTTTTCGCCCTTGCCCGGTTTGATCCGTCTTGCTGCGTGGCAAGGTCAGGATTATCCCCCGCGTGGTAAATTCAATATCCTCGGCCTTGACGGCAACCAGTTCGCTCCGCCGCAACGCCCCGCAAAACCCCATCATCAGGAGGGCGCGATCCCGATGGCCTTTCAGTGTGTCGGGGCAATGGCTCAGCATGACGATCAGGTCTTCTTTTAAAATAGGAAGAACCTGCGCCTGTGGCTTTCCATGCACACGCCGTATGCCGCGCATGGTCATTTTGACCAGATCATTTTTGGTTGGATCAGGATAATCCTGTATGACATGGATTTTGCCTATTGCAACCAGACGCCGCTGTAAGGTGGCAATGGATAAAGTTTCAGGGTGAGCGGATAAATATCGGGCGACCATATCCGGGCTGGCCGGGATAACACCTCCCCAAGAATGGTAATGCTTCAGGTCGGCCCTATACGCTTTCTGGGTGTTCCCGGAGAGGGCATGGTTAAGATAATGCCGGACAGTAGAAATCGCGCTGGCATCCTCCTGGAAGGGCATAACGTCGAAATTTAGTTCCCCCATTGTAATTCACCCTGCATCCCGTTCAGGTAGACCTGTAACTGATTCCGGCGTATCTGCTGGAGTTTATCGAAATTATCTGACAGGCATTCTCGCAACCCCAAATAATCCGGCAAAGACAGGCCGACATTTTCGGCGCCAGCAATATCGCTCCGGATTTGAATTTCTGCCAGTTCCGGGCTGGTCAATGATTTGTCCAGTTTTCCGCCTTCTTCATGAAACAGGACCAGCCCGATTTGCTGTGGGGAAAATGGTTTCATGCAAGGGACTGATTTTTGCAAATGGCGAATGCAGGTTTTCCCAATCCGCGTATAGGTATCGACCCCAAAAAACGGAATGCCCTCGACATCACCTGATTGTGGAAGCGGGTCAGAACGGATGCTGACTGGTCCGGGTAGTTTCTGAACAGCAGACCATAACAACGGTGTCAGTAAGGCCAAGGGCCAGCCCGTTCGGGTCAAAACCCCGATGCAAGCACCTGTAAGGTCAGGCGGTGCAGCGAATTCCTGCATCACTTCCTTGGCCGTCTCGATAGACCCGATCCGCAGGGGCATTAAATCGGATGGAAATTTCCGAGTCCCGGCTAACATCCACAAAGCCAGACAGCGTTTATGCAAAGATCGTTGCTCATTCATGGCCATGTCTGCCAAGGCGTTGTCTGTAGAATTGACCATTTCAGTCCTGATAGCGGCAAAATCAGACGATTGCTCAATGGTCATGTAGATTTCATCGCAGAGCCTTGTTTTTACAGTCCCGCACAAAAGACGGATTAAATACAGGCCAGAGGCAAGATCATCCACACGCTTACGCCATGCCGGGTTTTCATGAACGGTCAGGCTCTTCACGACGGCATCAACGCTGGAAACCCCAATATCCTCGCAAGACAAAACATGCAGGCGTCTCCAGAAATTCCGGCGATCCTGCCTCCAGAGGGCTACGCCAGCCTGTAGAGATTTATCAACATCACCGCGCCTGACTGATTTTTGGAGGCAACTGCTTACCAGCCATTTATCCCCCGGCATTGCATCCGGTATTTTTATCCCCGGCAGTTCCGGCTCGATTGCAGAGAGAATTCCTTCTTGATCGTAAATGTCCATTATGCGCTTTCCTGTTTTTTTGAACGACGGAAAAGCGTATGTCCGGTGCGGTCTGATGCAAGAAAATAGACGCCGGGTCTGCCGTTTTACTTGAAGCCCGTCATAATGCAGGGAACAAATTATTTCCCCTTGGATGGCTGAAGGGTGGTAATCGAAGACCATTTCTTTTCTTTCAGAAAACACAGGTTTTATTCGGCCAACACACTCCTTCACTTTCTTCCTTTTCGTTTTTGAGGTTACGGTAAAGTTGTCGCATACTCCTCTTTGGCAGTAAAAAACGAGGTACTCACTGGACGGGATGAAATCCAACCGCACCCATGTGCAAAGGGTAGACACGATGAGACAATTGCGACAATTTCAATTCAGTGCCTTGAAGGACAAAGGGGGAGCACTGTTTGGAATGCGATTTAGCCAAGCGTCTTCCAAAGCATTCGTCCAATGATAATCCCAAACGTCCTGCTCCATTTTCCACCAAGGTACTGTCAGCGCAGATATGGCTTTTTTTAGTTTGTAGTGGCAAACATTCGGTTGTTTTTTAATGGCATTATTGACCCCGTTCAAACGGCACGAGTCCAGCCATGCAATCCAGTGGGGCTTGCCAAAAGGTGGCTTCTTGTTTTCAAGGGAATAGACGCCGACACGGTCAAAGGGGTTCGGCAATGCCCCAATATCGCGCAGGTTGATGTTCATATTTTTAAGGCGAGCCTCAACCCTGACACAGCCCGCCGCTGTCTGGTGGCCCTTCTGCTTCTTGAGGTGCTTGTTGTGTGCGGCCTTATCGTAGATCGAGAATTGATTGCCGTCGCTGCTGCCGAAATATAAGGTTTCCAGGTTTCCGCTAACCCCGACGAAGGACTGGCTGGTCCTCATATATTTAACGCGGAACAGAAAGTTCCCCAAATCCGACGCGGCAATGTGCCTGTAAACATCGCAACGCGTTACTCGCGCATGGTAAAGGAGCTGAAAAAACGTCACGCCCATGCCTCCCATGAAAATCATGTCCAGATGATCCTCTATGGCATCGTTATAGGCTGTGGGGGGTATAGAATTCCAAGGGACAAAAAGATTGGCCGGGTTAAATTCAAGCCGGATGTGTCTGTTCGGGCTCTCGACCTTTGTTATCTGTAGCAACACCGATGGGCTTTTTGCATGTATTTTTTCTTCGGTATCAGGGCACATGATTTTCACAGACACCGAATAGCGGTTAGACCAGCCTCTTATAAAGGCTGGGTCTTTATCCCTGAGGTAATCCAAGATGCCGTTAATCAACATCCCATGCAGCTTCGCATCGGGCATGTCAACGACAACAGACAGCTTGTCTATGACGGGGACCGAACATGCAGGATGGATAACATCCATTACCTTACCTCAGTAACACCTGATGCACGGTGCGTGTCTTGTCTGTTATCACGCCGAATTGAGCCTGATACTTGAGTTCATATTCTTTTTTGTCGGCCCATGCTTTTGCATCAGTGCGGCGATCAAAGGTAGCCTCCAAGGGCTGAAAACCTTTGAGTCTGATTTTGACCCGGTAGCGGGTTATGATTTTCCCGGTTCCTTTGTCTGTGTATTCTCTTGGTTCGATGGTTGCCATGTTTAGTCTCCATAAGGTGCAATGTGACGCGCGACTTCATGGAGAGTCCTAACTGGCCTGACTGTTACAGGGGTACCGGGGAAGATGGGTGACTTGTTATTCCCGGTTTTTATGCCAATGTAACAGCCGATCAAGGACGCTGCGGTTTCCCACATATTCCACACAAATCGCGTGTTAGCGTCATGGAGTTTTTGTATCCAGTGTCCCTGTAATGTCCCTCAGAGTAGGACAGAACGGTGGAAACTGGCGTCCCCGGCGGGATTTGAACCCACGGCCCTCAGTTTAGGAAACTGATGCTCTATCCGGCTGAGCTACGGGGACGTTGCGGCTCTAGCGAACGTAGAGATGTACTTCGCTGGTCTGCGCTTCTGTGCTCGGCATATAGGACAGGTCAACCCGGTCCATGCCGACGCCCATTTGCGTCAGGGTGCGGAGAACGCGTTCCGCGTTGCGGCGGGCGCGGGTGCTCTCGATGGATTTTTCGGCGGCGTTCTCGCCCCCCGTCGGGTGGACGGCGACCAGTTCAAAACGGGCGCTCGGGTAACGCTGCATGGCTTCGTTCACGGCCATGTAGACCGGTTGTTCATAGGACACGTTCGGTTTGTCGAAACGGATTTTGACCAGAGGGCGTGGTGCCGTCGTGCCGGGCATCGGCGTGATCGTGCCGCCCTGCGCGGTGAAGCTGGCGGGTTGCGCGCTCGAGAACGGGCGGTTGGACAGGCTCTTGCCGATCATGTCGCCGGTTGTGATGGCGAGGGACAGCGTGCGCAGATTGTTCCGTTCGGTGCTTAAGTAAGACACTGTGCGGGTGATGTCGTCATTGACGCTGTTTTGCAGGCGTTCGAGCGCGACGACATTGTTGTTGATGGAATCCTCGAGCTGGGCAAGGCGCGTATGGTCTTCCTCGATCGCGCCGGAAAGGCTGTAGGTCGCGCGCACGGATTCAAGCAAGAAGCCCGCCATGCTGGCGGCGTTGGAAATTTCAATCGCGATGTCATTGAACCCGGCAACGTTCGCGGCCAGTTGTTCAAGGCTGTTGCGGGCGATGGAAAGCCGTTTAATCAGGCGCGGATTGCCCGGTGTGGTGCCGGATTGCAACTGGGTGCTGATGGTGGCGACATTGGCGTAGTATTCGGCTGCCTGTGCCTGACCGCCGTTTTCCATGCGGGCGAGACGTTCGGACAGATCGGCGATATTGCCCTGCAGGCTGAAGAGTTCGTTGCGTAAGGAATCGACCTTGCGCCCGACCACGGTTTCCCCGCCCTCGTAGTAATCGCCGAGCAGGCGATCGGCAGGCACATCGGGCGCACGGCGCGGTTTATTGTAAAGGCGGCTTTGCAGTTCCGCCGGGAGCGGTTCGTTGGTGACGATGAGCGCCGGTTTTCCCGCCGCATACGCCGGAGCGGCAAATCCCGCAGTCATCAGGAATGTGGAACCCAGCGCAACCAGCAAAGCGGTGCGCGATACCAGACATGTGGAGCGGTAAATGGCCATGCGTTTCATCACTTTATCTTTTCAGGAACATGACGATGATGCGGGCAAAGCCCGACACTATCGAAAACACCCGCCTAAAATCACCTGTAAGGGCACAACTGTCAAGCGGTAGAAGGGCTTGGGCCGGATTTCATGCACACAGGCGGGCCGGGGGCCGGATAAAGGTTAACGGCCAAAAAGAAGGCTTGCAAACCCCCCGATCTTTTCGTAAGGTCTGCCCGCCTAAAACCGGGGTTTTCCACCCCGTACGCGCCCGTAGCTCAATTGGATAGAGCACCTGACTACGGATCAGGAGGTTTGGGGTTCGAATCCCTACGGGCGCGCCATTACACTTGATTTTTTAACAATACCACCCGTGCCAGAGGCTGCCTTTGGTGCGGGCGCTGTTTTTTTTATTGCAATTATTCCCATAATGTTGCATAAGGGCTGGGTTAACATAAGATTAATCATTCGGGAGTTGAATTGATGCCGCAAGAGGAAAAAGAGAATTTCCCCGTTGATAACACCCATGGCGCCTCCGGGGGCATCGTTGCCGCGTTTCAGTCGGCGGCCGTTCACCGTGTTCCGGCCTATGGCGCATCGTCGGGGGCCATGCGGGAGCAACTGGACCGGATTATCGCGGGAAATGCAAGCCGCGATCCCGCCCATGCGGCATCCTTTGGCGACGAGGCGAGCGAAGAGGGTCTGCGGGTTTCCACCAATATTATTGCGGCCATGGGGTCGGAAGTTGATGGCGTTTTCAGGCAGCCGATTGAAGAGGTTGCCGACAGGCTGAAGGCATTGAATCTCGAGGACATCCAGAAAAGCGCCGCACAATTGATGAACAAGGGCGGCGATCTGGTCCGAAACAACAAGGGGGGTGCCGCCGTTTTTGTTGGCGCGGTGCTGAGCGGTCAGTTCTGGATTGCGGCGGCAACGGGCGGTGTCGTCGCGGTCAGGGAGCATCTGCGCGCCAGCAGAATGGAAAAATCCCCGGACACGCCGGAGGCGCTGAGCAATCGTATCCGTAATGCCTTGCTCGAGGCAACGGAGATGCAGGACCGGTTGGCCCGGGCGGAGGAGCGGGTTCCGAGCCTTCTCGCCCGGATCGATGCGCTGGCCACAGTGAACGGAAAATCTTATTACAACATCACGGCTTATCTGTCGGCCGGGCAGGAGATATTGCGCCGCGCCACAGAGGAGGAAATCCCCGATCTTCGCCGGAAGATGGAGGAAAACCCGGATTATGATACGGAGATTGCCCTGCGCGAGCGTGAGCAATATGCCGCAACGCTGGAACAAAAACTATCGATCCTTGCCATGAGCCGCGCCGATGCCGTCGGGGGGACGTATGTTTTAGGGGATTTGAAGAAGGCCCTTATCGATAACCAGTTATCCTTGCGTTCGCTGCGCACGTCGGAACTGAGCGATTACAGCCGCGCCATTGCGACATCCGGTCTGGGGCTCGATTCATATCGAACGACCAAGGTGGCATCGGAGGTCCGCGATCATATGGACTCCCTGCGCCGGGATGCGGCGAAAATCGCCGACATGGCGCAAAAGGCTGCGCTTGATGGCCGCGCCGATTCCCCCGAGCGGATTCAAAGAGCGATTGATGCAATCGAGTCCTTCCGCACGCGTGTCGAAAAAATGCAGGAAAACCAGCATGCACTGGACGCGTTGCGGAATATGAAATTGCAGCGGCTTGGAATGTCGGTTGCGGATTTGCTTCAGGCACAGGCGAATACGCTGCTTGAACAGCAGCAAGCCCCCAATCTGCCTTCAAGACAGCCATAATAGGGAGATCCAGCTATGCCGATTCCTTCCTCCTCGTCCCCGGAACAGGCGGGATTGTTCTTGTACACGCACCGTCTGCCCGACGATATCCGGGGTGATGTCGAACGGATTGTCGCGCCGGGGGATATGCGTAAATTCCGGTCCGGTGTGTTCGATGCCGCCGGGATGCAAACCTGGTATCATGCGCAGACCAAGGACGGCGTGTCTTTTCAGGTCGTACGTTACGACGGCATGGCGGGGGGCGGCGTATACACGCGCAATACGGTTTTGCGCCAGGCCTGTTTTTTCGATGCTCTGCATTATTGCGCGCGACACGATCATGCCGCCGGGCGGGATGGCATTTCCCGGCCAGTGATCGATCTTTCCGGGCACCCCGCTGACGGCATCCCTGCATGGCAGGTCGCCGCGCGGTCTGCGTTTCAGCCGCTGGATCTGGGCGGAATGCCGCACCCGGCAGTGGATGGAAATATTTTGACAGACGAGAGTTTTGATGCGGATGCATTGGAGCTGGCCGCAAGGTCGAAGCCCGTATCGACGGCTGCAGGGGGTGCGGGTGTTCAATACAGTCCGTTTTTCGATCTGGCGGCACAGCTTGGGGCTGATGGCAAATCCATCCCCAAACGAATCGATCAGGCCGCGGAGAATCTGCATGATGCCGTGGTCTATAAGGAAGTTTCTCGATTGCTTTTTTCTGATAGTCGTTATTCCAGTGATGAAGATGCTGTCTCTGTCTGCGAGCGTTTGGGTCGTCATGATGCGGTAAAAAACAAACTTCAGTTTTGGCGTTTCAGATGGAGTAATATTGACAAATTACCTGTGTTCGTGATTGGGGGGATCTTTGCGGCATTTGGTGGTTTGATAGGGGTGGCGGCGGCAGCAGGTGCTTTCATGTTCATGTCGGGGGCTGCTGCGGGGGCTGCTGTCGGTGGGGGTAGTGTAGCTCTTGTTGAGTTGATTAAGCAAAAAGGAGACAGTTGGTTTCGCGCTGCCACGGGCATGCAGGATTGGCTGAAGAAATACAAAAAGCTTGTCCGGAAAATGCCCGAGGATTCACGTGGACGGACGCTTTGTCAGGAATTTGCAGGCGTGGCCGAGTCCGCTTTCCTTCTGAAAAACGCGCAGCTTTACTACAAAAATAAGGTGGATGACATTAAGGTCGATCATAAAAAACTTCTGCGCGATGTTTTTTCCATGGTGGATCGGGCGGCAACCGTGGGCCGGATTGCGCCGGACGATGTCGTGCGGCTGAAGGATGCCTATTTGCGCAATAACCTGCCGCCGGATACGGTCTATGAAGTATCCCTGAAGGAACGGGCAAAGCAGTTGCATCATGCTCTGGCGGAGGAATGCCCCAAAATTTGAATATGCCCACCCGCGATGACCGTTCCCGGTTGCGGGTCGAACAGGAGCGCGAGGCCGAGGTCGCTGCAGCTTGAGCGCATGGTGCCGACGATCCCTCCATGTGCGTCGTGAAGATCTGTTCCCGGCGGGGGCAGGGCAGGGGATTGGACGGTATAGATGTGCTTTTTCCCCAGCCCGCGATAATGCATGCGGGCGGTCAGTTCCTGCCCTATATAGCAGCCTTTGTCATAGGAAATTGCATTCAGCCAGTCGAAATGCCCCTCTTCCATTGTCGATTGCCCCACGGTCATATCCCGGCTGCCGTCGGGGACGCCGAGGGCGATGCGGTGCCGATCCCACAGGGCGAAGGGGGCTTCGGGCAGGTCGGGTTTTTCACGGCACCGGAAACCCAGTGACGGGTGGCGCGGGTCGGGCACATCCCCTGCGGCGGGCGGTGGGGTCATTCTGATATATATCCCTGTATATAGAACGGGTTCCAGCGTGATATTCGCCCGCAGCCTGAATTTTTTGAGGGTATCGCACAGATTTTCGGCGCGGGCTCCGCCTTCACATTCAAGTGTAATGACATCTCCTTGTTCCGACACAAAGAAATCATGCAGAAACTTGCCCTGCGCGGTGAGGAGGCAGGCGTATAACACGGGCTGGGAATCGAGCAGAGCAATATCGTTGGTGACAAGACCTTGCAAAAAGGCGCGGCGATCAGGCCCGCCGATACGCACCAGCCCGCGATCGGGCAGGGTCACAAAGCAGGGCGTTTGCGGAGCGGAATCTTGCATTGTACGGCCCGGTTGCAGTTTCATGAATTATCCCGACCGCGAGCGTAGCACAATTCCGGGGGTGAGGGCAGGGCGGGACAAAGGGGGGCGGAATATGGTACGAACGGCAGGGCTGTCTTTTTACAAAGGTTTGTTTTTGGCGCTATGAAAATTCTCTTCATTACATCGAACCGACTGGGTGATGCGGTGCTCTCGACGGGCATTCTCAATCATATTTTGCAAACCGCGCCGCAGGCAAAAGTAACGATTGCTTGCGGAAAATTGCCGCAAAGCGTGTTTGAAGGCTACCCCGCGCTGGCGGAGATTATCCCGTTTTCAAAGGAAAAATATCATCTGCATTGGGTCAAATTATGGTCCCGGCTGGTGCGGCAACGCTGGGACATGGTGATTGATCTGCGCAATTCGGTGCTCTCGCGCCTGTTGCCTGCGGGGCAGCGTCATATCTACGGACCGCATATCGACCAGAACGCGCACAAGGTCGTGCAGGCGGCGCAGGTCATCGGCGCACACGACATCCCGGAACCGAAATTATGGTTTACCGATGAGCAAAAGGCCCGCGCCGCGCAATTGATCCCCGCAGGCGGGCCGGTTCTGGGCGTGGGGCCGACGGCAAACTGGGTCGGCAAAACCTGGCCCGGGGACAGGTTTATGGCCTTGATCAAAATCCTGACCGGGCCGGAGGGGATTTTACCGGGGGCGCGTGTTGCGGTGTTCGCCGCGCCTGGGGAGGAGGCACAGGCCCGGGCGGTGTTGGACACCATCCCGGCGGAGCGGCAGATCGATGTGATTGCGCGGGCCGATCCCGGCACGGCGGCGGCGGCGCTGGCGCGCTGCGCGCTGTATATCGGCAACGATTCCGGCCTGATGCATTCGGCGGCGGCGGCTGGCGTGCCGACCGTGGGGCTGTTCGGGCCGAGCTGGCCGCATCTTTACGGGCCGTGGGGGCCGCATACGATGTATGTGCGCACGCCGGAGGATTTCGATCAGTTGACCGCGTTTGAGGGCTATGACCCAAAAACCTGCGGGTGTTTGATGGAGACCTTAACGCTGGCAGACGTCGCCACCGCAATTCAGGCGTGGTGGCCCAACAAGGCTATAGCCGTTTGAAATAGATCAACACTTATACTGCTACTGCTACTGCGTCATGCCCGCGCAGGCGGGCATCCGGTTTGCAATTTTGTAATTGAAAAAATACACTTGTGGCTCGTCTGATCCCCGTCCAAGGCGGGGAGGATGCATTTTAAAAAAGGCCATAAAGAAAAACCCCGCTTCACGCGGGGCTTTTCCGTGTTTACTGATTCAACCCGTCATACGGGCCTTGCTGCTTTATTTCTCTGTTCAGTTCGCCGGATTCTGTGCGGCGGCGCTGGCCGGTGATGGTTTCGATATAGACGTCGCGGGCCTGTTCGGCCTGTTCGTGGGGCATGTATTCAACACGTTCCCATCCGGCGGTCATCATGCAGGTTTCAAAATCGTGATAGTCGGTATGTTCGGTCAGCAGATAGCCATCGCGCGACGGTGTATCCCACGAGGCAAGGCGTCCCGCAGATGTGTTCGGATCGGGAACGGCCCCGCCGCGATCCGCATCAGCCGGGGTTGCGCCGCGAATGGTGCCGAGGCGTTTGAGTTCTCGCACCGACGTGGTGCAGCGGGCGATATCACGGTGCAGCATTTGCTGGGCCTTGGGGCCGCGCTGGTAAATGGCGGACGACGTTTCTGCGCGTTGCCAGAAATGCGCATTGTTCAGTTCCATATTGCGCGGGATGGTGTCGCAGGCGGCCAGAGTCAGGGCCATGACGCCGGAAAGCAGGAAAGCGGAGAGAGTTTTGTGCATGTTTAAGATACGTCCCGTTGAATCGCCCGTTGAATCGGAAGAGTGAATAACCCCGCTACGATAGCAAGACCGGGGGGAAGGCTCAAGCCGGGTTTTTACGGATTCACAGGTTTTTGCCACCATGTTTCAACCACCATACCATAAAGCGGGGTATTTTCAGGCCGCCCCAGGCCGGATTGCCGCGCCACGAAATCCCTGCCCGGATAATAAAGCGGGATCATGTACCGGCCCCAGAGCAAGACCCTGTCCAGGGCCCGGACGGTGGCGACCAGATCGTCATAATCGGGGGCGGCGGCGATTTTCAGGCTGATGGCGTCGATGGCGGGGACGCAGATCCCGGCGTAATTCCAGCGCGAAGGTTGTTTTGCGGCATCGCAACCCCAGTACAAAATCTGTTCCGTCCCCGGCGAAAGGGTCGAAAGCCAGTAATACAGCACCATGTCATAGTCGTAATCGTTCAGGCGGCTGATAAAGGCGGCCTGGTCGAGGACGCGGATTCCCGCATTGATGCCGAGGCGTTTCAGGCCGCGCGTGAAGGCCAGCCCCAGTTTTTCATCGTCGGGGGACCCAAGCAGGACTTCGAAGGTAAAGGGAGCGCCCGTGGCGGCGTTGACGCGCTGTCCGTTTTTGACGATCCATCCGGCGTCTTTTAAAAGTTCATCCGCCTTGCGCAGGTTTTCACGCATGGCATCCGCGCTCCCCGAGGGAGGCGGTTGCCAGACAGGACCAAAAATTTCCGCAGGCAGGTCGTTGCGAAAGGGTTCGAGCACGGCCAGTTGCGCCGCATCGGGTTCCCCCGTGGCCGCAAGGAGGGAATTGGGATAATAACTGTCGACCTGCCGGTAGAGGCCGTAAAACAAATTCTGGTTGATCCACGAAAAATCAAGGCTCAGGCCCAGCGCGTCGCGGACGCGGATATCGTCGAAAGGCGGGCGGCGCATATTGTAGATCAGGGCGTTGACCCGTTCGGGGCGGCCATGGTCGAGCGATTCCTGAATGACCTTGCCCGATTTGACTGCCGGAATGTCATACCCCTTGGCCCATTTATTGGCGTCCCATTCGCGGCGCAGATCGAGATTTCCGGCCTTGAAGGCCTCGAAAGCAACCGTGTCGTCGCGATAGTAATCGAAGATGATGCGGTCAAAATTGTAATGGCCGCGATTGACGGGGAGCTCAGCCGCCCAGTAATCGGGGTTGCGTTCATAGACGATTTTCCGGCCCGGATCGATGGAGGCGATTTTATAAGGACCGCTGGCCACCGGGATATCGAGCGAGGCGGAATCGAATGCGCGCCCCGACCACCAGGCTTTCGACAATACCGGCATAATAGACAGGATCATGACCGTTTCGCGGTCATAGCCGTCGCCGAGGGCGAAGTGAACGGTGCGCTCATCGCGTTTTTCGACGGTTTCAACCAGCCCGTAGACGCGGCGCATATTCGGGCGGCCATGTTCGCGCAGGGTTTCAAAGGTGAAAATCACATCATCGGCGGTAATGGGTGTGCCATCCTGAAACGTCGCGCGCGGATCGAGAAAGAAAGTAATGGCGGAACGATCCGCCGGGACATCGATTTTTTCGGCAATGCCGGGGTAGAGCGTAAACGGTTCGTCCCAGACGCGGGTCAGAAGGCGGTCATGCACATAGCTCAGCCCTTGTGCCGCCTTGCCCCGGATGGCGAAAGGGTTGAGGCTGTCGTAGGAACCGATGGCGGCTTGCCGCAATGTGCCGCCCTTGGGTGCATGGGGGTTGGCGTAGTCGAGATGGGCAAAATCCCGCGTATATTTGGGGTCGCCATGCATGGGCAGGGCGTAAAGGATTTCGGCCTGTGCCGGATAAGCCGCAAGACAGGCGACAAATGCCATAAGCTGGATTAGAATCATGCGCATGTCTGATGTCATAGCAGAGCCTCACCGTCGTTCCAACCGCCATTTCATCAGCAAAATACGGCTGATCGATGGCGATTTGACCACGCAAGGTGGCGTTGACGCCATTGTATCCACCATCCCCGCCAATCTGGAGGCGGGGGGCAGCCTGAACCGCGCGGTGTTCGCCGGGGCGGGGCCGGAGCTGGACGGGTTTATTCTGGAGCATATCTACAAACCCCGTTCCGGCGAGGTCTATGCCGTGCCCGGTTTCAATCTGCCCGTTTCGCATGTGTTGTATGTCATTACGCCGGAATGGCGGACGGGACAGAATCTGGAAGATCGTGATTTGTTGCGGTGTTACCGGGGCGCGATGCAGGCGGCGCGGGAAATGGGGTTAAAAAAAATCGCCTTCGCGGCCATGGGGACTGGCCCGAAAAAATATCCGTTAAAACGCGCCGCCCGTCTTGGCATTCAGGGGATCATGGACCGGATCGGCGCAGATATAGAAGAGGTCCGGATTGTCTGCAATCGCCGCGAAACCCATGATGTCTTCCACGACGTTCTCGTGCATTACGGGTGGCGCGACCAGCAGGGGGCGTAAACGGCCTATGCCGCCTTTTTCACAAAATCCGCGTAACTGACCTGCGGGCGCGGGCCCATGTGGCTGATGACTTCGGCAGCAGCCAGCGCACCGAGGCGGCCACAGGTGTCGAGCGGCATGTTATGGGTGTAGCCATAAAGGAACCCGGCGGCGTATTGGTCACCAGCGCCCGTGGTATCGACGACCTTATTCACAGGTTCCGCGTGTATGGGGATAATTTTGTCAGCGGTGACGATGACGGACCCCTTGTCGCTGCGGGTCAGGACAGCGATTTCGCACACGCCCTGAATGGCATCCACCGCGTCTTCGAAAGATGTGGTCTGGTACAAGGACATGATTTCATTTTCGTTGGCGAACAGGATATCGGTGTGGTGATCGACAAATTTCCTGAAATCGTCGCGGTGACGATCGACGCAGAACGGATCGGAAAGCGAAATAGAGACTTTGCGCCCGGCCTTGTGCGCCATGTCGGCAGCAACATGGAAGGCTTTCTTCGCGTTTTCAGGATCGAACAGATACCCTTCGAGATAGATAACGGTGGCGCGGCCAATCAGATCTTCGTCCATGTCATCGACAGAAAGAAGTTGGCTGGCGCCGAGATAGGTATTCATCGTCCGTTCGCCGTCGGGGGTAACGAGAATCAGGCAGCGGGCGGTTTTTGCGCCGATGACGATTGGCTGGGTGGTGAATTCAATATTCATGGATTTGAGATCGTGCCGGAAGATCTCACCAAGCTGGTCCTGCGCCGTTTTACCGATAAACGCCCCCTTGCCGCCGAAAGACGCAAGTCCGGCGACGGTATTCCCCGCAGAGCCGCCGGATGTTTCGATGGCTGCGGGCATCAGCGCATAAATCTCCACGGCGCGGGCTTCATCGATCAGGCTCATCGCGCCACGGCGCATGCCGTGCGGAATCTGGCTTTCGATCATGCTTTCTTCGACATTGGCCAGAACATCAACAATGGCGGCCCCCATGGCGAGAACATCAATCGGCGCGTTTTGCATGGTTTATTTTCCTTTTTTACAGTCTTTGCCTGAAGGGGTCGGGGACGGTTTACAATATATGCGTTTGAATCTCAAATATTTTCATTGTCAGGATTGTGATTGTTTTGGCTCTGGCGGATCATTACAATACTGACGGATTATGGATCCCGGCCTGCCGCCGGGATGACGGATAATAGGGGTTCGTTATGGCGACAGCAAAATCACCGAAAAAAACAGCCCGGCCGCTGAAAGAACGTGCGGTGCAGGCGGCGTTGTTGCTGGCCGCGCAAAAAAGCTGGGCGGATGTGTCGATGCACGACATCGCCAGAGCCTGTAAATGTGACCTTGCTGCGCTGCATGATCTGTTCGCGGACCGTCAGGATATTCTGGCTGCCTATGGCCGCTTGGTCGACCGATCGGTGATAGAACGGGTCAGTGCCAACCCGGAAGGGTCAGAACGCGATAGATTGTTCGATGTACTGATGGAGCGTTTCGATGTTTTGAATGAACATCGTGGCGGGGTGAAGTCGATTTTGCAGTCCTTCCGCACGGACCCGAAAGTTGCAGTCGCCAGCCTGCCGCATCTGGGCCGGTCGATGGTGTGGATGCTGGAGGCCGCCGGAATCGACGCCAACGGCCCGCGCGGCGCAGCCACGGCGCTGGGCCTGACCGGGGTTTACCTGTGCGCCCTGAAATCATGGATGGATGATGACAGCGAGGACATGGGAAAAACCATGGCGGCGCTAGACCGGGGGCTGGAGCGAGCTGAAAAAGTGGCTGAAATACTGCGGTTTTAGAAAGAAGAGTGATTTAAGGCGCAAATTTTTGCTGCGGAGGCTGTATTTGAACGCCTTGTTCCCACCATTCTTCATAGGTTACTGCGCCCGTAAGGCGGTCACGAACGGTAATTGCAGGACCCCCTTCACGATCAAATTTTCCATTTCTTATCCAATGTTCCAGAACGATAACGCCAGTAACGTCGTCGCGGCGGATAAAGGCCGGAGCCCCGATACGATGATGTGTTCCGTTCGGATGATATTTTTTCTCAAGCATCCAGTCTTCGCGAGTGACGATTCCGGCATCATTGGTGATGGCTATGACCTGATGGGATTCCTGTCCTTCCTCTGCAAATGCGGGTATGGTCATGGCAAAACAGGCGGCAGCAGTAGCAATCAGTGCTTTTTTAAGGGCTAGATTCATTATGCTACAGCCTGCACCAAATGGTTGATGTCCCACAATTCTTTCAGGACATTCGCAAACCGTTCGACATCTTCGATGCTATGCGCGGCCGTGGCTGTCAGGCGCATGCGTTCGGTGCCCTTGGGCACGGTCGGGTAGTTGATCGGCTGGACGTAGATATTGTAGTCGTGCAGCAACACATCGGTCAGCATTTTACAGCAGGTTGCCTCGCCGACGATCAGGGGGACGATATGGCTTTCGCCTTGCATCATCGGCAGGTTGTCGTTGTGAAGACGTTGTTTGAAACGGCGGACATTGTTGCGCTGGCGTTCGCGTTCGATCTGCGAGACTTTCAGGTGTTCGACGCTGGCCCGCGCTCCGGCCAGAACCGCCGGGGGCAGGGATGTGGTAAAGATAAACGTGGCGGCGAAGGAGCGTACGGCATCGATGACTGCGGCGCGTCCGGCGATATACCCGCCGACAAGGCCGTAAGCCTTGCCGAACGTGCCCTCGACCACGTCGATCCGGTGCATCAGCCCGCGTTCTTCAGCGACGCCGCCGCCGCGCGGACCGTAAAGGCCGACGCCATGGACTTCATCACAATACGACATCGCGCCATAGCGTTCAGCCAGAGCGATAATTTCTTCCATCGGGGCGATGTCGCCTTCCATAGAATATACGGATTCGAAGGCAATGATTTTCGGACGTTTGCCGTCGACGGATTTTAAAAGTTGTTCCAGATGTTCGACATCGTTATGGCGAAAAATTTTCTTTTCAGCGCCGCTGTCCTTCATGCCGTGGATCATCGAGGCATGATTGAGCTCATCGGAAAAAACGACGCAATCGGGCAGCAGTTTCGCCAGCGTGCCCAGCGCGCCGTGATTGGCGGTATAGCCGGAGGAAAACACCAGCCCGGCTTCCTTGCCATGCAGGTCGGCAACGCAGGATTCCAGTTCAACATGGTAACGGGTGGTGCCGGAGATGTTGCGCGTGCCGCCCGCGCCCGCGCCGGAGGCATCAATCGCTTCGTGCATGGCATGCAGAACCGTCCGGTTTTGGCCCATGCCGAGATAATCGTTGCTGCACCAGATCGTGACTTCCTTGTTGCTGCCGTCGGGGGCATGGTAGATCGCCTTGGGAAACTGGCCCGCGATTCGTTCCAGCGTGGCAAAATTACGGTAGCGCCCCTCGGTCTTCAGGGCATCAATACGGGTCTGGAAATACGCGTTATAATCGGTCATCGGCGGTTCTGACAATTGTGAGACGGGCTTTCGATGGGCAGACACTAGCCAATTCCCACAGCGAATACAATCGTTGTATAATGTTCATATAATGCTTTGAGTTTAAAGGAGAATGATTCTCAAATGCTGATCGTTTTTGGCTCTATCAACATGGATATGGTGATTTCCCCCGACCACATGCCGCAGACCGGGGAGACAGTGCTTTGCCCTGATTATGCGCTTTTGCCCGGGGGAAAGGGGGCCAATCAGGCGCTGGCCGCCGCTAGGATGGGCGCGCGGGTTGCCCTGGTCGGGTCTGCCGGGAGCGATGCCTACGCGCCGCAGATCGTCAATGTCATCCGCCGTCAGGGGGTGATTACATCGGGTGTTGCCCAGTCCGACCTGCCGACGGGATGCGCCTTTATCATCCGCGAGGAGGGCGGAAAAAACAGGATTATCGTCGCCACCGGGGCCAATGTCGAAGCCCGGGCCGATCAGGTTCCGGATGAGATTCTGCGCCCCGATTGCATGGTCCTGACCCAGACGGAGTTGCCGCCGGAGGAGGTTTTTACCCTGATCCGTCGTGCCCATGAACGCGGCCTGAAGGTGATTCTCAACCTTTCCCCGGTGGTAGATTTGCCGGAGGATATATTGGAAAAAGTATATGCTCTGGTCGTCAATGAGGTCGAGATCAAACAGGTGGCGCGTAATATGGGCATTCCTGTCGGCGATCATGCTGCCATGGCGCGTGCGCTGGCGGTGAAGAAAAAAACCATTTGCATTGTGACTCTGGCGGATAAAGGTTCCGCTGTCGCGGAACCGGATGGGAGCCTTTTCCGCGTCAATTCTCTCGTGCTGGACGCGGTGGTGGATACGACGGGTGCAGGAGATGCTTATTGCGGTACGCTTTCCGGCTGTCTTTACGAGGGGATGACTTTGGAAGAATCCGTGCGCAGGGCGTCTGCCGCCGGGGCGCTGGCCTGCGAGGAACGCGGTACGATTGACGCTTTCGCCTATCTGGCCGATGTAAACGAAAGGCTGGAAGAGGTGAAGGTCACCCGATAGGCGGTTGCAGGGCGGCCAGACCTATTGTCCCTTTTTTGTATCCGGGTATTTTTTATTGTAACGCTGGCACGCGCCGTAAAGTTCTTTCGACAGGGCGAGTCCGCTGGGGCCGCCGTCGCCCTTCAGCCCGTTGGTGATAATGGCGTTGAGGGTCTTGTGGTGGATGTCGAAGATGTTCAGCGCATCGTCGTTCAGGGTCTGCAATCCTTCGAGGAAATCGAGAATGACATCGGCGATTTCCGAGACAAGCATATAGCCGAACATGCCGCCGCTGGCCTTCAGGTCCATGACCGGGGGGGTCAGGGATTCGATAATTTTTCTGTCGTTGCGTGAGGATTGCCGTGCCTCGGCCATGACGGTTTCCATGCGCGTCAGGAAGTAGCGCGCATAGTCGGGATAATCGAGATCCTTCGGGCTCTCGCGGATAACTTCCTCCGCCCGTTCCAGCGCGACCGGATCAATTCCGCCATAGCCGATTTTTTCCCGCAGGACGTTCCGGGGGGTAATGACTTTTACATCGCTATTGCTGTTTGTTTCTCTGGGGTTCATTTTCTTGTTTCGGCTTTGCATATCGGGATTATGTTTGTCGGCTGGCGTCCTGCTTCAATTTTTTCAGGATATTTTCAATGCGTTTTTCATCGCCCGTCTTTGTTTCGTTATGATCGGCATTGCGGCGATGGGGGCCGGTGTAGTCATCGCCTTTCTTGCGGCGGCGATCCGGACCGAAGAATCCCTTGGCGTCGATAAATTTGCGCGGTTTTTCAATCAATTGTTCGATACGCGCATAAAGATCCTTGGCGCTGAACGGCTTGACTAAAAATTCGGTGACTCCCTTGTCCCGCGATTCCATGACGCGGATCTTGGCGCTGTAGCCAGTCATCAGGACGATCGGGACAAAACGGTTTGGCGATTTGGGGTCGTTGCGAATTTTTCTGGTGAGTTCAATGCCGTCATACGGTTCCATCGACCAGTCGGTGATGACGAGGTCGGGCGAGAATTGACAGAATTTGTCAAAGCCGTCCTCGGCGTTTTGTGCGGTATAGATATGCTTGAACCCGAAGGCATTCAGGATCGATACCGTCAGGTTCAGCATCGGCTTCATGTCGTCGACGACAAGAATGGCGGCGTTGGAAAATTGGTAGGTCATAAGGAAAATCCCCAAGGCGTAATCCCGCAATGGTATGGCGGCGATACGTTTCTGTAAATGAAATTCTTGCTTTTTTGTCTTTTTGCCCTGTGCTACCGTGCCGCTATGGAAAAATCATATACAGGCACTGGCGGTCAAATTCTGGTCGAGGTTTTGCGTCGCAACGGCGTGGACCGTGTTTCCTGCGTCGCCGGGGAAAGCTATCTTCCCGTGCTGGATGCCTTGCTCGATCACCCGGAAATCAATGTGATTACCTGCCGTCAGGAAGCCGGAGCGGGGTTTATGGCCGAGTCCTGGGGCAAGCTGAGCGGGCGTCCGGGGGTGTGCTTCGTCACACGCGGTCCCGGGATCTGCAATGCGTCAATCGCCATTCATACCGCGAAACAGGATTCCACGCCCCTGATCGTTTTTATGGGACAGGTGCGACGGTGGGAACGCGGGCGCGAGGCTTTTCAGGAGGTGGATGTGCGCGCCGTTTTTGGCACTTTGGCCAAATGGGCCACCGAGATCGACGATCCGACCCGAATCCCCGAAATTGTGAACTATGCCTTCCATATCGCCACATCCGGCCGGCCCGGTCCGGTCGTGATCGGATTGCCGGAGGATATGCTGAGCGAAACGGCGGCAGCGGTGATTGCACCGCGCATCCCTGCGCCGCAAACCAGTCCGCAGGCGAGCGAAATTGAATCGATTCTCACCCTGATTCAGGCGGCGCAGCGCCCCATGGTGATTGTTGGCGGGTCCGGCTGGAACAATGAGGGAATTGATGAGCTGGCTAATTTTGCGCGGATGGCACACTTGCCCGTGGCGGCGGCCTTTCGCAACCACGATCTGATCGACCATCGGCAGGGAAGTTACATCGGGGAGCTTGGAACGGGTCCGAATCCGGCACTGCTGGAGCGCGTCAGGGCGGCGGATTTGCTGCTGGTGGCGGGATCGCGGCTGGATGAGATCACGACGCAGAGTTACACCCTGATCGAAAACCAGAACATCATCCAGATTCACCAGGATGTGAACGAGATCGGCAAGGTCTATCCGCCCGTTCTGGCGGTGCAGGCCGATGTGAACGCGGCGGCAACATCGCTGGCGGGAATGGCGTTTAGACTGGACGGGCGCAACTGGGCGGGATGGCGTGACGAGGCCCGGCAGGATTATCTGGACTGGATCGCGATTGATGCGGTGACGCGCCCGGTTTTTTCCGGTGCGGATATGACGTTGATATTCGATCAGCTCCGTACCCTGTTGCCGCAGGATGCGATCGTCACCACGGATGCCGGGAATTTCAGCGGCTGGGCGCAACGTTATCTTCAATATGGGCGTCCGGGACGTCTGCTGGCCCCGATCAGCGGTGCCATGGGGTATAGTGTGCCGAGCGCGATCGGCGCGGCGATTGCAAACCCGGACCGTGTGGTGCTGGGGCTGTGCGGTGACGGCGGGTTTATGATGAACGGGCAGGAATTCGCCACTGCCATACACCACGGCGCAAAACCGATTATCATGGTTTGCAATAACGGCATGTACGGCACGATCCGCATGCATCAGGAAAAGAAATATCCGGGCCGGATCAGCGCGACATCCCTGACCAATCCGGATTTTGTTGCGCTTGCGAAAAGCTACGGGGCCTATGCGGCAAGGGTAGATAACGCCGGTGATTTCGGGCCTGTCTGGGCGGAAGCACTTGTTTCCGGGCGGATTTCCCTGATTGAAATCCGCATGGACCCGCGCCAGAGCACGACACGGTCGGTTTAATTTTGCGTAGAGTCCTCCGGTTATGCTAGCAAAAAGCCTGGGCAAAAAACGACAAGAGCAGGGCGATGAAAATAAAACCCCGATACATTGAAGGCCTGAAAGCGGAGTTCGGGCAGGCGGATGATAATTTTTTTATGCTGGACGAGAATCTGTCTCATCTTGTCCTGCGCGATCTCGTGCGCATATTTGGCCCGTCCTCTCACGTCCGGCTTGAAGACCTCAGCTCCAAAAGCGATGAAATGGATATCTGGCCTTATATGATCAGACGGCGTTACAAGGCGCTGTTAACGGCGGACAGTGATTTCAAGCCAATCTCCGTCCGGCACAGGGGCCGCCTGATTGATGCGTTCGGCAGCGTTGCCGCGTCTTCTGTACACACGCCTGTTGTGATTCATATCGGCAAAAATATTTCTTGTGGCGATACGCTGGCGTGTCTTCAGAGGCACGAATTGGAAATTCGCCATATTGTGGCTGAAAATAATTGCGCTTATGCCAGCATCGATGAAAATGGCATCGAAAAACACGAACCCGATGCGGGGCTGGTTGAACGCAATTTCAAGATTGTGTTCCCGCATAGAGGTTCATTTTCGCAGCCATCTTCAGGTCCAGTTCTGTAACCCCGCCAGCGTCATGGGTGTTCAGGGTGATTTCGACCCGGTTCCAGACATTAAACCATTCCGGGTGATGGTTCATTTTTTCAGCCAGCAGGGCGCAGCGGCACATAAACCCCCATGCCTGATTAAAGTCCTTGAAAACAAAGGTTTTTCCGAGCGCGTCTTTTTCTGTTAAAAGCGTCCATCCGGGCAGTTCCGCCAGTTTTTCTGCAACTGCGTTCCGGTCGATTTTCTCAGCCATTGCTCCCCCCGTGGATTCGGCGTAGTCTTAAGACTTCGAAAAACCTTAGCATGATTCTTGGGAACTCACATGGCCACAAAAACCATGGAACGCGAACGGATTATCATGAATTTCAGCGTCGCCCCCAGCGCCGAGGATATCGAGGTTATGGCGATGGGCGCGCTGGAATCGCTGCCTGAACAACTGACGGAGTTGTGTGACGGGCTGGCGGTGAAGGTGGAGGATTTTCCGGACGAGGTGATCCAGCACGATCTGGAACTGGAAGGCCCGTATGAGCTTCTGGCCTACTACAAAAACGGCAGCCAGATTGCGCCCGGCGTCACCAAAAAAACCGCCAACGATGATGATGTCCTGCTTATCTTCCGCCGCCCGTTGCTTGATGCGTGGTGTGAATCGGGGGAAGACATCGGTATCTTGCTGCGTCAGGTGATGATCGAGGAAATCGCTACGAATTTCGATTTTCAGGAAAACGATATCGAAGACATGATCGCCCGGCATTTGCAGGGGATGCTTTAGCAGGCTGCTGAGAAACCCGTATTTCGTCATTGCGAGGAGGGGCGAAGCCCCGACGTGGCAATCCAGAAATCAGCGCATTTCCAACATTTTATGGATCGCCACGGCCACTGCGTGGCCTCGCGATGACGCCGGAAAGGGTTTTTTCAGCAGCCTGTTAGCCCATCCATTGCGGGGGGCGCATTGCTACGCCGCCAGTCCCCGCGTCATGAAATTGGCCATCCTTCGCGCAAAATCGGTCGGGTCGGGGATGGGTTCGCCCTGAACGATGCGGGCCTGATCGAGCAGCAGCAAGGCAGCATCGTTCAAATCGGCGCTTTCCCTGTCTTCATTGGCCAGCGCGACGATCAACGGATGCGTGCCGTTGACTTCCAGAATGCGTTTCGATCCGGTTTCGTATTTTTGGTGGATTTTCAAAACCCGTTCCATGTTGATATCGACTTCATTGTCGCCCGCGACCAGGCACACGGGCGAATCCGTCAGCCGGTCGGACAGGCGCACATCGCCGACTTCATCTTTCAGGATATCCTTAAGTGCCACGACCAGTTGTTGTACCGCCGGGATCGTCTCCGTCTTTTCGCTGTCTTTCGCCGTAGTGTTGGAAAATTTCGACAGGTCTATAGAGCCCTTGGTCACCGACTGGAAAGGCTTGTCCTGAAATTCGCGGACCTGTTGCAGCCAGAAATCATCGACCGTGTCGGTAAAGAGCAACACCTCAAGCCCGCGTGCGCGGAATCCTTCCAGTTGCGGGCTGTTTTTCAGCGTATCGATATTTTCGCCGCTGGCGTAGTAAATCGTATCCTGCCCCGGTTTCATGCGGCTGGTGTAATCGGCCAGGGAAGTCAGTTTTCCATTGTCATGCGTCGAATAAAAACGGCAAACCTTGAACAATTGTTCGCGGTGTTCTACGGCGTCGTAGAGTCCTTCCTTCAGCACAGGGCCAAACTGGCCCCAGAACGTAGAAAACTGGATCGGGTCGTCGGCGCTTATTTTTTCAAGCTCGGTTAAAAGGCGCGTGGCGACGGAGCTGCGGATTCTTGCAATCACCGGATTGTGTTGCAGCATTTCGCGGCTGATGTTCAGGGGCAGATCTTCGCTGTCGATGATGCCGCGCACGAAACGCAGCCACGGATACATCAGGCCTTCGCAATTGTCGGTGATAAAGACGCGCTTGACGTAAAGGCGGATGGAATTGCGGCGGGACGGGTCGTATAGGTCCCACGGACGCAGCAGAGGAATGAACAACAGTGATGTGTATTCTATCTTGCCCTCGGCGCGCCAGTGCGCGGTGACGAGAGGTTCGTCCATGCCGAAGCAGATATGGTTGTAAAATTCACGGTATTGTTCGGGCGTGATTCCCGATTTCTGGCGCATCCACAGGGCCGAGGCCTTGTTGACGGGGTCTTTGTCCTGTTCGCCCTTGGCGGGGTCGGACAGGTAGACGGGAACATTGATATGATCGGAATAGGTGCAGATGATCTGTTCCAGTTTTTCATCGATCAGGTATTCGCTGGAATTGTCGTCGATATGCAGCATGACGGTAGTGCCGCGTCCGGAAATAAGGGTGCTTGATTCTTCCGCCGTGGCTTCACGGATTTCAAAGCCGGTGCGGCCATCGGATTCCCAGTGCCATGCGTCCTTGTCTCCGGCGCGGCGGCTGATGACCTCAACCTTTCCGGCAACCATGAAGCTGGCGTAGAAGCCGACGCCGAACTGGCCGATCAGGCTGAGTTTATCCTTGCCTTCGGCAGACTTCATTTGTTCCATCAGGGCGCGCGTGCCGGATTTGGCAATGGTGCCGAGATTTTCCACCATTTCGTCGCGGGTCATGCCGATGCCGTTATCGGCGATGCGCAAGGTGCGGTAATCGGTGTCCTTGTAGATATGGATGCGGAAGCGTGAATCGTCGCCCACCAGCTCCGGCTTTGTAATTGAATCGTAACGGAGCCGGTCACACGCATCGGAGGCGTTCGAGATGAGTTCGCGTAGGAACACATCGCGGTTGGAATAAAGGGCATGGGCGACGATTTCCAGCAGGCGGGAAACGTCTGTGCCAAAGGCGAGTTTTTCAGTTGTCTGTGTCATGCCCTATATATGCCCTCGGCGAGAGATTTTATCAAGGATAGAGCATCGTTCTGGCCCATCCATCCGGGGTTTTTGTGTATAAAATGCGGGTATGGAGACGGTGAAGACCGTCATGCCAGAATTCGATGCTGTCTGGCACGATCCGGTAGCCGCCCCAGTGCGGCGGCCGCGGGATGGCGGGGTCGGCGGCAAAACGTTGTTCCGTTTCCGCGACCCGTTGTGTCAGCGCAAGGCGGTTTTCAAGCGGTCGTGATTGCAGGGAGGCCCACGCGCCGATGCGGCTGCCCAGAGGGCGGGTGTTATAATAGGCATCAGATTCTGCATCCGTAACCATGTGCGCCGTGCCTGTGACGCTGATCTGGCGGCCTAGCGTCTTCCAGTGGAAGCACAGCGCGACATCCGGGTGTGCCGCGATGGCGCGGCCCTTGCGGCTTTCACGGTTGGTAAAGAACACGAAGCCGCGTTCATCCATCCCCTTGAGCAGGACAATCCGCAATGATGGTCGTCCGTCCGGGTCGATGGTGGCAAGGGACATGGCGTTCGGATCGCCGGGTTCCGTCCTTGTCGCCTCCGCCATCCACGATTCAAAGAGGGCGTGGGGGGCTTCCGGTGCGGCGGCAGCATTTTCCAGAGTCGCAAATGTGTCCATAATTTGATTACTCCTTTGAAAGGCGTCTTTTTTTTGCTTCAATTCGCAGCTAGATTCGCATTTGTAGAATACACAATCGCTTGGGAAAACCGCGAAGGAAAGGCCACAGAATGAATAAATTTCTTATCACAGTTATCGCCGTATCGTCACTGTCACTGGCGGCATGTACGCAAACCGGAGGCAACCAGTATGGCGGCATTAACATGAACAAGGAAAATGTCGGCATGGGTGTTGGCGCACTGGCCGGCGGCCTTGCTGGTTCGCAACTCGGAAGCGGTTCCGGGCGTCTTTGGGCCACGGGTGCCGGCGTTTTGCTCGGCGGGTTGCTGGGCAGCAGTGTCGGCGCCTCGCTTGACAAGGCGGACATGGCTTACGCGCAGCAGGCGTCGTATAAGGCCCACGCCGCGCCAATCGGGCAGCAAATTTCGTGGAATAACCCGCAATCAGGCAATTCCGGCCAGATCGTTCCGGTGCGCGATGGCCGGGACACCTATGGCCGTTACTGCCGCGAATACCAGCAGACGATTACGGTCGGCGGACGCAGGGAAACAGGTTACGGCACGGCTTGTCAGTCCCAGAACGGCGATTGGGAGATCGTCAACTAGCCTTGATGGCAGTGAATTCAAAAAAGGCCGCCCGGAAGGGTGGCCTTTTTTCTATTTGCCGCCGTGATCTTCGAGTTCAAACGGGCTGGGTTCCGGCGGCGGTGTGGCGGGAGCCTGTTGTTTTTGCCGGGCCATGCCGCCTCCGCCGGGCGCGGGTTCGGGGGCGGCCATGCGCGGCGCGTTTGCCATTGCCGGGGCGGCAGGTCCGCGCGGCGCGGCGGCTGCGGGCTGGAATGCTGGTTTCATTTCCGGCCTGCTGTCGTTTGCGACATTCAGTTTCCGCAGATAACCCGGGTCCTTGATGGTAAAGGCAACAGCGTTTGAAACCCCTGCAAGGGCAGGGCCCGTTCCGCAAAATTCAAGAATATCGCTGAAGGTCACCGCATAACCGTGCCGATATTGTGCGATGATGGTTTCGCCCAGTTCCTTCAGGCTGTCCCAGCTTGTTCGGTGCTGTTCCTGTTCAAACTGGCGCAGGGCGTCGAGCGCGGGCGTCTTGCTGCCGTTGGCCACGGCGTTGTCGAAAGCCCGTCCGGCGGCCTGCAGCGCGAAGGCGCACCAGCCGAAAATATGCCCTTCGCTCAGGCGGGTGTTTTGTTCATTGGCGGCGTCGAGGAAGGCCCGTCCGTTGCGGTCCCGCACACCGACGCTTGCTGCCTTTTCAAAGGCGCGTTCGATCATGCTTTGGTGCAGGCGCTGGTTATAGCGGTCTTCGGCGAAGGGGCTGTGATGATCCTCCAGCGCCAGAACCGATGCCGGGGTGATATGCAGGATATCGGAGACAAGAAAACCCGTAGTGCGCACATAGGTATTTTGCGGCGTGCATACGGCGGCGGACAAAATCAACTCCATCGCATCGCCGCGCCATGCCATTTCCTGCGCGGGTTTACAAAAATTTATCCATTGCTCGAGCGTGTCGTCGTCATATTCACGCGCAATTTTTTCAGCGAGATCGAGAGAAGCATGAATCTGGCGTTTTTTGGAAGGGGGGCGTTGCAGCATATCGCTCAGTGACGCCTGCGTTGCTTCCAGCGCGAGAGGAAAAGGATAGTTTTCCGGGTAATGCCCGTGCGTGCATGACAGGGCCGCCATGCAACGGTCATGCGCGAGGCGGCGCACAGCATCCAGATCGCCATCGATATTGCACATCAGGGCACTGAAGATATCGGCGCGCAGATTGGCGGCGGGGAGTGATTCTTCGTCGTAAAGCGGTTTAATCATACCTTCGTCGAACAGTCCGTCATATTCCGGATTGTCTTGTAGCTGATAATGGCGAATGGCATGCCACGCCATGTGCCACGCATGGGAGCGCACTTCGCGCAAGGACTCGAAATTATCGATGTTGATGGTGGTCAGCGCCATGATCTGGCGGTTGCTCAAAAGGCCGAGCATAGCGCGGTCCTTCCATATGGCCAGACCGATATAGGAAGAATATTCGCCCCTTTCCTGATCGCGCATCAGCCGCATGGCGGATTCGCCTGCCGGGTGGGTTAGCAATTGCTGTCCGGCCATGCTCAGGGCTTCGAGTTTTTCACCTTCGTGGTGGACGATAAAGCTGAGATGAAGGGTGCGGGTATAGTCGCGCATCTGTATGGCGATGGCGCGGCAGGCTTGATGAACGGCATCGATCTGAAGGCTCATTTTCCCGTCTTAATCCCCGTAAAAATATACGAAGTCTTTGAATGACAAGGACAAAACTAGCATGTTTAGGTTAACAGAACGTCAAAGCCCCTTTGCCTTGGGGGCTGGACGAAATGCAGGAATTGTGTAGGATACCGGAGGTTTTCAGAAATTTTGGCTTCTAAATCAGAGACTTGAAAGATGACATCAGCACAAGGAATTATGGCGGGCAAGCGTTGCCTGATTATGGGCGTTGCCAATGACCGCTCGATTGCCTGGGGTATTGCGCAGGAACTGGCAAATCAGGGCGCGGAACTGGCCTTTACCTATCAGGGCGAGGCGCTGGAAAAACGAGTGCGTCCGCTCGCGGATTCCGTCGGGTCGAAAGTCGTTCTGCCCTGCGATGTCACGGACGAGGGCAGTATTGCCGCGGTTTTTGCCGCGTTGAAAAAGGAATGGGGTCGTCTGGACGGGGTCGTTCACGCGATTGCCTTTTCCGACAAGAACGAACTGGACGGGCTATACCTGAACACGTCCCGTGCCAATTTCCTGAAGACGATGGATATTTCGGTTTATTCATTTACCGCCGTAGCGCAACAGGCCGCGCCGCTGATGACCGATGGCGGCAGCATGGTCACGCTGACCTATTACGGGTCGGAACGGGTCATGCCGCATTATAATGTCATGGGTGTCGCCAAGGCGGCGCTGGAGGCGTCGGTGCGTTATCTGGCCACGGATCTTGGTCCGCGCAATATTCGCGTCAATGCGATTTCCGCCGGACCGATCAAGACGCTGGCCGCCAGCGGTATCGGCGATTTCCGCTATATCCTGAAATGGAACGAGCTGAATTCCCCGCTGCGCCGTAACGTGACCATCGAAGATGTGGGTGGTTCCGCCCTGTTCCTGCTGTCGGACCTCGGCGCGGGCGTGACGGGTGAAATCCTGCACGTCGATAGCGGTTATCACACCATCGGCATGGTGTCGGTTGACGCCGCCGCCGAAACCGCGGAACTGCTGACCTCCATCGCCCCGAAGGGCAAGACAGAGGCGGCTTAATCATGTCCAAGCGTATCCTGCTGGTGGTTTGTGCCGCTCTTTCCCTTGCCGCGTGCAAGAAGACGGGCGCGTCCGAAGTTCATATGGCGGCATCCGACGAAATCGTCGTTGCTGCATCCAAGGCCGCCGAAGCGACGATGGAAGGTATGGTGGAGGAGGAAATCTCCGGCCTGTCCGAAACCGTGCCACTGGCCGACCGGAAACGTTATTTCCAGCAATCGCAGATTTATGGTTTCGGCGAGCTGTGCAACATGGGCGCGCCCAAAGTGACGGCACAGGATTTTGTGATGAACGACCAGGAGTCCAAGAAGTGGACCAAGGCGCAAATCATCTTCATCGCCACGCTGATGAAGATGAACCAGGAACTGATGGTGAAAAACCTCGCGGGTTATGAATGTGGCCCGGCGGTTCTGAAAGACCTCAAGCCTTATTATAACTGAAAGCGATAGGCCCGGTTGCCTGCCGTGATGCGGTGCGCCGCCAATGCCAGTCGCATGGTCATGCGGTGCAGCAGGGGATCGCCTATTCTGGCGGTGACCGCCATGGCTTTTTCCGCAGCCTGCGCGACTTCATGCGGGTGGCTGGATTTCATGAAGAATGATTTTTCCGAAAGCGCATTGAATATCACGCCCACCAGCGCGTTTGATCGTTCCGTGTCGCGGGGGTATGGCGCGAATACGTTTTCAAATATGTCTTCATCATACAGGGCGTCGATCCGGTGTTGCGGCATGGCGGATACGTCGTCCAGCGCCTCCACCATTTCCCAGCCATAGGGGCTGTCTTCCACACCGGAAGGGTTGCCGCATTTCAGGCGCGACACCGCGGTCATTGTCGTTTCAATCGCGCGGAAATCCGCCAGCATATCTATCGCCGGTGTCCGGCCATATGCACGGCGGGTCAGTAGCGCACAGATTTTGTCCGCTTGCGCTTCGGCGGCGCCCGCCACGTGACCGATTTCATGGCACGCCACCAGAAAGCGGAATATATCCATGCCGGGGTCGATGCGCGGACAGCCGGTGCGCGTTATCAAGTGTTGATAATCGAACAAGCTGCCGAAGGACAGGTTCGGCGGCGCCATGGTTACAATCGCGGCATAGGACGGTTCGTAGAATTCCGCGCCGTAATGGTTGGCGTTCAGGGATGGTTGAAGCGGGGGGCGTGTGATGTGCGCGGTGGGCACAATCAGGTCATGTTTCATGGCGTCCGTGCTGGCGCTGTTGAAGGCTTTGGCCAGCGCGCCGGGGAATATGCCCGCCGCACGGCCGAACGCGTCGCGCTTGCCGGATACAAAACGGCTCAGCCTTTCGCCCCAGCCATAACGGGAATTTTCCTCCGCAGCGGCGTCTTCCACCATGTCTTCGATATGGTCGCGCACACGGTCCTTGTGCTGCAGCAGCACTTCCGGGCGCAGCAATATGGTCGGAACGCCCGCAATCTTGCCGCAAGTGATATCCGTGTCGATTATCCGCACGGGGTTGGACAGGTCGATGATGGCGCTGCGGCGGCAGGTGATCCTCATGGTGCCGCCTTCGCGTAGGCCGGGGCGCCACCCGCAAGGCGACGCGCGGCAAGGGCGTAACGTGCGGCCATCACCTGCACCTCGGCATCCTCTGTTAGATTGCTGATAGCGGCACAAAGCTGCTCGGCGGCTCGGGAGATATCATGAATATGCGCGCCGCTGGCCTTACTCATGAAGGGTTGCAGCAGTTTGGCTAAAGCCATGGTTTTTTTATAGGGCTCTTCAAATTTCTCACGCGTGCATTGTAGGATGTCGTCATCGCTCATGGCGTCGATCTCATTCTGCGCCGGGGAGCAGGCGCTGTCATTCGCCACCACCGTTTTCCAGCCATATTCTTCAACGTAATCCAGCGCACGGGGCAGGGATTTTTCTGTGCCCAGTATGTCCAGCGTGCTGGCGACAGTAATGACGGCGCGCATATCCGCCACCACCCGCACGCACGTATCGTCCCGGTATGCGCGGCGCGTCAGCAGCGCGGCGAATTTATCGGCTTGCGGTTCGTCGCCGCCCGCGGCGTGGCCGAGCTCATGACAGATGGATTGATAACGCGTCGCTTTCTTGTTCGTAGCGAGGGCAGGGCATCCGGCGCGGGAGAAGGTTTTCGTCAGCCTTAAAATCCGGTCTTCCGAATAATTATCATCCGGCGCGAACACGGTGGTCAGGTTGTTTTCGGGTATCACTGCCGGTATGTGGCGGTCGATTTTATCAACGGCACGGCGATACAGCATGGCGAGATGTACTTCCGTGGCCGGGGCTTTCGTACCCGCCACCGGCAGCAGCGAACGATCGACCATGGTCATCGTCGCGTCGGCCACCGCATCACGATCCGCGCGCAGGGCCGCGGGCTTTATGATGACGGTCGGCTTCCCGGCAAAAAGCCCGCCCGTGACATCATGCGTCAGCAGCCGGGCCGGATCGGCCAGCGCTATCGCTTCGTCATGGCGGCACGTGATGGGCATAGCGCTTCTATCTCCTTGATTAATCCGGATAAAGGATAGCAGAAGGGGGAATTATTTGCATTATGTAAATAATGATACCTAATCCGTTGAATCTAAATAATTATCATTGCGATGCAGCGCAAAAGCCGTAGACTTGGGGCATGAGCGGCAACCGTTTCGGCACATTGTTCCAATACCAGACATGGGGCGAAAGCCATGGCCCGGCCATCGGTGTGGTGGTGGATGGCGTGCCGCCGCGCCTCGCCCTGTCGGCGGCGGACATCCAGCCCTGGCTGGACCGCCGCAAACCGGGCCAATCGCGCCACACCACGCAGCGTAAAGAGTCTGACAGCGTTGAAATCCTGTCCGGCGTGTTTGAGGGGCTGACGACGGGGGCGCCCATCAGCCTTATCATCCGTAACGAAGACGCGCGGCCCGCGCATTACGACGCCATCAAGGACAAGTTCCGCCCGGGCCATGCCGATTACACCTATCACGCCAAATACGGCCACCGCGACTGGCGCGGCGGCGGGCGGTCCAGCGCGCGCGAAACCGCGTGCCGCGTAGCCGCCGGTGCCATTGCGCGTAAAATCCTGGGCGATGTCGTGCAGGTGCGCGGCGCGGTGGTGCAAGTCGGGCCGCACCGGAT